>JBAZYJ010000012.1:78983-128577 GCA_041659385.1 Sphingomonas sp.
TTTGACCGGCACCTATTCGTACAATGACTCGCGCTTCCGTTCGGACGTGCCCGGTGCCAACGGCACCGTGCTGGTGGCCACGCGCGACAAGATCGTGCCCGATGCGCCGCAGCACCTGCTGAAGGGTGATATCAACATCTCGCAAGGCGGGTTCTACGGCACGCTGACCGGGATATTACAGAGCAAGCGTTACGTGACGCTGGAAAACGATCGGTCGGTGCCGGATCGATTCCTGGCCGATCTGTCGGCGGGATACAGCTTCTCGGGCAATCGACTGCTCAACGGGCTGTCGCTGGAACTGAACGTGACCAATCTGTTCGACAAGAAGTATATTGCCGTCATCAACTCGGGCGGCACCGTGGCGCGTGGCGACAATCAGACGCTGCTGAGCGGTGCGCCGCGTCAGGTCTATGTAACGCTGCGCAAGAAGATCTGATCCGGATCCCCAACCGTATCGGGTCCTTCCATCCGGACTTTGATGCGATAACGAAACAAGCCGGCCGGTTGCAAAATCGGTCGGCTTTTTCGTGCGCGCCGCATGGACGTTTCGCCGGTCGCACGCCTATGTTGCCGACAAGAACGATAATCAGGAGAGGGGCATGGGGCGGATTGCGCGCAATACGCTGGTCGCGTTTGCCGTTGTGGCAGGGGCTGCCGCCATCGGGCTGGCGAGTTGGGAACCGTTGACGGCCCATGCACCCGCGCCGCCACCGGCGCATCGATATGATACCCGGATTGTGCGCGACACATGGGGGGTGCCGCACATCTTTGGGACCACCGACGCGGATGTCGCCTATGGCATCGGCTATGCCCATGCGGAGGATGATTTCTCCACGCTGCAGGAAGTGCTGGCGATGACGCGCGGTCGCCTGGGAGCATTGCTGGGGGCCGACGGTGCAAAGGGCGATTATGCATTGCACCTGCTCGGCGCGCGCGGAACGGTTGACCGTGACTACCTGAAGCAACCTGCCGATGTACGCGCGTTGCTCGACGGATATGCCGCGGGTCTCAATCGCTTTGCGGATACTCATCCCGGCGAAGTCAGGCTGACCCGGCTGTTCCCGGTGACCGGGCGCGACATCGCCACCGGATTTGTGCTGCGGTCGCCGTTTTTCTTCGGTCTCGATGCGGTGATGGGGGCGCTGGCAGACAACAAGCCGTTGCCAGCGGAAACCGCCGGGCCGCATCCTGACTCTCCCGACTTCACGCCCAGGCCAGCGGCAGGCGGGGGCGATGGCAATCTCAACGGTTCCAACGCATTTGCCGTCGCGCCAAAACGCTCGGCGGACGGTTTCACCCGGCTGGTGTCGAATTCGCACCAGCCCTGGCATGGCGCGGTCGCCTGGTATGAACTGGTCGTGCATTCCCGGCAGGGGTGGGACTTTGCCGGGGCGACCTTTCCCGGCGCGCCCTATCCGTTGCTGGGCCATAACCGGGTGCTGGGCTGGACCAATACTGTCAATCGCCCCGACCTGACCGATATCTACAAGCTGGAATTGAACGCTGATCGGACCGGTTATCGCTTCGACGGCAGATGGCTACCCTTGCAAGCGGAGCGTATCTGGCTGCCGGTGAAATTATGGGGCCCGTTTGTCCTGCCGGTGCCCAAGACGGTCTATCGCGCGGTGCAGGGGCCAGTGATCGTCAACGCGTCGGGCGCTTATGCGCTGCGCTATGCGGGCGCCGATCAATTGCGCATGGTCGAGGAATATTACCGGCTCAACAAGGCGCGTAATTTTGCCGAGTGGCAGGCGGCGCTGGCCGCGCAGGCGATACCGGCGACCAATTTCATCTATGCCGATGCAACCGGCAACATCGCCTATTTCTACAACGCGGCTTTCCCCAACCGGCGCCCGGGCTTTGATTACCGCCATGTCCTGCCCGGCGATACGTCCCGAGACATGGCAGCCGGCACGGTGCCCTGGGCGCAGGTGCCTCGCAACATCAATCCGGCGTCGGGCTTCCTCATCAACGCCAACAATTCACCTTATCAGGCGGCGGGAGCGGGATGGGAACTGAACCCTGCGGATTATTCGCCGCTGCTGGGGGTGGAGACCGACACCACCAACCGCGCAACGCGGGCACTGGAACTGATGAGCGCCAATCCGTCGATCAGCGCGGATGACCTATACCGCATCAAATATGATACCGCCGTCAGCCGATATGGCTGGGCGGCGCGCTGGTTCCAGGCGATCCTGGCGGTTGAACCGCGCGGCGACCGGACCTTGGCCGATGCTCGCGCGATCCTCCAGCGCTGGGACTGGAATTTCGATGGCAAGGGGCGGGCTGACGCGCTGGCCGCCTTGCTGTTCCGGGCGGGTTCGCGCTGGCATTATCCCCGCAAGCCCGCAACCGATCCGCGCGTGGAACTGGCAACGGCGGCGACGTACCTGCTGAAGCATTTCCATCGCCTCGACCCCTCGCTTGATGAAGTGCTGCGACTGCGTCAGGGCACGGTCGATCTGCCGCTCGACGGTGGGGCGGATACGCTGCGCGCGGCGACGACCTGGGACGAAGCGCCTGATGGCCGCCTGGTGGTGAAGCATGGAGACAGCTTCACCATGTTCATCGCCTGGGACAAGCAGGGCCGTGTCCGCTCGCAATCCGTCCAGCCTTTCGGTGCCGCCACCACGCGGCCCCTGTCGCCGCATTACGCCGATCAGGCACCCCTGTTCGTGCGGCATCAGTTGAAGCCGGTCTGGTTCGATCCCGCCGAGCTGAAACAGCATAGCGAACGCGTTTATCGACCCTGATCGGCCCCGACCGGTATCGCTGCTGCTTGACTCGTCCGGCGTGCCGGTGGAGGTCTGAATGGCGGCGTCCGTGGAGGGCGCGCATCGGAATTCAGGAGAGAATGCATGGCACTCGACGGCGTATATGAAACGGTGGTGAAATCGCCCCTTGGCGACCAGAAGGGCACCCTGACCGTCAAGGTCGATGGCAATAGCTGGTCTGGCACGCAGGTCGGCGCGATGGGCAGCACCGATATCTCGGGCGGCACGGTTGATGGCAACACCATCGGCTGGACGATGAACATCACGGTGCCGATGCCGATGTCGCTGGATTGTTCGGCGACGATCGAAGGCGATACGCTGGCGGGCAGCGTGAAGGCTGGCGCTTTTGGCAGCTTTCCGATGAACGGCACGCGCGTCGGCTAAGCCGTTCTGGTCCCAAAGGCTTTTCACGGCCCGCCTTCACGCTGGAGGCGGGCCTTCTTCGTTGCGCGGACGGCCACGCCACGCCATGCTGCGACCATTGGCAAGGGGGGAATCGGCATGACCGGCAAGTGGCTTTTGGGCTCGATGGCACTCGCAATGGCTGTAACGGGCAGCGCTGGCTCGGCGCAGGTTTATGACGAGCGCCCGGCGGCGCCCAAAGCCGTCAACGAAGGCCAGAATTACGAGCGCCGCACGGTCGAAATTCCGATGCGCGACGGGGTGAAGCTGCACACCGTCATCCTTATCCCCAAGGGGGCCAGCGGCGCAGGCATCGTGTTGACGCGCACCCCCTATAATGCCGACGCGTTGACGCTGAATGCCAGGTCGGGCGATCTGGCGACTGCGCTGGAAGGTTATGACAACGCCTATGACGTGATTGCCGAAGGCGGCTATATCCGCGTCGTTCAGGACATTCGCGGCAAATACGGGTCAGGCGGCACGTATGTGATGAACCGCCCGCTGGTCGGCACTTCGCTCAACCCGACCAAGGTTGATGATTCGACCGACTGCTATGACACGATCGAATGGCTGGCGAACAACCTGAAGGCGTCGAACGGCAAGGTCGCCATCATGGGCATCAGCTATGACGGTTATGAACCGCTGGTCGCGCTCATCAACCCGCATCCGGCGTTGAAGGCTTCGGTGCCGATGAACCCGATGGTCGACGGCTGGCGCGGCGACGACTGGTTCCATAACGGCGCATTCCGCCAGCTTGGCCTCGATTATGTCTGGGAGCAGGTCGTCACGCGCGACAACAGCATTCCCTTCATCTGGAACCATGCGGACAAATATGACGAGTTCCTCGCTGCCGGTTCGGCGGGCGAAATGGGTCGGCTGCATGGCCTGCCACAGAGCGGCTTCTGGCGGAAGCTAACCGAGCATCCCGCCTATGATGCATTCTGGCAGGATCAGGCGATGGACACCATCCTGGCGAAGCAACCGCTGAAAGTGCCGGTGATGCTGGTCGATTCGCTGTGGGACCAGGAAGATATCTATGGCGCATTGGCCGTATATCGCGCGTTGAAGCCCAAGGATGTCGATGGCAACATGGTCTATCTGTCGATGGGGCCATGGTATCACGGCCAGGAAATCGGCAAGGGCAGCAACCTGGGCAACATCGAATGGGACCAGGACACCGCCAAATGGTGGCGCCACCACATCCTTGCCCCGTTCCTTGCCCATTATCTGAAAGGCGAGCCGATGACGCTGCCGCCTGTTACCGCATTCCAGTCGGGCGCCAATCAGTGGCAGGCGCTGCGGGTATGGCCAGTCGCCCCCGCCAGCACGCCGCTTTATCTCAAACCCGGTGGCACGCTGGGTTTCGACAAGGCCGATGGCGACCCTTCGACGGCGGACTATGTGTCGGACCCTGCGCATCCCGTCCCGTTCGTGCAACGCCCGGTCAAGTCGATCGGGTATGAAGACGACCACTGGACGACCTGGCTGACATCCGACCAGCGCAACGCCGCCGCGCGACCCGACGTGCTGAGCTTCACCACCGACGCGCTGACCGCGCCGGTAACGGTGGCGGGGCAGCCGATGGTGCATTTGAACGCGGCAACCAGCGGCACCGATGTCGACTGGGTGGTCAAGCTGATCGACGTCTATCCCGACCAGGTGGCGGGCGACCAGAAGATGGGCGGCTATCAATTGGCGATCGGCATGGACATTTTCCGCGGCCGATATCGGGAAGGTCTGGACAAGCCGACGCCGATTGCCGCCGATACGCCGCTCGATTATCAATTCGCCTTGCCCGCGGTGAACCATGTGTTCCTGCCGGGCCACCGGATCATGGTGCAAATCCAGTCGAGCTGGTTTCCGCTCTATGATCGCAATCCACAAAAATTCGTGGAAAATATCTTCTTTGCCAAGCCCGGCGACTATCAAAAGGCGACGCAGAGAGTGACGGTTGCAGGCGCGGACGAAAGCTATGTGTCGCTGCCCATGGTGAAGTGAGGCGGTTTTTCCAGTTGGGGTCAGGTGCGAATGACGATGATTGATCGACGTGAGATGTTGAAGGCTGGCGCGGCGTTGGGCGCGCTGGCGGCAAGCCCGGCTCTGGCAAAGGGCCTGGCCGGACTTGGCGCTCCGGGGTCGGGCGACGCTGCGCTGGGCGCATTGTTCGACACCATGTTTGCCGAAGGCCTGGCGCAAAGCCCGGAAGGGGCGACCCAGCTTGGCCTCGACACCGGCGCAAGGGCCGGTTTGCGGTCGCAACTGTCGATCGGCGATGCCGCGCACAAGGCGATGCAGCGGCAATTGACGCAGCGGCAGTTGGCGCGTCTCGACGCCATCGATGCCACAACCTTGTCGCCCAAGGCGAAACTGCAACGCGATGTCGTCCTTTATACCCGGCGGTCGGCGGCGGCGGCGCAGCGTTTTGATTTCGGCGGTTCGTCATACAGCCGCTCGCCCTATGTCGTCAGCCAGATTACCGGCAGCTACCAGTCGACGCCCAGCTTTCTCGACACCAAGCATCCGATTGCCGGTCAGGCGGATGCCGAAGCCTATGTCGCGCGGGTGGGCCAGTTCGCCGCGCAGCTCGATGCCGATACCGCCCAGATGCGCGATGACGCGGCGCGCGGGATATTACCGCCCGATTACCTGCTTGATGGCGCGATCGAGCAATTGAGCAAGACCATCGTGCCTGCCGACAAGACGGTGATCGTCCAGTCGCTGCGCACGCGCGGGGGCAAGGCAGGCGTCGCTGCCGCAACCATTGCCGCGGGCGAAGCGGCCTATACCGATCAGGTTGCCCCCGCGCTTCAGCGCCAGCTTGCGCTGGTTCGGGAGCTGCGCGGGCGGGCGAGCCATGACGCCGGGGTGTGGAAGTTCAAGGAAGGCCCCGAATTCTACGCCATGGCGCTCGCGGCGACGACGACCACCCGGCTGACGCCCGAGGAAGTCCACAAGTTCGGGCTGAACCAGGCCGCTGAACTTGGCGCCCGGCTGGACGGCGAACTCAGGAAGCTCGGCATGACCAAGGGCGGCATCGGCGCTCGCATGGCCGCGCTCTACAAGGATCCGGCCCAGCTTTACCCCGATGACGATGCGGGCAAGGCGCAGGCGATAGCCTATTGCAACGAACGGCTGGCGGCGATCCGCACGCTGCTGCCCAAGGCATTCACGCGCCAGCCGCAATACACCTTTGAAGTGCGCCGCGTTCCCAGGGAGAATGAAGCCGGTGCCGCATCGGCCTTTTCACAATCGCCGTCGCTGGATGGCAAGCGGCCGGGGCTGGTCTATTTCAACCTCCACGACAGTGCCGAATGGCCCAAATTCTGCCTGGCGACGACGGTGTTCCACGAAGGATTGCCGGGGCACCAGTTTGAAGGCGGGCTGGCGCTGTCCAACACCGACTTGCCATTGATCCTGAAGACCACCGGCTTTTCGGGCTATGCGGAGGGGTGGGCGCTTTATGCCGAACAGCTTGCCGACGAACTTGGCATTTACGACGATGATCCACTCGGGCGGCTGGGTTATCTGAAATTCCAGTTGTTCCGCGCCAATCGCTGCGTCGTCGATACCGGCATCCACCATTTCAAATGGACGCGCGAACAGGCGATCCAGCGCTTCGTCGAGAATGAGGGTGAGGCGGTCGGCTTCGCCACGCGCGAAGTGGATCGCTACACCGCGTTGCCGGGGCAGGCGTGCAGTTACAAGCTGGGGCATTCGAGCTTCGTCAAGCTGCGGGCCAAGGCGCAGGCCGTGCTGGGCGCGAAATACGACATTAAGGCGTTCCATGACGCCGTGCTCGGCTGTGGCCGGGTGCCGCTGGAGATACTGGAGCAGGTGGGGAATGAGTGGATTGCGAGCGTGAAAGCGTGAAGCGCACGGCGGTCCCCCGACCCGGTGCAAAGGCCGCCGCGCCTGTGCCGGTCGGGCGGGTTGGTTGAGGAAGTTGAGGGTTGCCATCGACTTTGTTGAGGGGCCCTCAACCGCCGGGCATTTTTTGCGGCGAACCAACGATTTGAAAGAGCGTTGGGCAGGATAGTGCCAACCCGCGCAGTAGGACAGCGGCCGGGGTTTTCGGCTGGCGCGTGGCCGTTCGTGCCGCCAGGCGCATATAGCTGACAGCACGTTGTCAGCAGGGGGTGGCTAATGGGGATGCTCAACGCCTGACGGGAGCAAGCCATGTACACCCTATATTATCATCCGTTTTCGTTCTTCTCCCTGCGCGTCGTCGCGCTTCTCGCGGAAACCGGACTGGCGCATGAATTGCGCCTGGTCGACCTGAGTTCCGGCGAGCACCAAAGCGACGCTTATCGCCAGCTCAATCCCAACTGCCAGGTTCCCTTGTTGGTTGACCGGGATCTGAATCTGGCCGAATCCAACGCGATCCTGCGGTATCTGTGTACCAGGGAAAACATGGAATCATGGTATCCCACCGCCCTGGGCAAACGGGTGTTGACCGAACAATGGCTGGACTGGAACCAGTGCCGTTTGTCTGAGGCGACACGCAAGATCGTCTTCAACACGCTGTTCGCCGGGCCTGCGGCAAAGCAGGAGGCGATCGAAGAAGGCAAGGCGTCGCTGGCATTGCTGCTGCCAATTCTGGACGCCGCGCTGGCAAAGGGCGACTATATCACCGGCGACGTGCCGACGATTGCGGATCTGTCGGTTGCCTCGTGCTTTGCGCAACTCGGCCTTGTACAAATCGAACCGCAAAATCCGGCAATTGCCGACTGGTATGCGCGGATGCAGTCCATGAAGGGGTTCTCAGTGGCACTCAAATTGCGCGACGACATGATGCAGCAATTCCGCGCCAACGCCGGATAAGCGGATTGCGAAGATCGGATCGCCTGTTTCAGATCATCCAGATCCTGCGCGGTGCCCGTCGGCCAGTGACGGCGGCGGCGCTCGCGCAGGAACTGGAGCGCCATCCCCGGACGATTTATCGTGACGTTGCCGATCTGCTGGCCAGCGGCGTGCCGATCCGCGGAGAGGCGGGTGTCGGTTATGTGATCGACAAAAGCTATGATCTGCCGCCGTTGATGCTGACCGCGACCGAGGTAGAGGCCGCGTTGCTCGGCGCGCAGTGGGTGATGCAGCGAGGTGACCCGGAACTGGTCTGCGGCGCGCGCGACCTGATTGCCAAGCTGGAAGCGGTGTTGCCCTCGTCCTTGCAGGGGATCGGCGAACGGTCGGGGTTGATCGCCGTGAACATGAATTCGGAAGTGGCCGATACGGTCGATCTTGCGCTGGTCCGCCAGGCGATGGATGATCGGCGCAAGACCCGGCTAACCTATATCGACAAGGGCGGCAAACGGACCGAGCGGACGATCTGGATCATCCACGTCGCCTATTTTGATGCGGTGCGCCTCATCGTCGCCTGGTGCGAGTTGCGGCGGGGTTTTCGCAGCTTTCGAACCGACCAGGTGGTTGAGATGGAGATATCGGACGAACGGATTCCGCGCCCGCTTTCTACTCTCAGGCGGGAGTGGTGGGCTATCCAATTCGGCAGCGATCAAACGCCATCCGAGCTGCCGAAGCCCGGTGAGGAAGCCCGGTGAGTCAGGCCGCTGACGCCAGTCGACGTTGCTATCGTTCCAGCCGGGTCACGTGCCCCATCTTGCGGCCGGGGCGCACGGTCTTGCCGTACAGGTGGAGATGCGCGTCGCGCTCGCCCAGATAGGCAAGCCAGCCATGCGCGTCCTCGCCGATCAGGTTGCGCATCTCGACGCGCTTTGCGGTCAGGCCGGTGTCGCCCAGCGGCAAGCCGCAAATCGCACGGATGTGGTTTTCGAACTGGCTGGTGACGGCGCCTTCGATCGTCCAGTGCCCCGAATTATGGACGCGCGGCGCCATTTCGTTGAATACCGGCCCGTCCTTGCCGACGAAGAATTCGCAGGTCAGCACGCCGACATGGTCCAGGGTTTCGGCAATGCGGCCGGCCAGCGCGGCGGCTTCCCCCCATTGCCGCGCGATTTCGGCAGGCGCGGGCAGGGTCGAACGATCGAGAATGCCGTCCTTGTGTTCGTTCCATGGCGGCGGATAGCTGACCATCGTGCCATCCGGCGCGCGGGCCAGCACGATGGAGAATTCGTGGCTGAATTCGACAAACCCTTCCAGAATCGCCGGGCGACCGCCGATCGCGTCCCATGCGGCATCGACATCGGCGGCATCGTGCAGCCGGACCTGCCCCTTGCCGTCATAACCCAGCCGCAGGGTTTTCAGGATCGCCGGGCAACCGATCTGCGCGACGGCGGCGCGAAGTTCGTCGAGCGTGTCCACCCGGGCCCAGGGTGCGGTGCGCCCGCCAAGATCGCCGACAAAGCTTTTCTCGCGGGCGCGGTCCTGCGCGACCGAAAGCGACGCGGGGTTGGGATGAACCGGCACCTTGCCCGCCAGATAGTTGACGGGTTCGATGGCGATGTTCTCAAATTCATACGTCACCACGTCGCAAGCCGCGATGAATTCGTCGAGGACGATGCGGCTGTGGTAATCGGCGCGGGTGAAGCTGGTTGCGGTCTGCGCCGCGACGGCTTCCTCGTCAGGCGCAAGCACGCGGGTGTTGTAGCCAAGCTGAGCCGCGGCGACGCCCAGCATTCGCCCGAGTTGGCCGCCGCCAAGAATGCCGATGGTCGAACCGGGGGGAAGTGGTGTCATGCCGGGTCGGTCGCCACGCTGTCGGTCTGCGCCTGGCGCCATGCTTTCAAACGCTCGGTCAGCGCGTCGTCGCTGGTCGCCAGGATGGCAGCGGCGAGCAGCCCGGCATTCTTGGCCCCCGCCTCGCCAATCGCCAGTGTGCCGACGGGGATGCCGCCGGGCATCTGGACAATCGACAACAAGCTGTCGAGCCCGTCGATGGCGCGGGTGCGCACGGGCACGCCCAGCACCGGCAGATGCGTCATCGACGCCGCCATGCCGGGCAGATGCGCCGCGCCGCCTGCGCCGGCGATGATGACTTTCAACCCCCGGTCGGCGGCGGAATTCGCATAATCATACAGGCGTTGCGGCGTGCGGTGCGCCGACACCACCCTGGTTTCATGTGGAACGCCAAGCGTATCGAGGATTTGCGAGGCGTGGCGCATCGTCTCCCAGTCGGAGGTGCTGCCCATGATGATGCCAACCAGCGGTGCCATTGTCGGGGGTTAGCGGCTCGTCAGGCGAAGGGCAACGGGGGTGGCGGCAATCGGGGAATTAACCGCCGATCGCCTTGCCCATGCGCACCAGCGGCACCGCGACACCAGCGACGTCGGCGGCGGTCGGCGCGTCGAGCGGGTGATATCCGCACGCCTGATACAGCGGCACGCCCGCCATGGTCGCCATCAGTTCGGCCCGGCGAAACCCCTCGGCCGCGGCGGCGGCTTCGCAGATGTCGAGCACCAGCCGCCCGATGCCGCGTCGGGCATAGCCGGGCCGGGTGTACATCGCCCGCACCCGCGCCGCCTCGGTCGCCGGATTGAGCAGGCGCGGCTCGCGAGTGCCCGATGTGTGATCGCCGCCATAAAGCGTGGCGCGCCTGCTCCAGCCGCCGCAGCCGACAATCCGGCCGTCCATCTCGACCATGAAATAGGTGCGATCCGCGACAAGCTGGGTGTCGAGGCCCATCACCGCCTTGCTCGCGGTGACTTGTTCGGGCGACAGGAAGCCGCGCTGCAGTTCCTCGATCGACAAGCGCATGACTTCGCGCAGGGCGGGAAGGTCGTCCTCCGCTGCCAGGCGGTGGGTCATTGCGGTCGCGTGAGGCGTGCTCATCGCACTCCGGCCTCAGCGTTCGTTCAGATAATAACGGTCGAGCGCGTTCAGTTGGTTGTCGAGCCGATAGACGATGGGCTGGCCGGTGGGGATTTCCAGGCTGGTGATCTCGTCATCGGGGATATTCGACAAATGCTTGACCAGCGCGCGCAGCGAATTGCCATGGGCGGAGATCAGCACGCGCTGGCCCGCCTTCAGCGCCGGGGCGATCCGCGCGTCCCAATAAGGCAGCACGCGGTCGATGGTGTCTTTCAGGCTTTCGGTCGCGGGCACCGTGATCCCGGCATAGCGACGGTCGGTCGACAGATCATAAGCGCTGCCCGGTTCCAGCGGTGGCGGCGGCACGTCGAAACTGCGGCGCCAGATCTTGACCTGTTCGTCGCCATGCTTGGCGGCGGTCTCCGCCTTGTCGAGCCCGGTCAGCCCGCCATAATGCCGTTCGTTCAGCCGCCAGTCCTTTTCAACGGGCAGCCAAAGCCGCGTCATTTCCTCCAGCGCGAGGTTCAGCGTCTTGATCGCGCGGGTCTGGAGCGAAGTGAAGCACTGGTCGAAGTCCAGCCCCTTGGCCGCCATCAGCCTGCCTGCCGCCCGCGCTTCGTCGGCGCCCTTTTCGGTCACATCGACATCCCACCAGCCGGTGAAGCGATTCTCGAGGTTCCAGGCGGACTGGCCGTGACGGATAAGGACAAGCATGGGCATCGGTGGCGGTTCCTTTCGCCGCAGCCCCTATCGCTGGCGCGGCCGGAAGTCGAGGAGCGACGTCGACAGGCGCGCGCACGAACGCCCCGACCGATTTAAAATCCGTCGATCAACTGCGCCAGCGTGTCGAGGCAGCTATGCGCCAGCTTGCGGCAACGATCGGGCGACCAGCCGAACTGCGTGTCGGCATTGGACGCATGATCCTTGAACGGCATTTCCAGCGTCATCGATACCGCGCCGAACCGTTCGGCAAGCTGGTTGGTCGACATCGACAGATTGGCCTTGCCGGGCGATGACTTGCTATAGCCCTGTTCGGTCTGGAAATCGGGCGTGTTGGCCGCCAGGGTGCGCTCGAACAGGTAATATTTTTCACCCTGGGCATCGGTCCAGGACGGAATGCCTTCAAAACCCGCGAGGAAATTGGCCGGAATGGCTTCGTCGCCATGCACGTCCATCGCAAAGGCGACGCCGGTCGCGTCCATCGCGTTCCTGACGCATAACACTTCCGGGCTGCGTTCGGGCGTTGGTGTATGCCATTCGCGGTTCAGGTTCACGCCCGCCGCATTGGTGCGCAGGTGCCCGCGCGCGCTGCCGTCCGGGTTCATGTTGGGCACGATATGGACCGTCACCTTGCCGAGCAGCGCCTGCATCGCCGCATCGCCCCTGACGGCAAGCTTTTCCAGCGCGCCTTCCATCCACCATTCGGCCATCGATTCGCCGGGGTGCTGGCGCGCATAGAGCCAGACGGGTTTGGCGCCGGTGCCGACCGACAGGCAGTCGATCGTGCGTCCGTCGATCGTGCGTCCCAATTCGCGGTAATCGAAGTCGGGCATCGCGGCATAGCGTGCGATCAGGTCATTATGCCGCTCGATCGAATAGGGCGCGAAATAGGCAAACCACACCAGATCGCTGTCCGGCGTGTGGGCGATTTCCAGAACGCCATCGGCATAGCTGGTATCGGCAAGGCGCCATTGGTTCCGATCGGTGCTGACGCGTGCCTGGTAACCCGGCCACCCGCCGGGATAGGCCGAGCCGCCGGCGTTGACGATGCGCAGCGTGAGGGGCTGCCCCTTGCCTCCGGCAACCCGGAAATAGAACCATTGGTAAAAGTCTGACAGGTGATCCTTGACGATTTCCAGGTTGGCGGACGTGTCGGACTGACTGACGACGCGAATATTGCCGGCGTCGAACGCGGCCGAAATGCTGATGCTCATTTGGTGGTAATAGTGCTGCCTGACTTGCCCGGAAAGCCCTTGAACAGCGCACGCGCCAATTTGTCGGCAATCGCGCCGGGCTGGGCCAGCTTGCCGCGTTCTTCAAACACCTGCGTCGCGCGGCCTTCCCAGATCAGTTCCGCCGCCGCGCCGCGCAGGATGCGCACCGCAATCTGCGTCGTCACCTGGGCACGGGGCTGGCGCTTGCCGACGCCGAACGCGACTGATCCGCCAAGGCCGAAGCCGCCCGTGCCCCCGCCCCCGCCGACGCCGATTGAAACGGGCGGCGGGGCAGGCGGCAGCTCGACGCTGTCGCGGCTGACGGTGAAGACGACAAGATATTCAGCAGGCGCTGCCGCGTCCGCCACCGGCGTGAAGCCCGCGGTCGTCATCGCGCGGGCTACCGCGTCGATATAGATCTGGGCTTCCGGGCCGGGCGAGACGGTGGCATCGGGGGCAATGTCGATATGGACAGTGCCGGGCGCCATCGGCTGGTCGAGGTGGAAGCGGGTGACCTTGATCGGGGCGGCTGCCGTCGTCGCGGTGGCGGGAATCATGGTCAGCGGCGCCATGGCCAGGGCGATCAGGGCAAGCGGTCGTGCGCGTCGGGTCATTATCTGTGTCACTCCTGTGCGCCCCCGTTACAAACCGCTATGTGCCATCCGCAGGGGTTCTCCGCAATTGCTCGATTCCGGCAATTCCGCGATTCAGCGCGCGAGTGGACCTTGACTTACCGACGATGCAGCTATACCCGCCACCGCTTTCCAGCACCGGACAAGATTAGAGAAGCGAATCGATCATGAAGATCCGCAATTCACTGAAGTCGCTCAAGGATCGGCATCGCGACAACCGCGTGATCCGTCGTCGTGGGCGTACGTACGTTATCAACAAGACCAACCGTCGTTTCAAGGCGCGCCAGGGCTGAGGCCCGGGCCGCGCTGATGTATCCACGTGCCGTCATCTTCGATGTCGGCCACGTGCTGTACGATTGGGATCCGCGCTACCTGTACAGGCGCCTGATTGGTAACGATCGGGCGCTTGACGCGTTTCTGCGCGACGTCTGCACGCTCGACTGGCATTTCCAGCACGATCAGGGCCGTCCCTTCGCCGACACATCGGCGGAGCTGATTGCGCTTCACCCCCAATCCGCCGACCTGATTCGCGCCTGGGGAAGCCGCTTCGTCGAACAGATTGGCGATCCCATGCCCGACATGCCGCATCTTGTCGCCGATCTGGCGGCGGCGTCGGTGCCGATGTTCGCGCTCACCAATTTCAGCCAGGATTTCTGGCCGCCGTTTCGCCAGCGCGAGGCATGGCTGTTCGATCGGTTTCAGGGTTTCGTGGTGTCGGGTGAGGAGGGTGTGGTGAAGCCTGATCCGGCCATCTATGCCCTCGCGCTTGAACGGTTCGGGCTGAAACCGGCCGAGGCATTTTTCGTCGACGATCGCCAGGCCAATGTCGACGCTGCCACGGCGCTGGGCATCCATGCCCGCCTGTTCACGGACGCTGCGGCATTGCGCGCGGACCTGGCCGAAGTGGGTCTGCTCCCCGGCTGATCCGCGCGCCCGTTTCACCGGCGAGCGGCGGTGTTTCAGCGCCCGCGCTTTGGCGCCGATGCCTCAGTGATCGTAGTTTTTCAGTTCGTCGCCCACCAGAGTCACGACATGGATGACGTTGGTCGAACCCGGCGTGCGGAACGGCACGCCCGCAATCACCACCACCCGGTCACCCGCCACGGCGATCTGGTGGCGCAACGCCATGCGCTTGGCCTTGGCGACCATTTCCTCGAACGATTCGACATCGCGGGTGTGGACCGCGTGCATTCCCCAGGCGAGCCCCAGCCTGCGTGCGGTTTCGATCTTGGGCGTCAGCACCAGGATCGGCACCAGCGGGCGTTCGCGCGCGATGCGCCGCGCGGTCGAGCCTGAACTGGTGAAGCAGATGATCGCCTTGGCCGAAATCGTGCCCGCGATGTTCTTGGCGGCTTCGGACAAGGCGTCGGCGGTGGTCGCGTCGGGCCGGGTGATGGTGAAGTGGATGCGATCGCCATGCATGGGGTCGCTTTCCACCGCTTCGCCAATGGCGTTCATCATGGCGACCGATTCGACCGGCCATGCCCCGGCGGCGCTTTCCGCCGACAGCATGATCGCGTCGGCGCCGTCATAAATGGCAGTGGCGACATCCGATACTTCGGCACGCGTCGGGGTTGGTGCGGTAATCATCGATTCGAGCATCTGGGTGGCGACGACCACCGGCTTGCCCTGCCGACGCGCGGTCTCGACAATGCGCTTCTGCAACGGCGGCACCGATTCGGGCGGCAGTTCGACACCCAGATCGCCGCGCGCGACCATGACGGCGTCGCATTGCTCGACGATTTCCTCCAGCCGGTCGATGGCGGAGGGCTTCTCGATCTTGGCGAGCAAGGCGGCGCGCCCTCGAATCAGCCGCCGCGCCTCGGCCAGATCCTCGGGCCGCTGGACGAACGACAGCGCGATCCAGTCGACATTCTGTTCAAGCGCGAAGGTCAGGTCGCTGCGGTCCTTGTCGGTCAGCGCCGCCATCGGCACGACGACATCGGGCACGTTCAGCCCCTTGTTGTTGCTCAGCGCGCCGCCGACCTCGATCCGCGTCGTGATCGTCGCCTCGTCATGGCTGGTCACGCGCAGCACCAGCTTGCCGTCATCGAGCAGCAGGCGGGCGCCGACTTCGATCGCCTCGAAAATTTCCTTGTGCGGCAATTCGACGCGGGTCGCGTCACCGGGCGTCTTGTCGCGGTCGAGCGTGAAGGTCGCGCCGGTTTCCAGCATCACCTTGCCGCCATCGAACTTGCCGACGCGCAGCTTGGGGCCTTGCAGGTCGGCGAGGATCGTCGATGGCCGGCCGAATTTCTTTTCCATCGCGCGGATGGCGTCGATCAGCGCGATTTTCGATGCCTGATCGCCATGGCTCATGTTGAGGCGGAAGGCGTCTGCCCCCGCGACATAGAGTTTCTCGATCATTTCAGGCGTGCTGCTGGCAGGGCCGAGCGTTGCAAGTATGCGCACTTTGCGTGAGCGGGGATTGATGGCCTTTGTCATCCTCGGCTTCTTTCCTGGGGAGGGGGGAGGTTGCGCGCATGGCTCTACCTCTTATCTCGGCAGGATCAACCGTGGAGTAGGCGAATGCAACCGATCGATGAATTGAACGACCAGATCGCGGCGGCGGCGTTCCGTCGGCTGGTCGTGCACCTGCGCCACCGCACCGACGCGCAGAATGTCGATCTGATGGGGTTGGCCGGGTTCTGCCGCAATTGCCTGGGTGATTGGGTGGCCGATGCGTCGCAGGGCGCGCTCGACAAGGACGCGGGTCGCGCGCTGGTCTATGGGATGCCGTATGCCGAGTGGAAAGCGCAGCATCAAGGCGAGGCAACGCCCGAACAGGTGCAGCGCATGAAGGACAGTGTCGCCAAAAACGCGTAAGCCGGGGGCCATCAGGGGCGTTGGACGAGCAGGGGGGAGCAGGATCGTCGCGGTGAAGGGCGGTTTTCAGGTGTCTGTCGGCGGATCGCCGGTCATCGATCTGAAGGATCGTCATGTCTTGCCCGGCGTCATTGCGGTGGGTGCCAGGCTTTCCCGCCACAATGACGAGCGAACGCTGGTTGAGTGCGCGCGCCTGATCGCCTAGACGCGCGCCTCAAGTCCCGAAATCTGGAGCTACCCAGCCATGTCCGAAGTGATTGCCGCCGACCAGCTACGTCTTCTCATCGAGCGCATCGAGCGCCTTGAGGAGGAAAAGAGCGGCATCGCCGACGACATCAAGGATGTCTATGCCGAAGCCAAGTCGACCGGTTTCGACGTCAAGACGATGCGCACGATCATTCGCCTGCGCAAGATGGAGAAGCATCACCGCGACGAAGCGGAAATGCTGCTCGACACGTACAAGGCGGCGCTGGGGCTGGCTTGAAATCAACCGCCCCTGACGTGCTGAGCTTGCCGAGGCACCGTGGTTTCTTCTAACCGGGCGCAATGAAGGGCGAGGCTTGGGCGGGACCATCAAAGGCATTTTGATGGGAACCCGCCAAAGATCAGCCCGAACAGAATCAGGTTTGAAAGCAAATGGCAGGTCATTCCAAGTTCAAGAACATCATGCACCGCAAGGGTGCGCAGGATAAAAAGCGTTCGGGCATGTTCTCGAAGCTCAGCCGCGAAATCACCGTCGCGGCGAAGATGGGGCTTCCTGATCCCGACATGAACCCGCGCCTGCGCGCCGCCGTCAACGCGGCCAAGGCGCAATCGATGCCCAAGGATAATATCCAGCGCTCGATCGACAAGGCGACGCGGGGCGATGCCGAAACCTATGAGGAAATCCGCTATGAGGGCTTTGGCCCCGGCGGCGTGTCGCTGATTATCGAGGCGCTGACCGACAATCGCAACCGCACCGCGACCAATGTGCGCACCGCGGTGGCGAAGAATGGCGGCAATCTGGGCGCGTCGGGCTCGGTCAGCCATGCGTTCGACCGGATGGGCCTCATCAATTATCCGGCCAGTGTCGGCGATGCCGAAAAGGTGTTCGAGGCGGCGTTGGAAGCTGGCGCCGAAGACGTTCAGTCGAGCGAGGACGGCCACGAAATCTGGACCGCGCAGGGCGATCTGCACGAAGTCGTCAAGGCGTTGACCCCGGTCCTCGGCGAACCCGAAGGCGCCAAGCTTGCCTGGCGGCCGCAGACCATGGTCGAAGTCGGCGAGGATGACGCGGCGACGCTGTTCAAGCTGATCGACGCGCTCGACGATGACGACGATGTCCAGCAGGTCTGGGGCAATTACGAAGTGCCCGATGACGTGATGGAGAAGCTGGGCTGATTATCCTCGGTCTCGACCCCGGCCTCGGCACGACCGGCTGGGGGTTGATCCGGGCAGAGGGTAATCGCCTGTCGCACATCGCCAACGGCCAGTTGAAGACCGATACCGCCGCACCCCTGCCGCGTCGGCTGGCGCATCTGGATGCGATGCTGGCGGTGCTGATCGTCGACCATGCGCCCGATGCGGCGGCGGTCGAGGAAGTGTTCGTCAACGCCAACCCGCAATCGACGCTGAAACTGGGGCAGGCGCGCGGTGTGGTCATCTGCGCGGCGGCCCGCGCCGGGTTGGAAGTTGGCGAATATGCGGCACGGCTCGTCAAGAAATCGGTGGTCGGCAATGGCAATGCGGAAAAGGCGCAGGTTCATGCGATGGTCAGCCGCTTGCTGCCCGGCGTGAAGATTGCCGGCGCTGATGCCGCCGATGCGCTTGCGGTTGCCGTCTGCCATGCACATCATTTGGCGAGTGCGCGGCGTATCCCGGGCTGATCCTGGCCGGGCTGATCCGGGCCGGTCTGATTCTGACGAGGTGTTCGAATCAGCATTATCCGTCCAGCAGGTCGCCTGATTTCGCTTCCCTAGCTTCCATTCCACCGCTTATGTCGCGGGGATGACAGCCCCGCGATCCCACGCCCCGCCGCATTGCCGTTCGCTGGCGGGTCGGCATGCGCTGGCGGCCACCGCATGATCGCGCATCTG
Source organism: Sphingomonas sp. (assembly GCA_041659385.1). Lineage (GTDB taxonomy): Bacteria > Pseudomonadota > Alphaproteobacteria > Sphingomonadales > Sphingomonadaceae > Sphingomonas. The sequence continues at coordinate 97,349 of JBAZYJ010000012.1, forward strand.
AAAGGGCGGCTCGAGTCGACCGGGGTCGACCATGCGGTCATCGATGTCGGCGGCGTCGGCTATCTGGTCGGCGCGTCGGCGCGGACGCTCGCCGCGATCGGCCCGGTGGGCGAGGGTGTGATGCTCCATACCGAAATGCTGGTGGGGGAGGATTTCATCCGCCTTGTCGGCTTCGCGCGTGCCGATGAACGCGACTGGTTCCGCCTGTTGACCGCGGTGCAGGGCGTCGGCGCGCGGGTGGCGCTGGCGATCCTGTCGGCGCTGGAGACTGGCGAATTGTCGCGCGCCATCGCCGCGCAGGACAAGGCCATGGTCGCGCGTGCCAATGGCGTCGGCCCGAAACTCGCCGAACGCATCGTCCGCGAGTTGAAGGACAAGGTGGGTGGGCTGGCCATTGGCCCGGCGGCGGCGGGCGGATTGCCCGCGCCTGCCGCCGGTGCGGCGGCCGATGCGGTTTCCGCGCTGCTCAACCTCGGCTTCAGACCGGGCGATGCGCAGGCAGCCGTTGCGGCGGCGGAAGAGGAACTGGGCGCGGATGCCAAACTCGATGCGCTGGTCCGCCTCGCCCTGCGCAAGGCGGCGAAATAAGCCGCTATAATCCACGTCGTTCGAGCAGGCGCTGGAGCAGGATCGGCTCGGCGCCCGTCGCATCGCAACTACCCGGCCGCCGGTACAGGCACGCCTTGCCATCGCCGCTGCCCAGACAGGCGGTGCTGGCATAGCCTGTCGGGATCATGCTCGCCTGACGAGCGGGTGACAGGATGACGTTATACGCGCCGCGCCACCGGGTAAGGGCGTCTGTATCGTGCGGATCGACCGCGGACGGATAATAGATCGGCGCCGGCTTTCGCACCATGGCATAGCCCGCCGCCCAATATTCAACGTCATTGAGCGCGAGCCCGCAAAGGCCGGGCAGTGCCCCCGCCGCCCGCGCCAGGGCGATGACCGGCCGGTCATGCGCACGGTCCTGTTCCATCGGTCGCGTCTGCCCCAGCCCGATGGAAGCGACCAGCCACAGCAACGCGGTGACGCCCCAGATCAGTCGCTGGTCGCCGGGTCGCCGCGCGGCCAGTCGTGCCGCCGACAGCGCGCTGCCGATCGCCGCGAGCAGCAATATGGTTTCGACGCTGATCCAGACGAAGCGATATTCCTTGTGGGCGATCAGGCTGTGCAGCCCAAGGTTGACGATTGCCGCCGCCGCCAGCGCGGGAAAGCGCACCGCGCCGACGATCGCCATCACGATGATCGCCGCGCCCAGCACGCCCCATTGGTGCGCCAGCATCCCCAGGAACGCGCCCGGCCCGGTTACGCCGAAATCGGCGGCGCGGTGGTTGATGATGTTCTGGCGGACATTCTCGACCACCCAGCCGAAGGGGCTTTGGCCCATCGCCAGATCGATGATGCCGGATGCAATGCCCAATGCCAGCGCGCCGATTGCCAGCCCCAGCCAGTTCGCACGGTTGCGCCCGGCGATCAGCGCGGCATACAAGCCGATTGCAGGCGCATAGTGAAAGCGCAGCACGACGGCCAAGGCGAACGCAGCGCCTGCCCAGCGCCAGCGCGCGGCGCGCGCGCGCGGCTCAGCCAGCGCCACACCCGCCATGAAAGCGGCGGCGGCCATCGGTTCGGTCAGGACGTGCGCGGAAAAGCCGATGGCTTCAAACCAGGTCGCCATGACGAATGCCGCCATGATCGCCGCGCCATGGCTGATCCGCGCGCCGATCCGCCATGCGGCCCAGATTGGTACGACGCCGATCAGCGCCACCAGATAACGCGGCAGCAACAGGTCGAGATTGCCCGCCGGATCGATCCATGCACCCAGCCGCATCGGCGCGGACAGGATGATGGGCACCAGCCAGCTTCGCATCCCCAGCCGATATTCCCAGGGAATGATCGCCTTGCCCGTCGCCAGCCGGTGCGCTTGTTCGATATATTGGAACAGCTCGTCGGGGTGGTGCATTCCAAACGGATCGACCGCCGCCAGGCGAAGGGCCGCGGCAAGTATCAGGATCACCCATAACAGGCGGCGGTCTGCTGGCTGGGGCCGGTCGGTTGCTGCGGTCATGCCGGTTGCTTAGCCGCTTGGCGTCGTCGGGTGAATCCCCTGGTGAAATCCCCCGGTGACTCCGCGACGGCGCGCGTTGCCTGATTTCTCTTCCCCTTGGGCCTGCGTTCCGCTTATGTCCCGGCGATGGCCATCGCCCGCCCCAGTTCGATCCGACCAGTCGTTGCCGCGCAATGACTGACGATCGCCTGATCTCGCCCGCGCGCGGTGCCGAGGACGCCGATGCCGCGCTGCGCCCCAAGCAGCTCGATGAATTTGTCGGCCAGAAGGCGGCGCGGGAAAATCTGCGGGTGTTCATTGCCGCGGCCAAGGCGCGCGGCGACGCGCTGGACCATGTGTTGTTTTTCGGGCCACCCGGACTGGGCAAGACGACGCTGGCACAGATTGTCGCGCGCGAAATGGGCGTCGGCTTTCGCGCGACGTCCGGCCCGGTGATCGCCAAATCGGGCGATCTGGCGGCACTGCTGACCAATCTCGAAGACGGCGACGTGCTGTTCATCGACGAAATCCACCGGCTGCAACCGGCGGTTGAGGAAGTGCTGTATCCTGCCATGGAGGACCGCGCGCTCGACCTGATGATCGGGGAGGGGCCGTCCGCCCGATCGGTCAGGATCGATCTGCCGCGATTTACCCTGGTCGGGGCGACCACGCGGCAGGGGTTGTTGACGACGCCGCTGCGCGATCGTTTCGGCATTCCGGTCCGGTTGACCTTCTACACCGTCGATGAGCTGGAAAAGGTAGTGACGCGCGCCGCGCGCCTGCTGGGGCTGCCCATTGCTGCCGATGGCGCGCGCGAAGTGGCGCGCCGGTCGCGTGGAACGCCGCGCATCGCCGGGCGCCTGCTCAGGCGGGTGCGCGATTTCGCTTATGCCGCCGGGCACGAAGTGGTCGATGCGGCGGCGGCGGACAACGCGCTGACCCGGCTGGAGGTCGATCGGCTGGGGCTTGATGCGATGGACCGGCGCTATCTGATGATGATCGCCGACATCTATCGCGGCGGGCCGGTGGGGGTGGAAACGCTGGCCGCGGGCTTGTCCGAACCGCGCGATACGATCGAGGAAGTGATCGAGCCCTATCTCATCCAGCTTGGGCTGATCGCGCGCACCGCGCGTGGCCGCTGCCTGAATGCGGGGGGCTGGAAACATCTGGGGCTGAACCCGCCGCCGGGCGCGCAGGACACGCTGTTCGATCAGCCCAGCGCGTAAACCGCCAGGCCGGTGATCCCGGCCATCACCAGCGAAGTCACGCCGCTGAGTATCCCGGCAACCGCACCGCCCGACCGTCGCCGGTTGAACGAGGCGCGCGGGCTCGGCTTGCCCAGCTTGAGTTCGATCAGCCCGGCCAAGGCCCCGGTGATCGCGGTCATCAACACCGTTACCAGCGCGCCGGCAACGGTCTGCGTCGCCAAGACGATGGGCAGGATCAGGCCAAGCGGCGCGACCATCGCCAGCGCCGCCATCAGCTTGGCGATTTCCACCTGTTCCTTCTCAACCGGCGCAACCGCGATCAGGTCGGGCGCGTCTTCGGCGGAAATGGTCAGCCAGGCAAAGCTGGCCGCGAGCTGGCCAACCACCAGCACGCTGGCAAAGGCAAGGCCGGGGGCGACGGGAATGGGGTGGCGACCGCCCATGCCCGCCAGCGCGAGGGGCGCCAGATAGATCACGCGCAGCAGCATCTGGAACACCAGCGCCGGATCGCGCTGGAGCAGGCGAAATTCCTTGCGAAACACCGCGCCGAACAATCCGGGGTGAAAATATCCGGCAAGGTCGGCGTGCGAACGCGGCGTCCGGCCGGGTGATTGGCTGGCGGCCTGAAAGCTGGACAGGAACCAGCGCTGGAACAAGGCGCCGGTCGCGGCGAACAACAAGATGGCACCGCCGAGCAGGATGAGAACCGCCAATGGATCGCCAAAGGCCGCACGGCCGGGCAGGGCAGCCGCGCCATGTTCGCCGATCCTGCTCTTGAACAGCGCCATGTACATCGCGCCGCGCCCAGCCAGCCGATCGTGGTGCGAATAAAGCTGAGTGGTGAGGAACACCGCGCCGCCGACCAGCGCCGCGGCAATCTGTCCGGCCGTGCGCGCCGCGCGTGGTCCGGCGATGCGCGCGATCAGCAGCGTCAGCCCCAGCCCCAGGCAGGCCGCGACCAGCGCCAGGCTGGCGAGCAGGGCCACCACGCCCAGCAACGCCGGGTGGCCCATGATCGCGATCGGCAGGACCAGCGGCAGCAGCAGGACTGCATAAGTCAGGGTAATGGTGCCTGCGATTCCGGCGAGCTTGGCGCGCAGCACGGTGCGTTCGGGCATCGGCGCGGTCAGCAACAAGTCCAGGTCGCCATTGCCATAAAGCGCCAGCTGGCTGCCGAGCATGGCTTGCGTCACCATGAAGGAAAAGGCGCCGACGGATAGCGCCAGCACGACATCGCCGATCATCGGCACATAAGTCAGGTTTTCGTCGCGCAGCGACCAGCCGATGAAGCAGCCAAACGCGATATAGGCAGCGAGGATCGCATAGCCGACATAGCGGGTGATCCTGCCCGTGCGCGTTCGCACCGCGCGCAGCCCCAGCCTGATTTCATGCGCGATCAACCAGGCCAGCGATCCTTGTGGCAGCACGGGCGCGCGCATCGTCAGGCGGGTTCGCTGGTCAGGCGGATGAACGTGTCCTCCAGCGTCGCGTCGCTTTGGCCCGCGGTCGCCCGCAACTCGGCCATCGTCCCTTCGACCAGCAGGCGGCCATGCGCGATGATGCCGATGCGGTCCGCCAGCCGTTCCGCAACTTCAAGGATGTGGGTGGTGATGATGACGGTTGCGCCGCCATCGACCTGCGCGCGCAGCGCGTCCTTCACCGCGCGTGCCATCGTCGCGTCGAGCCCGGTGAGCGGTTCGTCGAGAATGAGCAGGCGCGGCCGGTGGATAAGGGCACCGGCCAGCGCCACCTTCTGCTTCATCCCGCGCGAAAACCCTTCGCACCGTGTGTCGCGCACGTCCCACAGTTCCAGCCATTTCAACAGGCGTTCGGCCTCGGGCGCGGCTTCGGCCGGGGAAATGCGCCACAGCCCGGCGATGAAGCCCAGATATTCGGCCGGGGACAATTTGTCGTACAGCATCGGATCGTCGGGCAGCCAGGCGGTGATCGCCTTGGCATCCAGCGGGCGGCGCTGGGTGTCGATCCCATAAATCTCGATCCGGCCCGCATCGGGCGTGGTCAGGCCGGTCACCATGCGCAGCGTCGTCGTCTTGCCCGCGCCGTTGGGGCCAAGCAGCGCGTAAAGCTGCCCTGCACCCACTTCCAGGTCCAGGCCGGTGATGACGGGTTTGTCGAACGCCTTGGCAAGGCCGGTGATTTTCAGGGCGGGTGTATCCATCGGCCGCCAGCCTAGACGGGAAGCGGCGGCGGTCCAGCCCAAAAAAGCCGGTGGCCGGGCGTTCGAAGCGGGTTCCTTAGACGCGATGGTTCCGGTAACAGCCCGGCGTCATGGCCCCGCATGATCCTGACCTCCCCGGACAAGGGCGCTTCGACGGGCGCGAGCACCGTTTTGCCGTGCGCGTCTATTTCGAGGACACCGATCTTTCGGGCGTCGTCTATCACGCCAATTATCTGCGCTTCATGGAGCGCGCCCGGTCCGACATGTTGCGGCTTGTCGGCATCGAGCAGCGCGCCGCGCATGAAGCGGGCGAGGGCGCCTATGCCGTCACCGCACTCGACATCGCCTATCGCCTGCCCGCCCGGCTTGACGATGCGCTGGTCGTCGCCAGCCGCCTGGTCGAATTGCGTGCCGCATCGGTGCGCGTTCATCAACGAGTCATGCGCGACGGGTTGATACTGACTGACGCCATCGTCACGGTGGCGTTCGTTGCTCCCAATGGTCGGCCGCGTCGCCAGCCGCCATCATGGGTTGCCGCCTTTGAAGGTCTGCTCTGGACTGGGGAATTGAAAACGCAATGAATGTCGCCTTGACTACCGACCCTTCGGCCCTGTCGCCGCTGGCATTGTTCCTCCATGCCGACTGGGTGGTGCGGATCGTGATGCTGGGATTGTTGTTCGCCAGCATCTGGACCTGGGGCATCATCCTGACATTCGGTTGGCGGGTGTGGAGCATCCGTCGTCGCCAGGAAGGTTTTGAAGGCGAGTTTATGAGCGCGCCCGATATCGACGCCTTTTATCGGTTGAAGGGCACCGTCGACTTGCCGATCGCCCGCATTTTTTCCGCCGGGGTTGCCGAATGGCGCCGCTCCACCGCTGCCGGGGCCATCGACCGTGAAGGCACGCGCGAACGTCTGGCGACAGCCATGGGATCGGCGGTGGCCAGCGAAATCGACGTGCTGTCGGATCGGTTGAATTTCCTGGCGACGGTTGGCGCGGTGGCGCCGTTCGTCGGCCTGTTCGGCACCGTCTGGGGCATCATGCGCAGCTTCACCAGCATCGCCGCGGCACAAAGCACCTCGCTTGCGGTCGTCGCGCCGGGCATTGCCGAGGCATTGTTCGCAACCGCGATCGGCCTGTTCGCGGCCATTCCGGCGGTGATCGGCTATAACCGGTACAGCCACGCCATCAATCGCATCGAAGCGCGGCTGAACCGCTTTGCCGATGCGTTCCACACCACACTCAGCCGCCAGCTTGAATCCTCGGGCGCCAAGGGCCGCGCCTGATGGCGATGATGCTTCCTTCTGAACGGTCGCGCGGGCGTCGCGCGCCGATGGCGGAAATCAACGTGACGCCGCTGGTCGACGTCATGCTGGTGCTGCTCATCATCTTCATGGTGACGGCGCCGCTGCTGACGGCGGGGGTGCCCGTCAACCTGCCCGACAGCCGCGCCAAGCCGCTCGACCAGGATCAGAAGCCGGTTGAAATCTCGATCGACCAGCAGGGGCGGGTGTTCGTCGACAAGGATGAGGTCAGCGACGCCATCCTGCCTGACGTGCTGCAACAGATCGCCGGCAAGGGCACGCCGGACCATCCGCCACGCGTTTTCCTGCGTGCCGACCGCGCGCTGGATTATGGCCGGGTGATGAAAGTGATGGGCGAATTGAACCGCGCGGGCCTGAACAAGGTCGCGCTCGTTTCGACCGCCAGGGAAGGCAAATGACCACGTTGGGGACGACACTGGCGTTCGATCAGCCGCCGCGCCCGCCCCGCCGGGGTGAGGCGGTCGGGCTGCTGGTCGCACTTGTCGGCCATGTCGTCGCCTTCGCGGTGCTCTCCGCCAGCTTGCTTGCCAAGCCTGAGCCGGTGAAAATCCAGGAACAACCGATCGACGTCACGTTGACTGACAAGGTGGGGCTGGTGGCAACCGCGCCGCAATCGGTTACGCCGCCCGCCCAGTCGGTCGCGCCAGAGGCTGGCCCGCCCGAAGACGCCGCGCCGCCGGTGCCGTCCAAGCCTGCCCCGACTGCAGCGCCGCCGACGCCCGCCAAGGCCGCGCCCGCGCCTTCGGCCAAACCCGAACCAAAGCCCAAGCCCGCGCCGAGCCGCCCGGCACCCGCCGAAGCGGACAAGCCGTCGAAAAGCCAGGCCCATGCCGCCGCCCTGCCCAATCCGGCGGCTTTCCGCACGCCCGGCAACGGCAAGGCAGGCGAAAAGCCGCGCGCCAAGGGGGCGACGCTGGGCGATGATTTCCTGAAAGGGCTGGATGACAAGCCGTCGAAAAGCCGGTCGCAAACGCCGCGCGCAGCGGCGATCGATGCCAACGCGCTGGCCAGCATCACCGGTGCGATCGCGCGGCAGATTCAACCCTGCGCCGACCGGCAGGTCAATCCAGGGCCGGGCGCCAATCGCATCGTCACCACCTTGAACCTGCGGCTCAACGAAGACGGTACGCTCGCCGCGACGCCGACGATGGTGCGCCAGACGGGGATCGATGCCGAAAACAACCGTTATGCCCGCCGGGTCGTCGATCTGGGCGTGGCGGCGTTCAAGGGGTGTTCGCCCCTCAAGCTGCCGCCCGAATATTACTCCACCCCCAGTGGCGGTTGGAACAACATCAACTATAACTGGCAATTGCGCTGAAGGATGACGGGATGATTGATCGCGCCCATCGCTGGCTTTTCGGGGCCATGCTCATCACCGGGCTGGTGCTCGCTGCGCCCGGCATGACCCAGACGGCGCCTGCTCCCGCCCAGCCCGCGCCAAACTCCGCACAGGTCGGCCAGCAATCGGCGGGATCGCCTGATACGGGCGGGCAGCTTGGCGGACCGCCGCCACTGGAAGTGTCGGTGACGGGTGGGGTTTCCGCGCCCTTGCCGATTGCGATACCCAGCTTGCCGACGCCCGATGTGGTGGCGACGCCCGCTGGATCGACCGACGCGCTGGGCCGTCAGCTTGCCGATGTGATGAGCGCGGACCTGCGCAACTCCGGGTTGTTCAATCCATTGGGTACGGGCCAGTTGAAAGCGATTGCCTACCCCGAAGTGACCGAACCGGATTTCGGCTTCTGGGGTACGTCGGGCGCGCAGGCGCTGGTCCAGGGCTATGTTCGCGCCAATGGCGACGGGACACTGACCGTGGGATGCTATCTGTACGACGTGTTCGCGCGCACCGAACTGACGCGGCAGGGCTTCGTCGTCCCGCCATCGGACTGGCGTCGCGCGGCGCACAAATGCGCCGACATGGTCTATACCCGGTTGACGGGCGAGGGCCCCTATTTCGACAGCCGGGTGGTCTATGTCTCCGAAACCGGGCCGAAGGGGCGCCGGATCAAGCGCTTGTCGATCATGGATCAGGACGGGGCGAATCACCGCTTCCTGACCAATGGCCAGACGATCGTCCTGACCCCGCGGCTGGCGCCGAACCAGCAATCGATCGTCTATATGAGCTATTTGAACGATCGGCCGTCGCTGTATGTCTATGAAATGGGCAGCGGGCGGCAGCGGTTGCTGGTGCCCGACGTCAACCTGACCTTCGCACCGTCCTTTTCGCCCGACAGCCGTTATGTGGTGTTCTCGATGGCGGTTGGCGGCAATACCAACCTCTATCGCGTGCCGGTGGCGGGCGGGCCTGTCGTGCGGCTGACCAATTCGCCGGGCATCGACACCGGCGCATCCTATTCACCCGATGGCCGCCGAATCGTGTTCGAAAGCGATCGATCCGGCGGGCAGCAACTTTATGTGATGAACGCCGATGGGTCGGGCCAGCACCGGGTCAGCTTCGGTTCGGGCCGCTATGCGACGCCGAGATGGAGCCCGCGCGGCGACCTGATCGCCTTTACCAAGATCGCCGGCAATTTTCGCATCGGCATCATGTCGCCATCGGGCGGCGACGAGAAATTGTTGACCGATGACTGGCAGGACGAGGCGCCAAGCTGGTCACCCAATGGTCGCGTGCTGATGTTCTTCCGGTCGAGCCAGGGGCGCAGCGGGGTGGCCGATCTTTGGTCGGTTGATTTGACCGGCGTGAATTTAAGACGCCTGCCGACCCCGCTCGATGGATCCGATCCGGCATGGGGACCGTTACGCCCATAGCGTTATCGCTTGCTTTGACCGATTCCCCGCCTAATCAACGCGGCGGGGGTAATTCCGACGTTTCGAGGAGACTTACCATGGCCAGACTGACCACCAAATTGCTGTTCGCCACAGCACTCCTTTCCGTAACGGCCTGCGCCACCAAGCGTACCGAGCCGCTGCCCCCCGCGGCGTCGGCCCAGCCCGAACAGCCTCAGGTCGCGCCGCAGGGTGATGGCATCATCCCCGGCTCGCGCGCCGATTTCCAGCGTTCGGTGGCCAGCGACACAATCCATTTCGCGTATAACCAGTACGACATCGACGCCGAATCGCAGTCGATTCTCGACAGCCAGATCGGTTGGCTCAACAAATTCCCCAACGTCACCGTCACGGTCGAAGGCCATGCCGACGAACGCGGTACGCGCGAATACAATCTGGCACTGGGTGATCGTCGCGCCAATTCGGCGAAGAACTATCTGGTCACGCGCGGCATCGCCGCTGCGCGCATCACTACCATCAGCTATGGCAAGGAACGCCCGATCGCACTGGGATCGGACGAAGCAAGCTGGGCGCAGAACCGCCGCGCGGTGACGGTCGTCCTCAACTGATACAGACTTTATCGACCATTTCTCAAACGCCGCCGGGGCAACTCGGCGGCGTTTTCGTTTCCCGTTGCCGATCCATCCAAATTAATATAATGATGATATCAGATTTAACGGGAGGCAAAGATGGTCGAGTCGGTCAAGTCCGCCAACGCGCTGACGAGCAGCCGCGAAGGCGCGGCGCAGTCTTCGAGCGGATATGGAATGTTGTTGTTGCTGTTGGCGGCCGTCGTGGCGATCGTGGCGGGCGCCTTGGTTGCGGATCAACAACCGGTGGTCGGCATGTCGGCGTTGATCGCGGGCGCGGTCGTCCTGGTGTTCGTGGCGCCCGGTTTCTACGTCCTGCAACCCAATCAGGCGGCCGCCATCACCCTGTTCGGCAGCTATCGGGGCACTGATCGTGCCACTGGCCTGCGCTGGCTTTTGCCGTGGATGACGAAGAAAAAAGTGTCGCTGCGCGCCAACAACCTGATTTCGGAAAAGATCAAGGTCAACGATTTGCGGGGCAACCCGATCGAAATCGCCGCGCAAGTCGTCTGGCGCGTCACCGATACGGCGCAGGCACTGTTCGACGTCGACGATTACAAAGCGTTCGTGATGGTTCAGATCGAAGCGGCGGTGCGTACCATCGGATCGCGTTATCCCTATGATGATTTCGAACATCAGGAAGTCACGCTGCGCGGCAGCCACGAACAGGTGAACGCCGAATTGCGCGATGAATTGATGGCGCGGTTGCAGGTCGCGGGCATCTCGGTCGACGAATGCGGTTTCACCCATCTTGCCTATGCCCAGGAAATCGCCGGGGCGATGCTCCGCCGCCAACAGGCCGAAGCCGTCGTCGCGGCGCGCAAGACCCTGGTTGAAGGTGCGGTCGGCATGGTCGAGATGGCGCTGCTCAGCTTGTCGGCGAAGAAGGTGGTGGAGCTTGATGACGAACGCCGCGCCGCGATGGTCTCCAATCTGATGGTCGTCCTGTGCGGCGAGCGTGAGACGCAGCCGGTGGTCAACGCTGGCTCGCTTTACTGATCGGGCGGGGCGGTGACGGCGCCGAGCAAAAAGGCCTTCGCGCTTCGGCTCGATCCCGTGCTGTATGCGGCGATCGAGCGGAGTGCGGCGGCAGAGCTGCGCAGCGTCAACGGGCATGTCGAATATCTGCTGCGTGAAGCGTTGGCCCGGCGCGGCATCAGGCTGGAAGCGCCCAAGCCCGCTCGCCGCGGACGGCCGCCGGCCAAGAAGGAGGAATGACGATGGCTAGATTGTCGGATGCTGATCGCACGCGCGCTATCGCTTCGGGTCATTGGTTCGCGCCCAAGCGTTATGGCCTCGGTGCGACCCCGGTCACCTGGCAGGGATGGGCGCTGACCATGGCGTTCGTGTTCCTGTTGTTGGGCGACGCCCTTCGCATATCCAACCTGCCGGCCAGGATCGTGATCGGCGCGCTGCTGGTCCTTGGGTTCACATATCTCGCCTGGTTGAAAACCGATGGCGGCTGGCGCTGGCGCTGGGGCTCGCGCGATTGAAGCCGGAGAGGATGACGATGAGGTATCTGGCCGTTGCCGTGATGCTCGCCCTGGCGCTGCCCGGTGTCGCACTTGCCCAACCGGCCACGCCGGCTGAATTGACTGCCCTCGGCCCGCTCGCGCCGCTCCACGCTACGCTGATCGACGCGGGCAAGGGCGCGCCGGTAGTGGTGATCGTACCGGGTTCGGGGCCGACCGACCGGGACGGCAACAATCCCTATGGTGTGAAGGCATCGACGTATCGCCTGCTGGCCGAAGGGCTGGCGGCAAGGGGCATCAGCAGCGTACGGATCGACAAGCGCGGACTGTTCGGCAGCAAGGCGGCGATTGCCGACCCCAATGCGGTGACGGTCGCCGATTATGCGGCCGATGTGCGTGCCTGGGTGGCCAGTGCCCGCGCCGCGACGGGTGCGCGCTGCGTCTGGCTGGTCGGGCACAGCGAAGGCGGGCTGATCGTGCTGGCAACGGGCGATGCGCCCGATATCTGCGGCTTCATCACCGTTTCGGCGCCGGGCCGCCCGTTCGGCGTGCTGATTCGTGAACAGATCCGCGCCAACCCGGCCAACGGCGCGGTGTTCGATCAGGTCGATACCGCCATCGCCAAGCTGGAGGCGGGTGAGCGCGTGGACGTGTCGGGAATGCGTCCGGGATTGATGACGCTCTTCAACCCGGCGGTTCAGGGGTATCTGATCGACCTGATGCGGTACGACCCAGCCCGCCTTGCCGCGCAGATAAAGGCGCCTTTGCTGGTGGTGCAGGGGCAAAGCGACATTCAGATTGGCGAGGCCGATGCCCGGTTGCTCGCGGCTGTCCGGCCCGGCGCGCGCCTGACGCTGCTCCCCGGCGTCAATCATGTGTTGAAGCAGATTGGATCGGGTGACCGCGCCGCCAATATCGCCAGCTATGCCAATCCCGACTTGCCGATCGATCCCGGCGTCGTCGATGCGATCGCCACATTCGTGACCGGGTTGAAGCGATCGTCACGTTCGTGACTGGCAAGGATCAGCCGCCAAGCGCAGAATCGAGCAGGCGGGCAAGGCGCAATCCGGCACGTTCCACCTGCAGCCGCTGCACTGGCACCAGCCGGGCAATCGTCGCATCGTCAAGCACGATACGGTTGTGCGGCGGCGCCGTGCAAACCTGTTCCAGCCCCGTGGATGGATAGACCACGTCCTTGCTGACCGCCCAGCTTTCCCGGCTCCAGTCCTCGGTGGTTCCGACCTGGATCGGCGCGGCTTCAGCGGCGGGGTAGCGGCGGACGAGCGGCGGACCATCGGTGATCGCGCGTTCGGCAAGCGGCGTATCCCAGATGCTGTGCAGGTTCAGTCGGTCGGGCGCATAGATGCCATACGCCGCCTTGATCTGGTTGCCGCCCTGGTCGTCATGCTCGCCCGCGTGAAGCGGCATGTGCAGATCGCCGACGAAATGCACCAGAAAGGCCAGCGCCATGACCCGTTCCCGCGTTGGCAGGTGCTTGTCGCTCAACAATTTCACGTTGCGGTCGATCTGCGCGGAAACGCAATTGCCGTCACGGCAGGCCGGTTTCAGCGTGAACGGCGCGCAGACATCGACATCCTGATAATGCCAGGATGCGGTATAGGAAAAGCGCGGACCCAAGGCGCGCACGCAGTCGGGCCAGACGCTCAATTGCTCGATCGTCGCGGCTTTGCACGTCGGCGTTTCAAGCAGCCGTGTTTGCGCGACCAGGGCCTGAACGCGCGCGCGGGTCGCGGGCGTCACATTGGCCATCGCAATCTCGGCGATCGTCGAATGGCCGAACACGCCATACGCTAGGGCAGGCCGGGGAAACGCGGCAAGCAGCAGCGCGGTGAGCAGGATGCGGGACCAGAAGCGAATCATGCCGCGCGTTTAGCGGCGATCAGCCTTCCTCGCCATAGATTGCGATTGTGCGAGCGCCATCGGCGTCGCACGACGCGCGAAACATGGCGGGCGTGGTGAACGACCAGCAGGCCGATCCGTCAGGGCTCATCACGATGACCCCGCCGCGCCCGCCCATTTTTTCGACTTCGGCAAGCGCCTTGGCGGCAGCTTGTTCAGGCGGTTCGCCCGCCAGCGCGATGCGGGCGGCGATCTGGTGGCCAACGCCGGCGCGGATGAAATACTCGCCGGACCCGGTCGCCGAAACCGCACAGACCCGGTCTGCCCATGTGCCGGCGCCAATGATCGGCGTGTCGCCAATGCGGCCCCAGCGCTTGGCGGTGACGCCGCCAGTGGAGGTTGCCGCCGCGACATTGCCGTGCATATCGCAGGCGACGGCGCCCACCGTGCCATATTTCATCTCGGCATCGAACCAGCCGTCGCCCTGGGCTTTCATCGCTTCAAGCTGGCGGCGGCGTTCGGGCAGTTCGAACCAGTCGGCCGGGGCAGGCTCGATGTCCTGTTCGCGGGCGAACTGCTCGGCGCCCGCCCCGCTCAGCATGACGTGCGGGCTGGTCATTACCCGCCGGGCCAGGCTGACCGGGTTGCGTACCGACCCTACACCGGCAACCGCTCCTGCCGCCTGATTGCGGCCATCCATGATCGCCGCGTCGAGCGAAACACCACCGTCATAAGTCAACACCGCGCCGCGCCCGGCGTTGAAATGGGGATCATCCTCCAGCACGCGGACAGCGGCTTCAACCGCGTCGAGCGCATCGCCGCGCTTGGCCAGCAGCTTGGACCCGGCGTCCAGCGCCGCCGCCAGCCCGGCCCGCGCACCCGCGTCGCCATCCGTGCCGAGCCGCTCCAGCGACATCTGGCCGGCGCCACCGTGAATCATCAAAGTCCAGCGCATGTGGCGGCGTTCCTCAGCTTGTCACCAATGCGGGACGGAGTTTTCGGCGCGGCGACGTGGCGCGCAGGCCGATCAGCGGGCGCAGCCAGCGCTGGCTGCGCCCGATCAGGTAAAACAGCCAGCAGCCCGCCACCGTCGCGCCGAAGATGACCAGAAATTCGACCAGTGGCGGCAATCCCTGGCGCAATATCAGCGCCGCCGTCGCCACGATGATCGTCTGATGGACGATGTAGAAGGGGAAGATCGCTTCGTTCAGCGTGGTGCGCCAGCGATGGTCGCGATTCCAGTATCGATCCGCCAGGCCAATCAGCCCGATGATCGCCGCCCAGCTTTGCACCATCCGCGCGCTGCTGAACAACGCCCAGACATCAAGCGGCAGCTTGACGTTGCCGGGATAGCTGAACTCGATCAGCGCGACGATCGCATAGCTGATGACGGCCAGCGCAATGCCGGTCCGCCACCAGCGGCGGATGCCAGCCCACAAGGCATCGCTCGACCGCAGATGAAAGCCGAACAGGAACATGGCGAAATAGACGCGGTGGATGGGCAAGTCGTCGATCAGCGCATGGGTTTCGGCCGCACCGGGGAAAATCCACGCCATGTTGGCGAGCAGCAACGCGATGGGAAGGGCGAGGACCAGCGGACCGGCAAGCACCTTGTCGGCCAGCCATGCCAGCCCCGCCCTGGCCTTTTGGGGCAGAATCGCCAGCACCAGCGCGAGCACCAGCGTGTAAACCCACAGATACACCACGAACCACAAATGCTGCCATGTCGGCAGCATCAGCCCCGATATCGGCTTGAACCGGAAATAGTGATGCTCCCAGAAATGGAGGAATCCATGCTGGTAACCATGCTTGACGCTCAGTTCGATCCACGGCTGGGGCGGGATGACGAGGATGATTGCCGCCAGCGTCGGCACCAGCAGGCGCAGCGTGCGCTGCCAGGCGAAATGGCCCGGGCGGGCGTCACCGGCAAAAATCGCCCGGCTGGCATAGCCCGATACGACGAACAGCAATGGCAGCCGCCACGCATTCACCGCCTGCATCGGGATGGTAACCCAGTTGATCGGGTGCGGCCGGTTGATGTGGAAGTTCCACGGTGAGAACACCATGCCGATATGATACAGGATCAGGAGGCCGAACGCTCCGATGCGCAGCCAGTCCATTCCATAATGCCGCTTTGCCGCGCTCATCGGGCTCCTTTCGGCATTCACCGGGCCGACCGCAAGGGGCTTGGGCGGCGATGTGCCGCTATTTTCGGCCACGGCGATGGTTCCACGATGCCGCAGAGCGCGCTATAGGCGTGCCAAATCGCAAGGAAAGCTTTCATGTCCCTACGTCCGTGGCGCGATATCATCCGCCGCCAAAGCCGCCAGATCATGGTCGGCAATGTTGCCGTTGGCGGTGATGCGCCAGTCACCGTGCAGACGATGACCAACACGCCCACCGAAGATGCCAAGGCGACGATCGACCAGATCCGCCGGTGCGAAGATGCCGGTGCCGACATCATCCGCGTGTCCTGCCCCGATGTCGAATCGACCGCGGCGCTGAAGCAGATCGTGCGCGCCGCGCGCGTGCCGATCGTTGCCGACATCCATTTCCACTACAAGCGTGCGCTGGAAGCAGCGGACGCGGGCGCGGCCTGCCTGCGCATCAACCCCGGCAATATCGGTTCGGCGGAGCGGGTGAAGGAAGTCGTCAACGCGGCCAAGGCCAATGGCTGCGCGATTCGCATCGGCGTCAATGGCGGCAGCCTCGAAAAGGATTTGCTGGAAAAATATGGCGAGCCATGCCCCGAGGCGCTGGTCGAATCGGCGATGGACCATATCAAACTGTTGCAGGACCATGACTTCCACGAATTCAAGGTCGCGGTTAAGGCGTCAGACCAGTTCCTCGCAGTCGCGGCGTATCAGCAGCTTGCCGAACAGGTCGATTGCCCGCTGCATCTGGGCATTACCGAAGCGGGCGGCTTTGTTGCCGGCACCGTCAAGTCGGCGATCGGCATCGGGTCGCTGCTGTGGTTTGGCATTGGTGACACGATCCGCGTTTCGCTGTCGGCCGAACCCGAGGACGAAGTGCGCGTCGGTTTCGAGATTCTGAAGGCGCTGGGCATTCGCAATCGCGGCGTTCGCGTGGTGAGCTGCCCAAGCTGCGCCCGCCAGGGATTCGATGTGATCCGCACCGTGCAGAAGCTGGAAGAACGGTTGCAGCATATCCGCACGCCGATGTCGTTGTCGGTGCTTGGCTGCGTGGTCAACGGCCCCGGCGAAGCGCGGGAGACCGATATCGGCCTGACCGGCGGCGGCAATGGCAAGCACATGGTCTATCTGTCGGGCGTCACCGATCACCATGTCGAGGATGCCGACATGATCGAGCACATCGTCAAGCTGGTCGAAGCCAAGGCGGCCGAAATCGATGCGGTTGACCAGGCAAAGGCCGTCGCGGCGGAATAATCGGCCGCGACAGCCCTGCCCGGTTGGCAAGGGGCGGGGCGGTGCGTCGGCGGGTTGGCTTTGATTAACCACAAGGCTTGAGCCAATGCTAAGCCGTTGAAAGCTATGGCTGGCGCATGAAAATCGCGCTGTTCGCCTTCACGGCGGTGGGGATCATCATCGGGCTGGCGTTACCCACGGCGCGACCGAGGGTTGCGCCCGCGCCCGGTGTCCAGGCAAGCCCTCCGCCCGACCAGCCTGTCGAAACGGTGCTGGAACGGCGCCCCAACGGTCATTTTGTCGCTGTTGCCAACGTGAACGACCAATCGGTGCATTTCATCGTCGACACCGGCGCGGATATCGTCGCACTGACGCAGGAAGACGCGCGGCGCGCCCATGTCTCGTTCGATCCGACCCGGTTCGAGGTTGTCGGGCGCGGCGCGGCGGGTGACGTTCGCGGGCAGGACGTGCGCATCGCCTCGATCGTGCTGGATGGCAAACGGGCAGAAGACGTCCGTGCCGTGGTGCTGGAAGGCGCCGATATATCGCTGCTCGGCCAATCCTATCTGCGGCGCTTGTCCGAAGTGCATATCCAGAGGGACAAGATGGTCCTGCGCTGATGCCGTGCTGGCCGCGGACACGCTGATGAGGTGACGACGGGCCGGTGAATCGCTAAGCGCCGACCCACCATGAACCGGTCTTTCTCCCCCGTCTCGGCACTCCGGGCGTTTGGCGTCGCCAGCCTGGGCATCGCCATCTATTCGGTGATGGACGCGGTGATGAAGGGGTTGTCGATTGAAAGCGGCGCTTATGCCGCGGTGCTGTGGCGTTCGCTTGCCGGTACTGTGCTGTTGGGCGCTATCTTTGTCGCACGGCGGCGGCGCTGGCCTGGTCGACACGCATTGGTCCTGCATTTCCAGCGGGGGGCCACGGCGGGCATTTCGGTGCTGCTGTTCTTTTGGGGATTGGCGCGCGTGCCGCTGGCGGAGGGCGTCGCGTTGACTTTCATTGCGCCGCTGATCGCATTGTATCTCGCCGTCCTGTTCCTTGGCGAACGCATTCGCCGCGCCGCCATTCTTGGGTCGGTGGTTGCCAGCTTGGGCGTATTGGTGCTGGCGATTGGGGAGGTGCAGGTGCGGGCGTCGACCGGGCATGTCCTGGGGTCGATCGCGATTTTCGCCGCGTCGATCTTCTATGCAGCAAGCCTGATTTTGCTGAGGCGGCAGGCGCAGGTCGCCGACCCGCTGGAAGTGGCGCTGTTTACCAGCGTGGTGCTTGGCGGCCTGCTGTTGCTTGGCGCGCCGTGGTTCGCCGGGTTGCCCTCGACCGCGCAATTGCCGCGCATCGGTATCGCCGCGCTGTTGGGTTCGATTTCGGCGATGCTGCTCGCCTGGTCCTATGCCCGGGCGGAAGCTCAGATACTGGCACCGGTTGAATATACCGCGTTCGTCTGGTCCGCTATCCTGGGCTGGACGGTGTTTGGCGAAGCTGTCACCTTGTGGACGCTGGGCGGCGCGCTATTGATCGTCGCTGGTTGCCTGGTCGCGGTGCGTGGACCCAAATTGCCGGCACCGCAAACAGAGGCCGCCGCATGACCATCACCATCCGCCCCGCCCGACCAGACGACGTACCCGCCATTCTGGGTTTCGTTCGGGAACTGGCCGAGTTTGAAAAGGCGCCGGACGAAGTCGTCTCCACCGAAGCCTTGATGCACGAGGCGCTGTTCGGGCCGCGCCCGGCGGCCGAGGCGCTGATTGCCGACGATGACGGTTCGCCGGTCGGCATGGCGGTATTCTATCACAATTTTTCGACCTGGACCGGGGTGCGCGGCATCTGGCTCGATGATCTCTACGTGACGCCGTCGGCGCGGGGCAAAGGGGCTGGGGTTGCCCTGCTGCGCGCGCTTGCCGGAATCGCGGTCGATCGTGGATGCCCGCGTTTTGAATGGTGGGTGTTGAACTGGAACCAGCGTGCGATCGATCTTTATCGGGCGATGGGAGCCGAGGCGATGGACGAGTGGACTGTCCAGCGCGTGTCCGGCGACGCGCTGCGTACCCTGGCAGGCCGGAGCGACTGATGGCGGTTGACCAGGGACTGGTCGACTGGCTTGCCGAGGCGCTGGAGCCGATGGGGCGCTTGTCCACCCGGCGGATGATGGGCGGTGCGACGCTTTATCTCGACGGGACGATTTTCGCGCTGATCGGGTTCGAGGCGCTGTGGTTCAAGGCCGATGCGCAAAGCGACCCGGCCTGGGATGCGGCAGGTTGCGCGCGCTTCACTTATGATTTCGGCAACGGGCGCGTGGGATCGATGAATTATCGCCGCGCGCCGGACGAGGTTTACGACGACGCCGATGCCCTGCGCGAATGGGCGGGGCTGGCACTTGCCGCCGGGTTGCGCGCGCCAGCGAAGAAGCCGCGCCGAAAACCCAAATCCCCTCCGCCGGCTGGCGGAGGGGATTGAGGCCGTATTTTCCGATTCAGGCGGTCTTTGCCTGTTGGTCCTGCTGGAAACGTTCGATCGCTTCCTTGACGATCTGATGAGCTTCGGCGGTGTCGCCCCATTTGCCGACCCGGACCCACTTTTCCTTTTCCAGGTCTTTGTAGTGGGTGAAGAAATGCTCGATCTGGGCAAGCACGATCTCGGGCAGGTCGGTGCGTTCGCCGACTTCCGAATAATAAGGGAAAGTCGTGTCGACCGGCACGCAGATCAGCTTTTCGTCGCCGCCATGTTCATCCTCAAGGTTGAGGACGCCGATCGGCCGCGCACGGACGACGCAGCCTGGAACGAATGGCGAGCGGGCGATGACCAGCGCGTCGAGCGGATCGCCATCGGGCGACAGGGTATGCGGAACAAAGCCGTAATTGGCCGGGTAACGCATCGGCGTGTGGAGAATGCGATCGACGAACAACGCGCCCGACGCCTTGTCGAACTCGTACTTCACAGGTTCGCCGCCCACTGGCACTTCGATGATAACGTTCAGGCTGTGCGGCGGATTGTCGCCGACGGGAATCATGTCGATGCGCATGTCTATTCCTATTTCGCTGTGAGTAGCCGATCGAGACCACCCTCTCCCGTGCCGATTTTCTGGAGGCGCGGATAGCGCAGGCCGCCATGATAGTCGATGGCCACGATCGAGATGTGATCGCCGCGTTTCACAGTGAGACTGATTGGTTCCTTCGCATCCTTGGCCGCGGTGATCGCGTCTTTCAGACCTTCGGAGGTGTAGCTGGTCGCGCCGACCGCGACGATGGCGTCGGCACTTGTCATGCCTGCCTTGAAGGCCGGGCTGCCCCATTGCACCCCGACAACGTCGCCATCCTTGCCCATCGTCAGGCCCACCGAATAGCTTAGGTCGGTGCGTTTGCGGTCTTTTTCGGCCGACCGGAAATAGGGGGTCGGCGTGTCGGTATAGACCAGCTTGTACCCGTTGGCGACGAAGCCATCGAGGGGCGCATGGTCGGCGGTTTCGGTAATGCGCGTGGTGAGCAGCCTGGACCAGTCATAAGGCATGATGCCGTTCAGCGTCTTGACCACGTCGGCGAAGGTGTAGGTAACTTCGCCCCAGTCGCCGTCATTGATGCCAAAAAAGGCGCGCGCGAAATCGTCGATCGACTTCTTGCCCTTCGATTCGCGCCGCAGGATCGAATCGACTTCCATCCAGATCAGCAGGCCCTCGTTGTAATAATCCTCGGACCGCTGCCAGCTCGTCCACCCCTTGGGCCGGCGCTGCGACATGGTGGGGTCGTTGGTGGTGTCGATCAACGGCCGCCATTGCCGCGCGGGCGCGCTGTCGAGCTGGGCAGCGATGCTGGCATAGGCGTCCAGCGTATCCTGTTTCGACACCAGGCCGGAACGCGCGCCAAGCACATAACCCCAGAATTGCGTCTGCCCTTCATAGACCCACAACAGGCTGTCGCGCATCGGCGTGCGGAAATCGGGCGTCCACAAATCCGCGCCGCGCCGGAACTTGCCGTCCCAGCTATGGGTATATTCGTGCGGCAACAGGTTGCGCGCGGGTGCGTGGCTGTCCCAATCGGCGAAATAGCCAAGGCCGACCCCGTCTTCCGAACTCCGGTGATGCTCAAGCCCGATGCCACCCAGCTCGCTCGAGATGGAGAGCAGGAAATGATAATCGTCATAATGCTGGGCGCCGAACAGCTTCACCGCCTGATCGACCAGCGCCTTGTGCGGGGCGATCTGCGCGTCGGTGGCGGCAAGTTCCTTTGCCGATGGCGCGACGACATCGAGGAACACCCGGTCGGACAATGCCCATTGCCGGTAATATTTGCCGGCAACAACGGGCGAATCGACCAGCGTTTCATAATCGGTGGGCTGATAGCGATAGACCGCCCCCTTCGCTTGCGCCTTCAGTCCGGCCGCTGCCGTCCAGCCATCGGGATAAGTCACGGTTGCCTCAACCGGGATCTGGCGGGTGAAATAGCCAGCTGGATACAGGCTCATCGAATTCCACTGCAGCCGCAACATGTCCGATGTTACCGAAGTCCGGCCCTGGCTCCCCTCGGTCGCAGACAGGAACTGCAAGTCGATATCGATCGCCTTTGCGCCCTGCGGAACGGTGATGTGGAAGGCGAAGACGTCAACCGGGTCGCGCGTCCACGCAACGGGTTTGCCATTGGCGGTAATCTTCAGCCCCGCCAGTTTTTCGATCTGGCCGGTGGGGGAATGGTTGCCCGGCAGCCATTTGGGGAACAGCAGCACCATATGCCCTGAACCGGCCACCGGTATCGTCTCATGCGTGCGGAATATGCCTTGCCGCGTGTCGGTCGCGTCGATCGCCAGCTTGATTGTCCCCGGATAGGGCGTGTCCTTCGCGGCGGGGATGGTATCGACATAGGGAACCGGCTGGGGTTTGGAATTTTCTGCAAGCGCCGTCGTGGCGGCCGTGGAAGCGAGCAGCAGGGAAAGCGTTGAAAAGATACGAATCATGCGGCAGGGAACCTTCCAGGCAGCGACGGGGAAGGGCGGTGCTTAACCTTGCACGCGCGCCGAAGTCCATAGGTCAACCGCCGCCCAGCACGTTGATGGTGAGCGCGAGCACGCCGATGTTGAAAACAAACGCGGCCATGCAATGCCCCAGCACCACTCGCCGGATGAAGCGCGACGGAACTTCGACGTCGGATGTCTGGAACGTCATCCCCAGCGTGAAGCTGAAATAGGCGAAATCCCAATAATCGGGTTCGCCGTTGCCGGGAAAATCGATGCCGCCGCGGTCCGCGCCGCGCTCGTCACCTTGATAATAAAGATGGGCATAGTGCAGCGCATAGACGGTATTGGAAAACAGCCAGGTCAGCGCCAGCGTTCCGACGATCAGCGCGATTTCGGGCCGATTGGTCTTGGCATGCATTTCGGACATCACCGCGACCAGCACCACCAGGCTGACCACGACGCTGACAGTCAGCAGCAGCGCGCGATTGGCGTCGTTCCCGCGCGCCTGGCTGCGGATCCGCGCGTTGCCGGAGAAGAATAGCGGGGCGATCAGCACCAGGAAAGCCAAACTGCCGGCGTCGAACGCGGTCAGCGTCGCGCGCGCCGGGCCCAGCGATGACCAGAACAGGGCAAGCATGGTGGCGAACACCAGCATGAAGATCAGGAAACGGGGCGGCGCAATGCGGCTGCCAAGGGTGAATCCGGGGCTTTCCATGGCAATTGCATATCGATCCGTCGCGCGTCGCGCGCCATGAAAATGTGCGAGATGAAAATGCGCGGGGCGCCACGGGTTATTGGGAGGCGGTCGATTTTGGCAGTCAATATGCCACCGACCCACTGGCATTCCCTGTCGGCTTCGCCTAGACAGCCGCGCCAAATGGCCCGGATCGAAACCCCTAAACCAGTTCGCGGAACGCAGGACATATTTGGCGATGACCAGCGCCGTTTTGCACGCGTCGTCGATGCCTTTGATCGTGTCCGCAAACTATACTGTTTCCAGCGCGTCGAACTGCCGGTTTTCGAGGCGACGGCGGTCTTTGCGCGATCGCTGGGCGAGACCACCGATGTCGTGTCCAAGGAAATGTACACGTTCGAGGATCGCGGCGGCGATTCGCTGACGCTGCGCCCCGAATTCACCGCGGGCATCGCGCGCGCCTTCCTGACCGAAGGGTGGCAGCAATATGCGCCGCTGAAGATCGTCAGCCATGGCCCGGTGTTCCGGTATGAGCGCCCGCAAAAGGGGCGGTATCGCCAGTTCCACCAGATCGACGCCGAAATCATCGGCGCGGCAGAACCTGCCGCCGATGTCGAACTGCTGGTGATGGCCGATCAGTTGATCCGTGAACTCGGCATTTCGGATGGCGTGACGCTGCAGCTCAACACGCTGGGCGATGCCGAGACGCGCGACGCGTGGCGCGCGGCCCTGGTGGCGCATTTCGAGGTGTATCGCGGGGAATTGAGCGAGGACAGCCTGGCGCGGCTCGACAAGAATCCGTTGCGCATCCTCGATTCGAAAGATCCGCGCGACCGGCCGATTGCCGACAGCGCGCCGGGCATCGATGGCTATCTGACCAGCGAGGCGGGTGCGTTCTTCGAAAGCGTCACTCGGGGGCTGGACGCGGCGGGCGTGGCGTGGACGCGCAACGATACGCTGGTGCGGGGCCTCGATTATTACCGCCACACCGCGTTCGAGTTCGTGACTGACCGGCTGGGCGCGCAGGGGACGGTGCTGGCGGGCGGTCGATATGACGGCCTGGTCGAGAGCCTGGGCGGCAAGCCGACACCGGGCGTCGGCTGGGCGGCGGGCATCGAGCGGCTGGCGATGATGGTGGACGAGCCAGAGGTGGTGCGACCGTTGGTCGCGGTGATCGCGGATGGCGAGATGGCGCGCGGGGACGCGATTGCCGTGCTGCGTCGGTTGCGTGAGGCCGGCATCGCCAGTGAGATGGCGTTTCGGGGTAACGCAAAACGTCAGGTCGAGATTGCGATGAAACAGTCGGCTGCCGCGCTGCTTTATGTGCGCGCGCCTGATTGGGAGGGGGCGCGGCTGAAACTTGCCGGTTCCGCTGAACTGCTCGACCCGGTGCTTGCCGCGGTGGGGACCGAATGGGGCGGCGTTGAGCGAGGGCCGCTGAAATGACCGCCATCTCCCCCGGACGGATCGCTCAGATCGAGGCGCGGCGGGATGAGCTGTCGGCGTTGATGGCGACTGGCGACTTGCCCGGTGACCGCTTTGTCCAGGTCTCCAAGGAATATGCCGAGATCGAGCCGGTCGCGCGTGCCGCGTCCGAAGTGCGGCGATTGCGCGCCGAATTGTCGGTGCTGAACGACATGGCTGACGGCCATGAGGTCGACGGCGAGTTGAAGGCGATGGCGCGTGAGGAGATCGATGCGATCCGCGTGACCCTGCCCGATGCCGAACGCCGCCTGGCACTGGCGCTGCTGCCGCGCGACGCCGCCGATGAGCGCGCGGCGATGCTGGAAATCCGCGCCGGGACGGGTGGGGACGAAGCGGCGCTGTTCGCGGGCGACCTGTTCCGCATGTACCAGCGCTATGCCGACGGGCAGGGCTGGAAAGTCGAACTCATCTCCGCCTCCCCCGCCGAGTTGGGCGGGTATAAGGAAGTCGTCGCCTCGGTGGTGGGCAAGGGCGTGTTCGCCAAGCTGAAGTTCGAAAGCGGCGTCCACCGCGTCCAGCGTGTGCCCGCGACCGAATCGGGCGGCCGCATCCACACCAGCGCGGCGACCGTCGCGGTGCTGCCCGAGGCGGAAGACGTCGACGTCCAGATCGATGAAGCCAGGGATTTGCGCATCGACATCTATCGCTCCTCCGGCCCTGGCGGACAGTCGGTCAATACCACCGACAGCGCGGTGCGCATCGTCCATATCCCGACGGGCCTGACCGTCATCCAGCAGGATGAAAAGTCGCAGCACAAGAACAAGGCCAAGGCGCTGAAGGTGCTGCGCACGCGCCTGTATGAAATGGAACGCGAACGCCTCCATGCCGAACGCGCCGGCGCGCGCAAATCGATGGTCGGATCGGGTGACCGGTCCGAACGCATCCGCACCTACAACTTCCCGCAAGGTCGCGTCACCGATCACCGCATCAACCTGACGCTGCATCGCCTGCCCGAAATCATGGAGGGCGAGATGGACGAACTGATCGGCGCCCTGATTTCCGAAGACGAGGCCGAGCGGCTGGCGAGCCTGGATGGGTGAGCGTTCGCGCTGCCATTGCTGAGGCGGCTGCCCGGCTGCGCACGGTTTCCCAAACGCCGCGCCTCGACGCCGAACTGTTGATGGCGCATGCGTTGGGCACGACGCGTGAGGGGGTGTTGCTCTCCCGGCTCGACGCCCCCGTGCCGCCAGGCTTTGGCGCGCTGGTCGATCGTCGCCTGGCGCATGAGCCGATCGCCTATATCACCGGCAGTCGCGCGTTCTGGACGATTGAACTGGAAGTTGGGCCGGGCGTGCTGATCCCGCGACCGGACAGCGAAACGCTGATCGAGGCGGCGGTGGCGCATTTCGGCAAGGGCGGGCCGCGCCGCATCCTGGATCTTGGCACCGGTCCGGGCACGTTGCTGCTCGCCGCGCTTGCCGAATGGCCACAGGCCCAGGGTATCGGCATCGATGCGTCGGACGTGGCGCTGGGCTATGCGCGCCGCAATGCCGCGCGGTTGGGGTTGGACGACCGCGCCGAATTCCGCATCGGCGATTGGGCGACGGGGCTGGACGCGACCTTTGACCTGATCCTTGCCAACCCACCCTATATCGGCCGCGACGAGGCATTGCCGCGCGACGTGCAGGCGTATGAACCGGGGGAAGCACTGTTCGCGGGTGTCGATGGCCTTGACGACTATCGCCGGATCATTCCCCAACTGCCCCGGCTTGTTGTTCCCGGTGGCGTGGCGGTGATCGAAATCGGCATGACGCAGGCTGAACCGGTGGTGGCGCTGGTGACGGTCGAGGGGATGCAGGCGGACTTGCGGCATGATCTGGCAGGCAAGCCACGGGCCGTGGTGATCCGTCCGCCGGTTTGACGTGCAAAGGAAACGTCATATATTTCCGCTTGGATTAGCCAACATCAGTCGCTATGGCTGTAATGGAGGGGCGAGCAGTTTCGGCCAGGTGCGCCGAAGATTGGCATCCCTCAAGATCCTTCGTCATGAAGCCGCTGTAGTCCGGTGGCCGTGGCAAGAACCCTCGATCCGGATCGATCGAGGGCGATGAAGGGCACGCATCCAATTCGCGGAGCATTACCGGGCTTGGTTTTACGCACAAGGACAACTAGAGTTGATCAATAATCGTCAAAACGGCCGCCGTCGTGGCCGTGGCGGGCAGCGCTCGCCAGGGGGCAATCCGGGGCGCAGCTCCGACAACGGCAACCGGATCGACAATCGCGCACGCGGCAACGCGGCCCAGCTTCTGGAAAAATACAAGACGCTGGCGCGCGACGCGCAGATGCAGGGCGACCGCGTCAACACCGAATATTATCTCCAGTTCGCCGACCATTATTTCCGCGTGCTCGCGGAAACACGGTCGCGGTTCGAGGATAACAACCAGCCGCGCCGCCAGCAGTTCGATGGCGACGATGGCGACGATTTTGACGGCAATGACATGGGCGATGGCAGTTCGGCCGAAGCCGCCGAGTTCCAGGCCAATGGCAATCGCCGCGACCGCGATGAGCGACCACGGGACGACAGGCCGCGTGAAGACCGCCCTCGCGCCGAAGACCGTCCCCGTGATGATCGCCCGCGCGACGACCGCCCCCGTAACGATCGTGGGCGTGATCGTCCCCAGGTTCGTGACCGTGCGCCAGTCGAGGCCGAGGGCAATCGTGGCAACGACGTCGCCGTGGCAGGCGGAGCTGCCGACAACGCGCCGGACGCGGCTGAGAACCGCCCGCGCCGTGGCCGTCCGCGCCGCGCCGTACCCGTCGAGGATCAGGCTGGGTCGAGCGAAACCATCGCCATCGAGGCTGATCGCCTGCCGCCGGCCATCGGCCTGACCGAAGACGCTGCATCCAGCGACGACGAAGCGCCGAAACCGCGCCGTCGCCGTCGTACTGCGGCCGACGCAGCGACTGCCGTCGAATAACCTTTGGTTCAGCGGCGCTTAATTCTGCGCCGTACATTGACCTGTCATATGGGGCCGATAGTCTCGGCCCCATAATGGCGGGAGAGCGGGATGCGATACTGGGCAGTCACGGCCTTGCTGGCGTTGCCAGCGGCAACGTTGGCGCAATCCGCCGGGCACGCTGATGCACCTGCCGATGCGACCGCGCAGGGCGATGTCGCCGTCACCATCTATTCGGATGGCAATGCGCTGGTCCAGGATACGCGGCAGATGGTGCTGCCCACCGGCGTGTCCCGCCAGGACTTCAAGGATGTGTCGAGCAACATCCGCCCCGAAACGGTGCGGCTGAGTGCGGCGGGCACATCGATCATCGAACAGAATTACGATTACGACCTGCTGTCTCCGCGTGCGTTGATGGAAAAGGCGGTGGGTCAGACGATCACGCTGGTCCGCACCAATCCGGGCACCGGTGGCGAAACGCGCGAACAGGCCAAGGTGCTCGCCTCGAACGATGGCGTGGTGCTGCAGGTCGGCAACCATATCGAAGTGTTGCGTGACGATGGCCTGCCGGTGCGCGTGCTGTTCGATTCGCTGCCCCCCAATCTGCGCGCCCGGCCGACGCTTTCGGTAACGCTCGACACGCGCTCGGGCGGTCTGCGCCCGGTGACGATCAGTTATCTGACCAACGGGCTCAGCTGGGCCGCCGATTATGTTGCCCTGTTTGACGAGGGCAAGGGCACCATCGACGTCCAGGGCTGGGTCACGTTGAGGAACGATGGCAACACGCCGTTCGTCAATGCCGATACCGTGTTGGTCGCAGGCAATCCCGGTGGACGGCCCAATGGCGGGCGCGGCCTGGCGCCGGGACGGCTGGCCGCGGGCACCGAAACGGCCGCGCGAGCACAGTTGGGCGATTATTATCTCTACCCGATCAGCCACCGAACCACGATCGCCGCCAATCAGCAGAAGCAAGTGAGTTTCCTGAATGTGTCGGCGGTGCCCGCTCGCAAGGGGTATGAATATCGCAGCGCCTGGCTGGATACCCAGAGCGAGGCGCAAAGCGCGTCCACCGTGCTCAATTTCTCCAGTTCGGCGCAAGGTGGGCTGGGCGATGCGCTGCCGGCGGGCACCGCCCGCGTCTATATGCGCGACGCCAAGGGCCAGCCGCAGTTCATTGGCGAGAATTCGATCAGCCATACTCCGATGGGTTCCGCCCTGGCGATCAAGACCGGCGACGCGTTCGACGTGAAGGTGAAGCCGGTGGTGACCGAGCGTACCCGGCTGGGCTCGGGCCATTGGCGCACGCAGATGACCTATACGCTGACCAACGCCCGGCCCGGTGCGGTGTCGGTGGACGTGGTGCAGCAGGGGCTGGACTGGTTCTGGGACGATACCCGCATTACCGCGCAAAGCCTGCCAAGTGAGCGGCGCTCCTCCAACGAAGCGGTGTGGCATGTGCCCGTGCCCGCCAATGGCAGCGCGACGCTGACCGTTACGTTCGAAACGCGATACTGAAGGGGCGCTGCGCGATGCGCATCCCGCGTGCTCCGGCGCGATCGGTTGCCTGGCTGGCGACGGGGTTGGTCTTTGCGCTGGCGACACCCTCCGGCTCGGCAATCGCGGGTGATCCTGCGAGTGACTCCGCGACGACGCTTGTCACATCGGCAGGGCCGGAAAAGGTTTCCGTCACCGTCTATCGCGCGCCCGGTCGCAGGGCTGACGAGGCGATTGACCGCGCCGATCCCAACGGCTTTGCGCTGATTTCCGAAACGCGCACCATCGCCTTGCCCGCTGGTCGCAGCGTGATCCGTTTTGAAGGGGTGGCGGGCAACATCTTTCCCGAAACCGCAATCCTGGGCGGGCTGCCCGGCAATGTGCGCGAAAAGAACCTCGATGCCGATCTGCTCAGCCCGCGCAGCCTGTATGATCGAGCGCTGGGGCGCCGTGTCATCATCCGCCGCACCAACCCGAAGACCGGCAAGGTTACCGAGGAGCAGGCAACGATAAGGTCAAGCGCGGCGGGCGCTGCGGTGTTGACGACGGGGGCCGGCAATGAAGCGCTGCGCTGTTCGGGATTGCCGGAGAAAATCCTCTACGATTCGCTCCCGCCGGACCTTTCTGCCAAGCCGACTCTGTCGATCGAAACCGATAGCCCGGTCGCGCGCAAGGTGACGATCACCCTTTCCTATCTGGCGGGGGGATTTGACTGGCAGGCCAATTATGTCGCCAATCTGAGCCATGACGGCCTGCATGCGGACCTGTTCGCCTGGGTGACGCTCGCCTCCAACGACGTGACCAGCTTTGCCGATGCGCAGACGCAGGTGGTGGCGGGGCGGGTGAACCGGGAAGCGACAGGCGCGGGGTTTGACCAATATTCCAATGGCGCGCTCGCCCTGCAATGCTGGCCCGATCCCGACTACGCCTCACATGCCGTCGTTTATCCGTCACCGCCACCATCTCTGTTGGCCTCCGCGCCGATGGTGATGCGCAACAGGGTGGCGGAGGACATTGTCGTGACCGGCGCGCGCAAGGCGGTGCAGGAGGAGCTGGGCGACCTGAAGCTCTATCGCATCACCGACCCCGTCACCGTCGCGTCCAAGGCGCAGAAGCAGGTCGCTTTCCTGTCGAACAACGGCGTGGCGGTGACGCCGGTCTATGTCAGCGACATCTATGGCGCGGCGACGGGCGGGGCGTGGCTGACGTTGCGCTCGCGCAACCGCAAGGATCAGGGGCTGGGCCTGCCGCTGCCATCGGGCCAGATCCAGGTGTTCGACGCAGCGGCGGGGCGGCCGATTCTGGTGGGGCAGTCCTCGACGGGCGACAAGGCCGTGGGTGAGGACGTCGAATTCCGCCTCGCCTCGTCACCCAGCGTCGTGGCGCAGGTCACGCTGGTGGAAAGCCGCAACCGGACTCGCCGGTATCGCCTGGTCGTCACCAACGCCAATCCGCGCACGATCGCATATGAAGCGAAATTCCATGTCGGGGGCGGGGCGACTGTCACCGCCGATGGCGCGAAGCTGGGCCGGCCGGACGGCCAGCCGATATGGGCGGTCGCCATTCCCGCCAACGGCAGCACCAGTCTCGATTATACGATTACCTCGCCGCGTTGATCCCCAGTGCGGATGGCGCTGCGGGGCGTGCGAGCATCGCTTCCAATTCCCACCGAAAAATGTGATCCTCCCTATCAGCAAGATCGCCCCAAAGGCGACGGCAACTGGGGTACAAGGAGAAGTACCATGACAATCGCTTTGATCCTGAATGGCAAGGGACGCGATGTCGTCTCGGTTACGGCAAACCAGACAGTCCAGGAAGCATTGGGCCTGTTGGCCGAGCGCCGCATCGGCGCGGTGCCGGTGATGGACGGCGCACATGTGGCGGGCATCTTTTCCGAACGTGACGTGATCCACGCCCTGCACAAACATGGCGGCAGCGCACTCGACCGCACGGTGGGTGAGGTGATGACGTCCCCGGCGATCACTGTGGGTACGGGTGAGGAAGTGCTGGCGGCGTTGTCGTTGATGACGCGGCGGCGCATCCGTCATCTGCCAGTGGTCGATGGCGGCGATCTGATCGGGTTCGTGTCGATCGGCGATCTGGTCAAATATCGAATCGATCGAATCGAATCCGACGCCGCAGCGATGCGCGAATATATCCAAACCGCCTGAATCGCGGATTCGGACCCCCGATTCATCGTGATCGGGGGTGATTCAGGGGCCTTTCGGGGGCGATTCACCGCTGATTCGGGAATCATCGGTGTGATTCGATCGACTTGCACCAACCCAAGCAGAGAAAATTGCACGCTAAAACCCGCGGAATTCCTAGGGTTTTGATGGGGAGTGAAACAAAATTGCAAAAAGGCGTTGACGGGTCCGAACACCCCCCATATATGCCGCTTCACCGCAGCGGTGCTCCACACGGAACGGCGCGGCGGACACCAAAAACCAGGCGCACAGGTCGCCCCGAGAAAAAGGGGAGGGACGGGGCGTCGGTCTTTTGCGCTCTTTGACATTGTTAGTCTAGATGAAGGGACATGTGGGCGGCGGCCCCGGGTCCAGCATTCAAGGTGCTGGTAACTCGGTAAAATCAAGCCGTTCCACTGACTTAACCTTCGAGGTTCGCTTCGAACGGTTGGTCAATGTCCTAATACAAATCCACAGTGAAATGTATTGTGCAGGAACGGCTCCTTGAAATGAGCTGCTCAATCGGGGACATTCCGCCCCGATCGAGTGGAACATCAAACTTGAGAGTTTGATCCTGGCTCAGAACGAACGCTGGCGGCATGCCTAACACATGCAAGTCGAACGAGACCTTCGGGTCTAGTGGCGCACGGGTGCGTAACGCGTGGGAATCTGC
>JBAZYJ010000013.1:0-115013 GCA_041659385.1 Sphingomonas sp.
GACTCGCTTGTAGGGGCAAGGGTGGCGAAGCTTTCGTATTTCGCGATCGTCCGATGCGGGTCGAGGCGCCAGAAGCCCGATTGCAGGACTTCCATCGGCACCAGCCCCATCGCCTCGCACAACGGGCGGGCGCTGGCCCATAAAGCCGCCATGTCGTTCCTGGCCTCCAGCGAATACCCGTCGAAATGCCAGGGCGCGGCAATTGTCGCCAGACCCGCGACCGGGACCGCGGCTGCGGCCGCTGTTGCGAGCGTACCGCCCAGGCAATAGCCAACCAGAACCGGCGGCAGTGAAAAACGCCCGATCAGCGGCAGCAGCAGTTTTTCGACATGTGCGGTCAAGTCCATTTCGCGTTCGCTGGCAGTTGGTTGCCCCCAGTCGAGCAGGAACACATTCAGACCTTGGGCGGCGAGCCAGCGCATCAGCGACACGTCGCGCGCAAGATCGAGGATGAAGGGCGGGTTGATCAATGACGGCACGAAAATGATCGCGCGGCCGGGGTTTCCCGCGGCATATCGCCTCAAACGCGCGCGACCATGGCGATATCGCACTGCCGCCATCCGCCGCTTGCCGCCCTTGCGCGGGGCCGCCTGATACGCGGCCAAACCGGCCAGCGCTGCCCGTTGTCGATCGGGCGATGTTGCGGTCTGTTCGCGCAATATCTCCAAAAACAGAGGGAGAGGTCGCGGCCCGTGTTGCGGTGCCGCAAAAAAGGGTGTTAGATGAGGGTCACTCACGGGCGAGGACATCGATGAAAAAGTCCAGCAACGGCGGCACCGTTATTATCAAGAAATATGCTAACCGACGCCTCTATAACACGGAGACGTCGTCTTACATCACCTTGGAGCATTTGGCGGCCATGACCCGCGAAGGGCGGGACTTCAAGGTCGTTGACGCGAAGTCTGATGAAGACATCACGCATAATGTCCTTACCCAGATCATCATGGAAGAGGAAAGCCGCGGCCAGACGATGCTGCCGGTCAATTTCCTGCGGCAACTGATCTCGATGTATGGCGATTCGATGCAATCGATGGTGCCCGGCTATCTGGAAGCCGCGATGGAAGGGCTGCGTCGCAATCAGGCACAGTTCAAATCGGCCGTCGAAGGCGCGTTCGCCAATTCGCCGTTTGCCGAAATCGCCAAGCGCAACATCGAAATGTTTGAAGCGGCAACCGCCGCGTTCAAACCCGGCGCAACTGGAAGCGGCACCGAGGAAGCCGTTGTTGGTAAGGAAGACGACCTGGCAACGCTGAAAGCGGAGTTGAAGTCGCTTCAGGAAAAGATCGAGCGCATCGCCAAATAAGCGGCTGGTCGGCCCGCAAGGCGGGCTGACGGGAGCTTGGGCGCCGAGGCGAGGACCATGGTCCTCGCCGCTTTGTTTCGGTGCAGGTTGCTCAGCTTAGAGGCAGGCTTCCAGATACGCCTGATCGAAGCCAAATTGACGAGCTTTTTCCAGTGTATATGGGCGCAGGCCCATGGCGCGATATTCGCCCATGATCTTGCCGTCGGCGGACTCATCGAGATATTCGAACTTGAACAGTTCCTGTGTCACGATGACGGGGCCTTCCATGCCGATCACTTCGGTAATGTTGGTCACGCGGCGTGAACCGTCGCGCAGGCGCTTTACCTGAACGATCAGATCGACCGAGTCCGCGATCTGCCGACTGATCGCTTCCTTCGGCACCTTGATGTCGGACATCATCACCATGTTTTCCATACGCGCCAGCGCCTCGCGCGGGGAGTTGGAGTGGAGCGTCGCCATCGAACCGTCATGGCCCGTGTTCATCGCGGCCAGCAGATCGAAACATTCCGAGCCACGAATTTCGCCCAGGATGATCCGGTCAGGACGCATGCGCAGCGCGTTTTTGACGAGATCGCGGATGGTGATTTCGCCCTGGCCTTCCAGATTGGCGGGTCGGGTTTCCAGCGGCAGCCAATGCGGCTGTTGCAGGCGAAGTTCGGCGGCGTCCTCGATGGTCAGCACGCGCTCGCCGGGATCGATCATTTTCGACAAGGCGTTGAGCATCGTCGTCTTGCCCGAGCCAGTACCGCCCGAAATGACGACGTTGAACCGGCACGCGCCGGCAATTTTCAGCGCGGTCGCCATCTTGGTCGACATCGACCCACCGCCCGCCATCATGTCGAGAGTGATCGGCTTGGCCGAGAATTTACGAATCGAGATCGCGGTGCCGCGCAGTGACAGTGGCGGCACGATGACGTTGACGCGGCTGCCGTCCTTCAGCCGGGCGTCGGCGAGCGGCGATGTCTGGTCGACGCGGCGGCCAACCGAATTACAGATGCGCTGCGCGATCTGGAACAGATGCTCCTCGTCACGAAACTGGATATTGGCGATTTCAAGCTTGCCCTTGCGCTCGACATAAGTCTGTTCCGGGCCATTGACCATGATGTCGGTGATGGCCGGATCGTTGAGCAATTCTTCAAGTGGCCCGAGGCCGAGCAATTCATCGACCAGCACTTTTTCCAACGCGAACTGTTCGCGGCGGTTGAGCGTCAGCTTCAGTTCGGCCAGCACTTCGCCGATGATCGGGCGGAATTCTTCGGCCAGTTCGTCCTTGTTCAGCGTGGCGGCGGCTTCAGGGTCGACGCGTTCGAGCAGGCGCGGCAGCACCTGTTCCTTGATCTTGTGGATCGAGTTTTCAAACCCTTCCATGCGCGACTGGCCGGCATCGCCCGATGTCGCCTGACGTTCGGCGAGGCGAGCGAGCGCATCCATGGCGACACCGGGCATATTGCCTGGCTGCATGTCGTTTGCATCGCCGCCGGTGGCAGGCTCGGATGCGCCGCCATCAAGCGGCGGCAAGGCGGAAGGGTTGATGGGCGGGAATTGATCTCCACCCGGCGCGTCTGTCGCGCGGGCAGGGCCGGAACCCTGCATCGGGCGAGCGACGCCGAATGCAGAACGCGGCGCCGGACCACCGCCCGGACCAAGGCGACGCCCAAATGCACTCATGATGCGAATTCCCTTATATTCATCGCGCCAGCGGTAACGGCTAAGTTTTGACAATTGACTAACCAAAGCCGGTTCCGGTCGGGCCGGACCCGTCCGCTGGCGCGCGTCAAGATGCCGTTGGGCCGCCCGATTTGTATCGCGTGCGCCTCACGTCCGCCCATCTCGATCAATCACGAGGCAGGGGCGGTCGCCTTCCGGCTGTTATTGGGGGGCGTTTGGGGGAGAGCGTTTGGGGGAGGGCAATGCCTGGCCCTCCTGAAACTCGCCCGCGCCGCGGCGAGCGCCGACTTGGGGGGCTTAAGGCTTAAGCGTCTGGATTGCCCATAAGGGGCTGACGCCCCGCCAAAGCCCCCATAGTTCGCGGCTTGCGTTGTGCTGGAACAAAGGAAAGGACGGCCAGGTCAGGACTTGGCCGCCCGGGTAGTTTCAGCCGATGTAAGTTCAGCCGATGTAGGTTCAGCCGACATGTTCGGCGAGGACGGTCAGGCCAGCGGCGTTGACTTCGGCAAAGCCGCCCTTGATCGGCAGCATTTCCGGATCGCCCTTTTCCGTCCTGTAGATGTGCAGCACGCCGTCGCGGATCGTCGACATCACCGGCGCATGGCTGCCCAGGACGCCGAAATCGCCCTCGGTGCCGGGAACGACGACCATGTACACCTCTTCCGAGCGGACGAGTCTTTCGGGCGTGACGAGTTCGAAGTGCAACATTTCCGATATTCCTTATCCCTCTCCCCCCGCGGCGGGAGGAGAGGGCTGGGGATTTTCTTACGCGTCCTGCGCCATCTTTTCGGCCTTGGCGACGGCTTCATCGATGCCACCGACCATGTAGAAAGCGGCTTCGGGCAAATGGTCATAGTCGCCGTTCACCACCGCCTTGAACGACTTGATGGTGTCTTCAAGCTGCACGAACTTGCCGGGAATGTTGGTGAACACTTCCGCGACGTGAAACGGCTGGCTGAGGAAACGCTGGATCTTGCGCGCGCGCGCGACCGTCACCTTGTCCTCTTCCGACAGTTCATCCATGCCCAGGATGGCGATGATGTCCTGCAGCGACTTGTACTTCTGCAGCGTCGACTGAACGGCGCGGGCGGTTTCGTAATGCTCCTGGCCAACGACGCGCGGTTCGAGAACGCGGCTGGTCGAATCGAGCGGATCGACCGCCGGATAAATGCCGAGTTCCGAAATCGCGCGGTTAAGCACGGTCGTCGCGTCGAGGTGGGCGAACGACGTTGCCGGCGCCGGATCGGTAAGATCGTCGGCGGGCACGTACACGGCCTGCACCGAGGTGATCGACCCCTTGTTGGTGGAGGTGATGCGTTCCTGCAGCGCGCCCATGTCGGTTGCGAGCGTCGGCTGATAGCCCACGGCCGAAGGAATGCGGCCCAGCAGAGCCGACACTTCGGCGCCCGCCTGGGTGAAGCGGAAGATGTTGTCGACGAAGAACAGCACGTCCTGGCCTTCGACATCGCGGAAATATTCGGCGATCGTCAGGCCCGAAAGAGCGACGCGGGCGCGGGCGCCGGGCGGTTCGTTCATCTGGCCATAAACCAGCGCAACCTTCGATCCTTCCGACGTCGCGTTGCCATCGGCATCCTTGGCGATAACCCCGGCGTCGAGGAATTCGTGGTACAGATCGTTGCCCTCGCGGGTACGCTCACCCACGCCTGCGAACACCGAGGTGCCGCCATGGCCCTTGGCGATGTTGTTGATCAGTTCCTGGATGAGCACGGTCTTGCCGACGCCTGCGCCGCCGAACAGGCCGATCTTGCCGCCCTTGGCATAGGGGGCAAGCAGGTCGATGACCTTGATGCCCGTCACCAGAATGGCACTGTCGGTCGACTGGTCGATGAACAGCGGGGCCGCGGCGTGGATCGGCGCGCTTTCGGTGTTGCCGATGGGGCCACGTTCGTCGATCGGCTCACCGATGACGTTCAGAATGCGACCCAGCGTCTTGGGGCCGACGGGCACGCGAATCTGCGATCCGGTGTCGGTAACCGGCTGGCCACGCGTCAGACCCTCGGTCGAGTCCATTGCGATGGTGCGAACGGTGTTCTCACCCAGATGCTGCGCAACTTCGAGCACCAGGCGATTGCCATTATTGTCGGTCTCCAGCGCCGACAGAATGGCGGGCAGGTGCCCCTGTTCGAACGCAACGTCGACAACCGCGCCGATCACCTGCGAAATGCGACCGACATTGTTCGATGTCGCAATCGGCGCGGACGCGGTTGCCTGGGGCGCGGCCGCCTTGGTGGCGCGCGGCTTGCGGGCGGGCTTCTCAGTGGTCGGGGCTTCGGTTGCCATCCTGGCTTTCCTTCTTCCTCAAATCATCATCCCGGTGATGGCCGGGATCAAGTTGCCGTCGCCCGTTTGATCCGGGACAACAGCGGGTTGCGTTAGAGCGCTTCCGCGCCCGAGATAATTTCCACCAACTCAGTCGTAATCGCGGCCTGGCGTGTCCGGTTATACTGGACGGTCAGCTTGCTGATCAGGTCACCGGCGTTCCGCGTGGCGTTGTCCATCGCGGTCATCGATGCGCCCTGTTCCGACGCCATGTTTTCCAGCAGCGCCTTGAAGATCTGCATGGTGACGTTGCGCGGCAGCAGGACGGCGAGGATTTCCTCTTCGTCCGGTTCATATTCGATTGCCGCGCTGCCCGCTGGTGCGGCGTTGGCGGGGATGGCAACCGGCATGATCTGCCGTTCGGTCGGGATCTGCGCCAGCGCTGATTTGAACTGGCTGTAGAACAGATGAGCGACGTCGAATTCGCCCGTCTCGTACATGGCGATCAGTTCGGCGGAGACGGCGTGTGCCTCGTCAAAACCGGGCGTGCGCACGCCGTTCGTATCGAATTCACGCACAATCTTGCCGGGGAAGGTGCGGTTGATGACCGCGCGCCCCTTGCGACCGACCAGATAGAATTTCACCGTCTTGCCTGCTGCGATCAGCGCATGGGCGCGGACCAGGGCTGCCTTGACGATGTTCGCGTTGAACGCGCCGGCCAGCCCCTTGTCGCCCGTGGTAACCACCAGCAGGTGAACCTGGTCCTTGCCGGTGCCCGCGAGCAGCTTGGGCGAGCTTTCGCTCACCGTCAGCTTCGATGCGATCGACGCGACCACCGCTTCCAGCCGCTCGCCATAAGGGCGAGCGGCTTCGGCCGCAGCCTGCGCCTTGCGCAGCTTTGCGGCGGCGACCATCTGCTTCGCCTTGGTGATCTTCTGGGTCGATTTGACCGAGACGATCCTGAGCTTCAGTTCCTTGAGGCTGGCCACTTAGTCGGTCCTCTCGAAGGCCGGATCAGGCGAAAGTCTTGGCGAACTTGTCGAGTGCAGCCTTCAACGCCGCCTTCGAATCGTCCGACAGATCCTTGCTGACGCGGATCGCAGTGAGCAGATCGGCGTGGTGGTTGCGCAGATCGGCGAGCATTGCCGCTTCATAGCGCACCACGTCCGCTACCGCGACCGAGTCGAGATAGCCGTTGGTGCCGGCAAAGATCGACGCCGTCTGCTCTTCAAAAGGCATCGGGTTGAACTGTGCCTGCTTCAGCAATTCGGTCAGGCGCGCGCCGCGGTTCAGCAGCTTCTGCGTCGATGCGTCGAGGTCCGAACCGAACTGAGCAAAAGCCGCCATTTCGCGGTACTGCGCCAGTTCCAGTTTGATCGATCCCGAAACCTTCTTCATCGCCTTGGTCTGTGCAGCCGAGCCGACGCGGCTGACCGACAGGCCGACGTTGATCGCGGGGCGAATGCCCGCGAAGAACAGGTTGGTTTCAAGGAAGATCTGGCCATCGGTGATCGAGATCACGTTGGTCGGGATATAGGCCGACACGTCGCCTGCCTGCGTTTCGATGATCGGCAGCGCGGTCAATGAACCCGAGCCATTGTCCTTGTTCATCTTCGCGGCGCGTTCCAGCAGGCGCGAGTGGAGATAGAACACGTCACCCGGATACGCTTCGCGGCCCGGCGGGCGGCGCAGCAGCAGCGACATCTGGCGATAGGCGACCGCCTGCTTCGACAGATCGTCATACACGATGACGGCGTGCATGCCGTTGTCGCGGAAATATTCGCCCATCGTCACGCCGGTATAGGGCGCGAGATACTGCAGCGGTGCGGGTTCGGAAGCCGTCGCGGCGACGACGATGGAATATTCCATCGCGCCATTCTCTTCGAGCTGGCGAACGATCTGTGCGACCGTCGAGCGCTTCTGGCCGATGGCGACATAGATGCAATAAAGCTTCTTGGTTTCGTCGTCGCCCTTGTTGACTTCCTTCTGGTTGATGAAGGTGTCGATGGCGACGGCGGTCTTGCCGGTCTGGCGATCGCCGATGATGAGTTCGCGCTGGCCGCGGCCGACGGGAACCAGCGTATCGATGGCCTTCAGGCCCGTCTGCACCGGTTCGTGGACCGAAGTGCGCGGGATGATGCCCGGCGCCTTTTGTTCAACGCGCTTGCGCTCGGTATATTCGATCGGGCCCTTGCCATCGATCGGATTGCCAAGGCCATCGACAACGCGGCCAAGCAGGCCCTTGCCAACCGGCACGTCGACGATGGTGCCGGTACGCTTGACGACATCGCCTTCCTTGATCTCGGCGTCGGAGCCGAAGATCACGATACCGACATTATCGGCTTCCAGGTTGAGGGCCATGCCCTGCACGCCATTGGCGAATTCGACCATTTCGCCAGCCTGGACATTGTCCAGACCGAAGACGCGGGCGATGCCGTCACCAACCGACAACACCTGGCCGGTCTCGCTGACCTCGGCTTCGGCGCCGAAATTGGCGATCTGGTCCTTGATGACCTTGGAAATTTCTGCGGCGCGGATATCCATTTTCAGCCTTTCATCGCGTGCGCGAGGGAATTCAGACGGGTCTTGATCGAGCTGTCGATCATCTGGCTGCCGATGCGGACGACAAGCCCGCCGAGCAACGAGGGATCAACGGTAAGGTCCACGGCAACATCGCGGCCGATACGCTGGCGCAGCGCCTGCTTCAAGGCGGCAACCTGCTCGGTGGTCAGCTGATGCGCGGAGGCGACTTCCGCCGTGGTCTCGCCGCGATGGCTGGCAGCGAGCGACCGGAAGGCGCCGATGATTTGCGGCAAGGCGGCAAGGCGACGATTTTCCGCCAGCACGCCCAGGAAACTGGTCGTGGTCGCGTCGAGCTTCATCACCTTGGCCGTCGCTGCAACCGCCTTCAGCGCGTCGCTGCGGCTGATGAGCGGACTGGTCGTCAACATGGCGAAGTCAGCCGATTCGCTGATTGCAGCGCGCACGACCGCGAGGCTGGCTTCCACCGCCTCGATCGACTTTGCGTCGCGTGCAAGCTCGAACAGCGCCTTTGCATAGCGTCCCGATAAACTTGCCTGAATGCCGCCGGATGTCTCCACGCGATCCGTATCCTCTTGGAAAAAGGAAAGTGGCCCCATGCGAAAACAGGGCACGCGAACGCGCCCTTGCTTGGGTTGCCGGGCTGCTAGCATCGGTGCGCCGGGGATGCAAGCGGGGCGAAAGTCCAACTTGTAAAGCCGAAAAGAGACGCAAACGGCATGATATGGACGCCATGTTTACCAAGTGTTGGTGTGTTGTCGACCATTGCAACCTGTGCCGAAAAATATTGGAAATCATCGACATGGGTATCGTTTTGCCGCGTTTTGGGCTGGGTGTTCGTCGCGCCGCTGAAGGTATAGCGCTTCAACTCAGGCGGTTGTTGTGGGCACTGCTCGGGATTCAGGCCGTGTTGACAATGACGCTGATGGTGGGCGCCGTGACCACCAGCAATCGTGTCGGCGCCCTGGTCACCAACAGAATTTATCCGATCGCCGAACTGCAACGGGTGAGCGACGGTTATACGATGGTCGCCGCCGTCACCTACAAGGCACTGAGCGGCAACGTGACGATCGACGGCGCCATCGCAACGGTCGCCATTGCACGCGCGCAGATC
Source organism: Sphingomonas sp. (assembly GCA_041659385.1). Lineage (GTDB taxonomy): Bacteria > Pseudomonadota > Alphaproteobacteria > Sphingomonadales > Sphingomonadaceae > Sphingomonas. Next base: position 8,907 of record JBAZYJ010000013.1, read on the forward strand.
AGGAAAAACTGGGATCAGTTCCGGGTTCATCCCGTCGATGGCGACAACGCGGCCCTGCTAGGGCGCATTGAGAAGGCGCGAATCGAGGCGAATGCTACCGTCGATGAGGTTGAGATGCTGCTGAGGCACAAGCAGACCGATCGGCTGGAATTCATGGTCAGCGGCCCACTTTATGCGGGCATCGACCCGATGACGATCGCGTCCGATTCGCTGATCGACAAATTGCGCACCGACGCCTTCAATGAACAGCAAGCGCTGAAATCGGTTCTGTTCAGGGCCTTTGTGATCGTCGCGCTGATAACCTTGTTCACCGCCGCGATTGGCGTTTGGGGTGCTCGTTTCGTCGTCTATCGCGTGACCGACCCGCTCGCCGCCATTGCGGAGGCGACCAAGACCATCGCGGATGAACGCGACCACAGCCTGATACCGGGGCTGGAACGCAGCGATGAGATCGGCGCGATCGCCCGCGCGCTTGCCTTTGCGCGCGGGCGATCGATCGAGGCGCGGCGGTTGAGCGAGGAGGCGCGCGTCGCGCAGGAAGCGCTCCATCGTCGCCAGGTCAACGAACACGCCGCCAAGGCAAGGCGTGCGGCGGATCTTGAGGCACTGTTCGGCCAGTTCGAGCGCGAGGCCGGGGTTGTCGTCCAGCAACTCAATTCGGCCGGCCCCCGGCTGCTTGGCAGTGCCGGCGCGATGTCGGGCGTTGCGAGCGAAACCGAACAACACGCGCTCGCCACGGCGGCGCTGGTCGAACAGAGCGCGGGCAATGCGCGCACCATCGCCAGTTCCAGTATCGAACTGGCGATGGCGATCGATTCGGTGAGCGAGGCTGCCCAGATATCCCAGACGCGCGTTGGTGGCGTTCATCGGCGTACGACCGAAGGGCGCGCCCAGGCCGAATCGCTCGACACGCTGGTCAACGAGATTGCCTCGGTCCTTGATCTGATCACAGGTTTGGCCGGGCAGACCAACCTGCTGTCACTCAACGCGACGATCGAGGCAGCCCGCGCAGGCCCTGCCGGGCGCGGCTTTGCGGTCGTGGCGGAGGAAGTGAAGGGTCTGGCGCGCCAGACCCAGCTCGCCGCGGGAAAAATAGAGGCGCGGCTGGGGGCGGTGCGCACGGCGACGGGGACGATGATCGACACGATCCTGTCGGTCGATGCACTGGTGGAAGGGCTGGACGAAGCGACCGCGACGACGGCGGACGCAGTCGAGCGCCAGCGAGACATGACGCGCCGCATTGCGACGGCGATTTCGGAAGTCGATGTCGGCACCACCAACGCGGCGGCGAACATGCAGCAGTTGCGCGCCCATGCCGAGCGATCACGCGGCACCGCCAGCGATCTGGCATTGATCGCCGACGATGTTGCTGGCTCTGTCGAAAGGTTGCGTACTCAGGTCGACAGGTTGATCGTCGACGCTCGCGCGGTCTGATTTTTGCGCTTTCCCTGTCTTCCCCAACGATTAGACAAGCGGCGGAACCAGCAACAGGAGAACCGCGATGCCAACAGGCCGGATGGAACGCATGACGATGTCGGACGGCGCCGATGTCGGCGTTTATCATGTTCATCCCGATGGCGAACGGCGCGGTGGCGTGGTGCTTGTCCAGGAAATTTTCGGCGTCACCGATCATATCCGTGAATTGTGCGATGACTATGCCGCCGATGGTTATGAAGTTCTGGCGCCTGCGTTGTTCGACCGGGAACATCCGGGGTTCGAAGCCGACTATAATGGCGACGGACTGCAACGCGGCGTCGAACTCGCGCGCCAGCTTCACCCATTCGACCTGACGCTGCGGGACGTGCAGACATGCATCGATGTGCTGGCCGGCAAGGGGCCGGTGTTCATGGTCGGTTATTGCTATGGCGGGTCGGTCTGCTGGTTTGGCGCCACCAGGATGACCGGTCTTGCGGCGGTGTCGAGCTATTATGGCAGCTTGATTCCCGGCGCGGCGGACGAAGAGCCGAAAGTGCCGACGATCCTTCATTTCGGCCGTTTCGATCAGAGTATTCCGATGGAGGGGGTCGACAAGGTGATCGCCAGGGATTGGCCCAAGGCGACGGTGCGTGTCTATGAAGCGGGGCACGGCTTCAATTCGGACCGGCGCAAGGATTATCACGAACCGTCCGCTGATCTGGCGCGTCAACGCACGATCGATCTGTTCCGGGCCAATGGCGGCTGACGAACCAAGCCCGGTATCGGTCGGCGCTGGTCCCGCGCCCAGGTTTTGAACGCAAACCACGGGATGCGGTGACGGGGTGGTGCGAGTATATCCGCCGCATGGACAAACTTTCCGCCATCGATCCCGATTGGGCCTGGGCCGCTTTTGCCGCGCGGGACCGTAATCTGGACAACCGCTTCGTCGTCGCGGTGAAAACCACCGGCATCTATTGCAAGCCGAGCTGCCCGGCGCGACACCCGAAGCGTGCGAACGTCGCATTTTATCCCGATGGGGCGGCTGCGCGCCTTGCAGGGTATCGGGCGTGCCTGCGGTGCAAGCCGGACGATGTCGGGCGCGACCGGGTTGCGGTTGCCCGCGCGGTCGCATTGATCGAGTCAGCGGATGACGGCTTGTCGCTTGACGAACTGGCCGCGCTGGTCGGTTACGCCCCGCATCATTTCCACCGGCTGTTCAAGCGCGCTACGGGGGTGACGCCGGCAGCCTATGCGCGCGGGTTAAAGGCGCGAGCGGCAGCCGACGCATTGAAAACGGAGAGTCGCGTGACCGATGCCATCTATGAAGCGGGCTATTCCGCCCCCAGTCGCTTCTACGAAAGCGCAGGCCGCAGGTTGGGCATGAGCCCAAGCGCGTGGAAGCGCGGCGGGGCAGGGGTAACGATCCGCTGGACGATTGCCGAAACCAGCCTTGGCCCATTGTTGATCGCGGCGACGGACAAGGGGTTGTGCCGTGTCGCTTTTGACGAAGACGATGCGTCCCTGGCCGCACGTTTCCCGCATGCCGAGGTTGTTGGTGGCGGCACTGCACTTGCCGAACTGGCCGCGCGCGTCGTCACCAGCGTCGAAAGCCCGGAGCGCGACCATAACTTGCCGGTCGATGTCCGGGGCACAGCGTTTCAGGAGGCGATCTGGCAGGCACTGCGCGGCATTCCGCCGGGTGAGACGCGGACCTATTCCCAGCTTGCCGCAGCGGCGGGCAATCCAAACGCCGCGCGCGCGGCGGGCAGTGCGTGTGGCGCCAATCCTGTGGCGGTCATCATCCCCTGCCACCGTGTCCAGCGGAGCGACGGTGCACTGGGCGGCTATGCCTGGGGCATCGACCGCAAGATTACCCTGCGGAAGCGAGAAATTGCTGGCGAATGATGGCACGACATCGGCCAATCCACATTTCGCCCGCGCAACCGCGGCGAGCATTCGTCGCCGGGAAAAGCGGCGATCGTGCGCCATGGCCCGGTCGCGCGTCATAGTCCGGCGATCCGTAATTCAGAAGTTGTCGCCCCATCTTGCCGCCCCTGACCCGGTTTACGGCGTGCGGATGCAGTTATAGACCAGCCATTCGTCGGGCTGGGGCGGCAGGGCGTCGCGGATCGCGGTTTGCTGGCTGGCGAGTTTCAGCCGATCGGGTTCGCTTGCCGTACATGATTTCTGCTCGACGGCACCACGCAGCCTGCGTGCTTGCGCCATCTGGGCGGCCGTAACGAAATAACGGCTGTCGGTATAGGTGTGGGTGTCGCCGTCATATTGGAGCACCGAGACCGTTTGCTCGTCCTCCGGGACCAGGATGCGTTCCCACTTCTTGCCATTTTCGGCATATTGGGTGCGATCGTTGATGCAGCCGTCCTTGCCATAATCCAGCGTCACGTCCTGCGGGCTGGATATGTTGATGCGGCTGCGTTCGGGGATGATGTGGCAGGCGAATTTGCCATAGCCGGGATCGGCTTTCGCGGCGGTATCGTCGCTGGGTGACGGCTGGGGCAGCGTGACGGTCCCGGCGGGGCGGGTGAAGAATACCGCGGCGCTGGCAATGACCAATGCGCCGCCGCCTGCCAGGGTCCAGATCGCCGCACGGCGCTTGTTGCGCATTTCCAGCATCCCGGCGCCACCGATCGCCAATGCGCCCACGACGAGCAGCAGGGCGGCAACCGCGATGATATCCTCTATCCGGCGTTCCAGTTGCGCGCGGGCCTGTTCCATCGCGGCTTCGCGCGCCAGCGTTGCCTTGGTGTCGGCCGCCTGGGTGGCGGCGACCTGCGCATCAGCGGCGGCGGATGCCGCGTCCCGGTCCAGCCGCAGGCGTTCCTCGATGCTGGTGCAGGGCAGGGCGACCGTGGCGATCGGCTGTTTCGCCTGCGACAGGAACGCCATCAACTCGGTGTCCGCAATCGCAAAGCCAAAGGTGGAATCGCCGTCTTCGGCCTTGGTCAGTGCGGAATTGACGCCGATCACCCGGCCGCATCGGTCAAGCAACGGCCCGCCCGAATTGCCACGCGCGATACTGGCGGTGTGGAGCAGCACCTGCACGCCCGTCATCACCCGTCGCCCGGCAAAACCGCCCTGGGTGCGCACCGCCTGCAAGGGCTTGATGAAGTCCGCCGCTGACTGTGCCGTCGCCAGATCGACATTGCCGGGATAGCCCAGCGAGATCACGGTATCGCCGTCCTGCACCGGGCCACTGAACAAGGTGACCGGGGGCAGGGGACTGCCCTTGAACTCGATAAGCGCCAGGTCGCGTTGCGCGTCATAGGCGATCAGCTTGCCCTGAAAGCTCTTGGCACCTTCCGACGGGACGATGCCGATGACGACGTTGGCCGGATATCGCGCCGCCAGTTCGACCACATGGGCGTTGGTGACGATGCGATTGGGTGCGACGGCAAAGCCGCTGCCATGCCCGAAGCCGACGACTTCGCCCTCCGCCGTCGCAATGGTGACGATCCGCACCACCCCGCGCCCGGTTGCGGAAATGTCATCCGCTCGAGCATCGCCCATCGGCAAGAACAGCGCCAGTGCCAACAACCAGAATGACCGCAACCAGCTCACACGCATCTCCTGCCTGACCTGGGAGGCCATGGCAGAAAGCCCGGGGGACCTTCAAGCCGCCCTGGGCTTTTACCTTATTTAAATATTTCGACCTCCGCACCAAACCAGAGTGGTCGTTTCACTTTGATGAGGGTTTTTCGTCATCTTTCTTCTTTGGCTTCAGCGCTTCGATTGCGCCGGCAACGTCGCCCGCGTTGATGGATGCGATCGCTGTGATGGCGGGGCTCTTGTCGCCGTCTCGTCCTTCGGCCTGGTAGGCGATCGGCCCCAGAGCGACCTTAGCTTGCGGAAGCCGCCCTTGCTCGAGCAACACTACAGCAGCCCGTGCGCGAAGTTCAAGATCGTAAGGAGCCAGCGCGTAGGCGTAAATCATTGCGTCCTGTGCGTTTTTGCTGGGTATTTGGTCGGCGTTCACAAAGCTCTCATAATACAAGGCGAGCGGTTGCGGGTTTTCGGGATCGATTTTGTTGGCCGCGAGAAACCATTTGCGAATATCTTGCCAGGTCTTGGCGTCAGCAGCCTTGGTTTTATTGGCGGTCGCCATTTGTGCCATGCCTTTGTAGAGCAAAGCATGGACGGATTTCGGATTGATCGATATCGCGCGGTCCGCTGTTGCCTCTGCGGCGGCAAAGTCGGCTAAATTGCCGTCATTCGTGCTGGCGGCGTCAAACTCTGCTTCAGCCAGTTCGTTCAGGACATCGGCATCGTTCGGATAATTTGCGGCGACCGCGCGAGCGTCGGCGGCGACCTGCCCTGCACGCTCCTTATCAACGCCGCGCTTTGAGCGGATCAGGCAAGCCATTATTGCCGCTTCGCCAGGCGTCACCGCGCGGACGGTTATTTCGCCAACGGGCAACTGATCCGGCGTGAACATGGCGGATTTGAAGGTCGGGCTTTGGCCATATTGGTTAAGTTTATTGTCCAGACCCGAAATATTGCCGAGTTCCTTATTGGCATCGGATATCGATTTTCCCGAATTAAGTGCACCGATATATGCGGCGAGCTGTGCGCGACGTTTTGGGTCGAACGTTAAATAGTGAGTCAGCAACCAGCCGCGACCGTAAAGACCATCGGTTTCCTTGCTGCTCAAATTTGTAGGGCGAGGTTGGAGCAACAAGTCGATTGGCATCGATGCACTATCTGCAATGGTGTACCGTCGATAGATCGGTGGCGCGCCGAAAATGATGCTTCCATCGTCTCGGAAGCGCGCGGTTGCATGGAACTCGGCAAAACCTTCCACAAACCATTCTGGAAAAGCTGCCTCTGTCCAGTTCGACAGCATGAAATGGTGGGCATATTCGTGCTGTAGGATTACCTGAGGTGACAACCCGTTGTTGGAATACTCACCCGAACTTTTCGGCACGAACGCGACGGAGCCTGCGGCCGAGCCGCGATAGAAGCCTGCAACATCTTGCCCACCCTTGCCGAACAAGCGATGAATGTCGCTGGTCGAACTTAAAACGAACACCGTAACGCGCGCAGATGGGCCGCGTTTGTCCTCCGGCATCAAGTGCAGAAGGCGCATTGCCCGGTCGTAGCGCTCCAATCGGGTCGCATATGCACTCACATGTTGCGGCGTGTCGTCTTCATAGACGACAAAATGCGCGGACGAAGCGACCTGCCATTCAGCATGGCCCACTCCAGCAAGCAGTGGGCTCGCAAGCAATGCCGAAAGCAACTTGATACGAAATTTCACTTTTCCCTCCACCCCGGGTGTTCGAAGCCGACTACTTAGACTGGAATTTCAACGAGTGTGAAGGGGCCTACAAGAAGCTATAGGGATCGACGTCAACCGACACGCGAACCTTGGCGGGCCAGTCGAGTGCGCCCAGCCAGTCGCGGATCGCGTCCTGCACGTCGAAGCTGCGACGCGCATGGACCAGCAGGCGGAACCGGTGGCGGCCGCGCAGCATGGCGAGCGGGGCCGGGGCGGGGCCATAGATCGACATGCCTTCCATGTCGGGCGCGTGATGCTTGATGATGCGCGCGGTGCTTTCCGCCGCGCTCCTGTCCTCCGACGAAATGACGATCGCGGCATAGCGACCAAAGGGCGGGGCGTTGGCAAAGCGGCGCGCTTCGGTTTCCGCCGCGTAAAAGGCGTCGGCATCGCCGGTTACCAGCGCCTGCATCACCGCGGCGCCGGGGCTGTGGGTCTGGACATAGACATGGCCTTTTTTCGATGCCCGTCCCGCGCGGCCCGCGACCTGGCTGATCTGCTGGAAAGTCCGTTCCGCCGCGCGCAGATCACCGCCGTCCAGCCCCAGATCGGCATCGACCACGCCCACCAGCGTCAGGTTGGGGAAATGATACCCCTTGGTCACGAGCTGGGTGCCGATGACGATATCGATATCGCCCGATTCCATCCGCTCGACGAATTCAGCCGCCTTCGCCGGGGACCAGATGGTGTCGGAAGTGACGACGGCGCGTTTCGCCTCTGGCCACAAGGCGGCAACTTCGTCGGCGATGCGCTCGACGCCGGGGCCGCAGGCGACCAGCGAGTCCTCATTGTCGCATTCGGGGCATTTATCGGGGACTTTTTCGACATGGCCGCAATGGTGGCAGGCCAGCCGGTGGATCAGCCGGTGTTCGACCATCCAGGCCGTGCAATTGGGGCATTGGAAGCGATGCCCGCACGCGCGGCACAAGGTGAGCGGCGCATAGCCGCGCCGGTTGAGGAACAGCAAGGCCTGCTCACCGCGCGCCAGCGTCGCGTCGATGGCATTCACCAGCCGGGGTGCAATCCAGCGGCCCCGTTCGGGCGGTTCGGCGATCAGGTCGATCGCTTCGATGGTGGGCAGCACCGCTTCGCCATATCGGCCGGGCAGCTTTAATTCGGCATAGCGGCCGGTTGCGACTTGCTGGCGTGTCTCGATCGCAGGCGTGGCGGAGGCGAGTACCACGGGCGCATTTTCAAACATCCCGCGCATCACCGCGACGTCGCGGGCATGGTAACGAACGCCTTCTTCCTGCTTGAAGCTGGTTTCGTGCGCCTCATCGACGACGATCAGACCCAGATTGGCATAGGGCAGGAACAACGCCGAGCGCGCACCCACCGTCACCAGCGCCTGGCCATCGGCAATCGCGCGCCACGCGCGGCGGCGCTGCGACTGGCGCAGGTCCGAATGCCAGGCCACGGGGGTGCAGCCGAACCGATCGGCAAAGCGCCGCAGGAACGGTTCGGTCAGCGCGATTTCGGGCAGCAGCACCAATGTCTGCCGTCCTGACCGGATGGCCGCGGCAATCGCTTCGAAATAGACTTCGGTCTTGCCCGATCCAGTAACGCCGTCGAGCAGGAATGGCTGGAAGCGATGCGCGGTCACCGCATCGGCAAGAGCATCAGCCGCCGCCCGTTGGTCGGCAGACAACGCAGGTTGGGCATGGGCCGGGTCGGGCAGGGGAAAGGGCCGGTCGAGCGCAACTTCGACAGCCTCGATGGCGCCAGCCTTGACCAGGCCACGGATCACCGCCTCGGTAACGTCAGCGGCTTCGGCCAGTTCGCGGATCAGCCCTTGTCGATCGGCGATACGCTCCAGCGCCTGGCTGCGTTGCGGGGTCAGGCGTGGGGGGACAAGCCCGGTCGCCCGATATTCGGTTGCGGTGCGCGCGCTTTCCAGGGCGGAACTCGACGGCATCGACATGCGCAGGACGGATGCCGGCGGCGCCAGATAATAGTTGGCGGTCCATTCGATCAGCCGACGCAGCGGTGCGGCAATCGGCGGCGTATCGACGACGCCGATCAGGTTGCGCAAGCGATTGTCACCCACTTCGCCCGGCGACGGTATCCGTTCCGCTTCCCAGACCACGCCCAGCAACTGGCGCGGCCCAAGCGGCGCGACCACGATCGAGCCGGGTTCGGCCGTCATGCCGTGGGGCACGCGGTAATCGAACGGCCCGACTGCCGAGTTGAGGATGACGACGCGTGCGCGAGAAGGCATGATCTTCCCTTTATGGGCATTCGGTGCGGCGGCGGAAGGGTGTGTTTGTTCGCCGATTGCCGTATGGCGCGGGGAATAGCTGTTCAGCGGACGAAAGGTTGCCATGCTTCCCTTGCTTCCCTTGCTTCCCCTGTTGATGGCCGGTCAGGCCGCTCCCGCCGTGTGTCCAGCCGTTGCACCGCCGCCGCGCGGGTTGGCGGCATGGGCGGTTCCGGGCAATCGGCCAGGCGTCGGGATGCGGTTTGACCTGACGGGATCGAGAAGCGCGGCCGGGCTCACCGCCGAAGAACGCGCGCGCGGCGGTACGGCGACGATCATCTGGATCGATGTGCCGCGCGCGGGCAATTATGGCATCGCGCTCAGCGATGCCGCCTGGATTGATGTGATGCGCGATGGCAAGGCGTTGCCGAGCGTTGGCCACGACCATGGACCAGCCTGCACCGGCATTCGCAAGATCGTGCGGTTCGCGCTGTTGCCCGGCCGCCATCAATTGCGGCTGACAGGTATCAAGGCGTCGTCGATTGGGGTATTAATCGCGCCCCAATAATGGGGGGCCAATAACCGGGGGTGACCGGATGGATGCGCAGGCCGAGCTTGACGGCTTCATCGACAAATTCACGCCCGAAGTCGCGGCGCTGACGCGGGCGTTGTTCGCCAAGGCGGTTGACCGGGTGCCCGGTGCGACCATCCCGGTTTATGATAACTACAACGCGCTGGCGATTGGCTTCGGGTCGACCGACCGGGTGAAGGACATCGTGTTTTCGCTGGCGGTCATGCCGCGATGGGTGACGCTGTGCTTCACCTGGGGCACTCGGCTCGACGACCCCAAGGGCTTGCTGGGCGGCAGCGGCAGTCAGGTACGGCATATCCGCTTGATGACGGCGGCGGCGTGGGACGCGGCCGACGTTCAGCATTTCCTCGCTCAGGCGCTTGATCGGGCGGATCGGCCGATCGATCCGCGCGCGGCGGGTGGCCTGGTGATCAAATCTATTTCCGGGAAACAGCGTCCGCGGCGCCCCGCCGGTCGGTAAGGGCTGTCACATCGCGCCCGAATTTGCCAAGGGGGCGGCAATTGCAGACTCACTTACCCAAGGGGCGCTCCCATGAAGTTCTTCGTCGATACCGCCGACACTGCCGAAATCCGCGACCTGGCCGAAACCGGGCTGCTTGACGGCGTGACCACCAATCCGTCGCTGATCGCCAAGTCGGGGCGCAATTTCCTCGAAGTCGTCAAGGAAATCTGCGACATCGTTTCCGGCCCGGTTTCGGCCGAAGTCGTCGCGCTCGACCATGAAGGCATGATGCGTGAGGCAGAAATCGTCCGGCGCGTGGCCGACAATATCGCGGTCAAGGTGCCGCTGACCATCGATGGCCTGAAGACGTGCAAGGCGCTGACCAACGACGGCACGATGGTCAACGTCACCTTGTGCTTCTCCGCCAATCAGGCGTTGCTGGCGGCCAAGGCGGGGGCGACCTTCATTTCGCCGTTCGTCGGGCGGCTGGATGACATTGGCCTCGACGGGCTGGACCTGATCCGTGACGTTCGCCTGATTTACGACAATTATGGTTTCGATACCGAAATCCTGGTCGCCAGCGTGCGCCACCCTGTCCACATCCTGGAAAGCGCACGCATCGGCGCCGATGTGATGACCGCACCGCCCGCCGTCATTCGCCAGCTCGTCAAGCACCCGCTGACCGACAAGGGCATCGAAGGTTTCATGGCCGATTGGGCCAAGACCGGGCAGACGATCGGCTGATTTTTCCGGTCACGACGACAGCATCGGGGTGAAGGAAGCCGGTTGGGTTCCCTCACCCCTGTTCATTTTCGGGCTTATTCGCGCCCGCCGCTGCGGTTCAGCCGGATGCCGCCACCTTGGCTTCGATCGCGTCCCAGATCAGTCCCGCGACATCGGTGCCGTCGAACCGCTCGATCGCAACGATCCCCGTGGGCGAAGTGACGTTGATTTCGGTCAGCCATTTGCCACCGATCACGTCGATACCGACGAACAACAGGCCGCGTGCCTTCAGTTCCGGCGCCAGCACGGCGCAGATTTCGCGTTCTTCGTCGGTAAGCTCGGTCTTCACCGCTGATCCGCCGACCGCAAGGTTGGAACGGATTTCGCCTTCGCCCGGCAAACGGTTGATCGCACCCGCCACTTCGCCATCCACCAGCACGATGCGCTTGTCGCCTTTCGCCACGTCGGGCAGGAAAGCCTGGATCATGTGCGGTTCCCGATAAGCGGTGTTGAACACCTCGATCAGCGCCGACAGGTTGGCGCCGTCCGCACCCACCTTGAATATCGCCTTGCCGCCATTGCCATGCAGCGGCTTCACGACGATTTCGCCATGTTCGGCCAGGAAGGCGCGGGCTTCCTCCAGACTGCGCGTGACCAGCGTCGGCGGCATGAACCGGGCATAGTCCAGCACGAACACCTTTTCGGGCGCGTTGCGCACGCTGGCGGGATCGTTGACCACCAGCGTCTGGTGGGAAATCCGTTCAAGCAGATGGGTCGCGGTAATATAGCCAAGGTCGAACGGCGGGTCTTGCCGCATCAGCACGACATCAGCCTCGTTGCCCAGATCAAGCTGTACGGGATCGCCAAAGCTGAAATGATTGCCCGGCACGCGTTGCACCGTTGTCGGGTGCGCCTTCGCCCAGACCCGGCCGTCCGAATAATTCAACGCATCGGCGGTGTAGTGGAACAGGCGGTGCCCGCGTTTCTGCCCCGCCAGCATCAGCGCGAAGGTCGAATCGCCAGTGATGTTGATGCTCTCAAGCGGGTCCATCTGGACAGCGACAATCAGGCTCATGCGTTTTCCTTAAGGCCGTCACCCGGCTTGCGCTGGTGCAACGTGCTGGTGCAACATAATGTGTGGATGCGCATTTAGGGTGCGGCGGCCGCGCTGTCACCCGATCCAGGCATTTTCAATGTGGCGCGGCCGCGTTCCCGGCGCGATGAGGACCACGTCGATGCGGACATCCTCGCCGTCCAGCGCATAGCGAGGCATCAGCACTTCGGCGGCAGCGGCGACGCGGGAAAGGCGGCGTTCGTCGATGGCCATGTCGAGTTCGGCGGCCGTGCCGCGCGTCTTCACTTCGACAAACGCGATCAGGTTGCCCCGCTTCGCCACCAGATCAACTTCGCCCGCCGCGGTGCGGACGCGCATGTCGAGTATCTGCCATCCTTTCAGCCGCAACCACCAAGCCGCCATCCGCTCCCCCCGACGACCGCGCGCTTCGGCGGCCTGGCGGGAAGGTTGGGCGGGTGGTCGGGCAGGGGGGCGAGGCATTGTCGATGCTCGCCCGGCTAGCGCTGTAGGCGCATCATTATCTGCAGCCCGTGCCGAGCCCAGAAGTGGTCGCGCACATCGCTGAGCCTGTCCTTGGGCCAAACGAGCGCAGCATCGCCTGCCAGTTCCGCATAGTGGTTGTGCCAGCCGTTCGCCTGTTCCTCTTGCGACCAGCGCTTGCGCCGCTCAACATTGACCTTACGCCGTCCATGTTCGACCGAACGGAGCGGGAAGTGGTGCAGCACGAATTGATAGGGGTTGTCCGCGGTGCCGGGAAAATCGGCGATATGACCGCCGCTGTCGACAAGTGAAACCCTCTCGCCTCCCTGCAACCAGGCCTTGAGCTGGATGAAATGCCCGGGCTTCGTCCCGTATTCGAAATAGGGAAGCGCCGTTTGCAGTGAGCCGGGCAGGAAAGGGCGGTCATCGACCGGACGGTGATTCAGGACCGTGAAACCGATCCGGTTCCAGCCAGCCAGACCTGACATATGCATTGCATCCGCGAGGTTCGTCAGCGGGAATGGACTGGTTCTGATCTCGTCGGCGTCGGAATGGATGATCCAACGCCCCGGATGAGTCAGCGCGATTTCTTCCTTGCGGGTCAGGATGTCGCGCCAGGCGCCTTCAGAGGGGCGGTCTGCAGGAAAGCGTTCGAGCACCATATGGTCGCCGAAGCGATCAGCAGCCCGAGAGAGAAGGAGCCAGCTATCGTCGGTGGACCAATTATCGAGCACATGAACGTCGCAACCCTCGGCAATCCAGTGTTCGATGACTTCCACGATTACATCGGCTTCGTTGAAGCAGGATATGATCGCCAACGGTCGCGTTGCGGCCACTGCGAACCTTGCTTGCAGTTGCGGCTCGTGGACAGAAATGATGGTGCGCAGCAACCGGTTCTGGTCGTTGTTCAGCGTCAGGCCAATATAAAGCGGGGGCAGACCGCTTGTGTTGAGCAGCGCGCGATATTCGTTCAGCGTCCATTCGCGGATGTGCGACGGATTGGGCGGCGGCCCGACATGATCCGCGCCGCGGACCAACGCTCGTTCAGGCGTGCTGGTAATCACCAGCGCGCCGCGCGAGAAGCATTGCCCGAGAAAGTCGAGCAGCGGTCGGGGATCCATCAAGTGCTCGACGACGTCTGAACAAATGACCACATCCTGTGGTCCGATCGACTGAATCAGGTCTGCTGGCGCGGGCTGAGACAGGTCGCATTCTCGCCACTCGGCGGCGTCGCCGTAGTGCGCCCGGCAAAAGGCGATATTGGCGCCGAAATCAATGCCAAGTTTTGCCGCGGCATCCGCGCTGGCCAACTTGTGACCGATACCGCAACCAACATCGACAATCCTGGTGCGGCCGGTCCCGTCCAACAGATATTGGGCAACTGGATAGACTTCCGGCTGGTATACTGTGCTGTTCTCCAGGCTTATGGCGTCGTCGAAATAGGCGACGGATGCCTGCGCCTGGTAGCCATCTGGCAGGAAAAGCTCTTTGTTCAACATCTATCTTGATTTTCCATAGAATTACGGCCGCTCGCAGCATTGACGGTATATAGGTGTCACTCCTTCATCTCCATCGCGCGGGCATAAAGAGCCTTGCGGTCGAGATTATATTTCTTCGCCACTTCGCCGGCCGCCTTTGACGCCGGCAGGCGAGTCAGCGCGTCAGCGAGGGCGGCGTCGGCGTCGTCGGCGCTGGGTGGGGGCGTTTCCCCCGGCGGCGCGATGACGATGACGATTTCACCCCTGGGCGGTGCGTCGGCATAGCGCGCGGCCAGGCTGGACAGGGTGCCATGCACTGCTTCTTCAAAACGCTTGGTGATTTCGCGGGCGACGGCCGCTTCACGGTCGCCCAGCCCTTCGGCCAGCGCCGCCAGGGCATTGCCCAGGCGTGGGCCAGATTCGTAAAAGACCAGGGTGGCGCGGATGCCCGCAACCTCTGCAATGGTGCTCGCTCGCGCGCCGGGCTTGGCCGGCAGGAAGCCCATGAACAAGAACCGGTCGGTCGGCAGACCGGCAAGCGTCAACGCCGCGACCGCCGCACAGGGGCCGGGGATGGTCACGACATTATGCCCCGCCGCGCGCGCATCGCGCACCAATTTGTATCCAGGATCGGAGATGAGCGGCGTGCCCGCGTCGGAAACCAGTGCCACCACTTCACTGGCCAGGCGAGCGATCAATCCGGGTCGCATATGATCCGCATTATGGTCGTGATAGGGAACCATTGGTCGCTTGCAGCCGATATGATGCAGCAGCTTCGCCGTAACGCGCGTGTCTTCCGCCGCGATTACGGCGGCTCTGCTCAACACGTCGGCGGCACGGGGCGACAGATCGCCAAGATTGCCGATCGGGGTTGCGACGATATAGAGGCCGGGCAAAAGGTCCGCGTTCATTGGGGAGTGTCATGGCAGACGTGCAGGGTAAACCGCAACGCATTGTGACGTGGGCGAAGCGACTTGTTGTCGCGGGTGTCGCGCTGGCGCTGGCTGGATGTTCGACGGTAGTGCCGCGCGGACCGCAGGGGCCAGCGGATAATGGCCCGGCCAAAGGGCCGGTTCAGGCGCCGCCGCCAAAGATCGACGCGGGCATCCCGCAGGACGTTGCGCGCCAGCGTGTCGCACTGCTCGTGCCGCTGACGGGCCCCAATGCCGGTGTCGGCCAGAGCCTGGCGAACGCCACCCAGCTTGCCGTGCTCGACAGCCGCAGCGATCGGTTGCGCATCACCAGCTACGATACCAGCCAGGGTGCGGCATTGGCGGCTCGCAAGGCATTGGCTGACGGTAACAAATTGATTCTTGGCCCGCTTTTGGCGGATGACGTGCGCGCCGTGGCCAGTGTCGCGCATTCGGCGGGCGTGCCGCTGATCGCATTTTCCAACGACACCAGCGTCGCTGGCAATGGCACCTACACGCTTGGCTATTCCCCCGCACAGTCGATCGCGCGCGTCGTCAGCTATGCCCAGAGCAAGGGCGTGAAGGACTTTGCCGGGCTGGTGCCCAACGGCTTGTACGGCGATCGTGCGTCGACGGCGTTCCTGCGCGCGGTTGAGCAGGCGGGCGGGCAGGTGCTTTCGCTCCAGACCTATGACCGCGCGCCGGGGGCGTTGACGGCCGCCATCACGCGCCTGGCCAAAACCGGGCCGTATCAGGCGGTGCTGATCGCCGATTCGGCAATGGCAGCTGCGACCGCGGCGCCGATTCTCCGCAGGAACGGGGTTGGGGAGGCGACGATTCTCGGCACCGAATTGTGGAACTCGGACAGTTCGGTCGCTGGCCAAGCATCGCTGAACGGCGCCTGGTTCGCCAGCGTGTCGGATGGATTGTACCGGCAATATGCGGCGAAATACCGCGCGCGTTTCGGCACGGCGCCCTATCGTTTGTCGAGCCTGGGCTATGATGCGGTGTTGTTGACGGTGCGGATCATGCGCGATTGGCCCATCGGATCGCCATTCCCGGAAGGCCGCCTGCGCGACGCCGGTGGTTTCGCCGGCATCGATGGTGCCTTCCGTTTCGGCCGCGACGGCGTTGCCGAGCGCGCGTTGGAGGTGCAGGAAATTCATCCCGGCGCGATGGTCACCGTTTCTCCGGCGCCGACGGGCTTTGCGCGTTGAGGCATGACCCGATCGGCTGATGGCCGGGCAACGGGCAACGGTTGATCGGGCAACGGTTGATCGGGCAAGGGCCTCAGGCCGGGACGATTTCGCCCAGAATGGCGTTGAGCACCGGCATGCCCGCGTCGGTTACCGTCAACCGGTCGTCGGCGATGGCGATCAATCCCTGTTGGGCGAGCATCGTCGCGGCGCGCCGGTCGATAACCTGCTCAACGCCGGTCCCGCCCAACCGCGCGATGCGGTGAAGGTCGACGCCTTCGCGCATCCTCAGCCCCATCAACAGGGCTTCGGTACGGCGCTCGGTGGGGTTGAGCGCGTCTTCCTGAGCGATGCCATTCGCTTGCCGATCGATCGCCGCCAGCCAGTTTTCGGGCTTTTTGTGGCGCACCGTGGCGGTGCCGCCGCGTCGCCCGTGCGCGCCGGGACCGATGCCGACATAATCGTCCATTCGCCAATAGGTCATGTTGTGGCGGCTTTCGGCGCCGGGGCGGGCATGGTTGGAAATTTCATAGGCGGGTAATCCCGCCGCTGCCGTCATCGCGCGCGTCGTGGCGAATAGGTCGGCCGCCAGATCTTCGTCTGGCAGCGTCAGCCGCCCCGCGGCGGCCTCGGTTGCAAAGCGGGTGCCCGGCTCGATGGTCAGTTGATATAGCGACAGATGCTCGGTGCCGAACGACAAGGCGCGCGCCAGTTCGTTTTCCCACGCGGCGACCGTCTGGTCCGGCCGGGCATAGATCAGGTCGAAGCTGACGCGAGAGAACGCGGCTTGCGCGGTGTCGAGCGCGGCCAACCCCTCGTCAACATCGTGCGCGCGACCCAGGAAGCGCAGCGTCGCGTTGTCCAGCGCCTGCAATCCCAATGACACACGGTTGACCCCCGCCGCCGCCAGATCGGCAAAGCGCGCCGCCTCGACAGAGGAGGGGTTTGCCTCGAGCGTGATTTCGCAGGCGGGGGCCAGGCCCCAGTGCCGGTCGGCGGCGTCGATCACTGCCGCCACGGTTGCGGGCGGCATCAGCGATGGCGTACCGCCGCCGAAGAAGATCGACGCGACGGGGCGCCCCCCCGTCAGTGCGGCTTCATATGCAAGATCGGCCAGCAGTGCGTCGCGCCACATCGCCTGATCGACGTGCGCGCGGACATGACTGTTGAAGTCGCAATAAGGGCATTTGGAAACGCAGAACGGCCAATGGACGTACAGCGCAAGGGGCGCGGCCATGCGTTGCGGCCTTAAAAGACCGCCGCCACCAGCTTGTCGAACGCAGCGGTGCGGTGGGTCAGCGGCAGCTTTTCCTCGGGCGTCATCTCGGCAAAGGTCTTGTCATGCCCCAGCGGCACGAAAACCGGATCATAGCCAAAGCCCAGCTCGCCGCGGGGCGGCCAGACCAGATGGCCATCGACCC
Source organism: Sphingomonas sp. (assembly GCA_041659385.1). Taxonomy (GTDB): domain Bacteria; phylum Pseudomonadota; class Alphaproteobacteria; order Sphingomonadales; family Sphingomonadaceae; genus Sphingomonas. The sequence goes on from JBAZYJ010000013.1 coordinate 26,134, forward strand.
GGCCTTCGAACCATTCGACATGGCCGTCTGGCCAGGCAAGCGCGAGCGTGCAGGCGAATTGCGCCGCGCGGCTGACATCCGGTCCCAATGCCTGCAACTTATCCTCAACCTTGCGCATGGCGAGCATCCAGTCGCGCCCCGTTGGCGTTTCCGCCCAATCGGCGGTGTAAACGCCCGGTTCGCCCAGCAGCGCCTCGACGCATAATCCCGAATCATCGGACAGTGCGACAATGCCCGACAGGTCGGCGGCGACCATTGCCTTCATCTCGGCATTGGCGACGAAGGTGGTGCCGGTCTCCTCCGGCTCGGGCAGGTCCAGCTCCGCCGCGGAAACGGGTTCCATGCCATATGGACCGAGCAGCGCGCGGATTTCCCGCACCTTGCCCTGGTTATGGCTGGCGATCACCAGCTTGCCGGGGGCAAGCTTGCGGATCGCCTGGCGGAGCGGATCATCGGTCATTTGGCGACCGCGCGCGCCTGCGCGGCAAAAATGTCGGTGCAACCGATACGTGCGAGACGCAGCAGGCGCAGCAATGCTTCCTCGTCATATGTCGCGCCTTCGGCGGTTGCCTGCGCTTCGGCGATGTTGCCGCTTTCCAGCAGCACGAAATTGGCGTCGGCATCGGCGGTTGAATCTTCGTCGTAATCAAGGTCGAGCACCGGTGTGCCCTGCCAGATCCCGCATGAGATTGCCGCGACCTTCTGGGTCAGCGGATCGGCGGTCAGCTTGCCCGATGCGAGCAGCCCGTCGATGGCCAGCCGCAACGCGACCCACGCGCCCGAGATGGAGGCGGTGCGCGTGCCGCCATCGGCCTGGATAACATCGCAGTCGAGCGTGATCTGGCGTTCGCCGAGCAATTTCAGGTCAGTCACCGCGCGCAGCGAACGGCCGATCAGCCGCTGGATTTCTTGGGTGCGGCCCGATTGCTTGCCCTTGGCCGCCTCTCGATTGCCGCGGGTGTGGGTCGCGCGGGGCAACATGCCATATTCCGCCGTCACCCAGCCTTCGCCCTTGCCGCGCAGGAACGGAGGCACGCGTTCCTCGACGCTGGCGGTCACAAGCACCTTGGTATCGCCAAAGCCGATCAGGACAGAGCCTTCGGCGTGTCTGGTGAAACGGGGCTCGATGGTGATGACGCGCATCTGGTCTGGCGCGCGGCCGCTGGGACGCATTGGGGAAACTCCTGATACCGGTTTGGCGCGCGGCATAGCGGCGGATACGCGCGCCGTCACGCGCTTAACGACCGGTTTGGGAAACGAAGCGTTGAAACGGGAGCTTGCTCCTTGGGCATCGGCTACTTAACTCAAGGGGTATGAACGCTGCCCCGATCACCGAACTGAGCGATCGTGCGCGCGACGTGTTCCGCACCGTCGTGGAGACATATCTGGATACCGGGGCGCCGATCGGCTCGCGCACGATTTCGCGCCTGGCCGGGCTGAACCTGTCGCCCGCGTCGATCCGCAACGTCATGCAGGATCTGGAGGAGCTGGGCCTGCTCGCCGCGCCGCACACCTCCGCCGGACGGATGCCGACCGATATCGGCCTGCGCTTGTTCGTCGACGGCATGATGCACGCGATGGAGCCGTCCGCCGAAGAACGCGCCGCGATCGAGGCACGGGTTCAGCAGGCCGGGCCGCTGGAAGAAGCGCTGGCCGCGACGACGGCGACGCTGTCGGGCCTTTCCGCCTGTGCAGGGCTGGTGTTCGTGCCGAAGCGCGAACTGGTGCTGCGCCAGATCGGCTTTGTCGCGCTGTCGGCGCATCAGGCGCTGGCGGTGCTGGTCAGCGAGGACGGATCGGTTGAAAATCGGGTGATCGAATTGCCCGCCGGGACGACGCCTTCCGGGTTGACCGAAGCGGCGAATTACCTGAGCGCGATGCTCGTCGGGCGGACCCTGGCGCAGGCGCGGTCGTTGATCGAGCGCGAAATGACCGCGGGCCGCGCGGCAATCGACACAGCGGCGCGCACGCTGGTCGAGCGGGGGCTGGCGGTGTGGAGCGAGGATAATGATCGCCGCCCGGTGCTGATCGTGCGCGGGCAGGGGCGGTTGATCGATGCCGCCGCGCTTGCCGATCTGGAACGCGTGCGCGACTTGCTTGACGATCTTGAAGGAAAGCAGGAAATCGCGCAGTTGCTCGACAGCGCCCGCCAAGGTGATGCCACGCGCATCTTCATCGGCGCAGAAAACAAGTTATTCGCCCTGTCGGGGTCGTCGGTCATCGCCCGGCCGTTCCACGGGGCGGATGGGCGCGTGGTCGGTGTGGTCGGCGTAATCGGGCCGACACGGTTGAACTATGCCCGGGTCGTACCCATGGTGGATTTTACAGCGGCGACGCTTGCGCGCCTGATGTCGTAATTGAGGTTAGAGTTGAACGAAATGAACGAAAACGAAAACACGCCCGCAGCCGAAACCATGGCCGATGCCGCGACCAACGTCGTCGCCGCGCTCGAAGCGCGCATTGCCGCGCTGGAGGCCGAAGCGGAAGAGGCCAAGGCAGCCGTGCTTTATGCCCATGCCGAGGCGCAGAATGTCCGCCGCCGCGCCGAAAAGGAAGCCGCCGATGGCCGTGCCTATGCGGTTACCGCGTTTGCGCGCGACCTGTTGTCGGTCGCGGACAATCTGGCGCGCGGGCTGGCGGCGATTCCGGCTGAATTGCGCGAGGATGAGCGGCTGAAGGGCCTTGTCACCGGCATCGAGGCGACCAGCCGCGAACTGGAAAGCGTGTTCCAGCGCAACGGCATCAGCCGTATCGAGGCGGTGGGCGAAATGCTCGATCCCAATCGCCATCAGGCGATGCTGGAAATGCCGCACGATGCCGAACCCGGCACCATCGTCCATGAAATGCAGCCCGGTTACATGATCAAGGACCGGCTGCTGCGTCCGTCCATGGTGGGCGTGGCGAAAAAACCGGAGTGATTGGTCATGCCGCATCCAGATCCGCTTTCGCCACGTCGCCTGCCGCGACCCCGGGCTGATGTGCTGTCGATGCGGCCACCTTTCTCGCCCAGGCTGGTCGACCTCAGGCTCGCTCCGGGATTGCGATTGATCCTGTCGTCAGTCGTCGGCAGGCGCAGCGGGAAACGCGGACCGGGCAAGCCGGAAGGTGAGGCGTGCCCGGTTAAGCCAGATCGGCCGCTCAATCTTTCCGGCGGGGCGGCTGAGGCACTGGAATTCGATGAATAATTGCGCCTAAAGGGCAGGATGAACCCCAACCTCACCACCGATCGCCCCACTTTCGTCAGCCATCTCGAATGCTCGATGACGGGGGAGCGGTACGAGGCCGATCAGCTTCACGGCCTGTCGCGCGTCGGGCGGCCGCTGCTCGTGCGATATCATCTCGACCAGATCCGCGCCGCGGTGCCGCGTGCGCTGGTCGCGGCACGGCCCACCGATATGTGGCGCTGGCGCGAATTGCTGCCGGTGCGCGCGACGCGGGATGTCGTTAGCCTGGGCGAGATTGAAACGCCGCTCGTCCCCGTGCCTGTCGCGGGCGGGTCCAATGTCTGGGTCAAGGACGAAGGGCGCCTGCCGACGGGTTCGTTCAAGGCGCGCGGGCTGGTAATGGCGGTGTCGATGGCCAAGGCGCTGGGCGTCACCCGGATTGCGATGCCCACCAATGGCAATGCCGGCGCGGCGCTGGCGGCTTATGCGACGCGGTGCGGCATCGAGACGATCGTGTTCTGCCCCGACGACACGCCCGAAATCAACGTGCGGGAAATCGCGTTGCAGGGCGCGCGCGTCTATCGCGTCAACGGCCTGATCGACGATTGCGGTGCGATCGTCGGCAAGGGCGCGGCGGAAGGGCGCTGGTTCGATTTCTCGACGCTGAAGGAACCGTATCGGATCGAAGGCAAGAAGACGATGGGGCTGGAGCTTGCCGCACAGTTCCACTGGCAATTGCCCGACGCGATCTTTTACCCCACCGGCGGCGGCACTGGCCTGATCGGCATGTGGAAGGCGTTTGACGAGCTGGAACAGCTTGGCTGGATCGGTTCGGCGCGGCCCAAGATGTTCGCGGTGCAGGCATCGGGCTGCGCGCCGATGGTCAAGGCGTTCGAGGCGGGCGAGGAACATGCCGAACGCTGGGAAAATGCCCATACCGTCGCCAGCGGCATTCGCGTGCCGCGCGCGGTGGGCGATTTCCTGATCCTGCGCGCCGTGCGCGAATCGGGCGGGGTTGCGATGGCGGTCGACGACGCCGAAATCGAACAGGCCGTGGTCGATTGCGCCAGCAAGGAAGGGCTGCTGCTCTGCCCGGAAGGCGGCGCGACGCTGGCCGCCTATCACGCCGCGCGGGACCGGGGGCTGGTTGGATCGGACGACCGGGTCGTGCTGTTCAACTGCGCGACCGGCCTGAAATACCCGATGCCCGACACCTCAAAAACCCTCGACCGACATGCCGCGATCGACTTCGACGCGCTTTGATGGGGAGCGGGGGGGATTGGTGAAGCCTGCGCTCGTTCCACGCTTTTCCTATCCGGTGGTACATCGCTCGATATGATCATAACCGAGGATAATCGCGACATCGTGTGTCGAGGTGCATTGACCGCATATCGCATCACGCATCACGAGTTGTGGGCGAGCGCCGTCTATGCGCAGGCAGGCGCCTCTGAACCTTGGATTTTTAGACTTTCGGATGACGAGGATGTGGTCAAGATCGTGGCGTTGGACGATCGGCACCTGTTGGTCGTGGGCGATTGCCAGACCCTCGTTACAGTCGATATCGTCGACCAGGTCAGGCTTGCGGAGACGTCGGCCTTTGATTCCGTGCGCCGGTATAGCGTTACGCCATCGCGAGACGGAGAGTACGTCTTCCTCGGCTCTTCACCGCCACGTTTACTCTCAACGCGAACCTTGGAGATAGCGCACACATATGCCGACCTAAGCAAGGTGCATCAAGTGGCCCTCCGTGAAGACGGTGGTTTCGTCATTATTGCCGATATTGTCGAATCACAGCACTCCACAATTCGCTCCCAACTTGCGATTGCCTATCGGGACGGTGCATTAGCCATTCAGCGCCCTCACGACGAACGCGGAGAGCCCGTACGCTCTGCCCAGTTGGCGGGGTCTGTCAGCAAGCTAAGTCCTTGCGGCCGGTGGGTGATACGTCAGTATATCGGTTCCGTCACCCTGCGCGGCGCCGATCAACTCACGGCAAGCACGAGGATCAGTCGGTTCTTCCGGTCTGGATCGCATGTTGGCGGCCAGTCACTTTATACGCTGCCTGAACTCCAGGCAGCTCGTATCGATCAGTTCGCCGAACTCTGGAGCGTCGATCCTTTCAGGCTCATTCGCAGGATCAGGGTGGGCGACTGCTCCATCGATGATCTGACGCAACAGAAGCTCACCGGCGAAAGCCCGTTCGCCCACAAGTGGTTCAAGAACGTTGAAAAGGAACTCGAGCGGGCAAGGACGACCGACGAAAATAGTGTTCCGTCGCTTGTCGGCAGATTGAATGGACTGAATGCCTCGAAACTGGCTTACGATTGGGGCAACGAAGCTCTCTGCGCCATCTCCCGCGCTGCTGAGCTGCGATCGTTCGACGAATGGCGGCCGGACGATGTGCCACTCGAAACCATGTTGCCGGATGACATTCCGGGCAAGCGCTGGGTCCAGCATCTGCCTAGGCTTCAAAAATCCTTTTTTTGGGCAAACGACGGCAATTCATTTTCGGTGCTGCTGGATAACGGCGTGCTTGTTCATGCCGACATCCTGGGCAATGAACTTTCGGCTAAGCCTTGGGTGATCCCGACCTGGCCAAGGCCGCCTGAATCGGCGCAAGCTGCAGTCTACGGTTTCCTTGAGGAACTGCTGGAGATCACCATACAAGTCGATGGTTTCGATGCCGGGGGCTGCGCTGCCGCGATCGATAAGATGGCCACACGTCTCGCCGAGGGTATCAAATCTCTATCCCACAAGGGCAGGCTGCGCTTTCGCTTCAAATCGCCGGATCGGCTGCTGTCGGAGCCCGAATTCTTCACGCACGTGAGCGAACACTGCCCCGATGCTCGCGGCGCGCTCCAAAGAATGTGGCAAGTCTTCAGCCACCTTCCCTTCACCCGTGCCGCGGCAGTAGGCGACTGCTTCTATAACGAGAATGCTGGCGCCTTGGCCCATGCAGCGGTCGCGTTCGCACGCCTCGATCCCATGGCATTCAGAGACTTGGCCACCTGGTTCAGATATCGGTTGCCGGAGAGGGAGCAAGCTGGTCGTGAACTCGTCTTGCCTGCCATCGCGAAGACGAATGGCTGGAGTTCGCAGGATGCTGTTTCCTTCGGGCTATGGTCGATCGTTAACGAGGAGATCTATGGACCTCACTTTGCAGTCTATGAATTGGCCCAAGGGATTTTGCAGTCCGCGCGGCGTCTTTTCACGACTTCGGAAATTGTGAAGGAAGTGAATTCCGTCGTTCAGTCATTCGATCTGCCCGGTAATCCTGACGCCGTCGGCCATGCCAGAGCTAGCCTTAGAACCCTGCTGTATCCGCGTGGAGTGGGGGAATCGCTCTGGGATCGCCATCTGGCAAAGGAACTAGAAAGCCAGCCCCTCTGATTTTCGTGATAATTTGATTGAATATCTGCCCACTAAGAGTTCCTCAAGAACATTGATTGCCACTGAATGGACAGCTGTTTTCAACGAGCCGTTTCGGTCCCGGGAATGTCAGCCCTTAAGCCAATCCCAACCCATCCTGTCCTACACCCAAGCCATGCCCTATCCTGCGCGCCGCTCTTTCAAATCGTTGGGCCAGCACGCAAATATCCCGTGGTTGAGGGGGCCTCAACCAAATGCAATGGCAACCCTCAACTTCCTCAACCAGATCATTCAACCGGGGGCGGGGATCGCCCGGATTTCAGCGGTCGGCGCGCGACTTTGGGCGCGCCGATGGTTCAGGCGGGCATCGGTTCGATCCTGGCGTCGCGCGCTTTTTCCGGGCGGATGTAGATGGAAGACAGCATCGGCAGGGAAGCGCGTAATTCGGTTTCCATGTCCTCAATGATGCTCTCGCCAGCGCCCATCGTCACGTCGTCGTGGAAATCGGCGCTGATCGCCACGAAAACCTTGTCGGGGGCGGTGTGCAGCGTGCGGACGTGATTGACCGATACGATCGCCGGGTTGCGCGCGACGATGGCGTGAACCTGGCGGATCACGTCGGGCTCGGCAGGCTCGCCGATCAGCAGGGCTTTTGACTCGCGGGCAAGGATGATGGCGACAAGGCCCAGGATCAGGCCGATCACCATCGACGCAAGCCCGTCGATGCGCGGATCACCAAGCCACTGGCTGAGCGCGTTGCCGAGCGCGGCGACGATCAGGCCGAACAGCGCCGCCGCGTCTTCAAACAGCACGATGAAGCCCGTCGGGTCCTTCGAATCGCGCACTGCCTGCCACCAGCCGATATTGCCTTTTGACCGGACAAAGGCGCGCAGCGCGACGATGCAGGAAGTTCCTTCCAGCAGGAACGAAATCCCCAGCACGATATAATTGACGACCGGGCTGTGCAGCGGCTCGGGCGTGATGAAATGCACCCAGCCTTCATAAACCGAGACGCCCGCGCCTAAACCGAAGATCAAGATGGCGACGACAAACGACCAGAAATACAATTCGCGGCCATAGCCGAAGGGATGCAGCGCATCGGCGGGTCGGTCGGCCTGGCGCTGCCCATAAAGCAGCAATACCTGGTTCAGGCTGTCGACCACCGAATGGACGCCTTCGGTCAGCATCGACGATGAACCGGTAATGGCAGCGGCGACAAACTTTGCGACGGCGATGAGCAGATTGGCGCCGAGAGCGGTGTAAATGGCCAGCGGCCCCTCACCATGGCCTGGTTGGGTGGGCGTCGATGCAGGGGGCGTCATGGTCATATCCGGCTCGCTGACAGAAGTGCGCGTCGACTGCAATCAACGGATTGGTGAATTGCCCGCCGATCTTGGTTTCGGAAATGGAAATACCCGCCGGTATCGCAACCGGCGGGCATCCTTTCCTCCCCAGGAAAATCTTTGGGATCGGGCCATTGCCCGTCATCCCGCCCCAGGCCTTCATGGCGGGGACTGGATTACAGGTCCGCGCATATTGATGTGGGTGCTGCCGATGCAGCCCTCTTGCCGCCGCCGCCGCGTCATTTTGTCTAGTTTGGTAGGAAAATATATGTCTTATTGTGAACAATTGACATACCAGGTGCCCTGGAGGTCTGAGCGATGGCGGAAAGAAAACTGTTTGCGGGCCATGCCGTACGGCGGTTGCGCCGTCAGGCGGGGCTGACTCAAGCGGCGATGGCTGAGACGCTGGCGATTTCGCCCAGCTATCTCAATCTGGTGGAAAAGAACCAGCGTCCGCTTTCGGCGTCGCTGCTGGTGCGGCTGGCGGAAACCTATGACTTCGATCCGCGTGCGCTGGCGGCAGGGGAGCCGGGCGGCGGGGAAGCGGCGATCCGGCGGCGGCTGGCCGATCCGTTGTTTGCCGACCTGGAAATCGATCGCAACGAGATCGAGGAATGGCTGGCGGGCGCGCCGGGCGGTGCGGAGGCGTTCGCGCGGGCGTATGACCGGATTGGTGCGGGCGGTGTGGCGACAGCGCCGGGCGCCACTGATCCGGTTACCGATGTCCGGCGTGAAACCGAACGTTGGCGCGGCTATTATGCGGATCTGGATGCGCAGGCCGAAGCGCTGGCCGACGAATTGCGGCTGGGCGCGGGTGATCTTTATGGCGCCATCGTCGAGCGGTTGCGGGTCAAGCATCAATTGACCATCCGGGTGCTGCCGGTCGATGTGATGCCCGATCTGCTGCGGCGGCTGGATCTTCATGCGCGCCAGTTGCAATTGTCCGAAACGCTGGACAACGCGTCGCGGACTTTCGCCGCCGCCACGCAACTTGCCCAGATCGAAGCGCGTAATGAGATCGAGGCGCTGGCCAAGGGCGCCGGGCTAACTGACCGTGCCGCCGATCGATTGTTCCGGCGCCATCTCGCCAGCTATTTCGCGGCGGCGGTGATGATGCCTTATGCCCGGTTCCTGCGCGCGTGTGAGGCAACCGGGTATGACATTGAACTGCTGCAACGCCGTTTCGGCGCGGGGTTTGAGCAGGTCGCGCATCGCCTGACCACGATGCAGCGCGTTGGTGCGCGCGGGCTGCCCTTCTTCATGGTGCGGACTGATCGCGCGGGTCAGGCCTCAAAACGGTTTTCGGGGGCCAGCGGATCGCCGCTGGCTGAGGCGGATCGGCGTTGCCCCTTATGGCGCATCCACCACGCATTTGATCGCCCCGGTCGGCTGGTGGTTCAGCTTGTCGAACTTGAGGATGGCGCGTGCTGGCTGACGGTGGCGCGCACCGTGACGCCGCAAGGTGGCCGCTATGGTGCCGTTGCCGGTGAATTTGCGATCGGGCTGGGCGTCGCGGCAGAGCTTGCCGGCAATCTGGCGGTGGCGCGTGGCATCGATCTGAAAGGGGAGGCGACGCCGATCGGTTTGGGCTGTCGGGCCTGTTTCCGCGAAAATTGCCCGCAACGCTCGCTGGCGCCGATCGGTCGTGCGCTGGTGCTCAACGATCGGGAGCGCGGGCTCAGTCCGTTCAGCTTCGGCGGGGATTGATGCGGCTCGCGTGTTGTAAATAATTTACTTACAGACAAGCGGAAACCGCGCAAATTCGACATTGCCACCATCGAACGGGGGAAGAATCGCTGCGCAGACGTGTAAACTTGCGTACCAGACGGCCATCGACTCACAACCGAAGGCCAAGACCATGACCTACATCGCCGAAATCGCAGAGGCCGCCAAGACCATCGGTGGCCAGGGCGCCACCTGGAATGCCATCGATGCCGAATCCGTGGCGCGGATGCGGCTGCAGAACCGGTTCAAGACGGGCCTCGACATCGCGCGCTACACCGCCGCGATCATGCGCCGCGACATGGCGGCTTATGATGCCGACGCTGCCAACTACACCCAGTCGCTGGGCTGCTGGCACGGGTTTATCGGTCAGCAGAAGATGATTTCGATCAAGAAGCATTTCGGCTCGACCAAGGGGCGTTATCTGTATCTGTCGGGCTGGATGGTCGCGGCGCTGCGCAGCGATTTCGGACCGTTGCCCGACCAGTCGATGCACGAAAAGACCAGTGTTCCGGCGCTGATCGAAGAACTCTATACCTTCCTGCGTCAGGCCGATGCGCGTGAACTGGGCATGATGTTCCGCGATCTCGACAAGGCACGGGAAACCGGTAACAGCATCGAGGAACAGCGCCTGCTGAACGCGATCGACAATTACGAAACCCACGTCGTGCCGATCATCGCCGACATCGACGCGGGCTTCGGCAATGCCGAGGCGACGTACCTGCTTGCCAAGAAGATGATTGAAGCGGGCGCCTGCGCTCTCCAGATCGAAAACCAGGTGTCGGACGAAAAGCAGTGCGGCCACCAGGACGGCAAGGTCACCGTGCCGCACGAGGATTTCCTGCAAAAGGTTCGGGCCTGCCGTTATGCGTTCCTTGAACTGGGAATCGAGGATGGCATCATCGTCACGCGCACCGACTCGCTGGGCGCCGGGCTGACCAAGCAGATCGCGGTTTCCAAGGAGCCGGGTGATCTGGGCGATCAGTATAATTCGTTCCTCGATTGCGAGGAAATCGATCCCGCGACCGCGCGCAACGGCGATGTCATCATCAATCGCGACGGCAAGCTGCTGCGGCCGAAGCGTCTGCCGTCGAACCTGTTCCAGTTCCGCGAAGGGACTGGGGCGGACCGCTGCGTCCTCGATTGTATCACGTCGCTGCAGAACGGTGCCGACCTGCTGTGGATTGAAACCGAAAAGCCGCATATCGAACAGATTGCCGGCATGGTCGACCGCATCCGGGAGGTCATTCCGAATGCCAAGCTGGTCTATAACAACTCGCCCAGCTTCAACTGGACGCTCAACTTCCGCCAGCAGGTGTTCGACGCCTGGGTCGAAGCGGGCAAGGACGTTGCCGCATATGATCGGGCAAGGCTGATGTCGGTCGATTACGACACTACCGACCTGGCGATCGAAGCTGATGAGCGCATCCGCACTTTCCAGAGGGATGCGGCGGCACGGGCGGGCATTTTCCACCACCTCATCACGCTGCCGACCTATCACACTGCGGCCCTGTCGACCGACAATCTGGCCAAGGAGTATTTCGGCGAGGCAGGGATGCTCGGCTATGTGAAGGGCGTGCAGCGCCAGGAAATCCGCCAGGGTATCGCTTGTGTGAAGCACCAGAACATGTCGGGTTCCGACATTGGCGACGATCACAAGGAATATTTCGCTGGCGAAGCCGCGCTGAAGGCGGGCGGCGCGCACAACACGATGAACCAGTTCGCCGCCTGAACCGACGGCAGAACAGAGCTCGCAACCTTGAGGGAGGATGCGAAGAACCCCGCTGCCGACAAAGGTGACGGGAACCGATAGAACTCAAGCGGCCCGGAGAGGTACCTCCGGGCCGCTTTCTTTTGGGTGCGGGCGGGCTATGGTTGGGCACCATCACGTGGAGCCTTGGGGGCAATGGAAAAGTCGATCGCCAAATTTCGCGCCAGCACCAGCCGTTGGTTGATTGGCAGTTTTGCAGGGTGGGGCACCTTGTTGCTTTGCCTGGTCGGCGTCGGGTTGGTGATTGTCGCGGTCCGCTGGCTGCGCAATGTCGCCACCAGTTACGAATTGACCGACCAGCGGCTGATTATCGAAAGCGGCATCCTGAATCGTCATGTCGACGAGATCGAATTGTTCAGGGTGAAGGACGTGAAGCTCGACTATTCGCTGCTGAATCGATGGGCGGATATCGGCTGCATCACGATCAATTCGAGCGATCCGACGACCGCGGGAGCGCCGCTGATATTGCACGACGTGCCAAGCGCGCGAGCGGTGCGAGAGGAAATGCGCGCATTGGTCAACGAAGCGCGTCGGGCGCGCAACGTCCGCGAAATCGACGTGGATTATGAAGGGCATCCGTCGACGTAAGGGAACTCAAGGGCGATCAGCCCTGTTATGGCGATTCGACGTCGGTTTCGATCGCATTGGCATCGACGCTATTGACGTCGAGCACAGAGGCCGCAGCATCAAGCTGTTGCGCTTCGCTGGGGGTGGCGCCAGTGGCATCGACGCCGCGCCCGCATCCGGCCAGCAAGGCCAGTGCTACGATCAATACCGGGTGACGCATCAATCCTGAATTTCGTTTGCCGCGTCGCCAATGTCGGACGCGGCGTTGCCTTCGGTGCCACCAATCGCCTGGTCGCCAGCGGCTTCGACGTCCTTCGCCGCCTTGGCCATGGTGGCGTTTGGGTCGGCCGCGATCGTCATTCCGGCTTCGTTGGCCTCGTCGCGTGCGGGCGATCCGCATCCGGCGAGTGCCAGCAGGCCGAACAGTGGGATCAGGGCTTTTCCGGTCATCGTTAGCGTCCTTCGGCGGTGTCGCGCTGACCTAGCGGAAGCATGCCTGCGTCGCAATCTTCGCCAAGGGATATGCGGCTGTCGTGTCAGCGCATTGCCGTGACCGCTGCGACACTGTGACCACTGCGGCAAAATCTGCGCCGACTTTGATTGACCTCATATAAAGATATCTTTATATCTCACCTCCCAATGACAATCGCTCTCGACATTTTCCGCGCGCTTGCCGACGCGACGCGCCTTCGGATGATGGCGCTGTTGCAGTCGATGGAGTTGTCGATCGGTGAGCTGGCTCAGGTTCTGGGGCAAAGCCAGCCGCGGGTTTCACGCCATGTGAAGATATTGAGCGACGCGGGCCTTGCCGAACGACGCAAGGAGGGTAGCTGGGTATTTGTCGCGCTGGGCGTTCCTGAACGCGTCCAACCCGCACTCGACGCACTTGAAGCGTGGCGCGCGCTGGAGCCTGACCATTGGGCGGTTGCCGACGCTGCCAGGCTGGCGGCTGTGCGAGCAGACCGTGCGGCTGCGGCCAATGCCTGGTTCGAAACCAATGCAGCGCAATGGGATGCGATCCGATCGCTGCATGTCGCCGATTCGGAAGTTGAGGCGGCGATTGCCGCTGTGCTCGGGCTGGATGGCGCGCCGGTTCGCCAGTTGATCGATATTGGCACCGGCACTGGCCGGATGCTGGAGCTGTTCGGCGGGGCGGCGGAGCAGGCGCTGGGGATTGACCGCAGTTCTGAAATGCTGCGCCTGGCGCGCGCCAAGCTGGCCGAACGTGGCCTGACCAATGCCGAACTTCGCCAGGCCGATCTTTATGCTCTTCCCTTGCTGGATGGCGCTGCGGACCTGGCCATTATTCACCATGTGCTGCATTTCGCGCAGCAACCCGGGGCGGCCATTTCGGAAGCGGCGCGGGTGCTGATGCCCGGTGGGCGATTGTTGATCGCCGATTTTGCGCCGCATGAGCGCGAGGAATTGCGCGTCCGCGACGCACATGCACGGTTGGGTTTTTCCGACGATCAGATCGCCGGATGGTTCGATGCGGCGGGGCTTTCCCTTGTTCGCGTCGAAACGCTGGGGGGCAGCGAACTGACCGTCAAATTATGGCTAGGGTGCAAGCCTGGCCGATCGCTTAAAGAGGTAAAAGCAGCATGACGATGTCGGTCGCCCAGCTTGAAGAGGCGCGCCGTGCGCTCGACGGGCCGTTGTTTGCCAATCTGGCGGGCGATGCCGCGGTTAGCTTTGAGTTTTTCCCGCCAAAAAGCGAAAAGATGGAAATCCAGCTTTGGGATGCCATCACCACGCTGGAGCCCATGCAGCCGCGCTTCGTGTCTGTAACATATGGCGCAGGCGGTTCGACGCGTGAACGCACCCATGCGACTGTTGCGCGTATTCAGCGCGAAACCGGTATGAAGGCAGCCGCTCATCTGACGTGCGTCGAAGCGACCCGCGATGAAATCGATGGCATTGCCGACGCTTATTGGGAGGCGGGCGTGCGCCACATCGTTGCGCTTCGCGGTGATCCGCCCCGCGTGGGCGAGAAGTACCGGGCGCATCCCGGCGGATATGAAAATGCAGCAGCGCTGGTCGAAGGACTGGCGCGGCGGCATGATTTCGAAATCTCGGTCGCCGCTTATCCGGAACGGCATCCGGATTCGCCCGACATGGCGGCTGATATCGACAATCTGAAGCGCAAGCTGGACAATGGCGCGACGCGTGCGATCACCCAGTTTTTCCACGAGCCGGAGACGTTTTTTCGTTTCCGCGATGCGGTTGGCGCGGCGGGGATCACGGCGGAAATCGTGCCGGGCATCATGCCGGTAATGAACTTCGCCAGCGTGCAGCGCATGTCGGCGATGTGCGGCACGGCGGTTCCCGACTGGATGGGCACGTTGTTCGAAGGGCTGGACGATCATCCCGCGGCTCGCCAGCTGGTTGCTGCCACCATCACCGCGGAATTGTGCCGCAAGCTCTATGCGGGCGGCGTGCGCGATTTCCACTTCTACACGCTGAATCGTGCAGAACTGGCCTTTGCGATCTGTCATTTGCTCGGTCGTCGCGCCGTGCCTGCCGCGGCGATGGCCGCAGAATAATATTTACCCCCTTCCGCTTTCGGCAGGGCGGCGGGAACGGACCCGTGGGTCTTGTTCCAATCTGCTCACCCCAGCCTTTCCCGTGGTCGGGAAAGGAGAGGAAAGAATGATGACACCACGTGAAGCTTTTCTGGCCCAGGCTGCCAAACGCATCCTGATTACTGATGGCGCATTCGGCACCGAAATCCAGCGCTGGAAGCTGGATGAGGCAGCTTATGCCGGAACCTTGGGCATCGCCCGCGACCAGAAGGGCAACAATGACATCCTGGCGCTGACCAAGCCCGAAGTACCGGAATCGATTCACCGCGCGTATTTTGAAGCAGGCGCCGATATTGCCGAGACCAACACCTTTTCGGCCAACCGGATCAGCCAGGCCGATTATGGTGCGGAGCATCTGGTGCGCGAGATCAACGTGCAATCGGCGCTGCTTGCACGCCGCGTCGCCGATGAGTTCCAGGCAAAGGATGGTCGCCCTCGCTTCGTCGCCGGGGCTATCGGCCCGACCAACAAGACGTTGTCGCTCAGCCCCGACGTCAATGATCCCGGCTATCGGGAGATCGACTTCGATTATCTGAAAGACGTGTACCGCGAACAGATCGACGCGCTGGCCGAAGGTGGCGCGGACTTCATCCTTATCGAAACGGTGTTCGACACGCTGAATGCCAAGGCTGGCATCATGGCGGCGATCGAAGCGGGCGAGGCGCTGGGCCGTGATTTGCCGATCATGCTGTCGATGACGCTGACCGACCTTTCGGGTCGTAATCTGTCAGGCCATACGGTCGAGGCGTTCTGGCACGCGGTCCGCCATGCCCGTCCGTTGACCATCGGGCTGAACTGCTCGTTCGGGGCGGAACAGCTTCGCCCGCATGTGAAGACGCTGTCAGCCGTCGCCGACACGTTGATCATGATTTATCCCAACGCCGGTTTGCCCAACGAGCTTGGCGCTTATGACGAGATGCCGGAGACGACGGCGGGCCTGGTTCACGAATGGGCAGCGGCGGGACAGGTCAATATCCTTGGCGGCTGCTGCGGCTCGACGCCAGCGCACATCGCCGCCATTGTCCAGTCGGTCGCCGGCGTCGCTCCGCGCACGCCCCCGGTGCCGCCGGTGGTGACACGGCTCGCCGGGCTGGAACCGATGACGATGGCGGCATAACCTGACTCCACCCTGGCAATAGCCGGGGACTCATGCTGCAAGCGCGCCCTCCATTACAGCACGACCCCGGCCTTTATCGGGGTGACGAATAGGAAACCCAGTGTCCTCCACCCCCTCCTCGACCAGTTTCGTCAACATCGGTGAGCGTACCAACGTCACCGGCTCGGCGCGTTTCAAGAAGCTCATCATGGCGGGTGACTACCCCGCGGCGATCGAGGTCGCGCGTCAGCAAGTCGAAAGCGGTGCGCAGGTGCTCGACGTCAACATGGACGAAGGGCTGCTCGACGCCGAACATGCGATGACGACCTTCCTGAAGCTGATCGCCGCCGAACCGGACATCGCGCGCATCCCCTTCATGGTCGACAGCTCCAAATGGTCGGTGATCGAGGCCGGGTTGAAGTGCGTATCGGGCAAGCCGATCGTCAATTCGATCAGCATGAAGGAAGGCGAAGATGCCTTCCTGCTCCACGCCCGCAAGTGCATGGCTTATGGTGCCGCCGTCGTGGTGATGGCCTTTGATGAGAAGGGGCAGGCCGACACGCAGGCGCGCAAGGTCGAGATTTGCGAGCGGGCCTATACGCTGCTGACTG
This sequence comes from Sphingomonas sp., assembly GCA_041659385.1. Classification (GTDB taxonomy): domain Bacteria; phylum Pseudomonadota; class Alphaproteobacteria; order Sphingomonadales; family Sphingomonadaceae; genus Sphingomonas. The sequence continues at coordinate 42,359 of JBAZYJ010000013.1, forward strand.
GCATCGGCTTTCCGCCCGAAGACATCATCTTCGATCCCAACATCTTCGCGGTCGCCACCGGCATCGAGGAACACAATAATTACGGCGTCGATTTCATCGAGGCGTGCAAGGAGATCAAGGCACGCTGCCCGCATTGCCACATCTCCGGGGGCTTATCGAACCTGTCGTTCAGCTTCCGCGGCAACGAGCCGGTGCGCCGCGCGATGCATTCGGTGTTTCTCTATTACGCCATTCCGGCTGGTCTCGACATGGCGATCGTCAATGCGGGCCAACTCGACATTTACGACGACATCAACCCTGAACTGCGGCAGGCGTGCGAAGACGTCATCCTCAACCGCGATCCCGATGCGACTGAACGGCTCATCACGCTGGCCGAGAAATTTCGTGGCACTGATGCCGTGGCGGAAAAAGCCGCCGAGGAATGGCGCGGCTGGCCCGTCAACAAGCGGCTCGAACATGCGCTGGTCAAGGGCATCGACATGTATGTCGTCGATGATACCGAGGAATGCCGCCAGACCTTCGCCCGCCCCATCGAGGTCATCGAAGGGCCGTTGATGGACGGCATGAACGTCGTCGGTGACTTGTTCGGATCGGGCAAGATGTTCCTGCCGCAAGTCGTGAAGTCGGCGCGCGTGATGAAAAAGGCGGTCGCGCACCTGCTGCCGTTCATCGAGGCGGCGAAGGAGCCGGGCGCGCGCGGCAAGGGCAAGATCATCATGGCGACCGTGAAGGGCGACGTGCATGACATCGGCAAGAACATCGTCGGCGTCGTTCTGCAGTGCAATGGCTTCGACGTTGTCGATATGGGCGTCATGGTGCCGTGGCCCGACATCCTGAAAGCCGCCAACGAGAATGACGCTGACATGATCGGTCTGTCCGGCCTCATCACCCCGTCGCTCGACGAGATGGTGACGGTGGCTGAGGAAATGAAGCGGGCGGGCTTCACCATGCCGCTGCTGATCGGCGGGGCGACGACGTCGAAGGTCCACACCGCGCTGCGCATCGCGCCGGCCTATGATGGCCCGGTCGTCCATGTGCTTGACGCCAGCCGGGCGGTTGGTGTTGCTTCGACACTGGTCAGCGACACCCAGGCAGAGGCGTTCATCACCAGGACGGCCGCGGAATATGAAGCGGTGCGGGTGGCGCGTCAAAGCAAGGGACAGAACGAACTGCTGAGTCTGGAAGCGGCCCGCGACCGCGGGTTCGAAGCGGATATGAGCCTGAAGCCGCCGCGCCCGCGGATGCCCGGTGTCCACAAATTCGACGATTGGGACCTGGCGGATCTGGTCCATTATATCGACTGGACGCCATTCTTCCGGTCCTGGGAACTGGCTGGCAATTATCCGGCGATCCTGGACGACAAGATCGTCGGCGAAAGCGCGACCAGCCTGTTCGCCGACGCGCAGAAGATGCTGGAACGGATCGTTGCGGAAAAGTGGCTGACCGCGCGGGGGGTTGCCGGGTTGTGGCCTTGCGCGCGTGAAAGGGATGATGTCATCATTCACCTCGATAACGAAGACCATGTCCGCGTGCCGTTCCTTCGCCAGCAGATCGCCAAGCGCGAAGGCCGGGCGAACATGTGCCTCGCCGACTTCATCAGCCATGACGGCGACTGGATTGGCGGGTTCGCGGTGTCGATTCACGGCATCGAGCCGCATCTGGCGCGGTTCAAGGCGGCGATCGACGATTATTCGGATATCCTGTTGAAGGCGCTTGCCGACCGCCTTGCCGAAGCCTTTGCCGAGCGGCTGCACCATTTTGTCCGCACCGCGCTGTGGGGTTATGCCGAAGGCGAACAATTGACGCCGGAAGCGCTGATCAAGGAACAGTATCGCGGCATTCGCCCCGCGCCGGGCTATCCCGCCTGCCCGGAACACAGCCTGAAGCCGATCCTGTTCAAGCTGCTCGACGCGCACCACGCGACCGGCATCAGCCTGACCGAGAATTTCGCCATGCTGCCCACCGCCGCGGTCAGCGGATTTTACTTTGGCCATCCGCAAGCCGAATATTTCGGCGTCGCGCGCATCGGGCAGGATCAGGTGGAGGACTATGCGACGCGACGTGGTGTCGATATCGAACGCGCGACCCGCTGGCTCAGGCCGAATCTGGATTAAGAGCGGGTTCGGCAGTCTCGGTCGCTGGCGCCGCAGGGGCCTGTGCCATCCCTGCAAGTGCAGTCAGCACCGCGACATGCCGACGAAACGCCTCGCGGCCAGCTTTGGTCAGCGTGACCCAGGTACGCTGACGCCCGCCCAGCGCCGCCTTGCGCAGCCGCACATAGTTCGCCTCTGCCAACGCCGACAGATGCTTGGACAGGACCGAGTCACTGACATCGGCCGCCTTGCGCAACATCGCGAATTCGGCTTCCTGAACATTGGCGAGTACGGCGGCGATCCTCAACCGCGCGGGCGGATGGATGATCGGATCGAGATCCTCAAGCCGGATCGTCACGAACCGACGCCCATTTCGCGGCGAAACACGCTTTTCCACTGGGCGCTGAAGGCATAGGCGACTGGCACGGCAATGGCCGCAAGCGCGAGCGGACCCCAGTATATGCCGTTTCCGCGTGCCAGCCAAAAGCTGACCGCAAGCAGCGTCAGCATCATGCCAAGAAGCACAAAGGTCAGCGGCCGGGTTCGCCCGCGGCGATAACCATTGATGAACACGCCGTTGCGTCGCCGATCCCACAAGGCGATCAGAGCGACCGCACCGAGCAGCACTGCCTCCATCGCTAAAGCAATCTGGTTGGGGAAGGCTGGTAGCGAGACGAAGCCGCCCATTACCAGTGCGAACGCCAGATGTCGTTGCGGCGGACAATCAGCAATTCTGGCCAGTTGCGCCTGCGATTGCTGGATCTCGGCCAACGCATCGGCGGCTTCGGCGGGGCTGGGTAATGGCAACATGGCGAATCTCCCTTTCCAATATGGAAAGAGATGCTAGTAACTTTCCAATTCGTCAAGTGATGATTTTCCATTTTGGCAAGTCATGCGATCGTTTGTTGATGGGCCTGCGCAATCCGCTTCAGCCGGGGTGCCGCCATCGGCACGGTCAGCATCGTGCTGGCCACCGCCACCAACAATAGCGCGGTGAAAGTCGCGCTGGTGATGATCTGCTTGTCGAGCAGAATGTTGACGAAGATAATCATGATCAGTGCCTTGGTCTGCAACAGCCAGCCGATCAGCGTCGCTTCGCCGCGCGGCCATTTCAGGATACGACCCGCGATCTGAACGCCAGCCAGCTTGCCGGCGATCGACGCAACGAGCAGCAACGCCGCCGCCGCGAATACCGTCGCGCCACCGACGTCCCAGCGCGTGCGCAGGCCCGTCGACAGGAAAAACACCGGCATGAACGCCAGCAATACATAGTGGCGGAACATATCCATGCCGCGTCGATCAAACCATTTAGCATCGAGCACTGCACCGGAGAGGAACGCGCCGACCATGAAGTGGATGCCCGACCAGTCCGCAGCAAAACCGCTGCCCGCCAACCAGATCAGACTGAGATACCATCGATCGCTTTCGGGAATACGCTTCATCGCCCAGCGCACAATGACCGTGGCGCCGGCAAAGCCCAGCAGGAACCCCGCCTGCCGCCCGATGCGTTCCCAATCGACCAGGATCATCGCCAGCACGCCCCAAATTGCGATATCGTCGACGCTGGCATAGCGCAGGATGCGCTGGCCAAGGGGTTGGCGGAGGATGTTCAATTTTTCCATCAACAACACCAGGATGGGCAGCGCGGTGACCGCACAGGCCATGCCGATGCCCAGCACCACTTGCCATGGCTGCCCTTTCGCGCCGATCCAGCCGGGCGTCTGGAGCATCAGTAGCGCCGCCGTACTGCCCAGGACCAGGGGCGTGAACAACGCCAGTGCTGCGGTTGTCGCCGTTTCGCCGCGCCGCGCCCAGGCATGGCCCAGATCAAGTTCGATGCCCGCAACCCAGACGAACAGCATGACCGCCCACCACGCGACGCCATTCAACGCGCCGATCACCTGCGGGTTGAAAACGAAGCTGTAATAGTCGGGGAACGCCGCGCCGAGCACGCCCGGGCCGAGCAGAATGCCACCAACAATCTGCACGACGACCAGCGGCGCGTAATAATCCGTCCTCAACAGCCGCCACACCAGATAGGGTGCGGACAGGATGATGAGCATGGCGATCAGGAAAATTTCGCTGGTCGACATATGGCTCTGCTCCCCTTTTCTCCGGTGTCGTCCCGGATGATTTTGCTTAGGCGAATGACCTTTGGTGGGCAACCGGCGAGCGCAGCGTCCGCGATGGTATCGCTTTGGGACAGAAGGGCGATTTTTAACCTGAAAGTCGCGCGTCGACCGCCGATTAACCGTTTTTTGCACTGGCGTGTCGCCCACCGACATGGTCAGGCCGGATGTCTGGGAGAAATAGGCAATGCGTCGGTTGATCGGTTCGCTGTTGTTGGCGGCATTCGTTGTTCCCGCTCCGGCGCCTGCCACTGCCCAGGTTGCTCGTGCGCCCACCCACGCGCCGTTTACCGTCAGGGAAACAGGGCAGGGGTTCGACAAGTTGCAGGATGCGTTGATGTCGATCCGCGGGCAGGATGCGACGATCCTGATCGCGCCGGGCATTTATCGCCAATGCGCGATTCAGCAGGCCGGCCACATCGTGTTTCATGCAGTGCAGCCCGGCACGGTGATCTTCGACGGGGTGGCGTGCGAGGACAAGGCGGCGCTGGTGCTGCGCGGCGCGAGTTCGACGGTTGAAGGCATCATCTTTCGCAACATGCGCGTGCGCGACGGCAATGGCGCGGGCATCCGCATCGAGATCGGCGACCTGACCGTTACCGATTCGATGTTCCTCGACAGCCAGGAAGGCATTCTGGGCGGCACTGACGATCCGGCGAAAGTCACCATCGACCATTCGACCTTTTCCGGACTTGGCCAGTGCGACGAAACCCCCGACTGCGCGCATTCGATCTACCTCGCTTCCACCGGGGTCGCCCGCGTCACCAATTCCCGTTTCGAGCGCGGGCGCGGCGGCCATTATGTGAAGCTGCGCATCCCCGTGGTAGCGATCACCGGCAACAGCTTTGACGATTCACAAGGCCACAAGACCAATTACGCGATCGACCTGCCCGAAGGAGCGACCGGCCTGATTGCGCGCAACACCTTTGTCCAGGGGGTGGACAAGGAGAACTGGACCGGCATCATCGTCGTCGCGGCCGAACACCGCAAATACCATTCCGCCGGACTGCGCGTGGAAGACAATGTCGCCAGCCTCGCGCCGGGGCAGACCAAAAACCCGGGCTTCGTGGTCGATGCCAGCCACGAAAAGCTGCTGATCGGCGCCAACCGGCTGGGCGCCGGCGTGCGGCCATTCGAGCTTCGGTGAGGGCGGGCGGAAGACTTGTGGTCAGTCGGCGACGCCCACCCTCTGAGCCTTCAACGCCACCGGTAAAACTTCATTGATCACAAAGGCATTAAACGCGGTAGGCTCCTCAAACGGGGGGCAGTGGGCTGATTTCTCAAACCATTTGAAGCGTTTGCCAGGTGCTGCAATGTGATCGAAATACTCGCGCGCCAAAGTTGCATCAGTCCCGTGGTCGTAACGACCCGCGACGATAAAAATGGGCACGGCGAACTTCGTTGCTGAGTGAAGCCAATCAATTTTGGCCAGTTGCGGAGAAAGTGCGTTCTGCGAAAATTCCACGCCGACCTTAAATTTTATACCGTCATACCAAGTCATTTCGCTGGCCCGAAAAGATTGTTCCATCAAGTAAAGCAAAGAAACATCAACATGATAGTAACCGCCGCCGAATTTGTTAATCCAATTGTACATAATTTTTGACGACGCAATCGGAATTGGCGGCGTTCCAATTTTTCGGAGTTCCAATAGGGCTACTTGATCGTTACGCCGTTTCGCCTCGGCAAGCGACCATATATAGGCGCGCCGTTCCGCCTCCGCCGAGTTCACAATTTGGCTGATGCCGACATAGGCCGACACGTTTTGGGGATATTGTTGTGCATAAGAAACGCCAATGTTCGTTCCCCATGAATGCCCGACGAGAACAACTTGGTTCTGATGAAACCGAGATTTTAGAATACCGACGAGCTGATTGAGATCGGAAACGAATTGCGGCAACGTCATTGATGCTACTGGAATAGAAGAATCGTAGGATCGACCAGCGCCGCGTTGCGTCCAGTATACGACCAAAAAATGATCTTCCAGCGCGGCATTGTGGAGCCGCGATAGGCCGGTTTCATCCTGCCCGGGGCCGCCGTGCAACCAGATCAGGATTGGGGCTTTAGCATTATGGCCACGGATTGTGATCCATTGTTTGACACCGCCGAGAGTGACGCGCTCCATATCGGCGACGCTGTCATGAACAAGGGCGCCCGAACCATCACGAAAATAGGGCGTGCTGCCAAAACGACGAGCATAAAAAGCGCAACAACTGCCGGAACGGCGATCAAGACAATGCAAATTTTTAAGCTGCGTTTCATGAGCTTGAGACTTGCATGGATATTAACGCTCCACAAGCCGATGGCCAGTTTCGGTGGAGGCACAACGTTGATCCGACCGCCAACAATCGAGCGCCAGCCGGTCCTCGTCTAAATGCCTCTCCGGTCCGAGCACCATTCCCGCCGCCGGTTGAGGAACTGGTTGAGGAAGTTGAGGGTTGCCATTGCTTTTGGTTGAGGGCCCTCAACCGCCGTACATTTTCAGCCTGAACCAACAATTTGAAAGAGCGCCGCGCAGGATAGCGGCGGGCCTGGCTGTAGGACAGCGCCGCCCGTTTCGCGCCGCAGGCCCACTTGACCTTGAGTGAAGAGCGGCGTTCCGGGGTCGGCGCTTTGGCGCGCACAGGAGTGGCGGGCGCCGCCATCGGTGGCATATTGGCCGGAATATTGGGTGCCAGCGACACGTAGCGCTTGTTTGTCGCCTGCCTTGTCTGCCATGGGATGCGAAGGACGGGAGCACGAGGAAGGCATGACCGCAATCGGGATTCTCGGCAGCGCCGGGCGGATGGGGCGCGCCATTGAAGCGTTGCTGGCAGATTATGGCGCAACGCTCGCCGGTGGTATCGACGCCGGGGGCGATCCGTTGCCGATCGCCAAGGCGGCCGATGTACTGGTCGATTTCACTGTGCCGGGGGCGTTGGCGGCAAATCTTGCCGCGGCGCGGACCGCAGGCACGCCCATCCTGATCGGCACGACCGGCCTGACCAAGCCGCATCTGGCGCTGGTGGCGGAGGCCGCGCGCGAAATCGCGGTGCTGCAAACCGGCAATACGTCGCTGGGCGTCACGTTGCTTGAGCGGCTTGTGCGCGAGGCGGCGGAGCGGCTGGGCACCGATTGGGACATTGAAATCGTCGAGATGCACCACCGCGCGAAAGTGGATGCGCCGTCGGGAACCGGGCTGATGCTGGGCGAGGCGGCGGCGGCAGGCCGTGGATCGACGCTGGGGGACCTGGGGGTCATTGGTCGTGCGGGGCTCAGCGGCGATCGGGCGTCGGGCACCATCGGGCTTGCCTCGCTTCGTGGTGGATCGGTGGCGGGCGACCATACCGTCATCTTCGCCGGAAATGGCGAGCGGCTGGAACTGACGCACCGTGCCGAGGATCGCGCGATCTTTGCCAATGGTGCCATCACCGCGGCGATGTGGCTGGCGGGAAAACCGGCCGGCCGTTATTCGATGGGCGAGGTGCTTGGTCTTTGAACGGTGCTCGGTCTTTGAGCAGGGCCCAGATCGTCGACTTCTATGCGCGGCTGGCCGCCGATAACCCGCATCCCGAAACCGAGCTTGACTATGGCAACTTGTTCCAGCTCGTCGTTGCGGTGGCGCTGTCGGCGCAGGCAACCGATATCGGGGTGAACAAGGCGACTCGCCGGTTGTTTGCCGAGGTGAAAACCCCCGCGCAGATGCTCGCCCTGGGTGAGGAGGGGTTGAAAGAGCACATCAAGACGATCGGCCTGTTCAACACCAAGGCCAGGAACGTGATCGCGCTGTCGCAGGTCCTGATCGACAAATATGGCGGGGAAGTGCCCGCAGACCGTGACGCGCTGGAGACATTGCCGGGGGTGGGGCGCAAGACCGCGAACGTCGTGCTCAACGTCGCTTTCGGCGCGGAGACGTTTGCAGTCGATACGCATATTTTCCGCGTCGGCAATCGCACGGGCCTGGCGCGTGGCAAAACGCCGCTGGCGGTCGAGAAGAGACTGGACAAGGCCACGCCCGCACCGTTTCGCGTTCATGCTCATCACTGGTTAATCTTGCACGGCCGATATATCTGCAAGGCGCGCACGCCCGAATGCTGGCGGTGCCCGGTTGCCGACCTGTGCGCCTACACGCCAAAGACGCCGATGCCCCGCGGGCGCGGCGGCGATGCGAAGGGGAATGGTGCCGATGCGTAGGTCTGCGATTGCCTTTGCCCTGTTGGCGCCGCTCGTCATCGGCGCGGTGTCCGACAAGAATGCCATCCCCGACGCGACACCGGTCGGCAAGCCGGTAAGCTGTATCCCGCTGACCTCGATCGACACCACCCGCGTCCATGGCGACTGGGTGATCGATTTCCACATGCGCGACCGTAAAGTGTTCCGCAACACCTTGCCCGCTGCCTGTCCCGGCCTGGGGTTTGAGGAACGCTTTGGCTATCAAACCAGCCTCAGCCAGCTTTGCTCGACCGACATCATCACCGTCCTCTACACCAGCCCGCTGCAACGCGGAGCGAGTTGCGGGCTTGGCGAATTCCAGCAGGTAACGCTCGCCGCGGCGCACTGAGCGCGCCCGATTTCGGGTTTCGCGCAAAATGCTGGCGCTGGGCGAATTGCTTTGCTAGTCGCACTCCCCGTGCACTGGCACCCGTAGCTCAGCTGGATAGAGCGCTGCCCTCCGAAGGCAGAGGCCACTGGTTCGAATCCAGTCGGGTGCACCATAATTTCAATGACTTGGCGCATATATGGCGCGCTCGCTTTATCGGACGCGTGCGTGTGATGTACAAGCAACGCTCCCCAAGCGAGTGTTTTGAGACTGCGTTTCGGATGAGCATCAAGCTCATGCCGGTCGTTTATGGCCTAGAATCCGCCCGAGAATCTCGCGCGCGATTCATCCAAGAACGTGTCGCCCTGCTATGAGCCGGCGTGACGAAATCATTGCCCACATGCAGGGCCAGGGTTCAGGTTTGCTGTGGTTCCTGGGCAATATGGCCGTAACCCAGCCATCGGCTTCGTCCGCCAGCCAATACAAATCGTCGATCCCAGCCTCCTCACAGAGCCCGAATCAGATCATGCCTCGCCGATCAACGGCCCCAAGCCTAAACCGATTTGCGACCAAGTAACGGCAACCACCAGCTTTCATGGTTGAGATACCATTGCAGCGTTTCGGAAAACCCTCGTCCGAAATCGCGCGAGGGCACATAGCCCAGGTCGGCGCGGATCTTGCGATCATCGATCGCATAACGCCGGTCATGCCCCTTGCGATCCTCGACAAAAGTCTTGAGTTCGGCCGAGGATCCGCCTCGCCCTGCCGGGGCGTCGGGGAAGCGATCGGCCAGTGTCGGGTCTTGAGCGAATGCGGCGTCCACCGTCGCGCAAATCTGGTCGATCACGGCCATATTGGGCAGTTCCTCACCGCCGCCGACATTGTAGGTCTCGCCCGCCACGCCGCGTAACAGTGCCAATTCGATGCCAAGGCAATGATCGCCGACATGCAGCCAGTCACGCCTGTTTTGGCCGTCACCGTAAATCGGCAGCGGCCGACCATAGAGGCAATTGAGCAGGAAGAGCGGGATCAGTTTTTCAGGAAACTGGAACGGCCCATAGTTGTTCGAGCAATTGGTGGTTGTCGTCTGCAGGCCGAAGGTGTGGTGATAGGCGCGGACGAGATGATCGGATCCTGCCTTCGACGCCGAATAGGGCGAGTTGGGTGCATAGGGTGTCGTCTCGCTGAAGGCTGGATCTTCAAGGGTGAGCGATCCGTAAACTTCGTCGGTCGAGACATGGTGAAAACGGTGCGGTCTGGCCCTGTCCTTGTCGAGCCATTGGCGCTTGGCAGCCTTCAGCAGGCTATGCGTTCCGATGACGTTGGTCGTGACGAACGCATCCGGCCCGCTTATCGATCGGTCGACATGGCTTTCGGCGGCAAAGTGGACGATCGTGTTGATCCCGCGATCCGCGATCAGGCGCTCGACCAGATCGGTGTCGCAAATGTCACCTTCGACTAATTCGACGCTGTTCAGGCCACTCAGATTGGCCGGATTGCCCGCGTAGGTAAGCGCGTCGAGCACGATGACCGAATCGTCGGGGTGGCAAGCGGACCAATGGTGGACGAAATTGGCGCCGATAAATCCTGCGCCGCCGGTCACAAGCAGATTAGCCATTTACGCCAGAGTCCTGTTTCAGTTCGTCGAGCATTGCGCGCAGATTATCGCGCCAATGCGGTGGGTTGCGGCCAAGTGCGGCCGCTGTCGCCTGCTTGTCGAGCACGGAATAGCTGGGGCGCGTTGCCGGCGTCGGGAAATCCTTGGTCGCAATTGGCACGACGGTTGCCTTTCTGTGCAGCAATCCGCGTTCGCGCGCTTCTTCCTGGATGGCGACGGCGAAATCGTACCAGCTCGCAGCGCCGCTGTCGGTGAAATGGTGGATGCCGTGGCACCCGGCGAGCGCCAGTCCCCACAATGCCTGCGCAAGGCTCGGGGCATAGGTCGGCGTACCGATCTGATCGGCCACGACGCGAACCTCGTCGCGTTCAGCCATCAGGCGCAGCATGGTCTGCACAAAATTGGCGGCACCTGCGGCATAAACCCATGCGGTGCGAACAACCAGTGCATCCGGGCCGGCGGCTTGTTCGCCAGCCAGTTTGGTTCGACCATAGGCATTTAGCGGGTTGGTTGGATCGTCGGGAGCATAGGGACTGCTCTTGGCGCCGTCGAACACAAAATCCGTCGAGATATGGACGAGTTTCGCGCCCGTTTCCGCAGCGGTTTCCGCCAGGATGCCGACGGCCTCACCATTGACGCGCAAGGCAGTCGCTTCGTCGCTTTCCGCTCGATCGACCGCCGTATAGGCGGCTGCGTTGAAAATAATGTCCGGTTGCTCGGCAACGATCAATGCGCGAACCGCGGAAGCGTCGGTTACGTCCAATTGCGCCGAGGGGACTCGCAAAACCTCAACTTTGGCCGGGGCAGTTGCGGCCAAAGCCCGGCCGACCTGGCCTCCCGCACCCGTTATCAACACTTTCATGCGAACGTCACCGCATCCTCAAACGAGCGTCCGGCCAGATCCTTGGCCGATAGCGACGGCGCGATGTCGTCCAGTGGCCAATCGATGCCGATCGCCGGATCGTTCCACACGATGCACTGCTCGCTCGAATGGTCGTAGAAATCGGTGCATTTATATGCAAAGTCGGTCCCATCCTCCAGCGTGAGGAACCCGTGCGCAAACCCTGGCGGCACCCACAGCATCCGCTTGTTGACGCCCGACAGATGCACGCCCACCCACTGACCGAAGGTCGGCGAGGAACGGCGAATATCGACCGCAACGTCGAACACCGCGCCATTGATGACCCGCACCAGCTTTCCCTGCGGATTGGGCAGTTGATAGTGCAGGCCGCGCAACACGCCGCGCGCCGAACGGCTGTGATTGTCCTGGACGAAATTCAAATCGAGCCCGAGCCCGGCAAAGGCCCGTTGGTTCCAACTTTCCAGAAAGAAACCGCGGTCATCGCCCATCACCTTGGGTTCCACGATCACGACATCGGGAATGGCGGTCTTGATCAGTTCCATTGCGCGCCCCGGTCGAGCAGCGCGAGCAGATAAGCGCCATAGCCCGATTTTACCAAGGGCTTGGCGAGCCGTTCAAGTTGTGCGTCGTCGATAAAACCCTTGCGCCAGGCGAGTTCTTCGGGGCAGCTGACCTTCAGGCCCTGACGGTCTTCGGTAATGCGGACATAGTTGGCGGCATCGAGCAAAGACGCATGCGTACCGGTGTCGAGCCATGCATAGCCGCGGCCCATGATCTCGACCGAGAGGGCGCCTTGCTCCAGATAGAGGCGATTGAGGTCCGTGATCTCAAGTTCGCCGCGCGGCGAGGGTTTCAACGACTGCGCGAGTTCGACAGCACGCCCGTCGTAGAAATATAGCCCGGTCACCGCGTAATGGGATTTGGGGTGTTCAGGTTTTTCCTCGATCGTTTCGGCTCGGCCATTGGCATCAAATGACACTACGCCATAGGCGCGGGCATCGTTGACATAGTAACCAAATACCGTCGCCCCGGCGTCGCGCCTGTCGGCACGCTCGAGCAGGTTGGTCAATCCGTGGCCATAGAAAATATTGTCGCCCAGAATCAGCGTCGATGGATCGCTGCCGACGAAATCGGCGCCGATATGATAGGCTTGTGCCAATCCGCCCGGCTCAGGCTGTACGGCGTAGGTGAAGGACAAACCCCAGTCGTTTCCGTCACCAAGCAGCGCCTGGAATGCCCGCTGCTCGTGTGGAGTCGTGATAATCATGATCTCCCGGATGCCGCTCAGGATCAGCACCGACAGCGGGTAGTAGATCATCGGTTTGTCGTAAACGGGCATCAACTGCTTCGATGCCGCTCGGGTCAGCGGGTAAAGCCGCGTACCAGAACCGCCCGCCAAGATGATGCCTTTGCGCATTTTTTTTGGACCCTTGAACCTTTGTGTCGCGGTGTTGATAGGCGCTGGCCGAAGGGGTGCAGATCATCCCAAGACAGTGTCTAATCGCTCGTGAATTTGGCTCTCCATCGCGACGGGACCGATAGCACGATACCAAGTGCGGAGGCGAGGCAACCCGCCCGTCGGTCTTAGATATATAAACAACCAGTTCATTGCTTCCCCAGTTTGCCTCACTATTGTGCATGTTCTGAAACTCTTCAAACCAAAAATCCTGATCACGTTTCCGCTGCCGTGCCTTACCACTGCCGATCCGATTAAATGCGGTATTGAAGTTGTCGAAGATCCAATACTTCGGCACACCGCCCAGCACCGGGCAGGCTTGCGTGAGCGTTGTAAGTTACCGCATTCGCCCCTCTTCAAAGCCGTGCCGCAGATAATGTTGGAGCGGGTCAATGTTGGCACCAGCGATGTCGGGATATCGTGACCTATAGGCGTCGGCATCAAACAAGCCTCGACGCCTGAGCCGGTTTTCCTGCCATTGCCGTCGGAGATTTTCCGGTGCCAAGCCCCACCATTTTGGAAAGCGCAATGTCACCGCGCTAACCTGCCGCATCCAATCGATGTGACCTTGGCCGCGTTGCGTGGCGTCTTCGATCTCGTGCAGCAAATTTGTCAACCGGGCTATCTCGTCAAAGCGTTCCTCAAGATCGGCTTGTGCATCCGCGTGATCCCGACGCGCCGAATCTCGCTCGCCCGAGAGGCGCTCAATCTCCAATGTTGCCCGCTCAATTTCTTCCGTCCGCCGACGCAGTGTATTTTCGCTAACAGCAAGTCGATGCTCAAGGAAATCACCAGTTTCTGCAAAGTTGGCAACTTGGCGTTCTAACTCCCCATCAAGTTCTGTAATGCGGTCGCGAGCCGAGGCCAGTGCAGTTTCCAAATCGCTCTGCGTAGCTTGCAAAGTTCCGTATTCATGCTGAGCGGTGGCGAGTTTTTCAGAAAGACGATCGCGCTCCCCACCCAACTGCTCGTTTTCCTCCGTGCGCAGCCTCAGCACATTCTCACTGAACGCTAGTCGATGACGCAGTTCGTCTAGCGCAATAACGCTTTCGACATTTTGTTGATCAATGTGGTCATCTAGTTCGTTTAAGCGGTTTTTAGCGGACTCGAACGCGTCAGCCAATTGCGCCCGTTCGCCCTCAAGGGACTCGCAAGTAGTTGTCAGGCGTTCCAATTCAGACACGAGCACATTGCGTTCATCGGACAGTTGCTCGAGTTCCAATTCGAGCCCTAGCCGCCGGGTGCGCTCTTGCTTTGCTGCCAACATCGGGCGCGCGAACATAGGTGTTGCGTGATCAAGCGCAGCGGTCAGCACATCAAGTTGTGCATAATCGTCCTCGCGCTCACCGCTTTTTACCCAGCCTTCAAGAATGGCAAAGGCTTGAGCCACCCAGGGCGCCATCCGATGGCGACGCGAAAGTTCTACCGCTGAAATGCTATGATGCCGTTGTCCATGTTCGAGAAAACTCTCGATATCCACTGCGGTCATGGGCGACAATCGAGGCAGTACGACCCCTAGCGTATCATTGATCTTGCCGGTGACGCTTTGCCAGTCGCCAAGCAGTTCATCATAGCTCACGAATACGCGATCCATGCTGCGGCTTGCGACTTCGGCATCAAGAACATGACGAAGCCACATCAACAACCCGAGATGCTCTTCCATTCCGTCGCGGGTGGCCAATGATTGAGCGACTTCAAACGGATTGCGCAAAGGCACGACAATTTTCGGAGCCACCTTCTCACGCTCAAGGACTTCAAACCAGAAAGGGGCAAGCCGACAAATTCTCGGGTCTTTCAGTGCAAAGACCGGCGCATCGCCAAATTCCTGCCGAAGAATTTCAACGCCTCGCTCAACGAAAGCAGACCATTGCGGCGATTCTGGAAAGCGTGGATTGATCGGCAGCCAGTCGTCCCACCTCGTCCCAACCGCGTCCAACAACTCGTCATTGAACTCCATGATCGCGTGTGATTCCCAGTGTCCTAGCTCGTTGCCGACACCAGCGGGCATCAACGTCCTTGGCGGGGTACAACCGGAAAGCGCCAACACGCGCGTCAGTGCGCTGGTACCGGACCGGTGCATTCCAAGCACGAGAATGCCTTGCCGATCAATCTTGAGAGGGTTCCGTTCACGAGCAGAAGCGGTGGGGCGCTTTCTCGAATATGGGCGGGTCATAGTGTTGGGCTGATCCACGATAAACCTATTATTTGGCGATGCTTGAGAGCACCATCTTCCAGCCCGGGGGCAGAAAATCCAGGCTTTTATCACTCAATGAACGATATCGCTCTCCATACAGTGAACCGCCCCGGGTCTGTCGGAGGTTACACGGCGGTGCTTCAAGCGATGCTGTTCAGCTCAACATAGGCGCAGCTGATATGGTAGAGCGAGCTGCCTGGGACCAATTCCTCAACCCAGCTGCCGTCTTCGGTAAGCTTGTCGCGCCACAAGCCGGGTTTTGGAACATCATAATATTGTTCCAACCCCGCGGCGGCCGTCGCCGCTTCGCGAGCCTCAGCCTCGTCAGCAGTGCGGCGGAAGCGAGCCGTAGCCGCCTTGATACGCTCGGTCTGCGGCCAAAGCCGTGCTCTGGCATTCTTAACCGTGCCATCGGTTAGGACTTCATTGATCGCAACGCCGCGTTGGTGGTCGATACCGACCGACCTGGCGAAAGCAACCAGTCGATCGGAAATCTCTTTGCCCTCCGTCCAGTGCCGCTGAACGAGCCGCTCGAACAACCACGCCCACTCGAAACAATGACCGGGTTCGACGATTTTACCTGCAATGCCCGCCGCCGGCGTGAAGTCATTTTCAAAATATTCCAGCAGCGCACCGCTCGTCGGATCAATCATCCGATCAGCCGCAAGATCGGCGATTGTCTTGGCCAAGGTCAGAAAACGGTCGCGGCCGGAAGCATCAGCAAGGGCCAGCGAGGCCTCCAGAAGATGCATGTGCGGATTCTGGCGTCGTACTCGCGGATCCACGATTTCGCCTTCACCAAATCCGCCTTCCGGATGGGTCCAATGCGATTCGATCGTATCGACTAGCTGTTCGGCCGCATCGAAACATTCCTGGCGGCCCAAGGCCTCGCCGGCGACTCCAAGCGCAAATAGGATGAATGCCTGGTCGTAAAGATCTGCACGCTCATCGAGCGTCGTCGCATTGACATCAAGACGGTGCACAAAAAATCCATCGGCACGCCGGGCATTGGCCAGCAGTACGTCGATCGTCTCGCTGACCAGCTTGCGCCAGGGGCCATCCCAACCGAGCCGACCAGCCGCACAAAAAGAATAGACTTGGCGCGCTTGAACGAAGGTCCGAAAATAGCTCGTCTCGGGTTTGCCGTTCAGCGTCATTCGCTCCGCGAAAAGCCCGGACGCAGTTCGACCGCGGGTTGCCCACAAGGGTGCGGCGATATTGCATAGCCAGTTGCTGCCGCGACCGGCCGCCTGCTGCAATGTCGCGACGGGATCGTCGATCGAAGAAGACAAGTTCATGGGTGCGATATCTCTTCATTTAAGGTGGCAGCTAATTCGACAAGGACAGGCCCCACCTGCTCAAACACATCGCCGCCGGTAAAGTGGTGTGCGGCAATTCCAGCCGCTGCTGCGGCGGCAAGATCGGTCGGCTGGTCGCCGACCACCAAGCTGCGCGATCGTAAGACCGGCCAATGGGACATCAAGTCCTCGATCATGCCGGGCGCCGGCTTGCGCCAAGGATGAACCGCGCGATATTTGTCGACGATAGCGTCTGGATGATAGGGGCAGTAGCGCCAGTCATCGATCGACGCCCCTTGCGTGCGCAACACCTCAGCCATCTCGCGATGAAGTACGGCAACATCACGCTCGGTATAAAATCCGCGTGCGACGCCCGCCTGATTCGTCACCACGAAAACATAAAAGCCGAGCTGGTTAGCGAGCCGGATGAGTTTCGCGGTCCCCTCTATCCAGCGCAAGCGATCGATGGAGCCGACATAATTGTCGTCATGATTCAGCACGCCATCACGGTCCAGAAAGAGGGCGGGTCGTTGCAATTGTCGCGGGATTCTGTCCTGCGCTGTACGATAGGTGTCGGGGATGCCGATATCGAGGAAAAAACCAGGATAGCGCCGCGCGCGCAGCGCTCCGCGCGTGACCAGCTCGGGCAGCAGATCGTCCTCGATTGAGAACTTCCCATTAAAACCGTCCAGATGGTCGCGACGAAACACATAAGCACCGCCGTTGATCAGTGCAGGGCTGGCGCCCCGACCGCGCGGAACGACCCGCATGACCTGATCTTCCTCTGCGATGAGCAGACTTTCGTAGCGATCTGCTGTGGGCACTTCGCGTGCGGCAACCGCGGCGTTGGCGCCAGCCAGCAACACAAGGTCGAGCCAGTTGAAATCGAACCAAGTGTCACCGTTGAGCAGCAGGAAGCTGTCATCGAGCAGGGCGCGCGCATGGACCAACGCGCCGCCCGTACCGAGCGGCTCGGGCTCGACCGAAATCTCGATGCGCGAACCGACCGGCAATCGCTCCGCCAGCGCTTCCACATACTCTGTAACGACGTCCGAGCGGAAACCGGCAAGCAGCAGGATGCGGTCGAAGCCACGACGCAAAGCTTCCCCGATCAGCACATCGACGAAGGGTCGGTTCCCGATCGGCAACAGTGGCTTTGGGGTATCGCGCGTCAACGCGCCCAGCCGCGTTCCCAACCCCCCCAGCAATATGACGCACTGCCTGACTGTTGCGCTCATGCTTAGCGGACCGCCCAAGCCTCTGCACCTTCGAAGGTCAGCTTGACCGAACTGGCTTCGCCACCTTCGTCGTTGAGCTTGCGAATCAACCCGAAGCGGCGTTCCGGATCGGTCAACAGCATGATGAAGCCGCCGCCGCCGGCGCCCGACACCTTGCCGGCCCAGGTGCCGTGATCCATTGCCACATCGAGCAACCTCTCGACCGTCGAGTTGCTGATCGATGTCGCTGTCCGTTTTTTCGATAGCCACGATCGGCGCATGACTTCCGCGACACCCTGAACGTTGCCGGAAAGGAGATCGAGTTTCATCTTGCTTGCATGCAATTTGATCTCGTGCATGGCGGCGAGTGTATCGGCGTCGAACTGCTTCAGCCCACCGACTTGTTGCTTGATGATATCCGCTGATTCGCGCGATTGTCCACTGAAGCAGATGACTAGCGCGGATTCGAACTCGTTCAGATAGTCGCGCCGCAACCGCAGTGGATTGACGATCACGCCCGCCGCATTGGGCAGGAATTCGATAAAATTGAAGCCACCAAAGGCTGCTGCATATTGGTCTTGCTTGCCGCCCATGAGACCCAGCTGAACACGCTCGACCTCGAACGCCAACTGGGCTGTTTCATAGGGGCCGAGTGGCAGTTGCATCGCCAGCGTGAACGCCTCGATCAGCGCAACCGTTAGGGCTGATGAGGCGCCAAGGCCCGAGCCCGCGGGCACGTCGATCGTCGTAGTGATGGTCATCGGGATGGCGCGGCCGCCATTGTAAGTAATCATCATGTGTCGGTAGACGGCCCGATGCAGCCACAACCCTTCGCGAATTTCGAAATTCAGGTTGCAAGGCAGTACTTCCTCAGCCCCCAGATCGTCGGCCTTGAAGATGATGTCGCCGCTATCACGACGGGTAAGGTGCGCATAGGCATAGCGATCGATCGTTGCATTCAGGACGACGCCGCCATGCGTATCGCTGTAGTCGGCCAGATCAGTGCCCCCGCCCGCGAGGCCAAGCCGGAGCGGCGCGCGTGCACGGACATTGGTGGCGAACCATTGCACCCCGTGGTTGTGCCTTTGAAACATGGTGACGGAATTCCCCAAGCGTACGCGCAGTGGTGACGACCAATGGTAACGAGGTCCTCATGCCTCAACTGGGGCAGCCGGACAACCCCAGGAAAATCCATCGTCAGCGCCTGATTGTTCTGTGATTATAACCCGTTGCCGTTACCGGATAGCCCATAGAACCATTAGCCCGTTGCCATAATGGCCGAGCTCAGGCGCGTGATAGATGTAGAAAAAGCAATCGCGGAAGCCACTCTCGATAATCTCGTCGAGAACGTTCCATCCGAAGTCGGTGAACACCAGTGATCCATCTTCGGAAATCGGGTTGCCGTGATAAACTGGTTCGAGCAGATGATCGAGTTCTTGGCGATCGTTGAGTATGGCGCGAGTGATTGATTTATCGCTCCCCATAGAGAAGGGGATCGTCGCGATCATTTGGCCGCCGGTCTTCAGGACTCTGGCACATTCTGAAAATGCTTGACCCGGATTAGCGACGTGTTCGAATACATCGTTCGAGACAATCATGTCGAGTGAGCCATCCGCAAAGCTCAGCCGCTCGCAATCTTCGTGCCGCAGCCCGTTAATTTCCGTTCCGCTGGGGCAATCTGGACCCAGATACTCGCTGCCTATTACCTCGCAGTTGCCGAGCGCGGTATGCGCCCAGTTGAAGACCGGGGTTACCTGCTCCATAAACCAAAGGCGCAAGCCCGGAACGCACCGCTGCGCGACCAAAGTACAGATCAGCCGTTGACGATTGTTCAGTCCCGTAACCGGACAAACGAGCCGCTCACGAAGGTTGGGGTTCCAGGCCCCATCAACCAGGACTCCTCCGGATAGCTGGTCAACAGCAAACTCGACCTCACGGTCTGCGAGGATTGACCAACCCGGAACTGTCCAGGCTTCATCCTTGGCGTGGAGAGCCAGGATACCCAAGTCCGCGCGATGGCATCTCTCAGCGACAACTGAATTGCAGTACTGACGATACTCTTGGAGTGAGCGGCAGCGTGCGACCGGCTCGAGGTGTTGTGCGTTGGGCATCCTTTGGCGATCCTTTTCTTGTCAGTACGGCGAGATTTATACGTTAGACGCGCCGGACGGTGTTGCACCGCCCCTCCGGGCAAGGGAGGTACGGTTGCGAGCACCTTACCTAAAGGTCGCTGTTATCGGTGAACGGCGCAACACCGGTATTGTGCTGCTTCAGCGTGGCAAGGTCGTTGCGATGCTGATTAAGGTGGATGCGCATCAATTCGCTGGGCTGCTGTTCCGTCCTGCGCCAGCGACCCCGATCGGCAATCTCATCCGCGGGCCGCTTGCGGATAACAAATTCGATCCCACATTCGCCGACAGGCGACAGCGTTTGGTCGTAGCGCGGCAAGTCATAACGATAGGTGCTGCTCAGCAATTCGATGCGAACGGTTTCCGCCGCCTCGCCAAGATCGCGGATCAGGTCCAAGGCATTCAGCGACCGGTTGCTCCACGAAGCCGGCTTGAATATTGTGAAGGTCCACTTGTGATCATGATTGAACGTCGAAGGAAAAATACCCTGTTCGTAAAGATCTTCGTCCGGAACTGTGACGATAATATGCCCACCGGGCTTAACCACGCGTAGCCAGTTCTTCAGCCCTTCGACAGGATCGATGAGATGCTCGAGACAGTGGCTTGAATGGACGAAATCGACCGAATTATCGTCAATTCCATTCATGAACTGGGCATCACCGTCTTCCCAGTCCCATGTTTTCACCGAAGAAATTCGACAAAAAAGTTCCTGATATATTGCCAGGGGGTCCGGCTTACCGCCAATGTCTATGCCGTCTCCAACAAAATATCTTGACGTGAAATTTGAATCAGCCAGGCGACGGGAAATAGATTTACTACATTCTTTCATCACGTTCCTCGGCAATCATGCTGTTCGACCGAAATCGAGCAATCACATAGCTATAGGCTGATAACACAACAAGAGACCGGGTCAATCAGGACACGCCGGGGCCGGGGAGCTTCCCGCCCAAGGTGCGCAAGATGTGTAGCAAGCTCTACCGAATAGCTCTCAAAATGAGGAGATCTGTTCCGAGATGGCCGTAATCGGGCGAATGGTAAATCTCCAGACTGGCGTCGGTCCAGCCGGTGCGTCTAAGCCTACCCACGATGCCCAAACCCGATGAAAGCGATGCGGCGACTGCGATAAGCCTCCCACCCGGCAGGACCAGCCTGTCCAGCGCGACATCATAATCGTCGGAAATGATCAGGTCCGCGGGTTGATCGTGGACAGCTTCGCCCAGAGAAGCCCAGATCCACTTCTGGAGCGGCTCGCTGCCGACGCTGGCGACGTACAAAAGGCCATTGTGCTGACCGGGCATGGCCTTCATCATGAGCGTCGCGAGCAGGCGGTCCAGATTGGCGAGATTGCTGACTGGACAGATGATGGCGTTTCGTAACGATCCGCCGGTTTCCTCCAACGCGACGTTGCCCGCGTTCATGATCAAGCGCGTGCCAGCGGTCGTGCTGTAGGCAGGATAGCCGGTTTCGGGTCGGTCATGCAGCCGCGCCCGCGCATAGCGATCACGAATTCTGATGCGGGCCATGGCGGAGGATGCGGAAAGCCTGGTTGCGTCGGCGGCCTCGCGCAGCACGGCGATTGGCTGCAGCTGCCGGGGCCATGTACCGGGGGCCTCGCTGCCTGTGGGACTCACCAATTTTACCGGCCGCACCTCGCCTGACTCGGCGCCCGACGTCACCAGAATGTCCTCAAAGATCCGCTCTGCAGCAGTCACGCCGTAATTTTCCTCGCAGAACGCCGCGCTTGCCAACGCCATTCGGGTCCACAGGCCCTTGTCTTCAGCAAGCTCACAAACAGCTCTTGCCAGATCCTCTGGTGAATCGGCGATCAGGCAATTTTGCCGATCGGTAAGGCCCATCCCTTCCGCGCCAATGGTCGTGACGACATTGGGAAGGCCGACGCTCATGGCAGTCGCAATCTTGCCCTTGATCCCTGCTCCGTAACGCAGCGGTGCCACGGCCATTTGCACGTGCTCGAACAGCGGTTCGAGATTGTCCACAAAGCCGTGTACGACAACGCGGTCACTTGCTAGGGCACGGATCGCTTCGGGGGTCTTGCTGCCGACGACATGAAAGACGAGTTCGGGGTGCGACTGCCACACAATTGGCAAGACTTCGTTCACGAAGAACAATACCGCGTCAACATTCGGCATATGATTGAATCCGCCGACAAAGATCGCGCCGGAGCGATGTTCGAACGGTAGGGTCGCATTTTTGACGGGTATGGCCCACCCAAACACGCGCACGTTGTTGAGCGTCGGCAGGTCGGTGCGGAGCATGTCGAACTCGGTGGTGCTGTGAACGATGCTCGCGTCGGCAGCGGTCAGCGCGCCGTGCTCGATCAGCTTGAACCGTTTCGCCATTTCCCTCGCCTCGGCATTTCCCGTCAAGTCCGCTTCCCGGCCAAGCCGAAGGTAATGAAGATCGCAGGTATGATAGATTAACTTCGCTTGGGGCGCATCGCGACGGACGGCCTCGATATGATGCTCAAAGCTCTGCGGCCTCATCATCACGATCACATCATACCGCTTGCCATGTTGGCTTAGATGATCCTCGACCGAATTGACATAACGGCCATAGATGGTTTCAATCCCTGAACGTTGCAGATCTTGGCTCAACTCGTTCACGTAAAGATAGTTACTGCGCGGTACAAATGTTACAATATATCCTCTGCTTTGCAGAAGTCTCATCAAGTTGATTGCCGTTACCGATCCGGCGTCTTCCTTCGGCGCAGGCGTACACTCGTCGATGAAGAGGGCGCGCTTGAAGTAATCACGGTCCTTGGCAAGGTCTAATTGCTGGCCATTAGGCTGATATTGAGAAATAATCGGGCGCCATCGCGCCAGCAGCTTCTCGGTATTCGAGATCTGGTACGCCTTGATGCCAGAACTAGTGTCACGGCCTTGCGTCATGCCTTCGAAATGCGCAACCACCGAAAGCGGCGAATAAAGGACGCTGTACCCCAATGAGCGCACGCGCAGTGCCAAATCGGAGTCCTCGCAATAGGAGGGCACGTACATCTCGTCGAAGCCACCGACTTCGTCCCACAGCCTTTTGGGCAGCATGATCGCTGCGCCCGAACAGTAATCAGTCTCCCGGACATAGTTGAATTCTGGGCGGCCGGGATCCTGGAACTTGCCATAATTCCAGGCCGATCCATCCTGCCAGATGATACCACCGGCTTCCTGCAGCCTGCCATCGGGGTAGATGAGCTTCGAGCCGACCAGCCCGACATTGTCGTGCAGGCAGAACAATGTGTAGAGTTCATCCAACCAGCCGGGTGCGACCAGCGTATCGTTATTCAGCAGGAAGATGAAATCCCCGCGCGCGAACCGTGCGGCGCGATTGCAGCTTCGTAAAAACCCAAGATTTTCAGGATGCCGGATGTAGCGGATGTCCTTGCGGTCTTTCAACACGGTCTCGGTTTGATCTGACGAGACATTGTCCGCGACGATCAACTCGAACGGCACGTCGGGCAGGAAACGTCCTACGCTGGCGATACTGGCCATCGTGAAGTGCAGTCCATTGTAGGTCGGTAGGACAACCGAAACCAACGGGCGCTCAGGCATCTCGGCTGGTAGCGCCCAGCGCACTGATTCTGCAGCGAGACAAGCGAGATAGTAATCATAAGCAACTGGATCGTTTTTCACCGCATCACAGGCTAGAACGATGCGCGCGGTGTAGCCAACGGCGCGGACGTAGCGCGAAAAAGTCATCGGGCCGGCGTTGTAGACATCCGGCGCTAGGGGGCCGGAAAGCCGGGCCTCCGCATCGGCATTGGGAAGGTTGCCCGCAAGCATACCCCAGAGCGCAAAGTGGATGAGCGGGTCGATGCCGCCGCTTTCGGGATACTGCAGCGCGTAGAAATCGGGGTCGAAAAAATTGGTTGGCCAATAGTTTAGCACACTGCCTGTTTCCAGATAATGGGCTAACGGATGGACAAGCGCTTTCCGAGCATGGGGATATGTCTGCAGATACCAGTTGCTGTCAAACAGCGGGTGGG
Source organism: Sphingomonas sp. (assembly GCA_041659385.1). GTDB lineage: Bacteria > Pseudomonadota > Alphaproteobacteria > Sphingomonadales > Sphingomonadaceae > Sphingomonas. Next base: position 65,871 of record JBAZYJ010000013.1, read on the forward strand.
GATCGCGGCATTCCGAAATGCCATAGCCAAGCAAATGGACCAATGGCGCTACGGGCGCCTCCCGGGCTTCTGGATTGCATGCCAAATACCATCGGGAATCGAACAAGGGGTGCGGTTGCAGGGGATCCACCTTATCCGCCAGCAAGTAGTGCGCCACTGGACCGCAGGGATCCTGTCGAGCCTCGGGGTGGCGTTCCAAAAGGAACCTTGTGCTGAACATCGGATGGGGATCAGTACCGCGCGGGCCGCCAACTTCGCGGAAATGGCACAACGGACCGCCGGGGTAGAGCGCAGCGTTGTCGTTCTGGCGGACATACCAGTCGCTAGCGAACATCGGATGGGGGATACGGCCCGCACGCTGGCCAACCGTGACATAATCGATCAAAGGATCGACGACGCCGTCCAAATGCTGACGATATGTCTCAAAATACCATTGCCGGTCGAACAATGGCGATGGACAGCGCACATCTTCCCAAGGCAGGGCTAAATAATCACGCAAGATACATGGACTGGCCGCGCGTTGTGGATTGGCACGGCGATACCATCGACAATCGATCAGCGGATGGGGATCGTAATCTCGACGATGTCCAGTCGTGACGTGAAAGGTAAGCGGATTCGCGCCCGAGGGAATTTGGTCACCGTACTGAGACAGATACCAGCGCATATTGAAGAGCGGGTGCGGATCGTTGAGTTGGAAATCCCGCTGCTCGACCGCCGCCTTGCGCGATTCTACACCCCATTTCCCGGTCCATTGCGCGACAAAATGGGCCAGCGGGTTTGCCCGCTGCGCGGCGACTGCAGGATTGTTGGCAACATAAAAGCTCGAAGAAAAATAAGGACTAGGGTCTCGCCCCTCGGCCGCGCCGTGCCTTATGTAATGCCAGAATGGAGTAATGTCGGCTTGCGCAACATCCGGATTCTGCTGCAAATACCATTGCGCGTCAAAAAGCGGATGTGGAGACCGGCCAAGTTTGGCGCCAAGGCGCAGGAAATGATCCAGCGGTTCGCCGCCATACGCCGTCACGTCCGGATACTTAGCAACGTACCAATCACGATCAAAAAGGTCCATCTCGACCAACGCCTTACGAAGCTCGGCGTTCTCGTACGACCCTTTCGACCATTTTTGCCCAACGTCGTGGAAGCCTGCTTGCATGACCGCGCTATATCCTTTCATAAATTAGTGTTTTAGTAGCGCAGAACATTGTGACGGAGTAGACTGATCACCTGTTGCAATTAGACGTCAGTCGAGCTTTGCTCTTGTCTTGAATCGCGCCTTTGCCAGACCGCTTGGTAAGGCGGGCGTTGCGAACCGGTCGCCATAATAATCCGCGATCGCGTTCCACGCGGCATCCTCACTCCAGCTTGGCACAATGGCCGTCGCCGGCATGTCGTTTACTCGAATGCGGGGCTCCGTAAATTGCGTCTGAACCGCCATGCTCACCAGCAGTTGCCGGCCTAGGCGCGGTTCCATCGCTGCAGCGAAGCGCCGGGCAAATTGACCCTGCGTCTCGATGTATCCACCGGGACGTACACGCGAGCCCGGCTGGATAGCGCCCCGATCAACCAGAACCGCGTAACAATGCGCAAGCAAGTCAACATGAATATTGTCGCGCACATAATCCGGCGTGCCAACGGTCGGCACTCTGCCCGCGGCCCATTCGGAAATGAGATAGCTGGTGAAACGAGGTTCTTCGAGCACTCCGAAGGGATTGGGAATCACGAATTTGGAAAGCGTAATCCCAACGCGCTCGGCTTCCATTCGAAACACTTCATAGCTCAGATGCTTGGACAGCCCATAGGGGTTGAAAGGTCGCTGAGCGGGATCGCCCACCCCTTCGTACGGCTCGAAAACGGTTCCGGTCGCAATCACCGAGCCGCCATGGTCGGCGAGCTGTTCGAATAGAGGGCGGATGCCGACGGTGTTGTGCTGGGCCGCTACAAGTGGGTCGAAATCCCAGCTACGATAATTGGTAACCTCAGCGCCGTGCAGTGCAAGGATATCCGGTTTCTCATCCCGAACCTGCGACAGGAATGCATCGGTTCCGAAGACAACGTTAAAGCGACAATCCACGTAATTCTTCAGGTCGGCGATACGCCGTTGCCGGAGCCCGACATACGAAAGTGCTGCGCCGCTAAAATTTGCCACTACATGGTGGCCGCGTCCTGCCAGAACGCGCGCGATCCAATAGCCCGTGAATGAACTGGCGCCGGTGAGACAGAGCTTCATCAATACCCCGAATTGTGCGTTGCCAGTGAAAAGTCTGCCGCGGCTCGATCCTTTTCGGAAAGAACCTTGGGCTCGACGGGCCATTCAATCGCGAAACGTGGATCGTTCCAACGCACCACTCGTTCGGAGGCGGCTTGATAGCCAGCCGAGACAAAATAGATGATCTCGGTTCTTGGCTGCAGTGTCAGAAAACCGTGGGCACATCCTGCGGGGACGAACAGCATGCGCCGATTCTCTGCGGACAGTCGCGTACCATACCATTTGCCGAAGCTTCGCGAACCTTCACGCAGGTCGAGGACAACATCGAAGATCTCGCCGCCTATACAACGCACGAGTTTGGTCTCGCCGTGCGGCGCAACCTGATAATGAAGGCCGCGCAAGGTGCCAGTCTCAACACTCATCGAGCTGTTCACTTGCGTTATCAGCGGATTGAGCCGATGTTCCGCCATCTCTTCGCGACAAAATACGCGCGCGAAAAAACCTCGCTCGTCGCCACGCATTTCAAGGTCGATTTCGAGCGCTCCGCTGATGCCCGTTTCTTCAAACTTCATGCCGACTGCCTGCGTTCGCTGCGGCCAATTGTCAGGTAGTTGGCGTCACCGACATCCCTGGGGGACAATAGGCGCCGTATATCAAAAACTGTCTTTCCCGCGCCGATTGTGCCGGCCAACCTGCGATACTCATCCCAGCGCGTCGCAATGACGACAATGTCATGGTGCGGCAATTCAGGCTCCCATGCGTCGACAAATCGAACCTTGCCGACGTCATCGCCCAGCACCGACTTGAATCCATCAATAGCGATAGGATCGTGCGCCGTGACGACCGCGCCCGCGTTGATCATATCCCTGATGATCGGTAGGGACGCGGTCTCACGAACATCGTCGGTACCGGGTTTGAAGGCCAGCCCCAACAACAGGACATTGGCATCGCGCAGCGAGCCATTCTTAGCCTCGAGAATGCGCACCACTTCGTGCGGCTGGTTCTCATTCACTTTGAGAACGCCGTTCAGCATGTGCATCGGTAGTCCGGTCGTTTCGCCCAGCGAGCGGATGGCCTGGACATCCTTGGGGAAGCAGCTGCCCCCAAAGCCGCAGCCCGGCACCAGATAAGTCGTGATCCCTGGTCTGATCCGGGTCCCGTCAACGATCGGGCTCCATCGCCTGTCGAGCGACACGCCCTCAACGACATCCCTCATGTCGATGCCGCCAAGCCTCGTGGCGACATTGGCGAGCTCGTTCATTGCTGAAATCTGTACGGCCAAGATTGCATTGTTGGTGTATTTGATCATTTCCGCGGTTCGCGTGGACACCGCCAGCTTGTCACAATCCCACGGCGCATAGAGTGTTTTGAGTGCGCGAAGCGTCGCCTCGTCCTCATGCCCCAGCACGATGCGATCGGGGTTCAAGAAGTCGTCCACCGCCTCGCCTTCGCGCAGAAATTCGGGGTTCATTCCAAGCCCGAAATCTCCCAGCTTCAGTCCTGAATGCTTTTCAATCTCCGCCAGGACAACACCGTCCGTCGTGCCGGGTACTACGGTGCTCTTGATGATCACGGGCAGGAATCGGCCCGACGCGCACAGCCAGTCGCCTATCTGCCCGACCGCCGTGAGAATGAAGCGGAGGTCGATGACACCGTCGGCCGAGGGCGTTCCGACCGCGACGATGACCAGGTCTGCCGATTCCAGCGCGGCCGACAGGTCGGTCGTTGCCCGGAATCTCCCCTCTGCAATAACCTCCGACAGCAATTCGGGCAGATCCCGTTCATGGATATGGGGACGACCCTCGTTGAGGCTGGCAACGATCGCGTCATTTACATCGACGCACGTAACGTCATGTCCTTTCGCCGACAGGCATACGCCCGATACGAGGCCGACATAGCCTGTGCCAATAACTGCGACTTTCATCAGAGCGTGGTTTCCTGCTTGAGAAACCGGAGATATCGACCCACGCCTTCCTCGACAAGAATGTTAGGCTGGTAGTTGAGCACCTGCTTTGCCTTGTCGATCACCGGGCAGCGCCGGTTAGGATTGTGCGTGAGGTAGGCAGCGTCATCGCTCTCGCCGTAGACGACCTCGCCCGTGTAGCCGAATATGTCATTGCCCGCTTGCGCAAAGATATCGGCCAAGCTGCGGACCATTATTTCTGGCCGGTCGATGCCGATATTGAAATAGTCGTATTTGCCGTGGAGCAGTGCCAGCAGATAGCCGACTACCGCGTCTGCGACGTAACAGAACGTCCGGGTTGGAGTGCCATCTGAAAGTAGCACGATATCACGATTTTCGATAATGCACTTGGCCAAGTCGGCGGGCAAACGTTTGTCACCGATGCGCATGCCTGGCCCATAATTATTGAACGGCCGGGCCACCGTTACCGGCAAACCCCATTGCTTGGCATAAACCCAACTCATCGTCTCGCCGAGGCGCTTTGATTCGTCATAGCACGCGCGCGGGCCGGTACATGAGACGTTGCCGGGATACTCCTCGCTCGTCGGGATCGCCTCGGGCATAGGGTCGCCGTAAATCTCACTGCTCGAGAAAAACAAGAAACCGCGTAGGCGCTGGTTGTCACGGCAGGCATCAAACAGGCGGCGCAGCCCCCAGATGTTCGCGTGGATCGTCTCGATTGGATATTGCCGATAAAAGGTTGGCGAGGCGATCGACGCAGCATGGACAACGTGCGTGATTTCGGCCGCATGTGGCAGTGCGGCAATATCCCCGATCGAAATATCGAATGTCTGGATATCGAGGATATCGCTCTCCGCAGCCAGCCGCTCCAACCAGGTCGGTCGATCAAGCAAGAATGTGTCGAGGCCAATAATCTTGCGTATGCCAAGCGGACGAGCATACCGCGTGAGATACTCAAGAATGTATCGCCCAAGAAATCCAGCACACCCGGTGACAAGCACGACACCGTCACGGAATTTCTCGTGACCATGAATCTTCTCGTGAATGTATTCCATGTCTTCCAGCAAAATTTTACTCGTCATCGTGGATCCGTTCAATGGGTTGGATGCAGGAATTATCGGGTTGATTCAGATGAAACAGGGATCTACGCCCCACATTGTTCAAGAGGCCGGCACCCACGGCGCATTGCCGGATCGCCAAATTTCGTCAAGCTGCTCCTTGTCGCGCTGTGTATCCATGCAGGCCCAGAAGCCGGTGTGTTGGAACATGTGGAGCTGACCGTCCTGAGCGAGGCGGATCAAAGGATCCTTCTCAAGTACGCACGCTTCGTCGGTGTTAATATAGTCAACAAATTGACGCTTGAAAAAGAAGAATCCGCCATTGATCCACATGTCGTGCAAGTCGGGCTTTTCCGAAAAGGATGACACTACGTCGCCATCCAGCAGTAGTTGTCCGAAGCGCGACGGAGGGTTTACCCCCAAAACAGTGCCGATGGCGCCATGCTCGGAGTGAAAGTTCCATTCCGCCGTCAGATCGACATCGCACAGGCCATCGCCATAGGTAACTGCAAAATGCTCGGCTGAACCCAAATACTGCCGGGCTGCACGGGCAATGCGGCCACCAGTCATAGTCAGCTCGCCGGTAAAGGCTACCGTGACTTCCCAGTCTTCATCGGCGGAGCGATTGCGATACTCAACCTGGTGCGATCCAAGCTTGACCGTGAAGTCGCTGTTTAGTGCATCGAAGTCGAGCATATAGCGCTTAATCGCTTCGGCCTTGAAGCCCGCGCAAATCACAAACTTACGGAAACCATGGGACCGATATTTGCGGAGGATATGCCAAAGGATCGGCTTGTCGCCGACTTCCACCATCGGCTTCGGTCGAAACTCCGTATGCTCTTTCAGGCGCGTTCCTAAGCCGCCGGCGAGAATGAAAACCGGTACATCTTCAGTGTTCACGCAGAGCACTCCTGTTGGTGTTAAGTCGCAGGGCACGTATAGCTGAAAAACAACACAAGCTTCTTGGCTGTATTGTTACATTATACCGTAATTATTGAAAATACTTAGGACTCTTTGCGTAGCGCTCTCGCGTAGAGCTGTATGGAAATTGGCGGCAGTTGTGATGCGGGTGCCGAGTGGCGCAGATTGAGCGACGTTCAATACAGGCAATGCGACCGCATCCATCCAATCAATGAACCGTAGCCAATCTTCATCCACCAGCACCGTAACCCAAGGGGCACCTGTTCCATCATGTTCCACCTCTACTTGGTCGGCTACCTTGCCGACGACAAGAACGCGGGCTTCACTGCGACGCTCACGTTGTTCGGCGATCCAAGCTGATATCGCTGCTGCATCGGCTGGCGTGGGGCAGGGACATAGGATTCGTGAGTTATCTGTCGCTATTATGTCAAGATCACAATCGCTTGGGTAGTGGCTGGCCGCATAAATGTCACGCATTTGCGTTAGAGAGACCGTCTTGAGTGGGAAATCGTGCGAGAGTGTGTCAGGGTCCTCTGACTCGAACTGGCCTATGGCGACAAATCCCCTGGCCGGATATTCAAGGCCACTCCCGAATGCCGACGACTGGCTGATTTCGATCTTGCGTTCACCTAGCCATGCGAGGTCAGATAAGGGCAAAAACGGACTTCGGCAATAGAGATGGACGGTCCCCACAACCTCCATCGCGTCTAGCAAAAACCCCCTTAGCGCGAGGCCATCAGACTGGGTGGCATAGATCCAATCGTCAATCATGACGGACAATATCGCTCCAGGATTGTCGTCCAGCGGCGGGCATGATGGCACCTGCGCGACGCCAAGGAGTGCCGTGCTCACCAGGCGATCCGGCTCGTCAGGGAACGCAATCGCGGCGGGCGCAAGCGGGGCGTGCACGACGCGCCCACTCCGCCAGGCGTCCGCCGCGTCGCTTAACGCCGTGCGCGTTCCCGCGACGAGATGGGCAGATGCGGGACGACGCTGATCTGATAGAAACAAGCTTGGTGCCAACCCGCCGCCATCCAGCACGAGGTCATCGGCCTCGATGCCGGTCCCCGACAGAGGTGCGAGCCTTACACCTGTTCGGCTCAATAGATTGCCTACAAGAAGCGGTGTAGTTTCAGAAACTTGTCTGGCAAGAATGCCGAATGCGTCGGGGATTGGGTTTACGATATCCGCGCACACGATGATCCGATCATGTATCGCGGCAGAAACCCCAGTAGCCAATGGATCAGCGCCATCCACTACCAAGCAACGCCGCCAACGTTTGGAAAGCCCCGCCACGGCGTCGGACGTTACGAATACTGGATCCAGTCGGTCGAGGAGAGCGGCTTCAGGCACGGTTTTCAACCAGCGCTGTGTGGCAGCCTGGCTTGTACTGAGCAGTATAACGCTGCACGGGCCAGTGGCGGCTATCGCAGCCCAATTAACCATAGCAACCGGTTGCGCCCGCAACCCGAGCCACAGGTCCGTAATCGGCTCACGGCGGACTAATTCGGTGAGTCTTGGCGAAGCGGTTGTCGGAGGCGGGGTTAATCCAAGCGCTGCTGGTTTCGCCAATCGCCCTTCACGCCGTCCGTCGCGCAGATAATGCAATAGCGGATTGATCTTGGCTTGTTCAACGTCGCGATAGGTGGACAGGTATTGGCGTGTAGAAAAGGCTGGCGTTGGATCGAGACCGAGTCGAGCACCTTCAATCAGGTAATGCATCGCCGGGTCTGCCGGCGCAGGTGGATCGGTAAACTGCGCCCAATAATAATCCTTGAAATGCGCCATTTCGGCGTCCAGATCCGCGATGTCGCGCAAGAACTTAGCGATTGCGCGGCGGCGCCACGGCCCGTGCAAACGAATCCCGGCCGACAATCGGCGCATCGAACTCGCCCACCTGTCGGTCGATCTTTGCCACACATATCGTCGGCGCTCCGTCTCGTGATTTTTAAGAGGCGCAGCGGCATTCGCCGCGACAATGACCGTCAACACATATTGATCGTCTGTCTCAATGCGTCCCGTAATCTTTCCGGGCAGGTCGTTCAGCGCGGTGTTCTCCTCGACGCGCTCAACCAAAATGACGCATCCGGTCGGGGACACTAATTTGAACGCGTGCGATAGATCATTGCTGGAAAGAACGACCACCCTGCTCCACCACGGATGCGCTGGATCAGGAAAAAAGTCATTGCGCCAGCAAGATTTTCCAGCCCGAATGCAGGGATCAGGTAACTTGATAGCGAGCCAAGCCACTTGGCGGTTTGCAATCAGCAGCCGCAATTGATTTTCACAAGAGGTTACCAAACTGTTGTACCTTGCGGAGTGGTCCATTTTGAGGAGGAGCGAACATTCACATGTCGACGCTCTATTTTTCGTACGGCATGCTGGTTCCCAAGGTCAGACTGGTTGGCTATACGGCGCGTCTATGTATGTGACAATCATGTACGAAACCGCTTTATGCCAACGTGTCTGGGGGCATGCTCGTCTTACGCTCGGCGCCTGCAGAGGACAGCCCCTCCATTATCCGGGTGAAAACGCCCATCTGGCCCCAGCGCTTCCAGCGGTTGTAGAGCGTCTTAGGCGGCCCATAATCCTTCGGTGCATCGCGCCAGCGAAGCCCGTTGCGGTTCACGAAGATGATCCCGCTCAACACCCGTCGGTCATCTACCCGAGGCTTGCCGTGGCTCTTCGGAAAATACGGCTCCAGCCGCGCCATCTGCTCGTCCGTCAGCCAGTACAGGCCACTCAAATCCAGTCTCCTCACCAAACCTGAATCACAGCAAACCTCCCATATCAATGGGTCCTGACCCTAACACCCTGTCCAGAAAGCCTGCACCACCTCAGTACGTGCCACTGGAAGTCCATCCTATTCTTGGCTAAGCGCTTTCGACATCGGCTTGCCGGGGGGGGCATCGAGAATGTGTGAAAGGCATTCTGTCCTTTGTCTGATTTGAAGCGGCGCTTCCGGCCTGGCGGAGAGATTGGTTTTGATATTTAATTTTGACGGCGCCTTATGGTGGCGCGGGTGATTTAGATGGCCGGGCGTTCGTGGTGCTTGAGATTGGGAAGTTTGGAATGCAATTAGGCAAATGCGGTTTCCGATTGTCAGTGAGCGAACTGCAACGGGCCAGGCCGGGGTTGGCGTTCGACTGGAACATGCTATGAACATTAATTCACAAATTTCAGTCGATACCGACATGAATGCGTTGCCTGCCCGTGCTCATGGTTTGCGGGGCTATCTTCGCCGCTATCGCTGGCTTGCGCTGGTGGTGGGGCTGCCGACGCTGCTTGCTTCCATCTACTATGGGCTGATTGCATCGGACCAGTATCTTTCCCAGTCCCGATTCATCGTCAAGAGTCCCGGCCAGCATTCCGGGCAAGTCTCGACACTGGCGAGCTTGATTCAGACCACTGGCCTGTCGGCAGGCCAGGAAGAGACCAACGCGATCATGGATTACATCCGGTCGCGCAATGCCTTGAGCGACCTGGCCAAGTGCATGAATATCCGCGCGGTATATGGTCAGGCGGGCGCTGACTGGTTCTCTCGCTATCCAGCGCCGATGCGCAGCGACAATTTCGAAAATCTGTTCAAATTCTATGGTGCCAAGGTTTCGGTCCATACCGACCACGAAACGGGGTTGGCGGTGCTCGACGTCCGGGCATTCACTCCCCAGGATACGCTGAAGCTGAATACCTGCCTGCTCAGTCAGAGCGAACGGTTGGTCAACCGCCTCAACCAGCGGGCCGAGCAACATGCCATCGCGGAAGCTGCCCGGCGGGTATCCGAAGCGCAGAATCGCGTTTCAGCCGCGAGGCGCGCGCTCGGGCGTTTCCGCAACGGCCAGAGCCTGATCGATCCCGAAAAGCAGGCAACCGGGATTTTCGAGATCATTACGCGCCTGACCGAGCAGCGGACCCAGTTTCAGGCGCAATATGATCTGATGCGCTCGGCGGCACCTGGCAATCCGGGTATGGTCAGCCTGCGCAACCGCATTGCGGCTATCAATGCGCAAATCGATCAACAGACGGCGCGGGTGGTTGGCCGCGATACCGCCATTGCCTCGAAGGTCGGTGGTTATGAAGGGTTGCTGCAGGAGCAGCAGTTTGCCGCTCAGGTCTTGACGTTGGCGAACGCTTCGGCCGAGCAGGCGCAAAGCGAAGCCGAGAAGCAGCAATTTTACCTGGAACGGGTGGTCGAGCCCACCATGCCCGACAAGGCGCTTTATCCTGAACGCCTCTGGTCTGTCATGACGGTGTTTGGCGCTTCTATGTGCCTTTATTTCATCGGTTGGATGCTGATCGTCGGCATTCTGGAACACTCGCCGGAGGACTGATCATGGCATCACTTGTCCGCGCTTGGCGCATCCAGACCAGAGTGATCGGTGCGCTCATGGTCCGGGAAGTGACGACGCGTTTCGGCCGCGAGAATATTGGCTTCCTATGGATCATGGCAGAGCCGTTGTTGTTTGCGAGCCTCGTCGCCATAATGTGGCGTGTCCTTCGCGGGCCGGAAGAGCATGGCATCAGCGTCGTGACCTTTACAGTGTCGGGTTATATACCGCTGGTACTGTTTCGCCACGCCGTCTCCAAATCCGTTGGCTTGTTCAAGGCAAATTCGAGCCTGATGTACCACCGGCAAATCAAGATCGTCGATTTTGTTTTTGTTCGGTTTCTGATTGAATTCATCGGCCACTTGATGGCGTATTTGTTCATCGCGCTCCTTCTGATGTCATTGGGCCTGTTCCCAGTGCCGTATGATCTTGGGTTGATGCTGATCGGATGGTTCTATTATTCGATCTTTGTGCTTTCGCTCTGCCTGGTGCTGGCGCCGTTGAGCGAATTTTCGGAAATATGGGAAAAGTTGATTCCGGTCACGACTTACGTCATGATTCCCTTCTCGGGCGCGTTCAACATGCAATATTGGTTGGCGCCAAGCATTCGCAGCTTTCTTTGGTATTCGCCATTTGTGCACCCTATGGAAATGATGCGGTCGGGCATCTTCGGCAACGAAGTGCAGGCCGAATATGACTATGTCTATCCATTGGCTGTAACCGCGGTCCTGACTGTGATCGGCTTGGTACTCTGCCGAAAAGTGCGGCGCATTCTGGTGGTCGAATGATTCACTGCATAAATTTGCAGAAGTCGTACCCGATGGGGCATGGCGTGAAGCGTGTCCTGAACGGGATAACGCTGGACATTCATCCAGGCGAGCGGATTGGCCTGCTCGGACGGAACGGCGCTGGCAAAACCACGCTCATCAAGTTGCTCGGCGGTGTGGAATTGCCGACGGCCGGGAAGATCAAGCGCTCGATGAGTGTGTCCTGGCCACTTGGCTTCGGCGGCGGTTTTCAGGGTAGCCTCACCGGCTACGATAATGCGCGCTTCATTGCCCGGATATATGGTCGGGAATATCCTGAAATACGTGATTTCATCGAGGATTTCACTGAACTCGGTCGTCAGCTCAAAATGCCAGTGAAGACATATTCGTCGGGCATGAAGGCCAGGCTCGCGTTTGCGCTATCATTGGCGATTGAGTTCGATTGCTATCTGATCGATGAGATCATCCTCGTTGGCGATCACAATTTTCAGCGCAAATGCCATGTCGAGTTGTTCGAGAAACGCGGCGACCGCGCGCTGATTCTCGCATCACACAGCGCCGACATCATTCGAGAATATTGTGATCGCGCGCTGGTCCTGCGAGACGGGCAAGGCGAGGTGTTCAGCGACCTTGACCAGGGACTGGATATCTACGATCAGCTATAGCGCGTCAGTCCTGGAACGCCGGGGAACATGGCGGGGACAACCGAAATGACCGTCTTGGTTAGCATTTCTCCATCGCCGCCAACGCCTGCCAGAAGGCCGGAAACTTGCTCCCATCGCTCCCGTCGGTAAATTCCGGCTCCGAAAAACCCAGGTCGCGGGCCCAGAAGCGGATTTGATCGCGGTGCAGGAAGGTGTCCAGATGGACAACCGACTTGCCCTTGCTGAACGTCCGCGCTCGGCTGCGGAACAGTGGCTGGTGCGCGGGATCCTCCAGTTCCAGGAACGAGAAGATCAGCTTGCCGCCCGGCTTCAACGCGCGGAACGTGTCGGCCATGTAGACATAGCATTCCTCTGGAAACAGATGAGTGAACACCGACCAGTGGAACACGATGTCGAGCGAGTTGTCGGGCGCGACGATGCTCAGTTCGCGATTGACGATCGCATCGTATCCGGGGCTCTTGCGCTTGAGCTGTTCGATCAATGACTTGATGATATCGGCGCCGCGATATCGGCCAGTCCATCCAGCCCGCTCCAGGGCCTGTGACGTGCGGCCGCAACCGCAGCCAAGGTCATAAACCGACATGCCGTCCTGCAGGCCATAGTGGCGCAACACGGCCACGTGCCCGTCGCCTTGCGACGCAAAGGTTTCCAGATCGAGCGCGCCGATACTTGCGGCGAATCCCATGTCGCGATTGCCCCGGTGCAGGCGCAACTTGTTGGCTACGACTTTTTCATATGCCTTGATCGAATGCCGATTGAGAGAGCGCATGTTTAGCCGTTTTCGCTGGAGGTTTGAGGGCGCGCAATCGCGCAGTCAACGATATCGTCGGCCTTCGCTAATGCCCGATACCAGATAGTGGTCGGCCGCATTCCGTCCGTCGGCGACGACATCGGGATTGAGCTCGTAATAAAGTTTGGCGTCGAAATCGGCTGGCAAGCGACTGTCGCGAGCCGGAGTTTTGGGTTTCAGCCATTTGCGCAGCGTTTTGCGCAGCCCTTTTGCTGCCCCCCCCGACGCGGGGGAGACAGGTTTGCCCAGATAGGTGTTGGGCATGATCTTGCCGCTTTCGATATCCTCGATATTGCGCAGTTGCAGTCGGCCGATCGACGCGTCCGAAGCCGCTGGGGTGTAATAGATCGAATCCTCGAAATAATAATGCGTCACCTGCGACCAGCGAGTCAGGCGAAGGTCGTGTTGTGGGCTACCGCCATGCAGCAGATTGGCCGCCCAGATCAGCACCTGCCCCTTCTTTGCGCAGAAGATTTCGGGCTGGAAGCCGTGGGCGACAACCAGATTGCGCCATGCTTCCTCATAAGGTTCCTGCACGCCGCCGCTGACGTCGCTCAGCCGACCGAGCATCTCGTTGGTGAGGATAGGCATTTTGTGCGATCCGGGATAGTAGATCAGTGGCCCCGCATCCGGTCCGATATCCTCCATTGCCAGCCAGACGCCGCACATGAAGCGCTCCGGCACGCTGGAGAAATGGATCGAGTCGCTGTGCATATGCTGCTGCGTACCGACCGGAAAGTTGAGGGTCTGGAAAGGGAAGGCGCGGCGGCCGTAGAGCTTGCCGAGCAGGGCGAGGATATGCTGGTTGCAAGCAATGGCCTTGACGTCGGCATCAAACTTCCATGCGTCCTGGACGCGGGTTGCGCCGGCGTTTTTCAGGCTGGCGGGATCGGCGAAGTCGACGCCGAAACGCGGCCCGAGCGATGCCTTGATCCGGTCGATCCGCGCGTGAATTTCGTCATCGGGAAAATCCAGCACTGCATAGCCGCGTTCGTTGAGTTGAACGGCAATGTCCCGCTCGGCCGCGGACAGCCCCATGCTGTCGATCGACAGCGCAAAAAGAGGGGACTCGATGATCGGTACGCCGGGCAACAGTTTTTGAGCTAACGTCATCCAGTTTCTCTTTTGGTTTCAGACGAATGTCGCGGCGTAAACCGGATTCATATCATGCGATTCCGGACGGGCAAGCGTTGCGGTGCAGCGCGAGTTCATTCCGGCAAATCGATCAAGAAACTCTCGTTGGCCCTGTTCAGGTTCGGATTATAATGGGGGTCGACATAGGTCTTGGTTGCCCAGCGCTGTTGGAGCACGCCGAGCTCTTGCAGATAGCGTTCGATATGCTGCGGAGAAACGTCGCGCCCGCGCGACCGGGATTCGTGATGGATCAAAACCGCCTGGGGCGCATAGACGTTGCGCCACCCGGCGGCTGCTAGCTTCAGGCACAGATCGACGTCGTTGAACGCGATCGCCAGGGAGTTCGCGTCCAGCCCGCCAACCGCCTCGAACTTCGCTCGTTCCACGACCAGGCAGGCCGCCGTTACCGCGCTGACATATTGCTGGATGTGCGGTTGATTGAAATAGCCGGGACGGTTGTTGCGCACGAAGCGATGCGCATGGCCGGCTGCCTGACCCAAGCCGATGATGACACCGGCATGTTGAATGCTGCCGTCATCATAAAGCAATTTTGCGCCCACCGCGCCGACGTGCGGCCGCACTGCCTGCCGCATCATTTCGGTCAGCCAATTGCCATCGAGAATTTCGGTGTCGTTGTTCAACAGGCAGAGATAGCTGCCCTTGGCGGCGGCAACCGCGAAATTGTTGATCGCCGAATAATTGTAGGGCGCATCGTAGCGCAGGATGCGAACACGTGCGTCGCGGGCGACTTGGTCAAAATAGGCAAGCGTCGCAGGCTCGACGCTGCCATTGTCGACGACGATTACTTCAAAATCGGGGTAGCTGGTTTTGGCGAGAAGTCCGTCGAGGCACGCGCGCAGCAGGCTGGCCTTGTCGCGGGTCGGGACAATGATGCTGACCAGGGGAAATTCATCGGGCAAGGGCCAGGCAATGCGGACCGATCCGAACGGGCCAGCATCGGCCGCGACACGGCGATTTTTCAAATGGGCAGCAACGACATTCATGCGCGCCATTTGCGCATCCGGGCCGTCTTCGGTTCCCCGATGCACCAGCACATGCGGAATATGGCGAACCGTTGCATCATGTGCAGTCGCTACCCCAAGTGCCAGCGCATATGTTGCGACATCGGCCGCATCATCGGCAACGGGTATCGCGGCGCGCGCCGCCGAGATTTCGATCGCGCAGGCCGAACCGAGATAGTCCTGGGCGAAGAACATTTCCTCGTTCCAGTCGGGCTTGAACCAGGGATGTGTGCGGCGCCCGGACGGGCTCATCCGATCTTCGTCACCATAGAGCAGAGTGGCCCCACCGCTTTCCTGCATGGCTTCGGCGTAGCGGTACAATGCCGCGGGGGACAGCTGATCGCCAGCTTTCATCGGAATCACATAATCACCTTTCGCGGCAGCAATGCCCTGGGTGAACGCGACGGCCGGGTTTGGCGCAGCAGACGAAAACCAACGAATTCGCCGGTCGTCAACTTCGGGCGGCACGTCCGCATTTGACGGCGGGACGACCAGCAATTCCCAATGCGGGTAGAGTTGTTTGCGCGCTGATTCGATCGTGGCATCCAGCGCCGATTTGCTACCCTCTGCGAAGATGATGATCGAGAATTTGGGCAGATAGGCCCATTCCGCAGTCGTCGCAGCGGCAATCGGCGTCAGTGCCTTCATGTTCTCGACCAAAGTCATCCACGTTGGATAGGCACTCGGGCTGGCGGCAGTTGCCATGCGCAAGCGATTTCGGGCGCGTACCTTCCGACCCGTTATATACCAGTACAGCGCGTCAACCGCGCGATGAGGCCGCCAGACGAACGTCCGGAGCAAAGCGAGCGGGAAGTTCATGCTACCTTGTCAAGTGGCACGCCGAACAGATCGCCCCAGAAATGGCGCTGTGTCGCAGGGTCGTTGATTTCCGCAAGCGCGCCGCGCGCCTTAAGCATCATGTTGCGCAGGCTGGCGGGAGCCTGAATGGCGGTGGACAAGGCATCCACCCATTCGGCCGACTCCTGACCCGCGAGTATGACGTTGCCATGGAGCGGTTCGGCGCTCGACCAGTTTGCCGAATAGGCTCCAACGGCGCCGACAGCTGCATATTCAAGCAGTTTGTTACGCGACCGGGCGTCGTTGAATGGCGTGGAAGGCAACGGGTATAGGCCCAGATGGAAGCGCTGTCCCCCGATCCAGCGTCGATAGCGCGGCCAGGATTGCGGCTGGAGTCGATGCACGCGCGGATCGCTGTCCAGCGACCCCAACGCGTCCTGTCTGCCGACATAGCTGAACTCGAACCGGTCGTGGCGTGCCAGAAGCTGTTCGAGTACCGGACGCAGAAACTCCAGTCCTTCGGCATGGCTGCCCGACCCAAGATGAGCGGCGTGGATGGCCCCGCCGGTAATCGCGCTGTGAAAGTGATGATCGTCGGCGGCAGGCAAGTGCCAGACCGGGTGCAACATTCGCACGTCGCGGTGCGCGGCGAATTTAACCTGCAGCGCGGATGATGTGACGATCAGCGTGTCGGCTCGTTCGATCAGTTCTGCGTGATGGTTGTGATGAAAGTCCATCAACCGCCGCCGATAGTCAGCGGGCAGGGAGACGTCGTGGATTGCCGCTTCCACATCGTCGTCGATCAAATAAAGCAGGCGCCCTTTCCAATTGGTGCGCACCATGTTCATCAAGTCTTCGGTATCACGGCGCAGCATCAAAATCGCGTCCCGCGCGATGAAGCTGCTCAATCCCAGTTGCCGGAACGGACCGCGTCGGAACCAGCTTCGAACCGACTGCCCGCAGGCATTGAGGAAGAACAGGTCAGTGGTGGGAATGCGTTGCATCGATGCTCTGTATATGTCGCTCGACCGATCTGATGTCGGTGTTCTGCCTTGTGGTGGGCATCCCGGGGAGAACGCAATTTGGGGCAAGATGCCCAGTCTTTCATTAGGCTTGGTAGCGCGAGCATTAGTCGGCGTGGCGATATACATCAATCATTTACTGCGCTGTATAGCGGCGGCACGCTCTGCCGCGATATGGCGAAGGACGACCTCCACTTCGCACCGTTGGCCGGATTGGGGATCGATATACCGGGGCAGGGCGATCAACGCGGCATGTACCAGTTGCGCCAGGCTCGCCGCCCCCCGGCGGGCTGGCGGCCGCAGGATATCTTCGCTCAATCCCCAGCCTGCATAGAAGGGCATGCCGAAACAACGTACTCGTCTTCCCCAGATCAGCGCTTCAAACCCCATCTGCGATGTAACGGTATAAACGACTTCGGCTTGCTCGATGAGTCTTGTCGGGTGCGCTGAATCGGCGAGCACCACAATGCGGGGATGTCGGGCAATCCTGGCGATATCGAAATGCCCCAGTTTCCCCCTGGTTGCGATATCGGGGTGGACCTTGACCAGCACCGTTGCGTCGGTGTTTTCCGCAATGGCGGCGTCGAGCATGTGCGTGAAAGTCGATGCGTCTGCCCAGCCGCGGGAAATCGACGCATCGCCCAGGGTTTGATCGACGACGAGGACATAGCGATCGGGCAGGGGGCCCGCATATTCCGGTGCGTGATTATATTTGGAAACCCGGCCCGTTCGCCATGCGTCGATCAATGCTTCCGAACGTGTCCGTTGGGCGTGCGTGACCGGCGACGCGATCGTCTGTTCCAACCGTGAAGGCGCGCTTGCGTCATAATATATGCCAAGGTCATCCGCGATCAGCGACAGCGGCGGATCAGAGCGCCCGACGGACCGCAAAAAACCATCCTCCAGCGCGAGCGAGCGCATATGGAGCTTGCGAGCGATCCACTGCGCGCGACGGCCCGATGCCTTGCTTCCCCAACCGACGAACGCGGTCGGTTGATCGTTCAGAAACACGCCCAGATGGGGGATGCGTGCAACGCCGGTTGAGGTTGGTAGGATCACTTGTTTCGGCTACTCACTGGCGTGTTGCTGGGGCATTAATCACTTGGGATGCGGACGCACAATCGCTCTACGGTTTAGCCCAGGTCCCAAGTAGTTTGCATTCTTTTCCTCTTCAATTATACGCGCGGCAGTCACAATCGGGCACCGCCAGCAGCGAAGATTTCCAGGGAATTCCCAGCAAATGCCGTATCTTTCGTCGTCCCCGCGTATCAGTTTGACGATGCTTGCCGCGTTGTCCTTGTCGTTGGCGGGGTGCGCATCGCTGCCATCGAGCGGTCCAACTGGTGCTCAGATCGTCAAGGCCCAGCAGGATGCGACCAATCCGGTGCCGTTCAAGATCGTTGAACTGAACGATCTTGCAACCTTGCCCGCCCCGGCGGCGTTGGCAGCGCCTGGCTTCATGACCGCTGCCATTGCGCCGCGCCCGTCGGACTTGATTGGCCCCGGGGACGTGCTCAACGTCGTTATCTATGAGGCTGGCGTCACGGTATTTTCGGGCTCGAACGCCAAATTGAGCGAAGTTGGTGGTTATGATCCATCGGCTCATGCCGAACGGCTGCCCGCGCTGCGCGTTAGTGATGATGGCTATATCAACCTGCCTTATGTCGGCCGCATCAAGGCGGCGGGCCTGACGCCTGAGGGGCTTCAACGCGCGATCGTGGGCGGGCTTGGCGGCAAATCGCAAAACCCGCAGGCGATTGTTTCGATCGATCAGTCGATCACCAACAGCGTGATTCTGGGCGGAGAGGTGGCGAAGTCTGGCCGGTTGATGCTGGCCACTGGCAAAGAGACGCTGTTGGACGTGGTGGCTCTAGCCGGAGGCTATCGCGGCGAGGCATCGGACCTTGCGTTGCGGCTGGAGCGCGATGGTCGCATATGGGAAACGCGGCTTGCGCCGCTGCTCCGTTCGAGCGAGGCCAATCTTCGAATATTGCCCGGCGATCATCTGGAACTGCTTCGTCAACCCCAATCCTTCTCGGTATTCGGCGCGCCTGGCAGGGTGGAGCAGATTCCGTTTGCCGCGCCGTCAATGTCGTTGTCAGAGGCGATGGCGCGGGCGGGTGGCTCCAATCCGTATCTGGGTGACCCAGCGGCCATATTCGTGTTTCGGTTCGTCCAGAGCGGGGAAGGCGGCAAGGAAGAACCGGTCGTCTATCATTTGAACATGCAGAAGGCAGGCAGCTATTTCGTCGCGCAGCGCTTTGCAATGAACGACAAGGACATCCTTTATGTCGGCAATGCGCGAGCCAATCAGCCGAGCAAGTTCATCCAGTTGATCAGCCAGCTGTTCACGCCGATTGCGACGGCGCGGCTGGTGACGCAATAATCGTCGCGCGGGTCATACCGGGCAAGGCATTGCTTCTCTTCCGGCCCGCGTTCAACGCGCGTTGTCGCCCTGTGCTTGCGGGGGTAGGATGCGCCGTAATTGAATTCCGGCTTGGCACTGGCGGCGGACTGTAATGAAAGAGCGACTGATCCTAGTCCTGTTTTACCTGTCGCTTGCGGGAAATGTCGCGGCGATGGTGCTCGATGCAAGCTGGTGGATCATACCCGCCTTGCTCGCCGGTTGGTACGTCGCCGATCTGATGTCGGGGCTGGTCCATATGTATATGGATTACCGGCCTTGCCCGTCGGGCAAGCGCCTGGATGAACTGTATTTTTATGCCGGGTCACGCGCTGCCCCGGAATATGAGGCCTTGTTGAGGGAGGTCATGCGCGGTGTCAGCCCGCTTGATCGCCTGGTTTATGATTTTAAGAACCACCATCCGCGCCCGCTGGCGCTTGGGCGGCGGCATTTGTGGCGCCTGATCGGATCGACGGTGGTGCTGGCCACCTTGCCATTGTCGCTGGCCTTGAACGTGGCGGCGTTGACCTTGCCGATGCCGGGCTGGGTGATGGCGGGGTTTGTCGCGCTGCTGATCGGCGGCGCGTTCGCGCAGTATTTCCACAGCACGCTGCACCGTGACGACAATCCGTGGATCGTGCGGGGGATGCGTCGCATCGGTGGGCTGATGACGCCGGAAGCGCACCAACTGCACCATGATACGCTTCAACGGGATTTCGCAACCAATTGCGGCTGGTCCAATCCGCTGGTCAATCGCGTCTTCGCCGCCGGGCGGGCGCGAGGCTATTTCAGGGACGAAGGGTTGGAGCCGACGGCCTGAGAGATGACTTCGGCGAGGTTCGCGCTGATTGCGATTGGATCGTCGTTGATCAGCCTGTCGATGGTGTTGTCCAGCAGCGTGCGGATTGCCGATTCACTGGCCAGGCCACCACGGACCAGGCAGCGGGCGTGCAGGACGCGCTTGAAGGCGTCGTAAAGCGTCATGTCGGGCGCCTCGGGGGCTTGCCAGAACCGGTCGAGCGCCCCTTGATGCGTAACGCCTGGCACGTCGTAGATCGCATCGCCCAACACGATCACCGGAATGCCCGTTTCAAGGGCCAATGTGCCCGATGTACTGTTGACGCACACCATGCCGATTGCCTCCCGCGCAAGGATCGTCAGGTCGCCGCCGTCGATGTGAACCACCCGGTCGGCGATGCCCAGCTTGCGCGCGCGTTTCGCCAAGAACGCCCGCCAACTGCGGAAAGTGCAATCGAGCGGATGTTCCTTGACCAGCAACAGGCTGCCAGGCGGCGCGAAATGGGCAAAACTGTCGAGCACATATTCGGCGGCGATTTCCATTGAGGGAAATGGTGAATGCGCGCGGATTTGATAATCGCCGGTCAGTTGCAACGGGAACAGGTAATAATCGCGCCCGGCAATTCTGTTCAGCGCGTCGTCGGTCAATCGTGCCCGCTGTTTGCGGCGCGCGAATTTGTTGATCCAGCCAAACCCCTCGCCGATGATGACGCCCGGCCGATGATTGCGGTAATAGGGGAAGCGGAAGACCCCGGTGACGATGTAGTGATAATGCCAGTAGGAATCGTGCGCGCGGCGGCGAAATGATGCCGTGATCTGCGGCAGGTCTGGAACCGGGGGAAGGTCGCGCGCGGCTTCCCGAATGCTGTCCGGGTTCCGGTCCAGCCTTGAGTGGCCGTTTACGCCGTCGCGTTCCAGCGTCATCCAGTTGGGCCTGATATAGCCTTCCTCGAACACATGGATGCGGATGCCGCGCAGCCGGGCAAGACGGTGCGCCGCCAGATGCATCGGCCGACAATCGCCGTACAAAACAAGATCGGTAACCTTGTGCTGGCGGACGAAGCGGTCGAAATACATCGGCCAGTCCGCTGTCCGCCCGCGATAATCGACGCTGCCTTCAGGCCAGTCGCGCCGGTCGCCGCCGTTCAGATTGATCCTGAAGATACCCATGCCGCGAGCCGCGAGTTGTTCGCCCAGACGGGGGAAGAACGGGCCGGGAGGGCCTTGCAGGAACAGGAATACCCGCTGGGGCAGGGAAAGCGGCTTCATCGTCCAAGCCCTCCAATCCGTCGAGCCAATGTTTGTACGCGTCCTTGCGCCTGACGCAACCGAACCAGCGGCGTGATGACCGCCGCATCGCCCGCGATCATTCTGTCGACAAGCGTTTCGACCGGGCAGGGCAGGCGCGTCACCGGGTCCAGATAACGCGGGTACAGGATCAGGACAGCAGCAACCATTTCATCCAGCGACCTTTTTCTAGTCCGCCGGACTGGAACATGCCCCAGATCGTTCGTCAAACCCCAGCCTGAAAAAAAAGGTACGCCATGGACGGTCACTTGCTTGCCCCGCATCAGCCCTTCGAATCCGGCAAGCGACGTGATGACATGTACGGCATCGACGCTGTCGAGCAGCGCGGCGATTGGGGCGATTCGTTCGATCTGGTCAGCCAATGTGCGGGCCTCCGCCTCGGGAATGCGGCCTTTGCGGTGCCCGGCCTCGACATCGGGGTGCGGCTTGTAGATCAGATAGGCATCGGGTTCGCGCGCGCGCGCGCGCCGCAAAAGTTCAAGGTTGGTGACACCGTTCCCGCCCTGGATCATCGAACGATCGTCCTCGACCTGGCCCGTCACCAGGACATGGCGCCGCTGGCCACCTGGCCGGGCCAATGTGCCGCCGCCGACGCCATATTTGCTGAGACCCGATCGGACGAGCCGCTGGCGCAAGGCCGCCGCTCGCTCAATCAGGGCAGCATCGATGTCGGCGCGCTGCAGGATATCCTCCAGGTCGCTTGCTCGGCTCGGATCGAAATGCGCGCCAAGATGGTCAACGGCGATCGACAATGGCGGGACGCAATTGGCCCCAAGGCCGGTCGAACGGATGAAGCCGTCTTCGATTTCCCCAACGGCGACGCCTTGCCGTGCAAGGGCGTCATCCAGTCCGGCGGCTGCACGAGCCTTCCAAACCAGCGCCGCGCCGCCGCGCGGGATGGCGTCGATTTGCGCGCCGCTGGCCGATCGATACCGTGGCATCTCGCTGCCATCCCACAGCAACGCGTTGACTGTGGGGCGTTTCCAGCGGGCGACGCCGAAAATGGCGGTGGTCTTGCGGTTGCTGTCGATCAGCTTCCGCCAGTCGGCGAGCAAGGCAATCGTTACCCGGGCGTCGCAATGCGTGCCGTTGAAAGGATCGTTATACACCGTCCTGCCGAGGAGTTCGCTGGCCACTGCTTCGCTCAACGCCTGGGCAGTGTTCCTCCCTTCGCTCAAGGGTGAAAATCTGCCCTCGTCAAATGTCACAATGTGCTTGTTCAGTAACGCAGCGACAAGGGCGAGTTCGCCATCGCCGTCCGCCCAGATTGTCGCAGCCTGTCCGGCGACATGCCACGGATCGCAATCCAGCGGCAGGCAGGGAAGGTCGGCGGGTAGATCAATGTGGCGCGCGACCATGAAGACGGCGCGATCTGCCATGCCTTGAGTGGCAACGCGCGCGCGCATCTCGGCGGCTTGCCTGGCCGATGCCGGGGCAAGCACCAGGTCACGTCCGTCGGGCAGTTCAGGTTGCGGCCCCCAGAAACTCCCACCGACCCGCGCGTTTCGCAAGGTGGCGACAAGGCCAGCGTCGTCGGCCTGTGCCGACATCTGCGACATTTGGCTCAACCGGGCAATGCGTCGACCGGGGAAGGGGGGCAGGCGCAAAAACGGCTGCCGTTCCGCGACTGGCGGTCCGGATTGCCGGTTCGGTTTGCCGATCATCCTACGCGACGCGCCGGGGCGCCTCATGGAGGTGGACAAGCTCTTCCAGCAGTCCTTCCAGCCGATCCAGCGGCCAGCTTGTCGCCGGGTCCGACAGTGCCTTTTCAGGGTCGGGGTGCGTTTCCAGGAACACGCCGTCCACGCCAGCCGCCACGGCCGCGCGTGCCAGCAACGGTACATACTGGCGCTCACCGCCCGATCGGTCACCCAATGCGCCGGGCTGTTGCACGGCATGGGTGGCGTCGAAAACCACCGGGCACCCGGTTTCGGCCATCACCGCCAACCCGCGCATGTCGACCACCAGATTGTTGTAGCCAAAGCTGGTGCCGCGTTCGGTGAGGATGACGTTGTCGGCATTGACGCCGGCGTTGGCGGCCGCGACCCGCGCCTTGGCAACCACCTGACGCATGTCGCCCGGCGCCATGAACTGCGCTTTTTTGATGTTGACGGGTATGCCGGTTGCCGCTGCGGCCTCGATCAGGTCGGTCTGGCGGGCGAGGAAGGCCGGGGTCTGGATGACGTCGACGACTTGGGCGGCAAGCGTCGCCTGTTCGGGCGTATGTACGTCGGTCAGCACCGGAAGCCCTGTCGCCTCGCGTACTTTTTCAAGGATGCGCAACCCTTCGTCCATGCCGGGGCCGCGAAACGAGGCGCCCGAACTGCGATTGGCCTTGTCGAAGCTGCTTTTGAAGACCGGGATGATCGGCAGTTTTCCGGCAATGGCGCGCAGCCGTTCGGCGACGTGCATGACCAACTCTTCTGATTCGATCACGCATGGCCCGGCAATGATGAGCAGTTTGCCGCTGCCCAGCGCCTCGTCGCCGATCCGTACCGTCATGCTATGTTCCGTTCCGCCAATATCGCTTCGATCGCGGCCAGATCGCCCGGATTGTTCAGCTCGATCAGGTCCCACTCAGGAGCATCCGCTACAACGACTGACACCGGAATACCATTCGCCAGGAAACGAAGTTGCTCCAAACCTTCAAGCTGCTCCAGCGCCGACGGGGGCGTTGCCGCATAAGTACGAAGTGCCGCCGACCGATAGGCATAGAGGCCGACATGCAGCAAAACCGGGGGATCGGCTTCCGCCGGATGGCCCGGTGCGATGAAGGGCATGACGCGCTTGGAGAAATAAAGCGCGCGGCCGTCATCGTCGAGCACGACCGTCGTTCCCCCCGCACGCCCCTTCGCCTGATCGGCAAGCAGGTAGCGATAGGCCGAAGCCGAGCAACGCACGGCGACGGTCGCCACGGGGCAGTCTGGATGCGCTTCCATGTGCGCGATCAGTTGTTCGACCAACGCAGGCGGCGTCAACAGCGCGTCGCCCTGGAAATTGACGATGATGTCCGACGTGGTGCCAAGCGCTGTGGCAGCGGCGGCAACGCGTTCGGTGCCGTTGGCGCAGCTTTCGGGCGTCATCACCACCGCCGCGCCAAAGCCGCGCGCCGCACTGGCGATGCGGTCATCATCGGTGGCGACGATAACGATGGCGTTGGCCTGGATCGAGCAGGCCGCTTCGTGGCTGCGCTGGATCAGCGATTTGGCCTCGCCACTGGCACCGGCGATTGGCACCAGTGGCTTGCCCGGATAGCGCGATGAGGCATAACGCGCTGGAATGAAGATCGTCGTGGAAGGACGATCGGCAGTTCCAGACGTCACGCGATCAGTTCAAGATCATGGATGTGGACAATGCCCAGCGGCCTGCGGGGATTGTCCTGGGCAACGACGACGATCACATTGACGCGGTTGTCGTGCATGACGTGATAAGCGTGTTCGCGCGTCAGGCCTTCGCGCACCGACAGCGGTTCGCGCGTCATGATGTCGATGCAGCGGGCGGTCTGGATGGCGCCGATCGAACGGCGGATATCGCCATCGGTAATGATGCCGAGCAGCAACCCGTCATCGTCAAGAACGCACACCGCGCCTCGCCCGGCGGAGGTCATTTCAACGATGGCGTCGCTCATCGATGCGTCCGCGCGGACAAAGGGAAGGCGCGCGCGCGGGCGCAGCACCGTCTCCACTGGCGCCAGCCGATTGCCGATCGATCCGGCGGGATGCAGCCGGGCGATATCGTCCAGCGTCGTCCCGCGCGCGCGCATCGCGCTGACCGCCAGCGCGTCGCCAAGTGCGAGCATCATGGTTGTCGACGATGTCGGCGCTGTTCCATGCGGGCAGGCTTCTTCGACATCGGGCAATAACAGCGCGTAAGTCGCGGAGGTGAGCAGGAAGGAATGGGGGCGTGACGCAATGGCGATCACCGGCACGTTGATTTGTCGCGCGCGCGCGATGATCGGCCGAAGCTCGGCGGTCTCACCGGAATTGGACAGCGCGACGAGCACGTCGCCCTGGATCATCATCCCCAGATCGCCATGCCCGGCCTCGCCCGCGTGGATGAAGCAGGATGGCGTGCCGGTCGATGAGAAGGTCGACGATATTTTGCGCCCGATATGGCCCGACTTGCCCAGGCCGGTCACAACGATCCGTCTGGATACCGACGAAATGGCCTCAACCGCGCCGTCAAAGGCGCTGCCAAGGCTGGCAGCGAGCGCGAGAAGGCCGGCGGCCTCCTTGCGGATAACTTCTGCGCCGCAGTCGATTGTCGACGGCGACGTCCATACGCGAGTAATTTTGGTTGCCATATCCCACCTGACGAGGTGTTCCGAAGGTAAGTATTTGCCGAGCAACAAGCCCCCTTGGTCGGCAAACGCAGCAACTTTCGAAACGGTGCATGTTTATTGTCTCAACTCCCCGCCCGCTCGGGCACTCTAGAGCGTCGATGCCACCTAAATCAAGGGCTTGAAGTTCGGCGCCCGAGGCTTGGAAAACAGCCGATCGCGTCTTGTCGGCCCAATAAAGTGTGACAATTTTGCTGCAGGCGCGAATGTTCGCGATCGGCAAATGCGGACCGGCATGGCTGAGCGTGCCGACCTTTAGGTCATGGTGGATTCGCGCGCCAAACTTGCTATCAGCATCGCATTGTGCCGATGATTCATGCCCTGGCGAACCCCGCGCGTTTCCTGAAAGTGGCCCGGCCGCTTACCCCTTTCCTGTTCTGGTCGGGGGTGCTGCTGATCGCCGTCGGCATGTGGGCAGGCCTTACACAGACGCCGCCAGACTATCTTCAGGGTGAAACGGTACGCATCCTCTATATCCATGTGCCGATGGCGTGGCTGGGCATGGGCGGGTGGAGCGGGATTGCGATTTCCAGTTTCGCCTATCTCGTCTGGCGGCATCCGCTCGCCGCACTGGCGGCGCGCGCCTTGGCATTGCCTGGCGCGGTCTTCGCGGCATTGTGCCTGGCGACGGGCGCGATCTGGGGCCGACCGACCTGGGGCACTTATTGGGAGTGGGATGGGCGGTTGACGTCGATGCTGCTGCTGTTCTTCGTCTATCTGGGGTATATGGCGCTTGCCCGTGCCGATGCGGATCGCGGCGGCGATGGCCGAATTCCGGCGATTTACGGGCTGGCGGGATCGGTATTGCTGCCGATCATCCGTTATTCGGTGGTATGGTGGAACACATTGCATCAAGGGCAGAGCATCGGGCTGACGAAATCGTCGATCGATGGCGCGCTGCTCTGGCCGCTTTGGTACACGCTGGTCGGCTTCACGCTGTTTTTTGCGAGTCTGGTGTTGATGCGGATAAGGACGATGCTGGCGGTTACCCGCATCGAGGCGCGGATGCGCCGCATGGCGACAACGGTGGATGTGAACGCATGAACCCCTGGCCCTTTGTTACGGCAGCCTATGCCTTGACCGTCGTCGTTTCGGCGGGATTGGCGGTGTGGGGCTGGCTTGCCATGCGTTCAGCGGAAAAGCGCGTGCCATGAAAGCCAAGCATCAACGACTGGTCCTGGGCTTGCTGGCGCTGGGGGCGATTCTGGGGGCAAGCGGGCTTGCCTTGTCGTCGCTCAAGGATCAGGCGTCGTTCTTCTTCGCACCCGGAGACGTCAAGCGGGAAGGGTTGCCACTGGGCCGCGCCGTCCGCTTGGGCGGCATGGTCGAAGGCGGCTCGATCAAGCGTCAACCCGACGGCGTGTCGATCCATTTTGTCGTCACCGATGGCCGCGCGACGGTGCCGGTCAGTTTCCGCGGCGTGACGCCGGACTTGTTCCGCGAAAAATCCGGGGTGGTCGCCGAAGGGCAGTTTCAGCCTGACGGCAGCTTTGTCGCCACCAATCTTCTCGCCAAGCATGACGAGCGGTACATGCCGCCACAGATGGCCGGCAAGATGCACGAGACGAAAACGCTCGAACAGTGATACCCAAACAGCGGTGCCCCAATAGTGATGCCCCAATAGTGAAGACTGTCCGATGATCGCCGAAGCGGGGCTTGCCGCACTCTGGTTTGCAGCCGCGCTGGCGGCGTTGCAGTTGATCCTGTCGGGGATCGGTGTCGCGCGCAGCGGGGCTGAAATGCTGCGCGTCGTCCGCCCCGTCGCCATTGTTCAGGGCGCGTTGGTTGCGGCGGCGCTTGGTTTCCTGATCCTGCTGTTCGTGCGATCCGACATGTCGGTGCTGCTGGTGGTTGAGAACAGCCATTCGGCGAAGCCTTTGATCTACAAGATCGCGGGCGCCTGGGGCAACCATGAAGGGTCGATGCTGCTGTGGGTCACGATCCTTGGCGTGGCGGGCGCGGCGGTCGCGGTGCTTGAACACCGGCTGGACTATAAGACGCTGATCGCAACCCTGGGCGCGCAGGCGGCGATTGCGCTGGGTTTTTATGCGTTCCTGCTGTTCTCTTCCAATCCGTTTGCCCGGGTCGTGCAGGCCCCGGCGGACGGCAACGGCCTCAACCCGTTGTTGCAGGATCCCGGCCTCGCCTTCCACCCGCCGACGCTCTACATCGGCTATGTCGGCATATCGGTCGCCTTCTCATTCGCGGTCGGCGCGATGGTAGCGCGCGACGTGGGGCCAGCCTTTGCCCGTGCGATGCGGCCATGGGTGCTGGGCGCCTGGGTTTTCCTGACGATCGGCATCACGGCGGGCAGTTACTGGTCTTATTATATTCTGGGCTGGGGCGGCTGGTGGTTCTGGGACCCGGTGGAAAATGCCTCGCTGATGCCGTGGCTGGCGGCAACCGCGCTGCTGCATTCGGTCAACGTACTGGCGGCGCGCGATGGGCTGCGCGCCTGGACGATCATGCTCGCCGTCGTTGCCTTTTCGATGTCGATGATCGGCACGTTTCTTGTTCGTTCGGGCATTCTTACCAGCGTCCACGCCTTCGCGGTCGATCCGCAGCGCGGGACTTTCATTCTGGCGCTGCTGGTCATCTATATAGGCGGCGCGATGGCGTTGTTCGGCGCGCGGGTGGGGACGATCCGTGCCGGGGCGACGTTTGAGTTCGTCAGCCGCGAAGGGGCGCTGGTCATCAACAACCTGCTGCTGACGGTCATCCTGGGCATCGTGCTGATCGGTACGCTGTACCCGATCGTGGCAGCGTCGATGGGTGTGCAGCTTTCGGTCGGCGCGCCGTTTTTCAACAAGGCGGCAGGGCCGGTTGCGCTGGTGCTGTTTGCGTTCATGGCGCTGGGGCCGTCGCTGCGCTGGCGGCGTGACGGGCTGAGCGCGCTGGCGCAACGCATGACAGTGCCGGTCGGCGTGGCTGCCTTTGTGTTCATCGCGCTGCTGGTGCTTGTGCCGGGCATGGACTGGATGCCCTTGCTTGGCCTGACGCTTGCCGCCGGGTTGTTCGTCGCCAGCATCGCGCCGTTGTGGAAGCGTAACCTTCTGCGCACGCCGCTTGTCACTTATGGCATGGTGATCGCGCATCTGGGGTGCGCGGTCAGCGTGGCGGGGATGGCGTCGGAAACCGCCTTTACCAAGGAAACGCTGGTTGCCGTTGGCTTCAACGAACCCCGGCGGGTCGGCCCCTATGAAGTGACGTTGAAGGGGATTGAACCGGTTATCGGCCCCAATTGGTCGGCGTTGCAGGCGAAGCTGGTCGTGCGGCGCCTTGACGGGGGCGGTACGCCGACGGGCGATGCGTTTGTGTTGTTGCCGCAGTCACGCTTCTTCTCGACGCCGCCGACGGTGACGAGTGAATCGGCAATCGCAACCCGGCTTGATGGCCAGCTTTATACCGTGCTCGGTGCGCGGACGGTGGATGGCCGCTGGCAATTGCGGTTGTGGTGGAAGCCATTTGTAACGCTGATCTGGCTGGGCGGCATTCTGATCGCACTTGGCGGCGCCTTGTCGCTGGTCGGACGAGTGGTGCGCGAACGACGGACGACGCGACGAGCGCGGGAAGGGGAGGTTCTGGCGTGAAGCGCTTTGTCCTCTGGCTGCCGCTGGTTGCCGTCGCGGGATTGTTGCTGGTCGTCAGCATCGGCCTCTATCACCCCGCCAGCCGCGAGGTTCGATCGGCGATGATCGGCAAGCCCCTGCCCGAATTCAACCTGGTGCCGATCGTTCCGGGCAAGCCGGGCGTCGGCACAGCATCGTTCCGGCAGGGCAAGGCCAAGCTGCTCAACGTTTTTGCCAGTTGGTGTATCCCTTGTGCCGCTGAGGCACCGCAACTCGCCCGCCTGAAAGCCATGGGCGTGGAAATCGACGCGATCGCGATCCGCGACCGGACGCCGGACTTGCAGGAATTCCTGGCGCGTTATGGCGACCCCTTTGCGGCGCTTGGCGACGATCCCGACAGTTCGGTTCAACTCGCGCTTGGCTCGTCGGGCGTGCCGGAATCCTTTGTCGTCGACGGGCAGGGGCATATCCTGCTCCAGCATATCGGCGAGATCCGCGAAGAGGATGTCGATGCAATCGCGGCAGCGGTAAGGAAGGGGCGGTGAAGCGCCCCGCCCTCATTGCCCTCACCTCGCTCGCGCTGTTGGCGGCGGGGCCTGTTCTGGCGGATTCCAACCTGCCACCGGCCCAGCTTGCCAATACCCAATTGCCTGACCCCAGGCAGGAGGCGGAAGCCAAGGCGCTGATGCTGACCCTGCGTTGCGTCGTCTGCCAGGGGCAATCGATCGCCGATTCGGATGCGGAGATGGCGGGCGATATGCGCGCGCTGGTTCGCCGCCGCATCGCCGCTGGCGAAAAGCCGCAGGCGGTGAAGGACTGGCTGGTCCAGCGCTACGGCGAATATGTGACTTATGATCCGCCATTGTCGGGCACCACTGCGCCGTTGTGGATTGCGCCGATTGCTCTGCTGGGGTTTGGCCTGTGGCTGGCGCGTGGCAGCTTCAAACGAAAGGGGCGGGGCTGATGGGCTGGCTGGCATTGTTCGGCATCGGCGTCATCGCCGCAGGCGTCCTGCTGGCACTGGGCGTGCCGCGGATGGCATGGACCAGCGTTGGCGCGGCGCTGATGCTGGCGGTGGCCGGCTATTCATTGCAGGGCCGACCGGACTTGCCTGGGCATCTGGCCGTGTCCAGCGCCAGTGCGGTTGCCATCGAACCGGATGACCTGAAACTGCGCGACGAGATGTTCGGCGCTTATCACAACGGGACGGCGTTCCTGGGGGCGACTGATGCGTTGCTGCGCGCGGGTGAAACGCGGACGGCGTCGCGCGCGGCGCTGGGGGGCGTGCAGGAATACCCATCCAATATCGCGCTGTGGACCGAACTTGGCCTGGCGCTGGCCGCTGCCGATGGCGGCAACCTGTCCCCGGCGGCGAGCTTCGCATTCGACCGTGCGGTCCGGCTGGCGCCGCTTCATCCCGGGCCACGTTATTTCCTGGGGGTCGCTTATCTGCAGGGTGGGCAAATCGCCGCAACCCGTGCGCAGTGGCAAATGGCGTACCGCCTGACTCCGCCGGAAGCGCCATACCGCGCCAAACTGGCGGAGCGACTGCGCCTGCTCGATCAGTTCATGGAGCGGATGCAGAAGGCTCAGGCTCAGGCTCAGCGGCAATAGGCTTGCCTCAGTTCACTTTCAGATAAGCGATCACGTCAGCGCGTTTCTGGGGATCGGCAAGGCCCGGATACGTCATGCGCGTGCCGGGCACGACTGCCTGGGGTTTTTCAAGAAACTGAAACAATTCCTGCGCCGTCCACGTCAGGCCGCTGTTCTTCATCGCGGGCGAATAAGTGAAATCGGCGATCGTGCCCGCCTTGCGGCCGACCACGCCTTTCAGCATCGGGCCGATCAGGTTCTTGTCGATGGCATGGCAGGTCTTGCATGCGGTGAAAACGGCATGGCCCTTGGCGGCGTCGCCGGTGAGCGAGGCGATGTCGGTCTCATTGTCGGCCGCGGTCAGATTGTCTGATTCCAGGCTGTTGGCGGCATCGGCATCCGGTGCCGGATTGGCCATGGGGTCATTCATCTGCGACATATCATCCGCAAGCGGAGGCCCCGATCCCGGCTCATTCGTTTCCGAAGAAGGCGCCTTTGAACAGGCGGCGAGCGCAAGCATCGGCATTATGAGCGTGGCGCACAGCGCTGCGGACCGCGATGATCTGAGAAAGGTCATTTTCTGCTCCCCTGTATCGGCGCCGCAACGACGCTGGATGGAGCATGAACCAGATCGTCAGGGCTGTGCCAATTTCGGCCAATGACCCGCTACGTCAAGGAAAAACGCGGCTTTTACGTGCCATATATGTGCAAAACCGCCACGAAAAAGGGCGGCCCGGATACCGGACCGCCCCAATTTCGCAACAGAACTGCGAGAGCTTAGCGCTTCGAGAATTGGAAGCTGCGACGGGCCTTCGCCTTGCCGTACTTCTTGCGCTCGACGGCGCGGCTGTCGCGGGTCAGGAAGCCTGCGCTCTTGACCGGCGCGCGCAGCACTGGCTCGTAGCGAGTGAGCGCCTGCGAGATGCCGTGCTTGACCGCACCTGCCTGGCCCGAAAGGCCGCCGCCCTTGACGGTGCAGATCACGTCATACTGGCCTTCACGCTCGGCAACGCCGAACGGCTGGTTGATGACGAGGCGCAGCGTCGGACGTGCGAAATACACTTCCTGGTCACGGCCATTGATGGTGATCTTGCCGGTGCCCGGCTTCAGCCATACGCGGGCAACGGCGTCCTTGCGGCGGCCGGTTGCATAAGCGCGACCCTGCTTGTCGAGGATCTGCTCGCGCAGCGGCATTGGCTCAACGGTGGGTGCGGAAACGAAGCTGCTGCCTTCGGCAACAGGCGCGGCGGCCACGCCCGAGGCGATCTGACCGAGTTCGGAAAGCGACTGACGATTGTCGGACATTATGCGCCAACCTTGTTCTTGCGGCTCATCGCCGCGATATCGAGGACTTCGGGGTTCTGCGCGACGTGCGGATGTTCAGCACCGGCGTAAATGCGCAGGTTGCGCATCTGCTGGCGGCCAAGCGGACCGCGCGGAACCATGCGTTCTACGGCCTTTTCAAGCACGCGCTCGGGGAAGCGGCCTTCCAGCACCTTGCCAGCCGTAATCGACTTGATGCCGCCGGCATAACCGGTGTGCTTGTAATAAATCTTGTCCTTCAGCTTCTTGCCGGTGAACTTGACCTTGTCGGCGTTGATGACGATGACATTGTCACCGCAATCGACGTGCGGGGTAAAGCTCGGCTTGTGCTTGCCGCGCAGGACATTGGCGATCACCACCGCAGCGCGGCCGACGATCAGGCCTTCGGCATCGACGATATGCCACTTCTTTTCCACTTCAGCCGGCTTTACCGACTTGGTGGTCTTCATCAGCGCCTTCATGGGCCCTAGACCTTAATTCGAGTTGATCCGTGCGATCGCCCGGAAGACCCGAAACGACCGCGCCGCCCCACGGGGGAGCGGCGTTGTGCGGGCCTCTCTACGCAGGGACGCGGATAAGTCAAGCTTTTGGGCGGGTTTCGTGACGGGTATCCCAATACCTCTCGCGTCCGGCGGCGGGCGATGCGGCTTATTTCAGCGCCGGTTTCCGACCGATCACATGCGCCGCCCAGACGGTAGCGATCACCAGCAACGCCCCGACCAGTTGATGGAGCGCGGCGAGGGTGACGTCGACGCTGGTCATTACCGTGGCGATACCCAGCAAGATCTGGATGCCGAAGGCGCTGTGGACCGCGATAGAAGCGGGGCGCGACCCGGCATTGCGTGCCGCGCGCGCCAGCACAACCAGCCCGGCGACCACCGCCCATGCCCACCAGCGATGGATGAAATGCACCATCCATGGATCATCGACCAGCAACAGGCCCAACGGGCGCGTGCCCAGAACTTCGCCTGGAAAGAAACGACCGTTCATCAATGGCCAGTCGTTCGCCGCGTGTCCTGCGCGCAGGCCCGCCATCAACGCGCCATAGAAGAGCTGGACGAACAGGACGATGCCTATGCTCGCGCCGAGCAGCTTCAAACGGGAACCCGGTGCCAGCGGCGCGCGCGCGGTCTGGCGCAGGTCAAGCGCCGTCCAGATGACGCCAGCCAGGGTGAACAGCGCCGTCAGCAAGTGCGTCGCCAGCCAGAGCGGCGCCACTTCGGTCCGGCTGCTGAGGCCCGAGCGGACCATCAGCCAGCCGAACGCGCCTTGCAGCCCGCCAAGCGCCAGCAGCGCGACCAGCCGCCAGGCATAACCGCGCGGGATTTCCCGCCGCGCCGCAAACCAGATGAGCGGCAGGGCGAAGACCGACCCGATCAACCTGCCGAGCAGACGATGGAGATATTCCCAGAAAAATATCGCCTTGAAACCGGCGAGCGTCATGTCGGCATGGATCGCCTGGAACTGGGGTATCTGGCGGTAGCGCGCGAATTCCGCCTGCCACTGCACATCGGTCAGCGGAGGGATGACGCCGCTGATCGGTTGCCATTGAGTGATCGATAGGCCCGATTCGGTGAGGCGAGTGATGCCGCCGACCACCACGATGGCGACGATCATCGCTGCGACGATGAACAGCCAAACCGTCAGTTGCCCGGGTTTTGAGCGGTCGATTGCGGAGCTTTGCATCAACATGTCCGCGCCCATAGCGCAGTCGGCGCGACCCAACAAATCGTCCAGACGCGATTCTTCCGAAAAACCGAGAATGATATATTGTAACTTCGATCGGAACGTGCCACATAGCCGCCATGCACAGCCATTCCCATGGTGCGATGTCGCACGGCTCCAGCTCGCGGTTCGATCGCCTTGCGATCGGGTTGTCGGGCCTGTGCGCGGTGCATTGCCTGGCCAGCGCGGTGCTTGTGGCACTGGCAGCGTCGGCTGGCGGGTTGTTGCTCAATCCGCTTATCCATGAAGTCGGGCTGGCGTTCGCCATCCTGCTGGGCGCGGTCGCGCTGGGGCGTGGCATTGTCGATCATGGTTTCATGCTGCCTTCGTCGGTCGGCGGGTTGGGGCTGGGTGTCATGGCGGGGGCCATGACGCTGCCGCATGACGGCGGTAACGAGACGCTTTTCACGATCATCGGCGTGGCGTTGCTGGCGCTTGGCCACGACCTCAATCGTCGGGCCGCCGCTTAACTGCTAGCGCTTGCCGGACGGGGTGGCGTACCCTAAATTGGGCGCCATGGCGGTTCATCATCATCACGAGCATCACGGCGTCGCGCTGGCTGAGGCCGCGCAAGCCACTCTCGAACGATCGGGGGAACAGTGGACCAGCATGCGCGCGCGCATTTTCGATGCGCTCGCCGCGTTCGACAAACCTGCCTCCGCCTATGACATTGCCGAAGCGGTATCGAAATCGGAAGGGCGCCGGGTCGCCGCCAACAGCGTCTATCGCATTCTGGATCTGTTCGTGACAGCTAATCTGGCACGGCGTGTTGAAAGCGCCAACGCCTATATCGCCAATGCCCACCCGGACTGCATGCACGATTGCATCTTCCTGGTTTGCGACAATTGTGGCCAGACCACGCATATCGATGATGACAAGCTGACCGAGGGCGTTCGTTCGGCCGCCCGAGCCGCGGGTTTTACGCCTGAGCGCCCAGTGATCGAAGTGCGCGGTAAATGCGCCGATTGCGATTGACGTCGGGCTCGACGCCGCACTTCCGTTTCTTGCGCCGCGCCACCTGCCCCGTGTCCGCTGTCATTCTCCCAGATAATGGCTCTGGGCAGCGTCGGTTGCGTTGATCGCCAGGATCGAGCGTGCCTCGGAAGGGGGCAGGGGTTTGCGGCGGCCCCGATTGCTGGTGGCGATCACGCGTTCCAGCAGTTCCTGCCCCTCGCTCCACCAACCGATGCCGCTATTGGCGTTCAGGTGCCCTTGCGGCCCTGCGTCGACGAAATGGCAGCCCCAATCGACCGCGAGGCTGTGGGCGCGCTCCGCCGATATCCAGGGATCGTCGCTGCTGGCGACCAGAATTGCCGGAAAGGGCAAGGGTGATTTGGGGGAGGGGCTGAACTGGCGCAATTCCGGGCGTGCATCGGCGCGATCAACGTCGGCTGGCGCGACGAGCAAGGCGCCCGCAACCGGCCAGCCAAAGGGTTGCCCGGACAATTCGGCCCACCATGCGACGGCCAGGCATCCCAGGCTGTGCGCGGCAAGGATAACCGGTGCCCGTGCCTGGCGGATCGCCTGATCCAGCTTGGTCACCCAGGCGTTGCGATGCGGTGTCTGCCACATGCCCAGTTCCACGCGTTTGGTATCAAGGCGAGCTTCCTCCCAAAGCGTTTGCCAATGGGACGGCCCCGATCCGCCAAGGCCGGGTACAGTCAGGATGATGGGCGCGTCGTTATAAGCATTTGAAAAATCACTCATGTCGATCTCCAGCGAACGATGCGAGGCGTTTCTGCTGGGAGTGACATAATTCCTATCAAATTGATGGGCAATTGAGATGCGGCCAATTGCCGCCGGGTTGCGGCGATTGGAAAGCGCCGTCAGAAGGGCGCGATGACAAAGACCCGGATAGATCAGTTGCTCGTCGACCGCGGCCTCGCGGAAAGCCGCACGCGTGCCCAGGCGCTGGTCATGGCAGGGCTGGTCTTCATCGGCGATCGCAAGGCGGAAAAGCCCGGCCAGTCGGTCGCTGACGATGCGGTGGTCGATGTGCGTGGCCGCGATCATCCGTGGGTGTCGCGCGGCGGCATCAAGCTTGCGCATGGACTCGATCATTTCGGCTGGGACGTGTCAGGCGCGGTGGCCATGGATGTGGGATCTTCGACAGGCGGCTTCACCGACGTCCTGCTCACCCGCGGCGCGACACGCGTCTATGCGGTGGACAGCGGCACCAACCAATTGGCGTGGAAGCTGCGCCAGGACCCTCGCGTGGTTGTCCACGAACAGACCAGCGCGCGGGTGTTGACGGCGGCTCACATCCGGAGGCGATTGATCTGGTGGTGTGCGATGCCAGCTTCATTTCGCTTCCCAAGGTGCTCGACGTACCGCTTGGCTTCACGTCGGAAAATGCGCGGGCGATGGTGCTGGTCAAGCCCCAGTTCGAGGCTGGGCGTGACGAAGTGGGCAGGGGCGGGGTGGTGCGCGATCCTGCCATCCATGCCCGTGTCTGCGATGAGGTTGCCCAATGGTTCCAGGGGCGAGGCTGGCATGTCGCCGGGATTTCCCCAAGTCCGATCACCGGGCCGGAAGGCAATGTGGAATTTTTGCTCGCGGCGTGCCAACAAGCGCAGAAGTGTCAACTTTCTTGACTAAGCTACGGCGCGTCTGCACCTGTAGGGCGCCGTCCTTGGGGGGACGAACCCAAATCGTAAAGAGCAAGGGGTCGAAGTGAGCGAGATCGCGTCCAAGCAGCAATTGCGTATGGCCTTTATGCGGTGGGCGATCGTTACCGTTCCCTTCATCCTCCTGCTCGGCTTCCTGTCGGGGCGCAGCGTGCCGACCGGTGCGGAAAATTCCTGGTATCAGGCGCTGGCCAAGCCGGCGCTCACCCCGCCGGATTGGGTGTTTCCGGTCGCATGGACGATATTGTACGTGCTGATGGGGCTGGCGCTTGCGCTCATCATCCACGCTCGTGGATCAAAGGGGCGTGGGCTGGCGTTGACCTTCTTTGCCGCGCAACTGGTGGGTAACTTGTTGTGGACGCCGATATTCTTCGGTGCGCACCAGGTCTCCACTGCCCTGATCGTCCTGGCATCGGTGTTCGTGCTGGCGCTGGCCGCGACGATTTTGTTCGCCCGTATCAGGACGGCGGCAGCGGTTTTGATGCTGCCCTATCTCATCTGGCTCGCCTTTGCGGGCTATCTCACCTATTCGATCGATCAGCTCAATCCTGGCGCCGCGACACTTGTGCCAGCGGCTTCCAGTTCCCAGATTATCGGCTGACGAAAACGGACACACACGCCATGCAATCCGAAAACAGACTCTTCGACGATCTTGCCAAGTTCATCAACGGCGCTGCGGGCACGCTGGCCGGTATGGGGCGGGAGGCCGAATCGTCGGCGCGCGAACGCGCCAGGGAATGGATCGGCGGCCTTGATTTCGTTAGCCGCGAAGAATTTGACACCGTGAAGGCGATGGCCGTCGCTGCCCGCGATGAAGCCGATGTGCTGAAGGCGCGCATCGATGCGCTGGAGGCCGCCTTGGCGGCTGCTGGAACCGCTCCTGCGCCGAAAGCGACCGCTCCTGCTGCGCGCAGGGCCAAGAAATAACGGCGGCGAGCATCATTTTTTCCACAGATTTCTGCGTCGATTTGGCTGAATCCTGCTTGCGGTCGCCGATTCGGCGCGCCACCCACATGGCTTGTCCGCGCAAATTCGGCGCGGGACCAGGGAACAGGGCATGAAGCTCAGCGAAACCGAAGACGAGCGTGAAGACGCCGCCCCGATCGACATGCTCGAAAGTTATTTCGCGGCGCATGGCTGGGAATATGAACGCCAGGACGAGGAAGTCGTGGCGCGCGTCAAGGGTAGCTGGACGCAGTATGAGCTGCGCGCGCTGTGGCGGGAGGAAGACAGCGTCCTGCAATTCCTGGCCTTCCCGGACATTCGCGTCACCGATGAACGCCGCGTTGCGGTTTACGAGGCGATGGGCCTGGTAAACGAACAGCTTTGGATCGGCCATTTCGAGCTTTGGTCGACCAGCGGCATCCTGCTGTATCGCCACGCCGCGATGATCGAAGGCGACGAGAGCGCAACGCTGTCGCTGGAATCGGCGGAATTGATCGTCGAAACCGCGATTGACGAGTGCGAGCGTTTCTATCCCGTTTTCCAGTTCGTGATGTGGGGTGGCAAGACTGCCAAGGAAGCGCTGGCAGCCGCGCTGACCGATACCCAGGGCGAGGCGTGACCGGCGGCGCAATCTGGCTGATCGGCTGCGGCAATATGGGTGGAGCCATGCTCCGCCGCTGGCTTGCGGCTGGCCTTCCTCCCCAACAGATAACCGTGATCGATCCGACGGACGGGCTGGAATTGCCCGCCGGGGTGCGCCTGTTGTCCGCCCCGCCGCCGGAAACGGCGCCCGACATGCTTGTGCTCGCGGTCAAGCCACAGCAGCTTGACATTATCGCCGCGGCCCTGGTGCCATGGCAGGGCGGCGCACCGATGGTGTTGTCCATTCTCGCCGGGGTGGAAGCGGCGACGTTGCGCGCGCGCCTTGAGGTGCCGGTGGTCATTCGGGCGATGCCCAATTTGCCGGTTTCGATCGGCAAGGGCGTCGTCGCGCTGTGGAGCGATACTGCCAGCGACGTCCAGCGTGCGATGGTGGAAGAATTTGCCCGCCCGCTTGGCAGCGTCGAATGGCTGGCGGACGAGGCACAGTTTCACGCGGTCACCGCGTTGCCCGGTTCGGGCCCCGGCTTCGTCTTTCGCGTCATCGAGGCGATGGCGGCGGCGGGCACGCGGGCGGGCCTGCCACCGGAACAGGCACTGCGCTTTGCCGTGGCGACGGTGGAGGGGGCCGCCGCGCTGGCTGCCGAAACCGGCGAGGCACCCCGCGCGCTGGCCAATCGCGTGGCAAGCAAGGGCGGGACGACCCAGGCCGGTCTGGACGTGCTGGACGACAATGCGGCGCTCAACCGGCTGATCGGCGATACCATTGCTGCCGCCGCGCGCCGCAGCCGCGAGCTGGCCGAAGCGGCGCGTTAGGTCTGCACCCTAATCCCGCAGCGCCAGCACGGGCCCGCGTTCGCTTTCGGGGATCAACCCTTCCAGCACCGACCAGAAACCGCTGACGGCGCCCTGACCGGCGCTCTTGTAAGCATCCGCCAGCCGGGCACGCATCTGCTCGAACAACTCCGCTTCCAGCTTGCGGCCTTCGGGCGACAGCCGCAGCAACCTTTGCCGCCGGTCGCGTTCGCCGGGGCGGGTTTCCACCAATTGCCGTTCGGACAGGTCGGTCAGCACCCGGCCCAGCGATTGTTTGGTAATCGACAACAGGCCGAGCAATTGGGTGACCGTCAGGTCGGGCTGGCGTGCGATGAAATACAGGGCGCGGTGGTGCGCGCGGCCCAATCCCTGTTCCGACAATTGCTGATCGATCGTCCGCGTCAGGTGGCTATAACCGAAATAGAGCAGTTCCATGCCACGGCGCACTTCCGATTCGCGCAGGAACAGCGGTGAAGCGCTGGGAGTTGGGACAGCCATGTTGACCATTTTTGCCCGGTTCCATAAAAGGCTTCAACCCCCTGAATGCCTGAATGCGGAAACGATCATGCTTGATATGCCCATCGCCGAAACTGGCTCTCTTCCCGCATTTGAGGTGATTGCCCACTCCAACCCGACGCCTGTGGAAAAGCGTGCGGAAATTCTCGCCAATCCCGGTTTCGGGCGCGCATTCACCGATCACATGGCCATCATCCGCTACAGCGCGGAAAAAGGCTGGCACGACGCGCAGATCAAGCAGCGCGAGGGGTTCTATATCGATCCGGCATCGGCGGTGCTGCACTATGCTCAGGAAATTTTTGAAGGGATGAAGGCGTATCGTCATCCCGATGGCAGCATCGGGTTGTTTCGCCCCGAAGCGAACGCCCGTCGCTTCGTTGCTTCGGCTGAGCGGATGGCGATGGCGCCGTTGCCCGAGCCGCTGTTCCTGGAAGCCGTGCGGCGGCTGGTCGCCATCGACAAGGACTGGATGCCTACGATCGAGGGCGGGTCGTTGTATCTGCGGCCTTATCAGGTTGCCAGCGAAGTTTTCCTGGGGGTGAAGCCGTCAAACGACTATGTCTTTGGCGTTATCGCGTCCCCCGTTGGCGGTTATTTCAAGGGCGGTCCCAAGGCGGTTTCGCTGTGGGTGTCGGAAGATTATACGCGCGCGGCCCCTGGCGGCACCGGCGCGGCCAAGTGTGGCGGCAATTATGCGGCGAGCCTGATCGCGCTGGGCGATGCGTCGCGTCGCGGCTTCGATCAGGTGCTGTTTCTCGACGCGGTGGAGCGCCGCTGGATCGAGGAACTGGGCGGGATGAACGTGTTCTTCGTGTTCGATGACGGATCGCTGGTGACGCCGTCGCTGACCGGCACCATTCTGCCCGGCATCACGCGGGATTCGATCATCGCCCTATCCCGCGCCGCCGGCCTGGCGGTGCGTGAGGAGCCTTATGCGATCGAACAATGCCGTGCCGATGCCGAAAGCGGCAAGCTGGTGGAGGCATTTGCGTGCGGCACGGCGGCAGTCGTCGCGCCCATCGGCCGCATGGCGATGAAGTCGGGCGAATTCACCATCGGATCAGGCGGCCCCGGTCAGACGACCGGGCGGCTGCACAAGGCGTTGGTCGATATTCAATACGGGCAGGCGGCAGACCCGCACGGCTGGGTCGAGCGCGTCATCTGACCGATTAACCTGCATCCGGTACTGATTTTAATCCGCGGAAGACAGCAAACCCCTTTTCAGCGGCGCAGTTGCGCCTTAAGGGGCCACGCTCTGCTGGGGCGTCGCCAAGTGGTAAGGCAGCGGCTTTTGGTGCCGCCATTCGCAGGTTCGAATCCTGCCGCCCCAGCCAGATCATCGGTATTATGGCGTAACAGCACCACAGCGTTATTGGCGCGAGCCGAGACGAAACGGCCAGACTGCTGATTGAGATTGGGGCTCGGCGTAGCGAGAAAACTGATGGGGGTGATGTTTGGGGTTATTTGAAGGATCATCCCCTACCCTGACCTTCTTAGACTTCCACGGCCAACTGGATGCTGCAGAATGCCGCAGATCAAGACAAAATGGTTCATCCAGCGCCATCCTTCCAGGCCCGATGAAGCGCATCCATGCCGTGCGAGAACGAGCGCTTCCGGCTTCATCCAGGCATTTCGCAGCTGTTATCGGCCATGGCGCGTGATAAATCGGCCGGGCGTCTGGATCGGCTAGCTGGTGAAAGGAAGGACATGCCCAGGGTTGTTGTTATCGCTGTCGCCTTGTTGTTGGCGTCGTGCGGCACGCCCGCTGTGGAAAATGCGACCGGGGAAACCGGGCCGTCAAATGCGTCGGAAAGCGGCCAGAACACCACGGCGACGGTGTTGACGCTTCCCGACCGGCAACGGCGCGCCACGCTGATGCGGGCGATCCGTGATGCCGATATCGATTGCCAGGACGTGACTGCCGCCGATCTGGTCAGCCAACCGGGCGAGCCGCCGCAATGGCGCGCGCGCTGTTCCGACGGTACTGCCTATCTGGTCGAGATAACCGCCGATGGCATCGCACACGTCATCGGCAGGCCCGACTGAACGCCGTGCCGGACCCGGGCGCGGGGTAGCTCCGGTCAGCCCGGCAACATGCTTCCGGTTTCGATGAAGCGCTGGTGCCAGGACAAAGCCTCGCCCAGCAACGATGGCGATTGCTGGCCATAGGAGCCTTGTCGCGCCCGTGCATAATAGTCGGCGAGCATCGGGCGATATGTGGGGTGCGAGCAATTGGCGATGATCTTTTCCGCGCGCTGCTTTGGCGACAGGCCGCGAAGATCGGCAAGGCCCTGTTCGGTCACCAGCACCTGCACATCCTGGGTGATGTGGTCGACATGGCTGGCCTGGGGCACGATCGCGGAGATCTTGCCGCCCTTTGCCGTCGAAGGCGTCATGAAGATCGAGATATAGGCGTTGCGGGCGAAATCGCCCGATCCACCGATGCCGTTCTGGATGCGCGATCCCATGACATGGGTGGAGTTCACATTGCCGTAGATATCGGCCTCGATCAGCCCGTTCATGGCAATGCAGCCCAGGCGACGGATCACTTCGGGGTGGTTGCTGATTTCCTGCGGGCGCAGGATCATCTTGGAACGATAGCGGCCAAGATCGGCGTTGAGCGCGGTGGCGGCTTCCGGGCTTAGCGAGAAGGCGGTCGCCGATGCCATGCGCAGCTTGCCCGCGTTCAGCAGGTCGATCATGCCGTCCTGGATCACTTCGGTATAGGAAGTCATGTCCTCGAACGGGCTGTCGACCAGGCCGCTCAGCACGGCATTGGCGACATTGCCGACGCCCGACTGGATGGGCAGCAGCGATTTGGGCAATCGTCCCATCGCCACTTCATGGCGGAAGAATTCCATCAGGTGCCCGGCAATCGCCTTCGCTGTATCGTCGGGCGCGGCAAAGGGCAGGTTGCGGTCTGGTGACTGCGACTTGATGACGGCGACAACCTTGTCCGGGTCGCAGCGGAATGTCGGCTGGCCGATGCGGTCGTCGGGGCGGACGATGGGAATGGGAATACGGTGCGGCGGCAGGGCGGTGCCGTAATAGATGTCGTGCATCCCCTCCAGCGCGGGGTTCTGCCAGCTATTCACTTCCAGGATGATCTTGGAAGCGCGGTCGAGCCAGGTCTTGTTGTTGCCGACCGAGGAAGACGGGATCAACGACCCATCGGGCAGGATGCCCGCGACTTCGACGACGGCGGTGTCGAGCGGCCCCAGAAAACCCTGCCACGCCATGGGCGCGACCTGGCTCAGATGCATGTCGAAATACTCCATCTCGCCGCGGTTGATCTTTTCGCGGGCGATGGGGTCTGAATTATAAGGCAGGCGGAACTCGATGCCATTGGCCTTGGCCAGCACGCCATCGAGTTCTGGCCCAGTGGAAGCACCGGTCCATACGCGCAGGCTGAAGGGATTGCCGGCCGCATGCTCGCTTTCGATATAATCGGCGAGGGCGACGGGCAGCAGCTTGGGATAGCCTGACCCGGTAAAGCCGCTCATCCCCACCGTGGTTCCGGGTTCGATCAACCGCGCCGCCGCTTCGGCCGGCATCACCTTGGAACGCAAGGATGGGCAAGCGATGCGGTCGGTCATGGTTTTCCTCCAGTGAT
Source organism: Sphingomonas sp. (assembly GCA_041659385.1). Taxonomy (GTDB): domain Bacteria; phylum Pseudomonadota; class Alphaproteobacteria; order Sphingomonadales; family Sphingomonadaceae; genus Sphingomonas. The sequence goes on from JBAZYJ010000013.1 coordinate 108,682, forward strand.
GGGCCGCGAAGGACGGGCGCGGCGGCAAGGACGGTGCGGTATTCGCGCGGCCTGTTCCGGCAACGGGATGGACCGCATGTTGCCGCGCCCCATGCGACCGTTCCTGCGGGCAGCGCAAGGGACTGACTCTGCTTGAATGTGAAGATTCTCGCAGAATGACGGCAATTGGGGCCTGGCTATTGGCCGAAGGTCTTATGCCGGTGCGGTGAAGGCGAACGGCGCGGGGGAGGATAGGGCGGAGGCGTTGAATTCAACGCTTTGCTTGACAGCACGCGCGCATCGGCCGAATTAGAACATAATAGGAACATTTATATGCGCGATTCGATTGACAGAATGGCGATGTTGCGGTCGCGGATTGCCGTGCTGGAGCGGCAACGCCCCGCCATGGCCGATCGGCAGCAGGCGACGAACCCGGACGGGGGCACCGATATGCTGGCATTTGGCCATGCCGCCATCGATGCCGCCTTGTCGGGCGGGCTGGCGCGTGGGCGGCTGCACGAGCTGTTCGCGGCGAGTGAAGGGGATAGCGGCGCCGCGGCGGGGTTCGCGGCGATGTTGGCGACACTGGCGGTCAGGGGCGGGCCTTCATTGCCCCACGCTTCACCGCCCCACGCTTCGTCGTTTCACGCTTCATCGGGGCAGGCGGGAACGGTCATCTGGCTGCGCGAGCGGTTGGCCGAAGTGCGGGGTGGTTGCCTGCATGCGCCTGGGCTGGCCGAACTGGGGCTTGATCCCGGACGAGTCATCCTGGGGGTGCTCGATGATCCGCTGGCGTTGCTGCGCGTTGCCAGCGACGTGGTGCGTTGCGGCCAGGTGAGCGTGGTGGTGATCGAATTGTGGCGCCAGCCGCGACTGCTTGACCTGACCGCCAGCCGCCGCCTGGCAGTCGCGGCCGAACAATCGGGCGTGACGGCGTTGATGTTGCGTGCCGAGGCTGAACCAACGGCGAGTGCGGCGCAAACGCGCTGGTCGATCGCATCGGCCGCAGCCGTGCCGCTTGAAGCCGACGCGCCGGGTTTTCCGACGCTCGATCTGGAATTGTTGCGCCAGCGTGGTGGCCCATCGGGCCTTGCCTGGCGCGTGGAGTGGGACCGTGACCAAGGGCAATTCTGCGAACCGACGCTTTCTCGCGCTGTGGTTCCCTTATCTCAGCGTGGACCGCTGGTGCCGCGAGCACGGCGGGCATGAGGGGGCCCCGCAGGTCTTCATCGAAAAGCAGCGTGGGGCAATGCGCATCGTCGCGCTTGATCCTGCCGCGCGCGCGCTGGGTATCGTATCTGGCCAGATGCTCGCCGATGCACGGGCAGTGGAACCGGAATTGCGGGCAATCGAACATGATCCGGCCGCGGATGCGCGGTTTATCGAACGGCTGGCGGATGCGTGCGATCGCTATACGCCGATGGTGGAAATCGATGGCGATGACGGGCTGACGCTCGATATCACTGGCGCGGCGCATCATCATGGCGGCGAGGAAGCGCTGGCCACCCATGTCGAACGGTGGTGCGCGGCGCTTGGCCTCCATGTCCGCCATGCTCTGGCCGCGACGCCGGAAGCAGCACAGGCGCTCGCCCGGTTTCAGACGGCGCCCGGCGTGGATGAGGATGCCGCGATCCGCCGCTTGCCGATCGCTGCTTTGCGGCTGGAGGATGATGAGACCGAACTGGCGCTGCGCCGGGCCGGGCTGAAAACCATCGGCGATCTGGCCAGCCGCCCGGTCGCGCCGCTCGCCGCGCGGTTTGGCGAGGTGATGACCGGCGCGCTGGCCCGGTTGACAGGGCAGTCCGACAGCCGCATTTCCCCGCGCCGTCCGGTGGCCGCCTTGGTTCTTGAATGCCGTTTTGCCGAACCGATTGCCCATGCCGAACATGTGATGCAGGCGATTGGCGACCTGGCGAAACAGGCGGCGCAGGCGTGTCAGGAACGGCACATGGGCGGCCGTCGCTTTGCCGTGCGGCTGTATCGCAGTGATGGCCTGACGCGTGATCTGGCGGTTGAGGCAAGCGTGCCCCTGCGCGAGGTGAAGGCGATCAGGCGGCTGTTCGATGAACGGTTGCAGGCACTGGCCGATCCGCTTGATCCTGGCTTTGGCTTCGACATGATCCGCTTTGCCGTGCCGGTGCTTGAACCATTGGCCCCGGCGCAGTTGCGGCTTGAAGGCGGCGGCGTGGCGGAAGCGGAACTGACCGCGCTGATCGACAGGTTGAGCGTGCGTGCGGGCCGGACACGGTTCAGTCGGATGCGACCCGGCGATTCGCATATCCCTGAACAGGCGGTGCTTGCCTTGCCCGCCATCGACACGCCACAGCCTGCCGCCTGGGCCGAACCGGAAACGGGGGAGCCGCCGCTGCGCCCGATCCATCTGTTCGATCCGCCACAACCCATCGATGTCATCGCCGAAGTCCCCGATGGCCCGCCGCACCGTTTCCGCTGGCGACGCAGCGTGCATGAAGTAACGCGCTTTGAAGGGCCGGAGCGGATCGCGGCGCAATGGTGGCGGCATGACGACAACGCCGGGCTGACGCGCGATTATTATCGGGTGGAGGATGCTCGCGGCCGCCGTTTCTGGATATTCCGCCATGGTCTGTATGGCAGTGAGCGCGCCAATCCGGACTGGTATGTCCATGGGTTGTTCGCATGAGTTTTGCCGAACTCGCGGCGGCAACCAACTATTCCTTCCTGCGTGGCGCGTCGCACCCTGGCGAGATGGTGGCGCAGGCACTGGCGCTGGGGCTGGGCGGTATCGGCATTGCCGACCGCAACACGGTGGCGGGTGTCGCGCGCGCCCACCTTGCCTTGCGTGACATACGCGATCGGTTTGCTGAACAGGCGGGGGCCGAAGCAAAGGCGGCGGGTGGGGCGGCAATCGACTTCAGGCTCGCGGTGGGCGCGCGACTGGTGTTCGCGGATGGCACGCCCGACATCATCGCCTATCCAGCCACTCGCCATGGCTGGGGGCGGCTGTGTCGATTGCTGACCACCGGCAATCTTCGCGCGCAAAAGGGAAGCTGCATTCTCCGCTTCGACGATCTGCTGGCGCATCTGGACGATCTGTTGCTGATCGTCATGCCTGAAAATACGGCCGATCCGGCGCAGATGGTGCCGCTCCACCATTTGCGAGAGCAGTTTGAATTGCCGCGTGAGCGATCCGATCCGTCCAATATCGTGCCCTTGCGCCGCCATCCCGGCGAGGAACGGGGGATGGCCCTGGCGCTGATTCCCGGCGGCGATGTCGTGGTGCTGGATACCCGCCCTAGCCAGGATGGCAGCGCAGGGGTGGGGAGCGAGAAGCCAATCGACCCCGATGCGCCCATCCGTCGTCTGCACGCCGCAGCGCCCGGCCGGGTGTGGCTGGCGGCGCATATCGCCTATAAGGGCCGCGACCGGCGGCAGTTGGCTCGTGCTGGCGCGCGGGCATCGCGGCTGGGCGTGCCGTTGATCGCCACCAACGACGCGCTTTATGCCAATCCCGCCGCGCGACCATTGCATGATGTGCTCACCTGCATTCGCCATGGCACCACCATCGCTGCTGCCGGTCGCCTGCTTGACGCCAATGCCGAGCGTCATTTGAAATCACCCGCCGAAATGGCGCGGTTGTTCGCCGATTGCCCCGAAGCTCTGGCCGAGACGCAAAATCTGCTCAGCCGGATCGACTTTTCGCTCGATCAGCTTCGTTATGAATATCCGCATGAACCCGTGCCCGCGGGCTGGGAAGCGATGGACTGGCTGGAGCATTTGGCGCTTGCGCGGGCGGCGGAGAAATATGGCGAAATATCAGATGTCTTGCGGGAAAAGTTGAATGAAGAACTGGGCCTTATTCGCCAGGCGAATTACGCTTATTATTTCCTGACCGTGCATGACGTGGTGGCGTTCGCGCGGGCGCAGACACCGCCGATCCTGTGCCAGGGGCGTGGTTCTGCCGCCAATTCGCTGGTGTGCTATCTGCTCGGCATCACTTCGGTCGACCCCCTCAAGCATGACCTGCTCTTTTCGCGCTTCATTTCCGAGGAGCGCCGCGAACCGCCCGATATCGATGTCGATTTCGAGCATGAACGGCGTGAGGAGGTGATGCAGTATATCTATCGCCGTTATGGCCGCGACCGGGCGGGCATTGCCGCGACCGTCATTCATTATCGCCCACGGAGCGCGGTGCGCGAAATCGGCAAGGTGCTGGGCTTTACCGAGGATGTGACGACGCGGATCAGCAGCACGGTCTGGGGCAGTTTCGCCAGCCAGATTGATGAGAGGCGCTTTGCCGAAACCGGCTTCAGCCTGGATGATCCCAATATCGGGCGGTTGAAATCGCTGGTCGATCAGGTGCTCGATTTTCCCCGGCACTTGTCCCAGCACGTTGGCGGTTTCGTGCTTACCCAGGGGCGGCTGGACGAAATGGTGCCCATCCACAACGCCGCGATGGAGGCGCGGACCTTCATCGAATGGGACAAGGATGACATCGACGCGCTGGGCCTGATGAAGGTCGATGTGCTGGCGCTCGGGATGCTGACCTGCATCCGCAAAAGTTTCGATCTGATGCGCAGGCACGGGCTGGGCGACCATGCGCTCGACACCATCCCATGGGAGGATGAACCGGTGTATGACATGCTGTGCCGCGGCGACAGCATTGGCGTGTTCCAGGTTGAAAGCCGGGCGCAGATCAACATGCTGCCGCGTCTGAAACCCAGGAAACTCTATGACTTGACGGTGCAAGTTGCGATCGTTCGACCAGGGCCGATCCAGGGCGACATGGTGCATCCCTATCTTCGTCGCCGGTCGGGTGTGGAGCCGGTTGAGTTTCCCTCACCCGCGCCGCCGCATGATCCGAACGAACTGCGCAAGCTGTTGGGGGAGACATATGGCGTGCCGTTGTTTCAGGAACAGGCGATGAAATTGGCGATTACCGCCGCGGCGTTTACCCCGGCCGAGGCGAACCAGTTGCGCCGGGCAATGGCAACGTTCCGCCACGCGGGCGGGATCGACAAGTTTCGGGAAAAGCTGGTCGGCGGCATGGTTGCGCGCGGTTATGCACCTGATTTCGCAGGACGTTGCTATAAACAGATCGAAGGCTTTGGTTCTTATGGCTTTCCTGAAAGTCACGCCTTGTCTTTTGCGCGGCTGGTCTATGTTTCTGCGTGGATAAAATGCCATCATCCGGCGGTCTTTGCGGCCGGGCTGCTCAATTCGCAGCCCATGGGCTTTTACGCCCCCGCGCAGATCGTCCGCGATGCGCGCGAACATGGCGTGCCCGTCCAGCCGATCGATGTGAATGCGAGCGATTGGGACAATGCGATCGACATGGGCGCTGGCGAGGGGGCAACCGAACCCGCTCTGCGCCTCGGTTTCCGCCAGATCAGCGGTTTCCGCCAGGACTGGGCCAATGCCATAACCCTTGCGCGCGGCGACAAGGCCTTCACCTCGGTTGAGGATATCGCCCGGCGTGCCGATTTGCCGTCACGCGCGCTGCGCCTGCTGGCGGACGCAGACGCATTCGGTTCGATCGATCTCAATCGCCGCGATGCTCTGTGGGAAGCACGCCGCACGCCTTCGGGCGAATTGCCGCTGTTCGCGGCGGCGCGCGCGCGGGAATTGGGGGAGGAGCCAGCCAGCAACCTGCCCGCCATGTCCGACGCGGAACATGTCGTTGCCGATTACCAGATGACGCGGCTGTCGCTGAAACAACATCCCATGGCCTTCCTGCGCGATGAGTTCATGGCGGAGGGCGTGTTGAGCTGCGCTGCCACCGCGGTGCTGAAAAACGGCGGTCGTGCGCGCACCGCGGGGATTGTGCTGGTCCGTCAGCGGCCAGGCAACGGCAATGCGATCTTCATCACCATCGAGGATGAAACCGGCATCACCAATATCGTGCTGTGGGCAAGCCGGTTCGAACGGTATCGGCGTGCGGTCATGACGTCACGATTGCTGCTGGCCGAGGGGGAAATCCAGAAAAGCCCGGAAGGTGTCATCCATCTGATGGCGACCCGGATCATCGACAGGACCGAAATGCTCGACACGCTGAGCGAACGAGGCAAGGCGCCGACCCCGCGTTCGCACGCCGATGAAACGCTACACCCCCAGCAAAGCCGCCACGCAGGTGCCGCGCGCGGCCGACATCCCCGCGACGTGAGGATCATTCCAAAATCGCGCGATTTTCATTAGAGCATCCTGCGCGATATCTGAATCGCGCCTGATGCTCTAATCTTTTGCTATCACATCGTTATTGCGGAAAACCGGTTCCCACTTTTCCGCGCGATGTTCTAAGGTCTGTTGAGATTCAGGATTCACATTGGGTGTGATTTCTGATTCAAGCTGCGGATGGACAGACTTGTTTTGACGGACGC
>JBAZYJ010000013.1:115023-115366 GCA_041659385.1 Sphingomonas sp.
ACTCTTCCGTCGCGGTCGAACCACTAGGCTGGGGAACGGCACAGCGGTTGATCCGCCGTCACCCCGCTTGCCGATGTTCCAAACCGGCGAGTACAAGCGGCCATGAGCGTTCACGGAAGCTGTCATTGCGGCAAGGTGCGGATAGAATTGCCGAGCAGGCCCGCATGGGTTGCGGACTGTAACTGCTCGCTGTGTCGGCGGCTCGCCTGGCGCGTGGCTTATTTTCCGCCGGACCAGGTGCGCATTTCGGGTGAGACGACCGCCTATGTCTGGGGCGATCGAATGATCGGCATTCACCACTGCCCAATCTGCGGCTGCGGAACCCACTGGCAGTCCCTTGGAC
>JBAZYJ010000014.1:0-94456 GCA_041659385.1 Sphingomonas sp.
GCCTGTTCTTGCCGATAGACCCAAACGTCCAACCGGGCATGGCGGCCGCTCGTCGAGGCGCGGATAAAGCCAGATCATGGTTGGGTGAGCCGGTGGCGGCGTATCACCAAGCCATAGCAGGATGTCCGCTTGCGCAATTGCCTGCCCGGTCCGCTCGATACCCAATGCTTCGATCGGATCGGCGGTTTCTGCCGCCAACCCCGCAGTATCGGTTAAAACATAGGCGATGCCATCCCTGACCAATGGCGCCTCGATCCGATCCCGCGTCGTACCGGCGATGGGCGACACGATCGCCGCATCCCTTGCTGCGAGCGTGTTCAACAGGGTCGATTTGCCCGCATTGGGTGGGCCAGCCAGGACGACGCGCAAGCCATCCCGCAGGCGCTCGACCGGCGGCGTAGCGAGAACCTCGTCAATTTCGACGCCAAGCGCGGCAATCCCCTCGCTAATTTCATCGGTTGCGCCTTCGCTCGCAACATCGTCTTCGTCGCTGAAATCAAGCAACGCCTCCACCTGGGCGGAAAGCAGCAACACCCGATCGGACCAGCGCCCGACTGCGCGGCTAACCTCGCCTTCCGCTGCAGACAGAGCCCGGCGACGCTGGCTTTCAGTTTCGGCCACCAACAGGTCGGCAAGTCCTTCGGCTTCGGCAAGGTCAATCCGCCCGGCGGCCAGGGCGCGGCGCGTGAACTCTCCCGGCTCGGCGGGACGAAGGCCCGGCATCGATCCCAAGGCACCCGTAACCGAGGCAACGATCGCCCGCCCACCGTGAAGATGGAGTTCGACAAGGTCTTCGCCCGTTGCCGTCGCCGGGCCATCGAACCAGAGCAATATCGCCCGGTCGAGCAAGTCACCGGATACGGGATGGCGCACGGCGCGCAAACTGGCCTGGCGCGGCGGCGGCAATGCGCCGCACAGAGCCCGCCCAGCGGCACATGCCGCGGGGCCGCTGATCCGCATGACCGCGATCGCGGCCGGCGGCGTTCCGCTCGATACCGCGAAAATCGTCGTCATGGGTTCAGCTCGACTTGGTGCCAGTCGATGTATCGAACAGGCGCCGCCAGAAATTCATGCCGGCCTCCCCCATCGGCGCCCAATTTTTCATCATCGACTCCAGCATTTCCGGCTGCACGCCGCCGTCCATCGTCTCCATCAGCATCGAAATGTATTTCTCGTGCACCGGCGCGAAATCGGGAAGGCCCATCACTCGGCGTGCCTCTTCGGGCGTGCAGTCGACCTCGACGTTGATCTTCATTCGCGTAACTCCACTTGAGCGCCAGCCCTGCACCGGGCATAGCATTTCCATTATGTATGCGCGCGATGAAGCAGTGATCGCAACGCCTGTCGGCAACATCCGCGTTACCAGCAATGGTGACCGGTTGTCAGCGATCTCAATCACCGATGACCCGGTGGCCAAATCGGCCGATACCGATCTGGTCCGCGAAGCCGTCCGACAATTACACCAATGGTTTGCGGGCGAACGCACCAGCTTCGACCTACCGCTCATGCCAGCACAAACCGCGCGTGGCGAGGCGCTGCGCCAAGCGATTGCCGATATCGGATATGGCGATACCATCAGCTATGGCGCACTTGCGCGACAGGTGGAATCCGGTGCGCGCGCCATCGGCCAGGCTTGCGCGCGCAATCCGTTTCCAATCCTGATCCCCTGCCACCGCGTTCTCGCCGCGCAGGGCCAATTGGGCGCCTATTCGGCGGGCAACGGCCCGACCACCAAACAATGGCTGCTCGACCATGAGCAGCGTTATCGCAAAGGATGATCCTGCCGCAGCGCGGGTGAAATGGCCGCGATCGATAACGCCGGATCGGCCTGAGCCATGGAGCAGATCGTCGCAGCCCCGGAAGCCTTTGCGACCAATATCGGCTAGCCCGGCAATACCGTCATGACGCCAACTGCGGGATCGACAATTCCGTGGTAAATCATTGACCCGGAAACATAAAGAACGACAACCAGCCCGATATAGGCGAGCCAGTGATACCGGTTGATGACGCGTGCAATCACATTGGCTGCAACCGCCATCAAGGTGACGGAGAGCGCAAGCCCGACGAACAGGACCGCCGGATGCTCACGCGCCGCCCCCGCCACCGCCAGGACATTGTCCAGGCTCATCGACAGATCGGCCACCGCCACCTGAACGGCCGCCCGTGCAAAACTCTTGGTTGCGGGAATACCCTCGATCGCGGGCGTTTCCGGGTCGTCGATCGGTACTTCCGCAGGTGCGGGATGCAATTCGCGGAACACCTTCCACGCGACCCACAGCAGCAACAGCCCACCCGCCAGCAGCAAGCCGATGATCTTGAGCAGTGTCGTTGCCACCAGGGCAAAACCGATCAGGCACAACAGCGCCATGGCAACGCCCATCGCCAACACCTGGCGACGCTGGCGCGCCGGTAATCCCGCCGTCAGCGTGCCAAGCACCATGACATTGTCGCCAGCGAGCATCAGGTCGATCAGAATCACCTGACCGAGCGCGCCCATTCCCCCCGGGGTCAGAATATCAGCAAAATTCATCATGCCCGAACGACCTACCAGCCCGTGCCCGGTGGAACCAGGCGAACCGCAGGCAACGACCGATAGCCGCCAAGCCGACGCCTTACTGGTTCATCGAATCGAAGAAGTCGTCGTTGGTCTTGGAATCCTTCATCTTGTCGAGAAGGAATTCCATCGCGTCGATCGTGCCCATCTGCATCAGGATACGGCGCAGCACCCACATCTTGGTGAGCTTCGACTTGTCGACCAGCAATTCTTCCTTGCGGGTGCCGGACTTGCCAACATCGAGCGCCGGAAAAATACGCTTGTCCGCCACCTTGCGATCGAGGACGATTTCAGAGTTACCCGTGCCCTTGAATTCTTCAAAGATCACTTCGTCCATCCGGCTGCCGGTATCGATCAGCGCGGTTGCAATGATCGACAGCGAACCACCTTCCTCGATATTGCGAGCCGCGCCGAAAAACCGCTTCGGGCGCTGCAACGCGTTGGCATCGACACCACCCGTCAGCACCTTGCCCGACGACGGGACGACGGTGTTGTAGGCACGGCCAAGCCGCGTGATCGAATCGAGCAGGATAACGACATCCTTCTTGTGCTCGACCAGGCGTTTTGCTTTTTCGATAACCATCTCAGCGACTTGAACGTGGCGCGTCGCGGGTTCGTCGAACGTCGAGGAGACGACTTCGCCCTTAACCGAGCGCTGCATGTCGGTCACTTCTTCCGGGCGTTCGTCGATCAGCAGCACGATCAGGAACACTTCGGGATGATTGTCGGTAATCGCCTTGGCGATGTTCTGCAGCATTACCGTCTTGCCGACGCGCGGTGGCGCGACGATCAGGGTACGCTGGCCCTTGCCCTGCGGGCTGACAATATCGATGACGCGGGCCGACTTGTCCTTGATCGTCGGATCAAGCGTGTCGAGAGACAGTTTTTCGTCCGGATAAAGCGGGGTCAGGTTATCAAAGTTAACCCGGTGGCGCAGCGCCTCCGGGCTGTCGAAATTGACGCTGGTGAGGCGGGTCAACGCGAAATAGCGCTCCCCGTCCTTCGGTCCGCGAATTTCGCCTTCAACCGTGTCGCCGGTGCGCAAACCGAATTTGCGAACCTGGTTGGGCGACACATAAATATCGTCGGGACCAGCGAGGTAATTCGCTTCGGGGCTGCGGAGAAATCCGAAACCGTCCGACAATACCTCGATCGTGCCCAACCCCATGATCTGCTCACCATTATCGGCTTCGACCTTGAGGATGGCGAACATCAGATCCTGCTTGCGCATCGTCGATGCACCCTCGACGCCCAGCTCCTCGGCCATTTCCACGAGTTCAGCGGGAGTCTTTTTCTTGAGGTCAGCTAGATGCATCTGGGTCGTCCGGTACTGTCTTGGGGGAAGGGAGATTTTGTTCTTGAGCGTCGTTCGGCGGATTAGGTACGCGACGATGCTGTGAAGGAGGGAACCCGGCGACGGGTGGCCGCGCAGATATGGTTCAGGATTTAGGCAGCGCGCCGATGCAAGTCAAGCAAACCCGCGGCACAAGCGAAAATTGCCCGTTAAAACGGCCGAACGATCACCAGTACCACGATCAATACCGCCATCAATCCAGGAACTTCGTTGGCCAGACGAAGCTGCCGACCAGTCAATCGCCGCTCGCCCCGCGCCAACCGCTTTGAATAGCCGGCAGCCCAGCCATGATAGCCCGACAGCAGCAATACCAGCGCGAGTTTCGCGTGCAGCCAGCCAAGGCCCGCCACCCCGGAAAACACGCCCATATTCGCCGCCAGCAACAGCCCCAATACCCACACGACAACCATCGACGGGGTCAGGATGATCGACCGCAATTTCTGCTCGCGCTCCACCCAATGCGCTTCCTCGGCCGATCCGGACTGTGTTTCCTGATGATAGACCAGGTAACGCGGCAGCATGAACAGCCCCGCCATCCAGAAGATGACGAAAATGACATGCGCTGCCTTCACCCATGGATAAGCAGGGCCAAGGAAACCCAGCATCATGCCTTCCTCACTCGTCTGATCGCCTGTTCGACATGGGCGATGGGCGTATCCTGCTGGATGCCATGGCCCAGATTGAAGACGTGCGGCCGATCTGCAAAGGCGGTAATGATGCGATCGATCGCATCATCCAGCGCATCTCCACCCGCGATCAACGCCAACGGGTCAAGATTGCCTTGCACCGGCATATCCGCGGGCAAGCTGCCACTGGCCCAGACGGGATCGACGGTTTCGTCCAGTCCGATCGCATCGACGCCCGTTTCACGCGCATAGGCGCCGAGCTTGCCACCTGCTCCCTTGGGAAAGCCGATGATCGGCGTGTCGGGATGACGCGCCTTCAAGTCACTGACGATACGACTGGTCGGCGCGATCACCCAGCGTTCGAACTGGCGCGGCGACAAGGATCCAGCCCAACTGTCGAATAGCTGCACTGCTTCGACGCCGTTTTCGATCTGCTTGCCGAGATAATCGACCGTCATCGTCGCAATCGCATCGATGATCGCGGCGAACGCATCCGGGTCACGGTCGGTATATCGCCGTGTCTCGATCTGATCGCGGCTGCCATGTCCCGCGACCATATAGGTGGCAACCGTCCACGGACTGCCCGCAAAGCCCAGGAAGGTCACTGCGGGGTCAAGCATCGCCCTGACCTTGGCCACGGTCGCATAAACCGGTTCGAGCCGTTCTGGCGCGGCGACAAGGGCATTCAGGGTATGATCGATCAGCGGTGGCGAAAGCTGCGGACCTTCGCCCGCGCCGAAGGTCAGCGTCTGGCCGATCGCCGATGGTATCATCAGAATGTCGGAAAACAGGATGGCGCCATCGAAACCAAAGCGCCTGATCGGCTGCATCGTGACTTCGGCTGCCGCGTCGCTGTCGGTTGCGAGGTCGAGGAACCCCCCCTTCTGCGCGCGCAAGGCTCGATATTCCGGGAGATAGCGCCCAGCCTGGCGCATCAGCCATAATGGGGGAATCGGCTGACGATGGCCCTGCAGAGTCGCCAGCAATGGTTTTACGGTCATCCCGTTCAGGCCTTCCTACTTACTAAAAGAAGAGAATCTATAAGGGTCGTTGATGCTGTTGGCGCGTGGATTGCCGGGATATCCTGGCAATCCCGATTCCGCCAACAGCTTGACTCAAGCGAGAGGGGCGGTCCTGGCTGAGTCAGTCATCATCGTCCCCATTATCCACAGACTGTGCATCATTGCTCCGGCTGTGCGCGACATTGTGGATAGCTGCCCGGGATATCCACTGCAATCGCACGCTTGGCGCGCCGCGTTGGTTGCGCTAGCCCTTTTCCCCATGTTGTCCACAGATCGATGCGCATGACGCGTTTGCACGTACATCTGCTGTCGGATTCGACCGGCGAAACGCTCGATAACATCGCCAAGGCGGCGCTTGCCCAATATGATGAGGTGGAGACGATCCGCCACTTCTGGCCAATGGTGCGTAGCGAGGGGCATCTGGAGCGGATTCTCCAGGAAATCGCCCAAAACCCCGGTCTGGTGCTGTTCACGTTGGTCAATCCTGAAACACGCCGCGTGCTGGAGGCGAGGTGCCGGGTACTGGGTCTGCCGGCCGTCGCACCGCTCGATCCGGTGGCCGACGCGCTTTCGGGGTTGCTTGGCCAGCCGACGCGCGCGCGGCCCGGTCGGCAACATATGCTCGATGCTGCCTATTTCGCCCGCGTCGATGCGATCCAGTTCACCATCGCCCATGACGACGGGGTTGGCGCGGAGGATTGGGAAGAAGCCGATATCATCCTGGCCGGTGTTTCGCGGTCTTCGAAGACGCCGACATCAATCTATCTTGCCAATCGCGGTTTCAAGGCGGCGAACATTCCCATCGTCATTGAATCGCCCCCGCCCGTCGCGCTGTTTTCGCTGAAGAACCCGATTGTCGTCGGGCTGACGACCAGCGCGGAACGATTGATCCAGGTACGCCGCAACCGGTTGCTGTCGCTCAACCAGATGCCCGAAACATCCTATGTCGACCAGGACGCGGTCACGCGCGAGGTGGCATATGCGCGGCGCATGTTTGCCGACAATGGCTGGCCGGTGATCGACGTGACGCGGCGTTCGATCGAGGAAACCGCCGCGGCGATCATCGCGCTGGTCAACGAACGCGATTCAAACGAGCGGGAATCGGGCGCATGACGCTGGTTCTGGCATCGACCAGCGCCTCGCGGCGCGCCATGCTCGATGCGGCAGGCGTCGCGCACGACGCGGTCGCGGCGCATGTCGACGAAATATCGGTGAAAGAGGCTTTGCTCGCGCAAAAAGTCGCGCCGCGCGACATTGCCGACGCGCTTGCCGAGTTGAAAGCCACCAAGGTGTCGCGGCTTATGCCCGGCGCACTGGTATTGGGGGGCGATTCGGTCGTGGCATTGGCGGACGGGACGGTGCTCGACAAGCCGGTCGACCGGGTGGACGCGGCGCGGCACCTGCGGATGATGTCGGGCACTCGGCATGAACTGATCAGCGCGGCGGTCATCGCCTTCGATGGCGCGCCCATTTGGCGGCATGTCGACATCGCGCGAATGCATGTTCGCAACCTGTCCGATCGTTTCATCGAAAGCTATCTCGACGCGGAATGGCCGATGATCGCGGGCTGTGTCGGCTGTTATCGGATCGAGGGCCCGGGGGTGCAACTGTTCGCTCGGATCGACGGCAGCCAGTTCACGATCATGGGAATGCCATTGCTGCAAATTCTTGATTTCCTGCGCGTCAGGGGAGAATTGGCGTCATGACACCGCCTTATACCCCCTACGCTGACGTGATCGGCGATCCGATCGCCCAGTCCAAATCGCCGCTCATCCATGGTTTCTGGCTGGATGCGCTTGATATCGCCGGGCGTTACGAGCGGTCGCATGTGACGAGCGATGGGTTGGCGGATTTCCTGAAGGAACGCGGGGCCGATCCGGCGTGGCGCGGGTGCAACGTCACAATCCCCCACAAGATCGCGGTGATGGACCTGGTCGACGACCCCGGCGATGTGCGCGGGTCGATCGGGGCGATGAATACCATCCTGCGCCAGCTCGATGGATCGTTGATCGGCACCAATACCGATGCGGCGGGTTTTGCCGCGCCGATTTCGGGCGTTGATCTGGCTGGCAGGCCGGTTGCGGTCATCGGCGCAGGCGGCGCGGCGCGCGCGGTGCTGTTTGCGTTGGCGCGCCTGGGTGTTGGGCCAGTCACACTTTATAACCGCACCCCGCTCAAGGCGGCGGCGCTGCTGGCGAAGTTCGGCCTGAAGGGTGAGGTGAAGCCGCTGGGGGCCGCACTTCCCCCCGCCGCGTTGCTGATCAACACCAGTGCGCTGGGGATGACCGGCCAGCCGCCGCTCGAAATCGATCTGGCGCCCCTGCCCGACGATGCTATTGTCTATGACATTGTATATGCGCCGCTCGAGACCGATTTGCTTGCGCAGGCTCATGACCGTGGTCTCGATACGGTTGACGGGCTGGAAATGCTGGTTGGTCAGGCAGCGATGGCGTTTGAGCTGTTTTTCGGTGCCGAGCCGCCGCGCGAACGCGACGATGAATTACGGGCCTTGCTGACGGCATGATCAAGCTTGGCCTCACCGGCTCGATCGGCATGGGCAAGAGTACGGTCGCGCAGATGTTTGCCGATGAAGCGGTGCCGGTGTTCGACGCGGATGCTGCGGTTCGCGTCCTGCAAGGCCCGGATGGCGCGTTGTTGCCAGCGATCGAGGCGGCGTTCCCCGGTTCAACCGGGCCTGGCGGCGTCGATCGGGCAAAACTGGGCGCGGCGGTGTTTGGCCAGGGTGACGCGATCAAGCGGCTGGAAGCGATCGTGCATCCCGCCGTTGCCCGGGAACGCGCCGCCTTTCTGGCGGAACATCGCGGTGCGCCGCTCGTTGTATTCGACGTGCCGTTATTGTTTGAAACCGGCGGAGATGCCCATGTCGATGCGGTCGCGGTCGTCTCCGCACCGCACCATGTCCAGCGCGAACGCGTTCTGGCGCGACCCGGGCTGACCGACGAGCGGCTTGATGCCATTCTTGCCCGCCAGATGCCCGACCATGAAAAGCGCGCCCGTGCCGGATTCCTCATCGATACCGGCGTCTCGCTCGATGAAACTCGTCATCAGGTCAGGCAGGTGATCGCTTGCCTGTTGGCGCGAGCGGGTGAATAACAAACAAGATGCGCGAGATAGTCTTCGATACCGAAACCACCGGCCTCAGTTTTTCAGGCGGCGATCGCCTGGTCGAAATCGGGTGCGTCGAGATGGTCAACCGGATCGAGACGGGAAACAGCTTTCACTGCTATTTCAACCCGGAACGCGCAATGAATCCCGAAGCGCAAGCGGTGCACGGCCTGTCCGACGCATTCCTGTCCGACAAGCCGTTGTTCGCCGACCAGGCGGAAGCGTTGCTCGATTTCGTCGCCGACAGCCCGCTTGTCGCGCACAATGCCGGTTTCGATTTCGGCTTCCTCAACGGTGAACTCGGCAAGTGCGGTCGGATTGCCATCGGGCTTGAGCGCATGATCGACACGCTGGCGATCGCGCGTGTCCGCTTTCCCGGCGCCAAGCATACGCTCGATGCGCTGTGCGGTCGATTCGGCGTCGATCGCAGCCACCGTGTTTTGCACGGCGCGCTGCTCGACGCGCAATTGCTGGCGCAGGTCTATGTCGAGTTGACGGGCGGTCGGCAGATCGGTCTTTCGTTGGTGAGCGATGCGCTGGAGGATGCAGCGTCGACTTTTGTCGCGCCGATTTCGGTCGCGCGTCCCCCGCGTGAATTTGCACCCAATCCCCTGGAGGTCGAACGCCACCGGGCGTTCGTCGCGGGGCTCAGCAATCCCCTGTGGGGAGATCCCGCCGCGTCCGGTTGACGCGATCCGTTTCGCCCCCCGTTCGACGGGGCGCCAGGCGGAGGCAATGTGAAGGAGACTGCGCCATGCAAATTCGGGTATCGGGCCACCAGGTCGAAACGGGCGACGCCCTGCGGCTGCACATCCGAACCCGCCTTCAGGCGATCGCCGACAAATATTTTTCCCGAGCGATTTCCGCCCAGGTAACCCTGGGCAAAGGCCCGCATGATGCCGGTTTTACCTGCGATATCGTCGTCCACGTCATGCAGGGAGTCATCCTGAAGGGCCGCAACGACGGCATGGATGCGCACGGCGCCTTTGATCGGGCGGCGGAGAAGGTCGAAAAGCAGCTTCGCCGCTATATGCGTCGATTGAAGGATAAAAACGGCAGCAACGCGCCGCAACCCGTTGAGCCGTTGGACGCGCCGCTGGACAATGAGGCGATCTATAATGCCCGCTATACCTTGTTCAGCGAAACGACCGACGACGATGAACCGGTCGACGCGCCGCTGATCGTTGCCGAAACCCGGGTCGATGTTCCCGATGCATCGGTGTCCGACGCGGTGATGATGCTCGATCTGCGCAATACCGTTGCCTTGCTGTTCCTCAACAGCGCAACCGGGGCGTACAACATGGTCTACCGACGAGGTGACGGCACGATCGGATGGGTCGAACCCCAACGAGCAGGCTAGGGCTTTCGTTCGCAGGGAAACGGGCGTATTGCGCGCCCGTTTCCCTCTCTTATCGTGCAGGCGCCGTCGTCCGGTGGATGCGTGGTGCCCAAGGACGGGTATGACCGATTTCAGCAACCTGCTTTCACCCGAAACCGTGGTGGAAGGGATATCCGTAAAGACTCGCAAGGCGTTGTTCGCGGAACTGGGTGAGCGATTGTCGCGCGCGCATGGGCTTGACGCCGCGGCGGTTGCGCAGGCGCTGGGCGACCGCGAGAAGCTCGGTTCGACCGGTTTTGGTGATGGCATCGCCATTCCACATGGACGGCTTGCCGGCACCCGGCAGGTGGTGGGCGTGTTCGCCCGGCTGGCACACCCGCTCGATTTCGAGGCGGTTGACGGCTTGCCGGTCGATATCGTGTTTGCGATGATTTCACCGGTCGATGCGGGCAGCGATCACCTCAAGGCGCTGGCGCGGGTCTCGCGCCAGTTGCGCGACCGGGGTTTCGTGGCGAAATTGCGCGGCGCAGGGTCGCCCGACGCACTTTATGCGCTTTGGACCGACGACCAGGCACGCGATGCCGCCTGAATTGCCGCCGATTCCAGTCGAAGGAGCAGCGGCGCATTTCCGCGCCTTGGAAGCGTTGTATGCCGCGGCGCCGATCAATCAGCTCTTCGCATCAAGGCTTGAAATAACCGGCAGTGGCACTGCGCGCATCCATTTCATGCTCGACGAGCGGTTTTACCATGCCGGTGGCGCCGTCCATGGCACCAGCTATTTCAAGATGCTGGACGACGCTGCCTTTTACGCGGCCAACAGTCTGGTGACGGACCGTTTCCTGCTGACGACCGCGTTCAACCTGCTGTTTACCCGGCCATTGCGGGCAGGACCCGCGATGGCGGAAGGGCGCTGGATCAGCGGTCAGCGCCGGGTCCTGATCGCCGATGCCCGGCTTCTCGATGCGGATGGCGAAGAAGTGGCGCGCGGCACGGGTACGTTCATGCGATCACGCATTTCGCTGGCGACGCTGCCCGGCTATCGCATTCCTGTCGAATGACGGCGCGGCTGCCGGTCGATATTCTGATCGGCGCGCTTCTCCGCCGCGTCAACGATGCAGGCGGCATGGCGATGGTGCTTGCCAAAGGCGATCGGAATGACGGCGCGATGCTGTTCGTTACTTACAACAGAGCATTGTTTTCAGGCATTTTCCAGCGCGAACCGGACATGGATGGCGGCGACCGCCTGGCGCGAATAGGGCCGGATGACGCTGGCGAACCGGGGGCGATAACCGATTATTGGCAACGCCGCCGTCGCAGCGATCCTGACTTGTGGGTGATCGAACTGGATATCGCTGGGGCAGAACGGTTCGCCGCTGAAACGGTATTGGCGAGTTGACACATTGATCGCCAGCCACCATTGGCCCCGGCAGTTTGAATGCGTTGTGCTGCGGCGATGTGCGATATCGACCAGTTACGCAGTCGGGGGGTTGTCCGGTCGATGTCCGTAAGGCGCTATATTGCGCTGGCGGTTTTTTCGCATCCGCACGCTCACCGCATTTTTTTGTTGGTCAATGCCTTTTTCGAAAAGCGCCGCCATCGCGGCGACAATGTTTGCAATACTCGGCATAACGGGCGTCAGCACTCCTGGCCGCGCCTATGATCTCAGCCGACCGGCGGTCGTCACGCCACAGCTCTCCTCCACGCAAACCCCTGCACAGACTGATGCGCAAGCCGAAACCAAGGCCGACGCCGCTGTCGCAGACGAGCAGGAGGGCTATGACAGCCTTTCCGAAGCCATTGCCGATCAGGATATTCCTGCGCAAATCGATGGCGACCTTCGTTGCCTGGCCGAAGCGGTTTATTTCGAATCGAAGGGCGAACCGCTTTCCGGCCAGCTCGCCGTTGCCCAGGTGATCTTGAATCGTACCCAGTCCGGGCGTTTCCCCGCGACGGTGTGCTCAGTCATCAAGCAGTCGGGGCAATTTTCGTTCGTTCGTGGCGGATCGCTACCCGAAACGCCGTTCGAAAAGCCCAGCTTCCGCACCGCGGTCGCGGTGTCGCTGGTGGCGATGAACGGCGATTGGAACAGCGATGCGGGCGACGCGCTTTATTTCCATGCGCGCCGGGTTGCGCCAAGCTGGCGGATGCGTCGCGTCGCATCGATCGGCAACCACGTCTTCTATCGTTGAAACGATCGTTACGAAAAGGCGTCCGACCGGCCGCTCTTTCGTTCGTTCACACAATGTTCTAATCGGGGGCATGGCCGATGGCTTTGCTCCCGATTCGATTCAGCCGCCGATTGTCGGCGTGGCGATGACTGCCGCTGATGTTGCGCGCGGCGTGACGCGGATGTTGATGCGGCACGACCTGCTCGCCATTGCCGAAGTACCGCTCGATGGCGGCAGGCGAGCCGACCTGATGGCGATCGATGCCCGCGGCCAGATCATCATCGTCGAGATCAAGGTATCGCGCGCCGATTTGCTGGGCGATGGCAAATGGACTGACTATCTTGCCCATTGCGACCGGTATTTCTGGGCAGTGCCGATGGGATTTGACGCCTCGCCACTTGATGGGGAGGCGTTTCTGCCTGGGCAGAGCGGCTTGATCGTCGCGGATCGCTATGACGCGGTAATCGTGCGGGAGGCGCACACGACGCCCCTGCCCGCCCCGACTCGCAAACGGGTGACGCTCGGCTTTGCCCGCCGCGCTGCGCGCCGCCTGATCCAGGCCAGTGATCCCGATGCCGGGGTTTCAACCTAGCATGGTTCCCCGCCGGGCTTTGGGATGCCGACGGCCGAATTACCTTAAAGTTTCGGCCCGGAAACCGCGCGTTTGACGCGTTTTGGCGTCTCATCGATCAGTTTGGCGAGCGCGGGGGTGCGGTTATCCGCATGGGCGTAATCGCGCGCCGACTGGCCAGCCAGCGAATCGGCCTGATCGGGGTCGGCGCCTGCCGCCAGCAGATCGCGCACGATCGGGATGTCGCGGCGCTGCACGGCGCGGATCAGCGGTGTTTCTCCGCCGTCATTGGCGAGATCGACATTGGCGTGATGGCTGATCAACACCGCAACCACCGGTTCGGCGCCAGCGGAGGTGGCAACCATCAACGGCGTATTGCCATGCAGATCACGCAGATTGGGGTCGGCGCCCTTTTGGAGCAGGTACAGCGCATAAGTCTGGTCGCCACGCCGGGCGACAAGGTGCAACGCGGTTTCGCGGGTGTTGAAATCGCGGGTGTTGACGATTGTCGTGCCCGGCTTGTTCAGCGCTGCGGTCACTTCGTCGCCCTTGGCATCCTTGATGGCCTGCAGGAATTTGTAACCATCGGACTGGCCCAATTGGGCCGTGGCAGGCGCGGCGACAGCAAGCGCCGCAAGAATCAGCGGCCGGATCGACGGGAAGGACATGTTCGGCGGGTTCCCCCAATTAACGCAGACAAAGCACCGGGCATTGGAAGCCAGGGTTGCATCCTGCGTCCTAACAGATCATGGCTGGCTGCGCCATGAACGAGATGATCCGACGCCTCTTCCTGTCCCTGCCGATCCTGCCCGTTGCGCTTGCCGCCGGTTGCTCGCCCGGAACCCGGCAGGTTGCTGAACCACCGCTTGCCAACGCGAAAATCGGCGGGCCGTTCGCGCTGACCGATCAGACTGGCAAGCGGGTTACCGACAAGGACTTCGTTGGCAAATTCCGCGTCATCTATTTCGGCTACACTTATTGCCCCGACGTTTGCCCGATTGATCTGCAGAACGTCGCGCAGGGCATGAAGGTGCTGGAAAAGCGGAACCCGGTGCTTGCCGATCAGGTCGTGCCGATCTTCATCAGCGTCGACCCGGCGCGCGATACTCCTGCGGTGCTGAAGCAATATGTGGGTGCGTTTTCGACAAAGATGGTTGGCTTGACCGGAACTCCTGACGAGATTGCCCGGGTCACCAAGGAATATGGTATCTTTTACGAGGCCCAGCCCAAGGATGCCAATGGCGGCTACGCGATCACGCACAGCCGCGTCGCCTACCTGTTCGACCGGCAGGGCCATCCGCTGGCCCTGCTCCGCCAGGATGGCAAGCCAGAGCAGATCGCCGATGATATCGAGCAGTGGGCACGGTGAACGGCGGCGACCGGGCGGGCCGTTTCTGGGAAGATACGCCGCTGGAAGCACTCGACCGCGCGCAGTGGGAGGCGTTGTGCGACGGTTGCGGCAAATGCTGCCTCCACAAGCTGGAAGACGATGAAACCGGTGAATTGCTGGCGACCAATGTCGCGTGCCGGTTGCTCGATCGGCGCGCTGGGCAATGCACCGATTATCGCCACCGCCGTGCGCTGGTGCCCGAATGCGTGCGACTGACGCCGGGCAAGCTGGCGACGATCGACTGGTTGCCCGCAACCTGCGCCTATCGCTTGCGCGCGGATGGCTTGCCGTTGCCCGACTGGCATTATCTTGTCTCGGGCGACCGGGAAGCGGTGCATCGCGCCGGCATGTCGGTGCGGGGCTGGACGATATCCGAAATCGATGCAGGCGACCTGGAACATCACCTGATCGACAAGCCGCTTTGAGCACGCAGCTCGATATTATCCGTCATCCCCGCGCTCGCCGCACTCGCCTGTCGGTCGATCCAGCCAGTGGGCGGGTGCGCCTGACGCTGCCGCCGCGCGTATCGGAAGCTGCCGGGCTTCGCTGGGCCGAAGGGCATAAGGGCTGGATCGAGGCGCAATGCGAACGATTGCCCGCGCCGCGGCCGTTCGTGGATGGCGCGGTGCTTTCGGTCGACGATGCCGAATTGACGATTCGGTGGCGCGCCACCGGCCCTCGCCGTGGAGAACGGATGGGGGATCTGCTGGTCATCGGCGGGCCTCTTGATGGCTTGTCGCGCCGCATCGTCGCATGGCTGAAGCGCGAGGCGCTGGTCTTGCTGAGCGCGGAAACCGCCGAATATGCGGCAGCCGCGGGCGTGGAAGTCAGCACGGTCGCGATTGGTGATCCACGCGGACGCTGGGGCAGTTGCTCGTCGTCGGGCGCAATCCGGTATAGCTGGCGATTGGTGCTGGCGCCTGCCTGGGTGCGTCGCGCGACGGTGGCGCATGAAGTCGCGCACCGTGTGCATATGAACCACAGCCCCAGCTTTCATGCGCTGGTGGCGCGTCTCTATGGCGCGGACCCCACCCCCGCCCGCGCGTGGCTACGGCGCCACGGCGCCCAGCTTCACTGGCTCGGACGCGAATCCTGATTGCGTGGGGTAGCCTGATTGCGCGGTGACGGCTGGGCGCTCTGCGCTGGCCTGCCGTTGCGGTTCAACACCTTGTCAATCCAGGCCTGATCGAGCTTTTCGGCCGGTGGCGGCAGGACATCGGTGGGCTGGTCCTGTTGCTGGGCATCGGGTTCAGGCTGCTGCGTTCCGGGTTCCACCGGGTTGCCATCGGCATCGACGAACAGGCCATTGTCCGGCTGGCCGAAATAGCTGTTTTCATCAAGCCCGGGCAATTCGTCCGGCAAGGTAACTTGGGTGTCGAACGCCTCGGCTGGACGACTGGCGACGGCGACCTTCATGAAATCGGCCCAGGCACGCGCCGGTGCGGTGCCGCCGTGGAGGCCTGGTATCGGCTTTGCATCGTCGCGGCCCATCCAGACGCCGGTGGTCAAGCCGCTCGAAAAGCCCAGGAACCAGCCGTCCTTGCTCGACGTGGTCGTTCCGGTCTTGCCCGCCACGGGGCGGCCGATCTGCGCGGCGCGGCCGGTGCCGGTGTTGACGGCGGTCTGTAGCAGGTCGGTCATCTGTGCCGCGACATAAGGTGCGACGAGCACATGGCTGCGATCAACCTCATGGCTATAGATCGTCTCGCCATTCGCCGTCACCTTGGTAATGCCGAACGGCGTCACCGCGACGCCCTTGTTGCCGATGGTCGCAAAGGCGCGCGTCATGTCGATCAGGCGAACGTCCGACGTACCAAGCACCATCGACGGATAAGTCGAGATGGCCGTCGTCAGGCCAAAACGCTTTGCCATGTCGGCAATGGTGGCAAAGCCGATTTCCTGGCCCAGCTTGGCGGCGATGGTGTTGAGCGAATAGGCAAAGGCCGTGCGCAGCGATACCGGGCCGGAATTACGGCGTGAATCATTGCGCGGGCTCCACCCGTCGATGGTCACCGGCTCATCGACCAGGATATCCTCGGGCTTATGCCCCGCTTCCAGCGCCGCGAGATAGACGAACAGCTTGAATGCCGAACCCGGCTGACGTTCGGCCTGAGTCGCCCGATTATAGATCGAACTGACATAATCCTTGCCGCCGACCATCGCGCGGACAGCGCCGTCACGGTCGATCGAGACCAACGCGCCTTGCGCTCCATCAGGCGCGTTGGCGCGGATTGCGCCATCGGCTGCGCGCTGCATGTTCAGGTCAAGCGTGGTCCACACCTCAAGCGGGCGTGTCGGCTCGTCGATCAGCACCTCGAGCTGCGGCAAGGCCCAATCGGTGAAATAGCGGACGCTGTTCTGCTTGGGTTCGGGCGCCAGTTTCAGCCCTGCCGGATTGGCGGCGGCAGCTTCCTGCGGCGTGATGGCGCCTGCCTCCTCCATCAGCTTGATGACCACGCCCGCGCGACCGACGGCGGCGTCGGCATCGGCGGTGGGCGAGTAATGCGACGGCGCCTTGACGAGTCCCGCGATCACGGCGGCTTCGGGCGTGGACAGATGGTCTGCGCCATGCCCGAAAAAGCGGCGCGACGCGGCGTCGATGCCGTAAGCGCCACCGCCGAAATACACCTTGTTCAGATAGAGTTCGAGGATCTGATCCTTGCTGAACTTGCGTTCGAGCGCGAGCGCCAGAATACCTTCGCGCACCTTGCGCGTGTAGGAGCGATTGGAGCTGAGGAAGACGTTACGGGCAAGCTGCTGGGTGATCGTTGATACCGCGCGCACCCGGCCATGGCCCATCATCGACCCGACAACGCCCCGCCCGATGCCCAGCACGTCGACGCCAAGATGCGAACGGAAGCGGCGATCCTCGACCGAAATCATCGCATTCTGCATGATCGACGGAATATGCTCGATCGACAGCCAGTCGCCAAAGCTTGGGCCCATCTGCGCGATCACCGTACCGTCGGCGGCGTGGACCCGAACCATCTGGCCGTTTGGTGAAGACTTCAACTCGTCGAAGCTGGGCAGTTGCGACGCCGTTACATAAACCGTGGCCGCCAGCGCGACGAAGCCCAGAACGCCCAGACCAAGGCCGATTTGCACCAGCCGCACCAGCCATCGGCGCCACCTGGGAACGGATTTCGATCGGAGAGAAGGAGATTTGGCCATGCCGTCGCCGCGAGATACCCGGTTCCCGGTGCGCGGACAAGCGGCGAGCCGGGAGCGGAAGGGAAGGAATCAGCGTGCCTTGAAGTCCAGGCTGAGCGAGTTCATGCAATAACGCAGGCCGGTCGGCGGCGGACCATCGGGGAAAACATGCCCCAAATGCCCGTCGCACCGCGCACAGCGCGCCTCGGTTCGCGTCATGCCGTGGCTGAAATCGCTATGTTCGGCGACATATTCAGGCGCAATCGGCTGGTTGAAGCTGGGCCAGCCCGACCCGGAATCATATTTATCGGCACTGTCGAACAAGTCGCTGCCACACCCGGCGCAACGATAGACGCCATCGGCCTTGTTGTCGGTGTAACCGCCTGAAAAGGCGCGTTCAGTGCCCGCTTCGCGCAGCACGTGATATTGTTCGGGCGTCAATTTCTTGCGCCATTCGGCTTCAGATAAGGTGTAGTGATCCATGACCATCAGCTTTTCTCCTGTTCGGTCGCGGCGTCAATCGGTGAATGATCGATCCGCGTTGCCCGTGCGGTGAATGCCACCAGCGCAGGCAGGTTTGCGGCAAGCATTGCCAGCGCCGCGGCAAGGTGCGGTGCTTCGGCGGCCCGACGGATCAGCCCGGCAATCATCATCGGCGACCGTGCCGATCGGGCCAGGCGTCGCTGATACACCGGCGCGGCTTGCCCGCCGCCGCGCAGATAGGCATTGGCGGCGCGAATGGCACTGGCGATGGCGATGCCCATCCCCTCACCCGCCAGCGACGGGATGACGGCGGCCTGATCGCCCAGCCGGAACAGCCCGGGTTCTCTGGTGTGTGCCCGCCAGCCATAAGGCACATTGGCGATCGCATCGACGGTGGCATCCGACGTACGAAACGCCAGCCGGTCGCCCAGCGCGGGCACTTCCATACCCAGCCGTTCCAGCAGCCGCTCGGTGTTGCCAGCTTCCTCCAGTCGGGACCGGTGGATCGCCATGCAGCAATTGGCGCCGCCGTCTTCCTGCAACACGATGCCGACATAGCCCCGATCGACGAGATGCAGTTCAATCGCATCGCCGACCAGCCGACTGAGGCCCGGCGCCGATGCAATCCGCACGCGCAAGCCCAGCGTTGGATCGGCCGCGCGCGGCGCCGGACGAGCAAGCCCGCGCACGTCATGCTTGCCGCTCGCAAGCATCAGCGCGTCGGCGGTTATCATCGCGCCATCGGCCAGCCGTACCGACAAACCGTCGATCGCGCGCACCGAAATGCCACGCTCGACGCGAGCGCCTGCCCGTTCGGCGGCGGCAAGCATCTGCGTATCGAGCGTTCGGCGCGACACACCACGCGCCGGGTGCGGCAATCTCGCCGTGGCACGATGGCGCGGCGTGAACAGGCTGACGCGGGTGACGCTGGCGGGATTGAGTGTATCGGCGTCGATGCCCAGGGTGCGGAGCGTTTCCAGCGTTCGCCAGCTGAGAAATCCGCCGCAGATCGCGTCCCCCATCTCGTGCTGGCGTTCGACCAGCAGATGGTCGGCGCCTGCGCGGGCAAGCAGCATCGCCGCGGTGGCACCGGCCGGACCGCCGCCGACGATTAGCGCCGACGTTCGACGCATAGCCGGAACGGAAAGACGCGGCATACCTGCGCATGGTCGATCCCGGCTTCGGCGAGGATTGGTGGCCATTCGTCAGGGCGGTAGGACCGGGCGATCGACAGCGTCCCGTCGTGCCGCACGATCGGGTGCCAGCGCATCAGCCGGGCAAGGATCGGAAACCCCCAATGCGCAAAGCGGTGCCGGTGCAGATCGTTGATGAACCAACCCGCCCGCGCCTCGGCTTCCATGAAACGGAGGAACGCGACCAGTTGGTCATGCGTCATGTGGTGCGCGACCAGGCTGCTGATGACGACATCCCATTCACCCCCTGCCAGATCGGCATAGTCGCCGGTCTGGTAGTGGATCGGTATGTCAGCCGGGGTGTCGGCGCGTGCTGTCAGTTCGCTGCGGGGGTTGAGGTCGATGCCGACCAGATCGGCGGCAATCCCGCGCGCCTTTGCCCAGCGCGCAATCCGACGGAGCATGTCGCCATCGCCAAATCCGACATCGAGCAGGCGAAACGATCGCCGGTCGGCAATGGCCCGCTTCAGGAACGCCATGGTGGGCCGTGCCGCCATGGTCAGCGTGTTGACGCGGGCAAGATCGCGCACGACGGCGGCGTAAACGGCGGGATCCAGATCGTCCGCGTCCATCAGTTCGTCGGCGATGGTGCGCGCCGCCAGCGTCATCGGTTGGCGCTGCGGAAACGGAAGCCCTCGGCTGCAAGGCCCGGCCCGAACGCCATGGCCACGCCGTGATCGATCGGATCACTCGCCAGCAGCCTTGCCAGCACGAACATCAGCGTGGCGGAGGACATGTTGCCATAATCGGCAAGCACCCCGCGCGACGCGGCAAGTGCCCCGCTATCGAGCGTCAGCGCGTGTTCCACGGCATCCAGGATCGACCGGCCGCCGGCATGGACTGCCCAGCCGTCGACGGGCGCGCCGCCGGTGATCCGTGCAATCAGCGCCGGATCGCCCAGGGCCGTGGCAATTCGGGCGGGCACGTCGCCCGACAAGTGCATGGCAAAGCCGCGATCGGTGATGTTCCACCGAATGAGCGTTTCGGACGATGGCAGCGTGGCGGCGAAGGGCGTGCCCAGTTCCAGCCCGCTTGGATCTGCCGACACGATGGCGGCGGCGGCCCCGTCGCCGAATTGCAGCATGGCGAGCAAGGGTTCGATCTCGGTAGTTTCCTGCAAATGCAGCGTCGACAGCTCGACACACAGCACCAGCACGCGCGCACCCGGTTCGGACCGGACGATGTGCCGCGCGGTGCGCAGCGCGGTTACGGCGGCATAACAGCCCATGAAACCGATCAACAGGCGTTCGAGCGAAGGGGAAAGGCCCAGCCTTTGCGCAATGATCTGATCGATGCCGGGCGCGACAAAGCCGGTGCAGCTCGCAACCACGAAATGGCTGATCGTTTCCAGCCGGGCGTCGGCTCCCAGCGCCTCGATCGCCGCGATGCCAAGCGCGGGGGCGGCGGCGGCATAATATTCCATGCGCGCGCCCGTACCCGGCCCGAGGCCCGGCAGGGTTTCGTTGTCGTAAAATCCGCCGGGCGAAACCGGCGAACCACCATCGGCGGTGCGCGAGAGCACGGACCAGCGATGCCCAATGGCCGATCGGGCCGCCATGCGGTCGAACAGCGTTCGGGTCCGGCGCTCATCGATTCTCGATCGTGCCCAGTCGATGAACGGTTGATGGATGTCGTGACCGGGAACTGCGGTGCCGACAGCATTCAGATAGGTGGTTACGGCCACGCAATACTTTCGATGCCGCAGTCGCCCTGCGGTCGGCGGACGTTCAATACCCCTCCGCGCCGGACAATGCCAGCCGGGCGCGCTTGCCGCGACCCAAACGCGACGAATCGAGCCCGACGCGCCGCCGGGCGTCGAACCGATTTTCCAAACCGTCGGGAAAAGTGGTGCGGCCGGACAGCGCGCAATTCGCGTTGGCGGAACGAGTACGGAAGCGAGGCGGGATCGATGCGCCGCGTGGCCAGAACATCCAGTTGGGCAATGCCGTCGCCGTGGCCATTTGAACCTCGGCTTGATGGCCAAAACGGTCACTTCCCGCTGAATTTCGGGGGCGTCATGCGCCCGATACGACGTCACCAATCCCCCAAATCCGCCGAGATTTCATAACGTCCTGCAAGCTCCTTGCCTGCGTCAGACAGTCAACCGATAGCCGACGCCGGGTTCGTTGCGGATAAGCACCGGGGAGGCAGGATCAGCCTCCAGCTTCTGGCGCAGGCCACGCACCACGATGCGCAGGTAATCGACATGGCTTTCATGTGCAGCTCCCCAGACGGTGCGCATCAGTTGGGCGTGGCTGATAACCCGGTCCGCCCTGCGGCCAAGTTCGGCCAGCACGGCATATTCCTTGGGTGTCAGGTGCACCTCCTGCCCTGCACGCATGACGCGGCGACGCTCCAGATCGATCGTGACATCACCTGCCGCGATAACCGCCTGCCCGGCCTCACCGACAAGACGATGGCGCAATGCCGTGCGAATGCGCGCCAGCAGTTCCTCGGTGTCGAACGGCTTGGTGAGATAATCGTCCGCGCCAAGATCGAGCGCGGCGACTTTTTCGGCCGTGTCCTCACGCGCGGAAATGATGATGATCGGCACGGCTGCGCGTGCACGGATCAACTGGATCACTTCCAGCCCGTCGCGGTCCGGCAGGCCGAGATCGAGCAGCACCGCGTCGGGCCGCTCGATATCGAACAGCGACAGGCCTTCGCGCGCGGTTGCGGCTTCGACCACATGATAACTCGCGCGTTCGAGCGCGGCGCGGACCAGGCGTCGGATATGCAGATCGTCCTCGACGACCAGGATTTTGGTGGCAGTGGCCATGCCCCCGGTTAGCGCGCGGGCGTTGCCCGGTCGAGCGCGAGATTGAGCGCAAGGACGTTGACGCGCGGCTCACCGATGAAGCCCAGCAGCGGTTGCTCGATCTGTGCTGTGACCAGGGCACGGACCTGCGCGTCGCCAATCCTGCGCGCGCGCGCAACGCGTGCGACCTGATAAAAGGCCGCCTCGGGACTGATATGGGGGTCAAGCCCCGAGGCGGAAGTGGTCACCAGATCCGCAGGTGGGGGATTGGCTGGTGAAGTGCGGTCGGTGGCCTCGATCGTCGACAGGTCGCCCTTGACCCGGTCGACCAGCGCCCGGCTGGTCGGACCGAGGTTCGATCCCGAAGAGGCAAGCGCGTCATAGCCCTTGCCCGCCGCCGATGGCCGACCGTGGAAATAGCCCGGCGAGGCAAAATTCTGGCCGATCAGCGCCGAGCCGATCACCCGGCCATCCGCATCACGGATCAGGCTGCCATTGGCCTGCGCGGGCAGGATCGCCTGCCCGATGCCGGTCAGCGCCAGCGGATAGAGAATGCCCAGCAATCCTGCGAACAGCAAAGTCATGGTGATCGCGGGGCGGAGCGAAGTCTTGAGATCGTTGAGCATGGGAATGATCCTCAGGCGAGGTGGAGACCAGCGACGGCAAGGTCGATCAGCTTGATGCCCACAAAGGGCGCGACAAGGCCGCCAAGGCCATAGATGGTCAGGTTGCGCGCCAGCAGCGGCCCCGCGCCCATCGGCTTGTAGGCAACGCCCTTCAGCGCCAACGGCACCAGCGCGGGGATGATGAGCGCGTTGAAGATGATCGCCGACAGGATCGCCGATTGCGGGCTCGACAACCCCATGACGTTAAGCACGCCGAGCCCTGGATAAAGCGCGACGAACATCGCCGGGATAATCGCGAAATATTTGGCGACGTCATTGGCGACCGAGAAAGTGGTCAGCGCACCGCGCGTCATCAGCAGTTGCTTGCCCAGCCCGACGATCTCGATCAGCTTGGTCGGATCGCTGTCGAGATCGACCATGTTGCCAGCCTCACGCGCGGCTTGTGTGCCGGTATTCATCGCCACGCCGACATCGGCCTGGGCAAGGGCTGGCGCATCGTTGGTGCCATCGCCGCACATCGCCACCAATTTGCCGCCCTGCTGTTCCTTGCGGATCAGCGCGAGCTTGTCCTCGGGCGTCGCCTCGGCAAGGAAGTCGTCGACGCCCGCTTCGGCCGCGATCGAGGCGGCGGTCAGCGGGTTGTCGCCGGTAATCATGATCGTGCGGATGCCCATGCGACGCAGTTCGGCGAAGCGTTCGCGCACTCCCGCCTTGATGACGTCCTTGAGCGCGATGACGCCCAGCAGGCGGCCGTCCTGCGCGACCGCCAGCGGGGTCATGCCGCCGCGGGCGATCTCATCGGTTGCGCGGCGGAGTTCGGTGGCCTGCGCGGTTGCGCCAGCGCCGGGATTGGCGCGCAGGATCGAATCGACTGCACCTTTCTGGATCAGCATACCGCCGATGCGCACGCCGGACAGGCGCGTCTGCGCCGTGAAGGGAATGACTTCGGCGCCGTTGGGCAGCGCGGCATGCTGTACGTCGAAGCGTTCGCGCGCCAGCGTCACCACCGAGCGGCCTTCGGGCGTTTCATCGGCCAGGCTGGCGAGCAGCGCCGCCTCGGCCAGTTCGGAGACCTGGACGCCCGATACCGGCCGGAACTCGCTCGCCTGCCGGTCACCGATCGTGATCGTGCCGGTCTTGTCGAGCAGCAACACGTCGACATCGCCCGCCGCCTCGACCGCGCGCCCCGATTTGGCGAGCACATTGAAGCGCACCAGGCGGTCCATGCCCGCAATGCCGATCGCCGACAGCAAGGCGGCAATGGTGGTGGGGATCAGCGTGATGAGCAATGCCGCCAGCATCGCCACCGGCACATTGCCCCCGGCGTAGCTGGCAAAGCCCGGAACGGTGCCGACCGCGATCAGGAAGATGATCGTCAACCCGACGAGCAGGATGGTCAGCGCGATCTCATTGGGCGTCTTTTGCCGTTCGGCACCTTCGACCAGCGCGATCATCCGGTCGAGGAAACCTTGTCCGGGTTCCTGCGTGACGCGCACCTTGATCCGGTCTGATATGACGCGAGTACCCGCCGTGACCGCCGAACGATCGCCGCCGGCTTCGCGGATGACGGGTGCGCTTTCGCCAGTGATCGCGGCTTCATTGACGCTGGCGACGCCTTCGATCACTTCGCCGTCGGCGGGGATCAGGTCGCCGGTTTCGACGAGCACGACGTCGCCGCGTTCGAGCCGCTGCGCACCGACCATGCTCCACGTCTCGCCGACGCCGGTCAGGCGCTTGGCTTGCAAGTCGGCCTTGGTGGCGCGCAACGAAGCGGCCTGGGCGCGGCCCCGCCCTTCCGCCAGCGCTTCGGCAAAAGTGCCGAACAGGACCGTCAGCCAGAGCCACACGATCAACTGGATCTGGAACGCCGTACTCAGCGCCTCGCCGCCGAGTGCAAGCAACACCGTGAGCAGCGCGGCGATGACCGCGGTGGTGAACAACACCGGGTTCCTTACCAGTTCGCGCGGGTTCAGCTTCTTGACGGCATCGCCAATCGCCGGGCCGACGAGTTCGACGGTGAACATGGATGCGGGTGCAGACATGGTGGTTGTCCGTTTCTAGAATGTCTGGCCATGGATCATCGTCAGATGATCGGCGATGGGGCCAAGCGCGAGGCTGGGCAGGAAAGTCAGGCCACCCAGGATCAGGATGATGCCGACCAGCAGGCCGATCCACAGGCCACCCGTCGTAGGGAAGGAACCAGCGCCTGCGGGCGTGTGTTTCTTGGCGGCGAGGCTGCCCGCGATGGCCAGTACCGGCACGATGACGAAGAAACGGCCGACCCACATCGCCACGCCGAGCAGGCCGTTGTAGAACGGGGTGCCCGCGCTCAGCCCGGCGAACGCCGATCCATTGTTGCCGGTGGCCGAACTGAACGCATAAAGGATCTCGCTGAAACCATGCGGCCCCTTGTTGAGCGGCCCGGCCAGCCCGTCGGGCAACACCGAGGCAAGCGCGGTGAAACCCAGGATCGACAGCGGCAGCACGGCAATAGCCAGCACCGCCAGCTTCACTTCGCGGGCCTCGATCTTCTTGCCGACATATTCGGGGGTGCGGCCGACCATCAACCCGGCGACGAACACCGCGAGGATGGCGAACAGCAGGAAGCCGTAAATGCCCGATCCGACGCCACCGACGACGATCTCGCCAAGCTGGATGTTGAACAACGGGATCAATCCGCCGAGCGCAGTGAAGCTGTCGTGCATGGCATTGACCGCGCCGCACGATGCCGCGGTGGTGACCGCCGCGAACAGCGCGCTTGCCGCGACGCCGAAGCGGACTTCCTTGCCTTCCATATTGGCGCCGGCGACGCCCAGATGATGCAGCACGGGGTTGCCGGCCGCTTCCTGCCAATAGGCGACCGATGCGCCGGCAACGAACAGGATGGCCATCGCACCCAGGATCGCCCAGCCCTGCCGCGCGTCCTTCACTGCCTTGCCAAAGGTATAGGTCAGGCCGACGCCGAGCGCGAAGATCGACAGCATCTGGACCAGGTTGGTCAACGCGCTCGGGTTCTCGAACGGGTGGGCCGAATTGGCATTGAAGAAGCCGCCGCCATTGGTGCCGAGCATCTTGATCGCTTCCTGGCTGGCGACTGGTCCCAGTGCGATCGACTGTTTCGCGCCTTCCAGCGTGGTCGCATCGATTGACATCGCCAGTGTCTGCGGCACGCCATTGGCGAGCAGGTACAGCGCATAGACGCCGCAGACCGGCAGCAGCAGGTAGAGCGTGATGCGCGTGATATCAGCCCAGAAATTGCCGATCGTCTTGGTCTCGCGTCGCGCGAACCCACGGAACAGCGCGAAGGCGACGGCAATGCCCGTCGCGGCGCTCAGGAAATTGTGAATCGCCAGCCCCAGCATCTGGCTGAGGTTGGAAAGCGTCGCTTCGCCCGAATACCATTGCCAGTTGGTGTTGGTGACGAACGCGATGGCGGTGTTCATTGCGCCATCCGCGCCAACACCCGTCAGCGCGCGCTCGTTGAGCGGCAGGGCCGCCTGCGCGCGCAGGATGACATAAGTGAACAGCACGGTGACGAGCTGAAAGACGAGCAGATGCAGCGCATAACGCCGCCAGCCCTGCTCGGCATCGGGGTTGATCCCCGAAACGCGATAGAAACCGCGTTCGACCGGCCCGAGCATGGCATGAAGCGGTGTCCGGCGCCCTTCGTACAGCGCGAACAGCCAGAGCCCTACAGGCTTGGTCAGCGCGGCGAGAATGACGAGGAAAAGGGCAATCAGCCCCCAGCCCTGGATGGTCATGTTTGCCCTTTCAGAAACGTTCGGGCCGCACGAGGACGGCGATCAGATAAGCAAGCAGGCCCAGCGCGGTGACACCGGCGATTATCAGGTGCGTGCCCATCTCAGGCGCCATCGCACAGGCGAACGAACGCCAGCGTGGCGAGGAACAACCCGCCAAGCATGGCGAGCCAGATCAGGTCGGACATCGAGGCGCTGCCTTTCAATTGCGCCACGCGGCGTGGCAATCGAAAGGGGCAGATAGACGCAAGGGGCATTAAGCTTCGTGGGCGAAATGCGGCCCGCGGCATTAAGAAGTCATATGAATTGCCCACTCGCCCCTTGGCGACGGTCCGGAAACCGGCTTAGCGTTGAGCCATGACCGCCCCCGATGATCGCCCGTCCCCGGAAGCGCTGCTGAAGGCGGCAGCGCGCGAAACACGCGGCAAGCTGAAAATCTTCCTTGGCGCGGCCCCTGGCGTCGGCAAGACCTTCGAGATGCTGCGCGAAGGGGCGGAACGGCTTGCGGCGGGCGTTGACGTCGTGGTTGCGGTGATCGAAACGCATGGCCGTTCGGAAACGCAGGCGCTCACCACGCCGTTTGAAACCATCCCGCGGCAAGCCATCGCTTATCAGGGCCACATGCTCGAGGAGATGGACATCGACGCGATCCTTGCCCGGCGACCCGCGCTCGCGCTGGTCGATGAGTTCGCGCATTCCAATGTCGAAGGGTGCCGCCATCCCAAACGCTGGCAGGACGTGATGGAACTGCTCGACGCCGGGATCGACGTCTACACCACGCTCAATGTCCAGCATGTCGAAAGCCTTAACGACGTGGTCGCCAGCTTCACTCGCGTGCGGGTGCGCGAAACGGTGCCCGACAGCGTGTTTGACGGCGCGGAGATCGAAGTCGTTGATCTGCCGCCCGACGAATTGATCGAACGATTGAAGGACGGCAAGGTCTATATTCCCGCAGAAGCGAGCCGCGCACTGGGGCATTTCTTTTCAAAGGCGAACTTGTCGGCGTTAAGGGAAATGGCGCTCCGCCGCGCGGCGCAGAGCGTCGATCAGGCGATGCTCGAACATCTTGATGCCCATGCCGTCACCGGCAATTTCGCTGCGGGCGAGCGAGTGCTGGTCGCAGTCAGCGAGTTGCCCGGCGCCGATATCCTGGTGCGAGCGGGCAAAAGGCTGGCCGACGCGCTGAAGGCGCCGTGGCAGGCGGTCTATATCGAGACGCCGCGCGCAGAGGATTTCAACCAGGCTCAGCGCGCCCGCATCGCCGATGTGCTTCGCCTTGCCGCGACCCTTGGCGGCACCATAGCGACGGTGCCTGCGCCCAGCGTGGCAGAAGGGCTGCGCACGCACCTTGCCGGTATGCGGGCGACGCAGTTGGTGATCGGCAAGTCGACGCGAAGCTGGTGGTTTACCCTGCGCCACGGATCGGTGGTCGACCGGATGCTGCGGTTGAGGGAGGGGTTGGCGATCCACGTGATCCCGACAGGTGATGCCCGGCTGGCCCGCGAGCGCGGCAATTGGTCCTCCGATTGGGGGCGTACCTCGGACTATATGGCTATGGTGGCGCTGGTTGCGGCCACCACCGCCATCGGCAAGCTGGTTGAGCCATTGATCGGTACTGGTGGTATCGACCTGCTGTTCCTGCCGTCGGTGATTGTCGTTTCCGCACGGTTCGGCCTCAGGCTTGGCATTGTCGCCGGGGTGGCGGCGGGGCTGGCGTATAATTTCTTCTTCCTGCCGCCGCTTTATACCTTCACGATCGCTGATCCGCAGAGCCTGCTGACGATGTTCGTGCTGATCGGCATTGCCGGGTTCACCGCCAATCTGACCGGCAGACTAAGGACGCGCGCGACGCTTGGTGCCCGCAGCGCGCATGAAAATGCCGCGATTGCCGCCTTCGGCCAGGCCTTGGCGCGCACGTCGGACTGGGAAGGCACCAGCCAGATCGTCTGCGTAGAAATGGCGCGGATGCTCGACAATTCGGTCATCCTGCTCAACGATCGTCACGGGGATCTGGTCTGTATCGCCGCCGCACCGGATGATGCGGCGCCACTCGGCCCGGTCGACCGGGCTGCCGCCGACTGGGCATGGACTCGCGGTGAGCCGGCAGGTGCGGGCACCGGCACCCTGACGGCGGCCGACTGGCAATTCCATCCGCTCAAGACGGCGCTTGGCACGCTGGCGCTGGTCGGGTTGTCGCGCCACGACGGCGGGGAACCGGTTCCCGCAGACCGCGCGGTTTTGCTGACGACGCTGCTCGGCCAGGCCGCGCTCGCGCACGAACGGCTCACGCTGGAGGGCCAGGTCCGCGAGGTTTCGGTGTTGAAGGAGCGCGATCGGTTGCGCGCGGCGCTGCTGTCGTCGATCGGCCATGACCTGCGCACGCCATTGACCTCGGTTGCGGCAGCAGTCGATGCGATGGCGGCCGAGCATCCCGACGCGCAGGCGTTGCCCACCGCGCGCGCGGAAATCGCGCGGCTCAAACGCTTCCTCGACAATCTCGTCGATATGGTGAGGATCGACACCAGCGCGCTCGACCTGCAGATTGAGGCGACCGACCTGACCGATGCCGTGGCAAGCGCAGTCAGTGACCTGAAGGACGTGCTGCGCGGCCATCAGATCGACTTGCGAGTACCGGCCAATCTGCCGCTGGTTGCCGCCGATGCGACGTTGCTGCACCACATCCTCATCAACCTGCTGGCCAACGCCGCGGTGCATGGCGGCGTCGGCACTATCGAGTTGATCGGTGAGCGGCGGCAGAACGACGTGGCACTCACCGTGCGCGACCATGGCCCTGGCCTCGAACACGGCACCGAAGCGACCATCTTCGAAACCTTCACGCGCGGCCGCGGCACCGATCGCAATGGCGGCAGCGGCCTGGGCCTCGCCATTGCAAAGGGCTTTGCCGCTGCCATGGGTGTTACGCTGACCGCCGCCAACCATCCCGAGGGTGGCGCCGCCTTCACATTGGCCTTTCCGGTCGGGACGTCGGGGACGGGCGTCGGTTGAAGCGGTATGCCCTCCGGTCGTCCGAAGCCATCTCGCGGCTGTTACGACCCCGCCCGGTTGCAGCGCGCCCGCCTCTTCCGGCACCGGATCGTAACCGAGCGACTTTGGGCGCACCACCCGGCAATTGCGTCGGCTCACGCATTTTCAAGGGCGTCGTCGCGCTTGGTCGATCGTCAGAGTGGCGAACTGCGCCCGTCTTGAATATAGCTGCGCCCATGACCTCTTTCCCCCGCGCAATGTCGCTCTTCATTTTGGCCGCAATCCCACCGCTGCTGGTCGCCCCACTCTCCGCGAACGGGGCTACGGCGCACCGGGTCAAGGTAACCCCGGCCGTCCGGAAGCCGGTCGCGGGAAACAATGCCATAATCGCGTTGCCGTTCAATCCTGTCGTGCCCGCTGCCCAGCGGCAGTGTACGGCGCGCACGCCCTCCGGCTTGGGCTACACCATGCTTCGTCCAGGAGCGGGCACCAAACCCGGCCATGGCGACCTCGTGCTGGTCAACTACATCGGATATCTGGCGAAATCCGGCGTGGTGTTCGATCAGGGAATGAGGTCGGCCCTGTCGGTCGACGGCGTCATCCCGGGGTTTTCGCAAGGCCTGCAGTTGCTGGCGCGGACCGGTGTCGCGCGGCTCTGCATCCCGGCGGCGATTGGATATGGTGCGCGGGC
The DNA here is from genome assembly GCA_041659385.1 of Sphingomonas sp. Taxonomy (GTDB): domain Bacteria; phylum Pseudomonadota; class Alphaproteobacteria; order Sphingomonadales; family Sphingomonadaceae; genus Sphingomonas. The sequence continues at coordinate 29,795 of JBAZYJ010000014.1, forward strand.
CAACGGGCCCATTCCCGCCAGCGCCGATTTGGTGTTCCAAGTCGAACTGATTGATTTCAAGCCCGCCGCCGACGCTGGAGGCCCTGCCGACCCCCAAGGCGCGCAACCTGCGTCCTGAAGATACCGTTCAGGCGATGATGGTCGCATCCGGGGCGTCGGCCAAGTCAGCAAGCTATGCTCCCGGCCAGCGAGATGGCTTGCGGCCTGCGCCCGCAATTTCGGCAGCGGACGAAGCAAAATAGGCGGAGCTATCAGGCGAGAGCCCTTCCTGGCGAACCAACGCCATGCGGGACGTACGGTGCGAAACCCTGCGGTTGGTGCCAAACCACGTCCAGACCGCGCTGACTACCCGAAGCTGCGCGCGAACGGGGCAGGACAAGCAGCGATCCAGCGTCAACCCGATTGGGACTCCTTCGAAACACCCGATAGGAGAGGATTCGGGTAACCCGGCCCGTCACAGTTTTGCAATGGCCTGCAACATTTCAGGGGTCTGGCAGTGCGCCAAACCCCCTGGAATAACCCGATGAAACCAAAGGGTTTTGGTGCGGCCGAGAAGACTCGAACTTCCACGGGCTTTCGCCCACAACGACCTCAACGTTGCGCGTCTACCAGTTCCGCCACGGCCGCACGTGAAACACCGCCGGTCAACCCCGACAGCTGGCAGGCGGCGGCCTCTAGCAAAGCATTGGCCGGGACACAAGCGCGGATCGCGCCGCGATCAAATCAGCCGACAGGCGCCTTGGTGAAACTGAAATCCAGCCGCTTGGAATTGTTCGGTACATCAAGCTGCATGCTGTGGAAATCGAGCGATCCGCGCGGATCGAGCGTCCGGCGTTCGGGGGTGATTGTCCAGCTATAGACGATACGACCCTGGGCATCGCGCAACTCGGCGCGGATATCGGGTACTTTCTGGCGGTGTGCGGTCGGGTTCGTCACCCGGCCGCTGACGGCGAACATCTCGCTGCCATTGTCGAGGTCGCGGCGGTCGATCGGGAATTGCTGAATTTTCAGCGGCACTTCCTGCGCGGCGGCGAACAGGCCGAATTCACTGATGAGCCCCGATGTGCCCGACAACATCAGCGCGCCGATCCCTGCCGCCATCACCACGCTGGCCGCGACCGCGATCATCGTCCAGCGCCGGGCCGGATTGCGACGGGGGCGGAACGGTGCGTGGTGGGCAAAGGCGTCGAAATCGCCGTCGGAGGTTGCTTCTTCGACGGCGGGGGCTGGAGGAGGCGGCACGACGCGCGTGGTTGGTTCATCGGCAATCTGCGCCGCTGACGAATCGGCCTGGGATGCCGCCTGGCGTGGCGGCTCTGCAAGGGTTTCCCTTGGGGATTCGTTTGTCGGCGTGCCTGGCGTGGCGGGGGATTGGAACCAGCTATGCTTGCAGTTGGCGCAGCGCACGACTCGTCCATTGGCACCGATTGCGGTATCGGGGACCAGGTAGCGCGTCCGGCATTCACTGCATTCGAGGATCATTGCCCGCTTTTTCGTTGCCCGAAGGTGCAGCGTTTCCGCCCTTGAATTTATCGTAAACACCCGTTTGCGAATCGTGGCAAGGGGGTGACGGGGCGAGAGTTGTTGGCAACTGCCCTTGAGCATGGCTCCCGCTCGTGCGATGGCTGTCGCTGGTCGCGCCCGTTGCGCAGGGGATTAAGGGCAAAGAGCGCCGCTGATGGCGAATATCGTCCAGTTCGAAGATGTCGGCCTGCGCTATGGCAATAGCCCTGAGACGCTGATCGACTTGAGCTTCACGTTGACCAGTGGTTCCTTCTATTTTCTCACCGGCGCATCGGGTGCGGGCAAGACCTCGCTGCTCAAATTGCTATATCTGGCGCAGCGGCCGACGCGCGGCGCGATCAAGCTGTTTGGCGAGGATGCGGTGACGCTGCCGCGCGATCGCCTGCCGGGATTTCGTCGCCGTATCGGCGTGGTGTTTCAGGATTTCCGGCTGGTGCCGCATTTGTCGGCGTTCGATAATATCGCGCTGCCGCTGCGCATTGCGGGCGTGCCGGAAAGCGATGTCGAGGCGCCGGTGCGCGAGATGCTGGCCTGGGTTGGCCTGTCCGATCAGGTCGATGCCCGGCCCCAGACCATGTCGGGTGGTGAGCAGCAGCGCGTGGCGATTGCGCGCGCGGTCATCAGCCGCCCCGAAATCCTGGTTGCGGACGAACCGACGGGCAATGTCGATCCTGACATGGCGGAGCGGCTGTTGCATTTGTTCGAATCGCTCAACCGGCTGGGCACCACGGTGGTGGTGGCGACGCACGACTTCCATCTGCTGGGTCGCATTCCCAATGCGCGGATGATGCGGCTGGACAAGGGGCACCTGCTCGATCCCACGGGGTCACTGCGCTTTCCGCCACCGCCAACGATTGCCGACGCATGAAGTTGAAGCTGATAACGGCGGCCGCCGACCGTCGCCTGCTCGACGAAGGGCGGCGCACGCGATCGATGACATGGATCATGGCGATCATGCTGTTCCTCACCGTGCTGGCGGCGGCGCTGGGGCTGGGCACCTTGTCGGCGGCGACGGTGCTCGACCGGCAGATCACCGGGCGCCTGACGGTGCAGATCGTGGAAGCGGATGAAGCGGCGCGCGTCCGCGATACGCAAGCCGCGCTCGACGTGCTGCATCAGTCACGCCATGTCGCCCGCGCCAGCGAAGTGAGCCGCGACGAATTGTCCGCGCTGATCCGTCCCTGGCTGGGTGAGGACGGTGCCGATCCCGATTTGCCGATCCCCGCGATGATCGACGTCGATCTGAAGCCGGATACCGGTCCGAATGCCGGTGGTGCAGTTGACGCGGTTGCGCAGGCGGTGCGGCGAGTGGTGCCTAGCGCGCGGATCGACCGGCAGGAACGCTGGATGTCGCCCATCAGCAATTTCATGCGGATCATGATCGGTCTCGCCGCCGGGCTGGTGTTGCTGATGGCAACCGCGACCGCCACGGTGGTGGTGCTGGCGGCGCGTGCCGGATTGGACACGCATCGTGAAACCATCGAGATCCTGCACATGCTGGGATCGACCGACATTCAGGTGGCGCGGCTGTTTCAGCGACGTATCGCGCTCGACACATTGCTGGGTGGGGCATTTGGCGCGGTGCTGGCGTTGATGGTGATTGGTTTTATCGGGGTGCAATTGTCCAGCCTTGGCTCCGATCTGCTTGGTTCGATCGCGCTAGGGCGGCGTGACTGGGTTTTGCTGGCGGGCCTGCCCATTTCGTTTGCGTTGCTGGCGACGGTGGCGGCGCGCTTTTCGGTGCTGCGGACGTTGAGGCGGTATCTGTGAAGGAATGCCGATGATCCGCCGCTTGATCGCTTTTGGCGCGCTGGCCTGGGTGCTGGGTTTTGCCTGGTTCATGCTGACACTGCCGGGCGTCGCCGACGATCGGCGGACCGATGCGATCGTCGTGCCGACGGGCGGGGCGGGGCGGATCGATCGCGGACTTGTTCTGCTTCGGCAACATGCGGCAAAACGGATGCTGGTAACCGGTGTTGCCACCGGCGTCCGGCCGATCGATCTGGCGCTGGAATACAAGGTGTCGCCGGACCTGTTCGCGTGTTGCGTCGATCTTGGGCAGGACGCGGTCGATACCCGATCCAATGCTGAGGAAACGGCGGAATGGGTACGCGCGCATCATTACCGGTCGGTGCGACTGGTCACTTCGGACTGGCATTTGCGCAGGGCTGAACTGGAGTTGATTCATGCGTTGGGGCCGCATGTGTCGGTAATCGGGGACGGAGTGCGGACGGATGGGCATCGGCTGCGGCTGTTGCTGGCCGAATATAACAAATATGTGCTGCGTCGGGCTGCGCTGCTTCTGGGGGTGGGGGAATGATCGCATGGGCAAGGACGGTCGTTTTCAGTCTGATCTTCTACCCCTTGTCGGTTCCCTTTGTGCTGGCGACGCCGATCAGTGCGATGCTTGGCCACCGCGCGCTTTATGCCAATGTTCGCGGCTGGGCCCGGCTTCATCGCTGGTCGACGCGGCTGCTGCTGGGCATCAAAACCCGCTATGTCGGTAACATGCCCGATGGCCCGGTGCTTTATGCGGCCAAGCACCACGCCATGTTCGAGACGCTCGAACTGGTGCTTGCGCTGAACGATCCGGTAATCGTGATGAAGCAGGAACTGGCCCGTATCCCGGTCTGGGGATGGGCGGCACGGCGTTATGGCGCGATTGTGGTCAATCGCGACGGTTCGGCCGGGATGCTGCGGCAGATGATGCGGCAAGCCAAGCAGGCGCTGGCCGATGGACGGTCGGTGCTGATTTTTCCGGAAGGGACGCGCGTGAAGCAGGGCGAGTCGCCGCCGCTCAAATCGGGTTTCGCGGGCCTGTACCGCGTGCTGGGCCTGCCGGTGGTGCCGATTGCGCTCAACAGCGGCGTTGTGTGGCCGCGCCGTGGCGCCAAACAGCGGGGCGTGGTGACGTTCCAGCTTGGCGAGCCCCTGCCCGCCAAATTGCCGCGCGAAGACATTGAGGCGCGCACTCACGCCGCGATCAACCTGCTGGGATAACCACCGGGCGCGGCGATCAATCGCGCTATTCGTGCGCGCGGCCGAAATCGGGCGCGGGGTCGTCCTGGCCTTCTTCGATGATGCTGCGGCGTACCGCGCGGGTGCGGGTGAACAGGTCGAACAGCTCGTCACCCTTGCCCCAGCGGATCGCGCGTTGCAGCGCGGTCAGGTCTTCGGAAAAGCGTTGCAGCATTTCCAGCACCGCGTCGCGGTTGGACAGGAACACGTCGCGCCACATCGTCGGGTCCGACGCCGCGATGCGGGTGAAGTCGCGGAAACCGCCCGCGGAGTATTTGATGACCTCCGACCGGGTGACTTCCTCCAGGTCCGACGCGGTGCCGACGATCGAATAGGCGATCAGATGCGGCAAATGGCTGGTGATGGCCAACACCCGGTCGTGATGTTCAGGGACCATCATTTCGACATTCGCGCCCAGCCGCCGCCAGAATTCCGCCACGCGGGTCGCGGCATCCTCCGGCATGCCCTCGATGGGGGTTACGATGCACCAGCGATTGTGAAACAGCGTGGCAAAACCCGCCTCCGGCCCGCTGCGTTCGGTGCCTGCCACAGGATGGGCGGGCACGATGATCGCGCCGGGCAGGGTTTTGGTCAGCACATGCGCGACCGATGCCTTGGACGAGCCGACATCGCTGACGATGGCGTCGGCGGGCAGGTCATCGCGGAACGCCGCCGCCGCGTCGCCCATGGCGCCGACCGGCACGCAAATAATCACCAGATCGGCATCGATCACCGCGGCGCCGGGCGTGTCGGCAATGTCGTCGCACAAGTCCAGCGCGCGCGCCGTTTCGCGCACTTGCGGGTCAGCGTCGTGTCCGGTGACGCGCACCGTTGGCATCGACGCGCGCACGCCGCGGGCAATCGATCCGCCGATAAGCCCCAGCCCGATGATGGTGACGCGGGAAAAGGGCAGCATCAGCCCGGCTTTCCCACCAGGTCACGCAGCACCGCGACCACCGCGCGCATGTCCGCTTCGGTGCCGATGGTGATGCGCAGGCCATGCGGCAGCCCCTGATTGGGCAGCCAGCGGACGGCGTAACCGGCATCCATCAACGCGGCATAAGCGGTTTCCGCGCTCAGGCTGCCTTCGAACAACACCAGCAGGAAATTCGCCTTGGACGGGATGGCGCGCAGCCCGAAATTGCCCATGGCCGCAATTTGATCGGCAAACCAGCCGCGCCATTCCAGCGTGTGGGTGCGGGCGTGATCGACAAAAGCATCGTCAGCCAGCGCGGCAATCGCGGCGAGCTGACCGGCGGTGGTGATGTTGAACGGCGCGCGGATGCGGTGCATCGCCTCGATCAGCGGCGCAGCGCCATATCCCCAGCCGATGCGTTCGGCGGCGAGACCGAAAATCTTGGAGAAAGTGCGCGTCACCAGCACGTTGGGCTCGCTGATCGCCAGCGACATCCCGCCATCATCCTCTTCCGGCGTCAGATATTCGGCATAGGCCTGATCGATGACAAGCAGCACCGTCTTGGGAAGTGCCGCGTGCAATCGTTCGATTTCGCTACGCGGGGTATAGGTGCCGGTAGGGTTATTGGGGTTGGCGAGGTAGATGATGCGCGTGGCATCGGTCACCGCCGCCAAAATCGCGTCGACATCGGTTGCATAATCGACATCGGGTGCGACCACCGGGGTGGCGCCGACGCGGCGGGCGGCGATTTCGTATACGCTGAAACCGTAACGGACATAGATGACTTCATCGCCCGGCCCGGCAAAGGCGCCCGCGGCCAGGTGCAGCACTTCATCGGATCCGGTGCCGTAAATGACGCGTTGTGCATCAAGGCGGTATTTGTCGGCAATCGCCGCGCGCAGTGCGCAGGCGCCGGGGTCTGGGTAACGATCAAGGCTGGTGCGGGCCGAAACCAGCGCCGCCACCGCCGCTTCCGGCGTGCCGAGCGGATTTTCATTGGCCGACAGCTTGATGACGACGCGGCCATCATCGCTTGTCGCGCGACCAGGGACATAAGGCGCAATCGCCATCACCCAGGGCTTGGGTTCGGGGGCGGGGATCGTAGCGGTGTCGGTTTCGGCCATGTCCGGGCGCATAGACCCTGCGCCGCCGCGTTGACAAGGCAAGCCTCCGCGCCCTAGCGCTCCAGACCTTATGTCGGAACTGGGTCTCATGTCGCAAGACGCTCGTTTCGGGCTTGCCCGCTTTGTTTCGCTGCCCGGCCCCCTGGCGCTTGACGGCGGTGGCGCGCTGACGCCGGTTGAGGTCGGCTATGAAACCTATGGTATGCTCAACGCCGATCGTTCCAACGCGATCCTGATCTGCCATGCGCTGACCGGCGACCAGCATGTCGCCAGCAACCATCCCGTCACGGGCAAGCCCGGCTGGTGGACGCGTATGGTGGGGCCGGGCAAGCCGATTGATCCTGAACGGCACTTCATCGTCTGTTCCAACGTCATCGGCAGCTGTCTTGGCTCATCGGGGCCAGCGACGATCGATCCGGTGACAGGCACGCCCTGGGCGATGCGCTTTCCCGTCATCACGATACGCGACATGGTCCGCGCGCAGGCGATGCTGCTCGATCACCTTGGCATTGGCCGGTTGTTCGCGGTGGTCGGCGGGTCGATGGGGGGAATGCAGGCGCTCAGTTGGGCTGCGACATTCCCCGATCGCGTCGGTTCGGCGGTCATCATCGCGTCCGCCGCACGCCATTCGGCGCAGAATATCGCGTTCCACGAAGTCGGCCGCCAGGCGATCATGGCCGATCCGCGCTGGCGTGGCGGCGATTATTATGCGGACAATGACCCGCCGACCGCCGGGCTGGCGGTGGCCCGGATGGCGGCCCATATCACCTATCTGTCGGAAGCGGGGCTGACCGCGAAGTTCGGCCGCCGGCTGCAGTCCCGGCCTGACAGTCCCAACGGTGCAAAGTCGTTCGGTTTCGACGCCGATTTTCAGGTCGAAAGCTATCTGCGCCACCAGGGCATCAGCTTCACCGACCGGTTCGACGCCAATTCCTATCTCTACATCACCCGCGCGCTCGACTATTTCGATCTGGCCGAGGAACATGGCGGGATGCTGGCCAACGCGTTTCGCGGCACCGCGACGCGCTTTTGCCTGGTCAGTTTCGACACCGACTGGCTTTATCCCACCCCCGAATCGCGCACCATTGTCCACGCGCTTCATGCAGCGGGGGCGGCGGCGAGCTTTGTCGAACTGTCCAGCCCGTTCGGGCACGATGCCTTTTTGCTCGACACGCCTGAACTCAACCGCGTGATCGATGGATTTCTGAAGGCAGGCGCATGAGCGAATTCGAATTTTCCGATGATCGCGCGCGCCTGCAGCGGGATCGCGTCCATGGCTGGCTGGCCGGCAGCTATTGGTCGCCGGGCATTGCGCGTGCGGTGGTTGATCGTGCGATCGACGAGTCGCATTGCCTGGGGGTTTATCATGGTGGCGAGCAAGTCGCCTTCGCCCGGATGATTACCGATCACGCGACCTTTGCCTGGCTGGCGGATGTGTGGGTGGACGAAAATGTGCGCGGCCAGGGGCTGGGGCAGCGCATGGTACGCTGGTTTCTCGACCATCCGGACTTTACCGGGCTGCGCCGCATCGGCCTTGTCACCCGCGATGCGCACGGCGTCTATGCCAGCCAGGGTTTTCAGCCGTTGGTCCGGCCCGAAAGTTATATGGAAAAACTGTCCGACGAATTTGCCGCGATGCTGAAGGCCGGGCTGTGACCTTGCGCCCCGATCTTGCGATCATCGCGGCCAATGTCGCCCAAGGCGCGCGCGTGCTCGATGTCGGTTGCGGCGATGGCGCGTTGATGGCGGCATTGCGCGATCAGCGCGGCGTGGCGGCACGCGGGCTGGAACTGGATGCGGGCAATGTCGCCACCGCCGTGGCGCGCGGATTGTCAGTGGTGCAGGGCGATGCCGATGCTGACCTGGCGGACTATCCCGATCACAGCTTCGACTATGCGATTCTCAGCCAGACGCTGCAGACCGCGCAGCGCCCGCATGTCGTGCTCGATCATCTGCTGCGCATTGGCCAGCGCGCATTCGTTTCGTTCCCCAATTTCGCGCATTGGCGAGTGCGCGCCTCGCTGTTGTTCGGCGGGCGGATGCCGGTCACCCGGCTGTTGCCCGAGCGTTGGTACGATACGCCGAACATCCACCACGTCACCGTCGACGATTTCCGCGCCCTGGTAAAAGAACGCGGACTGACGGTCGAAGGAGCGTGGTTCCTGTCCGGCGACCAGCGGACGGGGTCGGGCCTTGCCAACCTGCTGGCCGAGCACGCGGTGTTCCTGCTCAGGAAATAACAGGCACTGCCATTGCCCGGCGATGGTTCAACTGATCGCAACGAAAGGCCCGGTTGCCGCCGGACTCTTCCGTTGCGGCCGAACCACTAGAACGGCACGTCGTCGTCGAAATCGTCCGGGAAGCCGCCGCCCGCAGGCGTGCCGCCGCCAAAGCCACCGCCAGCGCTGCCGCCACCGGCCCCGCTACGGGCACCCGCACCGCTACGGGCACCCGCACCGCCGCGCGCCGCGCCGAAATCGTCGCTGCCGCCTCCGCCAACTGCGCCCCAGTCTTCACGGCCGCCAGCACTTGCGCCGCCGCCAGCATTGCCGCCACCCGGACCGTCGAGCATCGTCAGCACGGCGTTGAAGCCCTGCAGGACGATTTCAGTCGAATAACGGTCCTGGCCCTGTTGGTCCTGCCATTTGCGCGTTTGCAGCGCGCCTTCGATATAGACCTTGCTGCCCTTGCGCAGATAACGCTCGGCGACATTGGCCAAGCCTTCGCTGAAGACCTTTACTGTGTGCCACTCGGTGCGTTCCTTGCGCTCGCCCGAATTGCGATCTTTCCATGTGTCCGATGTGGCGATCCGCAGTTCGACCACCTTGCCGCCATTCTGGAAAGTCCGGCTTTCGGGGTCGCGGCCCAGATTGCCTACCAGAATAACCTTATTGACGCTGCCGGCCATGCCCGCTCCCTAGAGTCCCAGAAATACTGCGAGCCAGTAGGTAGCGCCAGCGGCGAAATATGCCAGCGCGAACAGATAACCGATCATGAAGGCAGGCCATTTCCATCCATTGGTTTCCCGCCGGGTGACCGCGATCGTCGAAATGCATTGGGGGGCAAAGACGAACCACATCAAAAAGGCGAGCGCCGTCGGCAAGCTCCAATGCCCGCGCAGATTGGCGGCAAGCGCGGCCTGCCCCTTGCCTTGTTCGGGATTGTCGACGGCATAAACCGTGCCCAGTGCCGCCACCGCGACTTCGCGTGCAGCCATCGCCGGGATCAGCGCCAGCGCGATATCCCGGTTGAAGCCGATCGGCTTGGTCACCACCGCCAGGCCGTTGGCGATACGCCCGGCGACCGAATAATTGACTGGCGATATCGGGCTGCCCTCGGGCGGTTTCGGAAAACTGAGCAACGCCCACAAAATGATCGTGGTGGTCAGGATGATGGTGCCCGCACGCTTCAGGAAAATCGAGGTGCGGCTCCACAGCCCCAGCGCAATGTCGCGCGCGCGCGGGAACTGATATTTCGGCATCTCCATCATGAACCCGGAAGACACGCCCTTGGTCACCGTCCTGCGCAGCACCAGCGCCGCGAAGAAGGCGCCGATAATGCCCAGGACGTAAAGGCCGAACAGAACGATGCCCTGCAACCCGATGAACGGCAGCACCGGCTTGTCGGGAATCAGCGCGCCGATGATGAGGGTATAGACCGGCAGTCGCGCTGAACATGTCATCAACGGCGCGATCAATATCGTGGTCAGCCGGTCCTTCTCATCCTCGATCGTGCGCGTCGCCATGATGCCGGGCACCGCGCAGGCAAAGCTGGACAGCAACGGAATGAAGGCGCGGCCCGACAGGCCGACACTGGCCATCACCCGGTCCATCATGAACGCGGCGCGGACCATGTAGCCCGACGCTTCGAGCAGCAGGATGAAGAAGAACAGGATCAGGATCTGCGGCAGGAAAGTCACCACCGCGCCGACGCCCGCGATGACGCCATCGACCAGCAATGATTCGATGAAGCCATGCGGCATTATGCTCGACAGCCAGACGCCAAGCGCCGCAAAGCCCGCATCGATGGCATCGGCGGGGATTTGCGCCCAGGAAAACACCGCCTGGAACATCGTGAACAGGATGACCAGCAACAGCACCATGCCCCAGACGGGGTGCAAGGCGATCGAATCGAGCATGTGCGTCCAGCGCCGGACGGGCGTTTCGGATATCGTCGCCGCCAGCGAAATTTCCCGCGCCTGGCGTTGGAGCGCGGCGATGTCTTCGTGCGGATGGCGCCCCTCACCAGCGCGTACCCGGACGGCGCCGCCTTGGCCGACCAATGCCGTCAGGCGGCGTTTCAATTCATCAAGTCCGCGTTTGCGCACCGCGACCGTCGGCACCACCGGCACTCCCAGTCGAGCCTCCAAAGCGGCCGGATCGAGCACCAGGCCATCGCGCTGGGCAAGATCGAACATGTTGAGCGCGACAATCGTCGGCAGGCCCAGCGCGATCAACTGCAACGCAAAACGCAAATGATTGTCGAGATTGGCGGCGTCGATCACGATCACCAGCGCGTCCGGCACGCGTTCGCCCGCCTGCGTGCCGGTGATGACGTTGCGTGTCACCTGTTCGTCGGGGCTGGATGGGTCGAGCGAATAGGCACCAGGCAGATCGACCAGTTCGATCGGCCGACCATCGGGCAATGCCAGGCGCCCGGCGTGCCGCTCAACGGTGACGCCGGGATAATTGCCGACCTTCTGCCGCGCGCCGGTCAGCGCATTGAACAACGCGGATTTGCCGGCATTGGGGTTCCCGACCAGCGCGACCAGCGGTATCATGTTCATCTGGGTTCCGGTCAGCCGTTGTTCGTCGTCGAAACCTGGATCGCACCAGCGACCGCGCGCCGTAGCGCCACCGTCATCCGGCCGACTCGACAGGCGATCGGCCCGCCGCCCAGACGGGCACGGTGCAGAACCTCAACCCCGACGCCTGCATCAAAACCCAGTTCGCGCAGTCGCCGTGCTTCCGGCTCGGCAAGCCGATCCCAGTCGATACTGGCGACCGTAGCGGCACGGCGCATCGGGAATTTTTCCAGGCTGACCAGCGAGTCCATGGCAGGCAGGTAAGCCTTCTGCGACTGATTATCAATAACGCGAGTGCGACATGCGCGCTGATAGATAGTGCAGGGCACCGCCATTGGCCTTGATGACGGTCAATCGTCGCGTCGGTGCCTGGCGTGGATCAGGCCACCGGATAGCGCAGTCGCCCCACAAAGCGCGACAGGCTGGGCCGCATGGCGGTGCGCTGGACAAAGCCGGACTTGGCCTTTTCAAAACGCATGATGCCCTCGATGCGGCGGGCGAGGAAGGCGCGCGTTTCCGCCCAATCCTCACTTTCGTCATTCAGGAACACCGTCACCGTCGCGGCATAGACCGCCATCAGGATCGTGCGTTTGGTATAATGGTTGTAATCGGTCGCTGTGTCGCCGGCCGCGCGCCACATCAGGTCCGCCGCGCGCCAGGCCAGTTTGGCGCCGCGCACCGCGTTTTGCGGCATCGCCAGGATGGCCAGCGCCCGGCGTAATGCCTCGCGCTGGCTGGCGACCGCGGTCAGGCGCGCCTCGACCAGCGCGGTTATCTTCTGGCGGACTTTCATGGCGTCCAGCGTTTCGGGCGGCAGTCGGCTGGTCATGCTGGCGTCAATATGCGCGAACCAGGCGTCGATCATATCGACAGCCCCGCCTGGAAAAGCGATCGCCGCGATGTCGCGGTCCACACCCGCCTGATCGGCGGCGATGTCCAGCGCGCCCTTGTTCCAGCCGTCGAACGCGGCATTGGCGGCGATCAGCGGGACAAGGCCGGCGCGGATTTCGTCCAACGTTGCATCGGCGGGAATTGATTGGGCCATGGTGACGCTCCTTGCGGCGATGTTTAACGCGACCGGCGGACGAGTACCAGCGCCGCCGCGACCATGATCGCCCCAGCCAGTTCGGTCGTGCCCAGCCTTTCATCATAGACGATCCAGCCGATTGTCGCCGATACGATCGGCTGGACCAGCAACCCGATGCCGATGACCAGCGGAGACAACCGGCCCAGCGCATAAGTCATCATCCCCTGCCCGAGCACCTGGCTGACCAGTGCGAGGCCAATCAGCACGCCCCAATGGTCGGGCCACAGCCTTTCGCCAAAGGCCAGCGTCATCAGCAACAGCGGCACGATGCTGGCGAGCGTTGACAGCATCAGCGCGGGCAATGGCGCCATCACCGCACGAACCCGCTGCATCGCGATGAAATAGACCGTGTAAAGCAGCCCCGCGAGCAGGCAGAGCAAATCGCCGATCAGGTGATCCGGGCTGACTTCGTAGGAACGACCCAGCAGCAGCCCGGCGCCCAATGCCGCCAGCAGCAGCGCGATACCCTGCATCCGCGTCGGCAGCGTGCGCGCAACGATGAAGCCGTAAATGGGAAAGATCAGCGTGGTCGAATTGCCGAACAATGTCGCATTGGCCAGCGTGGTGCGCAGAATGCCGATGTGCCAGCTTGCCAGATCAGCGGCAAAACACAGGCCACCGATGGCAATCACGGGAATCAGCCTTCCCTGCACGGCGCGCGGGTGCCAACCAGCGGCAAGCGATGCGCCAAACAGCAACGGCGCGGCCAGGGTGATGCGCCAGAAACCCGCGGCAACCGGCCCGGTGCCCGATGCGCGGACGAACCAGGGCCCGAACGCCAACGCGATATTGGCAGCGATCAGCGCCGCGAATGCCAGCCGGGCATGATCGCGCGCCGGCCTGGACGCATTGACTTTGGTTTCAGGCATGACAGGAAAACTTGCGCGGTCGGAATGATGAAAGCGGCCCCTTAGCGCGCTATGTTTGGCCTGTCCCGTTCTATCGAACTCGCACGATCAACTGCACAAGGACTTCTCCATGCCGACATTGTTCGATTCCATTCAGCTTGGTGCCATCAACGCTCCCAACCGCATCATCATGTCGCCGCTGACGCGCAGCCGCGCGACGCGGGAGCATGTGCCCACGCCGATCATGGTCGACTATTACCGTCAACGCGCGTCGGCAGGGCTGATCATTTCCGAAGCGACCGGCATCAGCCAGGAAGGGCTTGGCTGGCCGTTCGCCCCCGGCCTCTGGTCCGACGAACAAGTGCAGGCATGGCAACCCGTTACGGCGGCGGTTCATGAAGCGGGCGGCCGCATTTTCGCGCAGCTTTGGCATATGGGCCGGATCGTTCACCCTGATTATCTGGGTGGCGCGGCACCGGTTTCGGCATCGGCGACGACCGCACCCGGCAAGGCGCATACCTATGCCGGCAAACAGCCTTATGCCCAGGCGCGGCCACTGGAAGACGCTGATTTCCCGCGTCTGCTGGATGATTATGCCCGCGCGTCGCGCAATGCGATCGCGGCAGGCTTTGACGGCGTCCAGATTCATGCCGCCAACGGCTATCTGATTGACCAGTTCCTGCGCGACAACGCCAATTTCCGCACCGATTCCTATGGCGGCGCACCGGAAAATCGCATTCGTCTGCTGCGTGAGGTGACCGAGCGCGTCGCCGCGACGGTCGGCGCGGATCGCACGGCGGTTCGCCTGTCGCCCAATGGCGATACTCAGGGCGTTGAAGACAGCAATCCGGCGGCGGTTTTCGTGCCCGCAGCCAAGGCGCTGGCGGAAATCGGCATCGCTTTCCTCGAATTGCGCGAAATCAACCGCAACGGCACATTCGGTGCGACCGAACAGCCCAAGCAATCGCCCGCCATCCGCGAGGCGTTCGATCGGCCATTGGTGCTCAACCAGGAATATACCGCGGAAAGTGCGCAGGCTGCGCTCGATTCGGGCATTGCCGATGCGATCGGATTCGGTCGGCCGTTCATTGGCAACCCCGATCTGGTCGACCGTATTCAGGCAGGCGCTGCCTGGGCGGCGGACGACATGACGACGTGGTACAGTCAGGGTGCGGAAGGGTATTCCGATTATCCCGCGCTGGCCCGCGAAACGGCCTGACGAACCAGCAAGGCACCAACATCCGGCCGCTTGCCTTTGTGCAGGCGGCCGGATGTTTCAGGTGATCGATGTAAAAGCCGGGGGCAAGCCGTCCTTTGGCCGGGGTGCCGGCCAGGCCTGCCAATCATTGCCAGCCGAGGCAGCCTGTGCGGATTGGCCTTGCACGTGTGAGCGAGCGCCATGCAGACGTCCGGCTTACTGACGCCGGGATAGGTAAGCGCGCGGCCAGTGCAGCGCCATCGTCAGGCGCGTCAGCCCAGACGGTCCTGCAGACGGTCGATCCAGGCGGTACTCCGGTCGCGCAGCCAGCCTCGAACATTGTCGTTGAACAGCAGCATCAGGGGCATTGCCAACAGGATATTCCAGATCAGGCCAATAACGGCAATCATCGCCACGCCGACCAGCACAAGCCTGATCCGGCTGACCAGCCTGGCGCTGCCCGGGTCGAGCATCAGCGTGCGAGGCGCCTTTTTGTCGTAAATCGCATGGGTGAGGAATTCGGCACGCCCGTCAAACGCGGTCGGATACGGGCCCAGGAACAGCGTCGCCCGGCCGGAAGGGGGGCCAACCGGCTTGGAAGTGCCAGACCCGGCCTGGCGCTCGAGTGGCATCCCAATGCGGTCGCCGGGCTGGCTTCCATCCCAGGTATCGATTACGACCAGCCGCCGGTCACGCTCGATGATGCGATAGCGTGACGGGGGCGGGCCGGGCGTGGTCATGCCCGGCAGATTAGCTGTAGCGTTGCTTGAGCGCCAGCATCGCGATTGCGGCTTTGGCGGCTTCCCCGCCCTTGTCCTTCTGCGCGGGGTCGGCGCGGACCAGCGCCTGTGCTTCATCCTCGGTGGTCAGGATGCCATTGCCGATTGCCAGGTCGTCCATGCTGAGCGCCATCAATCCACGCGCGCTCTCGCCCGCGACGATTTCGAAGTGATAGGTTTCGCCGCGGATCACCACGCCAATCGCCACATAAGCATCATAGGCGCCGCTTTGCGCGGCAAAGCTGATGGCGCCGGGAATTTCCAGCGCGCCGGGGACGGTGATGGTTTCATGGCCATAGCCTGCATCCTCGATCGCGGCGCGCGCGCCTTCGAGCAGCATGTCGTTGAGATGGTCGTAGAAGCGGGCTTCGACGATAAGGATCTTGGCCATGGGGTTTCCTGTCTGCTCGTTGTGCGCCGGGGTGCCGGTCGATTTGACTATTCGGCGCCGGCGCTGGCAATCGGCCGTTCGCCGATGATCGACAAGCCATAACCTTCAAGACCGATCAGCGTGTGGTGCGTATTGGTCAGCAGGATCATGTCCTGCACGCCCAGTTCAGTAAGGATCTGCGCGCCGATGCCGTAGTCGCGCAATTCTTCCACCTGCGGGTCACCAGCGACCTTGCCCTGGCTGCGCAGGGCCATGCCGCGCGATATCAATCCCGGCATCGGGCGATTGATGACAACGATGATCCCGGCGCCTTCGTCGGCGATGGTTTGCATCGATCCCGACAACAGGCCGGACCGGGTTGATGCCTCGCCAAAAACGTCGACAAGCATCGACATGCTGTGCATCCGCACCAGCGTTGGCTTGGCGGGGTCGATATGGCCCTTTTGCAGCGCCATCAATTCGTCGCCGGTCACCTTGTTGCGAAAGCTCATCGCTTTCCAGGAACCGCCCCATTGGCTGTCAAAGTTCAGCTCCGCCGTCTTTTCGACCAGATGGTCATGGCGGCGGCGATAAGCGATCAGGTCGCGGATCGTGCCGATCTTCAGTTCATGGCGGCGGGCGAAATCGATCAGATCGTCCATCCGGGCCATGGTGCCGTCATCCTTCATGATCTCGCAGATCACGCCCGAAGGATTGAGCCCGGCAAGCCGCGCGACGTCGACGGATGCCTCGGTGTGGCCCGCGCGGACCAGCACGCCGCCGTCGCGCGCGACCAGCGGAAAGACGTGGCCGGGCGTCACGATGTCGTCGCGGCCCTTGGAGGCATCGATTGCCACCGACACGGTGCGCGCGCGGTCTGCGGCGGAAATGCCGGTGGTCACCCCTTCCAGTGCCTCGATCGAGGTGGTGAAGGCGGTTTCATGCCGGGTGCCGTTGTTGCGGCTCATCAAATCAAGGCCAAGCTGATTGACGCGCGCCTTGCTCAGCGCCAGGCAAATCAGCCCGCGGCCATGCGTCGCCATGAAGTTGATCGCGTCCGGCGTCGCCATTTGCGCCGGGATGACCAGATCGCCTTCGTTTTCCCGATCTTCGTCATCGACCAGGATGAACATGCGGCCGTTGCGCGCTTCCTCGATGATTTCCTCGATCGGCACCAGCACGGGCGTGTCGTCGCTGGCGAACAGGAAGTTCTCCAGCTTTTTCAGCGTTTCGGCGGTCGGGTTCCAATCCGGCGAATCAAGATCGCGCAGGGTGTTGGCGTGCAGGCCGGCGGCGCGTGCCATGCCGGAACGCGACATGCCACCTTCAACCACCAGTTTGCGGACTCGTTCGATCAGTTGCGTGCTCATGCCGACGATATGTCACACTGTAGTGTGATATTCAACGAAAGAAATCACATCAAATGTGAAAGCGAATATCGGCGCGGGGACTTGGGCATAGTTGGCCAGACATGCTCAGGCCGTGGCCAGCCGTTCGCGCATCCGGGCCAGATAGCGGGCGAGCACATCGATCTCCAGATTGACCGCCTGACCAACCTGCAAGTGCCCGAACGCCGTGACCGCCCAGGTGTGCGGAATGATGTTGAGGCCGAATATCGTCGATCCATCGGCATCGTCGCTGATGCCGTTGACCGTCAGCGAAACGCCGTCGACGGTGATCGACCCCTTGGGCGCGATATAAGGCGCGATGTCGGCGGGCGCGCGGATGTCGACGCGATGCGATCCGCCTTCGGGCGTGATGCTGATCACCTCGCCAATGCCGTCGACATGGCCCGTGACGATATGCCCGCCCAGCTCATCGCCGATTTTCAACGCGCGTTCCAGGTTCAGGCGGCGCCCGCTGGTCCATTGGCCTTGCGCGGTCCGGCTGATCGTCTCGCCCGATACGTCGAACGCAAACCAGCCCGCACCCTTGTCCACCACCGTCAGGCAGACGCCTGAACAGGCAATCGACGCGCCCATGTCGATCGGCGCGGTATCGTAATCGGTGGAAACGACGATGCGCGTGTCGCCATCCTCGACCACGCGGTCGATGGTGCCGATATCCGTGATGATGCCCGTGAACATGGTCGATCTTACCCGCTTGTGCCGATCAGGCTGTGCCCCTGACGCGTTCGTAAACCTCCAGCCGGTCGCTGCCAAGCAGGCGCGCATCGGCCAGTCGCCAGCGACCATGGGCATCGGCCAGCGACTGGAGGCCGATGTCGCCGATGGCGGTTTGCCCGCCGCCAATCAGGATGGGTGCGCGGTAGATCAGCAGGCGATCGACCAGGTCGCTGGCGAGGAAGGCAGCGGCCGCACCGGCACCGCCCTCGACCAGCAGATGGTCGATACCGTCCAGCGTGGTGATTGCGTCGGGGCTGGCCAGCGCGTGCCAGCCGGTGTCGGCGGGTATCGGGCGGCTGGTCAGTACCAGCCGTCTGGGGCTGCACGCTTCCAGTCCGGGTAACCGCACGTCCAGCCGTGGTGTGTCGGCATCATATGTGCCCCGCCCGACCAGGATCGCCCCATGTCGTGACCGTTCCAGATGGGTATGCGCGCGCGCCTGCGCTCCGGTAATCCACTGGCTTTCCCCGTTGGCAAGCGCGATGCAGCCATCAAGCGAGGTGGCGAGTTTCAGGGTGACCATCGGCCGCCCGAACGCCTGCCGGGTCAGGAAGCCTATGAGGCTCTGTTTGGCCTGAGCAGCGCAAATGCCGCTTTCGGTTGCGATGCCGGCGGCGCTCAGGCGGGCCAGCCCTTCGCCGTCGGTGCGCGGGTCGGGATCGCGGAAGGCGATGACGACACGGGAAACGCCCGCTGCCACCAGCAAATCACTGCACGCCGGACCACGAGGGGAGCGATGCGCGCAGGGTTCGAGCGTCGTATAGGCGACAGCACCAATTGCGGCGGCGCCCGCCTCGCCAAGCGCCATCGCCTCGGCATGGGGGCGCCCGCCCGGTTGCGTCCACCCGCGCCCGATGACGATGCCATCGCGGACAATGACGCATCCGACATTGGGATTTGGCGCGCTTGACCCTTGCCCACGACTGGCCAGCGCCAGCGCGGCGGCCATCCAGCGTGCGTCGTCAGCCTTGCTCAGAGGCCCCAGGCTTTCAGCTTGTCATCCACGCGCTTGAATTGGGCCTGGATTTTCTTGCGTTCGGCATCTTCGGCGGCAAGGCGCTTTTCCCTGGCGGCCTGATCGACCTTTTGCTGGGCGACAATCTGCGCCTCGGTGCGGTCGAGCGGCCATTGCTGCACATAGATGATGTCCGACTTATAGTCCTTCTCGATCTTGGAATCGTGGATGAAGGTGGCGAACAGCGCGAATACGATCGCGGCGCACAGCACCATGATCTTCCAGTGATAGGGCTGACGATTGGCCAGATAGCGACGCAGGTCGCGCCAGGCGCGCAGCGGGGAGAGGTTGGCGAGGGACAGAATCACCCGGTCAAGATAGGCAAAGCAGGGGCGGGAAACCAGCCCCCGCTCCCCGGCGCTCTCAATCCTGTTCGCTGAGCACGAAGCGAACCGCCATTTGCTGCCAGGATTCAACCGGCTCGCCATCGCGGGTGGCAGGTTTGAAGCGCCAGCGTTCAAGCGCGCGCCGCCGGGTCGCCTCCAGGAATGCGTCGTTGGTGGCTGAGACGGCCTCCACGGCATGGACGCGGCCATCGGTGCCGATCAGCACGCGGACCACGACCCGGCCTTCGTTGCCCGCCCGACGTTCCGAAGGCGGATAGAAGGGCTGGAATTCGGAGGCGTAGCGTGGATCGACATTGGCCTTGACCAGCACCGGCGGCTTGGGTGGATCGATCCTGACGCCACCGTCGCCATTGCCGGGCAACAGGCCAGGGTCGCCATGTGGTGCCACATCGACCGTCGTTATCGGCGGCAGGATTTCGATCGGCTGCACTTTGATCGTCGGATCGACGCGCTGAATCTGCGTTTCCTGACGAGCAATCCGTTGCGGTTGCGGCTTTGGCTGTTCGAGCGGCGGCGGTTTGGGCGCGTCGATCTGAATGATCGTAATTGGCGGGTTGAACGATGCCCGGATGATCTTTGGCGCTGCCGTCATCAGGCCGATGACGACCAGCCCGGTCATACCCATGGCAAAGCCAATTCCACCGGGGCTGACCCCGCGCCGGGTTGCAAAACGATCTGCTGACATCGCCTTCTCCTTGCATTGTCCCAAAGCATCGGCGTCGGCCGACCCAGAGATGGTACAACATAACATAAAGGGTGCAAACGGATTTGATATGGTTGGCCGCAAGCGCGCGGCGACAGGATCCCGTGGGCGACACACAGGGTGTTGACCACGATCTATCTCATTGAAAGATAGTAATTACTTGCCGTACAATGCCCGTCCGTCCGCGCGGAACGCCGCACCGCTTGCCGCGCGGGTGTAGAACATGTGGCCACCGGGATAGACGGACAGCTTCACACGTTGCGCCGTGCCGAACGACGGCATCTGGTCAACCACCAGCCGCGACCCAAAGAACGGGCAGGACAGATCGTTGAAGCCATGGACGATCAGCACTTTCATCCGCGGATCATTGGCGATCGCCTTGCGCAAGTCGCTGACGGGTGAATCGTCGATCTTGCTGCGATCCCATTGACGACCAACGTCATAAGACAGTGCTTCGTAATGGCCGTCATTCTTCCACCCGACGACGCGCGTGACGAAATCGACCATCGCGCTGGTCGTAGGCGCGAGCAGGGCATTCAATATCGGGTCGCCCGACCGCTGCTCCGCTGATGCGGGGAACGGATCAAACGCGGTGACGTTGCTATCATAGACGCTGCCGATCTTGCCGTCGGCCCGGTGGCTTTCGCGCAGGAACGTGCCGATATCGACGCGTCCATCGAGCTTCGCCACCAGATCGCGGTTCAGGCCGGTCAGTTCGGTCACCTTGTCGACCATCCGCGCCACCGCGGCCTGGTCGGCATGGCCAGCCAGGAAATCGGTGACGAACTGGGTGCGGGTATAGGTCTCGATCGGCGCGATTGCGGCGGCGGACAATTTGCCTTCACGTTCCAGCCTGGCCGCGGCCATCGACGGCAGATAGATCATCCAGGGCAAGGGGGAGAGCGCGGTATCGTCGCCAATGGCGGGCGGATCGAGATAAGGCGACACCATGACGATGCCGCTGACGCCGACGCCCATGCGCGTTTGCAATTCCAGCGCGATGCGCGGCGCGCGATAGCCGCCATAGCTTTCGCCCATCACATATTTAGGTGCGCGCAACCGGCCGTTCCTGACCAGCCAGTCATAAACGACGCGTGACAGATATTTGATATCGACTTCGGAGCCGAAGAAATCCTTCTTGGCCTTGTCGCCATCTTCCAGGCTGCGGCTGTATCCGGTGCCGACGGGGTCGATGAAGACCAGATCGGTGAAGTCCAGCCAGCTATTGGCATTGTCCTTCAGCAGCGGGGCATCGGATGGCGCGTCGCCTTCATCGCCAAACGGCACGCGCTTCGGGCCGACCGCGCCAAGGTTGAGGTACACCGATGAAGCGCCCGGACCGCCATTGAACGCGAACGTCACGGGCCGATCAGGCGCGCCACCGGGAACGGTATAGGCGGTGAAGACCACCTCGGCGATTTTCTTGCCCTTGGCATCGGTGACCGGGATGGTGCCGACAGTCGCGTCGTAATTGACGGTCGCGCCGCCGATCACCGCGCTTTGCCGTACTGTCTTGTCTGCGGAAAACGGTGCCGGTTTGCTGTCGTCGCTGGCGCTTTCGGCGGCAGGCTTGTCCGCCTTGGCGGTCTGCGCGTGCAATGTGCCCGGCGGCATCGCTGCCAACGCGACCATCGCCATCAATCCAAGCGCAATCCGCATATCCCAAAATTCCCTTGTCGATCAGCGGCGCACCATGGCGGGGGCGACTGCGGCTGGCAACCGGGGATCAGGCGTTCAGCCGTGCAATCGTCCGGTCGGGGCCGATCAGCGGCAGCAGCGCCGCCATGTCGGGCCCGTGGTCATGCCCGGTCAGCGCGCGGCGCAAAGGCAGGAACAGCGCCTTGCCGCTGCGCCCGGTCGCGTCCTTCAGCGCGCCGGTCAGCGCGCGCCACGGGTCTGCCGTCCAGTCGATGGTCGCGGCAATGCCCGCCGCGTGCGCCAGGAAATCGCGGTCTTCCTTCGAAGGTGCTGGCGCGTCAATCGGCCCGGTGACGACCCGCCACCAGTCGCCAGCATCGGCAAGCACTGTCAGATTGGGCCGTATCGCCAGCCAGCCGCGTTCGTCCATATCGGCAGGCAAGCGGGCGGCAACATGGTCGAAGGGGAATTGGTGAAGGATGCGGCTGTTGAGCGTGGCCAGTTCCGCATCGTCGAAACGGGCGGGCGCGCGGCCGAAACGGGCAAAGTCAAACCCGGCAACCAGCGGTGCGATATCGGCAAGTGGCTCCACCGGATCGCTGGTGCCCAGTCGAGCGAGCAAGGCGATGACGGCTTCGGGTTCGATGCCATTTTCGCGGAACGCATCGACGCCCAGCGACCCCAGCCGCTTCGACAATTTGCCTTCGTTGCCGACAAGAAGCGCCTGGTGGGCAAATGACGGCAATGGTGCGCCCAGCGCCTCGAACATCTGGATTTGCAGCGCGGTATTGGACACATGATCCTCGCCGCGCAACACATGGCTGACGCGCAGGTCGATGTCGTCGACCACTGACGGGAACATGTACAGCCAGCTTCCATCGGCGCGACGGATTACCGGATCGCTCATCGTCGCGGCGTCGAAGCGTTGATCGCCGCGCACCAGATCGTGCCAGACGATCGGGCGATCATGGTCGAGCTTGAAACGCCAGTGCGGCTGGATGCCTTGTGCCGACAATTGCGCCCGTTCGGCATCGCTCAAGGTCAGCGCCGCGCGATCATAGACCGGGGGCAGCCCGCGCCCGGCCAGTATCTTGCGCTTCAGGTCCAGTTCCTGCGCGGTTTCATAGGCGGGATAGATGCGCCCCGCAGCGAGCATCGTCTGGAAATGCCGTTCATACAGCTCAAATCGCGCCGACTGGCGGGCCTGCGCGTCGAAATTCAGGCCCAGCCAGGCAAGGTCGGCATGGATGGCGTCGACAAAGCGTTCCTCGCTGCGTTCGGGGTCGGTATCGTCGATGCGCAACAGAAACCGGCCGCCCTGCTGGCGCGCGAACAGCCAGTTGTGAAGCGCGGTGCGGATGTTGCCGACGTGCAGCCGCCCGGTCGGCGACGGCGCAAAGCGGGTGATGACGGTCATCACGTTGCCTTAGGGGCACGGCGGCGGGCGAGCAATGGTCGGCGTGCGCGCCACCCTTTGCGTCACCCCCTTTGCGCCAGCCCCTTTGCGTTCGTGGGCTGGGATGCTTATGGGAACCGCAAGGGACAACGGGGACACGCATTATGAAATTGATGGCCGGCAATTCTAACCTGCCGCTCGCGCGCGCAATTGCGAGTTATCTGGAGCTGCCGCTCACCAATGCCAGCGTCCGTCGCTTCGCCGACGAGGAAGTCTTTGTCGAAATCCACGAGAATGTGCGCGGCGAGGATGTGTTCGTCATCCAGTCGACGGGCTATCCCGCGAATGACAATCTGATGGAATTGCTGATCTGCATCGATGCGCTGAAACGCGCATCGGCCAAGCGCATCACTGCCGTCGTTCCTTATTTCGGCTATGCCCGGCAGGACCGCAAACCCGGCCCGCGCACGCCGATTTCGGCCAAGCTGGTCGCCAACCTCATCACGGTAGCCGGGGCCAACCGGGTGCTTTCGGTTGATCTTCATGCCGGGCAGATCCAGGGCTTTTTCGACATCCCGACCGACAACCTGTATGCCGCGCCGGTGATGTCGGCTGACATTATCGCGCGTTTCGGGGGTGAAAACCTGATGGTCGTTTCGCCCGATGTCGGCGGCGTGGTGCGCGCGCGCGCGCTGGCCAAGCGGCTGGACAACGCCCCCCTGGCCATTGTCGACAAGCGGCGGGAACGGGCGGGCGAATCCGAGGTGATGAACATCATCGGCGACGTCGAAGGGCGTTTCTGCATCCTGATCGACGATATCGTCGATTCGGCGGGCACGTTGTGCAACGCGGCTGCCGCATTGAAGGCCGCGGGCGCGAAGAACGTCGTGGCTTATTGCACGCACGGGGTTTTGTCGGGCGGCGCGGTGGCGCGAGTGGAAAGTTCCGAATTGAAGGAACTGGTCATCACCGATTCGATCGGCAGTCCCGATCCCGACAAGCAATCATCACGGATCCGCCACCTGACGATCGCGCCGCTGCTGGCCGAAGCGATCCGGCGGATCGCCGATGAAAGTTCGGTGTCGTCGCTGTTCGATTGAGCTTGTGTGGATTCAGGCCACCGCGTCCCACACCAGCTTCACGCCGACCAGGATCATCAGCACATAAATGGCGGTGTAGAAACGCGGCGCCGGCACGCGCCGGACCAGCCATACGCCGGCAAAGGTGGAAGCGATCGCCACCGGCATCAGTACGGCGGAGGTCAGCAGGTTGGGCGCGCTGAACTGGCCCAGCGCCCAATAAGCGGGCACCTTGATCCAGTTGACTGCGGCGAAGAAGATTGCGGTCGTCCCCACCAGGGTGTCGCGCGGCAGCCCGCGCGGCAGCACCCATAGCTGGAATGGCGGTTGCCCGGCATGGGCGACCTGGCTGGTAAAGCCCGACGCCACGCCCGCCACCGCGCCGACCCACCCCGGTGAGCTCGATATGGCGGCCGCGCCGCGCCGCGCCGCCCATAGCCGATACATCCCGAACAAAATGGAGATCGCGCCGACCATGCCCAGCACCGCATCGGGCGAAACGCGCGCGGCGAATACGTAGCCGAGCCAGATGCCCAGCATCGCACCGGGCAGCATCCAGGCAAGCACATGGCCGTCCCATGTCCGGCGGAATGCCCATACGCCGACGATATCCTGGACGATCAGGATCGGCAGGATGATCGCGGCGGCGCGAACGGGCGAAATGACCATGGCCACGATTGGCAGCGACAACGCGCCCATCCCGGCGAAACCGCCCTTGGCCAGGCCGAGCATGATGACAGCCGGAACCGCCAGCGCGTAAAACCAGGGATCGTCGATCACCCGCGCGGGGCTCGCACACCTGCCAATGCGCGGCGCTTCAACTCCGCTTTCAGCGCTTCGGGCTTGGGCGCCCACAGGAAGCCGAAGCTGACCGTCCCCGCCTTGGTCTCGACGGCATGGTGCAGCCGATGCGCCTGGACGATACGCTTCATGTAGCGCGACCGCGGGACATAGCCCGTTTCAACCCGGCGATGGACGATGATATCGTGGAAGCCGAGATATATCGCGCCATAGGCGGCGATTCCGGCGCCAGCCCACAAGCTCCATTCCGGCCAGCCCCAATAGTTGCCACCGACCAGCAGCAGGATCGAGGGGAGCGCAAAGATCGCAAAATAGGCGTCGTTCAATTCCCAGCGTCCGGTGCGCGGACGGTGGTGGCTGGCATGCAGGAGCCAGCCCGGCCCGTGCATCAGCCAGCGATGCGCGGCATAGGCAAAGCCTTCCATGCCAAGAACGGTCGCGAAGAACAGGGCCAGGCCAAGGAATGGAGACATGGCGACGTTATAATCCCCTGCCCCCGGCTTGGCGAGCAGAGATACCGCAATGCAGCGCACAAGCAGCGTACAGACAATGCGCAAGGGGTGGATTCGCTCGTCGCCCTGTGCTTAAGGGCATGGGATTTTACCTGCGAAGGAAAGGTTTTCCCGCGCCATGAACATCCACGAATATCAGGCCAAGGAATTGCTCGCCAAATTTGGCGTGCCGGTGCCCGCTGGCTATGCCGCGATGAGCGTTGAAGAGGCGGTGGAAGCCGCGAAGAAGCTGCCTGGGCCGCTTTACGTCGTGAAGGCGCAGATTCATGCCGGTGGTCGCGGCAAGGGCAAGTTCAAGGAACTCGGCCCCGATGCAAAGGGCGGCGTTCGCCTGGCCAGGACGCTTGATGACGTGCGCGCCGCCGCTGCCGACATGCTCGGCAATACGCTTGTGACGGTGCAGACTGGCGAACATGGCAAGCAGGTCAACCGCCTGTATGTGACCGATGGCGTTGATATCGCCAAGGAATTCTACCTTGCGCTGCTCGTCAACCGCGCATCCGGCCGCATCGGCATGGTTGTGTCGACCGAAGGCGGCATGGACATCGAAACCGTCGCACACGACACGCCGGAAAAAATCCACACCATCGACATCGATCCGGCGACAGGCTTCATGCCGCATCATGGCCGTTCGGTTGCGGCGGCGCTTGGCCTGACGGGCGATCTTGCCAAGCAGGCGTCCTCCACCGCGTCGAAGCTGTACGATGCGTTCCTTGGCACTGACGCGGCGCAGATCGAAATCAACCCGCTGGCGGTGACCGCCGATGGCAAGCTGATGGTGCTCGATGCCAAGGTCGGCTTCGATTCGAACGCGATGTTCCGTCACAAGGACCTGATGGAACTGCGCGACGAGACCGAAGAAGACCCGGCCGAGCTGGAAGCGTCGAAGTACGACCTGGCCTATATCAAGCTGGATGGCGACATCGGCTGCATGGTCAACGGTGCGGGCCTTGCCATGGCGACGATGGACATCATCAAGCTGAACGGCATGTTCCCGGCCAACTTCCTTGACGTGGGCGGTGGCGCCAACAAGGAAAAGGTGACGGCGGCGTTCAAGATCATCCTGAGC
Organism: Sphingomonas sp.; assembly: GCA_041659385.1. Classification (GTDB taxonomy): domain Bacteria; phylum Pseudomonadota; class Alphaproteobacteria; order Sphingomonadales; family Sphingomonadaceae; genus Sphingomonas. The sequence goes on from JBAZYJ010000014.1 coordinate 56,149, forward strand.
GATCCGGCAGTGAAGGGCATTCTGGTCAACATCTTCGGCGGCATCATGCGCTGCGACATCATTGCCGAGGGCATTGTCGCGGCGGCCAAGGAAGTGAACCTGTCGGTGCCGCTGGTGGTTCGCCTGGAAGGCACCAATGTCCAGCAGGGCAAGGACATTCTGGCCAATTCCGGGCTGGCGATCGTTCCTGCCAATGACCTGGGCGATGCCGCACAGAAAATTGTCGCGGAAGTGCAGAAAGCGGCGTGATTCGCTTGTCGGCACGCTGATTCGACCAAAGGGCTCGGGCGGATATCCCCCGGGCCCTTTTTCATTGCCGTCGATATGCGTACAATAACGTTACGGAATGCAGGGTGCGCCGTACCCGGCTTGCGAAAACCACGCAAAACGGCCAATGGGACGCCGACGCGACAGCGTAAGGAAGTTTTCGGGAAGGAGCCTCGATGAAGGTTTTGGTGCCGGTCAAGCGGGTGCTTGACTATAACGTAAAGCCCCGCGTGAAGGCGGATGGCACGGGCGTTGACCTTGCCAACGTCAAGATGAGCATGAACCCGTTCGACGAGATTGCGGTCGAGGAAGCCATTCGCCTGCGCGAAAGAGGCGCGGCGACCGAAGTTGTGGTCGTGTCCGTTGGCGAGGCCAAGGCTCAGGAAACCTTGCGCACCGCGCTGGCCATGGGCGCCGATCGCGCGATCCTGGTGCAGAGCGACGACAAGGTGGAACCGTTGGGCGTTGCCAAGCTGCTGAAGGCGATTGCCGACGAGGAACAGCCGGGCCTCATCATCCTGGGCAAGCAGGCAATCGATGACGACAACAACCAGACCGGCCAGATGCTGGGCGCGCTGACCGGCTGGGGCCAGGGCACCTTCGCATCGAAGGTTGAGGTGGACGGCGATTTCGTCACGGTTACGCGCGAAGTCGATGGAGGATCGGAAACCGAAAAGCTGAAGCTGCCGGCGATCATCACCACCGATTTGCGGTTGAACGAGCCGCGCTACGCTTCGCTGCCGAACATCATGAAAGCCAAGTCGAAGCCGCTCGCGCAGAAGACGGCGGCCGATTACGCCGTCGATGTCTCGCCACGCCTCACCACGCTGAAGGTCGTCGAACCGGCCAAGCGCAGCGCAGGGATCAAGGTTGCCGATGTCGACGAACTGGTGGCCAAGCTGAAAGCAATGGGAGTTGCAAAGTGAAGGCGCTCGTCTGGGTCGAACATGACGGTCAGGCCGTCAAGGATGCCACGCTGTCGGCGATTACCGCCGCTGCCAAGCTGGGCGAGGTTCATCTGATCGTCGCTGGTCAGGGCGTTGGCGCGGTTGGCGAAGCGGCGGCAAAGATCGTCGGCGTGACCAAGGTTCACGTTGCCGACGACGCGGCATTCGCCCACGCGCTGGCCGAAAATGTCGCACCGCTGATCGCCGGTCTGATGGGGCACCACGACGCTTTTGTCGCGCCGTCGACCAGCAACGGCAAGAATATCGCGCCGCGCGTGGCGGCCCTGCTCGATGTGATGCAGATCAGCGATATCCTGTCGGTCGAAAGCGATGATACGTTCACGCGGCCCATCTATGCGGGCAACGCGATCGCCACCGTGCAGACCAGGGATGCGAAGAAAGTCATCACCGTGCGCGGCACCGCCTTTGAAAAGGCAGCGGCCGAGGGTGGTAGTGCGACGATCGAAGCCGTCGCGTCGACTGGTGACGTCGCTGGTGACAAGGGCGTATCGTCCTTCGTCTCGGCTGAAATCGCCAAGTCGGAGCGGCCGGAGCTGACCAGCGCGAAAGTGATCGTTTCGGGGGGCAGGGCGCTGCAGAACAGCGAAAACTTCCACAGCATCATCGAACCGCTGGCCGACAAGCTTGGAGCGGGCGTCGGCGCGAGCCGCGCGGCGGTCGATGCGGGTTATGTGCCCAATGATTATCAGGTTGGCCAGACCGGCAAGATCGTCGCCCCCGAAGTCTATATCGCGGTCGGCATTTCGGGCGCGATCCAGCATCTGGCGGGGATGAAGGACAGCAAGACCATCATCGCCATCAACAAGGACGAGGACGCCCCGATCTTCCAGGTCGCGGACATCGGCCTGGTTGGCGATCTGTTCAAGATCGTACCGGAGTTGACGAGCAAGCTTTGACGGCGCCGCGACCATGGTCGCCTTGCTCGATTTGAACCGGGATGGGGCAGTGCGGGCCGACCGCGCTGCCCTTTCCTTTGTCGATGAGTTGGCAGCGATACTCGCCCCGGTCGAAACCGACGCACCCGGGCCTCCGCCTGCGGGGAGTGCCGGGATTGGCCGCATTGCTGGCATCTGCCGGGCCGCTGGGGACGATCGCGGCAGCCCCATGCAGGAAGAAAACTCGAACCGGTTCGTGCGTTATTGTTCGACAAGAGCGATCGTGCCAACTGGGCACTCGGTTGGCACCAGGATCGAACGATCGCCGTGCAAAGGCGAGCGGATATCGCTGGATATGGTCCGTGGACGACGAAGGCGGGTATCCAGCATGTCGAACCGCCATTTGACGTCATCACGCGGCTGGTGACGTTGCGGGTGCATCTCGACGACGTACCCGCGAACAATGCGCCGCTGCTGATCGCACCAGGCTCGCATCGTTTGGGCCGCATTCCCGAATCGGAAATTGCCAGTGCGGTCGCACAATGCGGTATGGCCACCTGCCTGGCCCAGCGCGGTGACGTGTGGGTTTATGCCACGTCGATCCTGCACGCGTCGGCGGCAAGCGAAGCGGGGATGCGGCGGCGTGTGCTTCAGGTCGATTATGCGGGCGAAGAATTGCCGGACGGCCTGGACTGGGCCGGCATATAGCGCCAACGGGCGGGCAGCCATCGCCGCCCGCCCGCCCGCCATTCTCTTCGCGTCAGAACTTCGCCGACAATTGCACCTGATAGAGCCGCGGTTCGGCGGGAATGAAGCTTGGATAACCAAAGCCGCCGCCGGTGTTGCCTGCGTCCAGCAGATAGCGGCGGTTGAGCAGATTGTGCGCCTGGAACGACAGTTCATAACGGTCGGCAAAGCGCAAGCCAGCCTTGAGGTTGACCAGGGTCACTGGCCCTTGCGAGATCAGTTCGCTGTTGGGCACTTCGAAATACAGCTTGCTGCGATAGGTCACGCTGGGTGTTGCGAAAATGGCGACCCTCTCGGTCAACGGCGCGTCGAAGGTGATGCCGCCCGATGCCTGCCATTTTGGCTGCAGGCGGAAACGCTGGCCGGCAAAGGTGCCGTTGGCGGCGCTGCTATCGATCTTGGCATCGATATAGTTGAAATTGCCGAACACGGAGATGGCGCGTGTCGCTTGCACCCGGCCCTCGCCTTCGACGCCGAAGTTCTTTGCGCTGCCGGCATTCGCCGTAACGGCTCGCCCGTTGATGATCTGCGACACCTGGAAGTCATTATAGACCTGGTAATAGACGCCTAGCGACCCGGTGAAGATGCCTTTCGACGCCTTCAACCCGCCTTCGAAATTCCATACCGTTTCCGGCGGGATATTACGGATCGACGGTACTGGCCCCGCAGCGGAGGATAGCTGGACGATCGGCGACCGGCGTCCTTTCGATACGGTGACGAAGCCGTTCAGCCCGCTGCCGAAGCGGTAAAGCGCGTTGAAGCGCGGCAGGGCGACGGCGAAGCTGTCTTCGGAACGGAAGGTCCGGCCGCCAGTGTCGACGATGGGGAGCAGCGGCGCGCCCGACAGGACGGAGTTTGGCTGGGCCGCGAAATAGCCGCTCCGCCGTTTTTCGATCAGCCCGCGCACGCCAACCGTCAGTTCCAGCCTTGGCGTGGGAATATAGGTCGCATCGGCGAATACCGAATAGCTGTCGTTATTGCCCTCGTTGCGGAACAGCGACGCGTAGGGGATCTGGGTTGCGGCGCCCCGCGTCAGCAGCGCGGTTGCCTGCGCCGCGGTCACGACGCCGTTTGGCGCGACGCAACCAAGGCCCGGAATGACCCCTAACGTGCACTGGATATAGGTGCCTTCCTCGGTCGAGAAGGGAACTTCCTGGAAGCCCTTTTCATGGAAGAAGTTGAAACCGAATGATCCCCGGAACGTGTCGGTCGTATAGGAAAAGCGGGTTTCATTGTTGAACTGGCTGCCGCGCGCGTTCTCGGCGAATTCCAGATACCAGGCGGCTGACCCGTCGGCATCGAACACTTCGCGCGCGTCGAATTTGCGATAGGCGTTGATGAAGGTCAGCGACCAATCATCGGCAAAGTCCCATTTGATCGTCAGATTGCCGTCATAGACATGGCGCTTCAGCCCCAGCTTGCTATCGCCCAGCACGCTGGCCGACAGCGGTGATCCGCCGAGTTCAGCCGTGCCGAACGGGTCGGCGGGGCCAGCGGTGGTCGGCAGCCGCCTGGAAATGAACGCGGTGCCCGGATTGCGCTGCCGGTCATAAGTGAAGATGGCGTCCACCGTCAGCCGGTCGCTAGGCTGGTAGCGCAGCGAGGCGCGCAGGCCCAACTGGTTCTGGCCGTTCAGATCATCCTGGTCGGTGCCGGTCGGCGATTGGTTGGGGACGTTACGATCGCCCGCGATGTTGCGGACATAGCCGTTGCGTTTCTTGTAGGCGAAGGCCAGCCGTCCGGCGAGCACGTCCGACCCGTAGTTGATGTGGCCGCTGGCCAGATAGGAATCGTAATTGCCGTATCCGCCGGTCAATTCGCTATCCAGTCCCGCCTTGGGCTTGGCGGAAATGATGCTGATCGCGCCGATTTCCGACGCGGTGCCGAACAAGGTCGCCTGCGGCCCCTTCACCACTTCGATCCGCTCGATGTCGTACAGATCCTGATAGGCACCGCGCGATCGGCTGATATCGACGCCATTGTAATAGAGCGTGACGCGCGCCGACTCCTGCGCCGATCCGCTATCCGAGGTAATGCCGCGGATGACGATGCCGGGATTGTTGGCGCTTTGTTCCTGAATGTTGAGACCCGGAACATACCAGCTCACCTCGTCGAGATCGGACACACCCAGCGTATCGAGTTGCTTGCCGGTAACGGCCGTCAGCGACAGCGGCACGTCGATCTGCTTCTGGTCACGCTTCTGCGCGGTGACGATGATATCGCCGGGCTGCTCGGCGGCGGCAACGCTGTCAGGGCTGTCGGCTGATTGCGCCTGGGCAAAGGCGGGCGTCGCCGCGACCGAGGCAAGCAATAAGGCAGTCGTCGAAAATGTGCGCATAAGGAGTGCTCCAGCCAGTTGGAGCATTCGCGGGTGCAGCATCATATTGACGGTGCTGTTACAAATCCGCGTCGTTTCAAATATAGCTGGGCAACCGTCGGCGGCGCAACAGTTTCAAAAACCCGCGAGAAAACTCGTCACATTTGCGCCGAGCGCGTCGAGCGCATAGCCGCCTTCCATCACGATGACGGTGGGCCAGCCGCATACCGCGATGTCGCGCGCCAGCAATGGATAGTCGGGGGTGCGCAGCTTCAAGTGGCTGATCGGGTCGCCCTCGAACGTATCCGCACCAAAGCTGACGACCAGCAGGTCCGGGGCGAAGCGGGTAATCGCCGCCAATGCCCGGTCCTGCGCGCGGCGGAATGTTTCGATGCCGCTGCCCTGCGCCAGCGGCAGGTTCAGCGTGGTGCCAGCGCCATCACCGCTTCCTACCTCATCGGCGTGGCCCCAGTAAAACGGGTAGTCCGTTACCGGGTCGGCGTGCAGGCTGGCATAGAATATGTCGGCGCGTTCCCAGAAGATGTCCTGCGTGCCATTGCCGTGGTGATAGTCGATATCGAGGATCGCCACGCGCTGCCTGCCCGCCGTCCGCGCGGCTTCGGCAACGATGGCGGCGGTGTTGAGGTAGCAATAACCGCCCATATAGTCTCGCCCGGCATGGTGGCCGGGTGGCCGGCACAGGGCAAAGGCCGTGGGGGCACCAGACAATACAACGTCAAGAGCGCTCAGCCCGGCTTGCGCGCTGGCATAGGCCGCGTCCCATGTCCTGGCGGTCAGCGGTGTCGATGCGTCGAAGCTGAACCGGCCGACCTGCGCGTCGATCCGTTTCAGGGTGAGCGGCCGCCTGCCGACGATTGGCCAGACATAGCCGATAACGTCTCCCGGTCGCCCTGCTGCTGCCCAGGCGGCAGGCGCGTCCTTCAGGAATCGCAGATAGTCGGCGTCGTGCACCGCGTTGATCGCCGCATCGCCATGATCGATCGGAAGTTCCAGCCCAGGCACGGCGCCGCGAATGGTTTCGGCGCGGGCCGGGCATTCGGCATAAGCGACAAAACCGCCATTGTGCAGTTCGGTGGCGGGCGCATGGCCAAGCTGGCGAGGATCGAAAAAACCGCGCATCGAAAGCTCCTTGGGGGCAATGACGCCGGGTGTAGCAAGCGTAATCAAATGCAGGTAGCCTGAACCCATGACGACGAGCGCGACTTCGATTATCCAACCGTTGCGCCGCTGGTGGCGTGTCCACGCCATTGCCCAGATCGATCACCAGGCGATTGTCGGGCGTGTGCGCGAAGATGCCGGATGGAGCCCGCGCTACGTCTTCATGATCCTGATGGCGGCGGGCATTGCCGTGCTTGGCCTGTTGCTGTCGTCGCCCGCGGTCATCATCGGCGCGATGCTGATTTCGCCGCTGATGGGGCCGATCATCGGGCTGGGCTTTGCACTGGCGACGATCGATTCGGCGGAAATCAGGCGTTCGTTGATTGCATTGGGTGGCGGCATGGGCCTGGCGGTGCTGTTCTGTGCGCTGGTGGTTGCCTTGTCGCCGCTCCAGAACGTCACGCCGGAAATCGCCGCGCGCACCCGGCCGAACCTGTTCGATCTGGTCGTCGCGCTGTTTTCCGCGTTGGCGGGTGCTTATGCGATGATCCGCGGGCGCGAAGGCACCGTTGTCGGGGTTGCCATCGCTACCGCCTTGATGCCGCCATTGGCAGTGATGGGGTTTGGCATTGCGACGCTGAACCTGACTGTCCTGTCCGGTGCGTTGTTGCTGTTCGTCACCAATTTCGTGACGATTGCGCTGACGGCGGCGATGATGGCGCGGCTTTATGGCTTTGCGCGTTCGCTTTCACCGCGCCAGACGTTGATGCAAAACACCGCGATTGCCGCGATTTTCCTGTTGCTGGCAGTGCCGCTTGGTTTGTCGCTGCGCCAGATTTCATGGGAAACGGCGGCCAGTCGCCAGGCGCGTGAAGCGGTGACGGAGTTGTTCGGCCGTGGCGCGCGGATCAGCCAGATCGACATGGACTATGGCACCCACCCGATGCGCATGGCGGCCACTGTGTTGACACCGCGCTTGCAAGCCGACGCCCAGGTGAAATTGAAGGACATTTTGAGCGAGCGGCTGGGGCGTCCCGTGGAGGTGACGATCGAGCAGTACCGGGTGGGCACCATGGCCGGCGATGCGGAGGCGGCGCAGCTTGCCGGCCAGCAGAACCGCGCGCGTGACCTGGCGATGGAGCAGGCGGCAAGGCTGGGCGAGCGGCTGGCGCTGGTGGCTGGCGTTGATCCGCAGGCCGTGCTGATCGATCGCGATTCGCGGCGCGCGACGGTGACGGCACGACCGTTGCCCGGTGCCTCGATCGAGGCCTATCGCCAACTGGAAAAGCGCGTCGTGGCGACGGCGCCTGATTGGCAAGTGACACTGGTGCCGCCGGCTGCGCCCCTGCCGCAAGTGCTCGTCACCGAGGATGTGCCGGACAAGGCGGCGCTGGACGCGGCCATCTGGGGGGCCAGGCGCCTCAATCTGCCGCTGTCGGTTGCCGGCCGCGCGGCAGACGCAACTTTGGTTGCCAGGGCGCTGACGGCAGCGGGCGTCACCGCAATCGTCGTGCCCGGCGATGCGGGCCCGGTTCGCCTTGGCTGGCGCGCGCCGGATGAAGCTGCGCCTTGAACAGTGCATGGCGCGCAATCGCGCGTGCGGCGGTTGCAAGGCATCCGGATTCGCTTTCAGGCCGCTGACAACACGCCTATAATTCCGGGCGTGCGATAGGCGCATTGGAGCAAGGGTATCAGGCGGATTGGCGTTGGGCTGTGGATCGGGTTGGCTGTGTTTTGGCCGCTCTGCTGTAGCTGTTGCTGTTCGTCGCGCCTGCGCACATCAATGCGCATCCGTCGACAAGCCCGTTGTTGATGGGTGCTTTTGCTTCGGCTTTCTCACTCACGTCTTCGTCCATCTGATCGCAGGTTTCCCGGCTTGACCGGGACTGCATGTTCCAACGTGCCGCGCGCACTTGAAAAGCCGGGGATTGTCTTCCGGCTACAGGGAGCGTTTGACGATGACTTATGGTGATGAATTTGCCCCGCGCCGCGGGCCTTTGGCCCTGTTGTTCGGGCGGCAGACGGGCGTGGTGGTTGGTGTCGCTGTCCTGGTGGGGCTGATGATCATGTTCCTGACGGCGGCATTCACGCGTGTTCAACCCGGCTATGTCGGCATTCGTGTCAACAATATCGGGCCGAGTGCGGGCGTTGTGTCGCAACCGTTGCCGGTGGGCTGGTATTTCGCCCCTCCGGGGACGAATATCTATGAATATCCGGTCTTCACCCGCACCTATACCTGGGCGAGATCATCGACGGAACAGAGCCCGATCGACGAAAGCTTCAGCTTTCAGGACAAGAACGGCCTGGGCCTGTCGGCCGATGTGGCAGTCGCCTACCATGTCGACACCACGCGTGCGCCGGTGCTGTTCCAGCGATATCGGGCGGACATGGAAGCGATTATTTCCGGGCCGTTGCGCAACGCCATTCGCAACGCGATTGTCGAACGCGCGTCACAGCTTGGCGTGGAAGAAATCTATGGCCCGCACAAAAGCGAGCTGATCAACACCGCGCTGCGCCAGGTCCAGCGTTACTTCTCGCCGGTTGGCCTGCAGGTGGAGCAGCTTTATTGGGCAGGCAATATCGTGGTGCCGGATGCGGTGTTGCAGCAGATCAACGCCAAGATTGCCAACGAACAGGCGGCTTTGGCGGCGCAAGCCAATGTGGCGACCGCAACCGCCGATGCCCAGGCCCGCGTCGCCAAGGCAGAGGGCGATGCCAAGGCGATTCAAGTCGAGGCGGAAGCGATCCGCACCAACCCGGAAATCGTCAATTTGCGGGCGGTGGAAAAATGGGACGGCCGGTTGCCGACTTATACCGGTGCCAACGCTCCATTGCCCTTTATCGGGGCGAAGTGACCGGAAACGGGGCCGTTGCAATACGGCCCCGTTTTTCGCCAGCCCATTTTACCGGTTGAGCGCGTCCGCGATCAGTTTGCGGCTGTTGCCGATGCCATAAAGCGCGATGAAGCTGCCCATGCGCGGCCCCTGGCTAGACCCGAGCAGCGTTTCGTACAGCGCCTTGAACCAGTCGCGCAGTTCGGCAAAGCCGCCGGTCTTGCCGATTTCATAGACGATATTCTGGATATCCTCGGCCGTTGCGTCGTTGGGCAGCGCGCCCAATTCGGCATCAAGGCGTTCCAGCGCTGACCGCTCGGTCGCATCGGGCGCGCGACGGTTCAGCGTCGGCGCGACGAAATCGCGCGCATAGGCCAGCGCCCGGTCGATCAGCGGATCGAGATCAGGGTAACGCGCGGGCGTTGCATCGGGGACGTAATTGGCAAGATAGCTCCACACCTGATCGCGCGTCGCCTCCGCCATCACGCCAACCAGGTTGAGCAACAGGCCAAAGGTGACCGGCAGCGTCGTCGTCGGCACGCTGCCGTCATGGATGTGGTGGACCGGGTTGCCGAGCTTTTCCTTGGCGGTCTGCCCGGCATAATTGCCGCGAAACTGCCAATATTCGTCGATCGCGCGCGGGATGACACCCATGTGCAGCGATTTGGCCTTTTTGGGCTCACGATACGCGAAAAACGCCAGGCTTTCCGGCGAACCATAAGTCAGCCATTGCTCGATCGACAGGCCATTGCCCTTCGACTTTGAGATCTTCTCGCCCTTTTCGTCGAGGAACATCTCATAGTTGAAACCCTCGGGCGGGCGGGCGCCCAGCACGCGTGCGATCTTGCCCGATTGCGTGACCGAATCGATCAGGTCCTTGCCGGCCATTTCATAATCGACGCCCAGCGCGACCCAGCGCATCGCCCAGTCGACTTTCCATTGCAGCTTGGCCTTGCCGCCCAGCACCGACTGTTCGATCCGCTCGCCATCGTCATCGAAAGCGATGATCCCGGCGTCGGCATCGACCACTTGGACGGGGACTTGCAGCACGATGCCGGATCTGGGGCTGATCGGCAGCACTGGCGAATAGGTTTCGCGGCGTTCGGCACGCAGCGTCGGCAGCATCACGTCCATGATCGCCTGATAATGGCGAAGCACGTTCTTCAATGCGTCGTCAAAGCGGCCATCGGCATAACAATCGGTCGACGATGCGAATTCATAGTCGAAGCCATATTGGTCAAGAAAGGCGCGCAGCCGGGCGTTGTTGTGCGCGGCGAAGCTGTCGGCGGTGCCGAACGGATCGGGTATGCGCGACAAGGGCTTGCCCAGGTGGCTTTCCAGCATTTCCTTGTTGGGCACATTGTCCGGCACCTTGCGCAGGCCGTCCATATCATCCGAAAACGCGATCAGACGCGTCGGAATGTCGGAAAGCGCGTGAAAGGCGTTGCGCACCATCGTCGTGCGCAGCACTTCGTTGAAGGTGCCGATATGCGGCAGGCCCGATGGGCCATAGCCGGTTTCAAACAGCACATAACCCTTTTCGGGCGCGCCATTTGGATAGCGTTTCAGCAGTTTGCGCGCTTCCTCATACGGCCAGGCCTTGGAGTCCATCGCCGCGGTGCGCAGCTCAGCGGCGTCGATCGGAGGAAGTGCAGTGTTGGTCATGGGGTTGCGCTCCTAGCCGAGGCTGCGCGACGCGGCTAGACCCGATGCGTCGCTGGCTGTGGCGGGGGTGAAATGCGCAATGCCCCGTTGCCAATCTGTTCCTTTGCGTTGACATCTGTTCCTTTGCGTTGACAAGGGCGCGATGCCGCTTCCCTATCCTGCCCTTCACGCCAGCCATGGCGGCATCTGGATCGCCGAGGCCGATCAGGTCCGCCGCGTCGGTCGGGGCGAAGCGATCCGCATCGCCGCCGATACCCCGGTCATCATGCTGAACGCCGTGCTGGTCGCGCAGCGGCTGGGCTATGCCGAATTGTCGGGGCTTGATCTGCTGGAATTGTTTGCGTTCCTGTACCCTGCACGCTTCATGGTGCCGACGCCCAAGGGGCTGGCGCGCGCGACCGGACTGGAGATGCCCACCCGCGACGATGAAATCGCACCTTTCCTGCTCGCCGCTGCCCGGCGCATGCTGGATACCGCCGGTGACGACTGGCCGGAGCGCGAGGGCGCGTGGTCGATCCTGCAATCGCTGACCCGGCTGCGATGGCCCTGGGCACCCGCGCTTGCCGGGCGGATCGATCGGCCGGACCAGGGTGAGCGCATCCTGTTTTCCAAGCTGCCCGAATGGCAGGAGGCCGCACCCCGCCCTGCCCCACGCACGGTGACGATCGACGAAACCGAATCGGTTGCGCGGCTGAGGCAATTGACCGGCGCCAATGCCGAAGTGCGCACTGGCCAGCGCGCCTTTGCCGAGGTTGCGACGGCGGCCTTCGCACCAAGGATGAGCCGCGACATGCCCAATATGGTGCTTGCCGAGGCGGGGACCGGGATTGGCAAGACGCTGGGTTATCTGGCGCCAGCATCGCTTTGGGCGGAAAAGGCGGGCGGTGCGGTGTGGGTTTCGACCTTTACCAAGACCCTGCAGCGCCAGTTGGCGCACGAAACGGCGAGGCTCTACCCTGATCCAGCAATGCGCCGCGCGCGCGTGGTGACGCGCAAGGGCCGGGAAAATTATGCCTGCCTGCTCAATCTGGAAGATGCGCTGCAAGGCGGCTTTCCGGGCCGGGCGGCGGTGTTTGCGCAACTGGTCGCGCGCTGGGCCGCCTATACGGCGGACGGGGACATGGTCGGCGGGGATTTGCCCGGCTGGCTGCCGACCTTGTTCCGCCGCGCCGGGGCGACCGCGCTGACCGACCGGCGGGGCGAATGCGTTTATGCCGGTTGCCCGCATTACCGCAAATGCTTCATCGAACGAGCAACCCGCGCGAGCGCGGAGGCCGATATCGTCATCGCCAATCATGCGCTGGTGATGGTCAATGCGGCGCGCGGGCGGGAACTGGCGTCGCGGCCGACACGCTATGTGTTTGATGAAGGCCATCACTTGTTCGACGCGGCCGATACGATGTTTTCCGCAGCGCTTACCGGCCAGGAATCGATCGAAATACGGCGTTGGGTATTGGGACCAGAAGCGAATGCGCGCGGCCGCCGCCGGGGCCTTGCCGCCCGGCTGGCCGATGTGGCGAGCTATGACGAAGCAGGCGGGATCGCCATTGCCGAAGCCGCTGACGCTGCCCATGCCTTGCCATCGACCGGCTGGTTGCAACGATTGGCCGAGGGCCAGCCCTTCGGCCCGGTGGAAAGCCTGCTCGCGGCGGTGCGCGGGCTGGTCTATGCCCGTGCGGACGGCAAGGAAGAGGCGGGCTATGGCCTGGAAACCGAACTCGCCGAACCCGATGCGATGCTGATCGAAGCGGCAGGCCCGGCGGCGGCGGCGCTGGACGCGCTTTACCGCCCGCTGCTGACGCTTGGCCGAAGGCTGGAAGCGGTGCTGAACGAAGGCCCCGACTGGATGGACGGCCAGGCACGGGCACGGATCGAAGGCGCCATCGCCTCGCTGGGCTGGCGCGCCGAAACGGTGGCGGCCTGGCGAGCGCTGATCGCGCGGATCGACGGGCCGGTCGATCCCGATTTTGTCGACTGGCTGGCGGTTGCACGGGTGGAGGGGCGCGACGTCGATGTCGGGCTGCATCGCCACTGGCTCGACCCCACCCGGCCCTTTGCCGAAACGGTGCTGAAGCCCGCGCAGGGCGTGCTGGTCACTTCCGCCACGCTGCGCGCCGGAGGTGACTGGCCAGTGGCGGAAGCGCGGACGGGCGCGCATCATTTGCCGCAACTGCCCGTCGAGTTCGAAGCGGCAAGCCCGTTCGATTACCCCAATGCGGCCGAAGTACTGATCGTCACCGATGTCAAAAAGGGCGATACGGCGGCGCTCGCCAATGCCTATGCACGGCTGATCGGTGCAGCGGGTGGCGGTACGTTGGGGCTGTTCACCGCGATCCGCCGGTTGCGCGCGGTTCATGCCCGCATTGCCGACCGGATGGCGCGCGACGGGCTGCCGCTTTACGCCCAGCATGTCGATCCGATCGACACCGGTACGCTCGTCGATATCTTCCGCGACGATCCACAGGCGTCGTTGCTGGGCACCGATGCGTTGCGCGACGGCGTGGACGTGCCGGGCCAATCGCTGCAGCTTGTGGTGATGGAAGGTGTGCCCTGGTCCAAACCCAGCGTGCTCCACGCCGCGCGTCGGCTGGCGAATGGCGGATCGGCTTATGACGATCGCATCGTGCGGGCACGGCTGGCGCAGGCGTTCGGGCGGTTGATTCGTCGTGCGGGCGACAGCGGCACCTTCGTGTTATTGTCGGCGGCCATGCCGTCCCGGCTGCTTTCGGCGTTTCCGCCCGGCGTGCCGATATTGCGCGTTCCGCTCGATGAAGCGGTGGCACGGGTCGCCAAGCGTCTTTCCTCCGCAACAAGGCTGGGGCATGACGCGGCAACGGTCGCGCACGACGGAGGGGCGGGTTGAAGACGCTGACATTGCTCAGGCACGCCAAATCCGGCTGGAATGATCCGGTCGCGCGCGATTTTGATCGGCCGCTCAACGCGCGCGGTCGTCGCGCGGCGCAGACCATGGGGCGCCAAATGCGCGCGTTGCGGCTGGATTTCGATCTGGTGGTCGCGTCGCCGGCCACGCGGGTGGTCGAAACGCTGGCGGAAGTGGCGGTTGGCTATGGCCGATCGCTCGAGCCCGAATGGGATCGGCGTATTTATCTGGCGTCGGGGATGACTCTGCTCGATGTCGTCAATTCGGTGCCTGCCGACGTCGCGCATGTCCTGCTTGTCGGCCATAATCCCGGGCTTGAGGATCTGGCGCTGATGCTGGTGCCCGACAGTGGCGACAACGCGTTGCGCGACGCGCTTGAAACCAAATACCCGACGGCGACTCTGGCGGAAATGGCGCTCGACATCGACAATTGGACCGACGCAGCGGCGGGCTGCGCGACGTTGACGCGTTTTATCCGCCCGCGCGACCTGGACCCGGCGCTGGGCCCCGACGACAGTTAACCCCCCAGCTTGTCCTTCCCCAGCTTGTCCTTCAACGAGGCGAGCGCGCTGAACGGCCCAACCTCTTCCTCATGCTTCACCCCGGCTGCGCGCAATATCTCTTCGGCATCGGGGCTGCGGACATAGGGGTCGAGCGACAATATCATCGTTTCGGCCGCGGCTTCGCCAAGGTCGATCGATCCGCCGGAATAGGCAACGGTGTCGCAATCATCTTCCTGCAGTTCGATTTCGGCATCGGGCACCGCATTGAACGCGGCGTCGGGCAGGAAGCGCAGCGCCAGCACTTCGTCCACCGTCGCAGGCACGGGCTCGTCGGTTGCGATACAGGCCTGAGCGACGGCGGCCGTCACCCGGCCGCGCGCGACGACGATGTCCCCTTCCCGGTGGATGTCCATCACCGCCGCCAACCGGTCGATGCCGATCAACCCGAATCGCCATGCAAGCGCGGCGCATTCGGCTTCAGTGGCGGTAATTTCAACCCGGCGCGGCGCCGTCCCGATCGTGTCGAGGCGCTCGGGCCGCGAAAATTCCGGTGGGGAAGCGTGTGGCAGATCGGTCATGGCAACTTCCCTTTGGTCAACGTGTCGGATGGCGCAGCGCGAAGCCCGGCGGCGAACCGGTCCAGTTCGGCAGTCACGTGGGCCATTGCCTGCGGACCCGGTGGATTACCGCGATAAAGATTGCGGGACAGCGCAGGCGCAAGGTCGTGCGTGTCCAGCCCCTGCCGATAGGCGGTCAATCGGCCGCCCAGCATACTCATCATCTGGCCGACATGCTTGCCCAGCCCGACATCGCCAATGCCTTCCTGGCGCAATTGCGCATCCATGTCGGTAATGAAGTGCTCGGTCAGCGCAACGCTGAATTCGGCCTGGCCAGCGTTGGTTTCAAGGCGGATCAGCACCAGCGCCAGGATCAGCGTAATCATGTCGAACCGGCCATCCATGGTATCGGCGACGCCGCCATCCAGATACCAGTGCGGATCGCGCCCGCGCGCGACGATCGCTTCATACAGCGCCGCCGAATTACCGTTGCGATCGGTGCCGAACAGGCGCTGGATCAGTCCCATCTTTGTCTTCCGTTGGGGCCGACTGACGCGTCGGCCTTGTTTGGCCACATTTCCCGGCATATTGAGGCGATCGGCCAATGATGCAATGCGTGGCCGCAGTCGGCGTGCCCCGAAGGAGAATTGAATGCGTGTTCCAGCAGCAAAGCCGGCCCTGGTGGCTGCAATGGCACTGGCCGGCCTGTCGCTGTCGGCCTGTACATCGCTGAAGGGGCATAACGGCTATATCATCGATGCCGATCTGGTGAATTCGGTGCAGCCCCGCGTGGACAACAAGGCGTCGGTGGCAAAAGTGTTGGGCAAGCCGACGTTGACCGGCCAGTTCAGCGACGACGACTGGATCTATCTGTCACGCGACACGCGTTTCCTGGGCTATACCAAGCCCAAGGCATCTGCCCAGCAGACGATCCGCATCCGCTTCGACGATAAAGGCACCGTGACGTCGATCAACAAGACCGGCCTTGAACTGGCGAGCAACATTGCCCCCTATGGCAAGGTGACGCCGACATTGGGCCGCAAGCAGAGCTTCTTCCAGCAGGTGTTCGGTAACATCGGCACGGTTGGCGCTGGCATTCCCGGTGGCGGCGCGGGCGGGCCTGGCCAGAACCCGTAACCGGCCACCCGGCGCCGACCCCTTACCTTTCGCTAAGCTGACAGGCGCGTTCGACGCTCGTTCAGCGCGACTCGTCGATAGTCACGGAGGACTTGGCGCTGCCCATTCGTTGGGCGTGCATCATGTCGGAATGACTATGGAGGACGATCATGCGTAAACTCATCATCACTGCCCTGATGGCGGCGAGCTTGCTCCCGGCCACGGCAATGGCGCAATCGCAGGCGGAGGTCCGGCACGATGAGCGCCGCCTGCACAACGAAAGACAGGATCTGCGCGATGCCCGGCGCGGTGGCGACCCGCGCCAGATTCGTGACGAGCGCCAGGATGTGCGAGAGGCTCGCCACGAACTGCGCCACGACGTGAATGACCGCAACCGCGCCTGGGCCCGCGATGACTGGCGCGGCTGGCGCAATGAAAACCGTGCACTTTATGCGCGCGGCAACTGGAACGCGCCGTTCCGTTACACGCGCTTCCGCGTCGGTATCCGGATTGCGCCCGCTTATTATGGCCCGCGTTATTATATCGCCGATCCGTGGCGTTATCATTTGCCGGCCGCTCGTCCGGGTACGCGCTGGGTGCGCCACTATAACGACGTACTGCTGGTCGATTACCGCCGCGGCGTTGTCGTTGACGTAATCCGGGGCTTCTACTTCTAACGCCCCTGGATGTAGCGTCGTCACGTCGGCCCGGGCGGGTAACACCGCCTGGGCCGTTCGGCGTCGGGGCGATTGGGTCAGCGCACGGTGAACACGACCTGATCGATAACATGGCCTGCGATATCGACCAGTTGCAGCCGGTGGATGCCCGGCCCGGCAAGAATCAGCGGATGCGCATCGGCAGGCCCCAGATCGCGCTTGTCGAGCAACAGGCGATGCGTTGCCACTTCGCCCGACACGTTGATCGCAAGCCGCTGGTTGTCGTCCGGGATGTCGGGATCAAGCGCATAGACGCTGCCGCTGACCGGGCTGGTGATGCGCGGGCGACGGGCGGCTTCCGGCGCGCTGGTCACCAGCGATTGGCCGGTGCCTGCCAGGAAATATTCGATGCGGGGTTGCTCGACGCCATTGGCGAACCTGATGCGCCGTTGCTCGACTTGGTCGGGGCGGGGTGCTTGTCCGCCCGGATCGTGCGCGTTGATGGCTGACATGACATCGCGCCATACCGGTGCTGCGCCGCTGGTGCCGGAAACGGCACGCATCGGATCGCCCTCCAGATTTCCCACCCACACGCCGACGGTGTAGCGGCTGGAAAAACCAATGCACCAATTGTCGCGCAGCGCCTTTGACGTGCCGGTTTTTACCGCGGCCCAGAATGGCAATCGCAAGGCATTGTCGAGGCCGAAGGTGGCGACGCGCGCGTTGGGATCGGCGATCATGTCCCCCACGATCCAGGCCGCGGCAGGGGTGGTAATCGCGCGCGGCGGCACGCGGGGATCGCCTTGCCTCAGCCGCAGCGGTGCCCAGCGCCCGCCCAGCGCCAGCGATCGATACGCTGCCACCTGCTCCATCAGCGTTACCTCGGCTGAACCCAATGCCAGCGAATAGCCGTAATAATCACCGTCCTCGGTCAGCCCGCGATAACCGGTATCCCACAACCGATCGCGGAAACTCTGGACGCCGACCAGCAGCAGCGTGCGCACCGCAGGCACGTTCAGCGACCCTGCCAGCGCACTGCGCACCGAAACCGGGCCCTTGAATCCCTTGTCGTAATTTTGCGGCACATAAAGGCCCGAGGCGGTGTCGAGCTGAACCTGCGAATCGTCGAGGATTGAGGCGGGTGTCAGATAACCCTTCTCGATCGCTTCGGCGTAAAGGAAGGGCTTCAGCGTCGATCCGGCCTGGCGATAGGCGTTGGCGCCATCGACATCCGGCGCGGTTGACGAACCCCGCACGCCGCCGACATAGGCGAGCACGTCGCCGCTTTGATTGTCGACGACGATGACCGCACCGTCGCGCGCGCGCGCGGCGCCAAGGCCGTTCAACTGCCGGGTCAGTGCGGCGATGGCGATGCGCTGGATATCGGCGTCCAGCGTCGAGGTGGCGCGCAGGCCGGGCCGGGTCAGCAATCGCCCGGCAAGGTGTGGGGCCAGACCGGGATCGAGCGCCAGGCTGCGCGACGGCCCGACCATGGCATAGGCGGGCGCTTCAAACCGGCTGCAGTCGCGGGCATGGGCCAGCGCGCAGGCGCGCCGGGCGATGCGCGCCGGGCTTGCTTGTGGTTCGGGCAGCAGTGCGACGAGCAATTGCGCATCGTCTTTCGACAACGCGTCGGGCGTGGAGCCGAACAGCCCCAGTGCGGCCGCGCCAATCCCCTGCGCCTCCCCCCGGAACCCGGCGAGGTTGAGATAGGCTTCGAGAATTTCGTCCTTGCTCCAGCCGCTCTCGATTGCCCAGGCGGCGCGAATCTGGCGGATCTTGTCCCCGATGCCGCGCGCGCCGGGTGGGGCGAGTCCGGGCGACAGATAACCGGCAAGCTGCATCGTCAGGGTGCTCGCGCCGCGTGCACGATGTCCGCTCATCCGGTCGCGCAATGCCCCGGCCAGGCCCAGCCAATCGACCCCGCCATGCAGGCGAAAGCGGCGATCCTCGCCCGCGATAAGGGCGGCGGGAACGGCAGGGGCGATCTTGTCGAGCGGCACCCAGCCCAGTCGCCGCGTCTTGAAATTGACTCGTACCGAATCGATCAGCCTGCCGTTTCGATCATAAAGCCAGGCTTCGGATGGCTGGAAACGGTGTCGCACATCGGCATAGCCCGGCATCGGCGGAGGCAGCGTTGCATAGTCGGTGGCGGCATAGGCCCCGGCGAGCGCCAGTATCCCGCCAATCACCAGCCCCTGGCGCGACGTTGCAGCGGCCCAGGCATGGTCCCCCCAGTCGAGCAAGGCGTCGGCGCGTCGGCGCGCCCATTTTTTCCAGCGCGCGGGCCAGCGTTCCGGCCCGCGTCCAGGTGGCGTTGGTGCGTCCTCCATGTTCCAACCCTAGTGGGCGGCGATCGTCACCGGCGTATTGGGAACGTCGGCATGGATTCCAGGCGCATACATCGCTTCGACATGCGTCGGCGGCAGGTTGAACGTGCCTGGCGTGTTGAGGCGCATGACATAGGCGACGCTGAACGTGCCGCGCGGCACCCAGTCGAAATAGGCGCGGAAACTGTCATTGCCGCGTTCGACATAGGCCGCCTTCACCCCAAGCTGCACATCCCACAATTTGCCGCCGATAATGGCGTTGAAGGCGGAACCGCCGCCATCGCTGCCCTGGCTGGCCAGCAGTTTCGACTGGTTGGCCTGATCGCCGACGATCGTCGCGCCAGCGGGAATGGGATCGTTGACGACCACCCAGTTACGCTCCGCCGACGCCTGCACCGTGATGACGACCTTGATCACGTCGCCGCGCGACCAGATACCCGGATGCTTGGCGGAGATGACCGAAACCTGCCTGCTGACCTTGTACCCTGCGAATAACGGCTTTTTGAGCGGGACGGCGGCCGACACGCTGACCGTTGCCCACGGCCCTGCGCCGCCGGTTTGCGCGAGCTTCAGCGGGGTTTGCCCCGATGGCAGGGGCAGAGTGAAGCTGCGCTGGGTCGGCGCGAGCGGCCATGTCAGGGAGCGACTGCTCGATCCCAACGACGCCGTGGTCACGCCCGCTATCGCTTCGGCAGGGTAGAGGCTGGCAAATTTGCGCGCCGCAATCGTGCCCCACGCGTTGGCGGTGGTTGTATCCCAGCGGCCATGCGACTGACGACTGGCGACGCCGACCATCATCTTGGGCGCTTCGTCCTGCCAGGCGGGTCGGCCAAGCACCGCGATCAACGCCTTGATCGACCCTTCGTCAGCGGATGACATCAGCCACCAGGCGGCATTGTCCTGATCGGTCAGGTCAAGCCTTGTGCCTTCATAGACGAAGCGGCTGCGCAATACGCCTTCGGCAGCGCTGCGCAATGCGGGCGCGTTGGCGAGGCCGGGGACATGATCGATCGCCGAGATATAATCGGCCAGTTGCGCGGTCGGCATCTCGCCGGGATTAATGCCAAGCTGACCCAGCATCGCCGGGGTGGCGGCTCCCGCCTGGGCCAGGGCCGCGAACGCCGCGACCCGGCGCAGGCGGACATCGCCATAGCTTTCGTGCCGCAGCCGACCATCGATCACGCCTCGCAGCGCTTCGATCATCTTGGCGCGGGGGCCATCGGGCAGCGCCAGGCCAGCCTGAGTGGCCATCGACAGGACATAAGCGGTCAATGCTTCCGATCCGTCGAGCGTATCCGATGGCCAGAACCGCAACAGCCCATCGGGCGCCTGATAGGTGGGCAGGCTGCCCGCAAGATTGGCCCATCCTCCCGTGTCGCCCAAGGCAACGATGCGCGACAATTGCTGTTCAAAACAATTATAGGGATAAGCGAGCATGAACGCCCGCACCCCGGCCATCGGCGGCGCCAGCGTATCGTCAAACCGGATGGCGACCATGCCGCGTCCGGGCAGTGCGCCCGCCGGCGGCGCGACCGGAATCCCGGTATCCGCTGTGACCCGCAGCAACGCGCCCGCCCATATTTCCACCGGTACGGCAGGGATGATTTGCTGGCTGACGGTGATCTTGTCGGTCGCCTTGCCATCTGTCGCGCGGGCCGAGACCTGCCAGCGCAGGCTGGCGCCATCCGACACATTGGGCGCACGAAGATTCCAGGCAACCGGCATGGCGCCGCCTGCGGGGATCGTGACCCGAATGCGGTGGCCAGTGGCGATGCGCGGGAACAGCGCGACATCGGCATTGACCGTCATCGGCACGCCCGACCCGTTACGCAGCGTGAAGATCGCGCCGTAATAATCGCCCGATCGGACAAGTTGGGGCAGGCCCGAATAGATCGTCAGATCCTGCGCGGCGCGGATGGTGGTTTCGCCACTGCCGAACAGGTTCGCGTCATCGGTTGCCACAGCGACGAGCTTGAACGCAGTCAGTGCGTCGTTGAGTTGAACGGGCACACGGGCATGGCCTTTCGCGTCGAGGGCGACGGTGCCGCGCCATAGCAGCACGGGCTGGAAATTCTCCCGGTTGAGGCCCGACGTCTCACCGCCGCCGCCTCCGCCGCCGGCTTCCACGGCCTTCTTGCCGTAATGGCGCTTGCCGACGACCTGGGTCTGCGCGGTGGACGTCAGGACGGACAATGGCCGATCGCCCATCATCGCGGTCAGCACGTCGGTTGAATCATTGGGCGCAATCTGCAGCAGCGCCTGGTCGACCGCGACAAAGGCGACATTGGCGTTGGTGGCGGGTTTGCCATCCGGACCGGTCACCGTCACGTCGACCTGCGCGACGTCGCGCGCGGCATATCGCTCCCTGTCTGCTTTTACCGAGACGCCAAGCTGATGCGCTTCCCAGCCGACTTTCACCTTGGCGATCCCGATGCGATAGCTCGGTTTGGCCAGATCGACCGTTGCGGTCGGTTCGGTCGGCTGCGCTGATCCAAAGGGCAGGCCCCATTGGCGGGCCAGGTGCGACAACCAGCTCCAGAAGCCGGTAACGCGCCCGCGCACCACCATTACCGAGACATAGACATCGGGGGCGTAGCTGCCTGGCATCTTCACTTCGACAACCGGGTCGGTTCCCGACAATTCGGTGGTGAAGCTGGACAGGACGCCTTCGCGCTCCACCGTTACCAGTGCGGTCGCCTGGCGGAACGGCATCCGCACCTGGAAACGGGCGACGTCGCCCGCCTTGTACGATTGTTGCTCCGGCACGACGTCCATGCGGTCGCCATTGTCGCCGCCGAACCACCAGTCATTGTCGCCGACCAGCCAGACTGACCGGGTGCTGTGGGTTTCGTTGCCCGCGGCATCCCTGGCCGTCGCCACGGCATAAACTTCGCCCGATACGCCGGGATTGACGTTGCATTGCGCCAGCCCTTGAGCATCGCCGGTAACCGCGCAACTTGCGCCAAGCCGCGTTGTTTTCACCTGATTGTCATAGGCATAGAAGCCACCGATCAGCCGTCGCCGCGCGGTGAGGATCTGGCGGCTGTAGAAGGCGACGTCGATCCGCTGCCCCGCAACCGGCTTGCCCTGCGTATCGAGCGCGACAAGGCGCAGGCGCAGGTCGTCGTGCTTCATCAGCCAGCCATCGGACTTGAGGCCGATCTGCACTGCTGCGGGATAGATTGGAATCGACTTGGACGCAGTCAACGTTTCACCATTGGCATCCTGATAGTCCATTTCGACCTGCATGTTCGCCAGCCCGGCAAGCGATTGCGGCACCTCCACGCCTGGCCGCGCGGTGCCATCGGCGCCCAGCGTCAGCGGCAGGGTCTGCGTCGGCGGCAATGGCGTCTGCTCATCCTCGTCATTGCCGTTCATCGCCTTGACGCCTTCGGTCACCGACTGGCCGCCAAAGGTATAGCTTTCATAACCGTCGGGCGTCCTGTCGCTGGCGAACCAGCCGACCCGCAGCTCAACGGGCAGGTTGGGGGCACCGCCACCGGACAAAAAGCCCGCGAACAAGTCGAGCGGCAGCGTCTTGGGCCTGACCGCGGCATCCTTCGGGCCAGTGACGCTGGCGCGCATCGTCGGCAGCTTGTATTCGTCGACCCGGAAGGACTGGCCGGTATAGATCGTCTTGTCGGGCGTGATGACTTGCAGGTCGTAATCGCCCATCGGCGCACCCTGCGGTGCGCTCCAGCTTGTTTCGCCGACGCCGTGGATGTCGATCGTCAGCGGAATTTCAAATTCGGTGTCCGATCCGCGATGGACGAGTTTCAGCGTACCCTCGAACGCCGGGGTCAGCGCAAAGCCGGTGCCGACCGGGCGGCGGACGATGTGTTTCATATGGACGGTTTCGCCCTGGCGGACGAGCGCACGGTCGAACACGGTATGGATGATGTTGTCGCGCGCCTGATAGCCATAGGGCAGGTCGAAATCATAAGGCGCGATCCCTTCGTTCCAGCTGGTCAGCGTGAAACTCATGTCATTGCCGAGGCGAGCCGAAATCATCAGCGGAGACTCGCCGCCTTCGCAATTGCCATAGGTCGAAGGCTCGGGCAGGCCGCGCGGCGCGAAGACCGCGCCGGACGCATCGGTCTTGCCATGGGCGAATTGTTCACCGGTGCAACTGTCGGTCACGCGCACTTCGGCGCCGCTGACGGGCTTGCCGGTGTCGAGCGACGTTACCCACGCCAGGCTGCGTTCACGTCCCCATTTGAAATGAACCGCCATGTTGGTGACGAGCGCCGCGGTGGCGACATAACGCGGCGCCTTGCGGCCCAGCAATGCCTGCCCAAGGACGGGGCTGGCGAGTTCGACCACGTAGAAGCCGGGCTTGGCAAGCGGGATGCCGACGACTTCGAAATCGCGGCCCTTGCCCGGCAGGCCGATCTTCAACGGACTGGCCGTGCCGGTCAGCACCGGGTCAGACCCGGTGTCATTGATCGTCACGCCGTTATCGTCGGGTCCTTCCCGGTGGCTCTGGTAACTTCCCGCTTCGTTGACGGTGCGAAGCCAGCGGGCGATGTCGCCGTCGCTGCCGTCGATCCGTTTCGACTGGCCGCCGATCGCCAGGCTGCGGCCTTGCAGTGCCGGTTCGACATTGCGCACGGTGACGGGCAGGACGCCGCCTTCCTTCAATTCCAGAATGCCGAAATTGGCCGCGAACTTGACCAGCGGCGGCGCCGCGTCGAAGCGGATGTCGAGCGGGAAGCGTTCGGCATTGGCCAGTGCCCGGCCGCTTTCGTCCTTGACGCCCGCGGGCAGCAGCAATTTCGCGGCGGTGGCAAAGGGCAATGGCGTGTTGAAGCCGATATCGGCGGTGGTGGCGCTGGCTTTCTGGTCGCCGCGCCCTTCCTGGTCGTCGAAACTGGGGCTGAGCATTCGGCCATCGGCGGTCTGGATGCGAATCTGTTTCGCGAGTGCCATCGGGATCGGCGCCGTGAAGCGCACCCATGCCTTTTCAACCGGCGAGCAACCGGCCTGGGCGTTGACCCGGCTGCATTCGAACCGCGCGGTAAACGGTTTTCGCACGGTATAATCGAAACGCTGGTCAGTGCCCGCCGGTTTGCCTGCCGCACTGGCGATCTTGCCCGACCACATCAGCGACATGTCGCGCCCTGGCGGCAGCGGGCGATGGCATTTCAGCGCGACGACGCTGGCAAAAGCTGCCTTGCGATCCGCCGCGGCCGTGGGCACTTGTTGGGGCAGTCCAGCTTCTTCAAGAAAGTTGCGCACTTCCCAGCGATCCGTCCCCATCGCGCTCAGCAACTTGGCCGGCAGATCGGCATCAAGGACATCGACCGGAATTTTCTCGCCCAGGCCATCAACCGCGCAATAAGCGTTGGCGGCAACCGACTGGCGGCTGGCGGGCAGGTTGGCGGCGACCAGGAAAACCTGATCCTCCTCGACATTGTCGCCATATCGGTTGGGCAGCACGGCGCGCGCGGTCGGCCCGCCGGCATCGACCTTGAAGGATTTCTGGCCGCCGACATCATATCCCGCGGCGCTTTTCAGCCCATCGCGCAGGTCGAAACTGCAAACCGTGCCGCCGGGCAGTGGCCCCTTGAATTCGTGGACGAACGTCTGCTGGTCGACCCAGCGGCCTTCGCCCTCGACCGCGCATTCGACCTTGAAAGGGGATGGCGCGCGCGGATCGCCCAATGGGACCATCGGCTGGCTGAAACGGATGGTGAAGCGTTCGATCGCGCCATTGCCAACGCCCGGGCTGGCCATCACCACTTGCGGGCTGTTGTCGCCAAGCGCAGCGACGGGTGCAATGGCCAAGGCCAGGAATGCCAGTTTCGCAACCCGCTTCATCGTCGTCAACCTCTCCCAAGGAATGTCGACACTACTGACAGGTGGGGGGCAAATCCACCGGTAAATCATTTCACTTAACCTCTTGCTTATGTGGGCATAACCGTCAAAGAATATGGTTTCGCAGAACTCATTTGTGGGGGGTGGGTTTGGACGCGCTTTCGGCGCTGATGACTGCTGTCGATGCCATTGCGCGGGAGGCTGTTTTGTTCGCCGCCGTGGGTTTCATGGTCGGCGGTCTCGATGATCTGGCGATCGATGTCATTTACGGCGTGCATCGGCTGGCGCGGGCCATGCGCCTTGGCCGGGGGGACGGGGATGTCCTGGTCGCCGGATCGACCCGTTCGCCGGACGTTCAGCCGGGCGATGGCCGCTTCGCAATTTTCATTCCTGCCTGGGACGAAGTGGCGGTGATCGGCGCGATGCTTCGCCATGCGCTGGCGACGTTGCGCTACCCCGATTATCGAATCTATGTCGGGACCTATCCCAATGATCCGGCGACGATTGATGCCGTTGCCGAAGTCGCGGCGCTTGATGGCCGGGTGCGGCTGGTCGTTGGTGCAAGGGCGGGCCCGACCACCAAGGCGGATTGCCTCAACGCGTTGTGGCAAGCACTGCAACGCGACAGCGCCCTGCCGGGAGGTACGGTGTGCGCCGTCGTCCTGCACGATGCGGAGGACGTGGTTCACCCGGACGAACTGCACATTTTCGCCAGCCTGATAGGCGAATATGCGTCGGTACAATTGCCGGTGCTCCCCTTGGTCGATCGGCATTCCCGGTGGGTGTCTGGCCATTATTGCGACGAATTTGCTGAAGCGCATGGCAAGCAACTGGTCGTGCGGCAGCTTATCGGCGCGGGGCTGCCGCTGGCGGGTGTCGGTTGTGCTCTGGCATTCCCGATGCTGGCGCGGATTGCCCAGGGCAAGGCGCAAGGGCCGTTCGATATCGACAGCCTGACCGAGGATTATGAGATCGGGTTGCACATCGCCGCCCTGGGCGGCCGTGGCGTACTGGCGCGCGTCCGCCCCGCCGCGGGCGCCCCCGTCGCCGCGGTGCGCGCGTTTTTCCCCGGCCGGATCGACGCTGCCGTGCGGCAAAAGGCGCGCTGGATGACCGGGATCGCGCTCGCCGGGTGGGACCGGATCGGTTGGACGCGCTGGCACGATTTGGGCGAGCATTGGATGCGGATGCGCGATCGGCGCGCGCTGGTTGCGGTGTTGGTCCTGTTGGCAGCGTATCTGGCATTGGTCGCCAGCGCGCTATCGTTGGCAGGCCATGCGTTGCTGGGCAGTTCGGGTAACCCGGGTGTTATAGCGCCACGCTGGTTGTTGATCGCCAATGCTTTGCTGTTGTTATGGCGATTGGCGTTGCGGGCCAGTTTTACCGGGGCGGCCTATGGCCCGGCAGAAGCGCTGCGTTCAGTGCCGCGGATGGTGGTCGGCAACATCATCGCGATGCTCGCCGCGCGCCGGGCACTGGTCCAATATTGGCGCCTGCTTCGCGGGGTAGCGCTGCGCTGGGACAAGACGGCGCATATGTTTCCCGATATCAACGCGGCCGAATGAGCCTCGCTGGAAGACCGCTGCGTTTCCTGCTCGCGGTGATGACCGGCTGGGCGACCGTGCGCGCGGTGATGCTGTGGCCCGTCCCGCCGCGAGCCTTGGTGGCGAATGCGAACGTCCGGTCCCGACAGGTGCCGACCGATGACACATTGTCGGTCCGGCCCGTAACCGCGCCCGTGTTCCCAGGCGCCACACCGTTGGCCATCACATCATTGGCCAGACGGAATTCGCACCAGATGTTCGTGCGATCCGGCGTCGTGTACGGTGCGCCATTACCGGTTGGGACGAACAGGCCCGTCAGTGTCGCGCGGGCCACATCGGAACCAGCCGCGCCTGGTTCGTCGCCCGTTTCATTGAAGGGGGCGGTGCAGCCGATCACTTCGCCAGCGATCCAGCCGGGAATCCATGTGGCATCTTCGCCCGGCGGCTCGCGCTGGAAAGGCAGTTTCTGGACGCTGGTGCGCGGGGGGAGCACCGCGCCGCAGGCCGGGCTGACTGGCGGCGTGCTCGGGGGTAGCCAGGCGGGCGTTCGGTTGGGTTACGCGTTGGGCGAGGCAAGGCGCGTTGTGGCCTATGGCCGGATATCGGGCGCCTTGTCCCAGCCAGGCAGGGAAGCAGCGGTTGGCATCGACTGGCAACCGGCAAAGCCACCCATCCATCTGATCGCCGAACAGCGATTTCCGCTGGATGGCGGGCGTGGCGGGTTTACGCTCGGGCTGGTCGGGGGAACCGGGCCAAGCCCCCTGCCCGCAGGCTTTCGGCTGGAAACCTATGGCGAAGCAGGCGTGATATTGCGCCAGGGTGGCGTTGCCTTTGCTGACGGTGCCGCGAGGATCAGCCGACAGGTAACCAGCCTTGGGCCGGTGCGGTTTACGCTGGGCGCTGGTGCCTGGGGGGCAGCGCAGCCGGGTGCAGCGCGGCTTGATGTCGGGCCCGCGGTTGCCGCCGATATAGCGGTGCACAATCGCAATTTCCGGCTGTCGCTCGATTGGCGGCAACGAGTAGCGGGAGACGCTCGACCAGCCGCCGGGATTGCCCTGACGCTGGGCGCGGATTTTTAAGCGGGTTTCAAGCAGGCCCCGAACGCGATATCGCAGGACAGGATCATGGATATCTACCTCCCCATCGCCAACCTGAGCGTCAACGCGCTGGTCATCGTGCTGCTTGGCGGCGGGGTGGGCCTGTTGTCGGGTATGTTCGGCGTCGGCGGCGGATTTCTGACGACGCCGCTGCTGATCGTTTACGGCATTCCACCGACCGTGGCGGCGGCCTCCGCGGCCTCACAGGTGACCGGCGCCAGCGTTTCAGGGGTTTTCGCGCATTTCCACCGGCGCGGGGTCGATGTGAAAATGGGCAGCGTGCTGGTCGCGGGCGGCGTGGTGGGGTCGTTCGTCGGCGCCTGGCTGTTCAAGCTGCTGCAGGCGCTGGGCCAGATCGATACCGTGATTGCCGTCATCTATGTCGTACTGTTGGGCTCCATCGGCTGGATGATGGCGCGCGAAAGCCTGGCGGCGATCCGTGCGACGCGTACCGGCGTTCCGCTGCCCGCGCGCAAGCGGCGCCACCATCCGCTGGTCGCGTCCCTGCCATTCCGCACGCGCTTCTATCGTTCGGGCCTGTATATCTCGCCGCTTGCGCCGCTGATCCTGGGTTTTGGCGTTGGCATTCTGACGATCCTGCTGGGTATTGGCGGCGGCTTCATCCTGGTGCCGGCGATGCTTTATCTGCTCGGCATGGCCACGCAGGTCGTCGTTGGTACATCGCTGTTCCAGACATTGTTCGTCACCGCAGTCGCCACCATGGTCCATGCGACGACGACCAAGGCGGTCGATATCGTGCTCGCCGCGCTGTTGCTGGTGGGATCGGTGGTGGGCGCGCAAGTCGGCGCGCGCTTCGCCAGCCGGGCACAACCGGAATATCTGCGGCTGGCATTGGCCATCATCGTGCTGCTCGTTGCCTTTCGGGTCGGTGTCGGGCTGGGTTGGCGGCCCGACGAGATTTATTCGGTGGAAGTCCAGTGAAGCGGCTGGCCTGGCTGATCCTGGCTGCACCGCTGTTGCTTGCCCAGGCAAAGCCGGTACTGGTGCCCGACGTGTCCGAACGCGACATCAACATCGTCTATAGTTTCAAGGGAGCCGAACTGCTGTTGTTCGGTGCGATCCTTTACCCCGGGGGCCGGACGCCCAATGACAGCGATGCCGACATCGTGGTGGTGGTAAAGGGGCCGCCACAGGCGATCCTGCTGCGCGAAAAGCAGAAGATTGCCGGCATCTGGGTCAATGCCGCGCGGATGCGGTATCAATCGGCGCCATCCTTCTATGCCATCGCATCGTCGCGCCCGATCGACCAGCTTGTCGACGAACGGACGCGCGCCATCTACGAACTCGGGCTGGACAGCCTGCAATTGTCGCCCGCTACCACCGCGCCCGACGTGGTGCAGCAGCGTTTCGTGCGCGGGCTGGTCGATCTTCGGCGCCGGGCCGGCCTTTATTACCAGGAGCCGGGGGCAGTCGAAATCACCGACAAGGTGCTGTACCGTGCCCGCATATCGATTCCGGCGCGAGTGCCGGTCGGGCGGTTCACGGCGGAAACTTTCCTGATCCGCGATGGCCATGTGCTCGCGGCTGCGGTGCGCGACATCGATATTCGCAAATCGGGCTTCGAACGCTTCGTGGCGCGCAGCGCCGAACACCGTTCGTTCAGCTATGGCCTGGTGGCAGTGGCGATGTCGATATTGCTTGGCTGGGCAGCGGGTTGGGTGGCGCGCCGGGTTTGAGCAACGTTAGGTAAATACCGAATTTTAACCAGTTCGTCGCATGGTCTCCCGATAAATTTCGGGGACGACGAGATGACCGATATGGCAGGCGCCAATATGTTCGAGAAGGCGGTTACCGTATCGCCCGCTGGCGCCGCGCCCGATGGCATCGGTGTCGTGCTGGAAATTGCAGGCGCGACCAGCCAGGTCATTCTCGACATGCAGTCGTTGGAAGCGCTGGTCGACAGCAGCGATCCGGTCATCGCATCGGCAGGTCAAATCGGCGGCCAGGTCAAGATGCGCGTGGGTAGTTCTTGGCTGATCGCCGGCATTCGTTCGCTGAAGCTTTCCGAAACCCACCGCGGTGAAATCATCGCCGCGATCGATTTTCTGGGCGAAGGCGATGAGGAGCGGCTGACGGGCAAGCTCTATCGTTTCCGCCGTGGCGTCACGCGCTATCCGACGCCGGGCAGCACGGTCTATCCGGTGTCCACTGCTGACCTGAAACAGGTTTATGCGGCCGATGATCGCCCGCATATCGAGATTGGTTCGGTCTATCCCTCCACCGATATTCGCGCGGCGCTGTATGTCGATGCGATGCTGGGCAAGCATTTCGCGCTGCTGGGTTCGACCGGCACCGGCAAGTCGACGTCGGCTGCGCTGATTTTGCACCGCATTTGCGAGTTGGCTCCCGAAGGCCATATCGTGATGATCGATCCGCACGGCGAATATGGCTCGGCTTTTGGCAAAAATGGCGAGCGTTACGATGCTGCCAACCTGGCGATGCCGTATTGGCTGATGAATTTCGAGGAACATTGCGAGGTGTTCGTGACCGGCGACGGCTCCGACCATCAGCTCGATGCCGACATCCTGGCCAAATGCCTGTTGCAGGCGCGTGCCAAGGGCCGCATCGGGCAGGAAATCGGCAAGCTGACCGTCGACGCTCCAGTACCCTATATGCTGAGCGATCTAGTCAACTTCATCCAGGCCGAAATGGGCAAGCTGGATCGCGCGGGTGACACGGCGCCGTATCTGCGGTTGAAGACCAAGATCGACGAAATCCGATCGGACCCGCGTTACGGATTCATGTTCTCAGGCATGTTGATCGCCGACAGCATGGGTGCGTTTATCCAGCGTATTTTCCGTTTGCCGGGCAATGGCAAGCCGATTTCGATCATCGACGTATCGGGCGTGCCGTCCGAAATCACGTCGGTGGTGGTCGCGGTGCTCAGCCGCATGGTGTTCGATTTTGCCATCTGGTCGCGTGCCGAAGCCCGCCGTCCGATCCTTCTGGTTTGCGAAGAAGCGCACCGTTATATCCCCAGCGAAGGCAATGCCGAAAAATCGTCGATTGGCCGCATCCTGAGCCGCATTGCCAAGGAAGGCCGCAAATATGGGGTTTCGCTCGGCCTCATTACCCAGCGCCCGTCAGACCTTGCAGAGGGTGTATTGTCGCAGTGCGGCACCATCATCGCGATGCGCCTCAACAATGACCGCGACCAGGCATTTGTGCGCGCGGCCATGCCGGAAGGCGCACGAGGCTTCCTCGATTCGATCCCCGCGCTGCGCAACCGCGAATGCGTGATCTGTGGCGAAGGCGTGTCGGTCCCCATCCGTGTATCATTCGACGCGCTGGATGAAGACAAGCGTCCGGCGTCCGAAGATCCGGTATTCTCGACGCTGTGGCGCGAAACGGGTGGCGAAGACCTGATGATCGAACGCACGGTTCGCCGCTGGCGGTCGCAAGGCCACTGATCGTCGCGCCACCCGGCGACGACATGCTATCCATCCTGCTGAAACTGAACGGGATTACTTGCCCGGCTTGACCGAAAGCAGGCTGGCCACCCGCGCCTTGAACGCGCGCAGGGCAGCGCCCGACAATTGCTGCACGGTGCTGAACGATATCGAGCGCGGATTGACGGCGGCACCATTGCGCCACAGTTCGTAATGAAGGTGCGGGCCGGTCGACAGGCCGGTCGAGCCGACATAGCCGATAATCTGCCCCTGCGCGACATGCGTGCCCGGTGCGACGGCGATACGGCTCATATGGCCATAGCCGCTGGCAAGGCCGCCGCCATGGCTGAGCTTGACGAAATTGCCATAGCCGCCGCTGCGTCCGGCAAAGGCAACCACGCCATCCATCGCCGCGTGAACCGGCGAGCCATAGGGTGCGCCGATATCGATGCCTTTGTGCATCTTCACGAATTGGAGGATCGGGTGGAAGCGCATCCCGTAACCTGATGTGACATGTCCGGCGACGGGCATCGACATCGCGCCCTTGCGCTCACCCTCGCCCCTGGCGTCATACCATTCGGCACGGTCGCCTTCGCCCCAGCGGACGAGCTGAACCTTTTTCGAGGAATGGTCGAGCCCGGCATAAAGCAGTTGCCCGACCTGCACCTCGCCAGTGGCCGCGCGCTGGCGTTCCATGGTCATGTCGAACACATCGTCGGCGCGGACGTCGCGCCCGACCGAAATGCGACTGGCAAGCGCGCGCAGATACGTCTCGACCGTCTTGGCGGGAGCGCCGGCGGCGCGTGCTGAACGGTAAAGGCTGGAGCCGACCAACCCGCGGATGCGCAGCGGCGTATGGTCGATCGCGATCGGTTCCGGGGTCATCACCAGTTGCTGGCCGACCCGGTTGACCGCGACGTTTAGATCGAAGCGTGCCCGGAAACGAAGATTTTCAAGCGGCCGCGCCACGGTCTTGTCGGGTCGGCGGCCCAGGGTCAGGTCGATCTGGGTGCCCGGGCGAATTGCGCCCAGCGCGACGGTGCGACTGATCGCGCTGGCAGTCGCGGATGCGTCGGCGCCCGATACGCCGGCCCGTTCCAGCACGCGCGAAAAACTGTCGCCGCTGCCCAGCGTTGCCGTCAGCGAGATGATGGGCCGCTCCGGCGTTTCGTTCAGTGGCCGGACAAGATCATTGGCGGCCATCCGTCGTCCGGTGTCGCCGCCCCAGGCAAGCGGCGCGATCGATTGCGCGCGCGCTTCGTCCCAATTGCTGCCGACCAGGGGTGTCGGTACGCTGCCGATGATCTGATGGTTGAAACCGGGCGACAGCGCCCAGGCCGAAGTGCAGAGTGCCAGGCAGGTGAAAGCGCCGCGATACCATTCGCCAGTGCCGATCCGCGCGCCAAGATCGGGTGCCCAGTCGGTTTCCGCCAGCCGCGCGTTAAGCGCGTCCATCCAGTGTTGCCGGGGCAATGGCGGCATTGGACGCGCCAGCGCGAATGCCGCCGCGCCGCCGCCTTGATTGCCCGTCTGGTCGCTGCGCAGGAACACAGCCTTCCCCCACCCTTAGCGTTGCGCGACAAAACAAGTCGCAACGCCCGATACAGATTGATTGACTGTGGCGACGAATCCCTAAAGTCAAATTAACCGGAGACGAGCCGAGTCGCTTCTGCGGCGAACTGTGCCGCCTGGCGGGCAGGGGGAGTGACGCTCGTTCCAAAAGCCCGGAATAGCGACGTTTTGCGATTGAATATTTATCCACGAAGAGGTTGCGCCGCGCGCGCTGGAGCGCAATCTTGTCGGGATGATCGGGCGTGCGCGTAATCAGGTGACGGCCGTGCTGGGGCCGACCAACACCGGCAAGACGCATCTGGCGATTGAGCGGATGTGCGGCCATTCCAGCGGCATGATCGGTTTCCCGCTGCGGTTGCTGGCGCGTGAGGTGTATGACCGGGTCGTCGCCATCAAGGGTGTCGCTCAGGTCGCGCTGGTCACCGGGGAAGAGCGCGTCGTTCCGCCCAATGCGCGCTGGTTCCTGTGTACGGCCGAAAGCATGCCCACCGATCGCGATCCGGCCTTTGTCGCGCTGGACGAAGCGCAACTGGGCGCGGACCCGGAGCGAGGGCATGTCTTCACCGAGCGGCTGCTTCATGCGCGTGGCCGCGAGGAAACGATGATCCTGGGGTCGGAAAGCCTGCGGCCGATGATTTCAGCGTTGCTATCCGATGCGGAAATCATCGGGCGCCCCCGTTTTTCCACGCTCAGCTATGCCGGGGCCAGGAAATTGTCGCGCCTGCCCAAG
Source organism: Sphingomonas sp. (assembly GCA_041659385.1). GTDB lineage: Bacteria > Pseudomonadota > Alphaproteobacteria > Sphingomonadales > Sphingomonadaceae > Sphingomonas. The sequence goes on from JBAZYJ010000014.1 coordinate 89,154, forward strand.
CGATCGGTGATCGTCGCCTTCTCCGCAGAGGAAGTTTATGCCGTGGCAGAGATGCTGCGTCGCCTGCGCGGCGGTGCGGCGGTGGTGATGGGTGCGTTGTCGCCGCGGACCCGCAATGCCCAGGTGGCGATGTTCCAGGCTGGCGAGGTCGATTATCTCGTGGCGACCGACGCGATCGGCATGGGTCTCAACATGGAGGTCAACCATGTCGCCTTTGCCAGCCTGAACAAGTTCGACGGTCATCGGCGACGGCGGTTGACGGTCGCCGAAATGGCGCAGATCGCCGGTCGCGCCGGGCGACATCAACGCGACGGGACGTTCGGTGCGCTGCATGAGGATGGGCCGGGGGCCTTCACGCCCGATGAGATCGACGCGATCGAGCACCACCGTTTCCCGGCGCTCGATCATCTCTACTGGCGTGAGGGGGCACCCGATTTCGCCACGATCGACACGTTGATCGACGATCTGGAACGGCGCCCCACCGTGCCGCAATTGCGCGCCGCACCGCAGGCGGTCGACCTTGAGGTGTTGAAGCGCCTGGCCGAGCAGGATTGGGTGCGTGCGCGCGTCCGCGGGCCTGCGATGGTGGCGCGGCTATGGGCGGTGTGTGGCGTGCCGGACTTCCGCAAGCTGGGCGTGGAGCCGCACAGTCGCTTTGTCGCCCGGCTGTTCGGGCATCTGTCCGAAGGGGCTGGCCATATTCCGCACGACTGGTTTGCGGCCGAATTGTCCCGGCTCGACAATGTGCAGGGCGATGTCGAAACGATCGCCGGGCGGATCGCGGCGGCACGAAGCTGGGCGTATATCGCCCAACGCGCCGACTGGCTTGCCGATCCTGCCCATTGGGCCGATCGCGCGCGCGATCTGGAACAGCGGCTGTCGGACGCGTTGCACGACCGGTTGACGCAGCGATTTGTCGATCGCCGGACGACGGTGCTGATGCGCCAGATCGGTGACAATGGCGCCTTGCCGGTGGTTATCGGCGCGCAAGGCGAAGTCCTGGTGGAGGACCACCCGATCGGGCGGCTCGACGGATTTCGCTTCGTGGTCGATGCCAGCGCTGCCCATGCCGACAAGAAGCTGCTGCTTGCCGCCGCCGAACGGCGACTGGTCGGCGAGCGAGCGCGGCGCGGGGTTGCACTTGCCGAGGCGCCCGATTCCGCGCTTGAACTGCTGGCCGATACCGATGCGGCGCCGGGCATTGGCTGGCGCGGACACCGTGTGGCGACGCTGAAAGGCGGGTCCAGCCTGATGAAACCGCGAATCGATCTCGACGGGTCGCTGGATTGCCTGGACACCGGGTTGCGCGATCGGGTGCAGGCCCGGTTGGCGGCGTGGGCGGAGGCGATCTTCCCCCGGATGTTGCCGGGCCTTGCCGTTGTCGAGGCGATCAGCCGCGATCCCGCGGCTGGCGGTCCGTTGCGGGCGATTGCCGCTGCGCTGGCGTCCGGTGGCGGCCTGATTGGCCGGGCGGATGTCGTCGTGCCGCTGGAACGGCTGGATCGCGCCGGGCGGTTGCGGTTGCGCAAGGCTGGCGTCACGGTTGGCGCGCTCGATATATTCGATCCGCGTCTTATCAAGCCACGTGCCGCGCGCTGGCGCCATGCGTTGCTGGCAGCGAAACGGGGCAGAGCAGTCGGCGACTGGCCGAGCGGTGCCGCGACGGTGTTGGCCCGCGATGACGAAGGCGCGCTGCCCGCGCACGGATATCGAGGTTTTGGCCGCCAGGCGGTGCGGATTGATCTTGTCGAACGCATCGCCCGCGCCGCGCATGATGCGCGGGAGGGGCGCAAGCCCTTCGCACCCGATCCGGCCCTTGCACGATCAATTGGCCTGACGCCCGACACATTGGCGCGATTGATGGCCGCGCTTGGCTTCAGGCCGGTTCAGGAAGCAGGCGATGGCCCGCCGCAGTGGATATGGCGCGGCCTGCCGCCACCCGCAAAGTCAGCCGGGCCGGTGCGGGAAAACGCCTTTGCCGGGCTGGCGAGCCTGGCGATCGCCAATAATATCGCCAATAATTGAGCGGGCAGATGGCTGACATTGGCCCGGGCTTGGGAGTGTCGATGCGGATCGATCTGTTCCTATGGTTTGCTCGCCTGGCCAGGAAGCGCAGCGACGCCCAGGCTCTTGCGGAAAGCGGGCGCCTGCGCCTTGACGGCAGGCGGATCGAAAGGGCGCATGTGCCAGTCAGGATCGGGTCGGTGATCGGATTTGTCCAGGGCGGGCGCGTGCGGGTGCTGCGCGTTGTCGCGCTGCCGGTTCGCCGGGGCCCGCCATCGGAAGCTGCAACGATGTACGTTGATCTTGCGAACCCCGTTGACGAGTTGGAGGCGCGCGCATAGCAGGGGCCCGAACGTTAATTGGCTAGAGAGTTTTCGCGCATGACCTACGTCGTCACCGATGCCTGCATCCGCTGCAAGTATATGGACTGTGTGGAGGTGTGCCCCGTCGATTGTTTCTACGAAGGCGAAAACATGCTGGTCATCAATCCCAGCGAGTGCATCGATTGCGGCGTTTGCGAACCCGAATGCCCGGCCGAGGCCATTTTGCCCGACACCGAAAACGGCCAGGAAAAATGGCTTGAACTGAACGCCACCTTCTCTGGCCAATGGCCCAATATCACGCGCAAGCGCGAAAGCCCGGCCGACGCCGATGATTTCAAGGGCGTCGACGGCAAGTATGATACCTATTTCTCGGCCGAACCGGGCCAGGGGGACTGACGGGTCGCAACGCCGAAAACGGCGAAAATCGTCGATCCGGGCTAGCCGGTGTCCTATATGGGGCACCGGCTGTAACTGCGTCAGCCATGTTTCACTGGTAATTTTATTACGGCTATGTTAAACGATCCTCGACGGGAACGCTGTTGCCCAGTTCCCGCACGGAGAGTTTAACGTTCACACCCCCGAAGTCGTGCTCGCCTGACCTGGTGATTAGCGGCCCATCCGCGGGGGAAATCTTTGACCACGGAAAGGCTGAACAGAATGGCTGCCAAGGCGCTGTCCTTCGACGTCGGTGATTATGTCGTGTACCCCAAGCACGGTGTAGGCCGTGTCATCGAACTGCAGAAGCAAGAAATTGCCGGGATGCAGCTGGAGCTTTATGTGCTCCGTTTCGAGAAAGAAAAAATGACCCTGCGCGTTCCGACCAACAAGGCGGAAAGCGTCGGGATGCGCAAGCTCTCGTCGGACAAGACGCTGCGGGAGGCGCTCGATACGCTCAAGGGCAAGCCCAAGGTCAAGCGCACCATGTGGTCGCGCCGTGCCCAGGAATATGAAGCGAAGATCAATTCGGGCGACCTGGTGTCGATTGCCGAAGTGGTCCGCGATCTGTTCCGTGCCGACGATCAGCCCGAGCAGAGCTATTCCGAACGCCAGATCTTTGAAGGCGCCACTAGCCGCCTGGCGCGTGAACTTGCCGCGATGGAAGAAACCGACGAGCGCAAGGCTCAGGAAAAGATCCTGGACATTCTGCGCGCGGCGGCGGCCATTTATAACAAGGACAAGGTGCTCGCCTGAACCGGCGCGCTTTGATCCGCAGCACAAAAAAGGGGCGGCTCGTTTTCGGGTCGCCCCTTTTTGTTGCGCCCATTTCCCGTGTGTGTTATGTCAACAATACACACGGGAGGATTTATGCGGACCTTGATTTTGATGGCAGTGCCACTTGCTGCTTGTTCGATGGCGGTTGACGGCGCAGCGGCATCTGGCCCGGTGTCTTCGCGCGATTTTCCGATCAGCGGCTTCACCGCTGTCGATCTTGCCGGATCGGACAGCGTCCAGGTACGGGTCGGGTCGGCCTTTGCCGTCCATGCCGAAGGCCCGGAACAGACGCTCGACCGACTGGAAATCACGCGCAACGGCGACACGCTGAAGATCAGCCACAAACCTTCCTTTGGCTTCCACTGGGGTGGGAAGGGCGCCAGGATTGTTGTCACCATGCCGGCGATCAGGTCTGCACGCGTGACCGGATCGGGTGATTTGTCGGTCGATCATGTTGCGGCGGACAGTTTCACCGCATCCGCGTCAGGGTCCGGGTCGCTCAACATTGGCGCGCTCGATGTGAAGACCGGCGATTTCTCGTTGGCGGGATCGGGTGACATCAGGGCGAGCGGCCGGGCAACCGATCTGTCGATGTCGGTTTCAGGATCGGGCGATATCGCGGCAAGGGGGGTGCAGGTGTCGCACGCCAGGGTCTCGGTGGTTGGCTCGGGCGATGTGACGGCGACCGTCAATGGCACGGCGAACGTCCACATTGTCGGCTCGGGAGATGTCGACCTTGGCGCCGGGGCTAAGTGCACGATCAGCAAGCTGGGCTCTGGCGACGTGACCTGCGGCGGCTGAGCGACCGATCGACGCTTGCCCCGCGCGCGCAAACGGGCAATGTCTCCGGCATGAACCGCCGCGTCGCTATTGCCTTTGCCTTGTCGTTGCTGGTTGTGGCGCGCGCCGACGCGAGCGAGCGCACTTATTCCGTCACGAGTTTTGAACGGATTCGCGTTCAAGGGCCGTTTGAAGTCAGGTTGACGACGGGCAAGGCGCCGTCTGCCCGGGTTGAGGGCGATACTGCGGCATTCGACGGCATCTCGGTGTCGATCGATGGCAATACGTTGACGGTGCGGCGGGCGATCGGCGATGGCGGACAGGCAAATGGCGGCAGGGGTTCCGCGCCGATCATCACCTTGGCGACGCCATTGCTGCGCAGTGCGCTCGTCACCGGCGGCGGCCGGCTTGCCATTACCGGGATGAAGTCGCAGCGCGCCGACCTTGCGGTCAACGGCGTTGGTGCGCTGTCGGTCAGCGGCATCGCCACTGACCAGCTCGTCGCTACCGTCATCGGCACCGGGACGATGACGCTCGCGGGGCGGGCGCAACGCGCGCAACTGCTTACCAACGGGTCGGGAACGATCGCCGCCGCCGCGTTGGACGTCAACGATCTGACGGTGCGGCTGGACGGCCCGGGCAAGACCGACGCCTCGGCCCGCTTCAGCGCGACCATCATCAACAGCGGCCTGGGTGAGATCAACGTTGCGGGCAGCGCGGCTTGCGTCGTCAAATCACCCGCAGGCGGTGTTGTTTCCTGCGGCAAGGGTGGTCAACGCTAGATCATCGTGCGGAAAAGTGGAAACCGGTTTTCCGCAATAACGATTTCATAACAAATATTTGGAGCATCAGGCGCGATTCGGATATCGTGCAGGATGCTCTAAGGTCTGTTGAGATTCAGGATTCACATTGGGTGTGATTTCTGATTCAAGCTGCGGATGGACAGACTTGTTTTGACGGACGCCCAATGGGCGAAGATGGAGC
>JBAZYJ010000015.1:0-91151 GCA_041659385.1 Sphingomonas sp.
CCGAAAGCCGTGACGGCGATGTTAATACCTCTGCGCATGCCGCAGCGTCGCACAGCATGATCCAAAGGGGAATCCCGATCCGGACTCGTCCGTTCCAATCAATCCACTAGGTGTAGAACCACACGTTCCAAGGCCTTTGCCAGCCTGTAGTCGACCTCATTGTGGGCAAGTATAAAGCGCCCCAGTGCAGCTTCATATTCCAGCCTAATTTTTGGATCGGCGTATGGTGCCGCATCGTCGTCGTCCCAGTCCATAAGCAGCTTGGCCTTCAACTGAACCCAAGGTGAGATAACATAAAACGAGCCAGATTCGACGAAACTCAACAGATTTGGCATTTGCAACTGATAAGCTCGACCGCCGCCGAGGAATTAGGCGATCCGCTAACCACCCTCACTCACCGCGCTCACCAGCAGCTTGTCGATGCGGCGTCCGTCGAGATCGACGATCTCGAAGATCCAGCCCTGTTCGACGAACTTTTCGCCTTCCTGCGGCAAGTGGCGCAGCACCGAAAGCGCCAGGCCCGCCACGGTGGCGTAATCGCGGCCTTCGGGCAGGTCGAGGCCAAGGCGCTCGGCCAGCGTATCGACCGGCATCTGCCCGGCAACCAGCAGCGAACCATCCTCACGCTCGACCACCGACGGCGCGTCATCGGGATTGGTATCGGACGCGAATTCACCGGCAATCGCGGCGAGCAGGTTGGCGGGCGTCACAATGCCTTCGAAATGGCCATATTCGTCGTGGATCAGCGCCATCGGCACTTCGGCCTGGCGCAATACGTCAAGCGCGTCCATCGCATCGATCTGGTCGACCACCACCGGCGCCTGGCGCATCAGCGCGCGCAGGTCGAGCGGCTCGCCCCGGGCAAGCGCCACCGCGATGTCGCGCGCCTGCACCACGCCGATAACGGTGTCGATCGATCCTTCGGCGACCGGCAGGCGGCTGTGTTGCGCGGCGAGCAGTACGGAGCGGATTCCGGCGTCGTCCAGAGTCGCGTCGATCCAGTCGACATCGGTGCGCGGCGTCATCACCTCACGCACGGGCCGGTCGGCCAGTCGCACCACGCCCGAAATGATCGAGCGCTCATGCTCCTCGATCACGCCCGACTTCGACGCTTCGGCGACGATCAGGTGCAGTTCCTCCGCTGTGACATGATCGTCCGCCTCGCGCTTGAGCCTCAGCAGCGCGAACAGCATCGAACTGGTCGAATCGAGCAGCCAGACGACCGGCGCGCCGATGCGGGCAAGCCATTGCATCGGCAATGCGACCGCGACCGCAATCCGTTCGGGCGAGCGCAGGGCGATCTGTTTGGGCACCAGTTCACCGACAACCAGCGAGGCAAAGGTCGTCAGGCCGATGACCAGCACGAACCCCAGCGTTTCGGCCGCGCCCGGCGAGATCCCCAGCCACCCGAGCCGCGCACCGACGGGCGCGCCAAGGCTTGCCCCCGAATAGGCGCCCGCAAGCACGCCGATCAGCGTGATGCCTGCCTGGGTTGTCGACAGGAATTTGCCGGGTTCCGCCGCGAGCAGCAGCGCGGCATTGGCACCGCGCACCTGGGCGCGCGCCATTGCTTCCAGCCGGGCGCGGCGTGACGACACGATTGCAAGCTCCGACATGGCGAAGACGCCATTGAGCCCAATCAGCGCTAGGATGATCGCTACGTCGATCCAGGGAAAAGGAGGAAGCGGTTGCATGGCGCCTTTAATAATAACGCGCTTTGCCCGAGTTTTCGCGGCGCGACAACTGGTGGATCATCGGCGTTGCGCAAAGAACTGCCGGAGCAGCGCGCCTGCTTCGCCTTCGCCGATACCTGCAAACACGTCCGGGCGGTGGTGGCACGTCGGCTGCGCGAACAGCCGGGGTCCGTGTTCGACACCGCCGCCCTTGGCATCGCCGGCACCATAATAAAGCCGGTCGATCCGCGCATGGGCAATCGCGCCCGCGCACATGGCGCATGGTTCCAGCGTCACCCAAAGATCGCACCCGTCCAGCCGGTCGCGCGCCAGGGCCGCCGCCGCCGCGCGAATCGCCAGTATCTCCGCATGGGCAGTAGGATCGTTCAGCGCGCGCGGCGCGTTGGCGGCGACGGCTATCACCTCCCCCTCGCGCATGACCACAGCGCCCACCGGCACTTCGCCCGCCGCCGCCGCATCGCGCGCGGCATCAAGTGCGCGGCGCATGGGGGCGGGCAGCGGGAAAGCGGGGGGACAGGAAACGGGCGACGACATCACGCGCTTATGCCGCGCGCCATGCCCGCCCGCCAGCGATCAGTTGTCGGCAGATGTTTTGCGATCAGCAGGCTGGTCGACCTTGACCGCGGGCACTTCGGCTTGCCGGGTTTTCATTTCGATCGTCGGCACCTTGATGGTCCTGGCTTCGGTGCCCACCGTCACCCTGGCAACGTCTGCGGTGAATATCGACAAAGCCAAAGGCAACCGCGCCAATCAACAAGCAGGGCTGCCAGGCCAGCAAGCGCAAATAGCGCCCGCATTATTTCTCTCCCAATCTCATTACGACGTGTTAAACGCCGCGCACCGACGAATGTTTCCCGGCATTTTGCGGTGAATCGGTTGACGCCGCTTGCCAAACTGGCTATCGGCGCGGGCTTTCCCGGGCAACCGTAGATCAGGAATTTCGACCATGTCGCGCATTTGCGAGCTGACCGGCAAGGGCCGGCAGGTGGGAAACAACGTTTCCCACGCTAACAACAAGACCAAGCGGACGTTTCTGCCGAACCTGCAGAACGTGACGCTGATTTCCGATGCCCTGGGCACGGGTGTGAAGCTGCGCGTCTCGACGCACGGCCTTCGCTCGGTCGAGCATGTCGGCGGTCTGGACAACTGGCTGCTGAAAGCCGGCGACGACCAGCTTTCGCTGCGCGCTCGCCGCCTGAAGCGCGACGTCAAGAAGAAGCTGACGCCGATCGCCGCCTGAAAAGGCGCGTGATTACCGGCCCCGCGCCTGCGCCGGGGCCGGCAACAGCCTGAATTCCAGCAGCAATGACTGCTGAAACCAGCTTTGGTTATCGTCCGATACGATCCACAGCACTGGTTGCCCGTGGTCCATGGCGACCGCGATCCCCTCATAATTGTCGTGCAGCACCTCGCCTTCGAATCGGGTGATCTCTTGCCCGCGCACCATGGCTCCGGGGACGATCAGGTGCGGATCGACGATCGTCACCACAACAACGAAGCCGTCGCGGAAGCTGAAGCCGCGGTTGAGCAGAATCAGTCGTCCGTCAGGCAGTTCCGTGACATCGGACGGCACTGTGCCGCGGGGCGGAAGATAGACGAATCGGGTCGGCGCGCGGCGATCGACCGTCGGATCTCCGTCAAAACGAAGCCCGATTCGCCCCTTGTCGCCGGGGCCGCTTTTCTGTTCGGCGAAAACCAGGAACGCGCCGCTGCGCAGGCGGATCATCGATTCGGCGCCGCCATTGTTCGGCCAATCCCGCATCGCCGCAGGTTGGACACGACGCTCCGGCCGGGCAAAGTCGGCTGAATAGCGCCAGATTTGGTTGCTGGTTTCAAAGCCGACCCAGATTTGCCCGGTCGCCGGGTCGCGCGTCATCGATTCGCTGTCCCGGTCGACCTTTTCCCATCCCGTGCCAGGGCCAGCGGGCAATTTGCCAACGGTTCGCTCGCGTGCCTCCCCTTGCGAATCGAGGCGGAAACGAATGAACTGGCCTGCGTCATTGAGCAGCGTGAACCGGTCTCCCTCGACCGAAAGCGACGAGAAACCGCCAAATGGCGGGTCATTGCTGGTCAGCCGATAGCCACGAACAAAGCTGAGCCGGCCGACACGGCGATCGGTACTGGCCTTGCGGATTGCCACCGGCGAAAGCGCAAACCGCGCCCTGGGATCAAGGTCGGAATTGGGATCAACCCCACTCCCGCCCGGCACCAGCAACAAAACCAGCAGGAGAGACCAGGCCACGCGCATACCCACTCCATAGAGCGCTGTCGCCCCGGCGAAAGCATTGAGTTGGTGAAAATCCGCCGGATGAACCTGCGATAACAACGCCATTCAGCTTCGCCTCAAGCGCGCCGTGCGAAAAGCACATCATCGACAGAGGTCTGGAGGCGATCTCGCCCCGGACAAGCCGCCGAGGAGAAAGACGATGATGAAGAAGATTTCGATCGCCTCCGCCGCGCTGGCCATGCTTGCCAGCGGCGTGATCGGCGCTGCCCCTGCCTCTGCACAATATTATGGCGACCAGTATCGCGGTGGCTATTCCGACAGCCGCGGTTATGACCGGCATAACGGTTACCGCAGCTATGACCGCGGATATCGCAACGACCGTTATGAGGATCGCGGCTACAATTATCGGGACCGCAATTACCGGTACAATTATCGCTGCCGCCGCAGCGACGGCACGACGGGGACGATCCTCGGCGCGATCGCCGGTGGCCTGCTCGGCAATTCAATCGCTGGTCGTGGCGATCGCACCGCAGGCACCGTCATCGGCGGCGCGGCGGGTGCGCTGGCCGGTCGCGCGATCGATAAGTCGGACAGCCGTTGCTACCGCTGAGCCCAGATACACCGTTTCACACACGGCTTACCAGTTCCCTCCTGTAGCGTATCGAGGGCGGGTCGGTTCACCCCAACAGGTGGACCGGCCCGACTTTTATCCAGCACATATTCCAACGCAGCGTTGTTGGGCGACACCAATCAGGCGCCGCCCCGCGCCGTCAGTACATATGCTGGCCGCCGTTGATGCTCAGCGTCGATCCGGTGACGAAGCCCCCGTCCTCCGAACACAGAAAGGCGACGCCGCGCGCGATTTCATGCGCATGGCCCAACCGGCCGACCGGGATTTTGGCGACGATCTTTTCAAGAACATCGGCAGGCACCGCCGCGACCATGTCGGTATCGATATAACCGGGCGCGATCGCGTTGACGGTGACGCCGAATTTCGCGCCTTCCTGCGCCAGCGCCTTGGTAAAACCGTGGATGCCCGATTTGGCCGCCGCGTAATTCACCTGGCCATATTGCCCGGCCTGGCCATTGATCGAACCGATATTGACGATGCGCCCCCATTTGCGGTCGCGCATTCCCTGGAACGTCGCCTTGGCCATGTTGAAGCAACCGCCAAGGTTGGTATCGATAACTTCGCGCCACATGTGATAGGTCATCCGCATCAACGTCGCGTCGCGCGTGATGCCTGCATTGTTGACCACCACATCGACAGGGCCGAGCTTTTCCTCGACCTTGTTCACGCCTTCCTGGCACGCGTCGAAATCGGCGACATCCCATTTGAACGCCGGAATGCCGGTGCGCGCGGTAAAATCCTGCGCTCGTTCGTCATTGCCGGCGTAGTTGGCAGCGACGGTCAGTCCGGCATCGCGCAGGGCAATGCTGATCGCCTCGCCAATGCCGCGGGTTCCGCCGGTAATGATTGCAACGCGAGTCATCTGCCTCTCCCAAAGCACTTGATTGTCGACAAGGACTAGGCGGCCTCTCGCCAGCCTTCAAGTTCCCGCGCAAGTAAAGCGCGAAGCATTTCAATGCCTATCGTACTTTCGTTCAGGCACGGCAGATAAGCGAAATGCGTGCCGCCTGCGCGCTCAAACGTCTCACGGCCGCGAATCGCCAATTCTTCCAGCGTTTCAATACAATCCGCCGAAAATCCGGGTGCGACGATCGCCACCTTGCGAATGCCGTTTGCGGGCATTGCCGCCAGCGTCGCTTCGGTCGCCGGTTCGAGCCATTTTGCCTTGCCGAAGCGTGATTGAAAGGTAACCATCACCTCCCGCCCAAGCGCGTCCGCCAGCATGCGTGCGGTCTTCTGGCATTGGCAATGATAAGGGTCGCCCAACGACAAGGTGCGCGACGGCATTCCATGGAAGCTGGTGACCAGCGCATCCGGCGCGAAATCGAGCGCGGCGAGCGAAGCCTTTACCGACGCAGCCAGCGCATCGATATGTTCCGGCGCGTCATAATAAGGCGGCAGGGTGCGGATCGCCGGTTGCCAGCGCATCGACTGCAACACCTGAAACGCCTTGTCATTGGCGGTCGCGGTGGTTGCCGCGCAATATTGTGGATAAAGCGGCGCAAGCAGGATGCGGTCACAACCTGCCGCGCGCATCGCCGCCAAACGGTCTTCAATCGACGGGTTGCCATAGCGCATCGCCCAATCGACGGTGACGCCCGGCCCGAACGCATCCTTCAGCGCCAAAGCCTGGGCGCGGATGTTCGCGGCAAGCGGCGAGCCATTATCTGTCCACACCTGGCGATAGGCCTCTGCCGATTTTTTGGGGCGGGTGGTCAGCACGATACCGCGCAGAATGGGTTGCCAGAGCAGGGGCGGCAGTTCGACCACGCGCCGGTCCGACAGAAATTCCGCAAGATAGCGGCGGACCGATGGCGCGTCGGGCGCATCGGGCGTGCCCAGATTGACCAGCAACACGCCAACGCGCGGTGGGATAACGGGCGGGTGGCCGACGGGAAGCATCATTGGCCGCGTGATAGCGGCAATTGGCGAAGACGGAAGCCCGCCGCCGCCTGCAGCGCGTTGGCAATCGCCGGTGCGACCGGCGGCACCGCCAGTTCGCTTACCCCGCCTGCTCCCGCTTCGGATTTGATGAGTTCGACCGTGATGTCGGGCATGTCCGCCAGCCGGGGGAATCGCAACGCGTTGAAGCCATGCGCCGTCGGCAGGTTGCGATCAAAACCGATATCCGCCCCCAACGCCGCCGACAGGCCAAAGATCAACCCGCCTTCGATTTGCTGACGGACCAAGTCGGGGTTGACCACTTGCCCGCAATCGACCGCCGCGACCAACCGGTCGACAACGGGTTGGAACCCCTCTTCAAAATGCGCCTCGGCCAGAACGGCGATATGGCTGCCGCGAAAGCTGTGACAGGCAATACCCTGGCCGCTGCCCGCCACCCCGCCTTCCCATCCGCCCAGCGCCGCAACCGTCGACAGACAGCGCACCAGCCGCGCCTCGCCCGTGATCGAAACGCGAAACGACAAGGGTTCGGTATTGGCGACATGCGCCAGTTCATCAATGAAACATTCGGTGAAAAATGTGGTGTAGCTGTGTGCGCCCGACCGCCAATGCCCGGTCGGCACTCCGATATCGGCGGGGTGATGATCGATCGCAAAGGCGGGAAAGCGGTAAAATGGGTGTGCACCGGCAATCGCATAGGGGTCGCCCAGCCCAGTCACGGCCATCGCCGCGCTCGCCGCCCTGTCCTCAGCAAGCAGGCGATGCGCGAGTTCCCGCCCGGTGGCCGGAGCAGCGATCTTCGCTTGCCAGCCCAGGACCGTGCCGTTGCTGCCCAGCCGCGCGGTCATGCGCGCCGCCGCAGGCGCCCGAAACCGGTCATGCGCCAGATCTTCCGCCCGCGACCAGACAAGCTGGACCGGTCGTTTGACTTCCATCGCCAGTTCGGCCGCGCGGGCCGCGCATTGATGTTCCAGATTGGCGCCAAACGATCCGCCGACCAGCATCGGATAAATGACGACCCGGCTTTCCGACAGGCCAGCCGCCACAGCCGCAGCCGCGCGCGCAAGGCCGGGTGCCTGCGTCGGCAGCCAGAGTTCCAACTGGCCGTCGTGATAGTGCGCGGTCGCCGTCATGGTCTCAACCGGCGCGTGGGGAGCCAGGCCAACCCGATATTCCGCCGTCACCACCCGCGCGCCCTTGAACACCGACGACAAACTGCCGGCCGAGGCCATGCGTTCGCCCGGCCGGTTGAGCGCCGCCGTCAGCGCCGCGTCGATGCTGGCGGAATCAACCGGACGGCCATGGATTTCAAAGCGCGGGTGCAGCGCGTCAAGCGCGCGGTTCGCTGCCCACCAGTCACTGGCGACGGCCGCGACCCAATTGGGCCGCTCAACCACCGTCAGAAATCCACGCACCTTGGCAGCCGCCGGACGGTCGATCCGCGCCAGCCGAGAATCGACCGCCGGCCCCTGGCGGATCGACGCGAACACCATGTCGGGCAATCGTACGTCGCCGGCGAAATTGGCTGTCCCATCGACTTTTGACGGCACATCCAGGCGGGGCAGCGACTGGCCGTAAAGCCCGCCATCGCCATCGCGCAACGGCAATGGATCAGGCACGCCATATCCGGCCGCCTCCGCCGCCAGTTCGCCGAAGCGTAAACGACGATCGCCATTGACGACGAATCCGTCCCTGGTATCGCAACTGGCAACGGCAACGCCCCAGCGATGCGCGGCGGCCTGGCAAAGTGCCATCCGCGCCGCTGCCCCCGCCTGGCGAAGCGGCGCCTCAAACGCGCGCACCGAACTGGAACCCGCCGTCAACACCAGGGCGATGCGCGCCGCATGGCTGCGCCTCAGCGCTTCGGGCACGTCGTCAAACACCCCGTCGAACAGTTCGTCGGCGCCCAGCGTGTTGACGTAAAGCGGGTTCAGGGGGGCGGGTTCGACTGATATCGTCCGCCAGTCGGCGCCCAGTTCATCGGCCAGGATCTGGGGAAGCGCCGTATAGACGCCCTGCCCATGTTCGGCCTGAGGAACGGCCACCGCGACATGGCCATCGACGCCGATTTTCAACCACGCGCTGAAAATGGTTTCGCCGGGCGCCGCCGTCAGGTTGGCGCCATAATAGCGCGGCCACAACGACCAGGCGACGAACAGGCCCAGCCCCGCCCCGCCGCCGATCAACAGCGTGCGGCGGTCGATGTTACCAGCCATTGCGCGCAGATCCGGCCCCGTCATGCCCCTGCCCTAAAGTTTCTGCGCAAGCTGGGCAATGGCCGCGCGATCAGGCAACCGCGACCGAGGCTGCGTGACGGGCGCGATAGAGGTTGCGCAACGCCACCTTGTCGATCTTTTCGGTGCCCAGTCTTGGCAGCGCTTCGGGCGAGAACCAGATGACCTGAGGCACCTCGAACCCGGCGATGCGAGGCGCCAGGAATTCGCGGAGCAGGCCCGCGTCGAGATGAGCCCCATTGCGCAGATGAACCACCGCGCCCGGCACTTCGCCATAACGCTCGTCCGGCAGGCCGAACACACAGGCCTCGGCGACGGCTGCATGTTCATAGATCGCCGCCTCGACCGCCTGGCACGAGATGTTCTCACCGCCGCGGATGATGATGTCCTTCTTGCGATCGACGATGAACAGATAGCGATCCTCGTCGAGGTAGCCGATGTCGCCGGTCAGGAAATACCCATCGGCGGTAAAGGCGGCGGCAGTCGCGTCGGGGCGGCCCCAATATTCCTTGATATTGCAGATGGAGCGGATCGCCACTTCGCCGCGTTCACCCTGCGCCACCGGTCGGCCCGCGCCGTCGAGAATGGCAAGGTCTACCAGCGGCGGCGAGGCGCGCCCCGTCGAACTGGGCTTGGCGAGGTAGTTTTCGCGGAAATTACCGCAGCCAATGCCGTTGGTTTCGGTCAACCCATAGCCGATAAGCGGCGCGCCACCGCCCATTTCCTCGCTGATGCGGCGAACATGGTCAACCGGGCGGGGTGCGCCTCCGGCGGCGAAATCGGTGACGCTCGACAAGTCGTACTTGCCGCGGTTGGGATGAGTCAGGATTTCATAACTCATCAACGGCACGCCGACGAAATAGGTCACCGTTTCGCGCTCGATCAGCCGCATCGCCTCTTCGGCATCCCATTTCGGCATCAGCACCAGCTTGCGCCCCATCGCAAAGCTTTGCAGGAACACCGGCACTTCCGCCGTCACATGGAACAGCGGCACGTTCAAAAGGGTGCAGGCCTGCCCCACGGGCGGGTGCCCGTCCGCCGTGGTGATGTTGAGCATCATCAGCGCATTGGCGAGATAGTTGAACACTGCCTGGACCACGCTGCGATGATCGCTGAGCGCACCCTTCGACTGGCCGGTCGACCCCGATGTGAACAGGATCGTCGCATCATCGTCCCCGGTCAGGGCGGGCAACGGTACATCCGGCCCGGCCCCGGCCGAAATCACCGGCGCCAGCGCGTCCAGCAGACCGGGACGGTCATCGATGGCCACCACACGCGCGGCAATGCCCGTCTCGGCCAGGCGCTCGGTTCGCGGCGCATCGGCAAAAACCAGGCTGCATCCGACATCGGCGGTGGCAGCGGCCAGTTCAGGCGACTGCCACCAGCCGTTGAGCAAGGTGGCAATGCCGCCCGCCATCACGATGCCCATGTACAGCGTGATCCAGCTTGGCGAATTGCGCATCGCAATACCGATGCGATCGCCCTTCTGCACGCCAAAGCCACTGACCAGCGCGCGCGCCACCGACGCGGCGGCGGCATGAACCTCGGCAAAGGTCAGGCGTTCCTCGCCCGCGACGAGGAATGTCTTGTCGGCATGTTCGGCGCAGAAATGCGCGAAATACAGGCCAAGCGTCGGTGGTGCGGCGGCGATCGCCGGGTAACTGATGCCGCCGCGCTCCACCGTCACCAGCGGCATTGGCCCGCCGTCACCGACCAGGCCGCCCATCACCGCATCCATTCGGATATCCAGTGGACTCGGCATCACTCTCTCCTTGGGTTTGTTCTTTGTCCCCTTTATGGAGGCGTCATAGCCTGGGGAAAAGCCTTGATCCTTTCTTACGTCGCCGACCATGCCCACTTTCATTTTGAGCAGCTCGGCCTCAATCCAAACATCGTCACCATCGGCTGGTTCAGCCTCAAATGGTACTCAATCTCTTATATCGCGGGCATTCTTGTCGGCTGGTGGTATCTGCTGCGGCTGGTCGCGCAGCCGGGTGCGCCGATGGCAAGGCGCCATGCCGACGATCTTGTCTTTTACGCGACGCTGGGGATCATCCTGGGTGGTCGGCTGGGTTATGTGCTGTTCTACGCGCCCGAAATGTTCTCGCACCCGATTGAAATCCTGTTCCTGTGGAAAGGCGGGATGTCGTTCCATGGCGGAGTAATCGGCACGTCGCTGGGCATCATCTGGTTCGCGCGCCAGCAAAAGCTCGATTGGCTGCGCATCCACGACTATCTGGCCTGTTCGGTGCCGTTCGGCCTGTTCTTCGGTCGCATCGCCAATTTCATCAATGGCGAGTTGTGGGGCAAGCCGGCGGACGTGCCCTGGGCAATCGTTTTCCCCCACACCGTGCCCAGCGGCTTTGCCGAACCCGCGCGCCACCCCAGCCAGCTTTATGAAGCGGGGCTGGAAGGCGTCGCGCTGTTCGCCATTCTATGGTTCTTCTTCTGGCGGACCAGGGCGCGCTACGAACCGGGCAAGCTGGTCGGCATTTTCCTGGCGGGATATGGCACCGCGCGCTTCATCGTCGAATTTTTCCGCGAACCCGATTCGCAATTCGCGGGCACGACCTTCGGCAATTTCATCCATATGGGCCAATGGCTATGCGTGCCGATGGTGCTGGGCGGTGCCTATCTGATCGCCACCGCCAAGGGTCGCCGCAACCGCGTGCAGCCGATTGCCGGATCGGAAAGCGTCGCCTGAGATGAGCGACACCGCCGTCGAGGCCGCACTGCCCGAGCGGCTGGCGCGCGCCATCACGCTCGCTGGGCCGATTTCGATCGCCCAGTATATGGCGGCGGCCAATGCCCATTATTACGCAACCCGCGATCCGTTGGGCGCTGGCGGCGACTTCACGACGGCGCCCGAAATCAGCCAGATGTTCGGCGAACTGATCGGCCTGTGGCTGGCGGATTTGTGGGATCGCGGCGGCCGACCCGATGTCGCTTATGTCGAACTGGGGCCGGGACGCGGGACACTGGCGGCCGACGCCCTGCGCGCCATGGCCAAGGCTGGCCTCGCCCCGCCTGTTCACTTCGTCGAGACCAGCCCGATGCTGCGCCGGGAACAGGCGATGCGCGTTGCACAGGCCGAATGGCATGACGATCTGTCGACGCTTCCCGCTGATCGTCCGCTGATCGTCGTCGCCAACGAATTTTTCGATGCCCTGCCGATCCGTCAACTGGTGCGCGGGTCGGACGCCTGGCACGAACGGCTGGTCGCGTGCCAGGACACGCTGTTCCTGCCAATCCGTGGCAAGGCAGTGCCCGATGCGATCATTCCCGCCGCGCTGGCAGGTGCCGCGCCAGGCGCCATCATCGAAACATCCCCGGCAGGCGTCGCGGTGATGACCGATCTGGCATCGCGGATCGCCGCGCAGGGCGGTGCCGCGCTCATCATCGATTATGGCTATGAAGGCCCGGCGACCGGCGAGACGTTGCAGGCGGTGCGCGGCCATCGATACGCCAACCCGTTCGAGGCGCCCGGCGAGCAGGACCTGACCGCCCATGTCGATTTTGCGACCCTGGCCGCTGCCGCGACGGCCTGCGGAGTGGCGGTTCATGGTCCGGTCGAACAGGGCGCATTCCTGGCCGCCATCGGTATCGACGCCCGAACGGCCATGCTGGGCGAACGCGTCCGCGCCGACCGCGACCGGCTGGTCAAAGCGGATCAGATGGGCAGTTTGTTCAAAGTGCTGGCGGTGCGCGCGCGCGGCTGGCCCCAACCGGGAGGACTTGCGTGAATTATCGCGACGGCACCGCCGACGACCTGACCGCGATCGAGGCATTGTTCCGCAAGAGCTTCACCGCGACATTTGGTCATCTTTATGCGCCCGAGGATCTGGCTGCCTTCTTCGCAAAATCCACCCCCGAAGCCTGGGCGGCGGAGTTCGCCCAACCCGCGCTCGCCTTTCGCCTGGCCATCGATGCGCAGGGCTTGGCCGGCTTTGCCAAGGTCGGCGCGCTCGAACTGCCAGCCGACACGCGGGCGCCAGCGCTTGAACTGCGCCAGCTTTATCTCGACGAACGCGCCAAGGGCAGTGGTGCCGCGCAGGTGTTGATGGATTGGGTGATCGATACCGCGCGAGCGCGCGCCGCCACCGAAATCTGGCTGTCGGTGTACATAGACAATCATCGCGCCAAGCGCTTCTACGAACGCTACGGCTTTGAGGATTGCGGCCTTTATTCCTTCATGGTTGGCAACCATGTCGATGAGGACCGGCTGATGCGGCGACGGGTGTGACGACGGTCGAAGTCAACCGCGCGGCAGCGCTGGCCGGATTACGCCATGGGTTTCTGGGGCGCCGCGGCGGCGTATCGACGGGTATCCACGCCGGATTGAATGTGGGCACAGGCTCTGCCGACGAAACCGATGCCATTGCCGAAAACCGGCGGCGAGCGGTGAACGCCGTGGCGCCCGGCGCCCGCCTGGCAACGGTCTATCAGGTCCATTCGTCCGACGCGGTGGCGATCATCGAACCATATGATGATCGCCTGCGCCCGCGCGCCGACGCCCTGGTGACCGACCGGCCCGACATCGCGCTGGGCATCGTGACCGCCGATTGCGCGCCGGTACTGCTCGCCGACCGTGACGCTGGCGTCATCGCCGCCGCCCATGCCGGGTGGAAGGGCGCGATCGGCGGCGTCACCGATTCAACCATATCGGCCATGATCGCCCTGGGCGCATCGCGCGACCGCATCGCCGCCGCGATCGGCCCGTGCATCGCGCGCGTCAGCTATGAAGTCGATGACGGCTTTGCCCGGCGCTTCGACGCGGCGGACGCTGAGAACGAGCGTTTCTTCTCACCGGGACGATCAGGACATCATCAATTCGACCTGGAAGCCTATGTCGCGCATCGGCTGGCGGCCGCAGGCATCGGCCGTATCGAGATGCTGGGCCTGGATACCTACGCCGACGCCGATCGCTTCTTCAGCTTCCGCCGCGCGACGCATCGCCATGAACCAGATTACGGGCGGCAGATTTCGATCATCGCGCTTTAAACGCTCGGCTCGAACACCCCGCCGCCGCGGAGGATTTGCTATCGCCGGTCATAGCCTTGCGCTAATGTCACCGCATAAAAAATATCGTGCCGCAGGAGCCTGAGATGACCGACGAAACCGACGCCGCCACGCCGCGCCGCCGCGACAAAGCCTTTGTCGATACGATTGGCGGGCGCAAGCTGCAGCCATCAACGCTGATGATGGGCCATGGCTATGATCCGATGCTGTCGGAAGGATCGCTGAAGCCGCCGATCTTTCTTACCTCGACCTTCGTTTTCCCCAATGCCGCCGCGGGCAAGCGCCATTTTGAAGGCGTCACCGGCAAACGGCCGGGGGGTGCCGATGGCCTGGTCTATTCGCGCTTCAATGGCCCCAATCAGGAAATTCTGGAGGATCGGCTGGGTATCTGGGAAGATGCCGAGGATGCGCTGACCTTTTCATCAGGCATGTCGGCCATCGCCACCTTGTTCCTGTCGCTGGTCAAGCCCGGCGACGTCATCGTCCATTCCGGCCCGCTCTACGCCGCGACTGAAACGCTGATCGGGCGGGTTTTGGGCCGGTTTGGCGTTCATTTCGTCGATTTTCCCGCTGGCGCCACACGCGATGAAATCGACACCGCGCTGGCCAGAGCCGCCACCGTCGGGCGCGTTGCGCTGATCTATCTGGAAAGCCCGGCCAACCCCACCAACGCGCTGGTTGATATTGAAGCGGTCGCCGCCAGCCGCGACGCGATATTTGCCGATGCCGACGAAAAGCCGCCGATTGCGATCGACAACACCTTTCTGGGGCCGTTATGGGCGCAGCCATTGAAACAAGGTGCTGATATCGTCGTCTATTCGCTGACCAAATATGCCGGTGGCCATTCCGATCTGGTCGCAGGCAGCGTGCTGGGCAGCAAGGAACACATCAACACCATCCGGTTGATGCGCAACACCATTGGCACCATCACCGATCCGCACACTGCCTGGATGTTGCTGCGCAGCCTGGAAACGCTGGAACTGCGCATGACGCGCGCGGGCGAAAACGCGGCCAAGGTCTGCGCCTTCCTGCGCGATCACCCCAAGGTGGAACGCGTCGGTTATCTGGGGTTCCTGGAATCGACGCCGGGCGATGAGCGTCAAGCGGATATCTATCGCCGCCATTGCACCGGCGCGGGCAGCACCTTTTCGCTGTTCCTGAACGGCGGGGAGAAGGAGAGTTTTGCCTTCCTCGACGCATTGCGCATCGCCAAGCTGGCGGTGTCGCTGGGCGGGACCGAAACGCTGGCCAGCCATCCGGCAGGGATGACGCATTTGTCGGTGCCCGACGCACGAAAGGCGGCGCTGGGCATTACCGACAATCTGGTGCGCATTTCGATCGGGGTGGAAGATGCGGGTGACCTGATTGCCGATTTTGATCAGGCGCTTGCCGCGATTTGAACGCTTGCCGCCCGCTCGGCACTGCATGCAACATGACGTAGCTGTAATCTGCCCGTCAGGGTCGGGAGGGATGTTGTCCGCTATGGGTGTTCGATGAACTTTCCCGGAAAGCCGAATTTGTGACGCGCCCTGTGTTCTACGATCCCAGCGGTACGCGCCGCCGATGGACTGCGCGCGCAGTCGGGCTGCTGATCGCGACGGTGTTGATCGCGGCGGGCCTGTTCGCCTTTACCGTCGTCCGCGTACCGCCACGTAGCGCATTGCCCCTGTTGTACGAACGGCCACAACCGGCACGGCTGAAAGGCCAGATTTCCGCCATCGACCATGGCCTGCGCAGCGAATCGCGGCGGCTGCGCGCCTGGCTGCCGTCGACACGCAGCACCCGCCTCTCAACCCCGTTGACCGTCGGTTTCTACGTGCCATGGGATGAAGGCAGCGCCAGTTCGCTGCGGGCGCATATCAGCCAGCTTGACTGGGTCGTGCCGTCGACGATTGCCGTCACCGGCCCGGAACACGCCGTTCGGGTAATACCCGACCCCCGGCTGAACCGCATCCTGGCCAACGCGCCGCACCGACCGGCGGTTCTGCCGATGGTGCAGAACGCCTATCAAGGCGTGTGGGACAGCAAGGACACCGCCGTGCTGTTCGCCAACCCACGCCAGCGCGCCAAACTGGCCAACGACCTTGCCCAGATGGTCAAGCGCGACCATGACGCGGGGCTGGTATTCGACTTTGAAAACCTGCCCGCCAGCGCACTCCCGGCTTATCGTGACCTGATCCGCCAGACACGCGCGGCACTTGGCCCCAATGGCGGCACTATTGCCGTCACCATTCCCGCCGCCGATACCGACTGGTCGCCCAAGGCATTCGCGCAAGTCGCCGATCGCCTGTTCCTGATGAACTACGACCTGCATTATGAAGAAGGCCCGGCCGGAGCGATCGCGCCGCAGACCTGGTTCGTCCAGCAGATGCGCGAAGCACTTGCAGCAGTAGGGCCTGACCGGCTGATCGTTGCGATCGGCAATTATGCCTATGACTGGGGGCCCAAGGGCGCCGAACCGCTGAGCGTCGAAGAAGCCTGGCAGGTTGCCCATGACAGCAATGCCCTGATCGTCTTCGACAAGGCGAGCGGGAATGCCGGGTTCGGTTATGACGGCGATGATGGCCATCACGACGTATGGATTCTGGACGCGGCATCGGCCTGGAACCAGTTGCGTGCCGCCCGCGCGCTGGGCGTGCAGCAAGTCGCGCTATGGCGACTGGGCAGCGAAGACCCCGGCATATGGGATGCCTTTGGCCACTTCCGCACCGGCAGTCGGCCCGATCTGTCGCAACTGAAACAGGTCACCAATGTCGATGTCGAGGATTCGGGTGAAATCCTGCGCATCACCGCAACACCACAGGCCGGGCACCGCGACCTGACTTTCGACCGGTTCGGGCTGATCCGCGATGTCCGGTACGCGCAATTGCCGACGCCCTATATCGTCCATCGCACCGGCGCCAGGCCGCACCAGCTTGCCTTGACCTTCGACGACGGCCCGGACCCGGACTGGACCCCGCCGATCCTCGACATATTGAAGCGGATGAAAGCGCCTGCGACCTTCTTCGTCATCGGCGAGAATGCGCTGGAGCATCCCAACATCCTCAACCGCATCGTCGCCGAGGGGCATGAGCTGGGCAACCACACCTATACTCACCCCAACCTGGCGCTCGATACCAAGACCGGCACCCAGATCGAGCTGAACACCACCCAGCGGCTGATCCAGGCCTATACCGGGCGCGGGACCAAGCTGTTCCGTGCGCCCTATTTCGGTGACGCCGAACCGACCACCGCCGACGAACTCGATCCCGCGCTGGTCGCGCAGGAACAAGGCTATACCGTGGTGGGCCTGCACGCCGACCCCAATGACTGGAAACGCCCGGGAACCGATGAAATCGTCCGCAGCACGATCGAACAGGTCGAAAGTGCCGATGCGGACAGGTCCGAAAATGTCATCCTGCTCCACGATGGCGGCGGTGACCGGTCACAAACGCTGGAGGCGCTGCCGCGGATCATCACCGAACTGCGCGCACGCGGTTATGAATTCGTGCCTGTGTCAAAGCTCGCAGGGCTGACGCACGACCAGGTAATGCCCCCGGTCAGCGGCAACGACCTGACCGCAGTTCGTTTTGACGTCGGAGTGTTTCTGGTGCTCGCCGCCATTGGCTATGGCCTGAAATGGACGTTCTTCCTGGCGATTGGCCTGGGCGTTGGCCGTGCCATCGTGATCGCGTTGCTGGCAATCGGCGATCGCAATCGCAAGGCCCCGGCGCTCGACGCCGCCACGCCGAGCGTTTCGGTCATCATCCCGGCATTCAACGAAGCCACGGTGATCGAATCGTCGATCCGCCGCGTGCTGGCGAGCGACTATCCAGGCATCGAGCTGATCGTTGCCGATGACGGATCGAGCGACGGCACCAGCGACATCGTGTCACGCACCTTTGGCGATGATCCGCGCGTCCGGCTGCTGACGCTGGTCAATGGCGGCAAGGCAAAGGCATTGAATCACGCATTGACGCTGGCGACCGGCGATGTCGTCATCGCGCTGGACGCCGATACCCAGTTTGAGCCGTTGACCATCCGTCGCCTCGCGCGCTGGTTCGGCGATCCGGACATCGGCGCGGTAGCGGGCAACGCGAAAGTGGGCAACCGCGTCAACCTCGTCACGCGCTGGCAGGCGGTCGAATATGTGACCGCGCAGAATCTGGAACGCCGCGCGCTTGCCCGATTCGACGCGATGACGGTGGTGCCGGGTGCGGTTGGCGCATGGCGCCGCGAAGCGCTGGACGATGTTGGCGGCTATCCGGAAGACACGCTGGCCGAGGATCAGGATCTGACCATCGCCATCCAGCGCGCAGGGTGGCGCGTCGATTATGACACCGATGCGGTTGCCTGGACCGAGGCGCCGCAAAGCTTCCGCGCGCTGGCCAAGCAGCGGTTTCGCTGGGCGTTCGGGACGCTGCAATGCCTGTGGAAGCACCGCGCGGTCATTTCGCGGCGCAAACCACAAGGCCTCGCGCTGGTCGGGATGCCACAGGCGTGGGTATTCCAGATCTTTTTCGCCGCGGTGTCGCCACTCATCGACCTGGCGCTGGCAACCTCGATCGTCACCACCATCATCCGCGTTGTCCAGCATGGCTGGGTGCAGACCCAGACCGACGTGATCCGCATGGGGATTTACTGGATCGCGTTCCTGACCATCGACGTGCTGTGCGGCTGGGTCGCGTATCGACTGGACGCGCGGGAAAGACACTATCCGGCGTTGCTGCTGGTCGCGCAACGCTTCGTCTATCGCCAGATCATGTACTGGGTGGTGCTGCGCGCCATCAGTTCGGCGCTTGGCGGCTGGGTGGTCGGCTGGGGCAAGCTGGAACGCACGGGCGCGGTGCAGGATCACAGCGTCGAGACGACGAGAAGCTGACGCTGCTCGCCCGTTCCCCGGTTGCTCGGGTAGTCAGTCCCGGGCGGCCGCGCGAACCGATCGGTTCAACCGTCGCTGACGCGCTCGATATCGGCGCCGACTGCCGATAGTTTCTCCTCGAGCCGCTCATAACCGCGATCGAGGTGATAGACGCGCTGGACCTGGGTTTCGCCTTCCGCGGCCAAACCGGCCAGGATCAGGCTCATCGATGCGCGCAAGTCGGTAGCCATCACCGGCGCGCCGATCAGCTTGTCGACGCCGCGCACCACGGCGGTGCGCCCGCGCACCTGAATATCGGCGCCCATCCGCGCCAGTTCGGGCACGTGCATGTAGCGATTTTCGAAAATCGTCTCGGTCAGCACGCTCGCGCCGTCCGCCTTGCACAGCATTGCCATGAACTGCGCCTGCATGTCCGTGGCGAAGCCGGGGAACGGCGCCGTCGACAAGGTGAGCGGCTTGAGCGGACCATCCGCCGAAACCGTGATGCTGTTGCGCCCTTCGACCACCGTGACGCCCGCTTCGCGCAGTGCTTCGGTCGTCGCCAGCATGTCGTGCGGCGCCACGCCAACCAGTTCGAGCGATCCGCCGGTGATTGCCGCCGCGCAAGCATAGCTGCCTGCTTCGATCCGGTCCGGCATCACGGCATAAGTCGCGCCGTGCAGCCGGTCGCGGCCTTCGATTTCCAGCGTTTCGGTGCCGATGCCGCTGATCGAGGCGCCCATGGCGTTCAGGCAATTGCACAAATCGACGATCTCGGGTTCGCGCGCCGCGTTCTCGATGGTGGAGCCGCCCTTTGCCAGCACCGCGGCCATGATCGCGTTCTCGGTCGCGCCGACCGACACCAGCGGAAACACCACGCGCCCGCCGGGCAAGCGACCGCCCGGTGCGGTTGCTCTTACATAACCGGCCGCCAGTTCGATTTCAGCACCCAGCGATTCGAGCGCACGCAAGTGGAGATCGATCGGCCGGTTGCCGATGGCACAGCCGCCAGGCAGCGACACCGTCGCCTCGCCTGCCCGGCCGACCAGCGGCCCCAGGACCAGGATAGACGCCCGCATCTTGCGCACGATGTCATAGGGCGCGACGGTTGAGGTCAGCCGTCCAGCGCGCATCGTCATCACCCGACCGAAATCCTGCGGGTGCGCGCCTTCGACCAGGGTCGATACGCCAAGCTGGTTGAGCAGATGGCCAAAGCTGTCGACATCGGCGAGCCGCGGCAGATTGCGCAGCGTCAACGGTTCTTCGGTCAGCAGCGCGCAGGGCAGCAGCGTCAGCGCCGCATTTTTCGCACCCGAAATGGGAAGGCGGCCGGAAAGGCGGTTGCCGCCACGAATAAGAATCCTGTCCATCCGCCTGCTACTACCGCAGCCACGCGCAAGTGCAACGGCAGCGACGCAATCCAGGGCCGAATCCGGTGCTGATGAAAGCCGCTACGATCACAACAAAATCGGGCGGGCGATCAGTGCCCCCGTTACCGGTTCACGCCTTTTCGAGCGTACACTGCAGCGGGTGCTGGTTCTGCCGGGCAAAGTCCATCACCTGCGAAACCTTGGTCTCGGCAACTTCATAGGTAAACACGCCACACACGCCGACCCCACGTTGATGGACGTGCAGCATGACGCGCGTCGCTTCCTCGATGCTCATCCGGAAAAAGCGCTGGAGCACCAGCACGACAAATTCCATCGGGGTATAGTCGTCGTTGAGCATCAGGACACGATAGGGTGTCGGCCGCTTGGTCCGCGACCGGGTGCGCGTTGCCACACCGACGCCATTGCCAGTGCCATCGTCATCATCGCCGTGGCGCTCGTCGGCCATGGCGATGGGGGTGAACCGCGGGTTCTTCATGAGTTTCGGGAATATGGGAGAAGCACCGCCAAGAGCAAGGGGGCGTGCATTCGATAACCACGAAAATGCGATAACTACCGTCGAATCCAGCCGTTCATGCCATGGTGCCGATCATAAAAATGGGGCAGCCGCACCGATTTGCGACTGCCCCATTTGATCCGATTCACCAGCGAATCAGCCTGTGCTCCGTATCGGAGCCAGGACAATTCAGGCCGGGATCTTCATCTTCTCAGCCGCAACCGCGATGCGGTTCGAAATCGGCTGGCTGACTTCGCCTGCGACCTTGAGGAAAGCTTCGGTCGCCTTCGACGATTCAGCGACCATCGTGTCGAACGTGGCGCGCAGATAATCGCTCTGCAGCTTCATCAGTTCAGTCGGCGACTTGGCGCCCGAGAAGCTCTTCATCGTCGCAGTCGCGGTTTCGAACGACTTGCGCGTCAGGTCGGCGGCTTCCTGGCCCATCGTTTCAAGTGCCTTGGTGGCGATCTTCGACGATTCGACCAGCGCTTCGACATTGCCCTTGCTGAAATCGTTCAGCTCGGCAAACAGCTTGGTGCTGCGCTCGACGGCCGCCTTGGCGCGGTCATTCATTTCAACGAACATGGTCTGCGCCTTGTCGGTCGCGGTCTTCAGCGTGGTTTCCATGATGGAGTCTTCCTTTTGTGCGGGTTTCGGTGCGGTCGCCTTCGCGGGCGGCGCTTTGACGATCGTGTCGTCGGGCTTCACTTCGACCAGCGGCGCTGCGGAAACAGCCTCCGCTGCCACCGGTTGAGGCGTCACCACTGGTTCAGGCGGCGTTGCCGGTTCAGGGACCACGGCTGCGGGTGCAGCTGCGACCACAGGCGCCGATACCGGTTTCGGCGCGGGTTTGACTTCGATCTCGGGCTTGGCAGGAACCACGGCAGCCGACTTTACGGCGGGCTTCGGCGGCGCCTTTTGGGCGGTGGCAGTAACGACGGGCTTCTTGGCAACCGGCGCGGCTTTTGCCGATACGACAGCTGGCGCAGCGACGGGCTTTACCGCCGCCGCTTTTTCCACGGGCTTTGCCGCGACCTTTGCGGGCGCGACCGACTTACCTGGTGACTTTGGACCTTTGCTCGCCATCTGGTCCTCCTTCCGCTCTTTTGCTGCATTGCAACATAACGAGTCGGGGGCCCAAAATCAAGAGCGATATTGTGCAGTGCAGCATTTTGGGGCCAACAACCCCTAAATATCAGATTGATAAGATATTTGCTACCTCATCCGCACATATAAACCGGGCGCATCCTCAATCGGTTTCAGCTTGCCGCGGCCAGGCTTCCTGGCACCCTTGACCGCCACTTTTGCTGCATCCTGGGCGGCGATCCAGTCGATCCAGTCGGGCCACCAGCTTCCCTTGGTTTCGGTCGCGCCGGCGATAAATTCATCGAGCGACAGACTCGGCTTTTCGTTGATCCAATATTGGTATTTATGGGCAGTCGGCGGGTTGACCACACCGGCGATATGCCCCGACCCGGCCAGTACGAAGCGCACCGGCCCTTTCAGATACTCGGTCAATTTCCACACGCTTTCCACCGGGGCGATATGGTCTTCGCTGCCCGCCTGAATATAGGATGGCGTGTGGATTTTCGTCAGGTCGACCGGCGTTCCGGCGATCGTCAGCGCGCCAGGTTTTACCAGCAGATTGTCGCGGTAAAGATCCTTCAGATAGGACAGGTGCCACTTTGCGGGCAGGTTGGTGGTGTCGCCATTCCATTGCAGCAGGTCGAACGGCGGATAATCCTGGCCCAGCAGATAATTGTTGGTGACATAGTTCCAGATCAGGTCGCGCCCGCGCAGCAGGTTGAAGGTCGCGGCCATGTATCGCCCGTCGAGATAGCCGTCCGGCGACAGGCGGGACAGCATCGCGATCTGTTCGTCATCAATGAAATTGAGCAAATCGCCCGCGCGGCTGAAATCGACCTGCGCGGTGAAGAAGGTTGCGCTCTTCACCTTTTCCGCCTGCCCGCGCTCGGCAAGCACCGCCAGCGTTGCCGCCAGCGTTGTGCCCGCGACGCAATAGCCGATCACATGCGCGCTATCGACGCCCAGCAGTTCACGAACGGTGTCGATCGCGTCGACTTGCCCCTTCTCGACATAATCGTCCCAAACCACGTCCTTCATCGACGCATCCGCCGACTTCCACGACACGACAAACACCGTCAGCCCCTGATCGACCGCCCATTTGATGAAGCTTTTCTGGGGATTGAGATCGAGAATATAGAAACGGTTGATCCACGGCGGAAAGATGACGAGCGGCGTTTCAAACACCTTGTCGGTGGTGGGGGTGTATTGGATCAGTTCGTAAAGCGGCGTGCGTTTGACGACCTTGCCCGGTGTCATCGCCAGGTTGCGGCCAAGTTCAAACGCGTCCGAGTTGGTGTGGGTCAACTGGCCCTTGGCGATGTCCGCCAGCATGTGCTGCAGGCCGGAGAGCAGGTTCTCGCCACCGGTCTCGATCGTCTTTTCCAGCACCTGCGGGTTGGTCGCCGGGAAATTGCTGGGGCTGAGCGCGTCGATAAAAGCGCGCGAGACGAAGCGGAGCTGTTCCTTGTGATGGGGATCAATCCCCTCCAGCGCATCGACGTTGCGCATCATATGGTCGGCGATCAGAAAATAGCTGTGGCGCAGCCAGTCGAACACCGGATTATTGCGCCAGGCGGGTGCCTGGAAACGCTTGTCGCGGGCCAGTGTCGGCGGTTCTTCCGGCGGTTCGGCCTCGGGATCGAAGAAGCGCCGCCACAAGTCGAAACTATCGTCCCAGAACGCCTGCGCACGCGACAGCATCGCGGGATCGGCAAGCGCTGCGAAGCCGGGGAAAAGCGCGGTCGCTGGCGCTTCCGCACCGGGATTTTGGCCGATGCCCTGGCCAAGACCCTGGACACCGGCCTCCAGCAGCATCTGCTGCGCCCGGCCCATCACCCAGGTCCAGTGCTGCATTTCCTCAAGGCTGGGTAGCGGCGGCATCGTCGCGGCAGTGTCGGCCATGAACCCTCTCCGATCGGCTGTTTATATCCCTCTACCGCATCGCCGACGCGGCGTCATTCCCGTCCACGCCCAAATAGCGTATGGAAGGCGTGTCTTTTTCCGAAAGAGGGGAGTGGAAAGTCTCGAAATGTCCGACGAATTCTACCGCATCAAGCGCTTGCCGCCTTATGTCATCGCCGAAGTCAACGGGATGCGGGCTGCGGCGCGCGCGGGCGGAGAGGACATTATCGACCTTGGCATGGGCAACCCCGATCTGCCGCCGCCGCAGCACGTGATCGACAAATTGTGCGAAGTCGCCCAGAAACCGAGCGCTCATGGTTATTCCCAGTCCAAGGGCATTCCCGGCCTCCGCCGCGCGCAGGCCAATTATTATGGCCGCCGCTTCGGCGTCGATCTCGACCCCGAAACCGAAGTCGTGGTGACGATGGGATCGAAGGAAGGCCTGGCCAGCCTGGCGACCGCGATCACCGCGCCAGGCGACGTGGTGCTGGCGCCCAACCCCAGCTACCCCATCCACACCTTTGGCTTCATCATCGCTGGTGCAACGATCCGCGCGGTGCCGACCACACCCGACGAACGCTATTTCGAAAGCCTGGAACGCGCGATGAACTTCACCGTGCCGCGCCCCTCGGTGCTGGTGGTGAACTATCCATCCAATCCGACCGCCGAAACGGTCGACCTGGCGTTTTACGAGCGGCTGGTTGCCTGGGCGCGCGAAAACCAGGTCTGGGTGATTTCGGACCTGGCCTATTCGGAACTTTATTATGACGGCAAGCCGACGCCATCGATCCTGCAGGTCGACGGCGCCAAGGACGTGGCCATAGAGTTCACGTCGCTGTCCAAAACCTATTCGATGGCGGGCTGGCGCATGGGCTTTGCCGTCGGCAACAAAAAGCTGATCGCGGCGATGACGCGGGTCAAGTCGTATCTCGACTATGGCGCCTTCACTCCGATCCAGGCTGCGGCCTGCGCGGCGCTCAACGGGCCGCAGGATATCGTCGAGACCAACCGCGAACTCTATCACAAGCGCCGCGACGTGCTGATCGAGAGTTTCGCGCGGGCGGGCTGGGAAATTCCCGCTCCGGCAGCCTCGATGTTCGCCTGGGCGCCACTCCCGCCTGCCCTCCAGCATTTAGGTAGCCTTGAGTTCTCCAAACAATTGCTGACTCACGCCAAGGTCGCCGTTGCGCCAGGGGTGGGCTATGGAGAAAACGGTGAAGGCTTTGTGAGGATCGCCCTGGTGGAGAATGAACAACGGTTGCGCCAGGCTGCGCGCAACGTGAAGCGCTATCTCCAATCGATGGGGGTTAACACCGGGGCGGCCAACGCAGGCTGACGGCGCACCGGTGTCGCTCGCGGTTTAATGCCGCGACGACACCTGCCCTGAAAGCTTGCCTGGAACCAACCATGATTCACATCAACCCGCTATATTCCATCGCCGGCGTTCTGGTCGGCATCCTTATCGGGTTGACCGGCGTGGGCGGCGGATCGCTGATGACGCCGCTGCTCGTGCTGGCGTTCGGCTTTCACCCGACCACTGCGGTTGGCACCGACCTGCTTTACGCATCGGCTACCAAAACGGTGGGCACCAGCGTTCATGGCTGGCGCGGCACCGTCAGTTGGCGGATCGTCGGCCTGCTTGCGCTGGGCAGCATGCCGATGACCGTCGTCACCCTGGCGCTGCTGGGCGGCGCCAACGGGCATTCGGACCAGGTCAACCACACCATCACCATGCTGCTGGGCGTCACGCTGACGCTGACGGCGGTGGCGACTTTCTTTCGCCGCTCGATCGTTGACCGGCTGGGGCCGCGCTTTGAAAGGCTGGGCGTCCGACGGATCGGGATGCTGACCACGCTGCTTGGCATGGTGCTTGGCGTCCTTGTCCCGCTGACGTCGGTCGGCGCGGGCGCATTGGGCATGACGGCGTTGTTGATTTTGCACCATGATGTTCCGGTCAACCGACTGGTCGGTTCAGATATCGCCCATGCCGTGCCGTTGACGCTGCTGGCGGGTGCCGGGCACTGGTTCCTGGGATCGGTTGACGTGTCGTTGCTGCTGTCGCTGCTGATCGGCTCCATCCCTGGCATTATCATCGGCAGCCTGCTCGCCGCGCGTGCATCGGACCGGGTGCTGACCCCCATATTGGCGACGACGCTTGCCCTGGTCGGCATCAAGCTGCTGGTCTGACCCGCAGGACTTGCCTTCGCAGCGCGGCGGATTGACCTTGCCTGCACAAGCCGCCATCCGACCCCGATGACCAGACCCGGATTCGAGTTCGCCACCCGCTTCAGGGTCCGTTATGCCGAAATCGACGGCCAGCGCGTCGTCTTCAATTCGCGCTATCTTGAATATGCCGATGTCGCCGTCACCGAATTCTGGGAATGGACCGGCATCAACGACGCGCTGGGCGAGGCCTGGGCGCGGACCGAATTCCATGTTCGCCACACCGAGATCGACTATCTGAAGCCGTTCCTGCTTGGTGACACGGTGGAGGCGTGGGTGCGGATCGACAAAATCGGCCGGACCAGCCTGACCCAGTATTTTGAACTGGTCAACGCCGCGACTGGCGCATTGCACACCACCATCCGCATGGTGATCGTCAACGTTCACCTGCCGACGGGCGAAGCCGCGCCGATGGAGGATGCCACGCGCGCATTTCTGGAAAAACTGGCGGCGCGCTGAGCGTAAGCCGGGCGCGGCGAATCATGCCGCAACGCAACGCAAAAGCCGATTTTCACGCTTATTCGGCAGCCTTTGTCCGGTCGGACGCCCCGTCTTCAGGTGTAACGTCCTCCGGCAGCGCCCAGATCAGATCGCGTTTTTCCAGAACTCGCCCGTTCCATGCCTGAACCACGATCTGGCGGATCGGGCGGCGTTCACGTTCATCGACCAGCACCGGCGAGGCGGGAAAGCCCGTTTCCCAGCGTTCGCCCCATTGCCGCAACGCGATCATCGTCGGCAGCAACGCCTCTCCCTTTTCAGTGAGGCAATATTCGATTTTCCGGCGGTCTTCAGCCATTGCTTCGCGCATCAGGATGCCGTGTTCGACCAGCCTTGCCAATCGGTTGGCGAGAATGTTGCGGGCAATGCCCAGCTCCGACTGGAATTCCTCAAAATGGCGCAGGCCATTGAATGATGCGCGCAGAATCAGGAAAGACCAGCGTTCGCCCATGGCCTCCAGTGCAGCCGGCAAGCTGCATTCGGCCAGATCGCGCAACGGTTCGCGCAGCTTCTTGTGCATTCATCCTCGTCCCAAGCCGCGACCGTATCGCATTTACACCGCAATGCGAAGAAAATGTACGTTTCGCGTTGCAACGTAAAGCCTACTAGGCTAAGTAGCGATTCGCAACTGATTTGTCCTATAAGGAGCTTGTCCATGCTTCGCTTCGCTTCGTTTGCCGCCATCCTCGGTTCGGCACTGCTCGTTTCGGCTTCGCCTGTCCTGGCACAGCCTGCCGGTTACTATGTCGCCACCCCCGCCGCTGCGCCGACCAAGGATACGCTGATCACCCAGGGTACGCTGTGGAAGTGCGCCGATGGCGTCTGCGTCGCCAACAAGGCGCCGATGCGCGACGCGATTCTGTGCCAGTTGGTCGCCCAGAATGTCGGTGCCCTCACCTCCTTCTCCAGCGCCGGCACCGCGCTTGACGCCAACGCCCTGGCAAAGTGCAATGCGCACGCCCACTGAGTTTAAGTTCGGGTTTTACGCCTAAGGTGTTGCATTGATCGGGCGCGCGGCCAATCTTGGCCGCGTGCTACGACAATATGAACTGGTCGATCGGGTATTAAGCTACGATCCGGAAGCCGATGAAGCGCTGCTCAACCGCGCTTATGTGTTTTCTCTACAGGCGCATGGCAGCCAGAAGCGCGCTTCCGGCGACCCTTATTTCAGCCACCCGATCGAAGTTGCGGGCATATTGACCGACCTGCATCTGGACGGCGAAACCATCGCAACCGCGATCCTGCATGACACGATCGAAGACACCGTTGCCACCCCCGAAGAGATATTGAAACTGTTCGGGCCTGCGGTCGCGCGCATGGTGGACGGCGTTACCAAATTGTCCAAGATCGAAGCGCAGACCGAAAACGAGCGCGCTGCTGAAAACCTGCGCAAATTCCTGCTCGCCATGTCGGACGATATCCGCGTGCTGCTGGTCAAGCTGGCCGACCGGCTGCACAATATGCGCACGCTGCATTTCATTCCCAATCCGGAAAAGCGCCGCCGTATCGCGCGCGAAACCATGGACATCTATGCCCCGCTTGCCGAGCGGATCGGCATGTACGAGTTCATGAAGGAAATGCAGACGCTGGCCTTCCGCGAACTGGAGCCGGAAGCATATGAATCGATTACCCGCCGACTGGAACAGTTGAAGGAAGGTGGCGGCGACCGCATTGCCAAAATCGCCTCCGGTTTGCGGCTGGTCCTGTCGCGCCAGGGCATCGATGCCGACATATCGGGGCGCGAGAAACATCCCTATTCGATCTGGAAGAAGATGCAGGAGCGCCACATCAGCTTCGAGCAGCTTTCCGACATCATGGCATTCCGCGCCATCGTGCCATCGGTCGACGATTGTTATCGCAGCCTTGGCATCATCCACCGACGCTGGCCGATGGTGCCGGGCCGCTTCAAGGATTATATCTCGACGCCCAAGCGCAACGGGTATCGATCGCTGCACACCAGCGTCATCCACGCTGAAAACACCCGCGTCGAAATCCAGATCCGCACTCAGGAAATGCACGCCGAGGCGGAATTCGGCCTGGCGGCGCACTGGGCGTACAAACAGGCGAAGGTCCGTCCTGAATCGCAGGTAAGCTGGATCCGCGACCTGATCGAAATCCTGGAAACCGCCGATACGCCCGAGGAATTGCTCGAGCATACGCGCATGGCGATGTATCAGGACCGGATATTCGCTTTCTCCCCCAAGGGCGAGTTGATCCAGTTGCCCAAGGGCGCGACGCCGATCGATTTTGCCTATGCGGTCCACACCGACCTCGGCGATCAGGCCGTTGGCGCGAAAGTAAATGGCCGGGTGGTGCCGCTGCGCACCCCGATCGACAATGGCGATCAGGTGCAGATCCTGCGGTCCAAGGCGCAGCAACCACAGCCTGGCTGGCTCAATTTTGCCATCACCGGCAAGGCGCGGGCCGCCATCCGCCGTCATCTACGCCAGAAGGAGCGCGACGAAACCCAGGCGCTGGGCCGCAAAATCTATGAGGAAATCCTCCACCGCCTGCCTGCCCAGCTTGGCGAAGATGCGATCAGCATTGCACTCCAGCGGCTGAAACTGCCCGACGACACCGCGCTGATGGAAGCGATTGCCCGCCGCCGCCTGACCGATGCCGAGGTGATGGAAGCGCTGATGCCGGGTTCCGCCGATGCCGACGCGCTGCTCGCCCCGCCGCAACAGACCCGGGCGATTTCGATCAAGGGCCTGACGCCCGGCGTCGCCTTTGACCTCGCCGAATGCTGCCACCCGGTGCCGGGCGACCGCATCGTCGGCCTGCGCAGGCCCGAACAAGGCATCGAAGTCCATACGATCGATTGCCCGCGCCTGGCCGAGATCGACGATGCCGACTGGGTTGATCTGGCCTGGGGAGACAAGACCGAAGGGGCAACCGCACGCATCAATGTCGAATTGAAGAACGAACCCGGCGCGCTGGGCGTCGTCGCGTCGATCATCGGCCAGCAACGCGCGAACATCGTCAACATGCGCCTCGACAACCGCGATCCCGGTTATCACACCAACACCATCGACATCGAAGTGCATGATGTGCAGCACCTGATGCGCGTGCTGGCGGCATTGCGCGCGACCGACGCGGTCAACGCGACGGGGCGGATCTGATCCACGGCGAACCACGGCCTCACCCGCACCTTTGCAATCTTTGCGATGACGCGCGCGCCATCGCGCGTTAAAGCTGTGTGAATGTACCGTCCTCAACTCTCGATCGTCATCCCTTGCTATAACGAGGAATCCTGCCTCGACCTGCTGCACATCCGCGTGTCGGCCGCCGCTCGGTCGGCGGTGGGCGAGAATTATGAGATCGTGTTCGTCAACGACGGATCGCGCGACAAGAGCTGGGCGGTCATGGAACGCCTTTCGGCTGGCGACCCGCATCTGGTCGCCATCAACCTGTCGCGCAATCACGGCCACCAACTGGCGCTGACGGCGGGCCTCGATTTGTGTTCGGGTGAGCAGGTTCTGGTGATCGACGCCGATTTGCAGGACCCGCCCGAACTCATCACCTCGATGCGCGAAACGATGGAACGCGAACAAGCCGATGTGGTTTACGCTGTCCGCCGCAGACGCGAAGGCGAATCGCTGTTCAAAAAGGCGACGGCTGCGGCTTTTTATCGCGCGCTGGATCACATTACCGATACGCCGATCCCGCTCGACACCGGCGATTTCCGCCTGATGACGCGCCGCGCGCTGGATGCGTTTCTGGCAATGCCGGAACAGGCCCGCTTCATTCGCGGCATGGTTGCCTGGGTGGGGTTCCGCCAGGTCCCGTTCCAATATGATCGTGCCGAACGCCATGCCGGTGTCACCAAATACCCGCTGGCCAAGATGGTGCGTTTCGCGCTCGATGCGATCACTGGCTTTTCAACCGCGCCACTGCGCTTTGCCAGCCACGCGTCGGTGCTGCTGGCGCTGACCTCGATACTGCTGCTGTTCTATATCGGCTGGGGCTATTTCCAGGGATCACGCGTGCAGGGCTGGACCTCGACGATGCTGGTCGTCGTGGTGCTGAGCGCGGTGCAGATGTTCGCCATCGGCATGATCGGTGAATATCTGGGGCGGCTTTATGTCGAATCGAAACGGCGCCCGCTCTATCTGGTCGCCGACATCGCCGGGCCGGTAAAGGGTCGGGCAACACTGGGTTTCGCAGCGGAGCCGCGCAAGCCCGAACCAGCCGCCACCCCGGCAAGTTTCCATGAAGGCATGTCCGTCAAGGCCATCGATCCTGCACCGCAGGCCACTCCGGCTGACCTGCCCAAACCCGCCAAGCGCAACCGGGCAAAAAAGTCAGCCTGATCGCCGCCTGCGCCTAACCCGCTTTCGGCAGTGGCGTGGCGAGCGTCACGATCGAAACGCCGGGCGGCAATGGCACACGGCCGATCAGGTGGCGTTCCAGCCTGAAAATCGTCTCGAACAACGCGTTGACGGGCGCGGGCGGCGGCGAATCGTCGCTGTCGTCCTTGCCACGCAGCCGCCCGGCGATGCGCGATGCCGCCGCCAGCGGGAAAAGCAGCGAATTGAAATAGCCGAAATGCCCGCCATCCAGCCCCGCCGCCGCCAGCGCCTTGCGCAGCGTCGATTTGGAATAGCGGCGCTGATGATGATTGACGACATCATGCGCGCTCCACATCCATTGGTGCGCGGGAACGGTCATCAGGATCTTGCCGCCAGGCGCCAGGCAATCGCGCATCGCCTTCAACGCGCCGACATCGTCCGCGATATGTTCAACCACATCGAGCACCGCGATCAGGTCATAGCTGCCCCGCGGCACGCCAGGAAGTTCGGGCAGCGGCGCGGCGCCCACCGCCTTGCCCAGCCGCTGCGACGCCATTTCGCGCGCGGCGGGATCGATCTCGATCGCATCGACGGTGCCGAACTGCGCCAGCATCGGCAGGTTATGCCCGGTGCCGCAGCCGATCTCCAATATGCTCGCCTGCTCGGGCAGGACGCCATAGCGCGCCAGATAGTCGCTCAGGATCTCCCGCCGGGCCCGATACCACCAATGCGTCGTGTCGTGCGCCGCCATCCGATCATAAACGATGCGATCCATATCAGCCGAAAACCCAGACACGATTGAGAATGAAAGTGACGATGGCCGCCAGCAGGATGGCGGGAACCAACGGAACCCAGGGATGCAGGTGCAGCAGCGCGGTCGCAGCCCAGGTAATCGCGGCGTTGAGACCAAGGCCCGCGCTTTGCACCAACACGAACTTCATTTGCTGCAAACGGCCGCCATCACGGTTGCCATGATCGCGAAAGCTCCATTTGCTATGCAGGAAGAAGCCGCAGATGACCGCAACCCCAAAAGCGAAAGGCACTGCCGCCACCGCCAGCCGGGCCGGAAAAACGAAGGCGGTCAGCGGTAGATAGACCAGCGAATAGATAAAGCTCGTCATGCCGCCGGCGATGCCGAATCGGATCAGTTGCCCCAGAACTTCCCGACCGCCGATTCGAGAAGCCAGTCGGTCGATTATCCGGTCATGCAGGCTGGTATTGCTCGCCACGTTCTCTTGCCCTTTACGTGGGTGGCAGTAGAGCGCAAGTCAAAGCCAGGGAAGCCCTTTGAACGATCATCCCTTGAACGAACCGGCGCCGGGCGCCGATGGCCACTCGCTGCGCACGCTGATCGATCGGCGATGGCGGGCGTTGACGCTGGCCTTCTGGCTGGGAACCGCGCTGTGGTATTTCTATTGGCGCTGGCCGCAGGTCTATTGGCTGGCGCTGGGCGACACCGACGACAATATGCGGCTGATGCAGGTGCGTGCGCTGCTCGCCGGGCAGGGCTGGTATGATCTGCGCCAGTACCGGATGGACCCGCCTTATGGGTTCGACATCCACTGGACGCGGCTCGTCGATCTGCCGATTGCCGGGTTGATCCTGCTGCTGCGTCCCTTTGTCGGCAATCCCATGGCAGAACGCCTGGCCTGTGGCATCGCGCCGCTGCTGCCCTTGTCGATCACCATGCTGGGCTTGTCGGCCACGGCGCGCCGACTGATTTCACCGATCGCCTGGCCGCTGGCGCTGATCTTCCTGCTCGGCTGCACCGCGACGATGATGATGTACACGCCCGAGCGTATCGACCATCACGGCTGGCAGATCGCCAGCCTGGCAGTGACGATTGCCGGGCTGGTCGACCGCGATGTGCGCCGTGGTGGCGTGCTGGTTGGCCTGGCGAGCGCGTTTTCGCTGTCGATAGGCCTTGAAATGCTCCCCTATGCGGGCATCGCGGGCGCGGTCATCGCGTTGCGCTGGGCCTTCAATCGGCAGGAAGCGGCGGGCGTGCAAAGCTATGGCGCCAGCCTGGCGGGTGGATCGGCGATTGGTTATCTGCTGTTCGCGTCGCAAGCCAATCAGGTTGCGCGCTGCGACGCGCTGACGCCGGTATGGCTGAGCGCGATCGTTGCGGCCGGGGCCTTCCTGTTCCTGCTTGCCGCGATCAACCCGCGCTCTGCCTGGTTCCGACTGATGGCGGGCGCGGTTGCCGGGGCGATACTGGTGGGCGGCTTTGCCTGGTTCTTCCCGCAATGCCTGGGCAGGCCGGAGCAGATCTCCCCTGAGCTCGCGCGCAACTGGTTCGCCAATATCCGCGAGGCGAAGCCGATCTATCAGCACCCGTTCCGGGCAGCTTTCCCGATCGCAACGCTGCCGGTGATCGGCATTGCGGGCACCATATTTGCCACATGGCGCGCGCGTGGCACGGCGCTTTTCATCCCATGGCTCAGCACGCTGCTGTTCACCACCCTGTCGGCGGCGCTGCTGTTGTGGCAGGTCCGCGTCGCCGCCGCCGCGATGATGCTGGCGGTGCCGGGGGCAACGGCGCTGGGCTGGGTCATCCTGCCCTGGTGCCTCAACAGCCGCTTCATGCTGGTCCGCGTGTTCGGCACGGTAGGCGGATTCCTGGCGGTGTCGGGGCTGTTCGCCGGATTCTCGACGCCCTATCTGCCCGCAGCGAAGATCAGCAAACGGGTGCGCGCGATCAACCACGCAGGGGCAAGCTGCACGTCATACAGCGCGATGTCGACGCTCAACCGGCTGCCGCCGCAGGTCGTTTTCACGTTTATCGACCTTGGTCCGCGCCTCATCACCCTGACGCATCACGATGCCATTGCCGGGCCGTATCATCGCAATGGCGAGGCGATCCTGGATGTGCAGCACGCCTTTGGCGGAACGCCCGACAATTTCCGCGACATCGCGCGCAAACATGGTGCGACGCTGCTGCTGATCTGCCCGGACATGGCCGAATCGACGCTGTACGAAGTGCGTAACAAGGGCGGTTTTTACACCCAGATCGCCAACGGCAAGGTGCCGCCATGGCTGAAGCCGATCGATCTGCCCGCCAAATCACCTTACAAGCTGTGGCAGATCACCTATGCCAAGCTGCCGTGATGCTGATGCTTGGGTAGCTTGAAGCGCTCAATCGTCCTTCCGGCACTACTGAAAAAAGCTGCCCCGTAACCCGTCGATCACGAATTGCGTGGCCAAGGCGGCCAGCAATACGCCCAACAACCGCGTCACCACCGCCTCGATCTTGTCGCCCAGCACGCGCATGATCGGCCCGGCCAGCATCAGTGCCAGCATCGTCAACGCCAGGATGACACCCAGCGCGGCGAGGATCACCAGCGTCCGGTCAATGCCGTGCCCACGCGACATCAGCAGCATGATCGACGCAATCGAGCCCGGTCCCGCGATCATCGGCATCGCCATCGGGAATACCGAGACGTCATCCACATGCGCCTCGACGATCTTTTGCGCACGATCCTCGCGACGTTGAGTGCGTTTTTCCAGCACCATCTCGGTCGCAATCACGAACAGCAGGATGCCGCCCGCGATCCGGAAACTGTCGAGGCTGGCGCCGATCGCACCCAGGATATTCTGCCCGAACAGCGCAAAGACCACCAATATGCCGCCAGCGATCAACACCGCGCGCACTGCCATCGACCGCACCTGTTCGCGCGGCGCACCCGCCGTCAGCCCGGCATAAATCGGCGCGCACCCCGGCGGATCGATGACCACGAAGAAGGTGATGAGCGAGGAAATGAAAAGTTCGATCACTTGCGGCCTGACATCCGGTCTTGAGTCACGGGAAAACACAGCCTTACCGATGCGGGCCGATGCGTCAAAGTTGCGTCTGCATCCGCCGCGCCGCGAAATGGGCGGCTGACGGATTTACAGCGCGTCGAGGTCGATCGCCACGTCTTCGCGCCGCGCCGCCGAGACCAGCGTGTTGCGAAGCAGGCAAGCAATCGTCATCGGCCCGACGCCGCCGGGCACCGGCGTAATCGCGCCCGCGACGCTTGCCGCGCCGGCAAAGTCGACATCGCCGACCAGCCCATCCTCGGTGCGGTTGATGCCGACGTCGATCACCGTCGCGCCGGGCTTGATCCACTCGCCCTTCACCATCCGCGGCTGTCCCACGGCCGCGACGACAATATCGGCGCGATGAACGACGCCCGGCAAGTCGTGAGTCCGCGAATGGGCGATGGTCACCGTCGCGCTTTCACGCAGCAGCAACTGCGCCATCGGCTTGCCGACGATGTTGGATCGCCCGATCACCACCGCGTCCTTGCCCGACAGATCGCCAAGCTGTTCCTTCAGCATCATCAGGCAACCAAGCGGCGTGCAGGGGACGAAGCCGTCGAGCCCGGTTGCCAGGCGCCCGACATTGACCGGGTGGAACCCGTCGACATCCTTGTCGGGGTCGATGCGTTCGATCACCCCGCTTTCGTCGAGATGCGTGGGCAGGGGCAATTGTACCAGAATGCCATCGACGGTGGGATCGGCATTGAGCTGATCGACAAGCGCCAGCAAGCTCGCCTGATCTGCGTCAGCGGGCGGGCGGTGCTCGATGCTGAGCATCCCCACCTCGCGCGTCGCCTTGCCCTTGCTGCGAACATAGACCGCCGAGGCAGGATCTTCGCCGACCAGCACCACCGCCAGGCCCGGCGCACGCCCACAGCTTTGCTGAAATCGTGCGACTTCTGCCGCCACTCGCCCCCGCAGCGCCGCTGCGAATGCCTTGCCGTCGATGATCTGTGCGCTCATGCGCGCGGCTTTATCGGCAGGCGCAACAAAGCGCCAGTGCCGGGGGCACCCAGTTTTGGTCGATCAGACGACCGCGCCATTGCTGACCGCGACGTACAGCAAACGCGGCACGACGATATTGCTGAGGATGTAGAGGATCAGCAACACCACCAGCGGCGACAGATCCAGCGCGCCGAAATCCGGCAGGATGCGGCGTATCGGCCGATACATCGGTTCGGTCACCTTTTGCAGCGCGATCCAGACCTGACGCACGCCCTCATTATACGTGTTGATGACGTTGAACGCGATCAACCACGACATGATCGCCTGGATGAAGATGATCCACCAGACGACATTCAACAGCACCTGGAAAATCTGCAAAAGGATAATCAAGGCAAGTCTCCATCTGCGCCCCTGTGCGCCGAGATAGCGCAAAGTGCGCCGCGAGCAAGCGCCCGCATCACAATCGAACCGCCGATCAGCGCCGCACCAGCGTGCCCGCGCCGCCCCGCGTGAAGATTTCGATCAGCATGGCATGGGGCACTCGCCCATCGAGGATGACGGCGGCATCCACCCCGGCTTCAACCGCGGTAATGCACGTCTCCAGCTTGGGGATCATGCCGCCGGTAATCGTGCCATCGGCCCGCAACCGGGCGATCGCGGCGGGATCGAGATCGGTCAGCAGGTTTTTCTGCTTGTCGAGCACCCCGGCGACATCGGTCAGCAGGAACAGGCGTTGTGCGCCCAAGGCAGCGGCAATCGCCCCGGCCATCGTGTCGGCGTTGATGTTGTAGGTCTGGCCATCGTCACCAATGCCGATGGGCGCGACCACCGGGATCATCCCTGCGCCGGAAATCGTGTCGATCACCCGGCGATCGATCGCCTTGGGTTCGCCGACAAAGCCCAGATCGATGGCCCGCTCGATATTGCTGTCCGGGTCACGCGTGGTGCGTTCGACCTTTGCGGCACGGACAAAGCCGCCATCCTTGCCCGAAATGCCGATCGCGCGCCCCCCCGCCTGGCCGATCCAGGCGACGATTTCCTTGTTGATCGCGCCCGACAGCACCATTTCGGCAACTTCCGCGGTCTTGGCATCCGTCACGCGCAGGCCATCGACAAAGCTCGATTCGACACCCAGCTTCCTCAGCATCGCACCGATCTGCGGCCCGCCGCCGTGAACGACGACCGGGTTGATGCCAACCGCCTTCAACAGCACGACATCTTCGGCAAAATCGCGCGCCAGTTCCGGGTCACCCATGGCGTGGCCGCCATATTTCACCACGAAAGTCGCCCCGGCATAACGCTGCATATAGGGCAGCGCCTCGGTCAGCGTTTCGGCCTTGGCGAGCATCGCCGGATCGGGAGCGTGGTCGGTCATGCGCGTCGCTTTAGCGAAGGGGTACGCCCGATGCTACAATTCGTCGCACCTGCCCCGACAATCATTGCCGCGCGCGTTCAGGCGCGATCGAGATGACGACCCAGCCGGACGAACAACGTAATCAGCATCGGCACCAGCACCACCGACAGCACGATCTTGGTCAGCATCTGGCCCGCCATCAGCCCAAGGATCGGCCGTTCGCCAAGGAACGAGATGGTGATGAACAGCACCGTATCGACGACCTGGGAGATGACGCTGGACACCATGCCGCGCAACCAGAGCAGCCTGCCGCTGCCGCCAGCCAACCTGCTGAACACAAAGACATTCAGCGTCTGCGAGGTGCCATAGGAGATGAATCCCGCCAGAATGAGCCGAGCGCCCTGCCCGACCACGATGGGGAATGCCGGAACGGCGGGCGGGTACATGCCAGGATCGGCAGGCAGCCACAGCACGAACTGGATCAGCGTGGCAGAAACCAGCATCGGCACGAAGCCCAGCCGAACCAGCGACGTCGCGGTTTTCTGTCCGTGCAATTCCGACACCGCACTGGAAATCACCACAAGCAGCAGAAAGGCGAAAATCCCCGCTTCCACCGCGAGTGGCCCCAGCGCGACCTGCTTCACGCCCAGCACCCCCGCAATGCAGGTCATGCCACCATAGAAAATGGAAAAGGCGAACAGGGAACGCGAAATTGCTGGCTTGGGATCGGTCATGCGCGGCGACGCTAGACGATCAGCGCGCCGCGTCAATCTGGCGCGCAGTGCAAATTTACCCGTGATGGGCAAATTTACCCAGGCTGGCACAGGCACCAGACTCGCCAAGCCGTCGGTTATTGCGCAAGGCTATTGCGCTTGGCGCCCTTGTGCTGTGAAGGTTCTTGTGCTGCGAAGGTTGCGCAAATTATCCGGGGATATTCCTTTTCGATGCAACGTTTGTTGATTGGCCTGGCGGGCATTGTCGTCATTCTCCTGATTGCGGTGCTGCTATCGACCAATCGTCGCGCGATCCGGTTGCGCGTCGTTGGCGCCGCCTTTGCATTGCAGGCAGGCACCGCGGCGCTGGTGCTGTATGTTCCGGCGGGCAAGGAAGCGATTCAGGGACTGGCGACCGGCGTGTCCGCGCTGCTTGGCTATGCCGCGGCGGGTACGCAGCTCATCTTCGGTTCGCTGGCCACCGATCCAAAATTCGGCACCGCCTTTGCCTTTTCGGCGCTGCCGGTCATCATCTTCTTCGCCAGCCTGGTCAGCGTCCTTTATTATCTGGGCATCATGCAGCTCATCGTCCGCTGGGTCGGCGGCGCGATCGAAAAGATCGTCGGCGTGTCGAAGGTGGAGGCGCTGTGCGCGGCTGCCAACATCTTCGTCGGACAAAGCGAAGCCCCGCTCGTCATCCGCCCCTATCTTGCCGGGTTGGCGCCGTCGCAGATGTTCGCGGTGATGTCGGTCGGCATGGCGGGGGTCGCGGGCACCATCCTTGCGGCCTATGCCGCGCTGCTCGGGCCGCATTCATTGCCTTACCTGCTGGCGGCATCATTCATGTCGGCGCCTGGCGGGCTGTTGATGGCCAAGATCATCATGCCCGACGATCCCGCGCTGGTCGCGGAAATCGAACATGGCGAAGCCGTGCGCGCCGTCGATCCCGAAGGTGATGGCGAACGCCCCGCCAATGTCATCATGGCAGCGGCAATGGGGGCGCAGACCGGTGTGAAAATCGCCGTCGCCGTCGCATCGATGGTTCTGGCCTTTGTGGCGCTGGTCGCGTTGGCCAACGGCATATTGGGCGCCGTCGGCAGCGCGCTTGGTTATCCGGGCCTGTCGTTCCAGCAGATCCTCGGCGCCATCCTGTCGCCGCTGATGTACCTGCTCAACATCCCGGCGAACGAAACCGCCACCGCTGGCGGACTGCTGGGTACCAAGGTGGTACTCAACGAATTCGTCGCGTTTATCGATCTGGGGCAAGTGAAGAACCTGTCGCCGCGCACGACCGCGATCGTCACCTTCGCCTTGTGCGGCTTCGCCAATTTCTCGTCGATCGCTATCCAGATGGCCTCGGCCGGATCGCTTGCCCCCAACCAGCGACCGACCATCGCCCGGCTGGGCATCCGCGCATTGCTCGCGGGCAGCCTCGCCAATCTGATGTCGGCGGCGCTGGCGGGGCTACTGATAAGCTGAACCGATAATCGCCGCGACGAAAAACGGGGCTTGAAGTTGACCCTGCGTCAAGCGCTATCCACGGCGCATGACGCTGATTTTCGACATTGCCGAAGTGGCTCGCCGTACCGGGCTGACATCGCGTGCCTTGCGCTTTTACGAAGCACGCGGGCTGGTGCGGCCATTGCGGACGCAGTCCGGGCGGCGCTGTTACGGCGCGGGGGAACTTGAACGCCTCTATCAATTGACCGCGTTGAAACGCGCCGGCCTCAGCCTGGTGCAGATCAAGGCGCTGTTCGACAAGCGCCCCATCGACCTGCGTGAACTGCTGGCGCTGAAACTTGGCGAAATCGAGGAACAGGCGCGCGCACTTTCGGAAATGCGTGGCGTGCTGTCGTCCACTTTGTCCCGAATCGATCGAGGCGAGCCGATCGATGCCGCGACCCTGTGCTCGCTTATTCGATCTGGAGACATGATGATGACTGCCGAAGCCGAAAAATGGAAAAGCGTGACCGACCGCTACATGAGCGAAGAGGCCAAAGCCGATTTCGCCCGGAAACAGGCCGAAATGGCAGAGGCGT
This sequence comes from Sphingomonas sp., assembly GCA_041659385.1. Classification (GTDB taxonomy): domain Bacteria; phylum Pseudomonadota; class Alphaproteobacteria; order Sphingomonadales; family Sphingomonadaceae; genus Sphingomonas. Next base: position 39,288 of record JBAZYJ010000015.1, read on the forward strand.
TCGCCGGATTCGATCAGGCCTCCTACAGTGCGAAATGGCGCGATCTGGGCGGTCGGATCAAGGCCGCTTTGCCAATGGACCCGGCCAGCGATGCCGCGCGCGCCTTTGCGCGTGAATGGGCTGAGTTGCTCAAGCCCTTCGCCCAGGTGGCAACCCCGGCGATGTGGCAGGGATCGCAAGCCATGTATTCGGACATGAAGTCCTGGGAAGGCCAGGCCGATCCCGGCTTCGATTCCGAAGTGTTCGCGCTGGTTCAGGCTGCCGCACGAGTTGCCAAGGAATCAGGCGAGGACCTGGGCCTCGGGCCGCGCGGCTGAACCACCGCGACGACAATGGCCGGTGCCGATGCGTCAGCGTGTCGGCACCGGCTCCGGCCCCGAATAATCGTAAAAGCCGCGCCCGACCTTGCGGCCATACCAACCCGCCTCGACATATTTGACGAGCAGTGGCGCCGGGCGGAACTTGGGATCGCCGGTGCCTTCAAACAGCACCCGGCAGATTTCCAGGCAAGTATCCAGACCGATGAAATCGGCCAGCGTCAGCGGCCCCATCGGATGGTTCAGGCCCAGCTTCACCGCGGTATCGATATCGCGGATGGTCGCCACGCCTTCACCAAGCGCGAAGCAGGCTTCGTTCAGCATCGGCAGCAGGATGCGATTGACGATGAAGCCCGGCGCATCGTTGGCGTGAACGATTTCCTTGCCCAGCGACTGGCCGAACGCCTCAACCGACGCCACCGTCGCGTCCGCCGTGGCGAGACCGCGGATCAGTTCGATCAGCCCCATGACCGGGACCGGATTGAAGAAATGCACGCCGACAAAACGCTTGGGGTCGGGGGAGGCCTGTGCCAGCCGGGTGATCGGAATCGACGATGTGTTCGACGCCAGGATCGCGTCACTGCCCAATACTTTGCCGACATTGGCAAAGATCGCGCGCTTGATTTCCTCGCGCTCGGTCGCGGCTTCGATGACCAGGCCGCACGGCGCCATAGCGTCAACGCCCGCGACGGGTTCGATCAGGGCAAGCGCGGCGTCACGCGCCTCGGCAGTGATCTTTTCCTTCGTAACCAGGCGGTCCATCGCCTTGGCGATACCGGCCTTGCCGGCTTCGGCCCGCGCCAGATCGACATCGGACAGCAGCACCCGATATCCGGCTGCCGCGGACACCTGCGCAATGCCCGCGCCCATCTGCCCGGCCCCGATAACGCCGACGATCCTGTTCATGCCCAAAGCTCCCGCGTTGCTGGTTCTGCCTGATACCCGCCTTTGCCGCCGCACGCGCACTTGGGCAACAGTTGATCGCGGCGCTCGTCTTCAGGGCACCCGTCTTCAGGGCGCCAACTGTCAGGGCGCGGTGCGCGGGGCCTGCGCTTCGGCGAGGATGACCGCGAATTTGTCGTTCGGATCAGTCCATTCGACGATCGGGGTCCAGCCACCTGCCCGCAACAACAGGCGCGCGTCGCGCTGGCCATATTTATGGCTGTTTTCGGTATGAATGGTTTCGCCCGCCGCCATCTGGAACGACCTGCCATCGATGATGAAGTCAATGTCGCGCACGGCCTCCAGGTGCATTTCGATCCGTGCGCGCATGTCATTCCAGATCGCGCGGTGGCGGAAAGCGCCGACATCAATCGTCCCGGCAAGCTCGCGGTTGATGCGTTCCAGCAGGTTGAGGTTGAACCGCGCCGTCACGCCAGCGGCGTCATCATAGGCCGAAACCAGCACATCGGCGCTTTTCACCCGGTCCATCCCGATCAGCAGCATCGCCCCCGTGCCCAGCCATGCGCGCATCGCCCGCAGCAGATCGACCGACGAATGCGGGATCATGTTGCCGATTGTGGAGCCAGGAAAAAAGCCAAGCTTGGGCAGGCCATTGACTTGTGCGGGCAGCGCAATCGGCTTCATGAAATCGGCTTCGACCGGCAACACCGGCAGCGCTGGAAACTGCGCGGCCAGGTCTGCCGCCGCCGCGCGCAGGAAATCGCCCGATATGTCGATGGGAACATAGGCCGCCGGATCGATCGCCCCCAGCAGCAACGGCGTCTTGGCCGACGATCCCGATCCGAATTCGACGACGGCACGCCCCGGCCCGACTGCGCGGGCGATTTCTGGCCCGGCGCGCTCCAAAATACCGCGCTCGGTACGCGTCGGATAATATTCAGGCAGATCGGTAATTTCCTCGAACAATTCCGACCCGCGACGGTCATAGAACCAGCGCGCGGGAATGGCGCGCGGGCGCGTCAGGAAACCGTTCAACACATCGGCGCGAAACGCCGGATCGGCCAGCATCGCCTGACCGTCCTCAATCTCTGGCTTCAACATGTCAGGCGTCCTTGGCCAACCGGACGCCGGTGAATTGCCAGCGTTGGTGGGGATAGAAGAAATTGCGATAACTGGCGCGCAGATGCCCGCGCGGCGTGGCGCAGGAGCCGCCGCGCAGCACGCACTGCCCACTCATGAACTTGCCATTATATTCGCCGACGGCCCCTTCAGCCACGGTAAAGCCCGGATAGGGCCGGAAGGCGCTGCCAGTCCATTCCCAGACATCGCCGAAAAACGCTGGCCCGCCCGTCGATGGGCGCGGCTCCACCGGCCCGGCGTGATCCAGTTGGTTGCCGCCCAGAACGTCATGCGCGGCAGCAGCAGCCTCCCATTCCGCCTCGCTTGGCAATCGGACACCCGCCCAGCTTGCATAAGCGTCGGCCTCAAAAAAACTGACATGCGTAACCGGCGCAGCCGGATCGATGGCACGGCGCCCGTCGAGACCGAAGCGAGTCCATTGGTCATCGTTCCGCTGCCAATAAAGCGGCGCGCCGATCCCTTCCGCCTTTATCCAGGCCCAGCCGTCCGCCAGCCAGTGGCGCGGATCCCGATAGCCACCATCGGCGATGAAGGCCTGCCACTCGCCATTGGTGACCGTCCGGTCGGCGATCAAGTGCGGCGCCAGCAGCGCGACATGGCGTGGCCCTTCACAATCAAAAGCAAAATCGGGGCCGGCATGGCCGATATCGACCACGCCCGTCGCGCCCTTGATCCAGCCAATCGGCGCAGGCACCGCCACCGGCACCTTGCGCGCGGGCGGCCACACCGCCGGTTGCAGCGGATTTTCGCTCATCAGGTGCAGAATGTCGGTAAGCAGCAGTTCCTGATGCTGCTCCTCATGGTGGCAGCCCAGTTCGATCAGTGCCAGCGCCTGAGGGGCCAGGCCGGGCAGCGCATCGGCCAGCGCGGTATCGACCGCCACGCGATAGGACAAGATCTCGGCAAGCGTCGGCCGGGTCAGCATCCCGCGGCGCGCGCGCGCCTGCCGCGCCCCTTCCGCCTCGTAATAGCTGTTGAACAGGAACGGGTAGCGATCATCGTGCAAGCGATACCCGGCCACGAAATCACGCAGGACGAAGGTTTCAAAAAACCAGGTGGTGTGCGCCAGATGCCATTTGGCGGGCGATGCGTCGGGCATCGACTGCACCGTGGCATCCGCATCCGACAAGCGCCCGACCAGAGAAACGCTCAGGCCGCGCACGTGCGCCAGCCGCCTGCCAAGCTCCCCCGGATCGATCACTGGCGCGGGAACGGGTTGCATCATCCTACCTCAATCGCGGGGCATTTGCGGCCACGCATGTTGATCGTCACAGTCATGCCAGCCCCTTATTCATGACAGGCCCCTATTCGAAAGGCCCAACGCGAAGTTACAGCAAGGGCCCGGCTCAACCCGCGCACGTCAACGTGAAGCGCCCGGCACCCACAGCAAATCGCCACTGCCGCCCATGATCCCCGGCATGTTGGCCAGACGGGCGGCAACGAACAGAAAATCCGACAGTCTGTTGAGATAGGAAATGGCGTGCGGATTCAAAGGGGTCATGTGCATCGCCCCGACCGCCGATCGCTCGGCCCGGCGCGTGGTGGCGCGCGCAACGTGCAGCGCGGCGGCGCCGGACGTACCACCCGGCAGGATAAAGCTGCTCAGCGGTTGAAGCGCCGCGTTGATCGCGTCAATTTCCGCCTCCAGCCGAGCAACCTGCGTCGCGGTTACCCGCAACACCATGTTGGACGGGGTAAAATCCTCACCCGGTGTCGCAAGATCGGCGCCCAGGTCGAACAGGTCGTTCTGGATACGGCGCAGCGCATCGGCCAGGGCACCAGGCTGCAAAGTGGCGACCGCAACACCGATCAGGCTGTTTGCTTCATCAACGTCGCCAATCGCGGCCATGCGCGCGTCATTTTTGGCAACGCGCGATCCATCGACCAGCCCGGTCGTGCCATCGTCGCCCGTCCGGGTGTAGATGCGATTGAGCTTGACCAGAACAACCCCCTCGTGTGTCGATCCGGCCCCTTTCCGCGCCTGACCGATCAGTCGACGCGCGGCCGGATCAGGTGCGGCCCGAAACGAACAGGATCAGCACGACGATCATGATCGCCAGCGCCTGAAAGAAGATGCGGAACTGCATCATCTTGTTCGATCGCAAACCGGCAGCCGTCGGGCCGTTGCCGTCGCCTTTCAGGTCGGCTTCGGTATTCTTCAGGAAGCTGACGACGCCGTAAACCAGCGCCGCGACGGTTGCGATCATCGCCGCAATGAGCAGAATGCCGAGGAAAATCGTCATGGAGCCAATCTAGTCAATCCCGGAGCGAAAGCCAATGCCCCGAAACGAAAACCAGCAGGCAGCAGCCCCTGCCGCAATTCATCGGCCAGGCGCACGCCATCGACGCCCGCCGCCCGCAGCATCGCCAGCGTGGGCGCGCCATCACGCTTGGCCAGGCGCTTGCCATCGACGCCGACGATCAGCGGGTGATGGTGGTATGCGGGCGTCGGCAGCCCGAGCAGCGCCTGCAACAGCCGGTGAACATGCGTTGCCGCCAGCAAATCCCGGCCGCGCACCACATCGGTAACCCCTTGATCCGCATCGTCGACCGAAACCGCGAGATGATAGCTGGCCGGGGCATCCTTGCGTGCCAGCACGACGTCGCCATGTGCCAGCGGATCGGCCAAAACCTCTCCCAAGGCCTCATCTTTCCAGTATAATTCCCCGGCCAGCACGGTCGCGCGCGCGATATCGATGCGCCAGGCATGGGCCTCGTCGACCAGGCGCAGCACCTGCGTGGCCGCATCAAGGTTTCGGCATGTCCCGGGATAGGGAATGCCGTCCGGCCCGGCATGGGGGGCACTGGCGCTCGCGGCGATTTCGCGCATGATGTCGGCACGCGTGCAAAAACAGGGGTAAAGCAGGCCAAGCTGCTTCAACCGGTCGAGCGCAGCCTGATACAGCGCCAGCCTTTGCGACTGAAAGACGATCGGCCCGTCCCATTCCAGTCCCAGCCAGCGCAGATCCTCGACAATCCCCGCGACATGTTCGGGACGACTGCGCACGCCGTCGATATCCTCGATCCGCAGCAGGAACCGGCCATTGTTTCCATTGTTTCCACGCGCCATGTCGTGCGCGCGGATCGCGGACACCGCATGGCCCAGATGCAGCTGCCCGGTGGGGCTTGGCGCGAAGCGCGTCGTCACCATGATTCAACTCGGCCCTTGACCGCGAGTCGCGGCTTGTGCTGTCATCATGCCGTCACGCTGGTCGGCGAAAGGCGCAAGGGTGACGGCCGACAATAAGGCCCGAAGGGAGGTCAAATGTATCATCCCGATTTGATCCGCCACCCGGACAGTTGCCCGGCGCTGGTACTCAATGCGGACTACACTCCTTTGAGCTATTATCCGCTCAGCGTGTGGCCCTGGCAGACCGCCGTCAAGGCCGTGTTCCTTGATCGGGTGGATATCGTCGCCAATTACGAACGAGAAGTGCGAAGTCCCACCGCGAGGCTGAAGCTGCCTTCAGTCATCGCGCTCAAACAATTCGTCAGACCTTCGCAATTTCCCGCCTTCACCCGCTTCAATCTTTTCCTCCGCGACCGATTTGAATGCCAATATTGCGGATCGGGCCGCGACCTCACCTTCGACCACGTCATTCCCCGCGCGCAACATGGCCGCACCACCTGGGAAAATGTCGTCACCGCCTGCGCGCCCTGCAACCTGAAAAAGGGCGGCCGCACCCCCAAACAGGCGCAGATGCCGCTGCACATCGCGCCGATTCGCCCGACAAGCTGGCACCTTCAGGAACATGGCCGCCGCTTTCCGCCCAATTTCCTGCACGAAACCTGGCGCGACTGGCTCTATTGGGATGTCGAACTGGAGGCGTAACGACGCCGAAACGGGCACCGACGCGCAAAAGGCAATTGACCCCGCCCCCTGTTGCGACGCAGCATGGCCCCATGGCTATCCTCCCCACCATCGCCAACAATCCTGACGTTCGTTTCCTCGGCAAGCTGCTGGGCGACGTCATCCGTGCTTATGGCAGCGACGCGCTGTTCGATCGGACCGAAGCGATTCGCTCCGCCTCGGTCGACCGGCATCGCGGCCTGGCATCCGCAGGCGCGACCGATGTCGAACTCGGCCGGTTGAGCCTGGACGAGACGCTGGATTTCACGCGCGGGTTCATGCTGTTTTCGATGCTCGCCAATCTGGCGGAGGATCGACAGGGCGTTGCCGCCGAACCCGGCGCGGACCTGCCCCATGCGATTGCGGCGCTGCGTGAAGCGGGCGTCTCCTCCGAACAGATCGCCCAATTGCTGGGCCATGCGCTGATCGCCCCCGTTCTCACCGCCCACCCCACCGAAGTACGGCGCAAGTCGATGATCGATCATCGCAACCGCATCGCCGAACTGATGAAGCTGCGCGACCGGGGTGCCGAAACAACGCCCGATGGCGACCGGCTGGACGAAGCGATCCTGCGCCAGATCGCGCTGCTGTGGCAAACGCGCGTGCTGCGGCGCGAGCGCCTGTTTGTGACGGACGAGGTGGAAACATCGCTCAGCTATCTGCGCGACGTGTTTCTGCCGACGCTGCCCGCGCTTTACCAGCGCTGGGACCGTGCCCTCGGGATGCGGGTGCCCAATTTCCTGAAGCCGGGAAGCTGGATCGGCGGCGACCGCGACGGCAATCCCTTCGTCGTTGCCGATTCATTGCGCGGCGCACTGGCCCGGGCCTGCGAAACCGTGCTGCAATATTATCTCGACGCGGTTCACACGCTGGGCGCCGAATTGTCGATCTCCTCCGAACATGCCGAGATCGCATCCGAGGTCGAGGCCCTGGCGCAAGCCAGCGGCGATGAGGCAGCCAGCCGATCGGATGAGCCATATCGCCGGGCATTGTCGGGCATCTATGCCCGGCTTGCCGCGACCCATCTGGCCTTGACCGGGCGCCCGGCGCCGCGTCCCGCCGCGCTGGCCGGGCAACCCTATGCCATGCCCGCCGATCTGCGCGCCGATCTGGTGGCGATCGCCAAGGCCCTGGCGGAAGATCATGGCGGGCCGCTGGCATCCGGCGGGGCGCTTGGCCGGCTGATCCGGGCGGTAGAGACATTCGGCTTCCATCTCGCCACGCTCGACATGCGCCAGAACAGCGCGGTCCATCAACGTGTCGTCGCCGACCTGTTGAAGGGGGCAGGCGTCGAGGCGGATTATCTGGCGCTTGACGAGGCCGCGCGCGTCGCGCTGCTACGCCGCGAACTGGCGAGCCCAAGGCTGCTCGACACGCCCTTCGCCGATTATGCCGATGAAACCCAGACCGAGCTGGCAATCCTGCACGCCGCGGCAGAAGCTCATGCCAAATATGGCCCGGCCTGCATCACCAACTATGTGGTTTCGATGGCGCAGTCGGTGTCCGACCTGCTGGAAGTCAACCTGCTGCTCAAGGAAGTCGGCCTGTATCGCCCTGCCGAAGGCGGTGAGCCGCCGCACGCCGCGATCATGGCGGTGCCGTTGTTTGAAACCATCGGCGATCTGGAGGCGGCACCCCAGGTGATGGCCGACTGGTTCGCGCTGCCCGAAGTCGCGGTGGTCAGCACCGCGCGCGGCCATCAGGAAGTGATGATCGGCTATTCCGATTCGAACAAGGATGGCGGCTATCTGACCTCGACATGGAGCCTCAGCCGCGCATCGACCGCGCTGGCGCCGGTGTTTGAGAAGGCCGGCGTTGGTATGCAGTTGTTCCATGGCCGCGGCGGCGCGGTCGGGCGCGGCGGTGGTTCGTCATTCTCCGCCATCCTCGCCCAGCCGCCGGGCACGGTGCAGGGCCGCATCCGCATCACCGAACAAGGCGAAGTGATTGCCGGCAAATATGGCACGCGCGAAAGCGCGGCGACCAACCTGGAGGCAATGGCATCGGCCACCCTGCTCGCCAGCCTGCAACCCGAACGCTTGTCACAACGCGATTACGACCGCTTCTCGGCAGCGATGGACACCTTGTCCGACAGCGCGTTCCGCGCCTATCGGGACCTTGTCTATGGCACCGACGGCTTCCGCCATTTCTTCCGCCAGATGACGCCGCTTGCCGAAATTTCCGGCCTGAAGATCGGGTCTCGCCCCGCCAGCCGGACCAAGTCGGACCGGATCGAGGATCTACGCGCCATTCCCTGGGTGTTCAGTTGGGCGCAGGCCCGCGTGATGCTGCCTGGCTGGTACGGCGTTGGCCACGCTCTGCACAATTTTGCCGACAAGGCGCTGTTGCGCGACATGGCGGAAGGATGGCCGTTCCTCGCCTCCGCGCTTGCCAATATGGAGCAGGTGATCGCCAAGTCCGACATGGGGCTGGCCGAGCGCTATGCCGGGCTGGTGGAAAACCGCGCACTTGCCGACAGCATCTTCCCGCGCATCCGCGATGGCTGGCAGATGAGCCAGGACGCGTTGCTCGACGTCACGGGCCAGTCGCGGCTGCTGGAGAAAAGCCCGGCGCTCGACGCGTCAATCCGCCTACGCCTGCCCTATATCGAGCCGCTGAACCTGTTGCAGATCGAATTGATCAAGCGCAGGCGGGCGGGCGAGGATGATCCCCGCATCGGCGAGGGCATATTGCTGTCGATCAACGCAATTGCGACGGCTTTGAGGAATAGTGGTTGAGAGGAATGCGATAATGGTGCGCGTCGGAATAGCGGTTGCCGCCGCATTGATCGTAAGCATCTGCGCCGCAGGGTCGGCGCAGATGGCTGACACGCCCTGGGTCAACCCACTTCCCAAGGGAACATCGACCATACCGAATTCGGAAGGTCGCTTCGTCGCTTGCATTCCGCCCACACCCGCCCCTGCCGATTTCAACGGACGTTGCGCGGCATTTCTGGAGCACAAGAAGCTGGCGCGCGTCGCCATCCCCAAAGGCCAATCAAACTGGTTGAAGGCGAGCGACTTCCGTTCCACGCCCCATCCGGCGTTGGGCGTTACCACTGTATCGGTCAAGATCGACTCAGACGGGCATGTCAGCGATTGCCTTGCCACTACCGTTGGTGATTTCGCCGTGCTCGATGCGCAAGTTTGCGCGCTGGTTAAGGGAAAAGCGCGTTTCTCCCCGGCGCACGACGACAATGGCGCGCCGACGCCGAGTAGTTTCGCCTATCCGTTCAATTGGAAATGATTTCGGCGGGATTTTCGCACGCGAACACATAAGCGGGCGGCAGGTTGGCCAGGACATGCCGTGCGGTGATGCGGGCAAAGTGCCGCGCGAGCATTGCCCGGCGGTAACGCGAATATTGGAACAGCACGAAGCGGCCGTGACTGCCCAGCAACCGCTGTGTCTCGACAAGAATACCCTCGCTGACCGGCGCAGGGAGCGAGGACAAGGGCAGGCCCGACAACACGCAGTCGACACGCGCGATGCCCAGTTCCGCGATGATGCGCGCGACATCGCCCGCGGAGCCATGGACGACATCCAGATCAGGCACGCCGCGGAAACGCTCGGCAACGGTACGGTGGAAACCGGGGTTCAGTTCGATGACGACGATGCGCGTGCCGGGCCTGCGCCGCGCGATCAATTCCGCGGTGAAGACGCCGGTGCCAGGACCATATTCGACGATCACGCGCGCCGTTTCCAGGTCAACCGCGTCGATCATCGCACGGGCAAGCGCCGGCCAGCTTGGCGCCACCGCACCGACTCCGCGCGGATCGCGAAAATACTGGTTAAGAAAGTTAAGCACCACAGTCAGCCATGAATTGCGCGGCAAGATCGGCACGGACGCGCAGCAGGCGCCCGGATGGTCGATCGATCAAAGCCCAGGTTGTCACCGCCTCCAGTTTGACCTGGCCATCGCTGCCGATGAAACGGACGTGGCGGTTGAACCGCGCGCCCTTTGGCAGATCGGGCACCCAGGTTTCACCCGTCACCGTGTCGCCCAACACTACATTGCCCCGATAATCGATCTCATGCCGGGTCACGACCCAGATATAGGCCGCCTTGTCCTGCACGCTTGCCACCGCATCCCAATGCGCCACAGCCAGATCCTGTATCCACTTCACCCATACCGCGTTGTTGACATGGCCAAGTTCGTCAATGTCTTCAGCCGTCGCGGTACGAGTGATGGAAAATCGCGTCATTTGCCGCGAACCAACGCCACTTGCGGATCGATGCCGATCGCCGCCACTTCCCATAACGGCGACGATGGGCGGGCACGATTATGCTCTGCCTCCGCCTGCGCCGCGGCCTCACGGCCACCTGGGTCGTAAAATCGGTAACTGGTATCGGGAATGCGCTTCCACCGTTCAAACAAGCCCAGCGACCAGCCATCGATCACCCGCAGCGCGGGCTTTGTCGGCGACAAATTGGTGCTCGCCCCGCCGCGCCAATCCTCGCGGATCGTGCGCAACACCAGCATTTCCGCGGCTTGTCGCGTCGGTTGAGTCACGCTGCGCGAACTGAAAAAGCCGATTGCGCCTTCCCAGTTGCGGATGCCCGTGCCTTCGACAACGATGCGGTAAAGCGGCATGGCGATTACTGCTCCACGCCAAGCTGCGAGAGCACAAAGGCATGTTCTTCCGCCGCTTCGCGCAGGCTTTCAAACCGGCCCGACTTGCCGCCATGCCCCGCGCCCATGTTGGTCTTGAGCAGCAGGATATTGTCGTCGGTCTTGGTGCTGCGCAGCTTTGCCGCCCATTTGGCCGGTTCCCAATAAGTCACGCGCGGATCGTTGAGCCCGCCGGAAATGAACAGCGGCGGATAAGCCTGGGCCGTCACATTGTCATATGGGCTGTAGGAACGGATCAGGTCGAACGCCGCCTTGTCCTCAATCGGGTTGCCCCACTCGGGCCACTCGCCGGGGGTCAGCGGCAGGTCGGCGTCCATCATCGTGTTCAGCACGTCGACAAACGGCACATCGGCAATAACCGCGCCCCATAATTCGGGCGCGTCATTCACCACCGCCCCCATCAACTCGCCGCCCGCCGAACGCCCGGCAATCGCGATACGGCCAGCACTGGTCCACCCGTCGGCGATCAATGCCCGCGCCACATCGACAAAGTCGTTGAAGGTGTTGGTCCGCTTGTCGAGCTTGCCATCAAGATACCATTGCTGGCCGAGATCATCGCCGCCGCGGATATGCGCGATGGCATAGGCGAAGCCGCGATCGAGCAGGCTCATCCGCCCGGTCGAGAAGCCCGGCGGAATCGCGTGGCCATAAGCGCCGTAGGAATAAAGGAACAACGGCTGGCTGCCGTCTTTTTTGAATCCCCTGGGATAGACGATCGACACCGGCACCACGGCCCCGTCGCGCGCGGTGATCTTCAGCCGCTCGGTTGCATATTGGTCGGCGTCATAGCCCGACGGGATTTCCTGTACCTTGAGCGTGGTGAGCGCGCCGGTGCGGACGTCATAGTCATAAACCGTGCCCGGCGTGACCATCGATTCATAACCCAGTCGCAGCACCTGCTGGTCATATTCAGGATTATCGCCAACGTCCGCGACATAGCTCGCCTCGGGAAAGACGATCCGGTGCGGGGCGATTGCGGGGGCATATTGGTGGATCTCGATCTGATCGAGCCCGTCCTCACGCCCCTCAACCACGAAGAAGTCACGGTAGCACTCCACACTGGTCATGTAGAATTGGTCGGACGGGGCGATGCGCTCGCTCCAATCGCCCGGCGCGGTCAGCGGCGCGGTCACCAGCCGCCAGTTGGTGTGGATATCGTTGGTGTGGATGAACAGCGTGCCGTCATGTTCGTCCACGTCATATTCGCGGCCGGTCTGGCGCGGCGCGACGCAGACCGGGGTGGCGAGCGGATCGCCCGCTGGCAACAGCCACACTTCGCTCGTCACATGGTCGCCAGTGCCGATGATGATCCATTCGCGCGAACTGGTTTCGGACACACCGACCCGGAAACCCGGATCAGCTTCGTGGAACAGTATGACATCCTGTTCGACCGGCGTGCCCAGCTTGTGGAAACGGATATTGTCCGTCCGCCATTGTTCGTTGGCGAGGCCATAAAGGAAACCGGTATCGTCCGCCGACCAGACGATTTCGGACAACATGCCCGGAATGACTTCGGGCAAATGCTCGCCAGTCGCCAGATCCTTGACCCGGACCTCGAATCGTTCGGAGCCATTGTCGTCGATCGCATAGGCCATCAGATGGCCGGCGTTGCTGATCGAGATCGCGCCAAGGCGGAAATATTCCTTGCCCTCCGCCAATGCGGGCTCGTCGAGGATCAATTCGTCCGCGCCACCCGCAACCGGCTTGCGCCACCATTTGCGATATTGTCCGCCGGTCTCGAACGCTGTCCAGTACAGCCACTCGCCGTCCTTTTGCGGGACCGAGCTGTCGTCTTCCTTGATGCGGCCCTTCATCTCTTCGTACAAACGGTCGATCAGCGGCCGCAGCGGCGCCATGATGCTTTCGAAATGCGCATTTTCTTCGTTGAGATAGGCCAGGATATCGGGGTCGTTGACCTCTGGATATTTCGGGTCCTTCAACCAGGCATAGGGGTCCTGGATCGTCTCGCCATGCGCGGTGAACGCGTGCTGGCGGCGCTGGGCAACGGGCGGCGTGGTCATGAAAGCAATGTCCGATAGTGCATGTGCCAAGCTGTTATACCTCCCGGCGATGCCCGCAACCGCCAAATCGCACTCGACGCGACGCCATGAACAAAGAAGCCGCCCCACACGGTGGCCGGGGAAACAATTGGACGATCAGCGCGAGCGGGCGATGCGAAATCGCGTGACGGTTGAAATTCGCGCGCCAATCCGCAACTTCGGCTATTATCACCTGATCCAGCTTACCCGAAAGGCCCGCCAGCCATGTCCAATTATGCCGACCGCCTTGCCTCGTTGCGCGAACAACTGAGGCATGACCGCCTTGACGGGTTCGTCGTGCCGCTGACCGACGAACATATGAGCGAATATGTCGGCGATTATGCGCAGCGCCTCGCCTGGCTGACCGGGTTCCAGGGGTCGGCTGGCACTGCGGTGGTGTTGCCGGAAGCAGCGGCGATCTTCACCGATGGGCGTTATACCTTGCAGGTCCGCCAGCAGGTCGATGGCAATCACTGGCAGTTCGTCGGCGTGCCGCAAACCAGCGTGGCGGGCTGGCTGGGCGATCATGCGGGGCAAGGCGCGCGGATTGGCTACGACCCCTGGCTGCACACCCGGTCCTGGGTGGCGGAGGCGACGCGCGCACTGGCCGAAAAGGGCGCAACTCTGGTGGCGGTCGATACCAATCCCGTCGACGCGGTCTGGCCCGACCGCCCTGCCCCGTCCGATGACATCATCACCGTGCAGGACGACATTCGCGCCGGCCAGTCTTCGGCGGAAAAGCGCGCGGCGATCGGCGATTGGCTGACCGAACGGAAAGCCGATGCCGTCGTGCTTTCCGCACTCGATTCGATCGCCTGGGCGTTCAATGTGCGCGGCCGCGATGTCGCGCACACGCCAGTCGCGCTTGCTTACGCCATTGTTCAGGCCGATGGCACGGCGGACTTGTATATCGCGCCTGAAAAGATGACCGACGCGGTGCGCCAACACCTTGGCAACGCCATCCGCATCCATGACCGCGCCGCCTTTGCCGAGGATATCAAGGGATATAAGGGCAAGCGCGTTGCGGCCGACCCCGAACGCGCGGTTGCGGCGATTTTCGACCGGCTCGACGCTGGCGGCGCAACGGTGTTGAGCCTGCGCGATCCCGCCGTGCTGGCCAAGGCATGCAAAAATCCAGTGGAGATTGCCGGGCACCGCGCCGCATCCGCCCGCGATGGCGCCGCGCTCGCCCGCTTCCTGCGCTGGGTGGAAATCGAAGCGCCAAAGGGCGGACTGACGGAACTCGACTGTGTGGCAAGATTGCAGGCCTTCCGCGAAGAAACCGGGGTGTTGCTCGACACCTCGTTCGATACGATTTCCGCCACCGGCGAGCATGGCGCCTCCCCGCATTACCGGGTCGATGCCGATTCGAACGCGCGGCTGGAACCGGGCCAGCTTTACCTCGTCGATTCGGGCGGCCAATATCTCGACGGCACCACTGACGTGACCCGGGTATTGCCCGTCGGCGAGCCCACGACGGAGATGAAGGATCGCTTCACGCGCGTCTTGCGCGGCCATATCGCGCTGGCCACCGCAATATTCCCGCGCGGCACCAATGGCGGGCAACTGGACGGCTTCGCACGTCGGCCGCTTTGGGAAGTGGGACTGGACTACGCGCATGGAACCGGCCACGGCGTCGGCGCCTATCTGGCCGTGCATGAAGGGCCGCAGCGCATCGCCACCCCCAATTACCCCGGCGGCGGGCCTGCCGAGCCATTGCGGGCCGGCATGATCATCTCGAACGAACCCGGCTATTACAAGGCGGGAGAATATGGCATCCGCATCGAAAACCTGGTGCTGGTGGAGGCCCGCGATATTGTCGGCGCGGAACAACCCATGCTTGGTTTCGAGACGTTGACCTTCTGCCCGATCGAACGATCGCTGATCGTCGCCGAGCTTCTGTCCCCGCATGAGCGCCAATGGGTCGATGATTATCATGCGCGGGTTCTGGCCATGCTGGCGCCGCAAATGTCCGGCGACGACCTGGCGTGGCTGAAGGCCAAATGCGCTCCATTGTGAATGATTGACGCCCCATCTTTGTTCGTCTTATGTTCCATCGAACGAATCGAGGGAGAGCTTTGATGATCGGCTATGTAACGTTGGGCACCAGCGATCTGCCGCGCGCGGCGCGCTTCTATGACGCGATTGCCGCTGAACTGGGCACGGGCCGGATGATGGAGTTCGACAGCTTCATCGCCTGGGGTACGCCGGGTGGCGGCGCGGGCATTGGCCTCACCAAGCCGTTTGACGGCAACGCCGCCACCGTGGGCAACGGCGTGATGGTGGCATTGCAGGCAAGCGATACCGACCAGGTCGATCGGCTTCATGCGATCGCGCTGGCCAATGGCGGCACGTGCGAAGGGTTGCCGGGGCCGCGCGGCGATGGCGGTTTTTACGCGGCCTATTTCCGCGATCCTGACGGCAACAAGCTCAACGCGTTCGTCATGTCGGCATGAACCATGGGGCGCACCGGCACCCGTCAGGAGGATGAGATGCCATCATTGTTCACCAACCCCATCCATCTCGGCCTGGGCGCGACGGCGGAAATCCAGCCCGAGTTTACCGGCATGGAATGGTATCAGGACTATTCGGCACGCACTGGCGCCGACGGCATGGAAGGGCGGCTGGTAAGCCTGTCGCGCTTCACCGAAGACTGGGCATCATGGGAAATGCACCCAAGCGGCGCGGAAGTCGTGGTGTGCGTTGACGGGCAGATGACGCTGCACCAGGAAAATGGCGACGGCAGCCTGACATCGGTGACGATTGGCGCAGGCGACTATGCGATCAACCCGCCCGGCATCTGGCACACCGCCGATATCGAAAGCGCGGCGACGGCGTTGTTCATCACGCCTGGCCTGGGGACGGAGAATCGACCTCGCTAGGCATGGCCTCACCCGGTTCGGCCGCCGAACCACGCGCGCGCGCCTTGCGTTTCTTCAAATTCTCACGCAGCGCGGCGGCGAGCCGTTCGGCGCGTTCATCGGTTTCGGCCATCATGCTGGGCTAAAGCATTTTCGCCGCCCAGGGAAGCAATCTCCCCCGGGTTGAAATGCCCGCTCCGCCCATGCCGCCTTGACAAGAGTGGTCCCCTCTGCCCATAGGCGCGCTCCGCTTGCGGGTATGCTGCCGTAGCTCAGTGGTAGAGCGCATCCTTGGTAAGGCTGAGGTCGTGAGTTCAATCCTCACCGGCAGCACCATCCCGCAAAATTGACCGGCCCATCGGGCATCGGCGATGCGAGGGGGCCGGGCGCCCCGGCGGGAGCGATCAGCCAGAGGTCAGTGCGCGGGTCGCGCGCCTATCCGGGCGGCGGGTACAGGGCGTTGGGTCGGCAGGGCCAGCAGCGCCTTGATAATCGCGGGATCATCCTTGGGATCGACGACCGCGTGGAAGGTCGCGCGCATCTTGTCGACTTCCTTCGCCCATGTCCTGGCGTCGAGCGGCGGCTGCATCTCGATCATCTCAACCGAATGACAGGCCGTGCAATTATTGGTCACGATGTCGCTGGCGGTGCCGCCGGGCAGCACCGGCTCATCGGCAGGCAAGTCGATCTTCGTCGATTTGAGCGATACGCCACCTTGGGAAATAACTCCGGCGACTTCGATCCCCGGCCGACGATCGTTCATCACCATCCACGCCGCAAACAGGAACAACGCCAGAGCAGGCACGGCAAAGGCGAGCAACGAGAAGTGCCGGCTCATGCCGCCACCTCCAGCGCGATCGTCTCGATGGTGTTCAGCCGATAACCGCCGGGATTCCAGATCGGCGTCGTCGCCTGGGTTCCACCCCGGGTGTTGGTACAGCGCACGGCCAGCCGGTAATGCCCCGGCGGCGGCGGAACGATGTCGAGCGTCCAGCGGCGGAAGCCATATTTGCCATGATCCTCGCCAAGCGCGGCGGCGTGCCAATGCCGGCCATGGTCGATCGACAACTCAACCCGCGCGACCCCGGCATCGCCACCAAAGGCAACGCCGCGCGCCAGAAACCGCTTGCCCGCCGACACCCGCTCGCCATCGACCAGATTGGTGAAAAAGGATCGCGGCGGCATCGTGCTGATCGGCACTTTGGGGAAGTCCGCCGTGCCGGGCGCGACATTGGCAGCCTGGGCAGCAGGGATCAGATAGGCCTTGGCCATCCAGAAATTAGCGTCCGGCTTGTCGAGCACTTCGATCGTATCGAGCGCCTTGACCCAATAGGTCGAGAACCAGCCCGGTACGATCAACCGGATCGGGAAGCCGTTGAGCATCGGCAATTGCTGCCCGTTCATCGCAAAGGCGATCATCACTTCGCCATCGCGCGCGTGATCGATGTCGATCGATTTGGCGAACCATGGCGCGTCAGGCGGCGGACGATCGAGGCCCTTGACCCGCACGGCCAACGCGCCCGGCGCCACGCCTGCCCGATCAAGCACGTCCTTCAGCCGCACGCCGGTCCACAGCGCATTGCCCATCGCGCCGTTGGTCCATTGCGCACCCGGCACGCGTGGCGCGAACAGCGCGCGCGAATTACCCGCGCATTGGTTGACCGCGGCAAGTTCGACACGCGGCATACCGATCAGGTCCTGCAGGCTGAACGCCATCGGCCTGTTTACCGCGCCGCCGATCTTCAGCCTGAACTGCGTCACGTCAACCGCGGTGGGAATATCGGCATAGTGCCAACGAACGAAAAACCGGTCGTTGGGGGTGAAATCATTGGCGTCGAACACGCCCATCGGCGTTTCAAGCAGCGGCGCGCGCGTTCGGCGCAACAACATGCGCCCTTTTTCCGGGAAGGCGGTGGTGACCAGCGGCGATGAACCGTGTGCACCGGCCGGATCGATGGCAAGGCCCGCTCCGCCCAGCGCCAGCATGGCCAGCGCCTGCCTGCGCCCAAGCTCAGTCAAGGCTGGCCGCCAGCGGCACGAACCGCGCAACCTGACGCCCGACAAGCGCCAGTTGTTCCAGAACGACAGGGTCGCTGCTGCCGCCGAAATCGTCGAATTTGGTCAATTGCGTATTGATCGCGGCGGCGAATGGCGTCGGCCAGCCGCGCAACGCATGAACGATCGATCGCAACGCCGCGATGGTCGATCCCGTCGCCTGCCAGCCATAAGCCGTGGCGATCAACCCCACCGGCACATCTGCCAGATAGGGCCGCGCGCCGTCCTTGGCGGTTTCCTCCAGCAGGTCCAGCGCGTTCTTCACCACCCCGGAAATGCTGCCATGATAGCCCGGCGATGCGATGATGACCGCCGAAGCCTGGCGAACCACCTCGACAAATTCGCGTTCGTCGGCCGTGCGTTCATGGGCGCGCGGGTTGTAGAGTGGCAATTGCGCCAGGCTTTCGCCGCCGAACAGGCGAGTGGAGAATCCTTCCCGTTCCGCCGCGTCGAGCGCGATCCGCAGCGCGCGCTCGGTCGAGGACATCCCCCCGACCGTACCGCCGATTCCCACCACCAATGGTGCCTTGCCTTCGCCGGCCACTTCGACCTCCGTTACCACCGGATATAAAAACGCCCGGTCGTTGCCATCATCTCCGGGTTAGAAGAACGCCCCGCTTTCGACAAGCATGGCCGAGTGCGCTTTGATCGATCCGGTTTTTCAGGGCAGTTTTTCGCCCCGCGCCGCGATCAGCACGTCATACCAGTCCTGACGCGTCCAGCGTACCTTGAAGACGTGCGGCAGCTCGGCGATCCGCGACCGGTTCTGCGTACCGACAATCGGTATCGGCCGCGCCGGGTGGGCCATGATCCAGGCATAAGTGGCAACCGCGCGGCTGACCCCGAACCTTGCCGCCACCCGGTCGAGCGCCGCCGCCACGCGCCGTGACCGTTGCTCGGCAGGATCGCCGATCCGCCCGCCGCCCAGTGGCGACCAGGCAAGAACGGTGACGTCAGCTTCCATCATCAGGTCGAACAGGCCGTTTTCGACGGGTTCGAGGTGAAGCGGCGAAAATTCCGGCTGATGGCTGGCCAGCGGCACGGTCAGATAGGCGAGCAATGCGCGAGTCTGTGCGGGGGTGAAGTTCGATACGCCAACCGCGCGCACTTTGCCCGCGACGACCATATCCTCCAGCGCGCGCGCCACTTCGTGCGGATGCGCCAGAATGTCGGGCCGATGGATCTGATACAGATCAACCTGCTCGACTCCCAAGCGTCGCAGCGACGCGTCGATTGCCTGCATCAGATAGGTCGCGCTCTGGTCATAAGGCACAGGTGGGCGAATGCCGCCCTTGGTTGCCAGCACCATCCGCGCCCGCAGATCGGGCGCCGCGACAAAGATGCTGCCCAGCAACTGCTCTGCCCGGCCGAAATTCGACCGACCATCAAAACCATAGATGTCAGCCGTGTCGAACAGCGTCACGCCCGCGTCCAGCGCAGCCTCGATCAGCAGCCGGCTGTCGGCGACCGACGCTTCGCCAAAGCGCCACATACCCCAGGCAATCGGGCTGGCGATGACGCCGCTTTTGCCCAGCGGTCGTGCGGCGGCGCTCAAAACGATCTCGGTCATGGCCCGATGCCTGTCCGCAATATGGTCTGGAAAGCAAGGCCGATCTCCGGCCCCGGATCGAGCGGCCACGGCGGAGGGCGACCGGCAAAACCGCAGCGCCCATATGGCCCTTTTGTCGAGAGGCGATAATAAAGCACACATGACGACATCCAAAGCACGCCCGTTGCCGATGGCGGCAGACCTGTATGGCGATATCGAACCGACACCGCGGGTCGGCTGGCGTGACTATATACCCGGCCTGCTGATCGCGATTGCGGGGACGCTGTCGGCAGGGTTCATTTCCGATCATTATGGTGCGCCGCTGACGCTGATGGCGTTGCTGATCGGGCTGGCGCTCAACTTCCTGAGCGCCGATGCCCGGCTCAATCCCGGCCTGACCTTTGCCTCCCGATCGCTGCTGCGCTGGGGTATCGTTCTGGTCGGAGCGCGCGTCACCTTTGGCCAGGTCGCCGCCCTTGGCCCCGTCGCGCTGATCGCAGTGGTCGTCATCGTTGCGGCAGGGATTGGCACCGGCATTCTGGCCGCGCGGCGGCTGGGTTTCGGCACCGCGTTCGGCGCGCTGGCCGGGGGAGCGGTGGCGATATGCGGCGCGTCTGCCGCGATGGCCCTGGCAACCACGCTTGGCGAACGGCGGATCAACCAGGCACAACTGACGCTGGTGCTGGTCGGCATATCGGCGATGAGCGCAGGTGCGATGGTGCTGTATCCGATCTTCGCGCACTGGATGATGCTCAGCGATCTGAAAGCAGGGTTCATGCTCGGCGCGTCGATCCACGACGTCGCCCAAACGCTTGGCGCGGGCTATGCCTATTCGGAAGGCGCCGGGCAGATCGCCGCCATCGTCAAGCTGACACGCGTCGCCCTGCTCGCGCCTGTCCTGGCCATCGTCGCCCTGTTCCTGCCGCGCGACGGCCACCGCGCCAAAGGACCTGGCGTGCCCTGGTTCGTCATCGGCTTTTTCGTCTTTGCCGGGATCAATTCGCTGGGCGTGGTGCCCGCCATCGTCGCCAGCGGCGCGGAAAAGGCCGCGGGGGCCATGCTGGCGTGCGCCGTGACCGCGACCGCCATTCGATCGCCGATGCGGCAATTGCTGGAAACCGGGCCGAAACCGTTGCTGGTCATCGCATCGGCGACCTTGGTGGCGCTGGCGTTGTCAGTGATCGCTGCGCTGGTGCTAATCGGTTGAGGTGGCACGTTTCGTTTTGCACCCGCACCGAAAATGCTGCAGCAACGCGTTATGGGCGCCCCGATCCGAAAATTCCGCAAAACGCATCGCGCTTGCCTGCTCCGTGTTATTGATATAACACAGTTGGGTGACCAGTCATCCGGCCGGGCGGAATAAAGCGATGCACGGACCATCCGGCGACGACCTATCCCTGAATCCGGCGGCGGCGCCTGCCATTGCCGCGCCGGACCAGGCGCCCGTCCCACGCGCCCCCCTCATCAAACCCAGGCCCAGGCTGCGCTGGGCAGCGCGCATCCTTGCGGCAATGGCGATGGTTTTCTTCCTGGGCGTCGGCTGGCTTGCCGTTACCGCGCCCTTGTCGAAATCGCTGCAACCGCCTGCGCCGCCGAGCATAACGCTGCTGGCATCGGACGGTACGCCGATTGCCCGGCACGGCGCGGTGATCGGCAAACCGGTGGACGCGGCCAGGCTGCCCGCCAATGTCACCAATGCGTTTATCGCGGTGGAGGACCGCCGGTTCCGCCAGCACTGGGGCGTTGACCCCTGGGGCATTACCCGCGCGATGTTCCACAACGTCGCCGCCGGTGGCCTGCGTGAAGGCGGATCGACCATCACTCAACAACTCGCCAAGAACGCGTTTCTTGATTCAGACCGCACCGCCGCGCGCAAAATGCGCGAGGTGATGATCGCCTTCTGGCTGGAGGCATGGCTGACCAAGGACGAAATTCTGTCGCGCTATCTGTCCAACGTCTATTTTGGCGACAACGTCTATGGCCTGTCTGCGGCAGCGAAGCATTATTTCAGCACCACGCCGGACAAGCTGTCGATCGGCCAGGCCGCCATGCTCGCCGGGTTGGTCAAGGCGCCGTCCCGCCTCGCCCCGACGGGCAACCTGAAGGGCGCGCAGACCAGGCAGATGCTGGTGGTTGGTGCCATGGCGCGCGGTGGCTTCATCGACGCAGCGACGGCGAAGGGCGTCGTCCCGGCCACGCTCCATACCGATCACATCCGCGAATTGCCCGATGGCACTTATTTCGCCGATTGGGTGTTGCCCGCAGCGCGCGACCGGGCGGGTGCGATCAATTCGGCCGCCACCGTCACCACCACGCTCGACACCAGGCTGCAACGCGCGGCTGAACGCAGCGTGCGCCGCGCCGGACTGAACAAGGCGCAAGTGGCGATGGTGGTGATGAAACCCGACGGCCGCGTCGTCGCGATGGTCGGCGGACGCGATTATGGCGAAAGCCCGTTCAACCGGGCAACCCAGGCGCGCCGCCAGCCCGGATCAACCTTCAAGCTGTTCGTCTATTTCGCGGCGTTGAGAAGCGGCCTGACCCCCGATTCGATGATCGACGACAGCCCGATCAAAATCGGCAACTGGGAACCGCACAACAGCAGCGGCCATTATCGCGGGCCGATCACGCTGCGCCAGGCTTTTGCCATTTCCAGCAACGTCGCCGCCGCCCGGCTGACCCAGCAGGTCGGCGTGAAGAATGTCATCCGCGCCGCGCGGGACCTGGGAATTTCAACCCCGATTCCCGATGAGGCGACAATCGCGCTCGGCACCTCCACTGTGTCGTTGCTTGAACTGACCGCCGCCTATGCCGCGATCGCACAGGGCGAATATCCCGTCGAAACGCACGGGCTGGAAGCGCAGCAGGACAAAAGCTGGCTGCAGCAACTCACCTCCGGACCCCGCCGGATGGATGAGCGCGTTCGCCAGCAGATGATGGACCTGTTGTCCGCGTCGATTTCAACCGGCACTGGCCAGCAGGCGGCGTTGACCGTTCAGGGTTACGGCAAGACCGGCACCACCCAGGACAGCCGCGATGCGCTGTTCGTCGGGTTCGCCAATGGCCTGGTGACCGGCGTGTGGGTGGGCAATGACGACAATTCACCCAATGCCGGCCTGTCGGGTGGCGGCATTCCCGCTCGGTTGTGGCGCGATTTCATGTCCAGCGCGCTGGGCGTCAGCGCGCGCCAGCAAGTTGACGCCGAAACGCCCGAAGCGGATGAAGAGGATACCGGATCGCTGTTCGACGAGCCCATCGACCTGAACATCAGTATCCCGACCGGCAACACCACCGGCCCGCCATTGGGCCTTGAAGGGCAGATCAGCGGGCTTGGCCTCAACCTTTCGCTTGGCAAGGATGGCTCCATCCGCGTCCAGTCCACGCCCCGGCGTGAGCCCCCCGCCGCGCCGCCCGCACCACGCGAAACGCGCGATCGGCCGACCTTGCCGCCGCCGCCGCAATAAAGCGCCCTGCCGTTCTTGACGCACTCACGGCCACCCCGCATGGACGAGCCATGCGCTTCTTTTCCGACAACGCCGCCCCTGCCTGCCCGGAAGTAATTTCGGCGATCAGCGCCGCCAACGTCCTCGACACCGCTTATGATGGCGACCAGTGGAGCAAATCGCTCGACGGTCGCTTGTCGGCGCTGTTTGAAACCGAGGTACGGGCACTGTGGGTCTCGTCAGGCACGGCGGCTAATTGCCTGGCGCTGGCCGCATTATGCCCCCCGCACGGGGCGATTGTCTGCCACCGCGATGCGCACATCCAGAATGACGAAGCCGGTGCGCCTGAATTTTTCACCCATGGCGCCAAGCTGCTGCTCGCCGATGGCGAAGGCGCCAAGCTGACGCCCGAGACGATCACCGCGATTCTCGATGCGACCCGCACCGACGTCCACCAGGTTCAGCCGCACGCGGTGTCGATCACCAACGCGACCGAATATGGCCTGGTCTATACACCCGATGACGTCGCCGCAATCGGCAGCCTTGCCCACGCCCGTGGGCTGGGGTTGCACATGGATGGCGCGCGTTTCGCCAACGCCGTTGCTCATCTCGGTTGTTCGCCAGCCGAGATCACCTGGCGCGCAGGTGTCGACGCGCTGAGCTTCGGCTTTATCAAGAATGGCGGCATGTCGGCGGAATTGCTGGTGTTCTTCAAGACCGAGCTTGCCGCTGCCACGCTATATCGCCGCAAGCGCGCGGGCCAACTGGCATCCAAGGGGCGCTTTCTCGCAGCCCAGATCCTGGCGATGCTCGACAACGATGTCTGGTTGCGCAACGCGCGTGCCGCCAATGCGGCCGCGGCGTTGCTGGCCGAGGCAGCGGGCGACCGGCTGATCCACCCGGTACAAGCCAACGAAGTGTTCCTGAAGGTTACCGCGCAAGAGGCCGCGAGCCTGCGCGCGCTGGGCTTTGACTTTTACGACTGGGGCGTGGGCGAAGCACGGCTGGTCATTTCGTGGAACCATCGCGCGGAAGATATCAAGCCGCTCGCCGACGCGATCGCGCGCTTGTGACGGCGCGGACGCCATGACCATCAGCGTCGATCCCAGGGTTCCGGTGCAATCGACCCGCGCCGCAGTACTGATCCCGTTCGCCATCGTGACGCTGATCTGGGGATCGACGTGGATCGTCATCCGTGACCAGCTCGCCGTTGTCCCGCCTAGCTGGTCAGTCACTTATCGCTTCCTGACCGGCGGGCTGACGATGCTTGCCTATGCCGCCTGGAAGCGGGAGGCGCTGCCCAGGGATTTGCGCGGCATTGGCTTTGCCGCGCTGTTGGGGCTCGCGCAATTCGTGCTCAACTTCAACCTGGTCTATCGAGCGGAGCAGCACGTCACCTCCGGCCTGGTCGCGGTCGTCTTCGCGCTGCTGCTGGTGCCCAACGCCATATTGGGGCGGATTTTCCTGGGCCAGCATCTGGGACGGCAATTGCTCGTCGGCTCCGCCGTGGCGATTGCGGGCGTTGCGCTGCTGTTCCTGCAAGAAGCACGCGCGGCCCCACGCGGCACGGCCGAGGTTCTGGTCGGCGTGGGGCTGACACTGTCTGCGATCATGTCCGCGTCCACCGCGAACATCATGCAGGGCACGGCGACGGCACGCGCCTATCCGATGGCGCCGATGCTTGGGCTGGCGATGCTGATCGGTGCCGGGCTGGATGCCGCCTTCGCCTGGGCAACCACCGGGCCCCCGGTAATCGAACTCCGGCCCGCTTATCTGATCGGCATTCTTTATCTTGGCGTCATCGCGTCGGCGATTGCCTTCACGCTCTATTTCCAGCTTATCCGGGTGATCGGCACGGCAAAGGCTGCTTATTCCAGCGTCCTCATTCCCGTGATCGCCATGCTGTTTTCAACGCTGTTCGAAGCTTATCGCTGGTCGGGGCTGGCCGTGTCGGGCGCATTGCTGGCGCTTGCCGGGCTGGTCATCGCGCTGAGGGCACGCAGGCCCGCCTGATAATCGGGATAACGCGGTCGCCAGCCAAGCACCCGCTTGGCCTTGCCCACGGCAACGCGCCGGTTTTCCGCGTAGAAGCCGCGCGCCATCGGTGACAGGCTGTCGAGGGAGACCAGCGGCGGCTGATCGCGCCCCAGCAGCCGCGCGGCGAACTCGATCACCTCATTGGGGCTGCAAGGGTGGTCGTCGGCGAGGTTGTACGCGCCAGCCGACCCCGCGAATCCGGCAATCACGCCGCTGACAATATCCTCGACATGGATGCGGCTGAACACCTGCTGCCCGGCATCGACGCGGCGCGCGCGCCCCTCCGCCACGCGATCAAGCGCCGACCGACCGGGACCATATATACCCGGCAGGCGAAATACATGCGCCCCGCGCCGCAACCATTCCGCATCGGCTTCCGAACGAGCAGAGCGCCGCCCGGTGCCGGTCGGCGCGGTTTCATCCACCCATGCCCCGCCGGCATCGCCGTAAACCCCGGTTGAGGACAAATAGCCAAGCCAGCCGCCATGCGCGGCCAGCACCGGACCATAGCTGGCAAGCACCGGGTCGCCCCTTTCATCCGGTGGCACCGATGACAGGATATGCGTCGCCCCCGCAATGGCCCGCGCGATGGCGGCGCGATCGTCGAACCCCAGCGTCCCCGATCGCCCGTCGCGCGTCGTGCCCGTGACTTGCCAGTCGCGGGCACGCAGCCGGTCTGCAAGGTGGCAGGCGGTATAGCCCAACCCGAAGACCAGCAGCCGCGCCATCCTATTGCGCGCCGTAACCGTGATAGAGAGCGCCGAAGAAATCGCCCTTGTTCCAACGCGGACGTTCCGGCGCATCGGCAATCGCGCGCGAAATGCGGTAATTCACGTCGACGAAGCGCACGCCCTGCGACCAGTCGAGCGGCAGAGAGATTTCGTCCGACGGCCGGTGATAATGCTTGGCCAGGAAATCCGACGTAGCGGCCTTGCCCGGCCCCTTTTGCCCCGGCCACAGGAACACCGCGGGCACCCCTTGCTGGACGAAGCGATAATGGTCGGACCGCACGAATATCGCCTCTTCAGGAATCGGATCAGGCGAAATCACCAATCCCATTCCCTTCACCGCGTCGCGCACGATTGGCCCCAACGTCGAGCGGTCCGCGCCGAACGCGATCACATCCTCGAACTTGTAGGTCAGGATCGGCATGTCGAGATCGACATTGGCGACGATATCTTCCTTGGGCACCGTCGGGTTGCGGGCGTAATAGTCGGAACCGACCAGCCCCTTTTCCTCCGCCGTCACCGCCAGGAACATGATGGTACGCTTTGGCCGCGTGCCCGAAGCGGCAAAACGCTTGGCCTCCTCGATCAGCGACGCGATGCCGACGGCATTGTCTTCCGCACCGTTGTTGATCTGGTCGCCCGTCTTGCCCTTGCTGACGCCAATATGGTCCAGATGCGCCGACAGCACGACGACCTGCTTGCCCAGCACCGGATCAGCACCGGGGATGATGCCGACGATATTGCTGCTGGGCGCCGATTCAAAGGCCGTGCGCGTCTTTGCCGACAGGGTCGCACGCAACACTTCCGCCTTGAAACGCGGCTCCTCGGTGGCGGACAATTTGGCGATCGCCGCCCAGGGAATGGCGGCGCCCGCAAACAGTTTGGCAGCCCCCGCCTGGCTGATGGTGCCCAGCACGGGCACGGCGTCGAGCGGGGCGGCACCCGTGCCGTCGGGCTTGCCCCAGGTGGTGCGTGGGCGATCCCAACCCGCTTTGACCGAAGAGAAACTGGGCACGCCGCGACCCGGCTTCGCGGCCGATTCGAGTTGAATGACGCCAATTGCCCCGTGCGCCGCCGCGACGGCAGCCTTGGCGGCAATGCCGCTGTAATGCGCGCGAACTTCGCTGTTCAACGCCTTGGGCGCGCCACCGAAAACCGCGACGATCCTGCCCTTCACATCGACGCCGGCATAATCATCGCGTCCGATTTCCGGCGCTACAATGCCCTGGCCGACAAACACCACCGGTGCAGCGAGCGTCGTTTCCTTCGCCGCTGGATTGGGGGAGGGCAGGTAATCGACGCCAAACATCAGTGCCGCGGTCGATCCGGCGGGGTTGGTGAACGTAAAGCTGCCCTGATCGGCGGCCTTGTAGGTGACCAGGGGAACGCGTTGCAGATAACCGCCATCGTCTCCGGCAGGACGCAGCCCCGCTGCGTAGAATTGCGCCGCGACATATTGCGCCGCGATGCCGAATTCCGGGCTTGATGCTTCCCGCCCGCGCATTTCGTCAGACGCAAGGAACATCACATGCGCCTTCATCGCGGCCTGGTCCGCAGGCAACGGTGCCGTGACGATCGCGTTGATTTCCGCTGGCGTCTTCGGGGCTTCGCTTACCGTGCCCGTGTCGGGCGCGGTCTGGGCAAAAGCGCTGCCGACAATCAGGCAAAGGGCAGAGGCTGCAAGAAGGCGATAAGCGCGCATTGGGGCTCCTGTTTATTTGACATCGCATCGGGTAGCAGCCCATCTTTCCGGTGCAAGCGCCTGCGCGACCTAATCCGGTGCGCAAATTGGTTGGCACGACGACTTTTTGACGCCTATCTGGCAAAGATGATCGACGTGACCACTCCCCTCGCCCAGCCCACCGTCACCCAGCGGAGTGATTATCGCGCGCCCGATTGGCTCGTGCCTGACGTCTCGCTCGATTTCGACCTGGACCCCGGCAGCACGCGGGTACGGGCGCGACTGGACGTGGTGCGCAATGCGGGCGATGCCGCCGCCATTCATCTCGACGGTGGCGGGCAGCATCCGGTTTCGGTCAAGGTCGATGGCGAAGAGCGCAACGACTGGCAGCTGGAGGGCGACACGCTGGTCATTCCGCTGGCGGGCAGCGCGCATATTATCGAGACCGAAGTCGAAATTGCGCCCGACCGGAACACCCAGTTGATGGGCCTTTATGCCTCGGGCGGCAATCTGTGCACCCAGTGCGAGGCGGAAGGGTTCCGGCGGATTACCTTCTTCCCCGACCGGCCCGATGTGCTCAGCCGCTACAAGGTGCGGATGACTGCGGAAAAGGCGCGTTATCCAGTGCTGCTCGCCAATGGCGATCCGATCGCCAGCGGTGACCTGGAAGACGGCAGGCATTGGGCGGAATGGCATGACCCCTTCCCCAAGCCGAGCTATCTGTTCGCGCTGGTCGCGGGCAATCTGGCCGCCAACCGCGCCACCTTCACCACCCGGTCAGGCCGCAAGGTGGAACTGGGCATCTGGGTGCGCGGTGCCGACGTGGCCAAGACCGGCCATGCCCTCGCCGCGCTGCAGACCGCGATGAAATGGGATGAAGACGTTTACGGCCGCGAATATGACCTGGACGTGTTCAACATCGTCGCGGTGGACGATTTCAACTTCGGCGCGATGGAGAACAAGGGGCTGAACATCTTCAACAGCCGCTACATCCTCGCCGATCCCGACACCGCAACCGATTATGACTATGACGCGATCGCCGCGGTCGTCGCACACGAGTATTTCCACAACTGGTCGGGCAACCGTGTCACCTGCCGCGACTGGTTCCAATTGAGCCTGAAGGAAGGCTTTACCGTCTATCGTGACCAAAGCTATTCCGCCGACCAGGGATCGGCGGCGGTCAAGCGGATCGAGGATGTGCGCGGGCTGCGCGCGGCGCAATTTCCCGAGGATGCCGGACCGCTGGCCCACCCTGTCCGCCCCGAAAGCTATATCGAGATTTCAAATTTCTACACCGCCACCATCTACAACAAGGGCGCCGAAGTCATCCGCATGATGGCGACGATCCTGGGCGCCGAGAAATTCCGCGCGGCCACCGACCTGTATTTCGACCGTTTCGACGGCACCGCCGCGACCTGCGAGGATTTCGTGGTGAGCATGGAAGAAGCCAGCGGCATCGACCTGTCGCAATTTCGCCTCTGGTACAGCCAGGCCGGTACGCCGCGCATCGCCGCGCGGCTGGACCATGATCCGGCGTCTGCCACTGCGACGCTGACCATCGACCAGCTTGTCCCGGCAACCCCCGGCCAGCCCGAAAAGGCACCGATGGTGCTGCCGATCCGCGCCAAGTTGTTCGACGCCGAAACTGGCCAGCCTGTTGGCGACGAACGCCTGATCCTGGCTGACAAGACGCACCAGCAGATCCGTTTCGACGGCGTGTCCCATGCGCCCACGCTGTCGATCAATCGCCAGTTTTCCGCGCCAATCGTCGTCGATACCGATCGGTCGTCGAGCGAACTGGCCTTTCTGTCGGCGCATGACGACGATCCGTTCGCGCGTTACGAAGCGATGCAGCAACTGATGCTCGACACGCTGGTCGCCAGCATCCGCCAGGGGCGTGCCGACCATGGCCCGGTAATCGATGCCGTCGCCAATACGCTGGACGACCAGGCGCTCGACCGCGCGTTCGTGGCCGAAGCGGTGCTGCTGCCGTCGGAAAGCTTCATCGGCGATCAGCTTCCCGTGGTCGATCCCGATGGCATTTTTCGCGCGCGTGAATCACTGCGAAAGGATCTCGGCAAGACGCTGGAGGCCAACTGGCGCGACGCCTATGCCCGGGCCAGCGAAACCGGTGCCTATCGATACGATCCGACGGCAAAGGGGTTGCGGCGCCTGAAAGGTGTGGCGCTGGGGTATCTGGCCGCATCCGGCACGGGCGATGCCTATGAACTGGCGTTCCACCAGTTTGAAACCGCCGACAACATGACCGACCGGCAAGGCGCGCTGACCACGCTGGTCAATGGCAATTCGAACACGCGTATCGCCGCGCTCGACATCTTCTACAACCGCTATTCCGACAATGCGCTGGTGCTGGACAAATGGTTTTCCACCCAGGCATTTTCGTCGCGCGACGACACGCTGGACATGGTGCTGGAACTGGCCCGCCACCGCGACTTCACGCTTGCCAACCCCAATCGTGCACGGGCGCTGGTCGGCGCGTTCAGCGTCAACCAACGCGCATTCCACGTCGCCGATGGTCGCGGCTATCGCTTCGTCGCCGATCAGATCATCGCGCTCGACAAGCTCAACCCGCAAACCGCCGCCAAGCTGGTGCCGCCATTTGGTCGCTGGAAGCGGTTCGACGCGAACCGTGCCAGCCTGATGCGCGCCGAACTGGAACGGATTCTGAACGCGCCGGGCCTGTCCAAGGACATGTTCGAACAGGCATCGAAAAGCTTGGACGGGTGACGCAGGCGCGGTGCCGCCGCGCAACTTGCCAAATCGATTCCAAACTCCCGTCGCAGCGGCCCTTGACCTTGCCTATATGCCGGTGATGGCCGCCTTGCCTCAGCCCGCATTGCCCACGCCGATTGCCGGCTGGTTCGGCGCGCGCGGCTGGGCGCCCCGCGAGCACCAGATCGCCATGCTGGCTGCCGCTCGTTCAGGGGACCATGCGCTGCTGGTCGCGCCAACAGGGGCGGGCAAGACGCTGGCCGGATTTCTGCCGACCCTGGCCGATCTGATCGAAAATCCGGCAGATGGCCTGCACACCCTGTATGTTTCCCCGCTCAAGGCTCTTGCAGTTGACGTCCGGCGCAATCTGGAAATCCCGATCGAGGAGATGGCGCTCAACATCCGGGTTGAAACGCGCAGCGGCGACACCCCCCATGACCGCAAGGTACGCCAGCGCATCCGCCCGCCGCACATTCTGCTGACCACGCCTGAATCGCTGTCGTTGCTGCTCAGCCATCCCGACAGCCTGTTGATGTTCGCCCAATTGAAAACCATCGTCATCGACGAGGTGCACGGGTTTGCAACCGGCAAGCGTGGTGACCTGCTCGCGCTGGCAATGGCGCGCCTGCAGGCCATCGCCCCTGATCTGCGGCGCGTTGCCTTGTCAGCGACGGTTGCCGACCCTGACGAGTATCGCGCCTGGCTGGCACCCGATGGCGATATCCGCCAGGTCCGGTTGGTCGAAGGCGAGCGCGGGGCAAAGCCGGACATTGCCATCCTGCTGCCACAGGGCAGCGTGCCATGGTCCGGCCATTCGGGTCGTTATGCGATCGAACAAGTGATCGCCGAGATCGAAATGCACAAGACGACGCTGGTCTTTTGCAACACGCGCGGGCTGGCCGAGCTGATCTTCCAGGATTTGTGGAAAGCAAACATCGCCCAATTGCCGATCGGCATTCATCACGGCTCGCTGGGCCTGGAAGCGCGGCGCAAGGTGGAAAGCGCGATGGCCGCGGGCAGGTTGCGCGGGCTTGTCTGCACCGCCAGCCTCGACATGGGAATCGACTGGGGCGATGTCGATTGTGTCATCCAGATGGGTGCGCCCAAGGGGTCGTCCCGATTGCTCCAGCGTATCGGGCGCGCCAATCACCGGCTGGACGAAGCATCGCAAGCGATCGTCGTGCCCGGCAACCGGTTCGAATATCTGGAAGCGCGCGCCGCGCTCGATGCGGTGGAGGCAGGCGAACTGGATGCCGAAGCCTTTCGTCCCGGTTCGCTCGACGTGCTGGCCCAGCACATCATGGCGTGCGCCTGTGCCGCCCCGTTCGACGCAGCCGTGTTGCTGGCCGAAATTCGGTCGGCGCTACCCTATTCTGGATTGAGCGACGATAATTTTGGCCAGGTGCTCGGCTTCATCAGTGACGGCGGCTATGCGCTCAAGGCCTATGACAAGTTCAAGCGGCTGGTGCAGGGACCTGACGGATTGTGGCGCGTCAGCCATCCCAAATTCGTCCAGCAACACCGGTTGAACGCCGGCATCATCGTCGAAGCGACGATGCTCAATGTCCGTTTCAAGAACGGGCGCACGCTGGGTCGCGTCGAGGAGGGTTTTGCCGCCACCTTGTCGGTCCGCGATACGTTCTTCTTCGCGGGCATGAGCCTGGAGGTCGAGCGCGTCGATGTCGAGGATGTGGTGGTGCGCGCGACCGCCCGCCCGGCGCGCATCCCCAGCTATAACGGCGCGCGAATGCCGCTGACGACGCATCTGGCACAGCGGGTCCGGGCTTTCCTCGCCAATCCCGCCGACTGGCAACGCTTTCCCGATGACGTGCGCGAATGGCTGGAGGTCCAGTCTTACCGGTCCCGGCTGCCCCAGCCCGGCCAGTTGATGGTCGAAACATTCCCGCACGAAGGGCGCCACCACATGGTCGCCTACAGCTTTGAAGGGTGGAACGCTCACCAGTCGCTCGGCATGTTGCTGACCCGGCGGATGGAAACCCAGGGGCTGAAGCCGATCGGCTTCGTCGCCAACGACTATGCGCTGGCCTGTTACGGGCTGGAGGAAATCACCAACCCCGCCGCATTGTTCTCACCCGACATATTGGAAGGCGAATTCGTCGACTGGGTGGAAGGGTCGCACCTGCTGCGCCGGGCGTTCCGTGAAGTCGCCGTGATCGGCGGGCTGGTCGAGCGACAACATCCCGGCAAGCGCAAATCGGGCAAGCAGGTCACGTTTTCGACCGACCTGATCTACGATGTCCTGCGCCGCTACGAACCCGACCACCTGCTGCTGCGCGCCGCATGGCATGATGCCCGTGCGCGGATGACCGATGTCGGGCGGCTGGCCAACCTGCTGGCCCGCGCGCAGGGCACGATGCTGCATGTACCGCTTGACCGGGTGAGCCCGCTGGCGGTGCCGGTATTGGTGATGATCGGCCGGGAAAGCGTTGGGCCGGGCGGCAGCGCCGACGACGCCATCCTGATGGAAGCCGAAGCGCTGGCCCGCGAAGCGATGCGGATCGACTGAGAGGGGTGGTCGATTGCGCTTGTCGCCGCGATCCGACAGGCGTAATTTACCCGGACAATGCGAGCTGCGCTCATCCTTGTCGCGCTGCTGATCGCTCCGGCCCCGCTGGCGGCCGCCGACCAGACCCCCATCACGGGCCCCTCCCCCATGCCCGTCGCCACCCCGATGCCGGATGACGCCATCGACCTTGGTAATGATGCGCCCGGGCGGCTGAGCGTACCGGTCAATATCGGCGGAAACGGCCCCTATCACTTCACCATCGATACCGGCGCCGAACGCACCGTCATCTCCCGCGAATTGGCCACCAGGCTTGGTTTGCAGGCCGGGCCACGCCGAACGATAACGGCGATGACCGGCGCCGCGCAGGTCAACACCGTCCTCATTCCCTCCATCAACGTCAGCAGCGTTGGCGGCACGCAAATCGAAGCCCCCGTGCTCGCCGCTGTGGACCTGGGCGCGCCAGGCCTGCTCGGCATCGATACGCTGCGTGACCACGCGGTGATCCTCGATTTCGATACCAATCAGATGACGGTCCGCCCGTCATTCAAGCGTTCATCGCGCTTCAAGCCCGAGCCTGGCGAAATCATCGTTCGCGCCCGCAGCCTGCTTGGCCAGCTTATCGTGAGCGACGCGCGATATCGCGGCCATCGCGTCCGCGTCGTGCTGGATACCGGCTCCGTAGTCAGCATCGGCAACAATGCCCTGCGCCGCCGCGTCGGCAATCATGCGGTGCCCAGGGAAGCAATCTCGCTGACCAGCGTGACCGGCGACACGATGCAGGCCGATTACGCGTTGATCGGCGATGTCGGGGTCGGCACGGTCATCTTTCGTAACCTGCCCATCGCCTTTGCCGACGCCCCGCCTTTCAAGCGCTTTGGCTTGGGCGAACAACCCGCGATCTTGCTGGGCATGGATGCGTTAAGCCAGTTCCGCCGGATCGAGATCGACTTCGCCAATCACGAAGTGCGCTTCACCCTGCCGCGCGATCCCGGCGCCGGGTAGCAGCCATTTGCATTTGCTGGTGAATGCCGGTTTAACATGCCCCTGAAACGAAATCCGCGAAGGGCAATCCACATGCGCACACGATCCTGGGTTCTGACGATGATGACGGGCGCGCTGGCCATGGCGGCGCTCGGCTCCGGCGTCGCGCAGGCGCAGGACCGGCCCGACCAGAAGGCGTATTTCGATCTTTACAAGCAACTGGTCGAAACCAACACGACGCTGTCCTCGGGAAGCTGCACCACCGCTGCCCAGCAGATTGCCGACCGGTTGAAAGCGGCGGGCTATCCCGACAAGGATATCGTGCTGTTCGCCACCCCCGACCATCCGAAAGAGGGCGGCCTGGTCGCCATCCTGCCGGGCAGCGACCCGAAAGTGCGGCCGATGCTGCTGCTCGCGCATGTCGACGTGGTTGAGGCCAACCGCGAAGACTGGGTGCGCGACCCGTTCAAGCTGATCGAGGAAGACGGCTATTATTACGCCCGCGGCACCGTGGACGACAAGGCGCAGGCATCGATCTGGGCCGACACCATGGTCCGGCTCAAGCAGGAGGGGTATCACCCGAAGCGCACGATCAAGCTGGCGCTTACCTGTGGCGAAGAGACCACTTTTGCCTTCAACGGCGCGCAATGGCTGGCCAGCAACAAGCGCGCGCTGATCGATGCCGAATTCGCGCTGAACGAGGGCGGCGGCGGGCGGCTCGACGCGTCGGGCAGGCGATTGTTGCTGGCGGTGCAGGTGGGCGAAAAGGCCGCGCAGAACTTTACCTTCAGCGTCACCAATCCGGGCGGGCACAGTTCCCAACCGGTACCCGACAACGCGATCTATCAACTCGCCGACGCGTTGAAAGCGGTTGAGGGTTATGAATTTCCAGTGAAGTTCACCGACACGACGCGGGCCTTCTTCACCGGCGCCGCCGCGTCGAGCACCTCCTCACCCGAAACCAGCGAAGCGATCAAGCACCTGCTCGCCAATCCGCAGGACAAGCAAGCCGACGCCATCGTCAGCCGGGACAAGGCGCTGCATTCGACGTTGCGCACCACCTGCGTCGCCACCTTGCTGTCCGCCGGCCACGCCGAAAACGCGCTGCCCCAGCGCGCGACGGCGAACATCAACTGCCGCATCTTCCCCGGCGAGACAGTGGATGAGACGCTGGCCAAATTGAAGGAGCTTGCCGGGCCGAAAGTAACGGTGACCGCCAATACGCCCATCCGCCCGACCGCAATCCCGCCCGCGCTCGACGCCAAAATCATCGACCCGATGAAGGCGGTCGCCGCCAGGCACTTCCCCGGCCTGGCGTTGTTGCCGATCATGTCGACCGGCGCGACCGACGGCATCTTTCTGGAGGCGGTCGGCATTCCCGTTTACGGCGCGCCGGGCATGTTCATCGACACCGTCGATAACGGCGTGCACGGCGTGAACGAACGGATTGGCGTGAAATCTCTGTATGACGCCCGCGACTATCTGTTCGATCTGGTCAAGGCTTATGCCAACTGAGGGCAAAATACGATGAGCTTGCCTCATCGTATTTTGGCAAAGCCCGCGCGGCGCCTGGGCGTTTCAAGCTGCTGATGCGTCGGCATCACTGCTGCTTGATGGGCCGTTGCCGCGTAGAAGCGGTCGACCCGGCAGGTGCCGTCAGGGCACTGACTGGGACTTGCCGAAAGCGGACGCCATCCGGCTTCAAACGCCTTCCTTCTCATCCTTGGCGGCGCATGAACTCGGCGAAAAGCGGTACGCTGAAATCCAGATATCCATGATCAGTGCTGTAGATCATGCCTTTTGAAATGATGCTTGCCCGCGTCGGTCCCAAGGACCCCTGGGTGCGCTCCATCGCCTTTGCAATGTCCGCCATTGCATATGGCCCATCCCCAAGTTTTGCCATGGCTTTTACGAACTGGATCTCCGCCTTGGTCAGGCGGTCGATCCGCACCTTGAAAAATCCTTCATCCAATAGTGCCAGCGTCTCGCTGTAAGCGCTGTCGGCATCCGCAAAGGTGATTTCCGGTCCGTCCGCATTGTTCCATACGACGGAAGCCCATTCTTGAAGAAAGAAGGGATAGCCTTTGGTGCGCTCGACAATTGCCTGTATTGCTTCCGGTGTGATGGAAGCCTTTTCCTCAACAATCGGCTTTTCGATGGCCTGCCGTGCAGATGCTGGGTCGAGGGCTCCCACGGCCGGATACTGAAACAACCGTTCCGCGTAAGATTTCGCTTCTCCCGCCAAGCGAGCAATTTGCGGGAGGCCTGCACCAACCAGCAGAACTGGCAATCCTTCCTGCGACATCCGGTGCAGCGAGACAATCAGTGCGGACAAGTCGGCCCCGGATAGATATTGCACTTCATCGATCAGGAGTATCCAGCCACGTCCCGCAGCCTTGGCAGCCCTCCCGATAAGGGTGAAAAGGTCCGGAAGATCGTACTGAAGATCGCCTGTGTCAGCCAGGCCCAACTCTGGCTCTACTCCTACTTCCAGGCCTGCCATCTCGATCTTGAAGATCGAAGCGAAGTTCCGCAGCCCCTTGAGACCACGGGTTGCTATCTGCTTTGCCGCCTCCACCCCGGATAACGACCTCATAACTTTTCGCATTTCGGGATAGATGAGCCGAGCAAGGCTCTCCCCTTCCGGAGACTCGACCCGGGAAACCAAAAGGCCTTCTTGCTCGGCATTCCGACCGATTTCATAGAGTAGCACGGTCTTCCCAGTACCGCGCAAGCCTAGCAGCATGATCGAGCGAGCGCTTCTTCCCTTGACGGCTCGTCCGCAAGAAATCCTTGCCGCCTCGAGGATTATATCGCGGCCTGCGAGCTCTGGAGGGCGACTGCCTGCACCAGGGGCGAATGGGTTACGATACGGATCCATCAGTCCTCCGCGGGTCCTTGTATATCTAGCTGTTTATAGAGAAATCTAGCGAAAAATAGTAGATTTCGTTAGAAATGCCTAGTCACGCGCTATCGGGTCGCTGCAAACCGCAGTTTATTGGGCCACTTGTGAACCGTCCAATCGCCAACATTGAGTGCCCAGTCGCCCCCTAGCGAAGACTGTTATCCACTTGCCAACTCCCGAAAACCGTCGGGCAACGCCCCCACCGATTGAGCAAAGTGGTTGAGGAAGTTGAGGGTTGCCATCGGTTTTGGTTGAGGGCCCTCAACCGCCGCATATTTTCAGCCTGAACCGACGATTTGAAAGAGCGCCGTACAGGATAATATCTGGTTCGATTGTAGGACAGGGTTGGGCACCATCGCCCGGAGTCCGGCCATTTTCCGATTACCGGTTCACGGCTTGAGGTTCACGCTTTGCACGGCATCTCCCCCGGCGCGCGTGCCAAAACCGCCAGCGTCAGACCGTGACCTGCTCGCCAAGTTCCAGCACCTTGCCCGGCGGAATGCGCAGAAAGTCGGTCGGGTCGGATGCGTTGCGTTGCAGGAACATGAAGATGCGGTCCTGCCACAAGGGCATCCCTTCGTCCGCCGACGCCTTCAGCGTGTTGCGGCCGATGAAGAACGACGTCTTGTTGCCATCGGTCTCGATCCGCCCTGCGGCTCCGGCCAGGCCAAGGTCATGGGGGATATCGGGCGACTCCATGAAGCCGTATTTCAGGATGATGGTGGTGAAATTGTCGTCGATCCGTTCCACCTTGGCGCGCTCTTCGCCGGGCACGATCGGGCGATCGGCGGTGCGCACCGACACGATCAGGTTCCGGCGATGCAGCACCTTGTTGTGCTTCAGATTGTGGAGCAGCGCACTCGGCGTATTGGTGGGGTTGGCGGTCAGGAACACCGCGGTGCCATCGACGCGTTCGGGCGGGCGCTTGGCCAGTGCGG
Source organism: Sphingomonas sp. (assembly GCA_041659385.1). Classification (GTDB taxonomy): domain Bacteria; phylum Pseudomonadota; class Alphaproteobacteria; order Sphingomonadales; family Sphingomonadaceae; genus Sphingomonas. The sequence goes on from JBAZYJ010000015.1 coordinate 76,605, forward strand.
CGGCGAGGTCCGAAAGCGGAATGCTCTGGCGCGCCTCGAACCGGCCGACGATCTTCTTGCCGCGAATCCAGGTGACGATGATGAGGCCAATCGCCGCGGCGACGACCAGCGGCACCCAGCCGCCCTCGATCACGCGCAGGATGTTCGCGCCGAAGAAGATCAGGTCAAGCGTCAGGAAAGGCAGGATGACCGCCAGCGCACGCGCCCGGCTCCAACGCCATTGGTGGCGTGTGACGATATAGGCCAAGCAGGTGGTGATGACCATCGTGCCGGTGACCGCAATGCCATAAGCCGCCGCCATCGCCGACGAATTGCGAAACTGCACGACCAGCACCAGCACACCAGCCAGCAACAGCCAATTGATCGCCGGCAGATAGATTTGCCCCAGATGGTCGGCCGATGTCTGGCGAATGCGCAGGCGAGGCAGGAAGCCGAGCTGGATCGCCTGCTGCGTCAATGAATAGGCGCCGGTAATCACCGCCTGGCTGGCGATGATGGTGGCAAGGTTGGCGATCAGCACCAGCGGCACGCGGAACACCCCCGGCGCCATCAGGAAAAACCAGTCCTGATTGCTAAATGGCTGGTGCGCAGCCGCCGCCGCCTCCAGCGCGTGGAGAGCAAAGGCGCCCTGGCCGAAATAATTGAGCAGCAACGCCGGAAACACCAGCGCGAACCAGCCGAGCTGAATCGGCAACCGGCCGAAATGCCCCATATCCGCCGTCAGCGCTTCCGCGCCCGTCACCGTCAGGAACACCGCGCCAAGCACGAACAGGCCGATCAACCCATGGCTGTAAAGAAAGCTGGCGCCGAAGGTCGGCGACATGGCGCGCAGGATCGATGGCTCATCGAGAATGTGGAACAGGCCCAGCCCCCCGATCGCCAGGAACCACACGACGCAAATCGGCCCGAACAGCGCGGAAACGCGGCCCGTGCCGCGCGCCTGAATCATGAACAGCGCGACGAGGATGACGATGGTAAGGCCGATGATCCCGTCTTCGCCGATCGATCCGCCAATACCGGGAATGGTGCGCAATCCTTCGACCGCCGACAAAACCGACAGAGCAGGCGTAATGATCGCATCACCATAGAAAAGCGATGCGCCCGCCGCGCCCAGCACCAGCGCAATGCCGGTTCGCTTGCCCACCGAACGACGCGCCAGCGCCGCCAGCGCCAGAACCCCGCCTTCGCCCTGATTGTCGGCGCGCATCAGGAACAGCACATATTTGATGGTGACGACGAAGATCAGCGACCATACGGCAAGGCTGAGCACGCCGAGGATCTCGCTCGGGTCGATGCCGTCCTTGCCAGTCAATTCCAGTGCTTCGCGGAAAGCGTAAAGCGGGCTGGTGCCAATATCGCCAAAGACAACGCCGATCGCGCCCAGAGTAAGCAGCAGCGTTGCCCGATCCACGCGTGAGCCTTGTTGAGGCATCCCTGCAACCGACGACATGTTTCTCGGTGTCCGAACCAAAACGACGGGGCGCTTTACGCCTTCCCGGTACAAGTGCAAGCGCAATTTGTTGCGACGCACCAACGGTTGAACATGCGCGACCTAAAAGGCATAGCATTGCCATGGTTCCCTTTTCGTTCGCTGGCCACCAATTGCTCGCCCTGCCCGAAGCCGCACTGTTCTGGCCGGCGCGACGCGCGCTGCTGGTCGCCGACCTGCATCTGGAAAAGGCGAGCTGGTATGCCGGGCATGGCCAGATGCTGCCCCCCTATGACAGCGCCGCGACGCTGGCGGCGCTGACCGACATCGCCGGGCGGCTGGAGGTGGCGGGAATCTGGTGTCTGGGCGACAGTTTCCACGATGCGGCTGGCGCTTCCCGGCTTGAACCACGCGCCCGCGCGCTGCTGGCGGCTTTGACCGCACGAATCGACTGGACGTGGATCACCGGCAATCACGACGCGCAGTTCGGCGATGGTTGCGGAGGGCGAGTAATCGAGGAAGCCGTAATCGACGACCTGGTGTTGCGGCACGAGGCAGACCCTGCCGAGACGCGGCCGGAACTATCGGGGCATTTCCACCCCAAATTGCGCGTCCATTTGCGCGGGCGGCATGTTTCACGCCGATGCTTCGTCGCCAGTGAACGCAAGCTGATTCTGCCGGCATTCGGCGCGCTGACCGGTGGGCTGGATGCTGGCCACCCCGAAATCTGCCGCGCCATGGGCGAACGGGCCGAGGCGCTGGTGCCGCTGGGCGACCGGATGCTGCGCTATCCGATCGCCGCATGAGGCAGGCGGTCCGTACCGCCGGTCAATCGATTATGTACGGGCGATTATGTACGGGCGATCGTCTTGAACGCCGCCATGAACGCCGCAACCTTCGGCTTGTCGAAGCGGACGATATAGGGGTGGTAGGGGTTCCGGTCGAAGAAATGCTGGTGATAGCTTTCCGCCGGATAGAAATTGCCCGTTTCAAGCCCGGTCACGATCGGCGAGGCAAAGGCATGGGCCTTGCCGAGCTGCGCGATATAGCTCGCCGCGACCGCGCGCTGGGCTGGCGACTGGGGGAAAATCGCCGAACGATAGCTGGTGCCTTCGTCCGGGAACTGGCGGTTGAGCGTCGTGGGATCATGCGCGACCGAGAAATAGACACGCAGCAAAGTGCCATAGCTGACCACGCGCGGATCATAGACGATGCGAACCGCCTCTGCATGGCGCGTCGTCTCGCTTGAAACCGCTTCATAGGTCGCCGTGTCCGCGGTGCCGCCTGCATAGCCCGCCGTGACGGACTGCACGCCCTTCACATGTTCAAACACCGCTTCCATGCCCCAGAAGCAGCCGCCTGCCAGCACCGCGACCTGCGGGCCCTTGCCTGCGGGCATGTCCTTGGCCGGAACCGGGATGGGCACCGCGCGCTCTGCGCTGGCGGGGGCGCCGAACAGGGTAAAGGCAGCGACGGCGGCAAGCCCCGCGGTTGCGAGAAAAGCGCGGGAAGCGCGGATGGCGCTGGTCATGATTGCGTCCTTTCGCAGTGATCTGATGCCCAATTTACGCCGAACGCCGGTCATTGGTTACAGCGATGCGACGAAAGGAGCGTACCCCGACCCGGTTTCAGGCAAGTGCGTGCCGACGCCAGGCGCCGAAAGCACCAACGTCAGCGGTGGATGCCCACCGCCGCTTCGACATGGCGAATCGCCGCATCGGTGCGTCCTGCCGGAGCGACGCACGTGAGCATGATGACCGTTCCGAGCGCGAAGCCACCCAGCAATTGCCACAGCAAATCCGATTTCAGAAACTGCATCATCACGAAAACCCAGCCAGACCCGCCTGATGTCGGACCATGTCCACAGCGGGTTGCACACCAATCGTTGCTAGATCGTTACGGCAAGTGAGGTTTCAACCCTGCTGCAATGCAAAAAATCAAAAAAAGCACCACGCAATCAGGCGCGCGTAATCGGCGCCACGCAATCAGGGTCGCGCGATCAGGAGAGCGCCGCGCACGCCGTCTGAATGCGTTCGCACGCTTCGCGCAGCAGCGTTTCCGAGGTGGCGTAGCTGATGCGCATCGCCGGCGACAAGCCAAATGCCGCGCCATGCACCGCCGCGACGCGCGCTTCATCGAGCAGATAGCCGACCAGCGTTTCGTCGGTGTCGATCAACACACCCTTGGGGGTCGTCTTGCCGATCAGCGCTGAAAATTCAGGATAGACATAGAATGCGCCTTCGGGACGCGGGCACGTCATGCCGTTGGTCTGGTTGAGCATCGAGACCACCAGGTCGCGGCGCGACTGGAAAGCCGCCGCGCGCTCCTTCAGGAAATCCTGCGGGCCGTTCAATGCCGCGACCGCCGCTGCCTGCGCGATCGAACAGGGGTTGGACGTGGATTGCGACTGCAACTTGGCAATCGCCTTGATCAGCCACGTCGCACCGGCAGCAAAGCCGATGCGCCATCCGGTCATCGCATAGGCCTTGGAACAGCCATTGACCGTCAGCGTGCGGTCATAAAGCGAGGGGCAGACCTGCGCGATCGTTACAAATTCAAAGCCGTCATAGACGATGTGCTCGTACATATCGTCGGCGAAAATCCACACATGCGGATGGCGCTCCAGCACCTCGCCCAGCGCCTTCAGTTCAGCCGCCGTGTATGCCGCACCGGTCGGGTTGGAGGGCGAATTGAGGATGACCCACTTGGTCCGGGGCGTGATCGCCGCATCAAGCTGTGCGGGCGTGATCTTGTACCCCTGGTCGGCGCCTGCCGCGATGAACACCGGGATGCCCCCGGCGAACTGGACGACATCGGGATAGCTGACCCAATAGGGCGCGGGCACAATCACTTCATCGCCTGCATCGACGGTGGCGACGATGGCGTTGAACAGCGTATGCTTGCCACCGACATTCACCGTCACCTGATCGGGACGATAAGTCAGGCCATTGTCGCGGCGGAATTTTTCGACAATCGCGTCCTTCAGCTCGGCGGTGCCGTCGACATTGGTATATTTGGTCTTGCCGTCGCGGATCGCCTGGATCGCGGCTTCCTTGACGAAATCGGGCGTGTCGAAATCGGGCTCGCCTGCCCCCAGGCCGATAATATCAATCCCCTGCCGCTTCAGTTCGAGCACGCGCGACGTGACGGCAAGCGTGGGACTGGGCTGGATACGGCCAAGCGCGGCGGAAGGGTGCATGACAAATCGCCTGATGATGAAGGTCGCCGCGGCCTATAGACGCGGGCGCATCCGCTAGGCAACCAGCCGCGCGCGCATCAACCCGCGCAACGCGTTGCCGATCCAGAATCCGTCGCGCAAATCGGCCACGGTGACGACGCCTTCCACCGCTTCGCCATTGTCGATCATCTCGCCTCGCAGGATCCCCGGCAGCATATCCGATGCCAGGCGGGGCGTCACCAGATGCCCGTCCCGGTCGACGAACAGCGACGTGAAGCTCCCCTCGCTCAAACTGCCGTCAGCACGGGTGAAAACCACCTCGAACGCACCCGACGCCTGGCGCGCATCATCATAAAAACCGCGATCGCTGGTTTTGTGGCGCAAGCGAAAATCTTCCGGGTCAACCGGAAGAGACCGTACCGCGACCCGAACCGGCTGTTCGGGGGCAAGCGGCATGGCGGCGGTTTCGATGGCGATCACACCCGAAGCGGCCAGCACCAGCCGCACCCGGCTGGGAACCCGCAGTGCAAAGGTCGCCGCCTGCAATTCGTTGCGCGCGGCGTGGCGATCGAAGCGGTATCCAAAGGCCTGTGCACTGTCGCGCATCCGCAGCAAATGCCGTTCCAGCCGCGCAATGCCATATTCGGGGTCGAAGCCCATGGTTTCGATCAGGTCCGGGCGGCGGCGGCTGGGCAGAAAGGCCGCCTTGTCGAGGCATTCCTGCCATTCCGCCTCCGCGACCGAAGCGGCAACGATGCCCGATCCCAGGCCGATGCTTGCGGTGCCTGCCCCTTTGGGCAGGACCAGCGTGCGGATGGCGACGTTGAACATCGCATCGCCATTGGCATCGAAACGGCCAATCGAGCCGGTGTAAACGCCGCGTGGAGCCTGTTCGATATCGGCGATGACTTCCATCGCGCGGATCTTGGGCGCGCCGGTGATCGATCCGCATGGGAACAAGGCGGCAACCACATCGATCGCGTCCTTACCCTCGGCCAGATCGGCGGTCACCGTCGACACCATCTGGTGGACGGTCGGATACGTTTCGACGGTGAACAGATCGGGCACCGCGACCGACCCGACCCGCGCGACGCGGCCAAGGTCGTTGCGCAGCAGATCGACGATCATCAGGTTTTCGGCCCGTTGCTTGTCGTCGGCACGAATACCCGCGGCGAGGGCGGCGTCTTCGGCGGGCGTATCGCCGCGTCGCGCCGTTCCCTTCATCGGCCGCGTCGTCAATCGGCCGCCTTCAAGCGCGAAGAACAATTCGGGCGACAGCGACAACAGCGTTTCCGCGCCCGTCGCCACCACCGCGCCATAACCCGCCGCCGCGCGCTGCCGAAGCTGGGCATAGGCGGCGAGCGGGCTGCCCGCGACCGCCACTTGCGCGCGAAACGTCAGGTTCGCCTGGTAGATATCGCCACCCCGGATCAGCTCCAGAATGCGCTCCAGCTTCTCGCCATAGGCTTCGCGCGTGATATCGGGCACGGCCGGGTTGACCAGAGCGCCCGCGGGCGGCGGCAGCAAGTCGGGCACCGCGTCCGCCGCAATCTCCCGATGACCGTCGAACAGCCCGAACCACAGCAGCGGCCCCGACCCCGTTTCACCCGGGACCAGTCGGCTCTCAAAAGCCAGTCCCGCTTCATAGCCAAGGAAACCCGCCGCATCCAAGCCAACGGCGATGCCACGGCGAACTCGATCAAGCGCATCCGGCACGTCCGCGATCCGGTCGGCCCGAACGATCTGGACCGGCGACCGGTACAACCGGGCCGGGGCACCGCCCGTGCGGGCATCGTCCAGCAGGACAAAAGGCGTGGCGTCGTCTAGCCGCATGGTCAGTGCGCCCTTCCATGCGGCGGCGAACCGCACTCGGCAAGCCCGCAAGCATTCCTGGCAGGTTGCGGGCGGCGATTGCGGGCACTAGATCGGCTGGCATGGCCAATCCCCCGCTTCGCGCCGCGATCATCCCCGTCACTCGCCTCCAGCAGAATTGCTCGCTGGTTTGGTGCACCGAAACGATGCGTGGCGCCTTTGTCGATCCCGGCAGCGACCTTGACCAGCTTCGCGCGGCGGCAAGGCAGCATGGCGTGAAAATCGAAAAAATCCTCATCACCCATGGTCATATCGACCATTGCGGCCAGGCCGGAGAATTCGCCCGCGACCTGGGCGTACCGATCGAAGGTCCGCATGAAGCCGACCGGTTCTGGATCGCCCGGCTGGGAGACGACGGCCGCACCTATGGCATCAACGGCGCCCCGTTCGAGCCCGACCGCTGGCTGGTGCAGGGCGACCAGGTGACGATCGGCAACCTGGTGCTGGACGTTTATCACTGCCCCGGCCACACGCCGGGCCATGTCGTGTTCCACCACCCCGCATCGAAGCTGGCCATCGTCGGCGACGTGCTGTTCCAGGGGTCTATTGGCCGCACCGACTTCCCGATGGGCAACCACCAGGACCTGATCGACGCGATCACCACCCGGCTTTGGCCGCTGGGCGATGACACGGTGTTCGTTCCCGGCCATGGCCCGGCGAGCAATTTCGGTCATGAGCGCCGTTCCAACCCGTTCGTCGCCGACGAGGTTCTGGCGCGCTGATCCCGTCGCGCCTCGCTTGGGCAGGTCGCGCACCCGGCACTTACCCCTTGAACGGCGCGACCTCCAGGTGCGGCGTCGCCCGAGGGCCGTTGAGAAACGGCAGAGCGGCGGCGTAAAGGCCCAGGCCCACCAAGGTGAGAAGCGTGATCGTTATGCCGATCTCGCGGGCGCGCGCCAGGCCATCCATGCCCAGCACATGCGCGACTCGACCGACAAGATAGAGGATGCTGACAACCGACAGCCAGAGCGGACTGCCGATATTATATTCGATCAGCGCGATCAGAATCAGCACGAACGGCGTGTATTCGACGAAATTGGCATGGGCCCGCATCCGCGCGATCAACGCGGGGTTGCCGCCATCGCCGATACTAACCTTGCTGCTGCGCCGCGCGCCGCCGACGCGCACGGAAATCCACACGTTGACGATCGCCGCCGCCCCGGCGGTCGCCAGGCTGATCGGTAATAAAATGGTCGACATGAACTCGGTCTTCCCCTGTTCGGCCCGGCAATTTCGGGTCTATTGCATATTTAGCGCATGGCATGATGGGCTGGTCGCTTGCAACCGCGCTCGAAATCGGTATAGCGCCTCGCTTCGCGCGTCGGTCCGGCCGCGAGGGCGTCCGCGCGGCTTGGTATTGCTGCCAGCTTGTGTTGGTTGCCTTTCGTCGTCAAGCCGGGCTATCGCAGATTTTGTCGATATTCGTGAAAGATAAGGTGCCGCAATGGCCGTCCCCAAGAAGAAAACTTCGCCGTCGAAGCGCGGTATGCGCCGCTCGCATGATTCGCTCACCGTCGCCGCATTCCAGGAATGCCCGAACTGTGGCGAACTGAAGCGTCCGCACAATCTCTGCCCGTCATGCGGCCATTATAACGGCCGCGAAATCATCTCGGTGGAAGGCTGACGCTCCAGCCACCCGGGGGGCCGAAAAAAGTGATGCCGAACGCCCATATCGCAGTCGACGCCATGGGCGGCGATGAAGGGCTGGCTGTAATGTTGGCCGGTGTTGCCCATGCGCGACGCCGGTTCGAAGGCATGCGCTTTTTCCTTGTCGGTGATGAAGCGCAGATCCGCGAAGGGCTGAAGTTGCATCCGAATCTCAGCCAGAACGCCGAGATTATCCACGCGCCCGATGTCGTCAGCTCGACGGCAAAGCCCAGCCAGGCGATTCGCCGAGCCAAGACGACGTCGATGGGCGTTACCGTCGATCTGGTGAAGCAGGGCGCTGCCGCCGCTGCGGTTTCGTCGGGCAACACCGGCGCGCTGATGGCGATGGCGAAGCTGGCGTTGCGCACCTTGCCCGGAATTGACCGGCCCGCGCTGGCCGCGATGATGCCGTCGCTGGGCGAACATGACGTCGTCATGCTCGATCTTGGCGCCAATACCGAATGCGATGCCCGCAACCTGGTGCAGTTCGCCGTCATGGGCGCTGCCTATGCGCGAACCATGCTCGATCTTGAAAGCCCGCGCGTCGGATTGCTCAACATCGGCACCGAAGAGTTGAAGGGCACCGAAATCATTCGTGACGCCGCACAGGCGCTGAAAGACGCAACTCACCTGCCAATGACGTTCAGCGGCTTTGTCGAGGGCAACCAGCTTTCGCGCGGCGATGTCGATGTGATCGTGTGCGACGGTTTTTCAGGCAATATCGCCTTGAAGACGGCCGAGGGAACGGCGCGATTCGTCGCCGACCTCCTGCGTCGGGCCTTTCGCAGTTCGCTGCGATCGAAGATCGGGTTTCTGATCTCCCGCCCTGCGACCGAATTGCTGCGCGACCATCTCGACCCCAACAATCACAACGGCGCGGTTTTCCTGGGCCTGAACGGACTTGTCGTGAAAAGCCATGGCGGCGCCAACGAGATCGGTGTTGCCCATGCAATCGAAGTCGCAGCCAAGCTGGTACGCGATGACCTGACACGGCGCATCAGCGACGATCTCGGTAACTTCGAGGCCAAGGCAGCATGATTCGTTCAGTTATCAAGGGAACCGGATCGGCCCTGCCCGAAAAGCGCGTGTCGAATACCGAGCTGGCCGAACGAGTCGATACGTCTCACGATTGGATTGTCGAGCGTACCGGCATTCATTTCCGCCACATCGCTGGCGAAGGCGAAACCACGGCGACGCTGGCCGCCGATGCCGCGCGCGCCGCGCTGGCCGCCGCCAATATGGACGCGAGCACGATCGACCTGATCGTATTGGCAACCGCCACGCCCGACCAGACATTCCCGGCTTCCGCGACGCGTGTGCAGTTCCTGCTCGGCATCGACGATTGCGTCGCTTTCGACATCGCCGCCGTCTGCTCGGGGTTCCTTTATGCCGTGCAGGTTGCCGACAGCCTGATGCGCACCGGCAATGCCAGGCGCGCGCTGGTGATCGGCGCCGAAACCTTCAGCCGGATTCTCGACTGGGAGGATCGCGGCACCTGCGTGTTGTTTGGCGACGGCGCCGGCGCAATCGTGCTGGAAGCCGAAGAAAGCGCGGAACACGGTGGTCGCGGCGTGTTGGCGACCAAGCTACACTCCGACGGACGCTACAACGACCTGCTGTACGTCGATGGCGGCCCTTCGACCACGGGCACCGTCGGCAAGGTAAGGATGAAGGGGCGCGAAGTGTTTCGCCATGCCGTGGTCAATCTGGCCGGCGTCATGGAAGAAACCCTGGCGGCGGCTGGATACACCTCCGCCGATGTCGACTGGTTGGTGCCCCACCAGGCCAATGCGCGCATTCTGGACGCAACGGCCCGCAAATTGAACCTGTCCCCGGACAAGGTGGTGATGACCGTCGATCGCCATGCCAATACTTCGGCGGCATCGGTGCCGCTGGCGCTGGATACGGCAGTGCGCGATGGTCGTATCAAAATGGGTAACTTGGTGGTTCTGGAAGCCATGGGTGGCGGATTTACGTGGGGTGCGGCGATCGTCCGGTTCTAAATTGCGCCACTTTGAGCCAATGATGCGTAATATTCCTTATTTCGAAACCGGTGCCGATCCTCTATCGGATTAGTTTGAATTGCTTAGGGGAGGAAGCTGTGGCCGTAACCGGAACGTTGACGAGGGCAGATCTCGCCGACGCATTGCATCGTGAGGTTGGACTTTCGCGCACCGATTCGTCCGACATGGTCGAACAGATCATCGACAATATGTGCGATGCACTTGGCCGCGGCGAAAACGTCAAGATTTCCGGCTTTGGAACTTTTGTCCTGCGCGACAAGGGTGAACGCATTGGCCGCAATCCCAAGACCGGCATCGAAGTTCCCATCGCCCCGCGCCGCGTGCTGACGTTCCGCGCCAGCCAGATGATGCGCGATCGGATCGTCAAGGCGGGCTGACCGGCGCCGTGACCGAAAAGGCGGCCAGCGCGTTCCGAACAATCGGCGAGCTGTCGCAGGAAATCGGCGTTCGGCAACATATCCTTCGATATTGGGAAACGCGTTTCCCGCAACTGCGCCCGCTTCAACGGGCCGGCGGGCGGCGCTATTACCGGCCCGAAGATGTGGCGCTGGTCCGGCGTATCCATGCCTTGCTGGAGCAGGACGGCTACACCATCCGCGGCGTGCAGAGCGTGCTTGGCCGCGAACGAACTGGGCGGTCCGCCCAACACGCCCCCGCACAACTCCTCAGCGCAACGGCTGCGGCGCCCGAAGCCACCGCCACCGCCAGCGGTGTGGCGTCATCGGCGGGCGATTCTGCGTCGGCTGACCTTGGCCGCCTGATCGCGTTGCGCAACCAACTTGCCGCAGCATTGGCCAGCACGGCGACCGCCTGACCATCAAGCTGACCGTCAATCCGCCGGATTGCGCGGTGCCAGGCCAGTACGCAGCAAGTCCGCTACGGTCGCGGCGACCGTTTCCGGCGACAGGTCATTGGACCACACGCTGTACCGCAGCCCGAGAAACACGTTCATGCCCATGATCGCCCAGGCATGGACTTCCGACACGTCGTCCCGAACCTCGCCGCGATCAGCCCCGGTGCGCAGACGCTGCGCGATGCGCTCGGCGGTCGAGGCATAGTGCCCGTGGAAACTTTCGGCATCGACGAACTCCGCTTCGTCGATGATTCGATAGATCTCCTTATGGACCCCGACGAATTCCAGAAAACTCTTCAAACCCAATCGTTCGGCATCGATCTGATCGGTCGCCGACTTCAACGCGGGCGCGACGTGGCTGCGGACTTGTTCCGACATGTCGCGCACCAGCGCGCGGAACACCGCGTCCTTTGAATCGAAATAGGTATAGAAGCTGCCCAGCGCGACACCGGCCCGTCGGGTGATCCCGCTGACCGATCCTTCGTGAAAGCCTTTTTCGCCGAATTCGGCCGCCGCAGCGTCCAGAATCGCGCGCAATGTCTTGCGGCCGCGATCGGTTCGCGGCGCCTTGCCCTCGCTCGCCGCCGACACTGTGGCGACGGAGGCACGGTCGTTTGGCATTTTTTCCGGCCCCTCTCATCTCCAAGTTGAAACCTGGTTCAGGTTTCAGTATAGCCTCTGTGAACGGCGTACAACCCGCAAAGAGGGACGCGCCGCCTTATGGGGAGGATTGCCATCATGTTACGTCGTCCAATGCACACGCGCGCCCTTTTCAATGTCGGCGTCGCTCTGGGAGCGCTGGTCGCTGCCACACCGGCTTTCGCCCAGGATCAAACCGCCGCACCCGCGACGGCCAACTCCAACGATGCGATCGGCAGCGACATCGTCGTCACCGCCCGCCGCCGCGAAGAAAAACTGCTCGATACCCCCGTCGCCATCACCGCGTTCAGCGCGGACAAGCTGGCCAAACAGGGCGCGATTGACCTGACCGACATCCAGAACACCGTCCCCAACACTACATTCAAGGCCAGCCGCGGCACCAATTCGACACTTTCCGCGTTCATCCGCGGCGTCGGCCAGCAGGACCCCGTGCCGGGCTTCGAGGCTGGCGTCGGCATCTATCTCGACGATGTGTACCTCAACCGCCCGCAGGCGTCGGTGCTCGACATCTACGAAGTCGATCGGATCGAAGTGCTGCGTGGCCCGCAGGGCACGCTTTATGGCCGCAATACCATCGGCGGCGCCGTCAAATACGTCACCAAGAAGCTGGCCGACAAACCCGAACTGTCGCTGAAGGGAACCTTCGGTTCCTACGCCAATGCCGATGGCGTCGTCAGTGTGTCGGCGCCGCTGGGTTCGCTGTTCAAGGTCGGGCTGACCGGCGCACGGCTGACGCATGACGGCTTTGGTCGCAACACCAACCTGGATATCCCCAATTACAGCAAGGACGTTTGGGCGGGGCGCGGCACGATTGAATTCACCACGCCCGACAGCCGGTTGTTCGTGCGGATCACCGGTGATTATACCGACGACAATTCAGCGCCGCGCAATGGCCATCGCCTGATCCCCGGCCTGCAATCGGGTGCACCGGTATTGTCCAACGTGTTCGATACCCAGGCCGGGCTGAACAATCCCAAGCAGAATGTGCAGGCGGGCGGCATTTCGATCAGCGCGACCGCCGAACTGACCGATCAGTTGACCTTCCGCAGCATCAGCGCCTATCGTGCCGACCGCTCACTCACGCCGATCGATTTCGATTCGCTGCCCGCCGTCGACGTCGATGTGCCCGCGGTTTATCGCAACGACCAGACCAGCCAGGAATTCCAGTTCCTGTGGAATTCGGACAAGCTGAAAGGCATTGTCGGTTATTATTATCTGGGTGCCAAGGCGACGACCTCGTTCGATGTGCTGCTCTTTACCTCGGGCGGGACAACCCTGCCGGGGCTGGATGCCTTCACGACGGGCGATGTGCGCACCGAAACGCATTCGATCTACGCCGATTTCTCGTATGACTTCACCCACCAGATCAGCCTGTCGCTTGGCGGTCGCTATACCTGGGACCAGCGCCAGTCCTATGTATTCCGCGCCAATTACCTGAACGGGCCAACCGCAGAATTCGGCGGCAACCCGACGCAGCTTGGCGCGCCATCGACCAATTTCCGCGGCACCGCGAACTTCAAACGGTTCACTCCGCGCGTGTCGCTGAACTACAAGCCGACGCCTGACCACCTGTTCTACGCCTCCTATTCGGAAGGTTTCAAGGGCGGCGGTTTCGATCCGCGCGGTTCGGGCGCATCGGCCCCGATCAGCGATCCCGCCGCTGGGCGCTCCTATCAGGACATCTACAACTTCCTGCTATTCAAGCCCGAAACCGTGAAAAGCTATGAAATCGGCTGGAAGGGTTCGGCCCTGCACAACCGGTTGAGCTGGGCGCTCGACGGTTTCTACACCGATTACGCCAACGTCCAGATCCCCGGTTCGGCGGGTGCCACGGTCAACGGCGTGCAGACCTTTGTCGGCATCACCAGCAACGCGGGCAAGGCGACGCTGAAAGGGGTCGAGCTGGAAACCAACGCCGTGCTGTCGCGCGGCTGGGCCGGCGCGGGGTCGAGCATCACCCTCAACGGGACACTGGGTTATATCGACGCCAAATATGATCGCTTCATTGGCCCGACCGGGGTCGATATCGCCAATGTCCGCGTGTTCCAGAACACCCCGAAATGGACATTGTCGGGTACGCTGGGCGCCGCACTGCCCGTGGCGGATGGCAACCTGACGGGTTCGACCACGGTGTCGTACCGCAGCCTGACGCACCAGTTTGAAACCGCCAGCCCCTATCTCGACCAGCCGGGCTATGCGCTGCTCGACGCCAACCTGACCTACAGCTTCCACCATGGTCGCTATTCGATCGGCGTCCACGGCAAGAACCTGACCAACAAGCAATATATCACGTCGGGCTATCAGTTCCTGAGCACGTCGATTGCCGGCGTGCCCAACCGCTCGGCGAACGGCAACCCGATCCCGACACTGGGTCGTGAAGGCATCGCCACGGCGTTTTACGGCAATCCACGGCAGGTATTGGTGACGTTGAGCGCCAAATTCTGACGACAGATCGTTGAACGGCGGGCTCCGGTTATCGACGCCCGGCGATTACGGGGGGCAGCGCATCGCAGGATCGCTGCCCCCTTTTTTTGGCAATCATGCCTTTTGCAAACGCTCAGGTTGGCGAGCAGGATGACAGGCGAGCGCAAACCGGGATATAGTAATGGCGTGACCCGTTTTTGGCGCCGACGATCATCGAATTGGTCGGCCAGCCCGATCCGCCAGGCCGAGCCAATTTCGGCCAATTCAAAGGTTTAGGGGATAGATGACACACGACCTCATGCGCGAGCGGCAAGCCATGATCGCCGGCATGAAGCCCACCCTAGAGCATTTTTCGACCGCCATGAATCGGGCGAGGATTCCCAAAAGACTGATTTTCTGATTCAGCCTTCATGCCGGTGAAGGAGGCTGGCATGGATGGCTCTTTCGATGGATTTGCGTG
>JBAZYJ010000016.1:0-82436 GCA_041659385.1 Sphingomonas sp.
GACATCCAATGCCAGGACATATGGCGACGGCAGCAATTCGGGTGCGTTCCCCAGCGCGCGCGACCGGCTGTTGCTCGGGGCGGCAAAGCACGGCCTTGGCCGTCGTGACGTCCATCCCTGCATCAACCTGTTCAAGGGCGTCACGATTGCGGCGGACGGCGCGACCGTTCCCGTGCTCGGGCCGTTCGTTCCGGGGCGTGCCGTCACGCTGCGCGCCGAGATGGACGTGATCCTGGTGGTGGCGAACTGCCCGCACGTCCTTGATCGCCGGCCATGGAGCGTGACGCCGTTGCGCGTCACGGCGTGGCGCGGGCCAATCGCCGACGGACAGGATGCGATCCGTACTGCGACGCCGGAGGGCCGCCGCGCCTTCCTGAACGTCGATGATTATTACCGCCGCTAGGAGCCAAAAAGTGGCCGATCATTCTCTCGAAGGCCTTTCCGTCGAAGCTGGAGGAGCCACGGTGCTGCACGACGAAGTCGTCGCCGCGCGCGCGCCCTGGCGGCACCGTGTCAACGCGGGCCAGTCGCTGCGCATTGTCGATCTTGAAGGCAACCAGGCGGTTGATTTCCTGATCTATTCGGCGGCTGACGATGCCGAGCGGTACAGCGCGCAGGATACGATCGCGGCCCAGGCCAACATCTTCCTGCGTACCGGCGCCAGGCTTCTTTCCAACGAAGGGCGCACGATGATGACGATCACCGGCACGTCGGTCGAGTATCACGACACGATCGGCGGTGCGTGCTCATGCGAATCGAACAGCTTGCGTTATGGCCACCACACCAAGGCGCAACACGCGTGCGTCGACAATTTCCTCGATGCCAATCTGCGCGATGGTCGCGGCAAGCGCGACATGGTCTCCAACATCAATTTCTTCATGAACGTGCCGGTTGAGGGCGACGGTGCGCTGGGGATTGTCGATGGCATCTCGGCGCCGGGCCTGACGGTCGATCTGCGCGCGGAGATGGACGTGATCGTCGTGGTGTCGAATTGCCCGCAGATCAACAATCCCTGCAATGGCTTCAACCCCACGCCCGTCCGCATGATCGTGACGGCATGAGCTTTGATACCGTCCTGGTCGCCAATCGCGGGGCGATCGCCTGCCGGATCATTCGAACGCTTCGGAAGATGGGGCTGCGTTCGGTCGCGGTCTATTCGGATGCCGACATGGGCTCGCTTCACGTCGCGGAGGCTGATCTGGCGATCAGGATCGGTGCCGGGCCTTCGAGCGAAAGCTATCTGGATATCGCCGCAATCCTTGCGGCCGCGCGCGAAGCCGGGGCGGGGGCGATCCATCCCGGCTATGGCTTCCTTGCCGAAAACGCCGGTTTCGCGGACGCCTGCGCGGCGGCTGGAATCGTGTTCATCGGGCCGACGCCCGACAATATCCTGGCCTTTGGCCTGAAACACAGCGCCCGTGCGATGGCGACGGCGCACGGCATCCCGCTGGCACCGGGCACGGATCTGCTCGTCGATGTCGAAGCGGCGGTGGCGGCGGCTGCCACCATCGGCTTTCCGATCATGCTCAAGGCGACCGCAGGCGGTGGTGGGATCGGCATGCGGATCTGTCGCAACGAGGCCGAGATACGCGACGGCTTTGCCGCCGTTGCCCGGCTGGGGGTGGCGAATTTCGGCGATGCCGGGGTCTTCCTCGAACGTTATGTCGAACGCGCGCGCCATATCGAGGTGCAGATCTTCGGCGATGGCGCGGGGCGGGTGATCGCGCTTGGCGAGCGTGACTGCTCGCTGCAACGCCGCAACCAGAAAGTCGTCGAGGAAGCGCCCGCGCCAAATCTCGATCCGGCGGTTCGCGCCGGATTGATCGCGGCGGCGGTGCGATTGGGGGAGGCTGCCCGTTATCGCTCGGCGGGCACAGTCGAGTTCCTGTTTGACGAGGCGCGCGGCGACTTCTTCTTCCTTGAGGTCAATACCCGGCTCCAGGTCGAGCACGGCGTGACCGAAGAAGTGATGGGAATCGATCTCGTCGAATGGATGATCCGCGCCGCGGCGGGGGACATGTCATTTCTTGACGAGCCGCCTCGTCAGCCAAACGGTGCGTCGATTCAGGTCCGCCTTTATGCGGAGGATCCGGCGCTCGATTATCGGCCGACCTCGGGTGTGCTTACCGAGGTCGCATTCCCTGAAATTCGCGTGGAAACCTGGGTTGCGAGCGGCACCGAAGTCAGCAGTTTCTACGATCCGATGCTCGCCAAGCTGATCGTGACCGCGCCCGATCGGGAAATTGCGGTGCTCGCCATGCAATCGGCGCTCGACCAGACGCGCATCGCCGGCATCGAAACCAATCTGCGCTGGCTGCGCGATGTCGTGCGCACGCCCGCTTTTGTCTGGGGGCAGGTGTCGACACGAGCGCTGGAAGATGTCGCCTATCGACCGTGCAGCATACGTGTCCTGTCGGGCGGCACCGCCACCAGCGTGCAAGATTATCCGGGCCGCGAGGGATATTGGGCCATCGGCGTGCCGCCTTCGGGGCCGATGGACTCACTCTCTTTCCGGCTGGGCAACCGGCTGCTCGGCAATGCAGAAGGCCTGGCCGGGCTGGAGATCACGGCGACGGGACCTTCGCTGCTGTTCAACACAAGCGCAACCATCTGCCTGACGGGTGCGGATTTCGGTGCCACGCTTGATGGCGCGGCGGTGGCGCGCAACGCGCCGATCCATATCCAGGCGGGGCAGCAACTTTCGATGGGGCGAGTGCGCGACGGCGGCGTGCGCGGCTATCTGCTGGTGGCGGGTGGGCTCGACATTCCGGCTTATCTCGGCAGTCGCAGCACGTTCGATCTTGGCGAGTTTGGCGGCCATGCCGCGCGCCGCGTGGTGGCTGGCGATACCTTGCATCTGGGCGACGCGACCGTCGTCAATCCGGTCACCATCGCCGGAATGCCGACGATCGGTTCCGACTGGAGCCTGCGCGTGCTGTACGGCCCGCACGGCGCGCCGGACTTCTTCACGCCTGACGATATCGAGGCGTTCGGGGCTGCGGTGTGGAAAGTCCACTACAACTCGAACCGCACCGGCGTTCGCCTGATCGGTCCCAAGCCGCATTGGGCACGCCAGGATGGCGGCGAGGCGGGGCTTCATCCGTCGAACATCCACGACAACCCCTATGCGATCGGCGCGATCGATTTCACCGGTGACATGCCGATCGTGCTCGGCCCCGATGGGCCGTCGCTGGGCGGGTTCGTCTGCCCGTTTGTCATCATCGCCGCCGATTTGTGGAAGATCGGCCAGCTTGCAGCAGGGGACAGCGTGCGTTTCGCGGTTGTGACGGCACAGTCCGCCGCCGCTGCCGCCGCCGATCAATCTGCCTGGCTGTCGGGAGAGGTGTCATATGCCGAAGACCGCGCGACGGCTGGCGTTGCGCCGGCGGGCATTGCCGATCTTTCGCCGATCCTTGCCGATCTGCCCGCGGCAAACGGCCGACCGCGCGTCGTCTATCGCCAGCAGGGCGATCGCAACATCCTGGTCGAATATGGCCCGATCGTCCTCGATCTTGAACTGCGGATCCGCATCCATGCGTTGATGATCGAACTGGAACGGATCGCGCTGCCCGGCGTCATCGACATCGTCCCCGGCATCAGGTCGCTGCAACTCCATTTCGACGGCATCGCGCTCGATCAGGCAGCGGCGCTGGCAGCGCTGGTGGCGGCGGAAGAGCGGCTGGGCGGGCTGGATGATTTCACCATCCCGTCGCGGATCATTCACTTGCCGCTCAGCTGGAAAGACCCCGCGATCTATGAAACGATCGCCAAATATCAGGAAGCGGTGCGCGACGACGCACCATGGTGCCCGGACAATATCGAGTTCATCCGGCGCATCAACGGCCTTGCTGACGTCGATGCGGTCGAAAGGATCGTGTTCGATGCGACTTATCTCGTCATGGGGTTGGGCGATGTCTATCTGGGGGCGCCAGTCGCCACCCCCATCGACCCGCGACATCGCCTGGTGACCACCAAGTATAATCCGGCGCGAACCTGGACTCCCCCCAATGTCGTCGGCATCGGCGGGGCCTATATGTGCATCTATGGGATGGAAGGGCCGGGCGGCTATCAGTTGTTCGGGCGGACCATCCAAGTATGGAATACGCACCGCCAGACCGACGCCTTTGTCGATGGAAAACCCTGGCTGTTGCGGTTTTTCGACCAGATCCGCTTCTTTCCCGTTGCCCATGACGAGTTGGTCGAGTGGCGGCGTGATTTCCCATTGGGGCGCCGGTCGATCAGGATCGAGGAAACCGAATTCCGCCTGGCCGACTATCGCGGCTTTCTTGCCGACAATGCGCAATCGATCGACGATTTCCAGCAGCAGCGACAATCGGCGTTCGACGGCGAGCGTGCCGAATGGGCGCGACGTGGTGAATTCGACCGCGTCACCGAACTCACCGATAGCGGTGCGGATCTGGCGCCGGAGGCGGCGATCGAGCTTCCCGACGGGACGCAGTGCGTCGAAGCGCCATTTGGCGGCGTCATCTGGAAATTGCTGGTCGCCCCCGGAGACCGGATCGGGGCGGATACCAGCCTGGCCGTGATCGAGGCGATGAAGATGGAATTTCCGGTCGAAGCACCTGGCGCGGGGACGATCGAGGCGGTCTATGTGACCGAACGCCAGTCGATCGTGCCCGGCGCACCGATGTTCGCGTTCAGGCCCGCCTGATGAGCGCGCTGACCAGACTCGATGCACGCGCAATCGCCGCCGAGGTATCGAGCGGGCGTGTTTCGGCAGTCGAAATCATGTGGGACGTCCTCGCAAGGCTGGCGGTCTATGACGCGGTTCAGCCCCAGGCGTGGATCGCGCGTTTCGACGACTCGACGCTGGTCGAGGCAGGACGGATCGTCGATGCGCGCATCGCGGCGGGAGAGACACTTCCGCTCGCCGGGGTGCCGTTCGCGGTGAAGGACAATATCGACGTCGCCGGGATCGATACCACCGCCGGATGCCCGAGCTTCGCCTATCGCCCGGCTGCCGCCGCGACCATAGTCCAGCGGCTGGTGCAGGCGGGGGCGATCTGCATCGGCAAGACCAATCTCGATCAGTTCGCCACGGGGCTCAACGGCACCCGCAGCCCATTTGGCGCGCCGCGCAACGCCTATAATCTCGACTATGTGAGCGGGGGGTCCAGCTCGGGTTCGGCAGTGGTCGTCGCGGCGGGGCTTGTCGCTTTCGCCCTTGGGACGGATACCGCGGGCTCGGGGCGAGTGCCTGCGGCGTTCAACCACCTGGTCGGACTCAAGCCCTCGCGCGGTCGCTGGAGCACCAATGGGGTCGTGCCTGCCTGTCGAACGCTCGATTGCGTCACGGTGTTGGCGTCCACCGTGGCGGATGCCGACCTGGTCGATACAGTGGTCGCCGGCTTCGACCCTGCCGATGCTTATTCAGCCATGGTTCCAGATCGTCCGCGCGATGCCCGACGGATCGGCGTCCCCCGTCCGGATCAGCGGGTCTGGTTCGGCGACCTGGAATCGGAACGGCTTTATGATCGCGCGCTCGATTGCCTCGCCAGCCGCGGCGCGGAGATTGTCGAGATCGACATGGCGCCGCTCAACGAAGCGGCTCAGCTCCTTTATGGCGGCCCATGGGTTGCCGAACGCGCGGCGGCGATCGAAGCGGTGCTGGCAGCAGATCCCGCCGACCTCGATCCTGTCGTGCGCGAGGTGGTTGCGGATGGCCTGGGGATCGGCGCCGTGGACCTGTTCAACGGCATCTATCGCCTCGCTGAACTGCGCCGCATCGCCGACACGCTGTGGGAAACGATCGACATGATCGTCCTGCCGACGACCGGGACGACATATCGCGTGGCAGAACTTCGCGCGGCGCCGATTGCGCTCAACAGCAATCTTGGCGCCTACACCAATTTCGTCAACCTGCTTGATATGGCCGCGATCGCCGTTCCCGCGGGTGCGCGGCACAATGCGACGGGCTTCGGCATCACCCTGATCGGACCTGCGGGAACCGATCGAGCGCTGTTGTCGGCAGGCGCAACCTACCTCGAATCGGCGCGCATCGCCGCGCCGCCACCCCTGGACATGGAGGGTCGAATGCAGACCGTGAAGCTTGCCGTCGTTGGCGCACACCTGAAGGATATGCCGCTCCACTGGCAACTCACGTCGCGCGAGGCGGTTTTTGTCGAAGCGACCCACACCGCGCCGAGCTATCGCCTTTTTGCGATGGCGGGAAGCGTACCGCCCAAACCGGCGCTGGTTTACGCTGACGATGGTGCCGCCATCGCCGTCGAGGTTTACGAACTCGATGTCGCGGCATTCGGCAGCTTCGTCGCAGAGGTGCCGCCGCCACTTGCGATCGGTACGGTGACGCTTGCCGATGGCAGCAGCGTGAAGGGCTTTGTCGCCGAACCGCGAGCCACCTTGGGTGCCGAAGACATCACCGCGCTTGGCGGGTGGCGCGCCTATATCGCGCGCGACCGCTGACCCGGTTGGCCCCTTCCTTCCCGGCAGTTCAGCCGATGCACGGCCCGGCAACAAGGTCGCCGGGTTTCACACGGTGGTTTGGCAGGAAAACGGCCCGGAAAATCCCACGCCGGGTGCCGGATTTTCCCGGGTGCGTGCGGTTGCCGATCGGGGAGTCCCAGGGGCAGGCGACGCTACGTCATTTATACACCTGCCCCTCCGGCACGGCCATTCTACGATGCTTTTCGAAGGGGGAGCATCATGGTTGATTCGACCAAACCCGCACCGACCGACAGCGCTGACAGCATCGACACCTTCGACGTAGTTCTTGGCGCTGTGATTTCGGTTGTCCTGCTCATGCTGGTGGAGGGCAGGATGCTCTGGCTCTTCGGCACGCTGGTTGGCGGTGCCATGGTGCTGATGCTGCGCAAGACGGCCATGTCGGTTCGTCAGACCGCGGCGCCGTCCAAACATCCCGCGGCATTGGGTCCGCGCTTTCGCAATGACGTGACCGGGGTAGGAAGACCATGAAGAAAGCCGTGTTCAACCTGTTGCCGCCCGCGACCGTCGCGGTGA
The DNA here is from genome assembly GCA_041659385.1 of Sphingomonas sp. Lineage (GTDB taxonomy): Bacteria > Pseudomonadota > Alphaproteobacteria > Sphingomonadales > Sphingomonadaceae > Sphingomonas. The sequence goes on from JBAZYJ010000016.1 coordinate 7,000, forward strand.
TCGTCCTGTTCTGGGCGTTCGGCCCCGAGGCGTGGATCAAGAGTTCCTGGTCGATTGTCGTCGCGGGCTCGCTTACCACCGCGTTCGTGTTGGCGCTCGAATGGGTGAATGAGCGGCATGTCGGCTGGCGCATGAACCGGCGCGAGTTCGCCACCGACCTGTTCTATATGGTCCTGGGGTTCACCGTAATCTCCTGGGCGTCCAACCTGCTGGCCGAAACGCCGTTGAAGGCGATCAAGCATTCGCTGGGCATCGCCACGCCATGGGCCATGCACTTGCCGTTCGTCGTGCAGGTCGCATTGGTGATTTTCCTGATCGAGTTCGGCCAATATTGGATGCATCGGTTGATGCACAACAACGCGTTCTTCTGGTCGACGCACGCGCCGCACCACCACATCACGCAATTGAACGCGATGAAGGGCGCGGTGGGCAATCCGCTGGAACTGTTCCTGATCAGCCTGAGCGTGGTCGCGCTGTTCGATTTGCCGCAGGCCGCGGAATTCTGCGCGTTCAACGTATTGGGCGCGATATCCACTTTCGCGCACGCCAATGTCCGCGCTGATCCACCGCGTTGGTATTCGTTCTTTTTCACGACGATCCGGCACCACAGCCTTCACCACACGGCGCTGAGCTATGAAGATACCCGCTGCAACTACGGCAACTCGTTGATCCTGCTCGACCGTATCTTTGGCACGTATCGTGATGGTGAATCGGCGATCGTGGGCCAGGATGATCGCAAGAGACTGTCGATCTGGGAGCAGTTCATGTTCCCGGCGCGCCCCTTGATCGCAAGGTTGAAGGCAAGGCGTGGCGTCCTTGAGACGATGGCCAATTGATTGGGGTCGATCGATCCGGGTCGGATGGGTTGGCGGCAGGAACGGCTTGCCAGGGTGAGGATGATTTTCAGCATGTCGAGGTCGCGGTGCGATGTCGAGATGCCGATGTGGAAGTAATCGCCGGGGGGTAACCGGACCCTCTTTTGAAATGACACGATCAAAATGAGAGCGCCATGAAGAAGACCTTATCCAGCCTGGTCCAACCCGGGATCGTCTTGATAATCATCCTGTTCTGGATGTTCGCACCCGCATCATGGGTCAAAAATTCGTGGACCGTCACCGCGATGGTGGTGGGGACAAAAATCCTCATCCAGTCATTCGAATTTTTCTTCGAACGCCATGCGAGCTGGCGGATGAACCGGACGGAGTTTCTGACGGACCTTTTCTATGTGGGGCTGGGCTTCTTCGTCATCTCAAAAATCAGCAAATTCCTGGTCAAGGAGCCATTGGTGCAAGTGAAGCACTATCTTGGCATCAATACGGAATGGGCCACGCACCTGCCATTTCTGGCGCAGGTTGCGATCATCATCTTCCTGATCGAATTTGGCCAGTACTGGATGCACCGGTTGATGCATAACAATGCGTTCTTCTGGTCGACCCATGCGCCGCATCACCACATCACGCAGTTGAATGCGTGGAAGGGCGCGGTGGGCAATCCGCTGGAACTGTTCCTCGTCGGCCTCAGCGTCGTGGCGCTGTTTGATTTTCAGATGGCCGCGCTGTTCTGCGCGGGCAATGTCCTGACCTCCGTAACCTCGTTCGCCCATGCCAATGTGCGCTTTAATCCGCCTCGCTGGTTTGCCTATGTCTTCACGACGATCCAGCACCACAGCATCCATCATTCGGTGGTTTATGAAGAGACGCGTTCCAACTACGCCAACGCGCTGATTCTGATCGACCGTGTCTTCGGCACGTTTCGTGACGGCGAAGCTGAAATCGTCGGCCTGGATGATCGCAGGCGGCTGTCGATCCGTGAGCAATTCATGTTCCCGCTGCTACCCCTGATCGCAACGATCAAGGCGAAGCGAAGCAAGGCAACGCCGGCGATCAACTGACCCGGGACGGACAGGCGGTAGCGACACGGCGTGTCGTGGCCCGCTGCATTTGATATCGGTCAGCGAAACGCTGTGTGATTACGGGAGGCTGATCTGAAAAAAGCTTGGGCAGTTATGGCGTGGGCAGTTTTGGCGACGGTCGGGGGTTGCATGTCCTTCTCATCCGCGTTCGCAGCAGTCGAGGGCGAACAAGTGCTCAGCGTTCCGGGCTTCGCGGATTTCATCACCGTTGATCGGGCGACGGTCTGGGTGACCAACAAGGGGCGGGTCGAACGCTGGTCGAGGCAAGGCAAACTCGCCGAAGTTGCGATGGCCCATCCGTGCGGCGCCATGGCGATCGCGGCGGGGTCTTTGTGGGTGGCTGATTGCAAGGATCGGACGCTCAACCGGATTGACTTGAAGACGGCCAAAATATCCGCCGTCATCGCAACGGGTATCGCCAATCCCGAAGGTGAATTGAATGTTGCGGCTGGTGCCGGTTCGGTCTGGGTGGCAAGCGACGACACCGGCGTCATCGCTCGTGTGGATCCGGCCAGCAACAAGGTGACGGCGTCAGTGCAGGTCGATCCGGGCAGCTATTATCTCGCCTTTGGCTTTGGATCGCTTTGGGCGGTCAGCGCCACTCATCACACGCTGCAGAAAATCGATCCGCGCACCAACAGCGTGGTCAAGAAGACCGATCTGGGCCGACAGCCCGGCTTCCTTGCCGCTGGCGAAGGCGCGGTCTGGGTTCAGGAACAGGGCGACGGCACGGTGGTTCGGATCGATCCTGAAACCGGGGACGTATCCGGTCGAGTGAAGGTCGACGAGACGTTGAAATATGGCGACATTGATACCGGTGGCGGCAAGATATGGCTGCGCACGACCGCAGGGCAAACATTCGTTGTGATCGATCGCAAGACGTTGGCGATCCGGGCGCGGATCGGCAAGGAGGCGGGCAGTGGTGCCTTGCGCTACACGCGGGCGGGCGTGTGGACGACGGCCCACGACCAGCACACGCTGTCATGGTGGGAAAAGCCCCGAAATATCGGCCGCTGACGCGCTCGTGGAAGGTTGGTGAGCGGGCAAACGCGGTCAGTCGCCGGGTGGTGAGCCATGCGTCCGCCGCCGCCGCATCAGCAGATAGCCGGCGGGGATGACCAGCATCGACAGCAGCGGCGCGGTCAGCATCCCGCCGATCATCGGCGCGGCGATGCGGCTGGTGACTTCGGAACCGGTGCCGGTGCCGATCAGCACCGGGAATAGCCCGGCGAGGATCACGGCCACGGTCATCGCCTTGGGCCGGACGCGCAGCAGCGCGCCTTCGCGTACCGCGGCCTCGACATCGGCGGGGGACGGGTTGGCGCCGCGTTCCGCCAGGGCGTGTTTCAGGTAAATCAGCATCACGACGCCGAATTCCGCCGCGACGCCCGCCAGCGCGATGAAGCCGACCGCGGTTGCGACTGATTGGTTATATCCTAGCAGCCACAGCAGCCAGAACCCGCCCGTCAGCGCGAACGGCAGCGTCGCCATCACCAGCAATGCCTCGTCGAAGCGGCCGAAGGTGACGTAGAGCAGGACGAAGATAATCAGCAGCGTCGCGGGCACCACGATCGCCAAGCGTTCGCGCGCACGTTGCAGATATTCGAACTGCCCGGTGAAGCTGACGCTGATCCCCGGCGGCAATTTGACGTCATGGGCGATCACGCGTTGCAGATCGGCCACGATCGACGTCAGGTCGCGCCCGCGCGCATCGACATAGATCCACGTCACCGGGCGCCCGTTTTCGCTGCGCAGCATCGGCGGGCCTTCGCTGGTGTTGATGGCGGCAACGGTGCCCAGCGTCACTTGCTGCCCGCCCGGTGTCAGGAACCGCAGGTTGCGCAAGCCATCGGCACTGTCGCGCAGTTCGCGCGGATACCGCACGTTGATCGGATAGCGGGCCAGCCCCTCCACGGTCTGCCCGATCGTCTCGCCGCCGATCGCGCTTGAGACGATCGACTGGACGTCGGCGATGTTCATGCCGAACCGCGCGGCCGCCGCACGATTGATGTCGACATCGATATAGCGGCCGCCGGTCAGCCGCTCGGCCAGCACCGACGTGACGTCGGGCACGGTCTTTGCCACGGTCTCGATGCGCTTGGCGGTGGCATCGATCTGGGCGATGTCGGCGCCGGCGACCTTGATCCCGATCGCGCTCTTGATGCCGGTGGCCAGCATGTCGATGCGGTTGCGGATCGGCGGAATCCAGAAATTGGCGAGGCCCGGCACGCGGACGGCATGATCGAGCGCGTCGACCAGCTTTTCCGGCGTCATGCCCGGGCGCCATTCGCCGCGCGGCTTGAACCGGATCGTGGTTTCGAACATTTCCATCGGCGCGGGATCGGTGGCGGTTTCGGCGCGCCCGGCCTTGCCGAACACGCTGTCGACTTCGGGCACGGTCTTGATGAGCCGATCGGTCTGTTGCAGCAGCAGCGCCGCCTTGGCCGTCGAGATGCCGGGCAGGGCGGACGGCATGTAGAGCAAATCGCCTTCGTCGATCTGCGGCATGAACTCGCCGCCCAGTTGCGACAGCGGGAACAGGCTGGTCGTAAAGACCAGCCCGGCGATCACCAGCGTCTGTTTCGGCCGCGCCATCACCCAATCGAGCGCCGGGCGATAAAGCGCAGTAAGCACGCGATTGATCGGATTGGCGCTTTCGGACGGAATCCGCCCGCGGATGAGATACCCCATCAGCACCGGCACCAGCGTTACCGACAAGATCGCCGCCGCCGCCATCGCATAGGTTTTGGTAAAGGCCAGCGGCGCGAACAGCCGCCCCTCCTGACCCTGCAGCGCAAAGACCGGCACGAACGACAAGGCGATAATCATCAGGCTGAGGAACAGCGCCGGCCCAACCTCAGCCGCGGCGGCAGCGATAACCCCCCATCGTGCCGCGCCGTTCAACACGGCATCCGGATGGTCGTGCGACCAGCGTTCCAGATGCTTATGCGCGTTTTCGATCATCACCACTGCGGCATCGATCATCGCGCCGATGGCGATTGCGATGCCGCCCAGCGACATGATGTTGGCGTTGATGCCTTGCGCGCGCATGACGATGAATGCAGCGAGAATACCCAGCGGCAACGTTACCACGGCCACCAGCGCCGATCGTGCGTGCCACAGGAACAGCACGCACACGACCGCGACGATGATGAATTCCTCGATCAGCTTGTGCGTCAGATTGTCGACTGACCGACCGATCAGCGCCGATCGGTCATAAGTGGTGACGATATCGACGCCCGGCGGCAGGCTGGCCTTCAGCGTCTCCAGCCTGGCCTTGACCGCGGCGATCGCTTCGCGGGCGTTGGCGCCCGATCGCAGGATGATGATGCCCCCGGCGACTTCGCCCTTGCCGTTCAGTTCGGCGACGCCGCGCCGCATGTCCGGGCCGACCTGCACCGTTGCCACATCGGCCAGGGTAACCGGCACGCCGCCTGCCGCCGCCCGGATCGGCAAGGCCCGGAAATCGTCGAGATTGGCGAGATAGCCGCTCGCGCGGACGATATATTCGGCCTCCGCCTGCTCGACCACCGAACCGCCGGTTTCCTGATTGCCGCGCTGGATCGCGTCGATCACCGCCTGCTGCGTGACGCCATAGGCGATCAGCTTGTCGGGATCGAGCACGACCTGATATTGGCGCACCATCCCGCCAACCGCCGCGACTTCGCTGACACCGGGGATGGTCTTCAATTCATAGCGCAGGAACCAGTCCTGCAAGCTGCGCAATTGGGCCAGGTCGTTGCGCCCCGTCCGGTCGACCAGCGCATATTCGTAGATCCAGCCAACGCCGGTGGCATCGGGCCCCAGTTCGGCCTTTGCGCCGGGCGGCAATTGGCCCTGGACCTGGCTCAGATATTCCAGCACCCGGCTGCGCGCCCAGTACAGATCGGTATTATCCTCGAACAGGACATAGACGAGGCTGTAGCCGACGAACGAATAGCCACGCACCACGCGCGCGCCCGGCACCGACAGCATCGTCGTCGCCAGCGGATAGGTGACCTGGTTTTCGACGATGCGCGGCGCCTGGCCCGGATAATTGGTGCGGATGATGACTTGCACGTCGGACAGGTCGGGCAGGGCATCGACGGCAGTGGAGCGGACCGCGATCACGCCCGCCCCCACCACCAGCACAGCGGCCAGCAGGACGAACAGGCGCCGGGCGATCGACCAGCGGATGACGGCGGCGATCACTTGGCGTCGCTCCCGGCAACGGCGTCCACCGCGCGGATGGGAATGCCGGTCAGGCTCGCTTCGGAATCGAGCAGGAACTGGCCCGATGCGACCACCTTCTCCCCCTCGGCCAGCCCGGCGAGAATTTCGGTCCGGCCGCCGCTTTCGCGGCCGATACGGACTTCGGCGGGGTGATAGCGGCCATCCTTTTGCGACAGCATGACGATCGTCCGCTTGCCGGTGCGGATCACCGCCTCGGTCGGGATCAGCAACGCGGTGACATCGCCCTGGCCCAGCGCGACCGTGGCGAACATGCCGGGGCGCAGCCGCAGGCCGGGGTTGCGCAGCTCGACGCGCACGGTCACCGTGCGGCTGTCGGTTTGCGCTGTGGGCAGGATCGCCTGCACGCGGCCGGGGAAACGCTCGCCCGGAAAGGCCGTGAGTTCCGCCATCACCGGCGCGCCGGGGCGAACATCGCCGATCCGTGCTTCGGGCACGGCGGCGTCGAGCCACACGGTGCCCAGCCCGACGACGCGCGCCAGCGGCTGGCCGATCGCCAGCGTCATCCCCGGTCGCACGTCCAGCGTATCGACGACGCCGCCCGATGGCGTGGTGAGTGTCGTGACGTCATGGACACGGCCGCTGCGCGCGACCGTTGCGATCAATCCCGGCGGCATGCCGAGCAACAGCAACCGTTGCCGCGCAGCCGATGCCAGCGCGGCATTGCCGGTGCGCTGAACCGCCAGATATTCGCGCTGCGCACCGCCCCATTCGGGCACCAGCACATCGGCCAGCGGCGCGCCCGCCGCGATCACGTCGCCGGGCGCGCGCGCATAGCCGCGCTGGACGAACCCCGCTGCCCGCGCCTGAACCACGGCGACATTGCGCTCGTTGAACGCGACGATCCCCGTCACGTTCATGCCGGTGGCCAGCGTGTCGCGCGTGGCGGCGACGACGCGGACACCCAGATTTTGCATCGCCGACGGATCGACCGTCACTGCGGGCGCATCGCCGGGGCTGCTGCCGCCATCGGCATATTTGGGGACAAGCTCCATGTCCATGAAGGGCGATTTGCCGGGTTTGTCGAACTTCTGGTTGGGGAACATCGGGTCGTAGTAATAGAGCGCCTGCTTGCCCGCGGGCGCAGTCGATGTGGCGATATTACCCGTGCCTGACGAGCCAACACGCTGCCCGGCCAGAAAGCCCAGCAGCGCGACCCCGGCGAGTGCGGCTGCCAGTTGTGATGCCTGAAGCGAGTTGATCTTCACGGGCGTTCCCCTTGGTAAGTCATGGTGATCCGCACGCCGTCGCGGACGACATCTGCTTCACGGTCGAGCAAATCGACCTCGGCTTCGGCGAGCGCGATCGCCGATCGCAGTGCGGTGGCAAGGTCGGTGCGCCCGGCGGCGTAGCTCGCCTGGTCAAGGTCGGCCCGCTGGCGTGCCAGGGGGACAAGCGTCGTGCGCGCGTTGCCGAAGCGCTCATGGTGCATCCGGTGGTCGGCGAGGTCGCTGTCGAGCGCGGCGATCAGTTCGCGCTCGGTATCGGCGCGGTCAAGCCTGGCCCGGTCCCGATCATGCGCCCTGGCCGCGATGATCGGGTCCTGCCGTTTCCTGGCGAACAACGGCAGGTCGATCTTGACGCCAAGCGAGGCGAAGTTGCCGTAGCGCGGTTCGCGGTTGCCGAACGATGCGCTGACTTCCCAATCGGGCTTCTTGTCGGCCTGGGCAAGGCGAACATCGGCCGCCGCCCGGCCGATGATCGCGTCCTTCACCTGCAGCGCCGGAAGCGTGGTGAGCCCGGCGCGGAGCGTTGCGTCGTCGATCGTGAAATCCGGGGCATCGCCGCTTGCTTCGGGTTGCGGATCGCCGGTCCAGCGGGTCAGCCGCGCGCGAGCAGCGGCGATTTCCGCGTTGCGGTCGCTGCGTCGATCGGCAAGTTCGGCTTTCAGCCGCGCAGGCTCGATCGTGTCGGCTGGAAGCGCGCTGCCGCTCGCCAGCCGCGCGGGTGCGGTGGCGGCAAGCTGGTCGATGCGCTGTTCAAGACTATCCAGAATGGCAAGGCGGCGCTCGGCGTAATAGAGGTCGACCCAGGCCATCGCGGCGGCAATGCGGACCCGCCGTCGTTCCGCGGCGCCCTGGGCATCGGCGACGGAAATGTCGGCGCCCGCGCGCGCCGCGCGTGCCCGGCGCTTGGCGAGATTGGGTACTTCCTGGCTGAAACCGATGACCCCCAATGTGAAATTGTCGCTGTTGAATTTCCCCGCATCGGGACCGGTGACCGGAAAATCCTGGAGCTTCACTTCAAGCTTGGGGTCGGGCAGTCGATCCGCCGCAATGGCGGTCGACCGCGCAGCGTCGGCATCGGCGATGCGCGCGGCGATGCTCGGCGCATCGCCGTCGGCGCGCGCCAACGCCTGTTCAAAGGTCAATGGGTCCGCCTGGGCCGGCGTGGCCGCAAGGAGCATGGCCCCAAGGGCAAATGGTCTTCGCATCGTTCAATTCCCCTGTGCGCGGACGCCGCACGATCACTGGTATGCGCGGATGCCGCGCGATCACTGGTATGCGCGGATGCCGCACGATTGCTGGTGCGCGCGCGTGGAGCGCGAATCGCTGGAACAATCCTGGCGCCGATAATTCGGCGTCGGGACGCTAAGGGATCAGCCGATACGGGCCGAAGTCGCGCTCACTGCCACAGCGCGGGCGCTGCCATGGGCGAACGACGGTGCGGCACCCGGTGAGGTTCTGGGTGGGAATTTGGGTGGGGCTTTGGAAATACGGGTCATGAATTCGTCCTCGAATAGCGTCGGCCACGCCACATCAGGGCGGGCCGGTCGATGCCTTGATCCATGCGCCGCCGGGCCTGTCGTCAGGCGAGCGCATCCGAATTTTGGGGAAGCCCGTTGCGGGGCCGGGATCAGACGATCGGTCGAGGAGGTCGGTCGAGGCCGTGGGTTATTTTTGCCACGGTGAAGACAATCGGCGAAGCAGGTGGCACCGGTGCGATGGCGATATCGCCGACGCGGGGCATTTCCGTTGGCGGCACCAACGCGACCGTGCGCATCGCATCGCAGGCGATCATGCAGGCCCTGTGCTTTTCGTCGCGCTTTTCGTCGCAGCAAGACCCCTTCTTGGGGCCATGATCCATCGCAGCCATCATCTGCATCGTGTCGGCGCACATCGCCTGTGTCGCCAGCGCCGGAATCGGTGCCGCGAAGGCGAACATTGCCAGAATCAGGATGAGCACGCGCTTCATTGCAGGTATTTCGTAGCACGATGTGCTGCGGTTACGCCAGCGGGCGTTGAGTTCGATTTCTGCGCCGTCAGCCTCGCCACTTGTCACGGGTCGGCGCCAACGCGGCGAGCAGGCGGCCCGGTGGATGTTGCGCCAGGTTGCGCAGTACGCGGCACGCGCCATCGAGATGCTCGCCCTCGGTGTAGAAAGAGGGCGTGACCAGGCAAGGCAACCCGGCGGACCGTGCCGCGCGCAGGCCGTTGCGCGAGTCTTCCACGGCCAGGGCGGCTTGCGGTGCCAGCTTCAACCGGGCGAGCGCTTGCAGATAGGCGGCGGGATGCGGCTTCTTGGCGGGCACGTCTTCGCCGCAGACAAAGGCGGGAAACCAGTTGAGTGCGCGCGTGCCAAGCGTGCGGCGAACCAGCGCCGTGGCATTGGCCCGGCTGGTGGTGGTTGCGATGCCCAGCCGGATGCGCCGCGCACGGGCATGGCGGATCAATGCTTCGACCCCCGGACGCAATGCCGCCGGTCCGTCGCTGACCCGCGCCTGGTAGAGCCGGTTCTTCAGCACATGGATCGCGCCGACATCGATCGATGCGGCGTCAAAGCCGGTTTCGGCGGCAAAGTGGCGGATCCGTTCCCTGCCGCCGGTGACGCGCAGCAATTGCCGATACCGTTCGCGGTCCCAATGCCAGTCGAGACCATGTTCGGCAAAGGCCTGGTTGAAGGCGTCGCGGTGCCATTCCTCGGTTTCGGCAAGCGTGCCGTCGATGTCGAAGATGATCGCGGCGGGCCAATGCATTCAGGCGGCTCTGCCGTCGCCGCTCGTGCATCCCGCGATCATCGCGGCCAGCATGGCCAGCCCGGCAACCCCGATATCGACCAGCGCGGGATCGAGGATTCCTTCGCCGTAATCGCTGGGCACCGCGATCGTGCGGATGTCTGCGGCCCGCCCCGCCTGCATGTCGGGCAGGCCGTCGCCGACCATCCAGCACTCGTCGCGCGACAGGCCCAGCGCCGCCAATATGTGCAGCAGCCCGTCGGGTGCGGGCTTGCGCGGCAAATCCCCGTCGCCCCCGATGACCAGTGCGAAATGCTCGAGCAGGCCGAAATGCTGCAATATGCTGCGCGCCATGGGACCGGGTTTGTTGGTGATGCACGCCAGCGCGACATCGTGCTGCCGACACAGCCGGACCAGCGGTTCGGTGCCGGGCATCAATGTGGTGCGGACCGTCAGCGCCGCGGCATATCGCGCCATCATCGCTGCTTGGGCGAGCGCCAGTGCCGCGGGATCGAGTGGCCCGCCGGATTCGACGAACGCACGCTCGACAAGGCGCGGAATGCCATGGCCGATCAGGGTGCGGACCACCGGTTCGGGCAAGGCATTGCGCTGTCGGTCGGCGAGCACATGGTTGAGCGCATCGGCAATGTCGGGCGCGGAATCGATCAACGTGCCGTCAAGATCGAGCAGCAGGGCACGCGGAACTCTGGTCATCATCATGCGACGACAAGATCCGCGTTGGCGGCGGGCGCGATCGCGGCGTCGGCGCTGCGCCGGATCGCCGAGATATTGGCGCGATACGCGGCTTCCTCCCCGCCCCTGAACACCGCCGATCCCGCGACCAGCACATTGGCGCCCGCCGCCGTTACCAGCGGCGCCGTCTCGGCGGTGATCCCGCCATCGACTTCGATGTCGATCGGCCGTTCGCCCACCATCGCCCGCAACCTAGCGACCTTGTCGACAATCGCCGCGATGAAGGTCTGGCCGCCAAATCCGGGATTGACGCTCATCACCAGGATCAGGTCGATCCGGTCGAGCACATAGGCAAGGACGCTTTCGGGTGTTGAGGGGTTGAGCGAAACGCCCGCTTTCTTGCCCAGCGACCGGATCAATTGCAGCGACCGGTCCAGATGGCGCGTCGCTTCGGCATGAACGGTGATGATGTCCGCCCCCGCATCGGCAAAGGCGGGGATGAAGGCATCGACGGGTTCGATCATCAGGTGCGTATCGAACGGCATCGCACTGTGCGCGCGCAATGCCTTTATGACGGGCGGACCGAACGTCAGGTTGGGGACGAAATGGCCATCCATCACATCAAGGTGCAGCCAGTCGGCGCCCGCACGCTCGATCGCGTGGATTTCGTCGCGCAGGATCGAAAAATCGGCCGACAGCAACGACGGGGCGATCAGGGTGGCGGCCATGGTCATGCCTCGCTGGAGGTGGGGGGGTGGGTGAAGACGCGGCTGCCCGCAAGATCGGCGGCGCGGATGGTGCTCAACTCCACGGCGTTGACCGGGCCGGTCGCTTCGGCAAACAGCCGGGTCGCCTGGCGCAGCCGTGCGCGGTCGAGCGCGTTACGGATCGAGCGGGCGTTGGCGAAATGCGGCTGCGCCCGGCGAATCGCGACGTAACGTGCCATCAACGCCCGCGCGCCATCATCGAGCCGGTAATTCTGTTCGGCAAGCAGGCGGTCGGCGATTTCGACCAGCTCGTCATCGCCATAATCGGGAAAGTCGATATGGTGGGCGATGCGCGACCGGAAACCGGGATTGCTGGCGAAGAATGTCTCCATCCGATCGGCATAGCCCGCCAGGATGACGACGAGGTCGTCACGATTATTCTCCATGACCTGCAACAGGATCTCGATCGCTTCCTGACCGTAATCGCGTTCATTTTCGGGCCGATAGAGATAATAGGCCTCGTCGATGAACAACACGCCGCCCATCGCGCGTTTCAGCACGTCGCGTGTCTTGGGCGCGGTGTGGCCGATATATTGCCCCACCAGATCATCACGCGTCACCGCGACCAGATGTCCTTTGCGGACATAGCCCAGCCGGTGGAGAATTTCCGACATGCGCATCGCAACCGTCGTCTTGCCGGTGCCGGGATTGCCGGTGAAGCTCATGTGCAGCGTCGGCGGGCTGGCGGCGAGGCCCAGCGCCTTGCGCGCGCGTTCGACCACCAGCAAGGTGGCGATGTCGCGGATGCGCTGCTTGACCGGCGCCAGCCCGACCAGATCATGGTCGAGCGCCGCGATGACGTCGGCCACGCCCGATGCGGCAAATTCGGCATGAAGGTCGAAATCGGCGGGCGCGGCGGCAGGCGGGGTAACTGCGTGCCGCCCCTCGTCCATGATCGCCGCGCCCTGCGCGCTCATGGCTCGACCACAAGCGAAATGTTGGTGGTGCGCCCCCGCACGTCCTGGCGGATCAGGCGCAGTTTCGGCTCCCTGGCCGGGCGCTGGACGATGAACGACATGCGCACCGTTTCATATCCGCGTGTCGAATCGAACGCGTTCAAACGGATGTAGCAATCGGGGTGCGCGGCGCGGCAATCGTCCAGCTCCATCATCACGCCCTTGGCGTCGCTCAGGTCGAACATGGGGTTGCCCCACATCTCCCAATAGATGTTGCGCGGGTGGGGATCGTCAGTGAATTCGATGCCGACGGCCCAGTCGTTGCGCAGGCAGTAATCGATCTGCGCGGTGATCTGTTCGTCGCTAAGGTCGGGCAGGAATGAAAAACAACCCTGGGTGATGCGCATGGAAAATCTCCTGTACCTGGTATGCGCCGACGGTCAGGCGTAGCTGGGCGTCGGCACGAAATCGGACGTGTCGGTCGATTCGTAATTGAAGGTGATGCTGCCCCAGGTGTCGAGCGCGGCTTCCAGCGGTTTGCACCACCGGGCAGCGGTGCGCAGGATTTCGGGGCCTTCTTCCTTGATGTCGCGCCCTTCGTTGCGGGCAAGCACCATGGCTTCCAGCGCGACTCGGTTGGCGGTGGCGCCGGCCTGAATGCCCATGGGGTGGCCAATCGTGCCACCGCCGAACTGCAGCACCACGTCATCGCCGAACAGATCGAGCAATTGGTGCATCTGCCCGGCATGAATCCCGCCAGAGGCGACGGGCATGACCTTCAGCGTATTCGCCCAATCCTGCTCGAAATAGATGCCGCGTTGCAGGTCGACCGGATTGTGAAGTTCGCGGCAGACATTGTAATAACCCTGCACCGTCATCGGATCGCCCTCCAGCTTGCCGACGGCCGTGCCTGCATGAATGTGATCGACGCCCGCCAGCCGCATCCATTTGGCGATGACCCGGAACGAAATGCCGTGGTTCTTCTGCCGGGTATAAGTGCCATGGCCCGCGCGGTGGAGGTGCAGGATCATGTCGTTCTGGCGGCACCATTCCGAAATCGACTGGATCGCGGTGTAGCCGATGATGAGATCGACCATGACGATGACCGATCCCAATTCCTTGGCGAATTCGGCGCGACGGTACATCTCCTCCATCGTGCCCGCGGTGATGTTGAGGTAATGGCCCTTGATCTCGCCGGTTTCGGCGCTCGCCTTGTTCACCGCTTCCATGCAATAGAGGAAGCGATCGCGCCAATGCATGAAGGGTTGCGAGTTGATGTTCTCGTCATCCTTCATGAAATCCAGGCCGCCGCGCAGCCCTTCGTAAACGACGCGGCCGTAATTCTTGCCCGACAGGCCAAGCTTGGGCTTGGTGGTCGCCCCCAGCAGCGGTTTGCCGAACTTGTCCAGCCGCTCGCGCTCGACGACAATGCCGGTCGGCGGCCCCTTGTAGGTCTTCACATAAGCGACCGGGAACCGCATGTCCTCCAGCCGCGCAGCCTTTAGCGGCTTGAACGAGAAGACGTTGCCGATGATCGACGCGGTCAGGTTGGCGATTGATCCGGGTTCGAACAGGATCAGGTCATAAGCGACATAGCAGAAATATTGTCCCGGCGTGCCGGGCACCGGATCAACCCGATACGCCTTGGCGCGATATTGGTCGCACGCGGTCAGCCGGTCGGTCCACACCACGGTCCAGGTCGCGGTGGAGCTTTCGCCCGCAACGGCGGCGGCCGCTTCGACCGGGTCGACGCCGTCCTGTGGAGTGATGCGGAACAGCGCCAGGATGTCGGTGTCCTTGGGCTGATAATCGGCGTCCCAATATCCCATCTGGGCATATTTCAGGACGCCGGCCTTGTACCGTTCCTTGCCACGGATTTCGGTGGTGGTTTCGATGTTCATTGGTCGATCCTTTCGTGCAAGCCGTTTGTGCTGGCCGGGCGGATTGTTCAGGCGGCGTTCGGCCGGGCGATGGCGGGGTCAAGCAGTCCGATGGCATAGCGCCGGGCCATCTCGGTCAATGGAACGGGTTTGATCCGTGCCGCATTGCCCGCGGCGCCAAAGGCTTCGAACCGGTTGCGACACAAGTCGCGCATCGCGTCCATTGCGGGCTTCAGGAATTTGCGGGGGTCGAATTCGGCCGGGTTTTCCTGCGCGATGCGGCGGAACTGGCCCGCCATCGCCATTCGGCAATCGGTATCGATATTCACCTTGCGCACGCCGTGGCGGATGCCGCGCACGATCTCGTCCACCGGCACGCCAAATGTCTGCGGCATCTGGCCGCCATGGCTGTTGATGATGTCCTGCAGTTCCTGCGGGACCGACGACGATCCGTGCATCACCAGGTGAATGCCGGGCAGGCGGCGGTGAATCTCCTCGATCACGCCCATCGCCAATATGTCGCCATCGGGCTTGCGCGAGAATTTGTACGCGCCGTGCGATGTCCCGCACGCAATCGCCAGCGCATCGACTTTGGTGCGCAGCACGAAATCCACCGCCTGGTCGGGATCGGTGAGCAATTGGTCATGGCTCAGCACCCCTTCGGCGCCATGCCCGTCCTCCGCTTCGCCCTGCCCGGTTTCCAGCGAGCCGAGCACGCCCAGTTCGCCCTCGACCGAAGCGCCCACCGCATGGGCCATGTCGGCAACGCGGGCGGTGATGTCGACATTATAGTCATAGGATGCCGGGGTCTTCGCGTCCGCCTCCAGCGAGCCGTCCATCATCACGCTGGTAAAGCCGTGGCGAATGGCGCTCAGGCAAGTGGCTTCGCTGTTGCCATGGTCCTGGTGAACGCAGATCGGAATTTCGGGATAGATTTCCACGAGCGCGCCGACCATGCGGTTCAGCATGATATCGTTGGCATAAGCGCGCGCGCCGCGTGATGCCTGCAGGATGACGGGCGCGTCGCAGGCCTGGGCCGCGTCCATGATGGCCAGCGCCTGTTCCATATTGTTGATGTTGAAAGCGGGCACGCCATAGCCGCGTTCGGCCGCGTGATCGAGTAATTGTCTCAGCGAAATCAATGCCATGTCAAACCTCCTCGGTTATCGCGGTGTCGGCGGCTGCCGGATCGGCCAGCAACCCCATCGCCACGGCGGTGTCCGCCATACGGTTGGAAAAGCCCCATTCATTGTCGTACCAGGCAAGCACGCGGACAAAATCACCGTCGAGCACTTGGGTCTGGTCCGCCGCAAAGCACGACGAGTGGGCGTTGTGGTTGAAGTCCACCGACACCATCGGTGCGGTCGCAAAATGCAATATGCCCTTCAGCGATCCGGCAGCAGCCTGTGCGATGGCGGCGTTCACTTCCTCGACCGTGCACGAGCGCGCCGCCAGAAAGCTCAGGTCGACAACGGAGACGTTGGGCGTCGGTACGCGGATCGCCGACCCGTCCAGCCGCCCCTTGAGCGCGGGCAGCACCAGCGATACCGCGCGCGCGGCGCCGGTCGTCGTCGGGATCATCGACAGCGCGGCACTGCGCGCACGATATAGATCCTTGTGCATGGTATCGAGTGTCGGCTGGTCGCCAGTGTAGGAGTGGATCGTGGTCATGTACCCTTTTTTGATCCCGAACTGCGCGTCCAGGACCATGGCGACAGGCGCCAGGCAGTTGGTGGTGCATGACGCGTTGGAAACGATCCGGTCCTGCGGCGTCAGCTCGCGGTGATTGACGCCGTAAACCACGGTACGGTCGGCATCCGTCGCTGGCGCGGAAACCAGAACCCTGCTCACGCCGTTGGCCAGATGCCGCTGCGCCTTGGCCCGCTCGGTGAAGATGCCGGTGCATTCCAACGCGATGTCGATCCCCATTTCGCCCCAGCGCAGCGCCTCCGGCTCGCGAATGGCGGTTACGCGGATCGGGCCACGCCCCAGGTTCAGATCATCGCCATCTACCGTGACGTCGCCTGGAAACAGCCCGTGCACGCTGTCGAAGCGCAGCAGATGCGCGTTGGTTTCAACCGGACCCAGATCGTTGATCGCGGCAACTTCGATATCCGTGCGCCCCGACTCATGGATCGCACGCAGGATATTGCGACCGATGCGTCCAAAGCCGTTGATGCCCACCCTGACGGTCATGCCTTACCCCTTGCCTCGATAGCCGCCCGCGCCGCGGCGATGACCGAGGCAGGCGTGATTGCGAAATGCTCGTAAAGATCGCTCGCAGGTGCGGACGCGCCGAAGCCGGTCATGCCCAGAAAGGCGCCGCCATCGCCGATCCAGCGGTCCCAGCCGAGCCTTGCCGCGGCTTCGATGGCGATGCGCGGCGCCGTGCCCAGCACCTGGCGGCGATAGCTTTCGTCCTGCGCCTCGAACCGGTCCCAACTGGGCATCGAGACGACTGCGGCGGCAATGCCGTGATCGGCGGCCAGCCGGTTGGCCGCCTCGACGGCGATTTCGACTTCGGACCCGGTGGCCAGCAACGTCACGTCACGGTCGCCCGGCGGTGTGCGCAACAGATAGGCGCCACGCGCGCTGGCGTTGTCGGCAGGTGCGTTGGGATCGCGCAGCATCGGCAAATTCTGCCGCGACAGGATGAGCGCGCTGGGTCGGTTGCGTTGTTCCAGCGCGATTTCCCAGGCCTCCGCGGTTTCGATGATGTCGGCCGGGCGGAACACGCTCAGTCCCGGCGTCGCGCGCAGCATGGCAAGATGCTCGACTGGCTGGTGCGTTGGTCCATCCTCGCCCAACCCGATCGAATCGTGGGTGAAGACGTAGATCACGCCAACCCCCATCAGCGCCGAGAGGCGGATCGCGCCGCGCGCATAGTCGGCAAAGGACAGGAACGTCCCGCCATAGGGAATGAAGCCGCCGTGCAGCGCAATACCGTTCATCGCGGCCGCCATGCCATGTTCGCGGATACCGTAATGGAGGTAGCGGCCGACGAAATTGCCCGCTGCAACCGACCCAAGGTCGCGCGTCAGCGTCAGGTTGCTGTGCGTCAGATCGGCAGATCCGCCGATGGTGCGCGTCGTTGTCGCGTTGATGACTTCCAGCGCGAGTTGCGAGGCCTTGCGCGTTGCAACCTTGGTTGCTCGTGCGCGATGTTCCCCACGGAACCCGGTCAGCGCCAGCTTCACGTCCGACAGGTCGGGCGTAGTGTGGAAAGCGGTGAGCGCGGCGCCATCGACATTGGCCGCCACCCGGTCGCGCCATGCGAGGTGTGCCGCCGCGCCGCGCGCCGCCACCGCGCGCCAGGCATCGATGATCGGCTGGGGTATTTCGAACGGTGGATGCGGCCATCCAATCGCCGCACGCGCCGCGGCGATGCCATCGGGGCCCAGTGGCGCGCCATGCGCTTTTTCGGTTCCCTCCACCGTCGGCGCGCCCTTGCCGATGGTGGTGCGACACGCGATCATCACCGGGCGGTCAGAGCGGTGGGCGGTTTCGATTGCGCGGGCGACCTGGTCCAGATCATGCCCGTCAATCGCCAGCACGCGCCACCCGCTCGCCATGAAGCGGGTAAACTGGTCGGTCGCGGTCGAAATCGCGGTATCGCCGTCGATCGAGATATGGTTGTCGTCCCACAGCAGGATCAGGTTCGACAGGCGCAGATTACCGGCAAGGTCGATCGCTTCCTGGCTGATCCCTTCCTGCAGGCACCCGTCGCCCGCCATTACATAGACGTGATGATCGGACAGCGCCGTGCCGAACCGCGCCGCTTCCAGCCGCTGGGCAATCGCCATGCCCACTGCCGTGGCGATGCCTTGCCCCAGCGGCCCGGTGGTGGTTTCCACCCCCAGGCTGTGGCCATATTCGGGATGGCCGGGGGTGGTGCTGCCCAATTGGCGGAACCGCCTGATCGCCTCAATCGGCATGTCGGCATAGCCGAGCAGATGATGGATCGCATATTGCAGCATCGATCCATGCCCCGCCGACAACACAAAACGGTCGCGGTCGGGCCAGTCGGGTCGGGCGGGGTCGATACGGATGAAGCGGTTGAACAACACCGCCGCGACATCGGCCATGCCCATCGGCATACCGGGATGCCCGCTGTTGGCGGCTTCGATCGCATCCATGGTGAGCGCGCGGATGGCGTTGGCCATCGCGGTTTCGGTCGCTGCCGACACCGGGCGGGTCAGCAGGTCGGTGCTGGCGTCATCGATGATCTCGGCTGGGTCGATCTGGGTGCCGGCCATGTCAGTTCGCCCGAATCTTGCGCTCGATCAGCTTGTGGATCAGCGGCGTGAAGATGAGTTGCATCGCAAGGTCGAGCATGTCGCCGGGCACCACGATCGAGTTGGCGCGCGACATGTAGCTGTTGTGCAGCATCGACAGCAGGTAAGGAAAATCGATGCCGCGCGGCCGCGAAAAGCGGATGACCAGGATCGATTCGGCCGGCGTCGGGATCCAGCGCGCGATGAACGGGTTCGACGTGTCGACGATCGGCACACGCTGGAAATTGATGTCGGTCTGCGAAAATTGCGGGCAGATATAGTTCACATAATCGGGCATCCGCCTGAGAATGGTGTCGGTGACCGCCTCGGTCGAATAGCCGCGGGTCGATCTGTCGCGGTGAATCTTCTGGATCCATTCCAGGTTGATGACCGGGACGACGCCGATTTTCAGGTCGCAATGCTGCGCCAGGTTGATCCTGTCGGTCACCGCGCAGCCGTGCAGTCCTTCGTAAAACAGCAAGTCGCTTTCGCCGAAGTTCCGCCAGGGGGTGAAGGTGCCCGGCGCCTGGCCGAATTGAACCGCCTCGCGCTCGTCATGGATGTAATGGCGGGTGCGCCCGGTGCCGGTGCGGCCATATTCGGCGAAGACTTCGTCCAATATGTCGAGTTCGTTCGCTTCGGCATGGAAATGGGTGAATTCGCGGCCCAGCGCCTTTTGCTCGGCGACCTTCGCCTTCATCTCGTCCCGGTCGAACCGGTGGAACGCATCGCCCTCGATAAACGACGCGCTCACATTCTCACGCGAGAAGATTTTTTCGAACGTATCCTTGACGGTGGTGGTGCCCGCGCCGGACGAGCCGGTGATCGAGATGATCGGGTGTTTCTGCGACATCAGCCCTCCCTCCCGATCAAACGCGAAACAGGCCGCGCGTCCCGAACAGGGGTGCGCGTTCGCCGATATCCGACGGGTCGTTGTGGTAACGTTCGATCCGCGTCACTTCATCGATCGAGCCGAAGATGAAGGGCGTGCGGGCGTGCAGCGCGGTGGGCAGCAGGTCGAGGATGCGGCACGTCCCGTTCGACGCGCGACCGCCCGCCTGTTCAACCAGCATGGCGATGGGATTGGCCTCATAGACCAGGCGCAATCGACCATTGCCATAACCGCCACGCTTGTCGCCGGGGTAAAGGAACACCCCGCCGCGCATGATGATGCGATAGCAATCGGCGACCAGCGACGCGATCCAGCGCATGTTGTAATCCTTTTCGCGCGGTCCGTCGGCGCCTTGCAGGCAATCGTCGACATAAAGGCGGATCGGTTCGTCCCAATGGCGGTAATTGGACGCATTGATGGCGAATTCCTGCGCCTTGCGCGCGATCTGGCGTTCACGATGCGCGCGGACGAACGCGTTCTGCCGGGTCGAATAAATGAAGATGTCGGTGCCCGCGCCCCAGCTCAGCACCAGCGCCAGTTGGGGGCCGTAGATGAAGAATCCCGCGGCAAGCTGCATCGATCCGGGCTGGACGAAGGTCGCCACCGGGTCGACATCGGGATCGCCGGCAACGGGCAGGATCGAAAAGATGGTGCCGATCGACACATTGGTGTCGATGTTCGATGATCCGTCGAGCGGATCGATCGCCACCGCCAGCTTCGCGTCGCGCTTCAACCGGACCGGGCGTTCCAGCTCCTCGGTCGCGTAAAGCGCCACGGGGGCCTTGTGCATTGCGGACATGAACAGCTCGTCCGCGCGCACATCCAGCTCATATTGCAAGTCGCCGCCACTGTTGTGCGTGCCGCGCGCGCCGCCGAATGCCGTCCCCAGCGCGCCGTCGTTGATGATGCCTTTGACCGAGATTGCGGCCTGGGCCAGCTTGCCAATCACCGCGGCGATGTCGGCATGGGTCTGGCCGCCAACGGCCAGCGCCTGCAATGTTTGTTCCAGCGTCATCCAGTCCTCCTCCCGCTTCTTTGTCCGGGTTGGGAGCCGTTCTCTGCCGGCGTCTGGATTTTGCCAAGTTTATTTAGTTGAATAGTAGAATCAGAAAAATTAACTTCATCCGATGCTCAACCTGTCGCTCCGCCAGCTCAATGCCTTGCGCGCCGTTGCTCGCACTCGCCGCGTCAACGAGGCCGCTTATCAGCTTGGCCTTACCGCCCCGGCGGTGACTTTGCAGATCAAGCAGGCGGAGGCTGAAATCGGCGCGCTGCTGTTCGACCGGACGCGTGACGGGCTGATTCCCACCGAAATCGGCGAGACGGTGATTGCGGGTGCGCATGATGTTTATGAACGACTCAACGCATTGTCGGACGAGATAGACGCGTTGATCCACGGCAAGACCGGACGAGTGCGACTGGGGGCAGTGTCGACGGCCAAATATTTTGCGCCCCCGATGATCGCCGCTTTCCAGGCGCGTCGCCCCGGGGTCGAAGTCGGCTTGTTCGTCGGCAATCGCGCCGAGACGATCGAGCGGATCAGGCGGCGCGAACTCGACGTCGTCATCATGGGGCGCCCGCCGCGCGGCTTGCCGCTGGAAGCATCGGTGATCGGCGACCACCCCTTTGTCATCGTCGCCGCGCCCGATCATCCGCTTGCCCATGAACGAGCGATCAGCAAGGAGCGGCTGGCCAACGAGCCATTTTTGCTGCGCGAAAGCGGGTCGGGCACGCGGACGTCGCTGGAACTCTATTTTGCGGAAGTCCCCGGCAAGATGGATAATCTCGGCACCGAAATGGGGTCGAACGAATCGATCAAGCAGGCGGTGATGGCTGGCCTGGGCATTGCGATGATTTCCGCCCACACCGTCGCGCAGGAAGTGCATCAGGGTTGGCTGGCGGTGCTCGACGCCGAAGCAACGCCGATCGTGCGCCAATGGTTCTGCATCACCATGCGGGGGCGTGCCCTGGCCCCGGCAACGACCGCGATGCGCGACTTCCTGACCAACGAGGGCGCGACGATGCTGCCCGATGTCGCGTTGGGCTGACGCCTGCTCCGTCGCTCCGCCGCCAGCTTGCCTGCGCGGCGATCCACCACTGGCCAAGGATTGCTGGCGCCGCGCGCTGATATAGTGTAATGATACGCCGCTGCTCCACCCTGGGTCAGGGCGTTGGCTCAAAAGCTCGAACGCAATGCGAAGGTAGCGTCCGATGGCCAAGAGCGATCACCGCAAGAGCAACAAGGAAATCCGCAAACCCAAGAAGGTTGAGGCGGCCAAGCCCAACGCCTCCAATCCTTCGGTCAAGGGATTGATTGACCCCAAGGCGCAAAAGCGCGGCTGATTTGCCCGAGCGACGTCCGCTGCCTCTGGCGGCAGGCGCGTCGGCACCCCCAAGGTCGGACTGGCATGATGTTGCCAGTCGTCAGCCCGATACCGGATTGGCGTTTCCGGCCCAGCGAAAGCAAGGCTCATGCAACCGTCGTCAATATTGTGTCGTGCGCAGGAAGCGAGCCAAAGGTCGCGCGCCGCCGCCGCGACATTGGAAAATATCCGGGCACAGGCGAATCTCGCCGCCACCGCCTGGGCAAGGGAGGCGGTCTGCGCCGAACGCCGGGAAGCGCGGATGCTGCGGCTGCATCGCCCGGCCGTGCAACCCGCTTGTGAAATATTGCCAAAATTTTCGGCAGAAGAAGAGATGGCGTTCAGTGAAAATCCTGATATGGATTTTGACGTGATTGAAAAATCACTGAATATCTCCTCGTAATTTCGGCGTTGCCGGGCAGAGATTGATTTTCATTTCACTTTGCCCTATATCGGAATTGCTATCGTCGCTTGCGACGGAAATTGACGCTTGCGAGCAGATAAATTCCTTTTCACGCTTCCTGGCTCCGGGGATATGTTGTCCCCGGAACGTAATTGTTTCGTGAAAGGAACATATTATGCCCATCGGCAAAGTAAAATTCTTCAATATCGACAAGGGTTATGGTTTCATTGCACCGGAAGACGGCGGCAGTGACAGCTTCGTTCACATCAGCGCGGTCGAACGTGCCGGCATGACGACGCTGCAGCAGGATCAGCGCTTGTCCTATGATGTTGAAAAGGACCCGCAGCGCGGCAAGCAGTCTGCGGTCAACCTTCAGGCACTTTGATTTGTCAAAGGAGGCACTGTTAACGATCGACGGCCAGATCGACGAGATTCTGCCTGATGGTCGCTTTCGGGTCCTGCTTGAGAATGATCATTCGATCATCGCTTATACGGCGGGGAGGATGCGGCGAAACCGCATTCGCTCCGTCGTGGGCGATCGGGTGCGGGTGGAGATGACGCCGTACGACCTCGAAAAGGGCCGGATCATCTATCGCGAGCGGTCACCCGGTGCCGGTTTCGGCGAGCCCCGCCGTCCGCGAGGACGTTGATCTTCACGCGTCCGCGGGGGCGTTGATCGCCACGCGCCCGCAGGGGCGTTGATTTTCGCGTGTCAGCGGAGACGTCGACCTTCGCACCTGTTCCCTTCGCTTCGCCGACAAGGAACTGCCATGATGAACAAGCCATTCCGCAATCGCTTTGCTGCCCCACGGCTTTCGCCCGAACAGGCCAAGCGCCAGGGCAGAGCAGCCCAACTGGCGTGGGAAGTGATGCCCGAACCGGGTGCCGCGGTTGCATTCCTCAACGCGCATCACGACGGGCTTGGTGGCCGACCCATCGATCTGGCCGTGGCGAGTGACGAAGGGCTTATGGCTGTCGAAGAGATGATCGCCGCCGCTCGCGCCTCTTGATCGCGGCGCTGGCGCGGATGCGGTACAATCGGGGGTCGCGGCCATGTTGCTGACCATCTGCCACACCACTACTTATCGCTATCAACGCCCCGTCATCCTGCTGCCGCACCGGATGATGCTGTGCCCCAAGGGCGGCCATAGCCTGAAATTGCGGCTCGCCGAACTCAGTTGTTCGCCGTCGGGCCATGTCGAATGGACGCAGGACGTGTTCGGCAATCTGATCGCCACGGCCACCTTCACCGAAGCCGCCGATATATTGACGGTCACCAGCCGCATGGTCGTCGAACAGAACGCCGCGCAATGGCCGGTGTTCAAGATCGCGCCCCATGCGCATCAATATCCCTTTGCCTATTCCGACGACGAACGCATTGACCTTGGCGCGCTGCTCATCCCCGAAAGCGCCGATGTGGACGGCCGGGTGCTCGGCTGGGCACGCGCGATCATCGCGGGGGAACCGACCGACACGCTGGCGCTGCTGCAGGATATCAACGCCGCCGCGCGGATCGGCATTGTCTATCAGGAACGCGACGAGGAAGGCACCCAGACCCCCGCCGAAACGATCTCCCGCGCCAGCGGATCGTGCCGCGATCTGGCGACCTTGTTTATCGAGGCGGTGCGCCACCTTGGTTTCGGCGCGCGGGCGGTTTCGGGTTATCTGTTCGATCCCCCCATGCCCGGCCAGAGCGCGGAGGAGGCGCAACACGGCGCAACCCATGCCTGGGCCGAAGTCTATCTGCCTTCCGCCGGGTGGATCGCGTTTGATCCGACCAACGGCCGCATGGGTGAAGCGCATCTGGTGCCGGTCGCAGTAGCGCGCAACATTACCCAGATAAAGCCGCTGGAAGGGCATTTTGTCGGCAACGCGGAAGATTTGTCGGAGATGAGCGTTGACGTAATTGTCACCGCGGGATCAGAATTACTGCCCGTCGATTAGCTGCGCTGGTTCAAATTGTTGCGTTGCACCCGAATTGATTCACTAAAATTCGCAACTTCTGTTATACCCGTTCCATCACCTGAAAGTCAGCCAAGCTGCTCGTGACAGAGGGACATGGAGCGCCCTCGCTTGATGTGGGAGTGTGTCCGATGGCCCTCAACAATATTCTCCGCGACGAACAGATCACCCTGATGCAGCTTGCCGCGGCGACCGATGCCGCGGACGCAGATGCGCATCGTCACGCGCTCGGCCGGATTGCGGGACGGCTTTCGCTCCTTGACTATCCGCACCGTCCTTACGTGCCGGGCAAATCGCCGTTGAGCGCGTTCGGTTCATGGAGTGCCCGTGCCGCCGCTGCGACCGTCCAGCCGAAAGGCGGGCTCTGAGGCGACTTCGTGGATCGCGCGCTCCGCATTGCCTTTATCGGTAATGCCCTGCCGCGCCGTTGCGGCATCGCCACCTTCACCACCGACCTGCAGCAGGCGGTCGCAGCGCTGCCCGATATCGCCGATACCGCGATCATTGCCATGCGCGATCATGGCATTGCCCACAGCTATCCACCCATTGTGCGCACCACGATCGGGGAGGACGACGTGCAGGAGTATCTTGCCGCCGCTGCGGTCATCAATGCTGGCGGGTATGATGTCGTCTGCCTTCAGCATGAATTCGGCATTTTCGGCGGCATCGCGGGCAACTTGATCCTGACGTTGATTGCCGCGCTTCGCGTGCCGTTGGTCACGACATTGCATACGGTTCTGGATCGGCCGAACGATGCGCAGCGCGTGGCGATGGCGGGCATCCTTGCCGGGTCTGCGCGGATTATCGTCATGGCGGACAAGGGGCGCCAGATCCTGATCGAAACCTATGGCGCGAACCCGGCCAAGATTACCGTCATCCCGCACGGTATCCCCGATTATCCGCTGGTCAGTTCCGATTCGGCAAAGCGGACATTGGGGTTTGCGGGCAGACAGGTCATCCTGACCTTCGGCCTGATTTCGCCCAACAAGGGCATAGAGACGATGATCGACGCGATGCCGATGATCGTCGAACAATCGCCCGATGCGCTGTATGTCATCATGGGGGCGACGCACCCGAACCTGATCCGGGAAGCGGGGGAAAGCTATCGCCACGCTCTGATGGCGCGTGCCGCCGCGCTTGGCCTTCAGGATCACGTCGTTTTCCTCGATCAGTTCGTCGATCGCCCGGCGCTGCTCGACCATATCGCCATGTGCGACGTGTATGTGACGCCGTATCTGGTTGAATCGCAGATGACGTCGGGCACATTGGCCTATGCGCACGGCCTGGGGCGGCCAACCGTTTCCACGCCCTATTGGCACGCCGCCGAACTGCTTGCCGATGGCACGGGCGTGCTGGTGCCCTTTGCCGATCCGGGCGCGCTCGGCGGCGCGGTTGCTGCCTTGCTTGCCGATGCGCCGATGCGGCTGGCGATGGGCAAAAAGGCCTATCAGGCCAGCCGTTCAAAGACCTGGGCCAATTCGGCCACGCGTTATGTCGATTGCTTCCGGGCGGTTATTCGCGCCGATCGCCTGCGCCTGATCGGTAATCCGGTCGACAAAGTGCCGCGCGCAAGGATCGGGGCGGATCTGCCGCGCTGGGAGACGCAGCATTTCACCGCCATGTGCGACGATACCGGCATATTCCAGCACGCGGTTCACAATGTGCCCGATCGGCATCACGGATATTGCGTCGACGACAATGCCCGCGCGCTGCTGGTGTGTTGTTCCCCCAGCGCCACCCGGACCAGGGTGCTGCCTGACCTTTTGACTGCGCGGTTTGCGTCATTCATCCAGCATGCCTGGAACCCGGACAATCGCCGGTTCCGCAATTTCATGGGCTTTGAGCGGCGCTGGCTTGAGCCGGCGGGTTCCGAAGACAGCCATGGGCGGACCATGTGGGCGCTCGGCGCGTGTCGGCGCCATGATCCGGATCAGTCACGGGCCGACTGGGCGGGCAGGCTGTTCGCCGCTGCGCTGGCCACGGTGGAGAGCTTTACCTCGCCACGTGCCTGGGCATTCACGCTGCTGGGGCTTGATGATTATTGCGCGGCCGTGCCCGACGATCGTGAAGCCCAGGCGACGCGCGAGTTGCTGGCCGTGTGGCTGGTCGCCTTGCTCCGCGATCGGGAAACCGCCGACTGGCAATGGTTTGAAGGCGGCTTGTCCTATGAAAATGCGCGGTTGTGCGAGGCGTTGATCCGCACCGGCGCTGCCACCGGCCAGGAGGGGATAGCCGAAGCGGGCCTGCGCAGCCTGCGCTGGTTGTGTGCGATGCAGACGGCGCCTTCGGGCGATTTCAGGCCGGTCGGCACTGAAGGGTTCGGGCTTCAGGGGCGGGGGTTGGCGGCGTTCGACCAACAGCCGGTTGAAGCCGCAGCGACGATCGCGGCCTGCCTTGCCGCGCATCGCCAGCAGCCGATGGCGCAATGGGCGAGCGAAGCCTGGCGCGCGTTTGACTGGTTTCTCGGCAGGAATGATCTGGCGATATCGCTGGTCGATACCGACACCGGCACATGCCGCGACGGCCTGCACCCAGACCGTGCCAATGAGAATTGCGGCGCGGAATCGGTCGTCTGCTACCTGCTCGGCCTGAGCGACATGCAGGCCTTTTCAGCCATGACCGACGAGACTGTCGGCGTCAGGCAAGCGGATTTCTGGCCCCAGCCGCGGCACGCCATTCCCGCATGATAACAACAAACGGTATATATTCATGAGCTCGACATCGTTCTTCAACCGCCAGGCGCTCCATTTGGCGCCTGATCCCTCACGTGTCGTCGTTCGCCCGTTTCGGCCGGCGGTTGAACCGCGTGACTTCAATCAGGTCGACAAGACCCGTGCCAACCACATCGTCGATCGTGTGCTCGCGCTTGACGATGCTGAAGTTGACGCGCTGCTTGCCGCGACCCTTGCCAATTTTGACGGCAGGCATCGCAATCTGCTCGCCACCTTCAAATATCGCGCGGGGGAGATGGAGGCGGCGTTGCAGAGCCATGATTCCTTTTCGCTGGCGCGATGCCAGTTGGTCGGCGCCTATTTCCTGCACGAATATAGTTTCGAGGCAGCCGCGCTGTTCAACCCCAGCATCATTCCCCATCCCGATCAAAGCGGCATTTCGAAAGGAAGCCTGCGCTTCATCCTCAGCCTGCGCGCGGTGGGCGAAGGGCATGTCTCGTCGCTGACGTTCCGTTCGGGCGTCATCGCGCCAGACGGCACCGTGGCGATCGATCCGCCCGCGCGCCTGGCGAATGTACCGCGCATGACCGCGCGGATCGGCGACCGGATCGACCTGCATTTCGAACCCGACACCGACATTACCGAGCGGGTGATTTTCCCGGTGACCGACATGCAGGCCAATGGCATCGAGGATGCCCGGTTCGTCGCGTTCGAGGATGGCGGCGAAACCATCTACTACGCCACCTATACGGCCTATAGTGGCCGGGAAATCAGGTCTGAGTTGCTCGAAACGCGGGATTTCCTTTCCTTCCGCATGGTGCCGCTGACCGGGCCTGCCGCGCGCAACAAGGGCATGGCGCTGTTCCCGCGCAAGATCGGCGGCCGCTATGCGATGATCGCGCGCCAGGACAATGAAAATCTCCATCTGATCTATTCGGACGATCTGTATCACTGGGCGCAGGGCACCACGCTGCTCAGGCCGGAATATCCCTGGGAATTCGTCCAGATCGGCAATTGCGGATCGCCGATCGAACTCGACGAGGGGTGGCTGCTGTTCATCCACGGCGTCGGGCCGGTCCGGCGTTATGCGATCGGCGCGGTCCTGCTGGACAAGGATGACCCGTCGAAAGTGATCGGGCGTTCAAGGGAACCGCTGGTGCAGCCCGAAATGTCGGAACGCGAAGGCTATGTTCCCAATGTCGTCTATTCCTGTGGCGCGCTGAAACTGGGCGAGCGGATTATCCTGCCCTATGCGATTTCCGACAGCTTCTCGACCTTTGCGACGATCAGGATCGAAAAGCTGCTGGAACTTCTGGCGCCCTGATGCTGCGGGCGGGTGGCGGTTGGCCCGATGAACGCTTGCCGCCCATCCCGGCCTCTCCCCATTTCTGAACGCGCCGCCTAAAGGGGGCGTCGGGCAGGCGAGGGAGACTGGCGTGTGAAGACTTTGATCGGCCGTGATACCAGGCTGTGCATGTCGCTGGCGGCGCGACCGGGCACGTTCGGGTCGCGTTTTCACAACCATCTCTACGACGCGCTGGGCCTCGATTTTGTCTACAAGGCCTTCACCACCACCGACCTGCCAGCAGCGATCGGCGGTATCCGTGCGCTCGGCATTCGCGGGTGCGCGATATCGATGCCGTTCAAGGAAGCGGTGATCCCGCTGCTCGACGCGTTGGAAGGGTCGGCACGCGCGATCGACAGCGTCAACACCATCGTCAACGATGATGGTCGCCTGACCGGATTTAATACCGATTACAGCGCGGTTCGAACGCTTGTCGAGCAAGCCGATATCGATCGTGCATCCGCCTTCGTCCTGCGCGGCAGCGGCGGCATGGCCAAGGCGGTGGCCGCGGCGATGCGCGACGCGGAGTTCGCCAACGGCACCATTGTCGCGCGCAACGCAGCGGCAGGCCAGGCACTGGCGCGGGCTTATGGCTTTGGCTGGGCCGCTGATCTTGGCGATCTTGGCGCGCCGATCCTCATCAACGTGACGCCCCTTGGCATGGCGGGCGCCGATGAGACCGCATTGGCCTTCCCTGAAGACCGGGTGACGGCCTGTGCGATGGCGTTCGATGTCGTCGCACTGCCGGTAGAGACGCCGTTCCTCGCCATGGCGCGGGCGATGGGCAAGACGCTCATCACTGGCGGGCAAGTCGCCATTCTTCAGGCGCTTGAACAGTTCGTGCTCTATACCGGCGTTCGCCCCAGCGATGCGCAAGTGGAGGCGGCGGCGGCTTTTGCACGGGGGTAAGGCGCTGAATGGCGCATCCTGTCCTACGGCGCGGGTGGGTGATATGCTGGCGTCCGATCGTTCAACTCGTTGATTGATCGTGAAAATTCGTGATAGCTGCGGGGTTCCCCAACCGGATCGATGGCAACCCTCAACTTCCTCAACCACCACCCTCAACCACCCCCCTCAATTGGTGCCCTCAACCGGGTTGGCGCAATCCGTTGTTCACTCTCTGTTCGATCTGGGTTATGGCCGGGTGATGAACGCGGTGCCGGTCAGGAAAATCATCCATGTCGACATGGACGCGTTTTTCGCGTCGGTGGAACAGCGCGATGATCCGGCGCTGCGCGGCAGGCCGGTCGCGGTTGGCTATCCCGCGGCGCGCGGCGTGGTGGCCGCCGCCAGTTATGAGGCGCGGCGCTTTGGCGTTCGTTCGGCGCTGCCATCGGTCACCGCGCTGCGGCGCTGCCCCGAACTGGTCTTCGTCAAGCCGCGTTTTGAGGTCTATCGCGCGGTGTCCGCGCAGATCCACGCGATCTTTGCCGACTACACGTCGCTGATCCAGCCGCTCTCGCTTGATGAGGCGTATCTCGACGTGACCGACAATCGCCGGGGGTTGCCGACGGCATGGGCGACCGCGAAGGAAATCCGCGCGCGCATCCTGGCGGAAACCGGCCTGACGGCATCGGCGGGCATTTCGTACAACAAATTCCTCGCCAAGCTCGCGTCCGACCATCGCAAGCCCAATGGCCAGTTCGCGGTGACACCCGACATGGGGGCGGCATGGGTTGAAACGCTGCCGGTGTCGCGTTTCCACGGGGTCGGGCCGGTTACCGCGAAAAAGATGCTGCGGCTGGGTATCGAGACGGGTGCCGATCTGCGCGCCAAGTCGCTGGCGTTCCTGCGCGATCATTTCGGCAGTTCGGCGGACTGGTATTACGCGATTGCGCGCGGGCAGGATGATCGCCCGGTCAACCCGGACCGGGCGCGGAAATCATCGGGATCGGAAACGACGTTCGACCATGATCTGGTGGAGCCGGGTGAGATTGAGGCGGGCGTGCTGCGCATGGCGGACGATGTGTGGCGCTGGTGCGAAAAGGCGCAGGCATTTGGCCGCACCGTTACCGTGAAGGTGAAATATCAGGATTTCCAGCAGATCACGCGCAGCCGCAGTCAGGCCGCCGTGGTCGACAGCAGCGACGCGTTGCGCGCGGCCAGCCTGGCGTTGATCCGTTCGATCCTGCCGGTGGAAAAGGGGATTCGGCTGGTCGGTGTCACCATATCCAATTTTGAAGCGGCGGCCGTCGCTGCGCAAGGATTGCCGCTGTTTGGCGAGGGCGTCGATGGTGATGAGGACGACGACTCCATGCGGGCTGCATGACCGGGTGGCGCGCTGCTCAGTGGCCCGTCAGGGTTGGCTCGACGGGTGGCTCGACAGTGGCGGGTTGGGTAGGGCCGTCGCGGTCGCGCCAGCCGTCCAGCCCATCGGCGAACCAGCGCACATCGGTAAAGCCCGCGCGGCGCAGCTTCAGGCTGGCGTTCCAGCTCATCCAGCAATCGGCAAGGCAAAAGACGACGATCGTCCGGTGCCTGTCATTGTGTGCCAGCCGCCGGACGCCCTTGACCAGCCATTGGTCGACGTCGGCGCTGGCGTCGCCGCGTCCCGCCTCGGGAAACCAGTGCGCGCGGCGCATCGTGACGTGCGGTTCGGACAGGCGCAGCGCGCCCGTCGCCGGGTCCCCCACGCCGCCGGGCGCTGGCGAGACATCGATCATCACTGCACCACGCCGGTGCAGCATCGCGGTTTCGGCGCTGCTGATGCGACGAATGCCGTCGGGCGGGGTGGGGACGACACCGCGATAATGCGCGACGCGATATCCGGTGACCGGGTCGAAATCGCCATTATGATCTGCGGGGGGAGCGAGCATGAGGGCGATGATCGCAAACAGGGGCATCACTAGGTCCAAGGTCTGATGGTAGCGGCGATGGTGCGGGCGTACACTCATACCTTGGTAGGAGAGATCTATGCGATTGGGATCGTTGTTGATGCTCGCGGCGCTGTCGACCGCCAGCCCGGCGCTCGCCAACCCAACCGCCGCCGGTACACCCGTGGACCCGCTCGGGTCGCCGATGTGGAGCACGATGGCGACGGTGCTGATGGGCAAGGATGCGAAGATCAACTTCGATCCCCGCGTCAAATTGACGATGCCGGTCATCGCCGAAAACCAGCATGTCTTTCCAGTGACGGTGGATGCGCGGGAATTGAGCGGCGTGCGGCGTGTGCTGATCTTTGCCGATCTTGGCCCCATTCCGCTCGCGGTGGATTTCGCGCCGCAGGACAGCGCGCCGTTCCTGTCGGTGCGGATCAAGCTCGATCAGCGCACGCCGGTGCGGGCGGCGGTGCAGCTCGCCGATGGAAGCTGGCATGTCAGCGCGCGCTGGATCGATGCGGCAGGCGGCGGCTGCTCGGCGCCCCCGGTCAGCCGGGTGAAGGGCGATTGGGCGCAGCATCTGGGCGAAGTGCGCGGCGCGGCGTTGGCGGTCGGCAATGTCACGCGGCTGCGGCTGGCGTTTCGTCATCCCATGGATACCGGCCTTGTCGACAATATCCCGGCCTATAATCTCGAAAGCGTGGCGTTGACCGATCAGGATGGGCGGCATCTGGGGGTGTTGAAGTTCGCAGGGTCGGTGGCGGAAGATCCCGCGCTGGGGCTGATCGTACCGACGCCCATCGGCCAGCGGATCGACGTTGCCGGACGCGACACCAACGGTATCGAATACAAGGCCGCGCTGAACGTCGGCGCCCCCGTGACGGTTGCGACCGACGGATGATCGCGCTCAGTCGTCGCAGTTTGCTGGGCGGGCTGGCCGCGGTTGCCGCGATGCCGGCGGCTGCGGCGCCGCTGGCCTATACCGTCACGCCCCAGCCGATTGGCGAGGGGTTGTGGATGGTGCGCGGCGCCGACGCGCCAGTGGAGATGACCAATGGCGGCGCGATCGCCAATATCGCGATCATGGCGACTGATGCCGGGACGGTGCTGGTCGATTGCGGGCCGTCGCTGCGTTATGGCGAAGCGCTGAAAAAGGCGGCCGAGCAAGTGGCGGGTCGCCCCGTCACCCGGATTTACCTGACGCACCTTCATCCCGACCACGGCTTTGGCGCCGGTGCCTTTCCCGATGCGATGATTGCCGCGCTGCCGGGCACGCGTGACGAAATCGCCCGCGACGGGAGTGGATTTTCGGATGGCATGTATCGCCTGCTGGGCGACTGGATGCGCGGGACGCAGCCAGTGGTGCCGGGCGAAATCATTTCGCCCGGCACCGTGGTGATCGGTGGGCGCTCGCTTCGCCTGATCGGCTTGTCAGGGCACAGCGAGGCTGACCTGGCCATTCTGGATGAGCGGAGCGGCGTGCTGATTGCGGGCGATCTGGTTTTTCACGATCGCGCACCTTCGACGCCCGATGCCGATCTGGTGGCGTGGCGATCGTCGCTCGATCGGCTCAAATCGCTTGGCCATCGCATGGTGCTGCCGGGGCATGGGCCGTTCGACCCGTCACCCGCTGCGGCGATCGATCAAACCCGTGATTGGCTTGACTGGCTGGAACAAACGCTCACCCGCGCGGTCGCCAACGGGCAGGACATGGTGGAGGCAGGCGATCTGCCGATACCCAGCCGGTTCGCGGCGATGCAGGCCGCGCGCTATGAACTGCAACGATCGGTCTCGCATCTTTATCCCGGCCTTGAAGCCCGGCTGTTGCCTCGCGTCGACACCCGCTGACCGACGCCGATTGGCGGCCGGATGGGCGAAAACAAAACGCATGGAGCCGGCAAAAAAGGGGGGAGGTGGACCAGCGGTCCGCCTCCCCCTTGGAGTTTGCCGAGGAAATTCGTCAGAAGAACAGGATGCCGCCCACCGCGACCGCATCCGAACGGGCACGATTGCCGCCCTGTGCGTTGGCACCGGTATGGATATATTCGCCAACCAGCGTCATCCAGCTCGTCAGGCTGTATCGTGCCTGCCCAACCCAGCTGAAATTCTTGTCGAGCAGCGTCGGGTTGATTTCGCCATTGGTCAGGCTCAGGCGGCTCTCGCCATAGCTGCCGCCGACCGTCAACTTGCCGAGGGTATAGGTTGCCTGCCCGTAGAAGCCGTCGCTGTTGCGCGTCCGGCCCAGCGCATCGGCGGACAGGATGAACAGGCCGGTCGTGCCGACACCCGTGCCGTTATAATAATAGCCCACCAGACCGAAATTGCTGATGCCCAGCTTGGCGCCAACATCGAACGCGCGACCGGTATAGGCAGCGGGCAGGCCCGCCGTCTGGTCATGGTGCTGAACGATGCCCGAAGCCCATAAGTGACCGGTCAGACCACCCGACTTGAAGTCATAGGTGATCTTGCCCTGGAAACCGGGCGTGCTGTTGGTTTCGGCAAAGCCCGCCGTGGTCAGTGGCTGGAATATCCCGGCCGCGGCCTGGAAGCCGCCGAATTTGGGCGTCGTGTAGGTGATCTGCGGCTGGAAATCGGTGTAGATATAACCGATGCCGATCCGGCCCAGCGTCGTATTGGTCGGCGCCGAGTTGGCCAGCGGCGAACCACTGCCCAGGATGGTGATGTCGTTCAGGATGGCGTCGGCGCCAAACAGGCCGATGTCACGACCGATTTTCACTTCGCCGAATTTCGGCTTGCCGAACGTCAGGTAGACCTGGCGGAAATCGATGCCTGCGGTCGCAAGCGCTGCGGGGTTGCCGCCGCCATTGGCGCCGCCTGCCCCGGACTGGCTTTCGATGCCGGGATAGAAGCCGAAATGCGCGCCGATGTCCCAGCCCGACTGAACGGTGGTGACGTCGGTTTTGAAGAAGGCGGGCAACAGGCCGTTGCGCACGGACGAACTCTGCTCGCCGACGCTGACCAGGCCACCGGTAACGGTCGTGTTCGGACCGGGCCTCTGTGCGGCATCATGGACATAGAATCCATTGACTTCGCCGGAGAATTTGATCGTTACGCCACCTGCCGTCAGGCCGATGCCGTTTTCGGTCATATGGACGACGCGCTTGTCATCAAGCGCAGCCGCCGCGGCTTGGTCGGGTTGTTGTGGTGCCGAGGTTGCAACGGTGGTTGTTGCGGGTGCGGCAGCCTGTGCCTGTTGGGCTTCCTGCGCCTGTTCGCGGGCCAGAAGCGCGTTATATTCGTCGTCGCTCAGGATTCCCTTTTCCTTGAGCTTGAGCAGCAAGTTCTCGGTCGCGCTCTGCGCAAATGCCGGACTTGCCCCCAAAACCATGCACATTGCAGCGGTACCCGCAGCAAGCCGAATGGCTCTTCCCTTCATTGCAGCCTCCCTTATCCGCGGCGATCTTGGTTCGCCGTCGCCGGAAGATTGGCAAGTCAGACGGAAAAGCGAAATTGCACTAAAGGTCTGTTTTCAACGCCGCGACGCTCAGGGCGCGACTGCGACGCCCCATGGCGCCTGCCCGACATCGACCGTGGCAATCACCTTGCGAGCAGCGATATCGACGACCGAAACATTGTTGGTCAGGCCGTTCGCGGCATAAGCGCGCGTGCCGTCCGGGCTGATCGCCAGGTGCCAGACCCGGGCGCCGACGGGCAGATACCCCGTCACTTTGCGAGTCGCCACATCGACAAAGGCAAGCTGGTTGCCGCGGCCAAGCGCGACGATCGCCGTCTTGCCATCATGGGTAAAGGCAATGCCCACCGGCAACACCTTGTCGCTGGTCACCCCGGGTGGTGCGAAATGAATGGTTTCAGTTACCGCGCGTGTTGCCACGTCGATCACCGACACGGTGCCGCCCACTTCGGCCGACACCCAAAGCTGGCGGCCGTCGGCGGTGAATTCCGCGTGGCGCGGGCGCAGGTCGACCGCGGTCTGCGCGACGTCGGTCCGCGACGACAAGTCGATCCAGTGGACCGAATTGTCGGTTTCGGAGGTCGAGACCACGAACTTGCCGTCGGGGCTGGTCGCCATGCCTTCCGGCTCCACCCCGACGGGTAGCTGGAACACCACGTTGCGCCCTGGAATGCCAATGGCGGTAACCGCCGCGTCGCGTTCGTTCGCGGCATACAGCGTGGTGCCGTCGACCGAGAGCGCGAATTGTTCGGGGTCTTCACCCGAAGGCAGGTCGGCAATGACCTTGCCCGTTGCCCGATCGATAATCTGCACCGCATTCTCGTCGCTCGCGCAGATGTACAGCGTCTTGCCGTCGCGCGACAGAACGATGCCCCTTGGCCGTTTGCCGACCGGCCAGGTCGCCACCGTCTGCAAGGTCGCGCCGTCGATGACCGATACCGACGCACCTTTTTCGTTGGTGACATAGATCGTCTCGGCTCGTGCAGGCGCGATCGACAGGAGCGTCAGTGCGGTAAAGGCAACTGCTTTCATGATGGCATCTGTAGTGCTATTTTCACCCGGGATACTGCCGTACCAAAGTACAATATGGGAACAAGGACGCCCGTCTAAAAGCGGCCGTTCGTAAGACCGGGCGTACGAAGGAGAGTAAAATGAAGGCGAGTTTTGGCCGCATTGCGCTGATTGGATCGTTTGCGCTGTCGGCGCTGGCGGTCGGTAGCCAGGTGACTGGCCATGGCCCTGTGACGCCTCAACCGGTTGATACCAGCAGCTTGCCCGACATTGGCGAGGAATGGCTGACGCACAATCCATACCGGGGCAACGCCGCGGCGATCAAGCTCGGCGAATTCGCTTATGGACAGAATTGCGCCCGTTGCCATGGGCTGGAGGCGATCTCCGGCGGCATCGCGCCTGACCTTCGTTACCTCGAAACCGGCGACAGCGGCGACGAGTGGTTCGTCCAGCGCTATCATCACGGATCGTCGCGTGACGGCAAGGTTTACATGCCTGCTCTCGGCGAAATCCTGGGACAAAAGGCAGGCTGGGCAATCCGGGCATGGATTGAAACCAAGCATATCGATGATTGATCGCCGGTCGGTCCTGGCTGGTATCGGCGGCATTGTCGGCGCGACAATCGCTGCGCCGGTTCTGGCCCGCCCGCTCGACAAGATCCGCGAATCGGGCCTGCTGAAGATCGCGGTGTACAAGGATTTTGAGCCCTGGTCATGGCGCGACCAGGCCGGGCATGTCGTCGGTATCGATGTGGAGCTGGGCAAGCTGCTCGCCGAACAGATCGGCGTGCGGGCGGAAGTCACCGAATTTCTGGCGGGCGACGATCTTGGCGACGATCTGCGCAACATGGTCTGGCGTGGCACGCTTATCGGGCAGGCGCCGTGCGATGTCATGATGCACGTTCCAGTCGATCGGAAGCTGGCGATTGATAACGATCGGGTGGTCATCCTTGGTGCTTATTATCGTGAAGGGTTCGGCATGGTCTGCAACCGCGACACCACCGATTGCGAAGTGCCGCCGCCGCAATTGAAGGGCAAGCGCCTGATTGCCGAAGTGGCCAGCATCCCCGATCTGTACCTGTCCGGTTCGTTTGGCGGCGTGTTGCGCGGTGACGTGCGCCATGTCGCCACGGGGGCAGAAGCGGTGGCAGCCGTGGCCAGGGGCGACGCCGACGCGGCAGTCGCCACCCGCGCGCAGATCGAACACGGCATCAGCATCGACACCGGCGACAAACGGGCCCTGGCGCGAAAGGGGTCGGTTCCCGCCATCGCCAATCCCGGCTGGAATGTCGGCCTGGCGGTGAAGGACGATAGCCGCGATTTGGGCGACAAGCTGGAAGAGGTGATGGCAGACATGATCGCCAAGGGCCGCGTGGCGGAAGTTTGTGCGCGATTCGGCGTGCGACATCGCGATCCGGTGATCGTTTGACGGAACAATTGTTACGATTGGGACGCTTGTTTCGTCCGAAGGTTCAATTGCCGGGAATTTAGACCGGTTTAGCATCGTAGTGGCCCCTTTGGGGGTGTTAGCGCAAAAAGGGGACGGATGATGAAAAGGCATATGCGCCTGGCGGCAACGACGGCGATCGTCGGGCTGGCCATGACGGGACTCGTTGGTACTTCGGCAATGGCTGGTGGAAAGGCGCTTGCCGAACCGGCTGCCGCGCAGGCACCCGCGGCTGGTGCGGCGGCAGGCCCCAATGATACCGATCTGATGAACGATGCCAGCAGCCCGCAGGACGTGCTGACTTACGGCATGGGCCCGCGCGGCGAGCGTTTCAGCGGCCTTGAGCAGATCAACACGTCGACCGTTTCCCGACTGGTGCCGGCTTTCTCGTCGTCGCTGGGCGGCGAAAAGCAGCGTGGCCAGGAATCGCAGCCGCTGGTTTATGACGGCACCATCTATGTCACCGGATCGTACAGCCGCGTCTTCGCTTTCGACGCGCGCACTGGTGAGGAAAAGTGGCAATATGACGCCCGCTTGCCCGATGGCATCATGCCATGCTGCGACGTCGTCAATCGCGGCGCCGCGATTTACGGCGACAAGATCATCTTCGGTACGCTCGACGCGCATCTGGTCGCGCTCAACCGCCACACCGGCAAGGTCATCTGGAACAAGACGCTGGCCGATTATGCGTCGGGCTACAGCTTCACCGCAGCGCCGCTGATCGTCCATGGCAAGGTGATCTATGGCAACTCGGGCGGCGAATTCGGCGTTACCGGCCGGGTTGAGGCGCGCGACGTCAACACGGGCGAACTGGTCTGGTCGCGTCCGACCGTCGAGGGCAATGTCGGCACCTTGAACGGCAAGGACAACGGCATGACCGGTACGCTGAACGCCACCTGGCAGGGCGATCAGTGGAAGAATGGCGGCGGCGCCACCTGGCTGGGTGGCACGTACGACCCAGACACCAACCTGCTGTATTTCGGCACCGGTAATCCGGGCCCCTGGAACAGCAATCTGCGCCCAGGCGACAACCTCTACACCTCATCGACCCTGGGGATCGATCCCGACACCGGCGTCATCAAGTGGCATTACCAGACGACGCCGCATGACGGTTGGGACTTTGACGGCGTGAACGAGTTCATTCCGTTCGACGCGACCATCAATGGCAAGGCGATGAAGCTGGGCGGTAAGGCCGATCGCAACGGCTATTTCTTCGTGATCGACCGTACCAACGGCAAGTTCATTTCCGCCAACCGCTTCGTCTCCAAGACGACCTGGGCGACGGGTTATGACAAGAACGGTCGGCCGCTCTACGATCCGTCGAACCGTCCTGGCCCACCGACTGGCGAAAAGGGCAACACGGTGTTCGCAGCGCCCTCGTTCCTGGGCGGCAAGAACTGGATGCCGATGTCTTATTCGAAGCAGACGGGGCTGTTCTACATCCCGTCGAACGAATGGGGCATGGATATCTGGAACGAACCGATCACCTATAAAAAGGGTGCGGCGTATCTGGGTGCGGGCTTCACCATCAAGCCGCTCTACGAAGATCATATCGGCGTGCTGCGCGCGATGGACCCCAAGACCGGCAAGGTTGTCTGGGAATATAACAACAAGGCACCGCTGTGGGGCGGCGTTCTCTCCACCGCTGGCGGCCTTGTCTTCACCGGCACGCCCGAAGGCTATCTGAAGGCATTCGACGCCAAGACCGGCAAGGAACTGTGGAAGTTCAACACCGGTTCGGGCGTGGTGGGTTCGCCGATCACCTGGGAACAGGATGGCGAACAATATGTCGCGGTGATGTCGGGCTGGGGCGGCGCGGTGCCGTTGTGGGGCGGCGAAGTCGCCAAGGCAGTGCAGCATATCAATCAGGGTGGCTCGCTGTGGGTTTTCAAGCTACCTAAGCAATGACCGCGAAGACGGCAGCACCACAGCTGCCGTCTTTTCCTGCAGCCCGCGACGGCCTAGGGTGGTCGCGGGCACAGGGAGAGTGGGCTCTGGAACGCGTTTTAATCGCTGACGACCACCCGATGGTTCGTGACGGGCTTCGCGCTGTAATCGCTATCGCATTTGAACAATGCGAGATTTTCGAGGCGGCGACGATTGATGAGGCTGCCGCCGTGATCGACCGAGAGGGCGATCTGGATCTGGTGATGCTCGATCTCAACATGCCGGGCAGCAGCGGCTTTTCGGGGTTGATGAGGCTACGCGAGGCGTTTCCGTCGTTGCCTATCGTCGTTATTTCAGCCGCGCAGGATTCGCACCTGGTGCAAGGGGCGATCGCACATGGCGCCGCCGGCTTCATTCCAAAATCGCTGAAACGTACCGCCATTGCCGAGGCGCTGAAGGCGGTGATCAATGGCGACATTTTCGTCCCCGCCGACATTGCCCATGCCAGTACCGGCGATGATGAAACGACGCTGATCTGGCAGCGAATCAACTCGCTGACCCCGCAACAGCGCGTCGTCCTGGGCCTGATCGTCGCGGGCAAGCTCAACAAGCAGATCGCTTATGAACTGGACGTGTCGATGACGACGGTGAAGGCGCATGTTTCGGCGATTTTGGCGAAACTGAACGTGTTCAGCCGTACACAGGCCGTCATCCTCGCCAACCGCGTCAATTTCGCCGCCGAGCCGATTCGCGCGCGCGACTAGCCCGAACCCGGCTGCCGGACGAATTCTAGCTGACGATCCGGCTGAGCAGGGCGCGGAGTTGGGCCAGCTTCAAAGGCTTGTTGAGCCAGTGATAACCCGCGCCGACGATGCGGTCGCGGAGTTCGCGGGTACGGTCGGCGGTAACGATGACGGCGGGCAGCGGGCGTCCATATTGGCGCCGCACCAGTTCAATCGCGTCGTCGCCGGTTTCGCCGTTATCCAGGTGATAATCGGCAATAACGGCATCGATCACCGTTTCCGGGGTGATGATCTTCAACGCGTCGGCAATGCTGCGTGCAGCAATGACGCGGCAATTCCAGCCGTCGAGCACCGCCGCCATGCCCGCCAGAATCGATTCCTCATTGTCGATGACGACAAAGCAGCGTCCGTGCAGATGCGACGTCGACGTGCGTAGCGCCATCGGGCGGCCGACCATGCTAGGCTGGCCAACGGGCACCCGAACGCTGAACGCCGATCCCTCGTCGGGTGCCGAAACCAGATCGATGCTGTGGCCCAGCATTCGCGCCGCTCGATCGACGATCGCCAGGCCAAGCCCCATGCCGCGCGATACCGATTCGTTGCGCAGGCGACGAAATTCCTGAAAAATCTCGGCGTGATGGGCCGGATCAATCCCGGGGCCAGTGTCGGTCACGGTAATCGTGACATTGCCATCGCGCGTCGCGCAGGTCACGCGGACGGATCCCTGTTCGGTGTAGCGAAGCGCGTTGCCGATGAAATTCTGGACGATCCGTCGCAGCAGACGGGGATCGGAATGGACCCAGGCCTCCGACTCATCCACCGAAAAGTCCAGCCCGCGATCGCGCGCCAGCGGTTCGAATTCCGCCTTCATGCTGCGCAGCAATTCGCCCAATGGAAAGTCGGTCGGGCTGGGCGTGATGGCACCGGCGTCCAGCTTGGAAATCTCGAGAATCGCCTCGAGCAGATCCTCGACCGAATCGAGCGCCGACTCGGTCTGCTCGATCAGTTTGCGCGGACCGACCGGCAGCGTCTGTTCGGCCAAAGCCGAAACGAACAATCGGGTTGCGTTGAGCGGCTGGAGCAAGTCGTGGCTGGCGGCCGCGAGAAAGCGCGTCTTGGACTGGTTGGCCTGTTCAGCCAGGGTTTTCGCTTCCCTCAGCGCATCCTCGACGGCCAGGCGCTCGGCGATTTCCTGCTGGAGCTGGATGTTGACGGCGGCGATGTCGGCGGTCCGCTCCTCGACGCGTCGCTCCAGCATTTCATTGGCCTGGTGCAATTCCTGCGCGGCGCGCAAGCGGGCGGTGATGTCGCCAAAACTCATCACCATGCCGCCATCGGGCATTCGCGCGCGGTGAACCTCGACAACCTTGCCATTGGCGTGGTGTCGTCGCGCGACGATCTCTGGCGAACCGTCCGGCAACCAGGCCAGCGGTTCGTGCGGGTCCATCGTGCCATTCAGGCGCTGGCACATCTCGACCAGGCCGGCATGGGTGTTGATCGAGGGGATGCCATGCGCGGGCAGGTTCATGACCGCGAGCAGCGCGGCGTTCCATGCGACCAGTCGGCGTTCGCTGTCGTAAACGCAGACACCCTGCGGAATCGTGTCGAGCGTCGCCTGCAGGATCGCGCCTTTTTCGGCAAGTTCGCGCGCGCGCCGTCGTGCATCCTCCACCTTCACATCGGTGATGTCGGTATAGACGCCGACAATGCCGCCCTCGCTGGTGCGCAATTCGTTGATCTGGATCCAGCGTCCGTCGGGCAGCGGCTGCACATGGCTGCCGCCCAATACCTGGAATTGCGCCAGCCGCTCCGACACCCAGCGGTCGGGCGCGGTCAGGGCGCCGCGCGCCACGCCATCGCGGCCCATCATCTCCGCGATTTCGGTGAAGGTCATGCCCGGAACAATCCGATCGGCGATGCTTGACCAGAACCCCAGATAAGTCTGGTTGCACAGCACCAGCCGATGGTCGGCATCGAACAGGGCAAAGCCTTCGTTGATGCTGCCGATGGCGTCGCGCAACCGGCGCTGCGCATCGTCGGCGGCTTCCTTGGCGGCGGCGAGCGCGGCGTTGGTCGCGGCGAGCTGGTCGAGCGCGGCTTCCAGATCGCGGGTGCGGTCCTGCACCTTGCTTTCCAGCGTGATCGCGGTTTCGAACAGCGAAAATGCGTTGCCCTGAAGGTCGGTCGCGCGCTCCACGCGCTCCATCAGGACGTGGTTGATGCGG
Source organism: Sphingomonas sp. (assembly GCA_041659385.1). Classification (GTDB taxonomy): domain Bacteria; phylum Pseudomonadota; class Alphaproteobacteria; order Sphingomonadales; family Sphingomonadaceae; genus Sphingomonas. Next base: position 48,808 of record JBAZYJ010000016.1, read on the forward strand.
CGCAGCTTGCCCAGTTGCGTTTCCAGCGCCTCGACGTCCTGGGCGTATTTGTGGGCGGTTCCCATCCTGCTACTGGCCGATAGCCAGCCCGGCAAAGGTCTGGTTCACATGAAGCGCGCGATATTGCTCGCCATAGGTGTTGAAACCGATGACGCGATTGGCAGCGAACAAGGCGCTGACCTTGCGCTGAAGCTGGCGCTGTTCGATCTCAATGACGTTGAGGACGCAGTTGAAGCCGATGATCCGGTCGATGCTGCCGACTTCCTGCTCCAGGCCTTTGAACACATTCCCCAGATGCCCGACAATGTCTTCCGCTGCGCCCAGCGTCAGCACGATGCCTTCGTCGATCGCGCAATAGAATGTCAGGCTGCCATCGGGATTTACCGATTGCACCGAGCGGACATAATGCTCGCCGCCCGCACGGACCATGGGCGGTCGTGCGGCAAATACCGACGGGCCAAGTTCGCCGACTTTCACACCCACCAGCCGTGCATATTCCTCGGCGGCGGGTTCGGCATTGATTTCCGTCACGATCCGGTCGAGCGGCTTGGCGCCGGTCACGACCATCTTGATCGTTCCGGGGACATAGGGTTGCGAGCGGAACGCGTGCATTTTCAGCCGCGACGTCAAGATGCCGACCAGCGCCGCGTCGCGGTGGAACCCGTCGCCATCCAGCACAAAGGTCTGCATGAATGCCAGGCTGTCGCCCGACGATCCGCCGATCAGCGGAATCTGGCCAAGCGCGTCCTGCACGGTGACGGTCAGCATCTCCTCGCGGTGGGACAGGCCATCGACCAGGAAGATCGCGGCCTGATGAAGATCAGGCCCCAGCCGGCTGGAGGTTTCGTTGGCCTTGGCCACCAGGCTGCGCACTCGTCGTTGCGCCTCGCCCGCGTCGAAATGGTCGAGCGCATCGAAACGCATCGCGGTCAGGGTGAATTGATCGGCGGGAAAGCCGATGCCGATCAGCGTGCCTTCCTCGATACCCTCGGTCGAAATCTCACCCGAGGAGGTACAGCCGATGACCGTCAGCCCTTCGGCGCGCGCGGCAATGGCGGGGGCCAGCGCGTCCAGGTCGTAACGGCTGGAGCAGAACAGCAGCAATCCCGACAGACTTGGCGCATCCAGGTCCGCGAACAACGCCTGTACGGCGTCTTCGGCGTCGTCCTCGCGGGCCCAGGCGGTGCGCACCACGTCAGCATTCTTTTTCGCAGAGGGGGGACGACGCCTGACTGCCATGCCGTGCAACATGGCACGTGGCGTCGGGCATGTCATCCCGCCGCATGGTTTCCATAAACCAGCGGGTCGGCATGTTCCAGCGCGTCGGCTTCGGCGTCGTCGAACACCCGACTGCGGACGATGAAACGCATTCCCTCCGGCCCTTCCAGCGAAAAGCCTGCGCCACGCCCGGGAACGGTATCGATCGTTACCTGGGTATGCTTCCAATAATCGAACTGGGCCGCGCCAATCCAGACGGGAACGCCGCCCGGTTGAGCGTCGGGGGCGATATGGCCCAGCAATATGTCCTGCCCGCCGACCTTGAACTCACCGGCCGGATAGCACATCGGCGCCGATCCGTCGCAGCAACCGCCCGACTGGTGGAACATCAATGGGCCGTGCATGGTGACGAGGCGGGCGACCAGCGTTTCAGCCGCGGGTGTCGCCAGGATGCGTGGTGGGGTGTTCATCGTAAACCATTCCCGACGGGCCGGACAATCGGGCCCGTTCGATCGCGCCCGATGCGGGCTGAAAACAAATGGCCCCGCAGCACGACGCCGCGGGGCCAGAAGAGATCAGAAGAAGCCAAGCGCCTTCGGGCTGTAGCTGACCAGCAGATTCTTGGTCTGCTGATAGTGATCGAGCATCATCCGGTGGTTCTCACGGCCGATGCCCGACTGCTTGTAGCCACCGAACGCCGCATGGGCGGGGTAAAGGTGGTAGCAGTTGGTCCACACCCGGCCGGCCTGGATCGCACGTCCGGTGCGATAGGCGCGGGTCCCATCGCGAGTCCACACACCTGCGCCCAGGCCATAAAGCGTGTCGTTGGCGATCGAGAGTGCTTCGGCATCGTCCTTGAAGGTCGTCACCGCGACGACGGGGCCGAAAATCTCTTCCTGGAAAACCCGCATCTTGTTGTGGCCCTCCAGGATGGTCGGTTCGACATAATAGCCGTTGTCGATTTCCGAACCCAGGCGCGCACGCTTGCCGCCGGTCAGGACCTTGGCGCCTTCGTCGCGGCCGATATCGATGTAGGACAGGATCTTTTCGAGCTGGTCGTTCGATGCCTGCGCCCCGATCATCGTCGACATGTCGAGCGGGCTGCCCATCTTGATACTCTGTACGCGCGCGATGGCGCGTTCCATGAAGCGGTCATAGATCGATTCGTGGATCAGCGCGCGGCTCGGGCAGGTGCAGACCTCGCCCTGGTTGAGCGCGAACATCGCAAAGCCTTCCAGCGCCTTGTCGAAGAAGTCATCGTCTTCGTTCATCACGTCGGCGAAGAAGATGTTGGGCGACTTGCCGCCCAGTTCCAGCGTGACGGGAATCAGGTTTTCGGTCGCATATTGCATGATGAGGCGGCCGGTGGTCGTTTCGCCGGTGAAGGCGATCTTGGCGATGCGCTTGTTCTGCGCCAGCGGCTTGCCGGCCTCGACGCCAAAGCCGTTGACGACGTTCAGCACGCCTTCGGGCAGGATGTCGGCGATCAGCTCCATCAGGACCATGATCGACATCGGTGTCTGCTCGGCGGGTTTCAGCACGACGCAATTGCCGGCGGCGAGCGCGGGAGCGAGCTTCCACGTCGCCATCAGCAGCGGGAAGTTCCACGGGATGATCTGGCCGACGACGCCCAGCGGCTCGTGGAAGTGATAAGCGACGGTATCGTGGTCGATCTCGCAGACCGAACCTTCCTGCGCGCGCAGCACGCCGGCGAAGTAACGGAAATGGTCGATCGCCAGCGGCAGATCGGCGGCGGTGGTTTCGCGGATCGGCTTGCCGTTGTCGATCGTCTCGGCAAGGGCGAGCAGGTTCAGCCGCTCTTCCATCCGGTCGGCAATCCGGTTCAACACCCGCGCGCGCTCGGCATAGCTGGCGCGGCCCCAGGCGTCCTTGGCCTTGTGAGCGGCATCAAGCGCGAGTTCGATATCCTCAGCGGTCGAGCGCGCAACCGAGCAGACGACGTTGCCGGTGACCGGCGACACATTGTCGAAATACTGGCCGCGCACGGGGGGAACCCATTTGCCGCCGATAAAATTGTCGTAACGGGCGCGTAGTGCGATCTCGCCCTTCAGCATGTCCAGCGCCTGCTGCAGCATCTTATCTCTCCCGTATGATTGAACAATGAGCCCGGTTTCCGTGGCTTCGTGAAACATTATCCGCCACACCAATGGGCCGCGCTATTGTACCAAGGGGCAATTGTGGGCACCTGTAGCTATGGCGACAGGGACGGTATCGAGAACCAGGAGACGACGGATGCAGACTAGGGACAAAAAGGCGCTCGCAACGGGTGCAGGTATTGCGCTGTTCGCGGCGCTGGCTGTCAGTTCGGTGGGCGTTCGCGCTGAACCGACCGCTGCCGCGCCCGATCTGGCGCTTGGCAAGCAGGCGTTCGCGCCGTGCGTGGTGTGCCACCGCGTGACCAAGGGCGACAATGTGATCGGCCCCAGCCTGTACAAGATTGTCGGCCGCAAGGTCGCCACGGCGCCGGGGTTCAACTATTCGCCCGCGATGAAGGCGCATGGCGGCGCATGGACGCCGGAGAAGCTCGACGCTTATCTCACCAACCCGCGCAAGGTGGTGCCGGGCACGCTGATGTCTTATCCAGGGCAGAAAGATCCGGCAAAGCGCGCGGCATTGATCGCCTATTTGAAAACGCTGAAATAAGCACTGACAGACTATCAGCCCGCCGAGTCGAAGACATGGCGCGAGAAGACCATCAAGGTCGGCGGGCAATACCCCCGGGAGAGAATGATGACGATTCTGATGGTAAGCTATCCCCAGCATGATGGTGCCCGGTTCGACCGGGATTATTATGTTTCGACTCACTTGCCGCTGGTGAGGGAAAAATGGTCGGGCCACGGCTTGCTGTCGGCGGGCGCGTTGCTGCCCAATGGCGATGCCAGCGTTGCCGGCGTCGCGCTGCTCGAATTTTCCAGCGATGCGGCGATCGATGCCGCGCTTGCCTCCCCGGAAGCTGGTCCGGTGTTTGCCGACCTGCCGAACTTTACCGATATCGAGCCGATCGTGGCGCGCTGCGAGCGCGTCTGACCCGTTAATTGACGGCCGTCGAACCGTGAGGATCGGGGGCTGAGCGGGCGAAAGGCACGACCTTTGGTCCAATTGGCCCCCGGCCCACGCGACGGCAGTGTGCAGGCAAAGATTGTTGGGGGGAGCCGTCATGACCGATCATCCAGTGGAGCCTGTTCCGGCGGCTTTTGCCGAGCATGCGCGGATGGATCTGGCGGGGCTAAGTCGGCTGATCGACCAGGCCGAACATGATCCGGCGAACTTCTGGCTCGAACAGGGCAAGCTGATCGATTGGATCAAGCAACCCAGCCGCGCCGGTGACTGGTCGTTCAACAGCGGCGATTTCCACATCAGCTGGTATGGCGACGGGGTCGTCAACCTGTCCGAAAACTGCCTCGACCGCCATCTGGCGACGCGCGGCGACCAGATTGCGCTGATCTGGGAACCCGACTCGCCGCAGGACGAACCACGGCGCTTCACTTATCGCCAGCTTCATGCCGAGGTTTGCCGTTTCGCCAATGTGCTCAAGGCGCAGGGCGTGGCCAAGGGCGATCGCGTCACCATCTATATGCCGATGGTGCCCGAAGCGGCGTTTGCGATGCTGGCCTGCGCGCGCATCGGCGCGGTGCATTCGGTCGTGTTCGGCGGCTTTTCGCCTGAGGCGCTGGCCGGGCGGATCAGGGATTGCGCGGCGCGCGTCGTGATTACCGCCGATGAAGGCCTGCGCAGCAGCAAGCCGGTGCCGCTGAAGCGTAACGTCGATGCCTCGCTGGCCCTGGGCGCTGGCGCCGATTGCGTGATCGTCGTTCGCCGCACTGGCGCCGACGTCCCGATGCAGGCGGGCCGCGACCATTATTACCATGATCTGGCGGCCACGGTTTCGAGCGAATGCGCGGTGGAGCCAATGGGGGCGGACGACCCGCTGTTCATTCTCTACACCAGCGGATCGACCGGCACGCCCAAGGGCGTTGTCCACGCAACCGGCGGTTATCTGGTATGGATCGCCTATACCTATTCGCTGGTATTCGATCACCGGGACGGGGATGTGTTCTTCTCCACCGCTGATATCGGATGGGTCACCGGGCATAGTTACACGCTGTACGCGCCGCTGGCGGTTGGCGGCACGACGGTGATGTTTGAAGGCGTGCCGACCTGGCCGGATGCGTCGCGGCTGTGGCAGATTGTCGATCGCCATCAGGTTTCGGTGCTTTACACCGCCCCCACCGCGATCCGCGCACTGCAACGCGAAGGCGACGCCTTTGTAACAAGCACGTCGCGTGCGTCGCTGCGGCTCCTTGGTTCGGTGGGCGAACCGATCAACCCCGAGGCATGGGAATGGTATCATCATGTGGTTGGCGACCGGCGCTGCCCGATCGTCGATACCTGGTGGCAGACCGAAACCGGCGGCATGATGATCGCCCCGGTGCCCAGCGTGATGCCGCTGAAGCCCGGATCGGCGACCTGGCCGCTTCCCGGCGTCTTTCCCGCGCTGGTCGATGCCGATGGTGGCGTGCTGGAAGGGGCGACGGACGGCAATCTGGTGCTGACCGGCAGTTGGCCGGGGCAGATGCGCGGCGTCTGGGGTGATGACGAGCGGTTTTTCACCACCTATTTCACCACTTATCCCGGCACCTATTTCACCGGCGACGGCTGTCGGCGTGACGAGGATGGCTATTACTGGATCACCGGGCGGGTCGATGATGTCATCAACGTTTCGGGTCATCGCATGGGCACCGCGGAAATCGAATCGGCGCTCGCCTCGCACGATGCCGTTGCCGAAGCAGCGGTGGTGGGTATCGCACACGACATCAAGGGGCAGGGCATCTACGCTTATGCGGTGGTCGCCCATGGTCATATGGCCGGGGACGATCTGGCGGCCGACCTGGTGCGCTGGATTCGGCGCGAAATCGGGCCGATCGCCACGCCTGATGCCATTCAGTTCACCTCCAGCCTGCCCAAGACCCGGTCAGGCAAGATCATGCGCCGCATCCTGCGCAAGATCGCGGAAGGCCAGCACGATCAGGTCGGCGATGTTTCCACCCTGGCCGATCCCGGCGTCGTCGATGAACTGATCGCCGGACGGATGGCTGGCCGACCGGTCGAGCGCACCGCATGAAGCGGGTTCTGAGCGGGTTTGGTCTCGGCGTTTCGATGTTGCTGCCGATGGCGGCGATGGCGGACCCGGTGCCCGACAATGGCCTGGATACGCAGGCCGATATCGTCGTTACCGGGCGCGGGCTCGACACCCAGCCCGAGACGCGCGGCTATGACGTGGCGACGATCGACCGTCAGCGGATAACCTCGACCGCCAGCGACCGGCTGGAGGATGTACTGGGCGACGTCGCTGGCCTTCAGTCGTTCCGGCGTTCCGATTCGCGCTCGGCCAACCCGACCAGCCAGGGGCTGACGCTGCGCGGTATCGGCGGCAATGCGGCAAGCCGGGCGCTGCTGATCCTCGACGGCGTTCCGCAAGGCGATCCGTTCGCCGGGTGGATCGCCTTTCCCGCTTATTCACCCAACGAGCTTGGCGCGATCCGCGTCGTGCGCGGCGGTGGATCGGGATTGTGGGGGCCGGGAGCAGTCACCGGCACCGTTGAATTGCAGAGCGCGACGCCGGATCAACTCGATCCGCTGACGCTTGGCCTGGCCTATGGCAGTCGCAACTCTGTCGATGCGTCGGCGGACGGCACATTCAAGACGACCGGCGGCTTTGCGACCATCAGCACCCAGTATCAGCGTGGCGATGGTTTCATTCCGATCGTTGCGGGCCAGCGCGGCCCGGTGGATCGCCCTGCCCCTTATGAACAGGCGAGCGTCAGCCTGCGCGGGGTCATCGCGGTGGCGCCCGATGTCGAACTGCAAACCGCGGTGCGCGGCTTTACCGACACCCGCGACCGCGGCGTCGATTTTACCGCGAACAGCAGCAAGGGCGCGGACGCGAGCGTTCGCCTGGTCGGATCGGGTCGCTGGGGCTGGTCAGTGCTGGGCTATGTCCAGGCGCGGCAGTTCGCCAGCCAGTTTGCGAGCATCAACACGCCGCGCACCACCGCGACGCTGACCCTCAACCAGTATAATGTGCCCGCAACCGGGCTTGGCGGCAGGGTGGAAGTGATCCCGCCGCTTGGCGGTGACTTGGTGCTGAGGATCGGTGGCGATGTCCGCGATACCAGCGGGCGGACGCAGGAGCTGTTCACTTATGTGAATGGCAATCCCACCCGGCGGCGCGATGCGGGCGGCGATACGCGCACCGCAGGCGCCTTTGCCAATCTCACCGTGCCGATTGGTGCGCTGACCGTGGATTTGAATGGGCGAGTCGATTCCTGGTCGATATCGGGCGGGCATCTGTTCGAGACGGTGATTGCAACCGGGGTTCGGGCAACCAACAGCGCCTATGCCGATCGCAGCGGCTGGGAGCCGACCGGTCGCCTGGGCCTGGACTGGCGAGCGTCCAACACGTTGACCTTGCGCGCGGCGGGCTATCGCGGCTGGCGCCTGCCGACGCTCAACGAACTCTACCGGCCATTTCGTGCCGGGGCCGACGGCACTGGCGCCAATCCGCTGCTCAACCCGGAACGACTCGTGGGCGGTGAAGTCGGCGGCGACCTGAAACTTGCCGGGTGGCTGAAATTCTCGGCGACGGGTTTCATCAACCGGCTGGATGATGCCATTGCCAACATCACCATCGCGCGCGGGCCGATCAACTGCCCCGGCGTCGGCACGGTTTCAGCAGCCGGTACTTGTCGGCAGCGCGGCAATCTGAAGGCGATCGAGGCCAAGGGCGTCGAGGCTGAGCTGGCCGCAACCGCCGGCCCGGTGTCGATGCGGTTGTCCTATGCCTATACCGATGCACGCGTGTCGGGGGCGGGCGCGTCGCTCGCGCTTGATGGCCTGGTGCCCGCGCAGACGCCGTCGCACCAATTTTCGGCGACGCTGGGCTGGGCAAGCCATGGTGGCACAACGGCGGCGCTGACCGGCCGGTATGTCACCGGGCAGTTTGAGGATGACCAGAACAGCCGGACCTTGCGCGAAGCCTTCACGCTGGACGGCAGTTTCGTCCTGCCGCTGGCCCGGACGGTGTCGCTGGAATTGCGTGGCGAGAACCTGTTCGACGCGACGGTGGATACCGGGTTCAGCAACGCCTCGCTCGAACGGTCGCACCCGCGCACCTTGTGGGTCGGGATAAAGTTGCGGCCATTCGGTCGCGCCTCGGGCGGATGAGCGATAGTCGCGGCGGTGGCGACGGTTTCGGCGCGCCTAGGTGTTGATGGCGGCGGTGCCCAGTGGCTCATCCAATGGGCCAACCGCATAGCTGGTCATCGACAAGGATCCCATCGTGTAGCCCTGGATCAGCGTCTGGACCTGCGGGTCTGCGACGGCGAGTCCGGCGGTATAGAGCAGCGGGATGAAGTGATCCGGGGTCGGCACCGCCCGCGCATAATCGGGGTGCTCGGTCACTTTCAGGATCGCGGACGCATCGTTGTGCATCTGCGTGGCCACGGCCTCATCGAAACGCCGTGCCCAGTCGGCACCCGAATCGGGATGCTGCCAGTCGATCTGGCGCAGGTTGTGGACGACATTGCCGCTCGACAGGATCAGCACGCCACTATCGCGCAGCGCCGAAAGCCGCGCGCCAAGGTCAACATGGTAATCGAACGGCTGAAGCGCGTTGATCGATAGCTGGACGACGGGAATGTCGGCGCCGGGATACAGATGGGCAAGCACGCTCCAGGTGCCATGGTCCAGCCCCCATTGGTCACGATCCAGCCCAACCCAGGTCGGCTTGGCGATTTCGGCGATTTCCTGCGCCAGATCAGGGGCACCGGGCGCGGGATAGTCGAAATCGAACAGCGGCTGGGGGAAGCCGTAGAAATCATGGATGGTGCGCTGGCGTGCCATCGCGGTGACGACGGTGCTGCCGATGAACCAGTGCGCCGACACCGCGAGAATCGCCCGCGGGCGAGGCAGTCGCTGCGCGATATCCCGCCAGGCCTGAGTATAGCCGTTGAGTTCAAGCGTGTTCATCGGGCTGCCATGGCCAATGAACAGGGCGGGCATTCGGGTGGGCATCGTATTCATGATCTGGCCGACCTTAGTCGTTGCAAGTCAGCAGTAAATGGCGACTATCGCGGCTTTGGCCAAGTCCAGGCACAATATGGCCATGTTGCTTCGCCAGGGGATGGAAATGAGGCGTCGACAGTCCAGCGCCGATCGTTCTGTTCGCATGATGAGCGGATGGACGAAAGGTAACGCTGGACGCGGCGTTCCTGCCCGGCATATGGCGAGCGGCAGGAGAGGATCGCAAAAAGGCACCAGTCAATGTCCCGGTGCAATGATCTTCGATACCAACCGCCCACTCCCTGAACGCCCATTTGTGCCGCAGTTATGGGGATAACTGCGCGCGAAGCGATATTCTCGGTCAAATGCTTCGCTGCGGCGATGCTGGCCTATTATGTCGCACTCAGGATCGGGCTGACGCGGCCCTATTGGGCAGTGACCACCAGCTATATCGTGGCGCAGCCGCTGGCGGGCGCCGTGCTGTCAAAGGCGGTGTTTCGCGCGATCGGCACCTTTATCGGCGGCGCGGTGGCGGTGGTGCTGGTCCCCAATCTGGTCGATGCGCCCGAATTGCTGTCGCTGGCGCTGGGTTTGTGGCTGGGATTGTGCGTCTACATCTCGCTGCTCGACCGCACGCCGCGCGCTTATATCTTCCTGCTCGCAGGCTACACCGCGAGCATCATCGGTTTCCCGAGCGTCGATGCACCGGGCCTTGTCTTCACCACCGCGGCGATCCGGGTGCAGGAAATCATCATCGGCATCTTGAGCGCCAGCCTGGTCCACGGGCTGATCCTTCCGCGCACCGTGGTGGGGCAGTTGCTCGGGCGGATCGACGCCATCCTTGCCGATGCCGAACGCTGGAGCCGCGATTCGCTGGCACTTGCGGGTGAAGCGACGTTGATGCCGGAACGCCAGCGGCTGGCGGTGGACGTTGCCGAATTGCATCAGCTTTCCATTCATCTGCCCTTCGATACTGCTCGGCTGTTGCCGCGGGTGCGCACCGTTCGCGCGCTTCAGGACCGTTTGTCGATCCTGTTGCCACTGGCTGGCGGGATCGAGGACCGGATTGAAACGCTTGCCCGAACCGGCGGCGTCCCGGCGGATATCGGCATGTTGCTCAGCGATATCGAACGCTGGTTGCTGGCGCCTGCCGCCACCGACGCGTCACGGGCAACCGCGGCGGCGTTGATTGCCCGTGCCAGGGCGCTGGAACCTGTGCCCGGCCCTGACATCGATTTTCGTACCGGCGTTCGCCTCAGCCTGCTGGCGCGGGTTGGCGAACTGGTCGCGGCGCATCAATTGTGCAGCGATCTGCGCGCGCAAGTCCGTTCGCCCTCGGTTGCGCCCGTTACGCCGGAAGTGGCCGAACTGCTGCTTGTTGCGGGGCGTCGGCCACTGCACCGCGACCATGCGATGGCGCTGCGAACCGGCGCCGGAGCGGTGGCGACGATCGTACTCGGCTGTACCTTGTGGATCGAATCGGGCTGGAAGGATGGCGCCGGGGCAGTGCTGATCGCAGGCGTCGCCACCGCGCTGTTCGGCAGCAGCGACGAACCGGCGCCGATCGTTCGCAAGTTCCTGTATGGCACGGTGATCGGGCTGGGGACCGCGATCATCTATGCCTTTGCGATCTTCCCGCGCATCACCGCCTTTCCGGTGCTTGCCCTGTTGCTGTCGCCTGCGTTGCTGGCGTTGGGCGTCATGCTCACCCGACCGAATCTGAACCTGGTTGCGCTGGGCGCGACTCTCGGCTTTCTGGGGACGGTTGGCCTCAACGATCATTATGACGACGATTTTGTGAGCGTCGTCAACGGCTGCGTTGCGCAGATCGTCGGCACGGGTTTTGCCGTGTTCTGCGTGCAGGTGTTCCTGACCGTCGGCGTTGAGGAAAGCGCGCGCAGGCTGGTCCGCGCCGGCTGGCGGGACATGGCCAATCGCGCCAACCTGCCCACCCGGCCCGATCTTGGCGGCTGGATCAGCCGGATGCTCGATCGTATCGGGCTGATCGCGCCGCGGCTGATCGCGCAGCATGATGACGCGGGCGCACCGCTGTTCGCCGCGCTTGCCGATATGCGGCTGGGCATTGCGGTCGGCGAATTGAGGGCGCTGCGGGTGGACAGCGATACGCCCGCGATCGAGGCCGCGATCACCCCGGTCCTTGCCGGGGTAAGCCGTTATTATCGTGCCAAGCTGGCCCATGCCGACACGCCCTTGCCCGACGCATTGCTTGAGACCATCGACCAGGCGATCATCACGGTGGCGGCGGCAGAGCGGCTGGATGAACGGCGTTCGGGCCTGCTTGCCTTGTTCAGCGTGCGGCGTAACCTTTTTCCCAAGATGCTGGGCACCGACATGTATCAGTCCAAGACGTCCATGCTCGGGGTCGCGCAATGATTGGCGAAGTCAGCCTGTTCGGGGTTTATCTTCCCTTGTTGATCGTGTTGTCCGCCATTGCCCTGGTTCTGGCCGGGGTGCTGAGCCGGGTGTTCGCGTTGGTTGGCGTTTATCGCCTGTTCGCCTATCGGCCGCTGGTCGACCTGGCATTGTTTATCCTCCTTTTGGGGTTGTTGACGCTGTTCATCGCCCCGCAGAGTCAGCCATGAAGCATCTATATCCCGCCATTGGCCGCTTGGCCGCCACGCTTGCCCTGCTCGCCATCGCCGCGTTCGTCGGGGTGTGGATGTGGAAACGGTATGAAACCGATCCGTGGACGCGCGACGGCCGGGTTCGGGCGGATGTCGTGCGCGTCACGCCCGACGTCTCGGGACTGGTGACCGAAGTCGCCGTCCGCGACAATCAGCGCGTATCGCCGGGCGACCTGCTGTTCGTGGTTGATCGGCCGCGTTATGCCCTTGCGCTGGCGCAGGCGGATGCCGCGGTGGCCAGTGCGCGCGCGACGCTGGGTCAGGCGCGGCGGGAGGCGCGGCGCGACCTTGCGCTTGGTGACCTGGTCGCCACCGAAACGCATGAACAGAATGTCGCACGAGTCGCCACGGCCAATGCGGCGGTGGAGGTTGCGCTCAATCAGCGTGCTGGCGCGTTGCTCAACCTGCAACGCACCAGCATCCATGCCAGCGTCCATGGCATCATCACCAATCTGGACCTGCATCCCGGCGATTATGTCGGCGCGGGCCAGCAGGCGATTGCGTTGCTCAATACCGACAGCTTGCGTGTCGAGGGGTATTTTGAGGAGACCAAGCTGCGCGCGATCCATGTCGGCAACAAGGTGGTCGTCAGGCTGATGGGGGACAACCGCACGCTCGAAGGTCATGTCGAAAGCATCAGCGCCGGGATCAGCGATACCGACAAGACCAACAGCAGCAACCTGCTGCCCAACGTCAACCCGACCTTTTCGTGGGTACGGCTGGCGCAGCGTATTCCGGTACGCGTCCATATCGATCGGATGCCTGCTGACATGCGCCTGATCTCGGGCCGGACGGCGACGGTGACGATTGTGCAGGGTCGTGCCAAGTGAAGCTTGGTCGGCACGGCGCGATTTTGGGTGCGCTGGCGCTGGCGGGCTGTGCCTCCGCTGGCCCTGACTACCGCTTGCCGGGCGCCGCGATCAGCCAACACCCGGCCGCGACCGGGCCGCTGCTTGGCGCCACTGGCAAAGCCGTTTCGCAAGGTGATCCGCCCGCGCATTGGTGGCGGCTCTATAACGATCCGGCGCTGGATGCGCTCGTCACCGAAGCGCTTGGGGCCAATACCGATCTGCGCACCGCCGATGCCAATCTGCGCCGCGCGGCGGCAATTGTCGACGAAGTGACTGCGGGGCGGCTGGTCGCCACCACCGCGAGCGGTGGCTTGTCGGTCGATCGTCCTGCCGGAACCGGTGACGCGCTGCCGGGTCCGGTGTCGTACGATGCGGGGCTGGGGCTCAGCTATCCGCTTGACCTGTCGGGCAAGATCCGCCGGGCGATCGAAGCGGTGCGGGGTGATGAGGAATCGGTGCTGGCGGCGCGCGATGTGGTTCGGGTCGCCGTTGCGGCGGCGACCACGCGGGCTTATGCGACCGCCTGTTCGGCCAATCACCGGCTGGCGGCGACCAGGGCCATTCTGGTGGTCCAGCAACGCTCGCTCGATGTGACGCGGCGTTTGGCCAAGGGCGGTCGTGGCAGCGCGTTTGACGTGACCCGCGCGCAGACGGCCGTCGACCAGACCGCCGCGACATTGCCCCAGATCATGGCCGATCGGTCTGCCGCCCTGTTCCAGCTTGCGGCATTGATGGGGCGTCCGCCCGCCGATTATCCCAGGGCGGTTGAAACATGCCCGATGCCGCCCGCATTGCGCCAGCCGCTGCCGGTGGGTGATGGCGCGACGCTGATCCGGCGGCGGCCCGATATTCGCGTGGCCGAACGTTCGCTGGCGGCCGACACCGCGCGAATCGGTGTCGCCACGGCCGATCTCTATCCGCAGGTCAGTCTCGGCGGGTCGATCGGGCTGACCGGTCCCGTGGCGACCATCGGCACTGGCGATGCGTTCCGTCTGGGGTTGGGGCCACTCATCAACTGGAGCTTTCCCAATCGTCGCATCACGCGCGCGCGCATTGCCCAGGCGGATGCGGCAGTCGATGCGCGGCTGGCGCGTTTCGACGGTATCGTGCTCGATGCGCTGCGCCAGACCGAAACCGCCTTGTCGGCTTATGGTCGGGAGATCGAACGCAACCGGGCGCTGCGCCAGGCGCGGGACAGCGCGGCCAAGGCGGCGGAGCAGGCCGACCGGCTGTATCGGTTCGGCCGCACCGATTTTCTCCAGGTGCTCACCGCTGAAAACAGCCTGGCCAGCGCCGAAGCCGCGCTTGCGGCGTCCGATGCGACGCTGGTCGATCGCCAGATCGACGTGTTTCTCAGCCTTGGCGGGGGGTGGCAGGCCGATGAATAGGCGGTTTGCACTTCATTTCAGAAGCTGAACGTGAAGGCGCTGACTTTTTCGCGCGCTGTGCTATCGGCGGCGCCATGCTCAATCTGAATGGTATCACCGTGCGCCTGGGCGGCCGCACTATCCTGGACCGCGCGACAGCGGCGCTGCCTCCGCGCAGCCGTGTCGGCCTGATCGGCCGCAACGGCGCGGGCAAGTCGACGCTGATGAAAGTGATGATCGGCCTGATCGACCCGGATGAGGGCGCGTCGGAGATGCCGCGCGGCACCCGCATCGGCTATATCGCGCAGGAAGCGCCCAGCGGTGACATCAACCCGCTCGACACCGTGCTCGCCGCCGATACCGAACGCGCCGCGCTGTTGCTGGAAAGCGAAACCTGCACCGATCCCGATCGGCTGGGCGAAGTGCATGAACGGCTGATCACCATCGACGCCTATAGTGCGCCCGCGCGCGCCGCGCGCATCCTGCTGGGCCTGGGCTTTGACGAGGAAATGCAGGCCCGCCCGCTCGACAGTTTTTCGGGTGGCTGGAAAATCCGCGTCGCGCTTGCCGCGTTGCTGTTTTCGGCGCCCGACCTGCTGCTGCTCGACGAACCGTCCAACCACCTCGACCTGGAAGCGACGCTGTGGCTTGAGAATTTCCTGAAAAGCTATCGCGCGACGATCGTCATCATCAGCCACGAACGCGATCTGCTGAACAATGTCGTCGACCACATCCTGCATCTCGAACAGGGCAAGGTGACGCTTTATCCCGGCGGCTATGACGCGTTCGAGCGGCAACGCGCCGAACGCCTGGCGCAGTTGAGCGCCGCCCGCGAAAAACAGGCAGCGGAACGCGCCAAGCTGCAGGATTATGTCGCGCGGAACAGCGCGCGCGCCAGCACTGCCAAACAGGCACAGTCGCGCGCCAAGGCGCTGGCCAAGATGCAGCCGATTGCCGCCGCGATCGAAGATCCGAGCTTGTCGTTCGTCTTCCCCGATCCGGTCGAAATGCGCCCGCCGCTCATCACGCTCGACATGGCGGCAGTCGGCTATGGCGAAACCCCGATCCTTCGGCGGCTGAACCTGCGGATCGATCCCGACGACCGGATTGCGCTGCTTGGCCGCAACGGCAACGGCAAGACGACGCTTGCCCGGCTGCTCGCGGCGCAGCTTGCGCCGATGGAAGGGGCGATGAACGCCTCGACCAAGATGACGGTCGGCTATTTCACACAGTATCAGGTGGAGGAGCTCGACGTCGATGAAACGCCGTTGACTCACATGACCCAGCAGATGAAGGGCGCGACACCTGGCGCGGTACGCGCGCAGCTTGGGCGGTTCGGCTTTTCGGGGGATCGCGCGATCCAGAAAGTCGGCAGCCTGTCGGGCGGGGAGCGCGCACGGCTCGCGCTTGCGCTCATCACTCGCACGGCGCCCAGCATGTTGATCCTCGACGAGCCGACCAACCACCTTGATGTCGATTCGCGCGAAGCGCTGGTGCAGGCTCTCAACGAATATTCGGGTGCGGTCGTCATCGTCAGCCACGATCGGCACATGATCGAACTGGTCGCGGACCGGCTGGTGCTCGTCGATAGCGGGCGGGCCGATGAATTTACCGGCACGCTGGAGGATTATACCGATTTCGTGCTCGGCAAGGGCGGTGCGTCGGCGGGACCGGCCGGGTCGAAAGCCGATCGCAAGGCGGACAAGCGTGCCGCAGCCCAGGCGCGGGAACAGGCCAAGGCGCTGCGTTCCGCCGTCGATACCACGGAAAAGGCGATGGCCGGGCTGATTGCCGACAAATCGCGTATCGAACGCGCGATGTTCGACCCCGCCAGTGCCGACCCGCGCGACCGCGAGCTTTCGATGAGCGAGTTGATGAAGCGCCACGCCGATGTTCTGGCGCAGTTGAGCGAGGCCGAGGAAAAATGGATGCAGGCGTCGCAGGCGCTGGAGGAACAGGCGAGCGGCTGATCGCTGCGCACAGCCTGCCTCTCCAGCCGCGCCGCCACTGCTGGCATGAGGGCGGTTGCCTAGGCGCGGGGTGATGCGAAGACGCGCGCCGCCACTGCCAGAATGACGATCATCGCGGCTTCGACAATCATCGGCGGAAACGCGGTGGCAGGCGCGCCATCGGCGGCCAGGCTGATGCAGCGTCCGGTAAAGGCGATGCCGATCAGCGCAATCGGCACCATCAACGGCGCGCGCGCACCCCGCAGCGCGCCGACCAGCGCGAACGAGCCGCCGGTGATGAAAAAGGCGGTGAAATCGGCGCGCATCGTCGCCAGCCCCTGCGTGCCAAGTGATGCGAGGAAAAACCGCAACCCGGTCGTCGCCGGATCGAGCAGGAAGCTGAGGCCGATGACGATGTTGAACAGCGCGACCACGCCCACGACGATTCGCATTATGCCCCGCATTTCAGTTTCCTCTCCTGGCCCCTGGCATCACCCTATCACGCTCGGCGAGATGCGCAAACTTACGGCATTGATAATGTCATTACATGGCCTATTCTCATCCCGCCGTTCGGGAGAGAGGCGATGCAGGCGAAGCAGGCGATGCAAAGGCAGTTCATGTGGGGCGGCGCTGCGATTGCGTTGGCGGTCGTTCTGGGGTTGGCGGCTTTTCCTGCGCCGGCCGGACGGTTCCTGGCAGCGCAGGTGGTCAATGCGCGCGCAGCCGTCGATGCGACGCAGCATCTGCCCGACGGACTGCATGTCGCGCTGTGCGGTTCGGGTTCGCCCCTGCCTGATCCATCGCGGGTTGGGCCATGCAGCGTGGTGATCGCGGGCAAGCATCTGTTCGTCGTCGATGCGGGCGAAGGCGGCGCGCGCAACATGACGTTGATGGGTATTCCCGCTGGCCGGGTGGAGGCGGTGTTCCTGACTCACCTCCATTCCGACCATATCGACGGGCTGGGGCCGATGATGTTGTTGCGCTGGACCGGCGCCAATGCCACGGCGCCGCTGCCTATCCATGGCCCGGCGGGCACCGGGCGGGTAGTGGCGGGTTTTGACGAAGCCTATGCGATTGATGCCGGGTTTCGCACCGCGCATCATGGCCTGGCGGTGGCGCCGCCGTCGGGCGCCGGTGGAAAGGCGATGCCCTTCGCCTTGCCGCCGCGTGGCGACGGGACACCGGTTCGGGTCTATGCGGCGGACGGGCTGACGGTAACGGCCTTCCGCGTCGATCATGGCCCGGTCGAACCGGCGGTTGGCTATCGCTTCGACTATAAGGGTCGTTCGCTGGTGATGAGTGGCGATACCGTTGCGACGCCGTCGCTGGTCCGCGCGGCGCGTGGCGCGGATCTGCTGGTCCATGAAGCGCTGCAGCCCAGGCTTGTCGCACTGCTCACGCGCGCGCTGGAGCGGCGCAATCAGCCCGGTCTGGCCAGGATCACCCGCGATATCCTGACCTATCACACCACCCCGGAACAGGCGGCGGACGAGGCGCAGGCAGCGGGCGTCAAGAATCTGGTGTTCAGCCACCTGATCCCGCAATTGCCGTCGCGCGCAGTCTATCCCGCGTTTCTGGGCGACGCGCGCCAGCGGTTCAATGGCACGATGACCATTGGCGAGGATGGCATGGTGTTCAGCCTGCCCGCAGGCGGCAAGGGGATGGAATTGCGGGTCTGGCCCGTGCGCTGATCCGGTGGCGGTTCAGCGGCCGATCTGTTTGGTGCGGATGTTGAGTTGGCCGGCCAGACCGGCATGGCGATGCTTCTCGATGGCCTGATATTCGGGCGACTGCACCATGGCCAGCATCGCCGCGCGCGAGGGATATTCGGCCAGCGCCACCATGTCCCACAATTCATCCATCTCGCCGAGCAGCAATTCCGTCGCCGCACCGGCATAGACCTGTCTGCCGCCAACCGCGGCAAGGCATGCCTGAACCGCCGCCCCATAACGGGCATAGGCTTCCCGTCCGGTCAGCTCCGCATCCGAACCATCGGCATATTCGGCGTGATCCTTGAACTTGAGCAGGTTGACCATCACGAACGGTCCATCCTCGGCGCCGGAAAAGAAAGCGGCGGCCTGCGCAGGCGTCGGCGTAACGGTGTTGGTGATGTTCATTACTGGCTCCTCTCTTATTGGCATCTGGTGTGCCACATTGTCGACGGTCGGGTCAAAAGGGCCTTTACGCGCCCTGCGATCGAGCCGTCAGCCCGGCCTGCTCCAGCCGCCATTTCAGTTGATCCATCCGGTCCTGGCCGAAAAACGGCTCGCCATCGAATGCCATCAACGGCACGCCATAATGGCCCGCCGCGCGTTGGCCCGCTTCATTGGCCTCGATCGCGGCGGCAAGGCGGTCGCCTTCGGTCGCCAGCACGGCATCCATTTCCGCCAGATCCAGGCCAATGCCGGCCAGCGTGCGCGCCAGATGGTCGCCCAGATGCCAGTCGTCGGTTTCCCCGCTCCAGATCAGGTGGCTGACGGCGGCGATGAGCGGCAATCCATGCCCGCGCTCGCTGGCAAGCTGGCCCAACCGGCTGAGGCGATGGATATAGGGCTGTTCCTTGGGGTAAGTGCGGGTTGCAATGTCCATCGCCACCGGGTCGGGGCGCGGCCAGCGATAGGGCAGGCCCATGAATGCGGCGGTGCGCACGGTATCGCGCATCAGATAACTGACCCACAAGGGATCGCTGTTGGCGAAGAATTCGGGCTGACGCACGGCGATGGGCCGCACGATGCGCACATTGCATTCGACGTCATAATCGCGTTGCAGCGCCACCAGCCGCGACGTGACCAGATAGCTGTAGGGCGATCGAAACGACCAGAAACAATCGAAGCTGAGCGTCATGGCTTCCTCCTCCCGAAACCGCGCCGACGCGTTGCTTTTGCTATTTCCGTCGGCGATGGGCGAAGACCTAATATCGGCACCAATAATGTCAATAAAATCGCCGGGATTTCGGTTGGGGGTACGCGGTTGGGCCAGCGCCGCACCGCGCCGTTACACCGCCTTGGTCTCGCCGCCATCGACGCGCAGCGCGGTGCCGGTCATCCAGCGCGCGGGCGCTGAGACGAGGAAGGCAATGGCGGCCGCGATGTCTTCTGGCGTGCCATAGCGGGGGATTTCGGCATCGGCGGCAAAGCGGGTAATCGCGTCGTCGATCGACAATCCCTTGGCATCGGCGAAGTTCTGCAGCATCTTGCGGCGGCGTTCGGTCATCACCGGGCCGGGCAGCACGCTGTTGACCTGAATACCGTCAGCCAGGCCGCGATCGGCAAATGCCTTGGCAAGCGCGACGATGGCAGCGTTGATCGACCCTACCGCCGCATACGACGCCTTGGGCGTGATCGCCGATGTGCCAGACGTGATGACCACTGATCCCTGCGACGCCTTCAACGCGTCCCATGCGGCGATGGTCAGGCGGCGGGCGCCGTGGAATTTCAGCGACAGGCCATCGGCCCATTCTTCGTCGGTCAGCGCGAACAAATCGGCTTGCGGCACCGCGCCGGCGATGTTGACCAGCGCATCGATCCGCCCGAAATGCGCCAGCGTCGTGTTGACGACGTGCGCCGCGGCATCGGGCGCACGCAAGTCGGTGGCGATGACGAGCGCTCTCGCGCCGCGTTCGGTGATGGCGGCGGCGGTCTGGGCGAGCGTCGCGGCGTCGCGTGCGACAATGGCGACCATGCCGAAGTCATCGGCCAGCCGGATCGCGGTGCCACGGCCGATCCCCCGGCTGGCGCCAGTGACGATCACCACCCGGGGGTCGGTGTTGCTGGTCATTGGCGCGCTTCGGCGACTGCCAGCGTATCGATATACTGGCGGAAACGGCTGATCTTGCCGTCCGACACGGTCCACACATGCGCATAGCCGGCCGTCGCCTTCTTGCCGCTGGTGCCGTGCACGCCGGTGAAATTGCCCAACGAGACAACGGTGTTACCCTGCGCGATCAATTCGGTGGGGTTGAGGCTGAAGCTCGACCATTCGGCCATCAGCGGCATCAGCACGCCTTCTGCCACTGCCTGTGGCCCGCGACCTGCCACCTTGTAATGCCACATGGTGTTCCATTCGATGTCGTCGGCCATCATGCCCAGGGCACCGGGCGCGTTGCCGCTGGCCAGCGCATCGTAAAATGCGCGGACAGTGTCGATCGGGTTGGTCATTTTCAGGCTCCCTTGCAGGAAGGATGTTGTTGCGAGTGTTGCTGTATGTAGGGAAAGTCCGGTGCGGCCGCCGTCAGCGACCGCACCGGCAGTTACTTAGTGCGCGGCGAAGCTGGTCTTGATCTCGGCAGCGACGGTGGCGGCATTTTCGTCGAGGACGAAGTGACCGGCATCGAGCCACACCAGGCGAGCCTGGGGCAGATCCTTCTTATACGCTTCAGCGCCGGCAGGGATGAAGAACGGATCGTTCTTGCCCCAGACGATCAGCGTCTTGGGCTGGTATTGGGCGAACAGCTTGTGCCAGCTTTCATAGGCGCCGACATTGGTCTTGTAGTTTTCAAGCAGGTTCAACTGCGCGGCGTCGTGACCGGGGCGGTCGAGCAATGCCTGGTCGATCGTCCAGTTGTCCGGGCTGATCGCTTCGGGGCTTTTCGCGCCGACCTGATACTGGAACTTGGTGGTGTCAGCGGCCAGGAAACCACGAGCTGCGGCTTCGGTGGTGGCGTCGCGCTTGTTCCACAGGGGCAGGAAAATCTGCTTCGGCATGTCGCCGACGCCTTCCAGATAGGCATTGGTGTTCTGGATGACAAAACCCTTCACCTCGGTCGGGCGCTGCGCGAAAATGCGGAAACCGACCGGGCCACCATAATCCTGCATGTAGAGGATGTACGACTTCAGCCCGAGCTGATCGATCAGGCCAGTGACATGGGTGGTCAGGTTGTCGAAGCTATAGTCGAAATCGGCGACCGAGGGCGCGTCCGACTGGCCGAAACCGATATAATCGGGTGCGATCACGTGGAATTTGTCGGCCAGTTGCGGGATCAGGTCGCGGAACATGTGGCTGCTGGTGGGGAAACCGTGGAGCAGGATGATGGTCGGCAGCGCGCGGTCACCGGCTTCGCGGTAGAAAACCTTGCGGCCGTTGACGGTGGCGAAGTGATAGCTGGTCGTGGTCATGGCATGGGCCTTTGCAATGCTGGTGGCGTGGGCAGGGGCAGCGGGCGCTGCCACGGCGGTGGCGATGGCCAGCACCGCAAGCGATGCCGCCTGCACGAAATGATGCGTCCTGGTCATGCGGGACTCCTTGGGGTTGCAAATTTGGGTGCCGTCGACACCGCAGGCCCTTGCGGGCGCAGCGGATCGAAAGCGCGTGTCGGGGCGGCGTGATCGTGCCGCTGCCCGCCAGATATCGACTTCCGAAAAATGGGAGTATCTGCTAATAACGGAAGCAATGGTTCCATATTACGGAAGTCTGGATGGATCGGTTTGAGGCAATGCGTACCCTGATCGCCGCGGTGGACGGCGGCAGCCTGTCGGCCGCCTCACGCAGCCTGGGGGTGCCGCTGCCCACCGTCAGCCGCCGCGTATCCGATCTGGAGGCGCATCTGGCGACGCAGTTGCTGGTACGCACCAATCGCAAGCTGATCCTGACCGAGGCGGGCAGCGCCTATGTCGCATCGGTGCGGCGCGTGCTGGAGGAACTGGGCGAGGCGGAGCGCGCGGCGGCAGGGGAATATCGTGCGCCGCGGGGTGAATTGCTGGTCACCGCGCCGATCATGTTCGGCAAGCAGCATGTCGCGCCGATCGTCCATGAATTTCTGGGGGTCTATCCGGATGTCACGGTGCGGCTGGTGCTGGCGGATACCGTAGTGGATCTGGTCGAAAACCATGTCGACATCGCGGTACGCATCGGCCGCCTGCCCGACAGCAGCCTGATCGCCCGGCGCGTGGGAGAGGTGCGATGGGTGATTTGCGCCAGCCCGGATTATCTGGCGCGACGCGGCACGCCCGCTCGCCCCGAAGCGATCGCCGACCATGACTGCATCGCGTTCGAAGGGCTCCAGACCTATCGAAGCTGGCCGTTGGGCGAAGGCGACGCATCGCGGACCGTGGCGGTGCATCCGCGCTATTCGGTCAACACCGCCGACGCGGTCATCGACGGCGCATCGGCGGGGCTGGGGCTTGCGCGGATGATGTCCTATCAGGCGGCGGCGGCGGTGGGCGCGCGGACGCTGGTGCCGGTGCTGGACGACCAGTCGCCCAACCCGGTGCCGGTTCATCTGGTCCACGCCCCCCAGCCGATGCAGCCGCTCAAGCAGCGCGCCTTTCTGGATTTCGTCGCGCCGCGGCTGAAGCGGACCCTGGAGCGGATCGAGGATGTCTACCGCGATGCCGTTGCCAGGCCGGACAGGGGTTAGGGGTAAAGGCGAATGGCAGCATTGGTGGCAAGAGGCGGCAATTCCCGATTGGAAATTCAGCGCAACCGCTCGTTAAGTTTCTGAAATATATATTGAAGACATGATAACAGACCTCAAGCCGCTTCGTTTTGGCCATCATGCATTCGCCGTCCTGGGGGCCGCGATGCTTGGCTCGACGGTTTTCTCCATCATCTTGACCACGGCATTGGCGATTACGGCCAACCATCGCCTTCCCGGCGCGGCTGGGTTGGCGACGCTGGCGGCCCTGTTTTGGCTTGGCGTCTTCATTGTTGCGTTGCCTGGCGCGGGGATCGTGCTGACGCTGCTTTTTCCGATAACGCGTCGTCGAACTTCAACCGCAAACAGTATCTGCCTGATCGCGGGCGCCACGACAGGGGTGATACTGGCACCGGTTGCGAGTTTGAAATTTCACGGCGCCTCCGCCCTTCAAATCGGGGTGTTTGCATTGGCGGGCATCGCGATTGCGGGTTTCTATTTGATTATTGGCGGACGGCTGAGCCGAGATGGCCGAGTGCCTGTCAAACCCCCAATGCCCATCGTTTAAGCTCGGCAACCTTGCCCTGTCGTTCGTATCGTTCGCGGACGCACGCAGCCAGTGTCGCCATACCGCATACTCGCTACGTCTGCCGCGCGCGTTTGCAGACCGGCTGGTTTATGGGCCTGCGATCCCGCTCAAGCGTCGATCACAGCCTTGGTGGCGGGCGGTGGGATCTTTGGCCCGGCGGCTCGCAATTCGGTGCCTGGTGGGGAAAGCGCGGTGCGCACGGCGCGGGTGACGCTGCCCGACTGGCGCATGGCGGCGAATATATCGGCCCATTCCCGCCAGACCAGGCGGATCGGATTGTTTTCCGTCGCCCGCCCCTTCAGCCCGAATTCCACCGGCTCATCATCACGCTCGGGCCGGAATGTGCCGAACCAGCGGTCGTAGATGATAAGGATGCCGCCATAGTTGCAATCGAGATAAGCGTCGTTGCGGCCATGATGAACCCGGTGGTGCGATGGCGAATTCAACAGATATTCGAGCGGCCCCAGCGAAATCCGGGCTTCGGTATGCAGGAAGAACTGGTAGCGCAGATCGATGACCAGCAGGATGACGACCATCCGCGGATCGAAGCCCAGAAGCACCAGCGGCACGTAAAAGACGAACCCCGCCGACAGCAGATTGGTCCAGCCCAGCCGGACGGATGACAGCAACGTCATTTCCTCGGCCGAATGGTGGACGGCATGGCTCGCCCATAGCCAGCGGACGCGGTGGCTGGCGCGGTGGAACCAGTAATAGGCGAACTCGACCGCAAAGAACCCGACAACCCAGGTTCGCCAGTCGCCGAACGGCAAATGGATCGGCGTCAGCCTCCAGGCGAGCCCATAGATGGCGCTGATGCCCATCGCGTTGAGGATGGCCGCGGGTATATTGCCGGCGACCAACCCCAGCGTGGTCAGCGCGGTACGACGATCATAACCATGGCCCGTCCGTATCCGCCAGGCCAGCTCAACCAGAACCAGCCCAATCATGACGACCAGCCAAACCGGCGATCTGGTGAGCAGCGTTTCCATCTTACCGTCCCCCGCGCATCGCGGCCAGATTGGCGCGTAGTGCCGCCATCTCGCTGGCGTCGATCACGCCGTCATGGTTGGCGTCGGCACGCTCGAAGGCAGGGGCCGGGGCGATGGCGAGTTCCTTCTGGGTCACTTGCCCGTCATGGTCGGCGTCGTCTGCCGCGATCATCTGGTTGAATTTTTCGCCGACCGCGGGCCGGAACCGGGCGATCATGCCGATATCGGCCTGGCTGATGACGCCATCGCCATTGCGGTCCAGCTTGTCGAAATTGGCACCGCGCGCGGCGATGAATTCGGCGCGGCTGATCTTGCCGTCATGGTTGGTGTCGGCGCGGTCGATGTCCTGCGCGGCGGCGGGCATGGCGCAGGCAGCCGCGATGGCGCCGACCATGATCCAGAATGGCTTTTTCATGGGAGCATTTCCCGTTCGATAATGGGGGGGCGATAATTGGGGGCGATAATGTGGGGAACGATAATCAGGGTTCGACAATTGGGTTCCGGCCGCCCGAGCGGGAGGGGGAAGAAGATCAGGCGACCGGAACCGCGGCAAGTGGCGCCTTATTGCGGCGTCTTGCTTACCGTTGCCGAGACCGATCCGGACTGACCGTTGGGGCCGGTTGCGGTCGATGAGATCGTGGCGCTGCCGTCACCATTGGCGGTGGCGGTCGTCGAACGGCCAAAGGTCTGGCCATTGTTCAGCGTGTGGGTGGCGCCGCCGGTATAGGTGCCATTCGAATAGCTGCCGCCGCGCGTGGTGGTGGCGCCCTTGCCCGAATTGGTCTGGATGCCGCGTGTCACGCTGCTGCTGCCCGGCTGGCGATTGACGCTGCGGCTGGCGGTGCCGCCATGGCCACCCGAACCCTGGACCGAAATCGAACCGCCACGGCGCTGTGCATCGGCGGGGGAAGCGGCGATCATGGTGGCCAGTGCAAGTCCGGCAACCGTTGCGATGATATTCTTCTTCATGACAAACTCCGTGAATTGAAACCGGACCGGGGTGTCCGATGACCAGGGGTTTGCCCGCCCAGCGTAAGGCGCGTGCGTCTGCTGCGTGATCGTTTGTGAAGAAAAGTAACCGGCGGCGCTTATGCTTTCACGCCGACGAGGATTGCCGCATTCTGGAGGGCATGATGGAAAGCCGTACAGTCATTGCCGTGGTGGAGGATGATCCGGAGATCGGGCCGCTGATTGCGGGCTTGCTGCGGCGCGAGGGATTCGAGGTCGAACTGTGCCCGACCGGCGACGCGTTCGACCGCGTGCGTCAGCGGCGGCGCGTCGATCTGGCGGTGCTCGACCTGATGTTGCCCGGTGAGGATGGCCTGTCGATCTGCCGCCGTTTGCAAGCCGAGGGCGAAGTGCCGGTGTTGATGGTCACGGCGCGCGGCGATGATATCGATCGGATCGTCGGGCTGGAAATCGGTGCCGACGATTATCTGCCCAAACCGTTCAACCCACGTGAACTGATCGCCCGCGCCCGCGCCATTCTGCGCCGCACGCGCGACCGGCACCGCATTGTCGTCGTGCCGCCAACCGAGCGTTGGCAATTCGCGGGCTTCACCCTGGATGTCGGCGGGCGTGCGCTCAGCGATCCTGACGAGGAGCCGGTCGAACTGACGGGTGCCGAATTCGACCTGCTGGCGGCGCTGGTCCGCCATCCCCGGCGCGTATTGTCGCGCGATCAATTGCTCGACTGGACGCGCGGGCGCGACGCCCAGCCATTTGATCGCAGCATCGACGTGCTGGTCGGCAAGGTGCGTCGGAAACTTGCCGCCCATCCGGCGGGAGAAATCCTGATCCGCACGGTGCGCGGCGGCGGCTATCTGTTTACCTCGCTGGTTGAGCGCGCCTGACATGCAGCGCGGTACGCTGGCGTCTCGGATATCCATAGTCCTGGTGGCGCTGTTCGTGTTGCTGCAACTCGTCATTTTCGCGGTTACCGCCGCGCCGCGCGCCATTACCACGGGCGATATTGTCGGCCTGCCCGATGCGACGAGGCTGAATACCATGGCGGACGTGATGGAGCGCACTGCCATCAAAGACCGCGCCGCCGTTGCCGACGCATTTGACGGCGCGCTTTATCATGTCGCCATCGCGCCTGCCGCCAATGCGCCGTCCGGCGATGCCGATACGACAAGGCTGGTTCCGCCCTCGGGGAAAAACGAACGGACCATGCTGTTGTCGGGCCGCCGACACGGCCTGAACCTGGTCGCGCAGGTCAACCCCTGGCCCGGCTGGCTCACCACGCCGCCCACCGCATCGGTCCGGTTGCAGGACGGCGCCTGGCTGGTCGTAACCGGGCGGCCTTCGTCGGGGGTCCAGTTGCTGCTGCGGCGGCGCGCCATCCTGCTTGGCCTGGGCGGCATCGTCGCGCTCGTCGCGCTGGTGCTGGCGGTGCGCGCGACAACGCTGCCGCTGGTGCGGATTGCCGACGAGATGCGGACTTTTGCGGGCAATCCGGAAACGCCCGACCTCAAGATAGCAGGGTCGCGGGAAATGCGCGATGTCGCCACCGCGTACAATGAAATGAAGTCGCGCATCGCTGACCTGATGGCACAGCGGACGCGGATTCTGGCGGCAATCGCGCACGATATGCGCACTTATCTGACCAGGTTGCGGCTGCGCAGCGAATTCATCGACGACACCGGGCAACGCGCGCGGGCAATTTCTGATCTGGAGGAGATGCGCGAACTGCTCGACGACACGTTGTTGCTGGCCGCGGGCAGCAACGAAGCGGACGGCCCGCGAGAACGGATGGATCTGGGGCCGGCGCTTGTCGATATCGTCGCCTCGCACCGCGAAGCTGGCGAGCCGGTTACGCTCATCCGCCCCGATGGACCGGCGCTGGCGATGGTCAGGCGATTGGCCTTCCGGCGAATCGTCGCCAATCTGGTCGATAACGCACTGCGCCATGCCGACAGCGTCGCCATCACCCTGGCCGACGAAGGCACATATTGGCGGATCGAAGTTGCCGATGACGGGCCGGGCGCCCCCGCTGACCTGTTGCCCCGGCTGGGGGAGGCATTTGGCCGGGCCGATCCGTCGCGCGACCGCACCACTGGCGGCGCGGGGTTGGGGCTGGCGATCGTCCGCGCGCTGGCCGCGGAGCATGGTGGCGATGTTACCTTCGCCAACAAGGCGGGCAAGGGCTTTGTCGCCACCGTCTGGTTGCCCAGGGATAGCGGCGAAGACATTGCCGTCGCCGCAGGCCCCACCGCCATCGGCCCGGCCACGGCGTGATATCCCGCGCAAGCACCGGCGCGCTTCTGTCCTACATGTCCAACTGGCGATAGAGTGAGTGCTGCTCTTTCAAGCCGTTGATCCACCCGAAAATAAGCGGCGGTTGAGGGGGCCTCAACCGAAGCAATGGCAACCCTCAACTTCCTCAACCAGTTTGCTCAATTGGGGTGGTGGTCAACGGACATCAAGCGATGTAGCCTGGCGGGTGATGGCACGCCGATCCCCCTTGATCCTGTCCATGATGCTCGCGTGGCAGTTGAGCGGGTTCCAGGCATCGGCCCAAACCAATGGAGCCTTGCAGGCCGAAGCAGCCCCGACTGAAGTCGCCCCCACCGTCGCCGAAATGGCAACCTTCGTGCGGCGCGAGTGGCCGTACTTCCGTAACGATATTAAAATAATGGATGCACTCGCCGTGGAGCCCAAGCGAGTGATCGGTGTGCCGCACACCCTTTGCGCATTGGGATATGACGGACATTTTTTCGAATGCGCTACGCTGGTGGTTTACGAGCTACCCAGCGGCCGCCCCCGCAGTTCACTTGTTCGGCATTACGTAGAGCGAGACGACAAGGGGCGATTGCAGGGCGCAGTCGTGGTCAGTCTCTGAAGTCCGAATCGGGTGCTTGCCGCCAAAACGGCGGATTGGCTGCCCATCAGCATCTGGCCGGACTATACCAAGGTGCAACCGCGCGCGCATAGTCGGCGCAAATTGATCCAGATCTAAGACCGGAAGCGAGAATCGGATCAAACGACCGAAATCAACGGGTTCTCGAAGAGCAAGGGGCGCGTCGGCATACGCCGTCACCCTTGGCCATTCCGATACCGCCCCGACGATGAAGGAGGAACCGCCCGATGTTTTCATTTTCCCGCTCGCTGCTGGCGCCCCTATCGCTGGCCCCCCTGTCGCTGGCATCACTGTCGCTGGCTTCCGTGGCTCCGGCGTTGCTGGTCGGCACCTGCGCGGTGTCGCTGTCGTCAGCCGCTTATGCCGCCACTCACGCGACCTCCGCGCAGGCTCAGGCGCTGCTCGACAAGGCAGTCAATGAATTGAAGACGGTCGGCCCGGACAAGGCGCTTCCCCAGTTCAACCAGACAACGGGCGCGTACAATAACGGTGAGCTCTACGTCTTCGTGCTCGACATGAAGGGCGTTTACAAAGCGTATGGCGCCAATCCCAAGCTCGTCGGCACCGATGTGATCGACATGGCGGATGCGGAAGGCAAGCAGATCGTCCGTGAGATGATCAGCATCGCCAATGGCAGCGGCCATGGCAAGATCAGCTATGTGTGGTTGAACCGCTCCGACAACCGGATCGAGCACAAATTCTCGCTGATCCAGCGCGTGGGCGATCATATTGTCGGCGTCGGCTATTATCCAAGCTGACGCCGCCGATGACCCGGCTCGTTCGGTGCGGACAGCGTCAGGCGTTGCCGCCTTGGGTCAGTTTTCCAGCTTCGCGCCGTCCAGAGTCCGGGTTTGTCGTCGGGCTTGGGCGGCGGTGGCTTCCTTCTCGGCCTTGGTGCGGCCAAAGGCGGCGCGGTTGGCGGTTGCCTCCGCGCTTGCCGCGCTGCGTAGCTTCGCCTTGCGAGCGGTGCGCAGGTTGACGATCTCGGCCACGCTTATCCGCGCACGTCCTTGGCGATGGCGTCGAGCAGGCCATTGACGAAGCCCGCTTCGCGCTTGTCGTAAAAGGCGTGGGCGACGTCGACATATTCGGTGATGACAGCAGCAACCGGCACATCGGCGCGCGCCATCAATTCATACGAACCGGCGCGCAGGATGGCCTTCATCGGCTTGTCGAGCCGCTCCAGGCTCCAGCCACTGGCCAGGCGCGCGGCGACAGCGGTGTCGATTTCGGCCAGCCGCGCCAGCGTGCCTTTCACGATGTCGTCAAAGAACAGCACATCGGCTTCGGCAAGCTGTTCTTCCTCGATTGTTCCGCCCAGCCGATGCTGGTGGAATTCGTGGAGCAGGATGGCAATGGCGGTCTTTTCCATCTCGTGCTGGTACAGCGCCTGAACGGCGGCGAGACGGGCGGCTGCGCGAGCCTTGGTGCGGGGGGCAATTCTGGTCATTTCGCTCAATCCATAATAAGTATCTGGCCATAATAAGTGTCGCGCGGAATTCCCAACCCCGTTTGTCCCCAAAATGATCGGGGGACACCTTGTTATGTGCGGGCTTGATCCGGTTTCGCCGCAATCCCGGCGGCGGGCAGGCGTTTGCTAGTCGAGCCGTAGCGCCACGGACCTGGCATGAGCGGGCAACCCTTCCGCTTCGGCCAGCGCGACGGCGGCAGGGCCGATCCGCGTCAGGCTGGCCTTGTCGAGTTGCAGGAAACTGGTGCGTTTCATGAAATCGAGCACCGATAATCCGCTGGAAAAACGCGCGCGGCGGCCGGTGGGCAGGACGTGGTTGGGGCCAGCGACATAATCACCCACCGCTTCGGGCGTATGGCGACCCATGAACACCGAACCGGCATGGCGCACCATATCGAACAAAGCCTGCGGATCGGCGACGGCCAGTTCCAGATGCTCGGGCGCCAGCCGGTCGACCAGTGGCATTGCCTGCGCCAGCGTGTCCACCAGGATGATCGCGCCATTGACGTCCCAGGCGGCGCGCGCCACGGGCGCAGTGGCCAACCGGACAAGCTGAGCCTCGACGGCGGCTGCGACCCTGTCGGCGAACTCGGCGTCGTCGGTGAACAGGATCGACTGGCTGGTCGGGTCATGTTCGGATTGGCTGAGCAGGTCGGCGGCGATCCAGTCGGGGTTGTTGGCGCCATCGGCGACCACCACGATCTCGCTTGGCCCCGCGACCATGTCGATGCCGACGACACCGTAAAGCTGGCGCTTGGCCTCTGCTACCCAGGCATTGCCAGGGCCGGTGATGACGTCCACAGGCCTGATGCGCTCAGTACCATGGGCCAGTGCAGCCACCGCCTGCGCGCCGCCGATGCGCCATATCTCGTCCACGCCCGCCAGATGGGCGGCGGCAAGGACCAGCGGATTGATTTCGCCTCGCGGCGTCGGCGTCACCATCACCAGCCGCTCGACGCCAGCGACTTTGGCAGGCAGCGCGTTCATCAACACCGACGAGGGATAAGCGGCCCGCCCGCCTGGCACATAGACCCCGGCGGCCTCCACCGCGGACCAGCGTGCGCCCAGGCGTACGCCGGCGTTGTCGATACTGTCGCTGTCGGTCGGGCGTTGGGCCGCGTGATAGGTGCGGATGCGTGTCGCCGCCAGATCGAGCGCCGCGCGCAGATCGGGGGCCAGCGCGTCATACGCCACTTTGCAATCGGCCAGGTCGATCGCCCAGCCGGACATATTCAGGTCATGGCCGTCAAAATGCGCGGTCAGCGCGGTGATGGCGTCGTCGCCTTCGTTGCGGACGCGCGCGATGATCGCCGACACGTCGCGCGCAACATCCTCATCGGCTTCGCGGCGGGCATTGACCAGAGCGGTGAACGCGTCGGCGAAATCAGGGGAAGAGGTGGCGAGGCGGATCAAGCCGCGACCTTTCCGGCCACGGCCTTGCGGAAGCCATCGACCAGCGGCACGATTTCGGCGCGCGTCTTGAAAGCGGCGCGGTTGACGATCAGCCTGCTGGTAACCTCGGCGATCACTTCCACTTCGACCAGGCCGTTTTCCTTCAACGTGCGGCCCGACGACACCAGATCGACAATGCGCGGCGCCAGCCCCAGTGTCGGCGCCAGTTCCATCGCGCCGTTCAACTTGACGCACTCGGCCTGAACGCCGCGGCTGGCGAAATAGCTTTTGGTGACATGGGGATATTTGGTGGCGATGCGCACATGGCTCCACCCGCGCGGATCATCGCTCGCCGCCATTTCGACCGGCTCGGCAACCGACAGGCGGCAATGGCCGATGCCCAGATCGACCGGGGCATAGAGTTCCGAATAGGCGAATTCAGCCAGTACATCCGACCCGACGATGCCAAGCTGGGCAGCGCCATGCGCAACGAAGGTCGCCACGTCGAACGCGCGCACCCGGATCAGCTCGATCCCGGGGTTGTTGGTGGAAAAACGTAGCGCCCGGCTGTCCTCATCGACAAAGGCGGGTTCAGGCACGATGCCGACACGTTCGAGCAGCGGCAGCGCTTCGCTCAATATACGCCCTTTGGGGACGGCAATGATGATCGGATCGGTCATGGGTTTGCGGGCCTTTACTTGGGCCGGGGCGCAGGCGCAACAAGGCGCGCGAACGACTCTGGCGAGCAGGAGCACGGACATGGCCGATGAACAGACCAATCGCGGCGCCTTTCTGATCCAGAAATATTATTGCGAACACAATGCCGCGCCCATCTATGGCCGGATGTGCGGCGCAGTCGCCCGTGGGCTGACGCGCGACACCGC
Source organism: Sphingomonas sp. (assembly GCA_041659385.1). GTDB lineage: Bacteria > Pseudomonadota > Alphaproteobacteria > Sphingomonadales > Sphingomonadaceae > Sphingomonas. The sequence continues at coordinate 80,459 of JBAZYJ010000016.1, forward strand.
CATTGGCGCGCGCATCCTCGACTGGGTGGGGGAGCCGACACGCGACGCCCTGCCGCTGCGCCTGTTCGGCGGGCTGCACGCATTGGTTCTGGCGGGCGACGATGCCGAATTGGCAAGCGTTTACGCAGGCGATGTCGCCGACGAGGATGCAATCATCGCGATTCTTGGCCGGGTGCTGGCGCGGCATGGGGCAGCGCTGATGCCCTGGCTGGACGGGCCGCCGCAGACCAATGAACCTGGCCGCTCGGGCGCGCTGGTGCTTGGGTTAATCGATATAGCGCAACGACATGGCCCGCGCATCGAGGTGCTGGAAATCGGATCGAGCGCGGGCCTGAACCTGCTGATCGACCGGTATCGCTTCGACTTGGGGGGCACGATGGCCGGACCGCCCGACTCGCCCATCACTATCCGGCCGGAGTGGACCGGACCGCCCGCACCCGATGTGGCGCTGGACATCGTTGGCACGCGTGGCTGCGACGTCAATCCGATGGACGCGACTGATCCCGCCGTGGCCGCGCGGCTGGCGGCTTATATCTGGCCCGAAACGCCTGAACGGCTGGCGCGCGTGCGCCAGGCGATTGCAATGCTCGGCCAACGGGGCGTTGCGCTGGTGCGGGCCGATGCCGCCGACTGGGTGGAGGCGCAATTGGCCGAACCCCAGGCTGCCGGGGTGACGCGCGTACTGATGCATTCGGTGGTGTGGCAATATCTGCCCGAGGCGACCGCAGAGCGTATCCGTGACGCCATGAAGGCAGCCGCCGCACGGGCGACGCCCGAACGCCCGCTCGGCTGGGTGATGATGGAACCCGACCGCGCGCTGGGCCACCAGCTCATCCGCGCGCGAAGCTGGCCCGGAGACGGCGAGTGGCGCACGCTCGCTTTCTCCCACGCCCATGGCACGTGGGTTGATACCGCGATGGCGGACAGCGCCGGGCAGGCGGCTGCGCTGCCCGTGGGGGCGAGGGTGGAGGTGTAGGCTGAAGGGTCTGTTTTCGGCCTTGTGGCGATCATAGGGATGGGAGTCCGTCATTTCCGATTGCAGACGGCGAAACCCCGCTGCACTCTGGTCATATAATTCAGACGGAGCCTGTTGAAATGGTGCGGTTTGTTAAGTCGACACTCCCCTTGTCACGGTCCCGGTTTGTCGTGCCCTCTCTCCTTGCAATCGGCATCGCTGGCGCAGCCAGCGGTCAGATCAGCAAGGCCGATAGCGCGCCTGCGAAGGTCATCATTCCGAAGATGGAGCGTGCGGGCGTGTGGCAGCCTGCCGCTAATGGGGTTCAGATGCCGCTCTGGCCCGCCGACACGCTTCTCGCCAAGCCTGACTCCGGCGATCGTCCCGAGGGGACCGGTAATGGCACGGGTCTCGTTGGAGGGCGCAAATGGCATTGGGTAAGCTATGTCACCCGGCCAACCATGACCCTCTATCGGCCGAAGGGAGGCAGTAACGGAGCCGCTATGCTGGTACTGCCGGGCGGCGGGTTCGAAGTCGTCGCGACCGATCTGGAAGGCACCGAGATCTGCGATTGGGTGGTGCAGCAAGGGATGACCTGCGCCCTACTGAAGTACCGGGTGCCGCAAGTGTGGCCGCAAGAGAACGGCGAACAGCAGCGGCCTAAAGTGCTGCTGGGTCTGGAAGACGCGCAGCGCGCGATGGGGCTGCTGCGGCAGCGGGCATCGTCCTACGGGATCGATCCGCACAAAATCGGCGTGATTGGCTTCTCGGCGGGTGCCTATCTGGCGGCGAACATGAGCAATACCGAAGAGCGCACGTATCCGCCAGCGGACGCGGCCGACCGGCAATCACCACGACCCGACTTCGCGATCGTCGCCTACACGGCGCGTATGCTGGACACTAGCAAGGGCAGGAACAGTCTCGAACTCAAGCCATGGGTTACTATCAGTCGCAAGGCACCGCCGACGCTGATCCTTCACGCCATGAATGACCCCACAGAGCTAATCCGACAGCCGTTGGCCT
>JBAZYJ010000017.1:0-81428 GCA_041659385.1 Sphingomonas sp.
CTCCCGCTTGAACTCTTCTGTATGCTTGATCATCTCGCAGGTCTCCTTGAACGAGCATTATGCTCTCAAGCGACCGGCGCAAAAACGTTACAAGTCCAATTCGCTCTTAGCCAGTTTGATGCTCTCTGCCGAAACTGGTGGAAGTTTCTGGTCGCTCATGGTCTCATCGATAGGCAATCGGGGAGTCCAGATTGGATGAACAACAAGCTCAATCGTATTTTTCCACCGCACTTATAGGTTACTATGCGGCGGCGGTTTTGGCATCCTTTCCCGCTATAAGCAGACAGTCTCCCAACCACCAATCCCCGCCCCCTATCGAGCAAACTGGTTGAGGAAGTTGAGGGTTGCCATTGCTTCGGTTGAGGCTCCCTCAACCACCGCACATTTTCTGCCTGAACCAACGATTTGAAAGAGCGCCGCGCACGATAACGCTTGCCCGGCCAGTAGGACACCGATCGACCATCGCCACCCGGTCAGGCAGCCGTCGCCAACCGATAGTCCCGATATTGCTCGCGCAGCGCGGTTTTGAGCAATTTGCCCGTCGCCGTATGCGGCAGCGCGTCGACGAAGATGATTTCATCGGGCAGCCACCATTTGGCGACATGCCCGGCAAGGTGCTGATTGATTTCCTCCGCCGTCACCGCGCTATCCGCCTTGCGCACGACGATCAGCAGCGGCCTTTCGTCCCATTTGGGGTGATAGACGCCAATCGCTGCGGCCTCGGCAATACCGGGACAGCCGACAGCGGCGTTTTCCAGGTCGACCGAACTGATCCACTCGCCACCCGATTTGATGACGTCCTTTGCCCGGTCAGTGATCTGCATCGTGCCGTCGGGGTGGAGCACCGCGACGTCTCCGGTGTCGAACCAGCCGTTCGCATCGATCGAGTCCCGTTCCGCCCTGAAATAGCGTTTGACCACCCAGGGGCCACGGATCTGCAATCGCCCCGAGCTCGCGCCGTCGCGCGGCTGCTCGACATCATTGTCATCGACCACGCGCAGCTCGACGCCGAAGGGGATCTGTCCCTGTTTCGAGATCAGGTCCAGCCGTTCGTCATGGCTCATTTCGTCCCAATGGGCAGGCTTGCAGCCCGTGGTTCCGATGGGAGAGGTCTCGGTCATCCCCCAAAGGTGCTTCACCTCCGCACCCATGCCCATGATCCGGTCGATCATCGCGCGCGGCGCGGCCGATCCGCCAATCGTCACCTGCTGCAGATGGGCGGGAAATTCGCCCGAGGCGTCGATGTGCTGGAACATGGCAAGCCAAACCGTCGGCACCCCGGCCGAATGCGTCACTTTTTCCTGGTTCATCAGGCGACACAGCACATTGGCGTCATTGACTTGCGAATAAACCAGCTTGGCGCCCGAAATCGCGCCCGCGAACGGCAGGCCCCAGGCGGCGGCATGGAACATCGGCACCACCGGCAACACCGACGCGGTGCTCGACAGGTTGAGCACGGATGGCGTCACCGCCGTCATCGCGTGGAGGACGGTCGAACGGTGCTCATACAACACGCCCTTCGGATTGCCGGTCGTGCCGCTGGTATAGCACAACATGCACGGCTCGCGCTCCGCCCCCTCATGCCAGCGGTAATTGCCGTCTTCGGCAGAAATCAGGTCGGCATAGCTGCCCGGCCCTTCGGCATCGAAACAGACATAATGATCGATTGTGGTCCATTGGCTGCGCAACCGGTCGACAATCGGCTGGAACGCCTTGTCATAGATCAGCACCCGGTCCTCGGCATGGTTGGCGATATAGACGAGCTGATCGTCAAACAGGCGCGGGTTGAGGGTGTGGATGACGCCACCCATCCCGATTGCCGCATACCAGGCGACCAGGTGGGGGCTGTGGTTCATCGCCAACGTGGCGATGCGATCCCCCGGCTGGCACCCAAGCCGTTCCAGTGCCTGGGCAAGCCTGCGGGCGTCGTGCGCGATGCCGGCCCAGGTCGTCCGGGTTTCGTGGCCATCTGCCCAATAGGACACAATCTCGCGGTTTGCATGTTCACGGGCGGCATGATCGATCAGCCGGGGCACCCGCAATTCAAAATTCTGCATTCCACCAAGCATCAGCGTTCACCTCATCCAAATGGACAGGACCGCCGTTCACTCAGGGGGCACCCCGAAATCCCGACGATCAGCCGGCGAGTGCGAGCAGCCGTTGATCGGCCGTCTTCAGCTCCACGCCGTCGATACCCTGCATCGACTCGATGCGCGTGGCAAGCTCATGATCGAGCAGGAAGTCCCGGCCGAGCAGCAACCTCGCCTGCCCCCCATCGGGCAGGGTCGCCCGCACATGAACTTCTCCCCTGCCGCCACGCAGTCCCGCCAGAGCCTGGCAAAGCTGGGCCATCGCCTCTGGCGTAGTGACCGCGATGTCCAGCGCGATGCGCGCCTGGGTCGCCAGCGTTTCGAACAACTGGAACTTCTTGACTGAAACGCGCGGTGTTTCTTCACCGGGACGGCGATCGAGTTCGACCGTCATCACGCCGCAGCCGCCATTGCGCGCCGCATCCTCAAGGTCAGCGCAAACCCCGTCGTCAAAACAGGTCGAGACGAATTGGCCTGACGGGTCCGACAAGGTCGCCATCATGTAGCGGCGACCCCTGGCGGAGGTCCGCCAGCGCGCATCCTCCACCAGCACCGCCATCGTCGCGCCGACGCGCTGGCCATTGTCGGGGATGTTCAGATCGCCCAATTCGACAAAGGTCAGCGCCTTGTTGGCGCGCGCGAGATGCCGGTAACGATCGACCGGGTGCGCGGAGAAATAAAAGCCGAACGCCTCGCGTTCCTGCTCCATTCGCTCCGCCAAACCCCAATGGGCAGAGCGCGGCAGCTTGATCGTCGCGCCCGACGCTGGCTCCGCTTCGCCGAACAAGCCGCCCTGCCCGCTGGTCCGCTGGTCATGCAGGCGCGCGGCAACCGCCAATATCGTCTCGGCACAGGCAAATATGCCCGCCCGGTTGGGCTCCATCGCATCGAACGCGCCGGCTGCCGCCAGCGTTTCAAGCTGGCGTTTGTTGATGAGCCGCGGGTCGACGCGCGTGGCGAGATCGTCGAGCGACGCAAAGGCGCCGCGCTCTTCGCGTTCGAGGACCAGCTTCTCCATCGCGCCCTCGCCCACCGATTTCAGCGCGGCCAAGGCGTAACGCACCGCCAGCCCTTCGCCCGCTGGTTCGACGCTGAACTCGGCGGCGCTGTGGTTGATGCACGGCGGCAGGATGGCAACGCCCAGCCGTCGCATGTCATCGACGAACACGCTCAGCTTGTCGGTAAGCGTCATGTCGAAACACATCGACGCGGCATAGAATTCGTGCGGGTAATGCGCCTTCATCCATGCCGTCTGGTACGTCAGCAGGGCATAAGCGGCGGCGTGCGACTTATTGAAGCCATAACCGGCGAATTTGTCGATCAAGTCGAACAGTTCATTCGCCTTCACCGCGCCAATATCGTTCATCTTTGCGCAGCCTTCGACGAAAATGGCGCGCTGGGCATCCATTTCCGCCTTAATCTTCTTGCCCATCGCGCGGCGCAGCATGTCGGCGCCGCCAAGGCTGTATCCGGCCAGCACCTGCGCGGCCTGCATCACCTGTTCCTGATAGACGAAGATCCCGTAAGTCTCTTTCAGGATCGGTTCGAGCAGGGCGTGGGGATATTCGATTTCCTCCTGCCCGTTCTTCCGGCGCCCGAACATGGGGATATTGTCCATCGGGCCGGGCCGATAAAGCGCGCCAAGCGCGATGATATCTTCGAACACGGTTGGTTTTACCGCGGAAAGCGTGCGCCGCATCCCTTCGGATTCGACCTGGAACACCCCCACCGTGTCACCGCGCTGGAGCAGGGCGTAAACATCAGCATCATCCCAGGCGAGCGCATCGAGATCGATCGAAATGCCCCGCAGGCTGAGCATTTCCAGCGCCTTTTTCAGCACCGACAGGGTTTTCAACCCCAGAAAATCGAACTTAACCAGCCCGGCGCCTTCGACATATTTCATATCGAACTGCGTAACCGGCATGTCGGACCGCGGGTCACGGTAAAGCGGCACCAACTCCGCCAACGGCCGATCGCCAATCACCACGCCTGCCGCATGGGTCGAACTGTGGCGAGGCAACCCTTCCAGCTTCATCGCCAGGTCGAGCAGCCGTCTTACGTCGGGATCGCCCTTATATTCCGCCGCCAGCTCGCTGACGCCGTTCAGCGCGCGATCGAGCGTCCATGGGTCGGTCGGATGATTGGGCACCAGCTTGGCAAGGCGATCGACCTGGCCATAACTCATCTGCAGCACGCGCCCGGTGTCCTTCAGCACGGCGCGCGCCTTCAGCTTACCGAAGGTGATGATCTGCGCGACCTGATCCCGGCCGTATTTCTCCTGCACGTAGCGAATGACTTCGCCGCGCCGCGTTTCGCAGAAATCGATGTCGAAATCGGGCATCGACACGCGTTCCGGATTCAGGAAGCGTTCGAACAGCAGCCCGAGCTTGATCGGATCGAGGTCGGTGATCGTCAACGACCAGGCGACGACCGAGCCCGCACCCGATCCGCGCCCCGGCCCGACTGGAATGTCATGCGCCTTCGCCCATTGGATGAAGTCGGCAACGATCAGGAAATAGCCGGGAAACCCCATGTCGATGATGACGTTGAGTTCAAATTCCAGCCGGTCCCGGTAAACCCTGGTCCAGTCATCGCCTTCCGGCTCCACGCCTTTTTCCGACGGGGGCGGAAGGTTGTTGAGCTTGGCAATACGGGTCAGCCGCCTTTGCAACCCGTCCCACGCGATGTCGCGCAGCATCGTCGCCTCGCCTTCGCGGTCGCCCGCCAGGCTGGGGAGGATCGGCTTGCGCTTGGGCGCTGCCACCGCGCAACGCTGGGCGACGACAAGGGTGTTGGCGATCGCTTCCGGCAAGTCGTTGAACAGCGCGCGCATGTCCTTGGCGGGCTTCATCCACGCGTCGGGTGAGCTTTTCGGGCGATCTTCGCTGGCGATATAAGTGGAATTGGCGATGCACAGCAGCGCATCATGCGCAGGCAGGAAATCCTTGTCCGAAAAACAGCACGGATTGGTGGCGACCAGCGGAATATCGCGTTCATAGGCCAGATCGAGCAACTCGGGTTCCGCCCGGCCTTCCGTCTCGTCGAGGCGGCGGATCAATTCGATGTACAGGCGGTCGCCGAACATTGCCTGCAATCGGTCGGCATAGCTGCGTGCAGCATCAGGCTGCCCTTCGGCGAACAGGCGAGTCAGGCCCCCTTCCCGTCCCGCCGTCAATGCAATCAAGCCGTCGGCATGTTGCGCGAGCATGGCGAAATCGACATGCGGCTCCAGTTCCAACGGCCGACCGAGATGCGCTGCGGAAACCAGCGCGCACAGGTTTTCATAACCCGTCTGATCCTGGGCATAGAGGGCGATCCAGTCGATGGGGACCGCCACGCCCTCCGGCATGTCTGGTCGCGCAATCCCCAGCATCGTGCCGATGACGGGTTGCACGCCCGCGCCACGCGCCGCGTCGGAAAACGCCATGGCGGCATAAAGGCCATTGCGGTCGGTCAGGGCAGCGGCGGGAAAGCCCAGTTCCAGCGCGCGCTTGGCAATCGCCTTCGGCTCGATGGCGCCATCGAGCATGGTGTAGGACGAGAAGATTCGTAAAGGGACGAAGCCGGAATGCGCCATGGCACGATTATGGGGACCGCCCGTTGGTCAGTCCAGCGGACAGTCACCGTTTCGGCGCGATGTCGGCGCAATAGATGTGGATGAAATTGCGCGCCCTGCCCCAGGGCGCCCTACAGCAGCGCCACGATATCGGCCTCAAGTGCTTCGGGCGGCACGTTGGGGGCATAGCGGCGCACCACTTTCCCCTGCCGGTCAACGAGGAATTTGGTGAAGTTCCACTTGATCGATTTGGTGCCCATCAGGCCCGGCGCCGCCTTTTTCAGCGCATCGTACAACGGATCGGTGTTGGGGCCATTGACTTCCACTTTGGCGAAAACGGGGAAAGTGACATCATAGGACAAGGTGCAGAATTCTGCGATTTCCGCCGCGTCGCCCGGTTCCTGCGCACCGAATTGATTGCAGGGAAAACCCAGCACCTCGAACCCCTGCTCGCCGAACTTGCGGTGCAGCGCTTCCAGCCCGGCATATTGCGGAGTGAAGCCGCATTTCGATGCGGTGTTGACGATCAGCAGAACCTTGCCGGCATAGTCCGCCAGCGACATTTTCGCGCCATCCGCCTTTTTGACGTCAAACTCGGTTATCGTCGTCATTTATCCGTCCCGTCATGTCGGGCGAGCAGATGGTCGAGATTGCGCTTCACCCCGGGCCATTCGCTGGCGATGATCGAATAAACCGCCAGATCGCGGATGCGTCCATCCATCGCCTGATGGTTGCGAAGCACGCCGTCGCGTTTGGCGCCCAGGCGCTCGATCGCCGCCTGCGACCGGCGATTGAACCAGTCGGTGCGTATCTGCACGACGTTGCACTCCATCACCTCGAACGCCTGCGCCAGCAGCAGCAGCTTCGCCTCGGTATTGACGCCACTGCGCTGCACCGACTTCGCGTAGAACGTACCGCCGATCTCAACGCGCCTGTGCCCCTCGTTCATCCGCATATACCGCGTCAGGCCAACCAGCTTGCCGCTGTCCGGCAAGGTGACGGCAAAGGGCATCGCGCGGCCGAAATCACGTTCCTTGAATATCGCGGCCATGAACGCGTCTGGATCGAGCAACCCCGCGGCATTGGTGAAGAACAGGTCAGTCAAATTGCCGTCCGCTGCCGCCGCGACCAGCGCATCACGATCGGCAGCGACGAGCGGGCGAAGGGTGACGTGCTTGCCACCCAACACCGGCGGATCGCGCCACGCGCTCATTCCAGCCGCCCGTCGCGCAGGCGGACCACACGGTCCATGCGGTGCGCCAGCCGCTCGTTATGCGTGGCGATCAATGCGGACGACCCTTCCTCACGCACCAGGCGGAGCAATTCGGCCATCACGACATCGGCGGTCGCTTCGTCCAGATTGCCGGTCGGTTCGTCGGCAAGCACAAGCGCCGGACGATTGGCGAGTGCGCGCGCCACCGCGACCCGCTGCTGCTCCCCGCCCGACAATTGGCTTGGCCGGTGAGTAAGGCGCGCGCCGAGACCCAGCGTCGTCAACAATTGTTCGGCCCGCACTGTCGCCTGCGCGTTCGGCACGTCACGGATCAATTGCGGGAGGACGACATTTTCCGTCGCGGTAAAATCGGGGAGCAAGTGGTGGAATTGATAGACGAAGCCCAACTGATCGCGGCGCACTTCGGTGCGGCCGTTACTGTCGAGCCGCGCAGCCTCCGTCCCTGCGATACGGATCGACCCGCCGAACCCGCCTTCAAGCAGGCCGACCGCCTGAAGCAAAGTGGATTTTCCCGAACCCGACGGGCCGAGCAGGCCGACGATCTCTCCCGGCATGATCGCCAGATCGACACCGCGCAGGACATGGATCGTCGCGTCGCCTTGGGTAAAATTGCGCGTCAGGCCGGTAACGGCAAGCACCGGGTCATTCATAGCGCAGCACCTGTACGGGATCGGTATTCGCCGCCTTGAACGCCGGGTACAGCGTCGCCAGGAAGCTGAAAATCAGCGCCATCAGCGTGATGACGATGATTTCCACCGGATTGGGCTTGGATGGCAATTCGGTCAGGAACCGGATGGATGGATCCCACAGATTCTGCCCCGTCAGATACTGGATCGCTTCGACGACATCCTGCCGGAAATACAGGAACACGAACCCCAGCACCAACCCCGCCGCGGTGCCAAGCGCGCCGATCGTCGTCCCCACCGTCATGAAGATGCGGATCATGCCGATGCGGGTGGCGCCCATCGTGCGCAGGATGGCGATGTCACGCGTCTTGGCGCGGACCAGCATGATGAGCGACGACAGGATATTGAACACCGCCACCAGAATGATGATCGACAACACGGTGAACATCGCCACCCGCTCTACCTCCAGCGCCTGGAACAATTGAGCGTTCATCTGGCGCCAGTCGTTCAGCACCCCCTGTCTGGCGATCCGCTGCGACAAGGGGGCCAGGATCGGCCCCACCCGGTCGGCATCGGTCGTCACCAGTTCGACCATGCCCACGCTGTCATCCATCAGCAGCAATTGCTGAGCATCCGATATCGGCATGATGACATAAGCCTTGTCATAGTCATAAACGCCGATCTCAAATATCGCCCCGACGGTGTAGCTCACCACCCGCGGCACGGTGCCGAAGGGTGACGACTGCCCCAGCGGGCTGATAAGCTGGATCTGGTCGCCCACCCGCGCCCCGAGCGCGTCGGCGAGTTGCGATCCGATGGCGATTTCGCCGCTGCCGGGCGTGATCCTGGCGAACGATCCCGATTTGACGTTGCTGTTCAAATCCTTGTTGGCGCGGATATCACTCACCTGCATCCCGCGAACCAGCACCGCCTCCACCCGGCCATTGAAGCTCGACATCAGTGGCTGTTCGATCAGCGGCGTCGCCGAAACGACACCGGGCGTTGCCTTCGCCTTGTTCACCACGTCGCGCCAGTCGGGAAGCTGGCCGCCATAGCCCTGAATGACGGCATGGCCGTTCAGTCCGACGATCTTGTCGAACAGCTCGGCGCGAAAACCGTTCATCACGCTCATCACGATGACCAGCGCCGCAACCCCCAGCATCACCGCGGCAAGGCTGATGCCCGCCACCAGGAAAATGAAGGATTCGCCGCTGCCAGGCAGCAAATAGCGCCGGGCGATCATGCGTTCGTACCGCGAAAGCAGCATGTGATCCTTGTCCTGCCCCAGCCGGTCGATCGTGGTCGGCGTTGTGCCTCGAATAACCCACGCATTACGGGCCGCAACGGCCGCTGGCAACGGTTTCTACGGTGTTGCGCATTGGACACAGGGCGCGCCAATTGTATCGCGGGTCCGGTTTTGGACGATGACAAAGGCTGTCATCAATCCTAGCACTTACCCACTGACACACAGGCAACGGCCGTGGTTCGGGGACGCTCTGCGCAGCAGTTCAACCTTCGGGTGGGGATAGCGCGATCACAGGGCAGTTAAGGGGGCTGACGAGCGATCGTCACGCAGGCGCCCGGGTCGGAAACGGCTCGGGCGTTTGCCGTTCAACAGGCGTTTCCCCCACTGCCGCCGCTTTTTCTTCACAGGCCCGCAAATATCGAGGCCACAACCCGTTAGGACTGCGGCCCGATTCTCGAACACTCCCCCGATTCCCGAACATCCAAAGGCGCGACGGGGGTGATGCCTTGCGGTTTGTCCCGGACCGTCAGAATGATTTGCTGATCGTCACGCCATAGGTTCGCGGGTCGCCGGGCTGGCCAACCACCAGGCCAGTGTTGCCCGATTGCAGCGCCAGCACTTCGAAATAATCCTGGCCAAAGGCGTTGCGCACCCAGCCGAACACATTGAACCGGTCACTCTTCTTGAACCCCAGCCGGAAATTGCTGAGCGCATACCCGTCGATATAGGTATAGCGCGACGGTGAGGGGTTGGACGAAAAGCGCGATCGATAGCTGCCGTCATAACCGGCGTAAAATTGGCCGGACGAGCCGAACAACTGCCCCGGCACGTCATATTCAGCACCATAGGAAAATGCCCATTTCGATATCCCCGGCAGGCCCTGGCCGGAAATATTGCAGTTCGCGGGGCTGATGCCGCCGGGCGTACCCGGTGCGCTCGGCACCTGCCCAGCGGCGGCAGCGGTGCCGCCAGACAGTTCCGGCGGGCACGGCGCATCGACGAAGCGGATATATTTCGCGTCGGTATAAGCACCATTGGCGTAGAGATTGAGGCGTGAGGTCGGGCGATACGCCGCATCGATTTCAACCCCGCGCGTTCGCACTTGGCCGGCATTGGCCAGATAGCCGCGAAGCACGCCAAGCTGCCCGTTGGTCACCGTTGCCTGGTAGTCATAGATGTCGGTCCAGAACGCCGCGACATTCACCGTCGCTGCTCGATTGAGCAGCCGCGTTTTCAGGCCAACCTCATAATGGTTTACAGCTTCGGGCTTGACGGTCGCGGCGGACAGGATGGGATTGTTGCTGCCATCCAACGGCAGCCCCGACAGGTTGATGCCGCCCGATTTATAGCTGCGGGCGTAAGTGAAATAGGTGTGGATATCCGGGGCCACCTGATAAGCGGCCGTGACGTCACCAGACACGTTCCAGTTGCTGAATTTCGGTGCGTAGCTTTGCGGCGCAAGCACACCGCGCTGTTCGCTGGTCAGCACCGTGCTGCCGCTGCCTGTCGTCACCGTGGAGAGGTAATTGCCGTTTTTCTCGTCATAATTGACGCGGAAGCCGCCCGAGAGCTGGAAAGCGTCAGTCGCGTTCCAGGTCAGCTTGCCAAAAAAAGCCGCGCTGGTGTTGGTGAAACCAATGGTGTTGCGCGCCGCCAGCCCGTCGAGGGTGGCGGGGTTGTTGATGTTCGGGCTGGTCGGGCTGAGCAGATAGCGGCTGGCAGCCGACCCCTGTACCTGCAGGCCCTGGGTATCGATGCTCTGGTAGAAATAGAACAGCCCGGCGACGTAATCGATCTTGCGCGTGCCGTTCGATCCGATCCGCAATTCCTGCGAAAGCTGGTATTGCTGCGACGGGTTCGCCGAAACCGACGTGACCGGCAGGCCGATAAAGTCGCGGTCGTTGGATGGATCCCAGTTCCAGAAGCGATACGCCGAAACCGACGTCAAGGTGGCGCCGCCAAGGTTGAGGTTGGCGACCACCGATGCGCCGCCCAATTCCTGCCTGGCGCGCAACGGCGTATCGACATCGGTCACGCGATCGAACGCATCCGTCGACGGCACCGCATAGCCCAGTGCCGCCGCCAGCGCATCATATTGGCGGCTGAGCGGGCGCTGAGTGGTGCCGACGCGAGCGTAATATTGCACGCAGCATTTTGGCTGCTGACGGTTATAGTCGCCGTACAGCGTAATATCGAGGTTGGGCGCCGCCTCCCACAATATCTGGCCGCGCAGGCTCAGATTGTCCTGGCTGTTTTCATATTCGTTCTGCCGGACATTGTAGATCGTCCCACGGCGTGACGTGTACGAAACCGACAATCGCGCGGCCAAGGTGTCGCCGATCAACGGCCCCGATGCCGATCCTTTTACCTGTACGAAATCCAGGTTCCCGCCCGATACTTCAAACCGGGCTTCGGGCGTGAAGCTGGGTTTGCGCGTGGTGATGTTGATTGCGCCCGCAGTGGTGTTCTTGCCGTACAACGTGCCTTGCGGTCCGCGCAGGATCTCGATCCGGTCGGTGTCGGTGAAGTCGAACGTCGCCGACGCGATGCGGCTGTAATAGACCTGGTCGACATATATGCCGACGCCTTGTTCGATACCATCATTGGTCAGCCCGAACGGCGCGCCGAGCCCGCGGATGTTGGCGGCGGAATTGCGCGGGTTGGTCGAATAGAATTGCAGCGACGGCGCAAGCTGGGTCAGCCGATTGACGTTGTAGGCGCCAGTTTCGGAAATCGCGGTGCCGCCGATCACTGAAATCGCAATCGGTACATTCTGGATCGTTTCCGTCCGGCGGCGCGCGGTGACGACGATGTCGGTGCCGGTCGCCGGTTGCGCCTGGCCCAGACGCCCCTGGTCGTCGGGGGTCCGCTCATCAGGATCGCCGGTTTGCGGCTCCACCGGATTCTTGTCCGCCACTTGTCCGGCGGTCTGGTCTGTTGGCGTCGGCGCGGCATCCGCCGGTGTGGCCAGCGCGGTCGACGCAAGCAGAGTGGCGGTCAAGGTGGCGAGCATCGAATTCCCTTTGGATCGGCAATGAAACAGGATGCCACATAATCCATAGCATTTTGATCTGAATTAAGTCCTTTCGTTATTGGGCGATTGAAAGCTGAACTTTACACCAACGGATTTCCGCGATTTTCGCCCCTTGAACCAACGACGAGGCGTCCCAGATATACGCTGTGCGGCGCCGGACCGGGCCGCACAGCCCACGGGTGTCGCGCCAATTGCGGGCGCCCCAGGACGTTCATGTTGCTCATATGAGGAAATGAAAATGCGTCAGATAGACCTTACCCCCTTCCGCCGTTCGACCATCGGTTTCGACCGCCTATTCGACTTGCTTGAAGCGAGCGCTCGCCAGGCTGCGACCGACAATTACCCGCCTTTCAACCTGGAACGCCTTGCCGAGGATCGTTATCGCATCACGCTTGCGGTCGCCGGTTTCAGCCGCGACGAGATTGAAATCACCGCACAGCAAAACCTGTTGCTGGTGAAGGGAAAGAAGGAGCCTGCCGCAGGCGATACGAGTGCGTTCCTGCATCTTGGCATCGCAACGCGCAGCTTTGAGCGCCGCTTTGAACTTGCCGATTTCGTGCTGGTTGAGGACGCACGGCTCAACGAAGGCCTGCTCACCATCGATCTGGTCCGCGAAGTGCCCGAGGCGATGAAGCCCAAGACGATAGCGATCAAAGCCGGTGCCGCGTTGAAGGCGGTTGAAATCGACAGCGGCAGCGAAGCCGCCTGACCGCCCGCTTCCCCGCTAAAATTGAATGGGCGCCCGGATATTGCGGTCCGGGCGCCCTTTTCATGCGTTTCGGGGTTGGGCTTTGTGGTCAGACCAGACGGCTCTGCCGCAATGCCGCTGCGATGAAGCTCTGGAACAGCGGGTGCGGTTCGAACGGCTTTGACTTCAGCTCCGGGTGGAACTGCACGCCGACGAACCATGGATGATCCGGCCGTTCGACAATTTCGGGCAACGTGCCGTCTGGCGACATGCCTGAGAATACCAGCCCGCCCTTTTCCAGCGTGTCCCGATAGGCGGTGTTCACTTCGTAGCGGTGGCGATGACGTTCGGAGATTGTCTCCGCGCCATAGATCGACGAAACAACGCTGTTGCCGGTCAGCTTCGCCTCATAGGCACCAAGACGCATCGTACCGCCCAGGTCGCCACCCTGCTCTCGCTTCTCCAGGCCATCGGTCCCCATCCATTCGGTAATCATGCCGACGACGGGCTTTTCGGTCGGCCCGAACTCGGTCGAGCTGGCATCGGAAATACCCGACAGATCGCGCGCACCTTCGATACAGGCCATCTGCATACCGAAACAAATGCCGAAATAAGGGATTTCGCGTTCCCGCGCGAAGCGGACGCTGGCGATCTTGCCTTCCGCGCCGCGCGAGCCGAACGCACCGGGGACGAGAATGGCGTGAAGCGGCTCCAGCCGGGCCGCGATATCGCTATCGGGTTGCTCGAACAGTTCGGCATCGATCCATTCGATGTTGACCTTTACCCGATTGGCGATGCCGCCATGCACCAACGCCTCGTTGAGCGACTTGTACGCGTCCGGCAGGCCGACATATTTGCCGACCACGCCCACGGTCACTTCGCCTTCGGGGTTGTTCAGCCGGTCGACAATGTCGTCCCAGCGCGTCAGATCGAGGTTTTCCGCCGGTTCGACGCCAAAGGCGCGCAGGACTTCCGAATCGAGCCCCTCTGCATGATATTGCAGCGGCACTGCGTAGATGCTCTTCGCGTCCAGCGCCGGGATGACGGCGGACATCGGCACGTTGCAGAACAGCGCGATCTTGGCGCGTTCCGATTCGGGTAGCGGTTTCTCGCAACGGCAGACCAGCACGTCCGGTTGCACGCCCAGTGCCGCAAGCTCGCGCACCGAATGCTGGGTCGGCTTGGTCTTCAACTCGCCAGCCGCCGAAATGAACGGCACCAGCGTCACATGGATGCTGATCGAATTGCCGCGCCCCAGATCGTTCTTGAGCTGCCGAATCGCCTCGATGAACGGCAGGGACTCGATGTCGCCCACGGTGCCGCCGATTTCGCACAGCACGAAATCCAGATCGTCGATTTCCGCCTGAGCGAAACGCTTGATCTCATCGGTGACGTGCGGAATGACCTGCACCGTCGCGCCGAGATAATCGCCGCGCCGTTCGCGCTCGATGATCGTCTTGTAGATTCGCCCCGACGTGATGTTGTCCGACTGCCGCGACGCGACACCGGTGAAGCGTTCGTAATGACCAAGGTCGAGGTCAGTTTCCGCCCCGTCATCCGTTACATAGACCTCCCCATGCTGATACGGGCTCATCGTGCCCGGATCGACATTGAGATAGGGATCGAATTTCCGGATTCGGACGCGGTATCCACGCGCTTGCAGGAGGGCAGCAAGACTTGCCGCCATCAAACCCTTGCCAAGCGAGGAGACCACGCCGCCGGTGATGAAAATGAACCGCGCCATGGGACTGTGTGCCTAACCCCTAAACGGCACGGGCGACAAGCGCCCGAATCCGAATCGGGGATGAAATTTTTTACGATCGGGGGCGAAAAACGTCAGTTCTGGACGGGAACCGCGCCATTGCTTGCCGGGGCAGGCGCCGTGGTGTTCGCACCCAAAGCAGCGGCGGCCGCTGCCGATCCACCCTGGCCGAGCGCGGGCGGCGTGCCACCCACCGGAATCTGGGGCTGGGTCAACACGGGCTTGGCGAGCGTCGAATCGATCGTGGTCGAATGGTGCATCGCCGCCAGAACCGCGAGCAGGATCGACAGCGTGACGAACACACCGGCGAGAATCGCGGTGGTCCGGGTCAGGAAATCAGCCGCGCCGCGTGCCGACATCAACCCCGCGGGGCTGCCGCCGGTGCCAAGGCCGCCACCTTCGGAACGTTGCATCAGGATGACGCCGACCAGAATGGCGGCGACGATCGCCTGAAGGACAAGGACAAAGGTAAACATGCGCTCGATTTCTTTTCGTCTGAAACGTTGATCTGGCGGGGACATAGGCGCGCGCGAGGCCGCGATCAACCGTCCCGGGCTCATCCGGCTATAACCCGAATTTTCAAAATGCGTCGCAATGAACCGAATTGCCACGCAACCAAATGGATAGCCGAACGTTACACCTGTGGATTTGCCGGCATATTGGGCTGAATTGGGGACACCGATGGCAACAGCGATAGCGACAACGATCGAGCTCCAACCCAAGGCGCGCCCACCTTTGTCCGGGTGGATGTCTTCGCTGGTCGATTATGTCCGGTCGGGTGAACCGGATCTGACCAACCGGCAAATGGCGCTACTGATGGTGGTTTACCTCAATCCCGGCCCCCATACGGTGCGCGGGCTGGCGCGCGAATTGAATGTTTCTAAGCCTGTAGTGACGCGCGCCTTGAACAGACTTGGCGCACTCGGCTATCTGCGACGTGAACGCGACGGCAAGGACCGCCGCAACATATACGTCATGCGCACCACCGAGGGGGCCAATTTTCTTGAAGAGTTCGGGCATTTCATCGTCGAAGGCGGGGCGCAAGGCGCACCCGGCAAACAGGCCTAGCAATTTTGCCCTGAAGGGCCATTCGGTCGCACTCGATCCGCGCCACAACGCTGTTCGCCCTGATCTGGCGGACATCCGGCTCGCTGAATTCGTATTCGCGCCGCATTATGCCGCCCCCATCGCCTTGTCTGTCATTGGCCCTGTGGCATTGCGTGCCGGGCCTGATGCGGGTGCGGAGATATTGTGCATGTTGAACAGCGGCGATGTGTTCGAAGCGCTCGATTTCACGGGCAGCAACGCGTGGGGCAAGGCAGCTGTTCTTGACCTAGTTGGCTATGTCGACAGTACCGCGCTTGGTTATATCGACAAGCAGGCGGCGGAATGAGTGCAAGCGTTTTTATCGATGGCGGCTCGGGAACCACGGGACTTGAGATCAACGAGCGGCTTGGCAATCGCCCCGAACTGTCGATCCTGGCCCTCGACGATGCGCGGCGCAAGGACGATGCTGCCCGGCGCGCGGCGCTGAACGACGCCGATTTCGTCATCCTCTGCCTGCCCGACGACGCGGCGCGCGCGGCAGTTGCGATGATCGACAATTCCCGCACCCGGGTGATCGACGCGTCCACCGCTTATCGCACCGCCGATGGCTGGACTTACGGCTTTGCCGAGCTTGAGCCAGGACAGCAGGATCGCATTGCCAATGCGACGCGAGTGAGCAACCCTGGTTGCTACCCAACCGGTTTCCTGTCGCTGGTCAGGCCCCTGGTCCGCGCGGGCATCGTTCCCGCCGACTGGCCGTTCAGCGTCAACGCGACTTCGGGCTTTTCCGGCGGGGGCAAGGCGATGATCGCCGAGTTCGAATCCGGGCCGACGCCGACGGCGTTCCGCAATTACGCCCTGCACGGCCCGCACAAGCACGTACCGGAGATGCAGCGGCATGGCGGCCTGACGCGCGCACCCATTTTCATGCCTTCGGTCGCCAATGCCTATCGCGGGATGATCGTTGAAGTGCCACTGCACCTTGCGGCCATGCCCGGCGCCCCAAGCGCGGCGGACTGCCGGGCGGCGCTAACCGCCGCCTATCGCGGCAGCCCGTTGATTACCGTCGCCGATGACGACGCGGCATTCATCCTGCTCGAAGAAAATGCCGGATCGGACCGGATGACGCTACGTATTTGCGGGAATATCGCGGCCGGGCAGGTACGGCTGGTTGCCACGCTCGACAATCTGGGCAAAGGCGCTGCAGGTGCTGCGGTACAGAATCTCAACATCATGGCCGGGCTGGATCCCACCGCCGGGCTGGTTCTTTAAGCTAGGGGAATATGGAATGCGCGATCCCGTCGCGAAGCTGCTGTTGTTTGGCGCGACGGGCGATCTTGCCCAGCGTATGCTGCTTCCGTCGCTATATGGCTTGCACCTGGATGGATTGTTGCCGGAAGGATTGACGATCACCGGCACGGCGCGTTCCGACTATGATGACGCCAGCTTCCGCGAATTCGCCGCCCAATCGCTTGCCACTTTCCTGCCCGACGATCGCAAGGACGATGGCGCGGTCACCAAGTTCCTCGATCGGCTGCAATATCAGGCGCTCGACGCTTCGAAGTCCGATGGCTTCCCTGCCCTCGCTACCAAGATTGGCGACACTTCAGGCGGGCTGGCCATTTTTCTGTCGACCGCGCCCTCGCTGTTCCAGCCGACGATTCTCGGCCTGAAGTCGGCCGGGCTGGCGGGCGACAACGTTCGCATCGGCCTTGAAAAGCCGCTGGGCCATGACCTGGCGTCCTCACGTCAGATCAACGATGCCGTCGGGCAGGTCTTCCCGGAAGATCGCACCTTCCGCATCGACCATTATCTGGGCAAGGAAACGGTCCAGAACATTCTTGCCCTGCGTTTTGGCAACACCCTGTTCGAGCCGGTATGGAATGCCGCCGGCATCGACCATGTCCAGATCACCATTTCCGAAACGGTCGGCCTGGAAGGGCGGGCCGGCTATTATGACGGCTCCGGCGCGCTGCGCGACATGGTGCAGAACCACATGCTTCAGCTTCTCGCGCTGATTGCGATGGAACCGCCGGCCCGCTTCGACGGCACGTCGATCCGCGATGAAAAGGTGAAGGTGCTGCGTTCGCTTCGCCCCATCAGGGAAGCTGACGCGCCGCAACTGACGGTGACTGGCCAATATGGCTCCGGCGCGGTCAAAGGTGCTGCGGTGAAGGGCTATCTCGACGAGTTGGGGCAGCCCTCGGACACCGAAACCTTTGTTGCGATCAAGGCGCATGTCGACAACTGGCGCTGGCAGGGCGTGCCGTTCTACCTGCGCACCGGCAAACGCCTGCCAACGCGGCATTCCGAAATCGTCATTCAGTTCAAGGGCGTGCCGCATTCGATATTCGCCGAACGCGGCGGCCGCCTGCAGCCCAACACACTCCTCATCCGCCTGCAACCCGAAGAATATGTCCGCTTGCTGGTGATGGCCAAGGAACCGGGCCTGGACCGCGAAGGCGTGCGCCTGCGCGAAGTGCCGCTCGATCTGTCGCTCGACACCGAATTCGCGGGTACGCGTCGGCGGATCGCTTATGAACGATTGCTGCTCGATCTGATCGAGGGAGACCCGACGCTGTTCGTCCGCCGCGACGAAGTGGAAGCACAATGGACCTGGATCGACCAGATCCGTGCTGGATGGGAAAGCAATTCGGTCAAACCCAAGCCTTACACATCGGGTACATGGGGGCCGTCAGCCGCAATCGCGCTGACCGAACGCGACGGAGTGACATGGCAGGACGAATAATCGTTCGCTAAGGGGTTGACCGTTCGTGCCCGCATCTGTCGAGGCACGCAGGATTGCGATAGACGCTTCTCGACTTCGTTCGAGGCGAATGGTGAGGATATGCCATGACTGAAATCGAATGGTGGGAATATGACAGCGCTGACGAAATGGCGGATGCTGTCGCCGGAGACGCCGAGTTTATCATAGACAGCGCAATCGACGCGCGCGGCGCGGCGGTAATCGCGCTCGCTGGCGGCAAGACGCCGATGCCGGTATATGAGCGGCTGGCCAAGGCCAAGATCGACTGGAAACGGGTAACGATCCTGCCAACCGACGACCGCCTTGTGCCCATGGGCGATGCGCTGTCGAATATCACCGCGATCGCCAAGATATTCCTGCCCAAGGGCGTGCGCGTCCTGCCGATCACCAGCGAAGCCGCGGCGGATTACAAGGCGGCGGGACGCGCGGCCGACGCGCGTTTGCAGGACATCCACTGGCCGCTCGACTTGTGCCTGCTGGGCGTCGGCGCGGACGGCCACACCGCGTCCATCTTCCCAGGTCCCGATTTCGACGAAGCGGTCAGCGGACCGAAGGAGCGCCGCGCGGTTGGCGTGATGCCCGATCCACTGCCCCCCGAAGCACCGGTTGCCCGCGTTTCGTTGACGCGTGCCGCCATCGTCTCCGCACGGGCGGTGATGATCGCCGTGACCGGCCAGGCCAAGCGCGACATCATCGAACGCGCGATCAACGACGGCCCCCTTTCCCCCTACCCCATTGGTCGCGTGCTTGCCGACGCGGAGCTGCCCGTGGACATTCACTGGAGCGAGTAGAATGACTCTCCATTCCGAGATAGCGGCCGTCACCGATCGCGTGATCGAACGTTCCAAGCCATCGCGCGAGAAATATCTGGCGCTGATCGGGCATGAGCGCGACCAGGGTGTCGACCGGCCCATTCTGGGTTGCGCCAATCTGGCGCACGGCTTTGCGGGCACCGAAGAGGACCGCGACACGCTGAAAGGCGGGCGGTCGATGAACATCGGCATCGTCACGTCCTACAACGACATGCTGTCGGCGCACGCCACCTATTACCGCTATCCCGAACAGATGAAGGTCTGGGCGCGGGAAGCTGGCGTCACCGCGCAGGTGGCGGGCGGCGTGCCGGCGATGTGCGATGGCGTGACGCAGGGTTATCCCGGCATGGAATTGTCGCTGTTCAGCCGCGACGCGATCGCGCTGTCGACCGCAATCGCGCTCAGCCACGGCATGTTTGAAAGTGCCGCCCTGCTGGGCATCTGCGACAAGATCGTGCCTGGCCTGCTGATCGGCGCGTTGCGGTTTGGCCATCTGCCGATGATCCTGATTCCCGGCGGGCCGATGCGTTCGGGCCTCGCCAACAAGGACAAGGCCAAGGTCCGCGAACTGTTCGCCGAAGGCAAGGCGAGCCGCGATGAACTGCTCGACGCGGAAATTTCGGCTTATCATTCCAAGGGCACCTGCACCTTTTACGGCACCGCTAATTCCAACCAGATGATGATGGAAATGATGGGCCTCCACATGCCGGGCGCCGCATTCGTCAACCCCGGCACGAAACTGCGCCAGGAACTGACGCGCGCGGCCGTTCACCGGCTGGCGGCCATCGGCTGGGATGGTGACGATTATCGCCCCCTGGGCTTGTGCGTCGATGAAAAGGCAATCGTGAACGCCGCAATCGGCCTGCTCGCCACCGGCGGCTCGACCAATCACCTGATCCACCTGCCCGCCATTGCCGCTTCGGCGGGAATCGTGATCGACTGGGAGGATTTTGACCGGCTCTCACGCGTCGTGCCCCTGCTGGCGCGCGTCTATCCCAATGGTTCGGCCGACGTGAACGGCTTTGAGGATGCAGGCGGCGTTGGCTTCGTGATCCGTGAACTGCTCGATGCCGGCTTGCTCCACCGCGACATTCTGACGGTCGCCGGCGATGATCTGACGGCTTATGGCCAGAAGGCGGCAATGGACGGCGATACGCTGGGCTGGGCCGATCCCGGTGCCAGTACCGACGAAACCATCCTGCGCCCGGCCGCCAACCCGTTTTCGCCCGAAGGCGGATTTCGGATACTTTCGGGCAATCTCGGCCGCGCCTGCATCAAGGTGTCAGCCGTCGAGCGCGAGCGCTGGACGATCGAGGCACCAGCCCGCGTGTTCGACGATCAGGCGCAGGTCCAAACCGCGTTCAAGGCGGGTGAACTGGATCGTGACGTCGTCGTCGTCGTTCGATTCCAGGGGCCGCGCGCCAACGGAATGCCTGAACTCCACAAGTTGACCCCGCCGTTGAGCGTGCTCCAGAATCGCGGCTTCAAGGTCGCGCTGGTGACTGACGGGCGGATGTCCGGCGCGAGCGGCAAGGTGCCCTGCGCCATCCACCTTTCGCCCGAAGCACTTGGCGGTGGCCCGCTCGGCAAGGTGCGCGACGGCGATCTGATACGCCTTTGCGCCGAAAGCGGCGAACTGATCGTGCTGGTCGATGCCGCCGAATGGGATGCGCGACCATATGCCGAGGCACCCGCCGCGGCCGTCGGCACCGGCCGGGAATTGTTCACGCTGTTCCGTGACGGCTCGAACGAAGCAGAAAAAGGCGCGAGCGCTCTGCTTGCGGCAATGGGAATTTGACGATGGAATTGGTGGCGGTCGATATCGGCGGCACGCACGCGCGTTTTGCCATTGCGGAAGTGGCTGACGGACGCGTCGTCTCGCTTGCCGACCCGGTGACGCTCAAGACCGCTGAACATGCCAGCCTGCAACTCGCCTGGCAGCATTTTGAGGAAGTGGCGGGTCGCCTCCTTCCCCGCTCCGCCGCCATTGCCGTGGCGTCGCCAGTCGGCGGGGAAGTCATCAAGCTGACCAACAACCCCTGGGTCATCCGCCCGGCGCTCATCAACGAACGGCTGAACGTCGATCAATGGGTGCTCATCAACGATTTCGGCGCGGTCGGCCACGCCGTCGCGCAGGTTCCTGCCGATCAGTTCCTCCACCTCAGCGGCCCGGACGTCCCCTTCCCCGATACCGGTGTGTTGACGGTTTGCGGGCCGGGCACCGGCTTGGGCGTGGCGCAGGTGCTGAGAACCCCAAGCGGTTATCATGTGCTGGAAACGGAAGGCGGCCATATGGACTTCGCGCCGCTCGATTCGATCGAGGACGCGCTGCTGAAACACATGCGCAAGACGTTCCGCCGCGTATCGGTCGAACGTATCGTGTCTGGCCCCGGCATTGTCGGGGTTTATGAGACGCTCGCCGATATCGAGGGCAAGGCAGTGCCGCGCCAGGACGACAAGACGATCTGGGGCAAGGCATTCGACGCGTCCGACAGCCTCGCGCTGGCGGCGATGGATCGGTTCTGCCTCAGCCTCGGCGCGGTTGCCGGGGATCTGGCGCTGGCGCACGGCGCAAAGGGCGTGGTCATTGCCGGGGGACTCGGCCTGCGGCTCAAGGAGCATTTTCTGCGTTCTGGATTTGCCGAACGCTTTGTCGCCAAGGGGCGCTTCCAGTCGTTGATGGCGGCGTTGCCCGTCAAACTCATCACCCATCCGCAGCCGGGCCTGTTTGGCGCCGCCGCTGCCTTTGCGCAGGAGCATAGCCGATGAACGGCATCGAACAGATCATGCGGACCAGCGCCGTCATTCCGGTTCTGGTCATCGAGGACGCTGCCACCGCCCGTCCGCTGGCCGAAGCGCTGGTGAAGGGCGGCCTGCGCGTCCTGGAAGTGACGATGCGCACCGCCGCCGCGCTCGATGCCATCCGCGAAATGAAGAAAGTGGAAGGCGCCATCGTCGGCGCAGGCACCGTCGTCAACACCGGGCAATTCGAACAGGTCATCGATGCTGGCGCCGAATTCATCGTCTCGCCCGGGCTGACCGAGCGGTTGGCCGCGCCGATCATCGAAAGCGGCGTCCCCTTCCTTCCCGGCATCGCCACGGCGGGCGACATCATGCGCGGGCTCGACCTGGGGCTGGAACATTTCAAGTTCTTCCCGGCAGAAACCAGCGGCGGGCTGAAGGCACTGAAAGCCCTCGCCGCCCCATTCTACCAGTGCAAATTCTGCCCCACCGGCGGCATTACCGAAGCAAGCGCACCCGATTGGCTGTCATTCGGCCCGATTCTGTGCGTCGGCGGCAGCTGGATAACCCCCAAGGGCGCCTCGATGGCCGAAGTCGAAGCATTGGCGCGGGCCGCGAGCACCCTGCCACGGTGACGCAGGAGTTTCTGTGGATCGCCGCCACCGGGTTGGCAGCCATTTACCGTCTGTTGCGGGCAATCGTCGATTTCAGGGCATCGATTTCAGGGCAAAACGCCTGGGCTGGGCGGTGGCAGGGTTCGCGTCCCCCGCGATATTGCTGCTGGCGCCAGTACAGACACTACAGACACACGCGATCAAAATCGACTTGCCCGCCGCACATTAAGTCAATCTTGGCCTACAACTCACCGCGCGCATGGCGGATGGCGAACCATTTGCGGACATTCGCGTTATGCTCGTCCAGCGTGTTGGCGAACACATGCCCGCCCGTGCCGTCCGCGACGAAATACAGCGCCGGACTGTCCGCTGGATCAAGCACCGCATCGATGCTCGCG
This sequence comes from Sphingomonas sp., assembly GCA_041659385.1. Taxonomy (GTDB): domain Bacteria; phylum Pseudomonadota; class Alphaproteobacteria; order Sphingomonadales; family Sphingomonadaceae; genus Sphingomonas. The sequence continues at coordinate 22,617 of JBAZYJ010000017.1, forward strand.
CGGCCCGGATTGCAGATCGGCCCGGCCGGAAGACCGGTTTCGGCATAGGTATTATAGCCGTTCCTGGCGTGCAGTTCGGATTGCAGGATGCGCCGTCCCAGCGGCTTGCCCTTGGTAACCGGGTAGATGACCGTCGGGTCGGCTTGTAGCAGCATCCCTTGTTTCAGGCGATTGGAATAGACGGCGGCAACCATGCGCCGCTCGCTCGCCTTGCCGGTTTCCTTTTCGACGATCGAGGCGAGAATCAGTGCCTCGCGCGGCGTTTTTACCGCGATACCCGGTTTGCGGTTCTGCCATGCATCAGCGAGATAGCGGGTCATTGCGCGCCGCATTCCGGCCAACATCTGCGCCCGCGCGTCGCCGCGCTGATAGGCATAGCTGTCGGGCAGCACCGATCCTTCATCGGGCACCGAAATGCTGCCCGTCAGGTCGTCCGCCGCCATCAAGCGGTCGCGCACCAGGATCGAGGGCAGCCCTTCCGGGATCGTCACAAATCTTTGCAGCGTCTTGCCGCCCTGAAGCACTTTCAGGATATCGGCGGCGCTCAGATGCGGCGGGATGCGATATTCGCCCGATTTGATTGGCGCCGATGCCCCGAACACCCTGGCATAAAGCCGGAAGCGCGAGGCGGAACGGATCACTCCGGCCTTTTCCAGCCGAGCCGCCATGGTGGTCAGCGTCGCACCATCCGCCACCTCGACGGTGATGGTGCGACTAGATGGCCCCCGCCCGCCCCAGTCCTGTGCGACCAGGAACAGGAAGCCAAGGCTGCCGAACACGAGCACGAAGCCGAGACACCCCAGCCTGCGCTTCACACCATTCTTCCCGCTCATGCCGGTATCGCCTGGGTCAGAGGGCCTTCATCACCAGGCTGGCATTGGTGCCGCCAAAACCGAACGAATTGTTCAGCACAGCCTTCACCTTGCGTTTTTTGGCGACATGGGGAACGAGATCGACGCCGATGCAATTATCGCTCGGATTGTCGAGGTTGAGCGTCGGCGGGACGATCTGGTCACGCATCGCCAGAATGCAGAAGATGCTCTCCACCGCGCCCGCGCCGCCCAGCAGGTGGCCGATCGCCGATTTGGTCGACGACATCGAAACGCCACCCATCGCATCGCCGAACAGACGGCGGACCGCACCGAGTTCCAGTTCATCGCCCAGCGGCGTCGAGGTGCCGTGCGCGTTGATATAATCGATATCCTCCAGCGCCAGGCCGGACTTGCGCATCGCCATCTGCATCGACCGGAACGCGCCCGACCCTTCGGGATGCGGCGCGGTAACGTGATAAGCGTCACCCGACAGGCCATAGCCGATCACCTCGGCATAGATTTTCGCGCCGCGCGCCTTGGCGTGTTCATATTCCTCAAGGCAAACCACGCCTGCCCCTTCGCCCATGACGAAGCCATCACGATCCTTGTCATAGGGACGGCTGGCCTTTTCGGGCGAATCGTTGAACGCGGTCGACAAGGCGCGTGCCTGCGCAAAGCCAGCGATGCCAATCGGGCAGATCGCCCCTTCGGAACCACCCGCCAGCATGACGTCGGCGTCGTCCATCGCGATCATCCGCGCGGCATCGCCAATTGAATGCGCGCCGGTCGAACAAGCAGTGACGACGGCATGATTGGGGCCCATCAGGCCATATTTGATCGAAACCTGGCCGGAGATGAGGTTGATGAGTCGGCCATGCACGAAATGCGGCGACACACGACGCGGCCCCTTGTGCTCCAGCACCAGCGATTCGCTTTCGATACCGGGCAGGCCACCGATGCCGGAGCCGATCGAGCAACCGGCGCGGAAGCGTTCTTCCTCGCTCATGTCGGTCAAACCGGCATCTTCAAGCGCCTGACCGGCGGCATCGATGCCATAGATGATGAACGGATCGACCTGGCGCTGCACCTTGTGGTCGACGCGCTTGCCGGGATCGAAACCATATTCATGGTCGGCGGGTTTCACTTCGCACGCCACGCGGCAGGCGTAATCGGTCGCGTCGAAACGCGTGATGATTCCCGCGCCCGATTTGGCAGCGATCAGATTGGCCCAGGCGGTTTCAACCTCCGCGCCAAGCGGGGTGACTAGGCCCAGCCCGGTGATGACGACGCGGCGCATGGCATTCTCCACAAGATATTTTTCTCAAAGAAACCGAAAACGGCTCCCCATCCCGGACAATGAGCCGCTGGGACAGGGAGCCGCATGTTATTCAGCGGGTCCGCGCGGAACCCGTGAGCCGGGCAAGGCTCAGCCCTTGTGCTCGTCGATATAGTCGATTGCATCCTTGACGGTGCCGATCTTTTCAGCCGCATCATCAGGGATTTCGACGCCGAATTCCTCTTCGAACGCCATGACCAATTCCACGATGTCGAGGCTGTCTGCGCCCAGATCATCAATGAAGCTTGCGTCCTCGGTCACCTTGTCGGCTTCGACACCGAGATGCTCGACGACGATCTTCTTCACGCGATCGGCGGTCTCGCTCATGCTTTCGTCCCTCTTCAAATCGTTGGGTGTAAACTTTCCTGAACGCACCTAGAACGGGCGCTTGCCCCTGACAAGAGGGGCTGTCATCTTGATCGACCGCTCAGATCATTGCCATGCCGCCATTGACGTGCAGCGTCTGCCCGGTGACGTACCCCGCCTCCCGGCTGGCGAGATAGACCACGGCGGCGCCGATATCCGCGCCTTCGCCCATGTGCCCGGCGGGAATTCGCGCATTCAACGCGTCCTTTTGGGCATCCGGCAGCACCTCCGTCATCGCCGACCGGATGAAACCGGGGGCGACGCAATTGACCGTAATGCCGCGACTCGCCAGTTCCTGGGCCAGCGCCTTCGACATGCCGACCAACCCCGCCTTGGACGCGGCATAATTTGCCTGCCCCGGGTTTCCCGTCGTGCCGACCACCGACGTGATGGAGATAATCCGGCCATGCCGTGCCTTCATCATCGGTCGCGCAGCGGCACGGGCAAGGCGGAATGCCGCTTCCAGATTGACGCGGATCACCTGATCCCATTCATCATCCTTCATCCGCATCACCAGATTGTCGCGGGTGACGCCGGCATTGTTGATGAGAATGTCGAGCTTCCCGCCCAGCGCCTCGACCGCAGAGGGCACCAGCGCATCGACGGCTGCTCCATCGGACAGATTGCACGGCAACGCGACGTGTTCGCCGCCCAGTGTCGCTCGATATGCCTCCAGCTTGTCGACATTGGAGCCGGACAGTGCCAGCCGCGCACCCTGCGCCGCCAATGCCTCGGCAATGGCCGACCCGATTCCCCCCGAAGCGCCCGTTACCAGCGCGGTCATGCCTGTCAGATCGAACATTTCGATTTCCCTATCCGTTCAGAGCGCTTTGGCGAGCGCTTCAATATCGTCCATGGTGATAATGCTCAGCGCCTCGACATCGGGCGCCGACCGCTTGACCATCGGGCCAAGCACCTTGCCGCCGAATTCGACGAACTGCCCGACGCCCGCGGCGGCCATGTTGATGACCGATTCGCGCCAGCGAACCATCCCCGTCACCTGTTCAACCAGCCGCGTGCGAATGTCGTCGGCATTGCTGATCGGCGCGGCGAGCACATTGGCGTAAAGCGCGACCAGTGGCGCCTCCACCCGCGCCTTGGCCAGCGCATCGGCCATCGCGTCCGCTGCGGGCTGCATCAACGGGCAGTGGAACGGCGCGGATACCGGCAACAGTATCGCCCGTTTCGCGCCATGCTCCTTGGCGATGGCGATGGCACGGTCGATCGCTCCCTTATGGCCCGAAATCACGACCTGAGAGGGGTCATTGTCGTTGGCAACGGTGCAAACTTCGCCCTCGGCAGCCGCATCGGCAATCGCGCGTGCCTTGTCGAGATCAGCGCCAAGCAATGCCGCCATCGCGCCGACGCCCACGGGCACCGCCGCCTGCATGGCCTGGCCGCGCAGCTTCAGCAGCCTTGCAGTGGTCGACAGGTCGATGGCGCCTGCCGCACACAACGCGGTATATTCCCCCAGGCTGTGCCCGGCGACGAAATCGGCCTTTTCCGAAATGCGGATATTGCCGTCGCGTTCCAATACACGCAGCGTCGCAATCGCGTTGGCCATGATCGCGGGCTGGGCATTTTCGGTCAGCGTCAACTGATCTTCCGGCCCTTCGGTCATCAGCCGGAACAGATTCTGGCCGATGGCCTCGTTGACTTCGTCGAACACTTCGCGGGCGTGGGGGCTGGCATCGGCCAGCGCCTTGCCCATGCCGACTGCCTGACTGCCCTGCCCTGGAAAAATGAAAGCGCGCATGGTTTCTCCCCCTGCTGGCGCGTTGAAGCGGCGGTGGTTAGTCGCGCCGACGGCGACTGGCAAGCAACAGGGCAGCCGTCCCCGCGCGCCAGGCTTGCCTTTCGCGCGAATTTTGCTAGAGAGCCGCTCAGCCGGGGCGGGAGGTTTTCCTTCTGCCCCAGCTTTATTTGTACGTTAAGACGACAGCCGGAGGGGCCTTCGCGATGGGCGCGGATGGTCAGCAATCGGCCAAAACAAGAGGTAGGACATGGCTCTTTATGAGCACGTCTTCCTAGCGCGCCAGGATCTGGCACAAGCGCAGGTGGACGCCCTGGCGGAAATTTCCGTCAAGATTATCGAAGACAATCAGGGCAAGGTCGTCAAGACCGAGAGCTGGGGCCTGCGCAGCCTGGCATATCGCATCGCGAAGAATCGCAAGGCGCATTACGTCATGCTCGAAATCGACGCACCCGCCGGTGTTGTCGCCGAGTTGGAGCGCCAGACCCAGATCAACGAAGATATCATCCGCTACATGACCGTTAAGGTCGATGCGCTCGAAGCCGGTCCCACGGTGATGATGCGCAAGGGCGAGCGTGATGGCCGCCGTGGCGGTGGTCGTGATCGTGACGACCGTGGTGGTGAGCGTGGCGAACGCCCGCGTCGTGATCGTGAAGAAGGGGAGACTTTCTAATGGCTCGTCCGTTTTTCCGCCGTCGCAAGAGCTGCCCGTTCTCCGCGAAGGACGCTCCTCGGATCGACTATAAGGACGTCCGGTTGCTGCAGGGCTTTGTCTCTGAGCGCGGCAAGATCGTTCCGTCGCGCATTACCAGCGTGTCGGCCAAGAAGCAGCGCGAACTCGCTCAGGCGATCAAGCGCGCACGCCATCTGGGCCTGCTGCCCTACGTCGTGAAGTAAGGAGGGCGCACCCATGGAAGTCATTCTGCTTGAACGCGTCGAAAAGCTCGGCGCCATCGGTGACGTGGTAAAGGTAAAGGACGGTTTTGCCCGTAACTACCTGCTGCCACGCAAGAAGGCGCTGCGCTCCAACAACGCCAACCGCAAGGTTTTTGAGGCCAATCGTGAGCGCATCCTGGCTGAAAACGCCCAGCGTCGCGCGGTTGCCGAAACCGAAGCAAAGACCATCGACGGCGCAACGGTCGTCATGATCCGCCAGTCGTCGAATACCGGCCAGCTTTACGGATCAGTCGCTGTGCGCGACATCATCGAAGCACTGGAAGCCGACGGTCACAAGGTCGCCAAGTCGGCCATCGCGCTCGACAAGCCGATCAAGACGATCGGCGTCGTCAACGTGAAGGTCTCGCTCCACGCCGAAGTCGCTGTGACCATCAAGGTCAACATCGCACGCAGCCCTGAAGAAGCCGAAATGCAGGCTCAGGGCGTCGACGTGATGGAAGCGATGTTCGAAAAGGACGAAGCCGGCTTCACCGAGGATTACGATCCCAACGCCGAACCGGGCGCGACTGCCGAAGTGGCGGTCGAGGCCGACGCCGAATAAGACGCGCTTCAGGCGAAACAAAACGACCCCGCACCCGGAAGGATGCGGGGTTTTTTGTGGGCATGGCGCGGGCGGTTGGACCGGCGAACACCCAGCCTGGCAGTTTGAATGACCACTCGGTGGCTGACGCGAGCATGTGGCCGGTCAATCAGCCAGAGGCCCTCCCACAGCGCCCCAATCGCAGACCTCTCCCCCTGGAGCGCTACACCCCCTGCCGTGACGCTTATATTCCCGTCGACGAATATCGCCATTGATACCGGTTACCGTTTGCGCTCGCTGCCGCTGTTACAAACCTGGCAGAGCGCGATGAATGGCCTCGCCAAAGCCGTGGTTCACGCAGGACAAGGGGCTTGGAGGTCACCGGCTTCGCAGGCAACTCATCAGGCATTATCGCCTGTTCGCGTCGCGCCCAGCACAATTTCGCGGACAAAAAAGGGCGGCCGTGCGCCCATGGACGATTCGGCGCTCCAGCGAGCGAGTTTGCCGGGCCGAAGCCGCAATCTCCTACCCGCAGTCCGTGCGCAGGCAAGTTGCCGAAATTTTATGTGAATAATTCAGACGCTTATGTGCATCTGATATCATGGTCGGGGAGACAGGATTCGAACCTGCGACATCCTGCTCCCAAAGCAGGCGCGCTACCGGACTGCGCCACTCCCCGACTATCGCCGCCCTTAGGGTATCAGCGACGTACTAGGCAAGGGCTGAGCGACAATTAAGGGCATCGCCCGCCATGTGGAACGATGACGTTACCGCTGGAATCGCGGCGGCCCTGGACCACGGGCGCAATTTTCGGCCGGTATCAGCCGCATTCTCTCGGCAAATTTCGATCTCCGATATGAGTTTCCCGAGTTCTTGACATCGCTGCGGCGTAATGCCAAAAAACTGATGACACCGGTTACCTCAGATGACCGGGCGATTTTGGAGCGCGGCACGGCGCCGGGAGAGATGCGAAAGGAACACCCTTTGGGGCCAGTTCCCGACACCCTTTGTCCCGCCGCCGCAACGCCGCCAGGAGGAGGGGACTGATGCGCAACCATCATATTTCACGTGTTTCATTGTTCAGGGCTGCATTGATTGCCGGCAGTGCGCTGGTTGCGCCGGGAACGGGCTTCGCCCAGACGGCAAACCAGACGGCGGTCGCGCCGACCGAACAGACCGCGGACGAAACCGACAAAAGCAACGACATTGTCGTCACCGGCTTCCGGCAATCGCTCCAGGCAGCACTGAATCTGAAACGCCAGACGGTGGGTTCGGTCGATGCTATCGTCGCGGAAGACATCGCCAAATTCCCCGATCAGAATCTGGCCGAATCGCTGCAGAGAATCACCGGTGTTTCGATCACCCGTGACGGCGGCGAAGGTCGGCAGATCACGGTTCGCGGCCTTGGCAGTCAGTTCACCGTCACCCGCGTCAACGGCCTGCCCGCACAGGCCGCGTCGATGCTCGCAGGCAGCGGCGGCTCCAACAACCGCGATCGTTCGTTCGATTTCAACGTCTTTGCCTCTGAATTGTTCAAATCGCTGGTGGTCCACAAGACGGCTGAACCGGGTATCGACGAAGGATCGCTGGGTGCCGTCGTCGATCTCAACACCGGCAACCCGCTCGGCGGCAAGCTCGGGCTGACCGGTCTGGTCGCCGCATCGGGGTCATACAATGATCTTGCCGGCACGGTCGGGCCGCGCGTTACGGGATTGCTCAACTGGAAGAACCCGTCGGGTACGCTCGGCGTGAACGCCTCGGTTGCCTATTCAAAGACCGATACGCTTGAACTGGGCAACAATACCACGCGTTGGGCGCAGGCACCGTTCAGGTCCGTCACAGTGGCTGGTGTTACGACCAATTGCTTCTCGGGCAGCGCATATGTCCACAGCGCGGCTTGCGATCAGGCGGCGCTGGCTTTCCATCCGCGCATTCCGCGTTACGGCATCATCACCCACGACCGTGAGCGGCTGGGCGTAACGGGCGCCGTCGAGTGGCAGCCGACCGAACATACCCATCTGGAACTCGACGGCCTCTATTCGCGCTACCACGAAGTGCGGGCCGAGGAATGGGCGGAAATTCTGTTCCGCTCCAACGAGAAGAACATCAACGTCGTTGATCCGGTTTACGACGCGAACAACAATCTCGTCTCGGGCACCTTCAACAACGCCTATAATCGCAACGAACATTATACCCAGACTCAGAACGACACATTCTATCAGTTCAGCGGCAACCTGACGCAGGACATTGGCGACCGGTTGAAGGTCAATATCGTCGCCGGCCTTTCACGCAGCGAAGAAGATGTGCCGATCGCCACCACGTTGTTGCTCGATAACCGCGCGGCACAGGGCTACACCTATGACTATTCAAACCCGCGCTCTCCGCTCATCACCTTCGGGTCGAGCGTCACCGATCCGGCCAATTACCAGCTAGCCGAAATCCGCGATGCGCCGACCAACACCATCAACAAGTTCAAGAACGTGGTGGCCAATTTCGATTGGAAGGTCACATCCGACCTGACGGTTAAGTTCGGTGGCCTTTTCCGCCAGTTCAATTTCGACACGCGCGGCGGCAATCGCAACACGCTGGTCTGCCCCGCCAACGGCCGTCCCGACGCGGTACTGGGCACTTTCACCTGTTCCGCCACGCAATATGGTTTCCCGGTGACATCAAGCCTGGTCGATACCGTCAATCTGGGCAATGCAGGCCAGCCGAGCGGGACGACGAGCAGCTTTATCGTCGCCGATCTGCCGGCGGGTACGGCATTCACCAATCTCTACAACCGTCCCCTGGTGCCCGACGTCAGCAACACCCGCTCGGTGACCGAAAAGGACACCGGCGCCTATCTGGAGTTCGATGCGAAATCGACGCTGTTTGGCCTGGATTACGCGTTCAACGCGGGCGTCCGGTATGTCGTGACCGATCAAAGCTCAACCGGGTTGCAAACCGTGGGCACGACCACCGCACCGGTGACCGTCGGCCGGACATATGAAGACTGGTTGCCGTCGTTCAACCTCAACCTGTACCCGCACAAGGACATCATCGTCCGCCTCGCCGTGGCGCGCGCGATCACCCGTCCTTCGCTGGGCAGTTTGACCCCGGGCGGATCGGTCGACAGCTTCAACTTCAGGGTCAGTTACGGCAATCCGTTCCTCAACCCCTATCGCGCGACCAATTATGACGCGGCGGTCGAGTGGTATTTCGCGCCGCAATCTCTGCTTTCGGTGGCGGTATTCCGCAAGGATATCGCCAGCTTCCCGGTATCCACCGTCACCAACGGCACCTTCGCCTCAACCGGCCTGCCAACCTCGATCCTGTCGCCGGGATCACCCGCTGCGCAAAACCCGGAAGCACAGACCTGGACGATCAGCACGATCGGCAATGGCACCGGCGCGACGCTGAACGGCCTGGAACTGGGCTTGCAGGCGCCGTTCCGCTTCCTGCCCGGCGCGTTGAAGCGGTTTGGCGCGATCCTGAACGCAACCTTCATCGGTTCGACAGCGACTTATTCGGTCAGCGGCCCGGCAACGACGATCAGCGCGACGGGCACGGTGCCACTGGTCGGCCAGAGCGTGACCGGCACGTTCTTCGGCTTGTCGAAACGGGCATATAACGCGACGATCTATTATGAGCATGGCCCGATCAGCGCGCGTGCCAGCTACAGCTATCGCGGGCCATATGTCGACCAGAACAGCGGCACCGGCAACATCTTCGAAGGCTATGGCGGCTATACCAGCATCGACGCGGCACTGCGTTATTCGCTGACCAAGAAGATCGAGCTGTCCGTCGACGGGATCAACCTGTTTGACCGCTACACCTTCCGTTACACCGACCTGGCGGCACAACGGAATTACGAAAGCCAGCATGTCGGGCGCACCATCGTGTTCGGCGCGCGCTACAAATTCTAAATCCGGTCCCCTCAAGGCACCTTTGCCCCCGGCCACCGGTTTACTCCGGCCGCCGGGGGCTTCCTTTTTCGGGCAGGTCAGCCGGTGCTTGCCGGCCCGAAACGCGCCACCAGATCATATGCGTGGCCGGGAAATAGCTGGCGGACATAAGTGATGCGATCGGCGCCGCGCCAGGTGCTGCGTTCGACGCGGAGACAGGCCGAACCGGGCGCGACATTGAGCAATCGCGCATCATCGCCAATCGCCGCCACCGCCGAAATGCGCGTTTCCGCCTCGGTCCACGGCACGTGCCGCAGCAACCAAGTCCCCGGCGACATCGCATTTGTGTCAGCTTCGACGATAGCCGGAACCGACGCGACGCTGACCAGACGGCGCTCGACCATCAGCGGCACCTCGTCAGCAAGGTGGACGCCGTCCAACTGCATCAGTTCCCCCTCGCCCGCCAGCGCCATCTCCGCCGCCGATTCGATATTGGGCGCCCTCATTCGCCTGTTCAGCGGGAGATAGGCGTGGCGCTGCCCTCGTTCACGGAGCTGGGCTGGCAGGTCGGGAATGTCGAGCACCATCGAATGCACGCGCGGACTGGCGACGAACGTTCCCGCCCGTTTGCGGCGATCGATCAATCCAGCGGCCAGGAGTGCTGACAGCGCCTTGTTCACGGTCATCCGCGAACAGCCATATTGCCCCATCAGCGCTTGTTCGATCGGCAAGCGATCGCCGGGCGCAAGTTCCCCCGACAGGATACGACCTTCAAAATCCGATCTGATCCGCTCATGCAATGGCTGTTTCATGCGACCAACCTTTCCAACGCCAGGCGATAGCGCGCAACCGCCCGTTCGCGCGCGCGGTGCCTGCCGCCGATCACCAGCTTTGCACCATGCCGCCATACGCAATCGATCGCCGATCGCCCGGCGGCAAAGATCAACCCGTCCAGCAACCGATCGGCCGAACGCCCGGCCAGCGAGGGATGGTCGAGATCGAGGGTGACGATATCCGCCGCTTGACCGACCGCCAGACCGGCGGCAACGCCTAGTGCACGCGCGCCGCCCGCCAGCGCCGATGCATGGATATCAGCGCCGGTGGACCGCCCGGCCCCACCCGCCAGCATGTTGCGCCCGCGATTTTGCAGCCGTTGGCCATATTCCAGCAGACGCAACTCTTCGGTCGCGTCGATCAATATGTTTGAATCGCTGCCGATGCCGTAACGACCACCTGCCGCCAGAAACGGCTCAGCCGGGAATATCCCGTCGCCAAGGTTCGCCTCGGTAATCGGGCACAGGCCGACGATGGCGCCGCTGCGGGCCATTGCCTGCGCTTCCGGCTCAACCATGTGCGTCGCGTGAACCAGGCACCAGCGTTCGTTGACGTCAGCATTGTCGAGCAGCCACGCCACCGGCCGCTGGCCACACCAGGCGATACAGTCGTCCACTTCCCGCATCTGTTCGGCGACGTGAATATGGACCGGGCGGTCGCCTGCCATGGCCTGCAGAGCGGAAAGCTCCCCGGGCGATACCGCGCGCAGGCTGTGAGGTGCGATGCCGACAATCGCGTCGGGCAGCGATTGGCAGGTTTTCCCGGCAGCCTCGATCAACGCGGCATAACCATCAAGGTCGTTGATGAAGCGCGCCTGATTCGCTCGAGGAGGCAAGGCCCCAAAACCCGAATGGGCATAGAAGACGGGAAGCAGCGTCAGGCCGATGCCACTTTCGGCGGCGGCGGCGGCGATTGCGCTGCTCATCTCTGCCCGGTCGGCGAAGGGGCGCCCGTCGCCGTCATGGTGAAGATAGTGAAATTCGCCAACGCGGGTAAATCCACATTCGAGCATCTCGACATAGGCAAGCACAGCGATAGCCTGGGCGTCATCCGGGGTCATCCGGCCGACAAAGCGATACATGACGTCACGCCAGGTCCAGAAACTGTCGTCTGCCGGCCCCCTGATCTCGGCAAGCCCCGCCATGCCCCGCTGGAAGGCATGGCTGTGCAGGTTGGGCATCCCGGGCAGCGCGCACCGATGGCGTTCCTCGCCCTGATGGTAATCGGCACCGGTTTCGATCGACGCGATCCGCCCCGCAATCACACCGACACGCACATCACGCGCCCAGCCCGTGGGAAGCAATGCCTGATCGAAAAACAAAGCCTGTTGAGGGGTGCTCATCCGCGCCTGCATCCGTTTCTCATGCGTCAATTTTGTCTATACATTATTTACGAATGGTGCAATCATCGGCGTGCGAAACGGAGTTTGGAGAGCCCGGACGATGCGGTGCGACACGCTGTGGGCCAAGGCACGTCTGGCGACGATGATCGATATTGGCCCGGGCGCCGATGATGGGCTGGGCATTGTCGAAGACGGCGTCGTCGCCGCCCGGGATGGGCTGATCGTCTATGCAGGCCCTGCCGCTGGCGCCCCGGCGTTCGCCGCCGACCGGACGATTTCCTGCGAGGGCCGCTGGGTCACCCCCGGCCTTGTCGATTGCCATACGCACCTGATCCACGGCGGGAACCGGGCGCGGGAATTTGAAATGCGTCTCGCCGGAGCTTCCTACGAAGAAATCGCCCGTGCCGGCGGCGGCATCGTGTCGACCATGCAGGCAACCCGTTCGGCAAGCGAAGACGATCTCGTCGCCACCGCCCTCCCCCGGCTCGACGCTCTCATCGCCGAAGGCGTCACCACGGTTGAGATCAAGTCGGGCTATGGTCTCGACGCGGAAACCGAATTGCGAATGCTGCGCGCCGCACGCCGTCTGGGCAACGAACGGCGCGTGCGGATTTCGACGACTTTCCTTGGCGCCCATGCCCTGCCCCCGGAATATGCCGGTAATCCCGACGGCTATATCGCCATGCTGTGCGACGTCGTGCTGCCACAGGTCGCCGTGCATGGCCTTGCCGATGCCGTCGATGCATTTTGCGATGGCATAGGGTTCACCGTCGCGCAGACGCGGCGCCTGTTCGATGCTGCAGCCCGCCACGGCCTGCCGATCAAATTGCACGCCGAGCAACTTTCCAATCTCCACGGCGCGCAGATGGCGGCTGAACATGGCGCCTTGTCGGCCGATCATCTGGAATATCTGGATGATGCGGGGGTTGTGGCAATGGCCCACGCAGGCACGATCGCCACGCTGCTGCCCGGCGCTTATTATTTCGTGCGGGAAACCAGATTGCCGCCGGTCGAAGCGCTGCGCCGGGCAGGCGTGCCGATCGCGTTGGCCACCGACTGCAATCCGGGCACCTCTCCCCTCACCTCGCTGCTGCTGACGATGAACATGGGGGCAACGCTGTTCCGGCTGACGGTCGCGGAGTGCCTGGCGGGCGTTACTCGCAACGCCGCACGGGCGCTGGGGCTGGCCGACCGGGTCGGCACGCTGGAAGCCGGGAAACGATGCGATCTGGCGATCTGGGACATCGAACACCCCGCCGAACTGGTTTACCGCATGGGGTTCAACCCGCTCCATGCTCGCATCTGGAGTGGTCAATGAACACCATCGTCCTTACCCCCGGCGAAATCACCCTGGCGCAATGGCGCGCGCAGTATCGCGGAGCGGCGGTTCGGCTCGATCCGGCGTGCGCACCACGCGTTGCGGAAAGCGCGGCGACCGTCGCTCGCATCCTGGCCAGGGGAAAGCCGGTTTACGGCATCAACACGGGCTTTGGTAAGCTGGCCAATGTCCATATCGGCGACAACGATCTGGCGACGTTGCAACGTAATATCGTGCTGAGCCACGCGGCAGGCACCGGCGCGCCGTCCCCGGTTCCTGTCATCCGGTTGATGATGGCACTTAAGCTCGCCAGCCTGGGGCACGGCGCGTCAGGCGTGCGACCCGAAACCGTCGCGCTGCTGGAGGCGATGCTGGCAAACGGGTTGACGCCAGTGGTGCCATGCCAGGGATCGGTGGGCGCCAGTGGAGACCTTGCCCCCCTGTCGCACATGGCCGCGGCGATGATCGGTGTCGGAGAGATCATGGTGGGCGTCGATCGCCTGTCGGCCAGCGACGCCCTCGCCCAAGCCGGGCTGGTCCCGATAACGCTTGCCCCGAAAGAAGGGCTGGCGCTGCTCAACGGTACGCAATTCTCAACCGCAAATGCGCTGGCGGGGCTGTTCGAGGCGGAATTGCTGTTCAAATCGGCGCTGATGACTGGTGCGCTGTCGACCGAAGCAGCCAAGGGCTCGGACACACCGTTTGATCCGCGCATCCAGGCACTGCGTCGCCACGCCGGGCAGATCGAAACCGCGGCGGCCCTGCGCGCACTGATTGCCGGATCGGCAATCCGTGCAAGCCATCTGGAAAACGACGCGCGCGTTCAGGATCCGTATTGCCTGCGTTGCCAGCCACAAGTGATGGGCGCCGCGCTCGACATATTGCGCCAGGCCGCGACCACGCTGGAGATTGAGGCCAACGGCGTATCCGACAATCCGCTGATCTTCCCCGAAAGCGACGAAGCGCTGTCCGGCGGCAATTTTCACGCGGAACCCGTCGCCTTCGCCGCCGACATCATTGCGCTGGCGATTTGCGAAATCGGTTCGATCGCCGAACGCCGCATCGCCATGCTCGTCGATCCGGCGCTATCGGGCCTGCCCGCTTTCCTGACCCCCAAACCCGGCCTCAATTCCGGTTTCATGATTCCGCAAGTGACGGCGGCGGCGCTGGTTTCGGAGAACAAGCAGCGCGCCTATCCCGCCAGTGTCGATTCCATCCCGACCTCCGCCAATCAGGAGGATCATGTATCGATGGCCGCCCATGGCGCGCGCCGCCTGCTCGAAATGGCGGAAAATGCGACGGCGGTGATCGGTATCGAGTATCTGACGGCGGCGCAGGGCATCGATTTTCACGCGCCACTCGCCACCAGCACCGTGTTGGGTGCGGCTCATCACGCCCTGCGCAACCTGGTTCCCCATCTTTCCGACGACCGGCATTTCCATCCAGATATCGATACCGCGATCGACCTTGTCCGTTCCGGCGCGCTGATCGCGATTGCGCCCGACCTGCTGCCGGGTATCGCATGACTGGCTGGCTGGAAGTGCACCGGGGCGACGCGCCGCTGATTGTCGCGTTTCCGCATACCGGAACCGACCTTGGCGATGTTGCCGGGCATTTCGTCTCGCCATGGATTGCGCGGCGCGATGCCGATTGGTGGATTGACCGGCTTTACGCCTTCGCCCGCGAATTGGGGGCAACGACGGTGCGAACCGCGATTTCGCGCAGCGTGATCGACGTCAATCGCGATCCGTCGGGCGCGTCGCTCTATCCGGGACTGGCGACCACCGAATTATGCCCGACAACGACGTTCGACGGCGACCGGCTCTATCCCGGCGATGGCCCGGATGACGCGGAAGTCGCACGGCGGCGTGCAACCTGGTTCAACCCCTATCACTCGACATTGGCGGAGGAGATCGCCCGGTTGCGCGCGCTTCATCCCCGCATCACGCTGTACGACGCCCATTCGATCCGCAGTTGCATCCCACGATTGTTCGACGGCGATCTTCCGCAACTCAACATCGGCACCAACAACGACGCGACCTGCGCGCCTGCCCTGAGCGCAGCAATCGAAGGTCTATGCGCGGCCAGCGGGCGCAGCCACGTCGTCAACGGGCGCTTCAAGGGCGGCTGGACCACCCGCCGCTATGGCCAGCCCGATACCGGCGTTCACGCCGTTCAGATGGAGTTGGCGATCCGCAGCTACATGGACGAACCCGAACGGCCTGACGCAAGCAACTGGCCGCCGCCGTTCGATCCGGCGCGCGCCGCGCCGCTTGCTGCCACTCTGTCCGACATTCTGAAGGCGTGCATCGCCTTTGCTCATCGCTGACCGATCAAGAAGGACCGTCATGACTCGCCTCGACA
Source organism: Sphingomonas sp. (assembly GCA_041659385.1). GTDB lineage: Bacteria > Pseudomonadota > Alphaproteobacteria > Sphingomonadales > Sphingomonadaceae > Sphingomonas. Next base: position 38,106 of record JBAZYJ010000017.1, read on the forward strand.
ACAGCCGCGTTATCCGCCCCGCGACGGGCACGGTGCTTTCCGCCAAAAGCTGGCTGACCGAAGCGCCGCTGCGCATGTTGATGAACAACCTCCACCCCGATGTTGCGGAGCGCCCGGAAGAACTCGTAGTATATGGCGGCATCGGCCGCGCGGCGCGCGACTGGGAAAGCTATGACCATATCGTCGATGCCCTGCGCCGGCTGGAGAGCGACGAGACACTGCTGGTTCAGTCGGGCAAGCCGGTGGGCACATTCCGCACCCATGTCGATGCGCCGCGCGTACTGATCGCCAATTCCAACCTCGTGCCCCATTGGGCAACCTGGGAGCATTTCAACGATCTCGATAAGCGTGGCCTTGCGATGTACGGGCAGATGACCGCGGGATCATGGATCTACATCGGCACTCAGGGCATCGTTCAAGGGACTTACGAAACCTTTGTCGAGATGGGCCGCCAGCATCATGGCGGCGATTTGTCGGGCAAGTGGTTGCTGACGGCGGGACTTGGCGGCATGGGTGGTGCGCAACCGCTCGCCGCAGTGATGGCGGGCGCGTCGTGCATTGCCGTCGAGTGCCAGCCCAGCCGGATCGAGATGCGGCTGCGCACCGGATATCTCGACGTCGCGGCCACCACGATCGATGAAGCCATGGCGATCATCGAACAGAGCCGCGCGGACCGGAAACCTGTGTCGGTCGGCCTGCTGGGCAACGCCGCCGAAATCCTGCCCGAGATGCTCCAGCGCGGCATCCGGCCGGACTTGCTGACCGATCAGACCAGCGCGCATGATCCGTTGAACGGCTATCTGCCCGCGGGCTGGACGGTCGCTGAATGGATCGAACGGCGCGAACGCGACCCGGAAGCGGTCGTAAGGGCCGCAAAGGCATCCATGGCCATCCATGTCCGCGCGATGCTCGATTTCCAGGCGGCCGGCGTGCCGACCACCGATTATGGCAACAATATCCGCCAGATGGCCAAGGACGAAGGAGTCGACAATGCCTTCGATTTCCCCGGTTTCGTCCCCGCCTATATCCGCCCGCTATTCTGCCGGGGCATCGGGCCATTCCGCTGGGTCGCGCTTTCAGGCGACCCGGAAGACATCTACAGGACCGACGCCAAGGTGAAGGAATTGCTGCCCGACGACGCGCACCTCCACAACTGGCTCGGCATGGCGCGTGACAAAATCCAGTTTCAGGGCCTGCCCGCGCGGATTTGCTGGGTCGGATTGGGCGACCGCCATCGGCTGGGCCTGGCCTTCAACGAAATGGTGGCGAGCGGCGAATTGAAAGCACCAGTGGTCATTGGCCGTGACCATCTGGATTCCGGTTCGGTCGCTTCCCCCAACCGCGAGACCGAAGCGATGCGCGACGGTAGCGATGCCGTCAGCGACTGGCCATTGCTCAACGCCCTGCTCAACACCGCCAGCGGCGCGACCTGGGTCTCGTTGCACCACGGTGGCGGCGTCGGCATGGGTTATTCGCAGCATAGCGGCATGGTGATCGTCGCCGATGGCACTGCCGAAGCCGCGAGACGGCTGGAACGGGTGCTGTGGAACGACCCCGCAACCGGGGTGATGCGTCACGCCGATGCAGGCTATGACGTCGCGCTCGACTGCGCCCGCGACAAGGGGCTGGATTTGCCGGGCATATTGGGATGAACACCGATCACGCGGCCCCGGTGGAGCCTCAGGAACCCGGAAGCGGTACGCCGCAGCCGAACGTCAATGCGCAGTGATTTCCGACACCGAGCGCCGGTAAGCCGTCGGGTCGGCACCATAACCGTCGCGGAAGGCGCGACTGAAATGGCTGCGGCTGGAAAAGCCGATCGTTGCCGCAACCACCTTGACCGGCATGTTGGTCGATCGCAGCAATTCTGCAGCATGGTGAAGTCGCGTTTTAGCGACAAATTCCATCGGGCTCATGGTCAGCGCCCTGGAAAATTCGCGCGCGAATGCGGAACGGCTCATCCCCGCCGCCGACGCAAGCGTTGCAACGCTGTGGCGGGCGGACGGCTGTTCAAGCACCACCGTGACGGCCCTACCCAAGCGCGGATCGCGCAGCGCCGACAACAAGCTGGTTTCATGCTCGCCCCGCTGGAAATGGCGGCGCAGCACGACAAGCAGGCACGCCTTCATCAATGCGCCCATCATGGCCCGAGACGCCATGCCCGGCGCGTCGCGTTCGACCGCCATCAGCCGAAAGATTCCGCACACGCCGTCATTGTCGGAAAGGTCCTCGACAATCGGTTGGCGAATGGCGTCAAGCAACCCGAAGGAGCCGGAAATCGTCGCCCTGATGATACCGCAGACAAAACGCAGGTCGCCTTCCTCGCCGCCCGCGCCGTCAAAATGCAGCAAGCCGTTTGGCAGCGTGCGACACTGGTCCAACGCCATCAGGCTGACGCCGCCGCCACTCGACGCACCGATCTTTTGTGGCATCCGCGGGGGCACCAGCACGACGCTGCCCGGCCCACACATGATGGGCGCGCTGCCTGGAACGTCCAGATACATCGTGCCGCTGAGAATATAGTGGACTTCGATAAACTCTCCGCCATTGGCGACAAGTTTCAGGCCGCGATTGACCTCGCAAATCGCCAGTGCGTCAACCGCGACATCAAGTGACATCAGCAGCCGGTCCATTACCGGTTCAGACACCAGTCCCTCCTTCTCATCACATCGATGCCATCGAGACGAACAGGACAAGGCCACCGCAGGCATCATTCCGGTGTCTCGCCCAGTTCGAATTGTGGTTTAGGACCCGTTCTGGTTACACTTTATTCCGTGCGGAGAATAAAAACTTTTGGATTAAAACATCGGCGGGCGACTCATTCGGCAAGATTCGACCCATTATCAGGGCAAAAGCCAACTCAGCCGATCATGCCATCGCCATGCGCGCCACGCGCCATCAACCGGCCAATCGCGTCGAAAAGCGCGTCCATTGCCACCGGTTTGAACAAAACCTCGTCCGCGCCTTCCTTGAAACAACGGTCGCGCAGGTCGATGCCTGCATCGGCCGTCACGACAATCACTGGCAGGGCTGCCTTGGCGTCTTCGCGTGCGCGTATGTGCCGTATTGCGGTCAGGCCATCCATGCCAGGCATCCGCAGATCCATGAGGATAATGTCAAAATCGAACTGGTCGATGAGTTTCAGGCCCGATTCCGCATCCTCGGCGCCGACCATGCTCGCGCCAGCCACATCAAGCATGTCCTTGACGACACGCCGGTTCATCGAGTCATCTTCGACGAACAAGACGTTCATCGCAGAGTGCCTTTGCGGCAAAGGGGTGCAAACCTGTTGTCAGCCATCGTCATGCCCATCGCATCAGGCCGCAAACGGCAATTTGGCCGGCGCGGCGCTGTCGCTTCTGTCAGCCCCCTCGCTTGCGTATAGCATTTCGATCAACGCTGCACCTGCAATCGGCTTTGAAACGACACTATCGATACCCGCGGCGGCTAACAGTGTTCGCTCGGTATCTCCAGGCGCCGCCCATAGCACGACCAGATCGACATCCGTCGCCATCACCGCAGCATGAAGGGACGCAAGCGCACCATGCAGGTCTGCTTCCTGCTTGATCGCGCCATCGTCGATCACGGCCCGCGCGATTTTTCCGCTGCCGATGGCGGTAATCGCGTCGCCGATGGAACCGGCCACGACAACGCTTCCGGCGTGTGGCTCAAACAACGCCTTGAGCATGCTGCGCGAAATGGGATTGCGGTCGACGATCAAAAGCGCGCGCCCGTCGCCGCTGCCTGCCGCCGCCAACTCCTCTGCCGCCACGGCATCATGGGGCAGGTCGATGGTAAAGGTCGTGCCGATGCCAGGCTGACTTTCGACCGTCACGTCACCGCCCATCGCCCTGGCCAGATTGCGGCAAATCGTCAGCCCCAGGCCAGTGCCGCCAAAACGACGCGTCGTCCCTGCATCGACCTGCCGGAACGATTCGAATATCAACTGCAGCTTGTCGGCCGGAACGCCGATGCCGGTATCACTCACGGATATCTTCAAGCGATCACCCGAGGTCGACGCGGCCAGGCGAACCGCCCCGTGCGACGTGAACTTGAGCGCATTCGACAGCAGGTTGAAGATGATCTGACGCAGCCGGGCAGCGTCGCCGCGCACCATGTGGGGGCAGTCGTCCAGCAACAGCTCGAACGCGATACCCTTGGCGGACGCCTGTTCCTGCCAGAGTTTCGATACGTCGGTCATGGTCGAACGCAGGTCGAACGGCACATTCTCCACCGTCATGTTGCCCGATTCCATTTTGGCGACGTCCAGAATGTCATCGACCAACGCCCGCATGGTTATGCCCGCGCCATGAACCACCGACACCCGGTCGCGCGTATCCGGCGCCAGCTTGTCGTCCGCCAGCATCACCTGCGTCATGCCCAGAATGCCATTCAACGGCGTGCGGATTTCATGGCTGGTCGTCGCCAGGAATTCAGTCTTGGCCGCCAACGCCTTTTCCAGCGCCAGGTTGGTGTCGGCCAGATCGATATTGGCGGCGCGAACTTCGTTACGGCTCCGCCGGATGGTGATGAGGCCAAAAGTCAGCATCGCCACACCGATCAGGGTCGCAATGCCGACTGCGGTGAAGATGGTACGCTGGAACTCCCCGCGCGACCGTTCGAACTCGATGTTGCGCTGCAACGCGCGCTGCCGAAGCTTGGAAATTTTCAATTCTTGATTGGCATAGTCGAACTGCGCCGCCAGCAACGCAGTATTGGCCGACGCGACGAGTTTTGCCGTTTCGTCGTCAAGTCGCTTGAGAGCGTTCAAATGGTCCAGCGCCAACCCAGATTGGCCGAGTTTGTTGTAGATCAGATAGGCTGTCTGGTGCGCGTCCCGAAAAGCCAAGGTGGTCTTGTTGACATCCATACCCGCAAAGGCACGAGCGATCAGATCTGCCGCGTGCGCGGTGTCACCCTTTTGATAAGCAACCTGCGCCGCGATAGATTGGGCCTGAGCCAGCGAAGCTCCGCCCAGCTTGCCCGCCAGTTGCATCGACTCCTTGTTTGCGGCCTCGGCGTCTGGCAGGTTGTTCGATGCCAACGCATCACGGACGATGTTGCGCAAAATCTGCGCTTCAACCACGGGACTTTTGAACTTTCGGGCAAGCGTCAGACCAGCTCGAAATTGCTGTTGCGCCTCTGGGTATCTCTCCAGCGCCTGCAATGCAGAGCCCCGATTATTATAGATCGACAACAGAAGTTTTGGGTCTGCTCGATACAAATCGAACGCCTGGGAATAATATTTTAGCGCAGTGTCGTAGTTTTTTGCCTCCTGATACAACCAGGCAATGGTGATGAGGGTTATCGCCTGGCGACGCAATTCGCCGACGTCGCGGAAAATATTGTGCGCCGATTGATAGTCTCGCAGCGCGCCTGCCACGTCTCCGGTCGCACCGCGGATGCCACCTCTGGTTAGCAGCAAATCACCTTTGAGACGCGTCGAACCGGTTTGGCGGTTCACAATCAGAAAGGCGCGGGTAATAGATTCCTGCGCCCTATCGGGTTGATTGAGGCGCAGCAGTGCTTCACCCTGTAGCCACTGTGCTGACGCTAGTTGTGTTTGAGTAATTGAGGTCTGGGGTAACGCAGAAACGCGACGTTCGATGTTCGCCGCTATGCGCACAGTTTGTCGGGGGTCGACCAACATAGCGTCTTTCGCAGCCAAAATTGCACTGTCGATCGATTTTTCAGATGTTGGAGTTGCATCGACAGCAAGGACGGTCGACTTCGCCAACGACGGAGTCGTTGCAGCAACAAGCGCGACGAGCACTGTCAGAAGAAGGCGCAACGGCGCCACGCGCGAGGCAAAAACTTGATGCACGCGCTGATAATGCCCTACCGCAATTAACGCGTCCCTAACGCCCCAGCCAGTTCAGGCGCGTTTCCAAACGGTCTCGGAACGATTGAACGATAGTCGTGGATTTGCCGTTGCGGCGATATGCCGCTCGTCCGCCAGAAACTGGATCAGCGCATCCAGGCAAATCGGGCGGCTGATGAGGAAGCCCTGCACCATGTCGCATCCCATGACGCTGAGAAGCGCGAGTGCAGCCTGGGTTTCGACACCTTCCGCCGTCACTTCCATATCAAGCGCATGGGCCAGATCGATTGTCGACCGAACGATCAACGGATCGCGATTGCTGCTCGTCAACTGAATGACGAACATCTTGTCGATCTTGAGTTCGCTGGCGGGCAATTGCTTCAGGTAAGCCAGGGATGACAACCCCGCGCCATAGTCATCGATCGCGATCGGGATTTCCATCTCCGCAAACACCTGCAGATGATTGATCGCGGTCTGCGGGTCGCGGATCACCGATGTCTCGGTAATCTCAAAACCGATCTTGGCATCGCTGGCGCGCACCATCTGGCAGGCACGTGCGACAAAGGCCGGGTCACCGAGCAGTTGGCCGGAAATATTGACGAACACCGTCAAATCCCAACCCTGTTCCGCCAGGATGCGCTGGTCGGCAATTGCGCGCTCGATCGTCCAAAGCGTCAGCGGGTCGATCAGGCGGCTATCTTCCGCGATCGGAATGAAATCGCCCGGCAATATCAGCCCCCGTTGGGGATGCTGCCAGCGGACAAGCGCCTCAACGCTGACAATTTCTTGCCGCCGCAGGTGAACCTTGGGCTGATATTGTAGAAACATCTCGCCATGCTCGATGGCATGCTTCAGTTCACGGGTCAGCGTCAGCCGGTCGATTGCAGGCGCATCGGAAGCCAGATCACGGATCGCCACGCCATCGTCGGCGCGCGCTTGCAACAAAGCCTGCTCAGCCTCCTCCGCCATCCGAACATCGTCGGCTTGGGCGATGGGCGCTGCGGCAACGCCCAGGCAAAGCTCGATACGATGCGCTTCGCCATCCAGGTTCAGCGGCTCTTCCATCGCGGCACGGACAAGTGACAATTGCTGATCGGCGTCCTCCAGACAGTCGCCCTCGAACGCCAGTTCCAAAGTCCGACGGCTGACAACACCGATCCGCACCATCGGCAGACAGAGCGACAGTCGGTCAGCCACATCGAACACGAGCTGATCCGCACGCGGCGCCCCGACATACCGGCGCAACGGCGCGAAATTTGCGATCTCGGCCATGCACAGAAATCGCCATGGCCTGATGCGAGCGATCTCCACATCGTCCAACCCATCAGTCGCATCACCAAAAATTTTCAGACCGACACTCATCGCGGTGTTGTCCTGATTCGCAGCATCAGCCAGCCCGGCGCGCGTTGCAGCCCCCTGCGCGACGATTGCAGCGCTGGCGAGTTCCCCCCGCCGCAGCTTTCCGAAGCCGGCCGAGCCGACGCTAGAATGACCAGATCGCGCCATCATGTTCGGCATAAACGCGCAGTCTTGAAGGAAGCGTTAAGGCCAAACCGGACCCGCTTCCCCAAAAGGCATAAGCTACGGGATTCCAACAATTGATTTATCGTTAAAACGTTATTAACCAGAGCTTGTGCCGGCTATGCTGGTGCGCATGGGAGAAAAACGATGATCGAGCTCATTTTGGCGTTCGTGTACAACGAAGAAGTTCGCCCCTGGTAATTCCAGGAATCGGCCTGGCGCAGGGGGTAAGTTGCTGATTTTTCAGCAATCGATTTTTGCGCCAGGCTGGTTACTGCACTTTGCTAGGCATGGATCATGTACCATTATGATACATGATCGAGTAGCCTGTTAACCATCCGAATCGGACTGTTCGGCGGGCTTTGATCGGGTATTTTCGGGCTCGAGATTAGTCTTGGCTCGCCTCGATCAGCCGTCGCATGAACGCGGCGCCGCGCAGAATTTGCGATTTCTCGACATATTCATCCGGCTGATGCGCCTGCTCGATTGAGCCTGGGCCGCAGATGACGGTGTCGAAACCCGCTTCCTGGAATTGGCCACCTTCGGCCGCATAGGGAACGACTCTATCCGGGCCGTTATCGCCAGCCAGCCTCCGCGCGAGTGAGGCGGCCGGGCTGTTGGGCCACGCCGCGAGAGCCGGGGTCTGGGACCGACGCGTCACGCTGGCCCCAGCGTCCGCGAAACGAGTCCGCATCTGCCGATCGGCCTGATGTACCGCAGCAAGAAATGGCGCGATGATTTCGTCCGGGCTGTCCCCCGGCAAAGTGCGCAGGTCGAAAACAAAGCTGCACTCGCGCGCCAGAATGTTTACCGCCGTCCCGCCGTTCACCTGACCAATGGTAAGAGTCGCATGCGGTGGCACGAATCCTGATTCGGGAACGGCCTGCTGTTCCAGTTGATGCGCCAGCACGGTCAGTTTGTGCATCAATTCAACCGCGACCGACACCGCGGAGATGCCAAGATGCGTCAGGCTTGAATGCGCCTCGTGCCCGGTGACCACCACTCGCCAACTGGAAATGCCCTTGTGGCCGCTCACCACCTGCATATCGGTCGGCTCGCCGACGACAACCGCCATCGGGCGCGGCAATTCACGGGCCAGTTCGCGGATCATTGACGGGGCGCCCAGGCAGCCGACTTCTTCGTCATAGCTGAGCGCAAAGTGAATCGGACGCTTCAGACCGGCCGCCGCGAAATCCGGCGCCGCCGCCAATGCCAGCGCAAGGAAGCCCTTCATGTCGCAAGTGCCGCGGCCATAGAGCCTGTCGTTGCGTTCGGTCAGGGCGAAAGGCGCGCTTGACCAGGGTTGCCCGTCGACAGGCACCACATCGGTGTGGCCTGACAGAACGACCCCGCCGACAACCATTGGGCCGACGGTTGCGTACAGGTTGGTCTTGCTGCCGTCTTGATTGGCCACCCGGTGCGAATCGACGCCCAGCGCGCTCAACCAGCCTTCGACAAATTCGATCAACGCCAGATTGGAGTTTCGGGACGTCGTGTCGAACGCAACAAGACGCGCCAGCATCTCTTGCGCGCGGGAAGCCAGGTTACTGGCGTACAGGTCGGCATCGGCCATCCGCCGACCCTAGGCATTTTACCTCCGAAGGCAAACTACCTCATGCCGGTTGGGCAACACGCTGCCCAATGGGCGCGGCAGCACCCGCTGACGGGTTCGAAAACTCCATGCACTCATCGATTGAGCCGAAGCGCAAGTTCATCAGGTCGACCGTATAATTCTGGTTGAGTTTCCACGGTTGGCGATGACCCTGGCGCGGAAATTTGTCGATCGCGCGTCGCACATAGCCCGAAGTGAAATCCAGAAAAGGTTCAGGGTTAAGGTCGCCATCGATGCGCGGGGTCACCTGGCGCATCTGTCGCTTCGTCATCGCGTTGAGCAGCCGACAGACATAAGCGCAGGTCAGATCCGCCTTCAACGTCCACGAAGCGTTGGTATAACCGAACGAGAAAGCGAAATTCGGCATGTCGCTATACATCATGCCCTTGTAGCTGAAGCATTTCGCCAGATCGACGGCGCGACCATCCAGCGTATATTGCACGCCACTCATCAATTGCAGATCCAGCCCCGTTGCCGTGACGATCACGTCCGCGTCAAGATGCGTACCCGATTTAAGCTCGATGCCCGTTTCATCGATCCGGGCAACCTGATCGGTAACAATCGAGGCACTGCCCTTGTTGATCGCTTCAAACAGATCGGCGTCAGGCACCAGGCAAAGCCGCTGGTCCCAGGGGTTGTAACGGGGCGTGAAATGCGTGGCCACGTCATAACCGGGCTTGAGCATATCGCCGACCATCCCGATCAGGCGTTCCTTCACCTTTTCCGGTCGGCGACGAGCCAGCCGGAAGAAAATCTGCTGCATCACCACGTTCTTCCACCGCGTGATGCCATAAGCGATCCTGGGCGGCAGTATCGCTCGCAGGCGATTGGCCAACCGATCAACCGCTGGCCGCGAGACATAATAGGTTGGCGATCGCTGCAACATCGTGACGTGCGCGGCCTTTTCCGCCATCGACGGCACCAATGTCACCGCGGTCGCCCCACTGCCGATCACAACCACGTTCTTGCCCGAATAATCGAACCCCTCTGGCCAGAATTGCGGGTGAATCATCGCCCCCTTGAACGATGCCGCACCTTCGAAATCCGGGGTGTAGCCCTTGGTGTAATTGTAATAGCCCGAGCACATGAAGAGGAAGTTGCACTTGATCTGCACTTCCTGCCCGTCCTTGATGGCGGTTACCGTCCAGCAGGCATCGGGCGTCGACCAGTCCGCCGATTTGACGTGATGGCCAAAGCGAATTCGTCGGTCGATGCCATATTTCCCGGCGACGTCATTGACATATTCCTTGATCGACGGGCCGTCGGCAATCGCCTTCGCCTTGGTCCATGGCTCAAAGGAATAACCCAGTGTGTGCATGTCCGAATCGGACCGGATGCCGGGGTAGCGAAACAGATCCCAGGTGCCGCCGATCGCGTCACGCCCCTCCAGGATCGCATAGCTGCGATCGGGGCATTTCGTCCTTAGATGATAACCTGCACCGATGCCCGAAAGTCCAGCACCGACAATGATGACGTCGACATGTTCCATATTCTGGCCATCCTCTCCACCATACCTGATATTCAATTTCGCTTTGCAACGCAAATATCAGGCATGGTGGCGGAACGGCAGTCAGCTCTCCGCCTTTTCCTTGAGGCGGTAAGCGTGGAGCAAGGGCTCGGTATAGCCGCTGGGCTGTTCGACGCCCTCGAACACCAGCGCGCGAGCGGCCTGCCACGCGATGCTGTCCGGGTGGCCGACCATGGGCTTGTAGAGCGGGTCGCTGGCGTTCTGGCCATCGACCTTCGCCGCCATCCGGTCGAATGCCGCGTCGACATCAGCCTTGGTGGCGACACCGTGAAGCAGCCAGTTGGCGATGTGTTGCGACGAAATCCGCAAGGTCGCGCGGTCTTCCATCAAGCCGATGTCGTTGATGTCGGGAACCTTGGAACAGCCGATGCCCTGATCGATCCAGCGCACGACATAACCAAGGATGCCTTGCGCGTTATTGTCCAGTTCGCGCGCAACTTCATCCGCCGTCCAGTTGCGACCACCAGCAAACGGCACCGTCAGCAAGCCGCCCAATCCCGGCACCTCTTCTCCAGCGATTTCGCGTTGGCGAGCGAACACATCGACCTTGTGATAATGCAGGGCGTGCAGCGTGGCCGCTGTCGGGGACGGCACCCAGGCGGTGTTGGCGCCGCTCAACGGATGGCCGATCTTCTGGTCCAGCATATCCGCCATGCGATCCGGCGCGGCCCACATTCCCTTGCCAATCTGCGCGCGCCCCGACAGCCCGTGCTTGAGGCCGATGCGGACATTGCGGTCCTCATAAGCCTTGATCCACGCGCTCGATTTCATCTCTGCCTTGGGGATCATCGGCCCGCCGAACATCGCGGTGTGGATTTCATCGCCCGTGCGATCGAGGAAACCGGTATTGATGAAGGCGATGCGCCCCTTAACCGCCTCGATACACGCCGCCAGATTGGCCGATGTCCGGCGTTCTTCGTCCATCACGCCGACCTTGATCGTGTGGCGCGCCAGGCCAAGCAGGTCCTCGACCGCATTGAACAACCGATCGGTAAAGCCTGCTTCTTCAGGCCCGTGCATCTTCGGCTTGACGATATAGACCGATCCGGCGCGGCTGTTGCGGAACTTGCCCAGCCCCTTCAGGTCGTACAACGCGATGGTCGAGGTGACGATGGCGTCCAATATGCCTTCAGGCGCTTCCGCTCCGTTGGCCAGGTGAAGCGCGGGTGTGGTCATCAGGTGACCGACGTTGCGCACGAACAGTAATGACCGACCCGCCAAAGTCAGCGAAGTGCCGTCCGTCGCCGTATAGACCCGATCGGGATTGAGGCGCCGGGTCATCATCCGGCCACCCTTCTCAAAACTGTCTTCCAGTTCGCCGGTCATCAGCCCCAGCCAATTGGCATAGGCGGCGACCTTGTCCGCAGCATCGACCGCGGCGACCGAATCCTCCAGGTCACAGATCGTCGTCAGCGCCGATTCGAGGACCACGTCGGCGATGCCAGCGGGATCATCGCGGCCGATGGGATGATTGCGGTCCACCACAACCTCGATGTGAAGGCCATGATGGCGGAACAGCATCGACTCCCCTGCCCGCCCCGCAAACTGTGCGGGATTGCCGAGTACCGGATCGCCGCCGGAAAAATCCGCCCAGCTTCCGTTTGCCAGCGGCACGGCCTCGTCAAGAAAAGCGCGCGCCCGCGCAATAACCTGAGCGCCGCGCGCCCGATCGTAACCGCCCGGTTTCGCCGTACCGGGCAGCGCATCGGTGCCGTACAAGGCGTCGTACAGGCTGCCCCAGCGAGCGTTGGCCGCGTTCAGCAGGAAGCGGGCGTTGAGGATCGGCACGACAAGCTGCGGCCCCGCCATCGTTGCAATCTCGGCATCGACATGATCGGTCGTAACCGCAAACGCGCCGGGTTCCGGAACCAGATAGCCGATTTCGCGCAGGAACGCCTCGTCGACCGGCTGACTCGCCTGGTAACGAGCATCGATTTTCGCCTGCAGCGCGTTCCGCCTCGCCAGAAGCGCCACGTTTTCGGGCGCGAAGCGGGCAAAAATATCGGCGACGGTCGGCCAATACGCACCGGCATCGATGCCCAATACAGGCAAGACGCGCGATTCGAGGAAGTCGGCAAGCTCACTGGCAACAGAAAGGCCGGCACGGTCAACGGCAAGGGTCATGATACCTCCAGTCAAAACGACGGATATGCCCCGGGGAGTAACAGCGCGCTTAGGCCAAGCCGCGCCTGTTCAGCAACCCCGTTCAAGGTCGAGTGTTGCGGTGGCCGTCTCAATCCGGTCGAGCATATCGATGAATCGGCCTATTTCCTGCTCGGTAAAGCCTGCGAATATCTGCGCCTCCAGTTCCAGCGCCTTGGGTGCGACACTGTGGTAAAGCGCTTGCCCGGCCGCACTCAGCGACAGGAGGTGCGATCGCTGGTCTTCAGGGTTCGGGCGTCGTTCGAGCAAGCCGCGCTCGGCAAGCGCGATGGCGGCGCGGCTTACCGTCACCTTGTCCATCTGCGTCTTGATCCCCAATGCCTGTTGGGTCATCGCCTCGCCTTCCGCGATCACCGCGATCAGGCGCCATTCGGGGATCTTCAGGCCGAAAAGCGCCTGATAGGCCGTCGCCACCGCCGCGGACGCGCGGTTCGAGGCAACCGACAAGCGATAAGGCAGGAATTGAGCAAGTTTCAGCCCGGTCACGCCGGTTGGTCGCGCTGGAACAAGCTGATGAACGCCAGCAGCAGGGCCGCGACAACCGCCACCCACAATCCCGCCAGCCCATATTTGAAGAACATGACCGCCCAATCCAGGCGCCGGACATCAGCCCGGACCACAGCGTCAAATGCGGCACCCAGCCCCAGGCCGGGCCGCCTGCGATGGCAGCGGCAATCCCCTGGCCAATCTTGACCAGGGTGCCAGTCATATAGGTAATGCCGACGCGGACTTCGCCATCGGCGAGGATGACGTTTTCCATTCCCATCGCGGTTGCCATCAACGCGACTGCCAGCCCCGGCGTTGGGCTTTGGGCGGCCAGCAGCGCGCCGGTAATCAGCAGCGCGATCATGCCCAGAACCGCTGGCCTTCGCCAGGATGCAGCCCACCCGCCGATCAACGAGCCGATGGCGACACCACCCACGAACATGATGATGAGCCGGGCCGCAATTCCGGCATCGCTCCACTCAGCGCCCAGGCCGACGCCGAGTCGGGTCGTGTTGCCCGACATGAACGATACAAAGAAACCACCGGTCGCCAGATAGCCCATGGCATCCACATAACCGGCAAGCGCCGCCAGGCAGATGGCAAAAGTTCGGTCCGTCGAGTCAAACCTGGTCACGCGCGTTCGATAGCCAATTGGCGCCGACATGGCGAGCCTTTCGCCGCATTCGCCCATTTTATGTCGCTGGACGCAGCCACTGGAGGCGCGTATATAGTTTCAATTGTTACTATATGCCGATGAACCAGCGGAGCGCGTGATGACCGAACAGCTTGAAAATCCGATGGGTCTGAACGGGTTCGAATTCGTCGAATTTACCGGGCCAAACCCGCAGGCGCTCGCGGCTCTGCTGGTGGCGATGGGGTTCACCCATGTCGGCACGCATCGGTCCAAGAACGTCCGCCGCTATGCGCAGGGAGACATCAACTTCATCCTCAACATGGAACCGCAAGGCCAGGTTGCCGATTTTCGTGACCAGCATGGGCCATCCGCCAACGCCATGGCCTTCCGCGTGAAGGATGCGGCACAGGCGTTGAAGCTGGCAGTGGAGCGCGGTGCGACGCCGGTGGAAGGCAAGGTTGGTCCAGCCGAACTCAACATCCCCGCGATCGAGGGGATTGGAGGGGCGAACCTGTATCTGGTCGACAGGCGCGGTGCGGCGACAATCTATGACATCGATTTCGAACCGGTCGAAGGCGCGGGCGCCGATGACAATTCGGTTGGCCTCCACACCCTCGATCACCTGACCCACAATCTGCAACGCGGCCGGATGGATTATTGGGCAGGCTATTACGAGCGCATCTTCAACTTTCGCCAGATTCGCTATTTCGATATCGAGGGGCAGGCGACCGGCCTGTTCAGCAAGGCGATGACCGCCCCCGACAACAAGATCCGCATTCCGCTGAACGAAAGCCAGGACGAGCATTCGCAGATCGAGGAATTCATCAAGGATTATCGCGGTGAAGGCATCCAGCACCTGGCGCTGGCAACCGATGACATCTTCGCCACCGTCGATCGGCTGCGCGCCAATGGCATCCGCTTTCAGGATACGCCGGAAACCTATTTCGACCTGATCGACAAACGCCTGCCCGGCCATGGCCACAGCATCGAGGAGATGCGCAAGCGCCGCATCCTTATCGACGGCGCACCCGAAACCGGCGGGGGGCTGTTGCTGCAGATTTTTACCGAAAACATGGTCGGCCCGATTTTCTTCGAGATCATTCAGCGCAAGGGGAATGACGGCTTTGGCGAGGGCAACTTCAAGGCGCTGTTCGAATCGATCGAGCTTGACCAGATGCGCCGCGGTGTCATCCCGGCAACGGCCCAGGTATGAGCACCAAGCCCCCCTTCACCCTCAGCCGCATCCATCACGTCGCCTATCGCTGCCGCGACGCCAGGGAGACGGTGGATTGGTACGCACGCGTGCTCGGCATGGATTATGTCACCGCCTTTTCAGAGGATAACGTCCCCTCGACTGGCGCATATGACCCATATATGCACGTTTTCCTCGACGCGGGCGGCGGCAATGTGCTGGCGTTCTTTGAGTTGCCCAACCAGCCGGAAATGGGCTCCGATCCCAATACGCCTGCGTGGGTGCAGCATCTGGCATTCGAACTGCCGACCATCGAAGCGCTGCACGCCGCCAAAGCCCATATCGAGGCGCAGGGGATAGAGGTGCTGGGGCCGACCTATCACGGCATTTTCCGCTCGATCTATTTCTTCGATCCCAATGGTCATCGGCTGGAACTGGCCTGCAATATCGGCACGCCGGAACAAAATGCCGAATTAAAGGCGCTGGCGCCGCGGATGCTCGATGAATGGAGCAAGACCAAGCAGGCGCCCCGTCACGCCGCATGGCTGCATATCGATCCTGAAGCGACGCCCTGATCCTTCAGCCGCAGCCGATCAATCCTGCCACGGGCACGACGACGACATCGCCGCCCACTTTCCCGATGCTCAATGTTCCTTCGGGAATTGCAGCACCGCCCTGGATGTCAGGGCGTTCGACGATCGTCAGGTCCGCCTTGACCGTCAGTTCGCCGGCCGCATAGCTGCTGCTGGCCGGCACGCCCAGCTTGCCTTCGTCGATCAGGGCGGCGCGGGGCAGATCGGTGATGGCCCCGCCCGGCGCGTAGCGGATGAAGGCGGGGGTCGCACCGACCATCGCCACCAGCGCATGGCCAGCCCCCTTGGTCCACAGATAGGCGGCGCAAGATCCGGTGGGCAGCGTCTGTTTCGGGATCGCGCCAATTGGCAAACCGTCAACCGATGGCGCCAGCGGCGCTTCCGGGCCGGGCGACAGCTTGGCCGCGTCATTCTTGCGCGCAGCAACCTGCCCGCCCGCGACAGGAGTAACGATGAACGCGACAAGCGCAATCAGCATGGCGGTCTTGGTCATTACGCAGCCCATAGCATGGCCAGCCAGGCGGGATAAGCGGCGACCGCCAACAGCGTCCCGAAAGGCAGCCGATCATCGCCCTGCACCTTGCGACCCGCAAGCTGCCAGAACAATACCACGCCCAATCCCACCAGGCTGGCGATCAGCAGAACCGTCGGCTGCATCCGCCACCCGACCCACAGGCCAATCGCCCCCAACAGCTTGCCGTCACCCCCGCCCAAGCCATCGCGGCCCCGGACGGCGCGATAGACCGCGTTGATCGCCCACAGTCCAGCCAGGCCTAGCACGCCGCCGATCGCACGATCATCGAGCGGTGGACCAATCCCGGCTGCACCGACCCCGATTCCGACGATTGCGACGATCAGCGTCAACCGGTCAGGCAACCAGAACGCTCGTGCATCTATCGCTGCCAAGGTGATCAACAGCCAGCCGAACACCGCGCTCACCGCGCCCGTTTCACCGGGGAGCAATAATCCGGCAACGCAGCCCGCGGCACCAGCCATCAACTCGATTGCCAGGTGCGTGCGATCTATCCTTGCTCCACAACCACGGCATCGCCCGCGCAACCATATGATGCTGACCACCGGCACCAACTCCAACGGCGCCAATCTCCGCCCGCACGAATCGCAGCTCGAACGGCCGGTCATCACCGATCGTCCTTCCGGCCAACGGATCACCAATGCCGCGATGAAGCTGCGCAGGATCAGGCCAAGCGCCCCCAATCCCGATCCCCAGATGATCCCGTCGTTCAAGATATGGTCGGCGCTGATAACGATTACCCCGGAATGACCTGCGCTTTTGGCGTGCCCAGCAGCGGCGCGCGGGTCAACCGGGAGAATGGCGAATTGGCGCGCGGATTTGTGTTTGTCGCCGGGCTTTCCTAAATCGGCGACCAACAGCAGAGGAACACCGCAATGTCCGCAGATCCCGTCGTCATCCTGTCCGCCGCGCGCACGCCGATGGGCAGTTTCCAGGGCGCCCTGGCAGGCGCAACCGCAACGGACCTTGGCGCGGCGGCCGTCGGCGCGGCGGTGGAGCGCGCCGGGGTACAGGGCGACGTGGTCGAACGCATCTATATGGGTTGCGTGCTTCCGGCCGGCTTGGGCCAGGCCCCGGCCCGGCAGGCAGCGCTGAAAGCTGGCCTGCCCCAGCATGTCGAGGCGACGACCGTCAACAAGATGTGCGGTTCTGGAATGCAGGCCGCCATTCTTGCAGCCGATGCGCTGGCAGCAGGATCGGTCGACCTGTTGGTTGCGGGCGGCATGGAGAGCATGACCAACGCGCCTTATCTGTCGATGCGTCACCGCGCGGGTGCTCGTATCGGCCATGACGTGCTGAAGGATCACATGTATCTCGACGGCCTTGAGGATGCTTATGAACCCGGCAAGCTGATGGGCAATTTTGCCGAGGATACCGCCGCCGACTATCAGTTCACTCGCGCGCAGCAGGATGCGTTTGCGATAACATCGCTGGAACGCGCGCAGTCGGCGCAAAAATCCGGTGCGTTCGATCGTGAGATCGTCGCCGTTGAAATCGCTGGTCGCAAGGGCACCGTTACCGTCGCGTTGGACGAACAGCCGGCCAAGGGCGATCCGGCCAAGATCCCGACGCTGAAACCAGCCTTCTCCAGCGACGGCACCATCACCGCCGCCAACGCGTCGTCGATTTCAGATGGAGCCGCTGCGCTCGTCATGTCGCGTGCCTCAGTCGCGGAAAAGCTGGGGCTGAATCCCGTTGCGCGCATCGTCGCCACCGCCGGGCACGCCCATGCCCCCGCGCTGTTCACCACCGCGCCGGTATTTGCGATCAACAAGGTGCTGGACAAGGCGGGCTGGTCGGTCGGCGATGTCGATCTGTTTGAAATCAACGAGGCGTTTGCCATCGTCGCCATGATCGCCATGCGCGATCTCGCGATCGACCACGGCATCGTCAACATCAACGGCGGCGCGTGCGCGCTTGGCCATCCGATCGGCGCTTCGGGCGCGCGCATCATGGCGACGCTGATATCGGCGTTGCAGGCGACGGGCAAAAAACGGGGTGTCGCTTCGCTGTGTATCGGTGGCGGCGAAGCGACCGCCGTCGCGCTGGAACTGATCGACTGACGCGCTACAGCGCCCGCGTCATGAACCGGCTGAACGGGTCTTCACCATAGGCGCCGAACGGTCCACAATAATCGAAGCCATGCCGTTTGTAGAGGCGGTGCGCCGCATCGAACGCGGGCGTCGACCCGGTTTCCAGGCTCAGCCGCTGGTAACCGCGTGCCTGAGCGACGGCGATGATATGGCGCAGCATCGCCGTCCCCGCCCCGCGCCCCACAGCAACCGGGTCGGTACGCATCGACTTGATCTCGCCATGGCCAGGGGCGATCTGCTTCATGGCACCACAGCCAAGCAGTACGTCGCCGTCCCAGACCGACCAGAACGTGACATCCGGGGCGCGAAGCCGTTCAAGGTCCAGAGCATGGACACTTTCGGCGGGACTGTTGGCGTGCATCCCTGAAAGATGGATACCGATGAGCCGGGCAATCTCTGGTCCGGTCAAGTCGTCTTCGGCGATGCGAAAGGAACCATCCGGCATCGCGGCGTCAACGCAACACTTCATCGGGAGCGACGCCCCACAATCTGTTCGCTTCGACATAGCCCGAGCGGCCGCGCACATCCAGCCAGCACCAGCCATGATTGCAACGGCTTATCCGACCGACGACACCCGGTGCCACCCGCCACGACAGTTTCGCGTCAAATCGGGGATCAGCCAGCATCTGCGCTTCGCTCCCCATGACGATCGCCGTGCGCCGGTCGCTCAGCAGATTGGCCAGCATCCAGCCCTGCGTGCCGTCAGGATCCTCCACCTTGCGCCAATCCTTATAGATGGCGATGACTTTCACCGGCAGTTCGGCCCGCTGGTACAGCCAGCTCGCAGGGAACTCACGCCCCGGCCCGGTGCGCATCCGCGCCTTGGTTGCGGAGATCGACGCAAAATAGGGCAAGCTGCGCTTTTGCGCGTGAATGAGCGCGGCCGAAGAAAAAGACAGTATCAAAAAGGCCAGGGCGAAAACCGGCCAGGCGCGCATTCGCATTGCCATCCCCCGTTGGTGACTCTCTCAGGTCCGCTTAACGCGAAGTCCGCTGGTGCATCAACCGTTGATAACGCCGGTTGCCGAGCATCCGGAATGACCGCGTGGAACGACGACCCCCGTTGACGCAGGCAGTCTTAGGCGCCAATCGTCCCCACATGTCCGATCAGCGAGGCCTGCCCCCGAAAATGTCCCGCCCCAGGGTGATCGTCACCCGCGAATTGCCCGATACGGTAATGGCGCGCATGGAAGAACTGTTCGACACCACGCTGAACCGCACCGATGTCGCCTTGACGCGGGCCGAATTGGAAGCGGCAGTCGCTGATTGCGACGTGCTGGTGCCGACAGTGACCGACGCCATCGATGCAAGGCTGATCGAACGCGCGGGTGACCGGCTGAAGCTCATCGCCAATTTCGGCGCGGGCGTGAACCATATCGATTTGAAAGCCGCCCGCGCGCGCAACATCATCGTCACCAACACTCCGGGCGTCCTGACCGAGGATACCGCCGACATGACGATGGCGCTTATCCTGTCGGTTCCGCGGCGGCTGGCAGAAGGCGAAAAGCTGGTCCGTTCAGGCCAGTGGAAGGGCTGGAGCCCCGGTGGAATGTTGGGGCACCGCATTGGCGGCAAGGCGCTTGGCATTGTCGGCATGGGGCGTATCGGCCAGGCCGTGGCCATGCGCGCTCGCGCCTTTGGCTTGTCGGTCCATTATCACAATCGCCATCGCCTGCCCTCTGTTCTCGAAGGTCAACTGGCGGCGACCTGGCATCCGGACCTGGACGAGATGCTCGGCCAGATCGATATTCTGACTATCCACACCCCGCGCAATGCCGACAGCGAGAACCTGATCGACCGGCGGCGGATCGGGTTGATGCGGCCGCACGTCCACCTCATCAACGCATCGCGCGGCGGCATCGTCGATGAAGACGCGCTGGTCGATGCGCTGGAATCGGGCAGGCTGGCGGGCGCCGGACTGGACGTTTGGAAATTCGAGCCGGAGATCGACCCGCGCCTTCTCGCGCTTCCCAATGTCGTGATGACCCCGCATATGGGCAGCGCGACGTTTGAAGGGCGAGAAGCAACGGGTGAGCGCGTGATCGCCAATATCCGGGTCTGGTCCGATGGGCATCGCCCGCCCGACCAGGTGCTGGAAGGCTGGATCTAGCCTGCCCTCCGCGCTTTGGCGCATGTGGACTATGCTTACTCAAATCGCTGATTCCGCACGTCATTAACCTTCGGCGGATGGCCGCTATTAACCCTGCGATCGATAGCACGGACATATCCGGTGGGGGCGATATGCATGGGGCCGGAAGGACGAGGAAACGGGGCATGAAAAATCGCGAGGCACGCCATACCGTGTTACTTCCCGCGAGAATGCGGGCAGGAAATGATTGGGCCGAAGTGTCGATCCACAATGTTTCCGCGCACGGCATGTTGCTTCAGGCGGTCAATACGCCGCGTCCGGGGACTTATCTGGAAATCCGCCGGGCAACACAGGTAATCATTGCCCGGACCGTGTGGGCAAAGGGCCACTTCTTTGGCATCCGCACGCAAGACGTCATCGACTCGCGCGCACTGGCCCAAGGCCGCACCGCCGTGGCGACGGACGGACTCCAGCAATGGAATGGAGCGGAACGGCGCACTCGGCAACGTCGCTCGCTCCAGCATAGTTATGACAATAACCGCCACCGCGCGATGATTGGGCAATTCTCGGTCGTCGTTGCGGCAGCGGCAGTCGCGGCGGCCTGGTTCGTGTTCAACCTCATGCCTTTCCTGGCCGAAACCAGCGCCGCCATCAGCAGGGCGATGGCAGGTACGCCGTGAACAATCACCAGCCCCACCCGGTGGCCCGACAACAATCTGGCGAATGATTTTACAGAACTGACGAGCTTCAATCGCCCGTCAGGATGCGATCGACAAGCTGCTTCACGGTCGGCACAAACCCGTTGGAATAAAACGGATCGCGCTTGAAGTTATAAGCGCCATGCCCGGCAAACATCAGGTTCTGGTCGACATCGCCGCCATGCGCGATGTCCTGCAGCGTTTTTTGAATGCAAAAGCTGCGCGGATCGGCCAGTCGCCCGGTCGAATTTGTCTCGCTGTCCATCCATGACGAGAAGGCGCATTGGCTCAAGCAACCCATGCAGTCCGACTGATCCTTGCGGATCACGCCCTTTTCAGCCTCAGTCACGAAGACCAGCGTGTTGTCAGGCGTCTTGAGCGCGGCGGTAAAGCCGTCGCCAAACCATTGGCGCGCGCGCAGCAGATCGTTGCGCGTCACCCAGAAATTCTTGCCCTTCACGCCAACGTCGAGCTGGAACGTGTGGTCGCCCGCTTCCTGGGTTGAAAACGGAATCTGGCGTTCCGATCGTGCTTCCAGATTGCGCAGGAAGGGGTTGAGTACCGCGCTGGAATAGAAACCCGTCGGCGAGAAACGGTGCAGCAGAACGTCGCCATCCTCCAACGTGGTCAGCTTTTCTTTCCACTCGTTGGGAATCGGGCTTTCCTTGGTCAGCAGCGGGCGCGTGCCGAATTGAAACGCGATGGTGCCTAGTTCCGGATTGTCGATCCAGTTGTTCCAGTCGCGCAGATACCAGACACCGCCCGCCATCACGATGGGGACTGTATCTGGAATACCGCCCTCGCGCATCGTGTCGCGCAGCGCCTTGACGCGTGGATAGGGGTCCTGCGGCACGCGCGGATCTTCCGCGTTCGACAAGCCGTTATGGCCACCCGCGAGCCACGGATCTTCATAGACCACGGCCGCAAGCCATTCCTGCGCCTTGGAATAAGCCCGCTTCCACAGCGCGCGGAACGCGCGAGCGGAACTGACGATCGGCAGATAGCTTACATTGTAGGAAGCAGCGATTTCCGACAGTTTGTACGGCATCCCCGCGCCGCAGGTAACACCGGAGACCAGGCCGCGCGTGCGCTCGAGCACGCCGTGCAACACCCTCTGCGCCCCGCCCATTTCCCACAGGACGTTGATGTTGATCGCGCCCTTGCCCCCGGCGACGTCCCAGGCCTTGCGAACCTGCTGGACAGCGCCATCAATGGCGTACTGGATCAGTTCTTCATGGCGTTCGCGCCGCGTCAGCGCGCGATAAATCTGGGGGACGATGCGCCCTTCCGCGTCATAGCTGTCGGCATTGACGGCGGATACCGTGCCAATACCGCCTGCCGCTGCCCAAGCGCCGGCGGACGCATGGTTGGTCGCGGCAACACCCTTGCCTCCTTCTACCAGCGGCCAAACCTCCCGGCCGTTGTAGATGATCGGCTTCAGGCCCTTGAACACGTAAAATTCCTTCCCACCAGAACAAGCCCGTTCCAACGGAACAGGCGCATACTCCCGTGTGTCATATAACGGCAAAAATGTGGCACGCGAGCATTAAGACTTACTCAAACTGGCAGTAAAGTGCTCTGGCTCGCCAATTGCGGTTCCATATAGCGCCGCATAAGCGCCGATCATCGCCGATTCATCATACAGCGCCAATGCCTTGTGCCGATTGGCGGCGCCAATGCGCTGGCGTAAATCGGGATCGATCACCAAGGCCTCGATCGCATTCCGCAGGTCGACCTCCCCGGAATATGGGGCGATAAAGGGGCGATTCTCGTTCGATACCATGTCCATCAGGTCACCGACCGCAGGCGCCGCAACGGGCAAGCCAGCGGCCATTGCCTCAACCACCGAGATCGGAAATTGTTCACTCCGCGACGACAGCGCAAAGATATCGAACAATCCGATATATCGGTGCGGATCAGGCAGGAATCCCGGCATATGCAGCCGATCACGCAGGCCCATCGCCATCGCCGCGCCTTCGATTGCGGCGCGCTCCGGCCCTTCACCGACGATCAGCAATTGGACGCGCGCGGAAATCCCGCCGACAGCGCGCACCAGCTTGGGCAGATCCTTCACATCGCGCAGGCCAGCCAGCGATCCGATCACCACCTCCCCCGGCTTTTTGCGAAATCCCGGTATCGAACGCTGCTGCGGCGCGTTCTGATAAGCGGCAAGCGGGATGCCGTTGACGATCCGATGCAACTTCGCCGCGGGCGTCTTCCAATATTTGCGGGCGATACCTTCCAGCGTCGCTGACGGCACGACCAGCGCCTCGGCCGCAGTCAGCGCGATGCGGCGATAGACATTGCGCTCTACCTTCAGCCCCAGGGCTTCATCGCTGTTGAAGCCATCTTCGTGGTGGATCAACGGCGGCATGTCCTTTGAGAACACCCGCCGCGCCATCGCCCCGTCGATCGCGCCCCAGTTATAGCTCAGCACCAGGTCGAAACGCCGCATATAGCGGGCAATTGCCTCATAACGGGCAACCGACGGCTTGCCGGTCAGCGGTGGCGGGTTCTGGGCGATTTCATAGCTGATACCCTTGGCGATGGCGTCGCGGGCGCCATATTTGTCGGGCACCCCCGAAACGATGGTGTGGCGCGCCGCATCGCCGAACAGGTTCATCAATCGTACCGCGCGCGCTTCCTTCCCGCCAAGGTCGAAGCTGGAATGCAGGTGCAGAATGTGGACCGGATTCGCCATGTCGCGGCCCTAAGGTGCCGGATCGCGCGGCGTCAATCCGCCCCGCCTTTTGCGCTGCCCGTCGGACTTGCCACGCGCGCCAGCAATCGATCGATCGCCGCCGCCGCTATCGGCTCCTCCAGCGTGGGGGCATGACCGGTGGCGGGCACCGTTGCCAGCACCGCGCCATCAAGCACCGACAGCATCCGCTCCGCAACCCGCGCCGCCAGGATGTCGGAACGCTCCCCGCGGACGACCAGCACCGGCGCACCGCCCAGCCGATCCAGTGCGCGCCACATGTCCGGCCCGGCCTCGTTGCCAGGCACGCGCAACGGCTCGGCGATTTTCAGGTCATAGTCGAGCACGATCCTGCCCGCGCTATTCAGCCGATACAGCCGCTTGGCCATTTTCAGCCAGTCGCCGATCCGGTATTCGGGATAGACATCGGCATTGCTGTCGGCGATGCCGCGCGCGGCATGCATCCAGGTCGGCCAGCTCGACGCCTTGCCGACATAATTGCGTATCCGGGCCAGCCCCGCCGCATCGACTTCCGGGCCAACATCGTTAAGCACCGCCCCGGCTATCTTTCCATGTCCCGCGCCTGCCAGCAGCATGGTCACGATGCCGCCCAGCGACGTACCGATCGCAACGAAACGATCGATCTTCTGTTCAGCGATCAGCCCTTCGACATCCTGCACATAAGTCAGCGGGACATAGGTCATCGAATCCTTGGCATAGCCGCTTTCACCGCGCCCGCGGAATTCCACCACGATGACGCGCCATTCCGCCGACAGCCGTTCCGCCACGTCTTCAAAGTCGCGGGCGTTCCGCGTCAGGCCGGGAAAGCACAGGATTGGCGGCCGTTCGGCGGCGGCCACCGGATCGCGTGGCGCATAATCCCGCGCGTGCAGCCGAATGCCGTCATTCGACCACCAGTAGAGATTTTCATAACCCGCCATGGTTGCGTCCCACCATCATGAGCCCCCATATCGCCGCATGGCCGAAAACCCGCAACCCATCCCATACCGCGCCGCACCGGTGATTACCGAACTGGGCGACGGATTTTACGATCGCGCGCACGCGGCGAACTTCCCCGAAACCCATTTGCGCTTCCGCAACGACCGTGCGGCGGCTTCGGTTGGCCTGGCCGAATTGAGCGACGAAGCCTGGCTCGCGCATTTCGGGCGCTTCACGCCATTGCCCGACAACCTGCCGGAGCCGCTGGCGCTTCGGTATCATGGTCACCAGTTTCGCGCCTATAACCCAGACATAGGCGACGGGCGAGGCTTCCTGTTTGCGCAACTGCGCGATGAGCGGGATCGGCTGATGGACCTGGGCACCAAGGGTTCGGGGCGCACGCCGTGGAGCCGTTTCGGCGACGGCCGCCTGACGTTGAAAGGCGGGGTCCGCGAAGTCCTGGCCACCGAAATGCTCGAAGCGCTCGGTGTCGAAACCTCGCGCAGTTTTTCGCTCATCGAAACCGGCGAAGCGCTTGAGCGCAATGACGAACCCTCCCCTACGCGCTCGGCAGTACTGGTCCGGCTCAATCACGGCCATATCCGCATCGGCACGTTCCAGCGCCTGGCATTTCTGGGCGATGCAGGCGGGCTGCGCGCGCTCACCGCTTATGTCCTGCGTCACTATTTCGACGATGACGGAACCGGCGAGGATGCGCCGCTGCGCCTGTTGGCAAAAGTGGTGGACGGCACGGCAAAGCTGGCTGGCCAGTTCATGGCGGCAGGCTTCGTCCACGGCGTGCTCAACAGCGACAATATCAACGTCACCGGCGAAAGTTTCGACTACGGCCCCTGGCGTTTCGCGCCCAAATGGGACCCCGCCTTCGTCGCCGCTTATTTCGACCAGAATGGCCTCTATGCCTTTGGGCGCCAGCCAGAGGCGATCCATTGGGACGTCATGCAGCTCGCAGGATCGTTGCTGCACCTGGCGGACGAAGCCGCGCTGATCGAGGTGCTCAATGGATTTGGCGACCGCTATCCTCTGGCGGTGACCCAGGCGATGATGTGGCGGCTGGGCGTTGTTCCGCGCGGGGTTGGCGATGACCAGGCGTTGATCCAGGCGATCGAGCGCGGCTTGCGCGCCACTGGCACCGGCATTGACGACTTCTATTTCCATTCGTTCGGCGGCGACATCCCGACCGCATTCGGCACCGAATTCGACGAGGCACGGGCACTGCTGGCGGGATATGTACCGCGCAGGGATCGTTCGCACCCGTACTGGCAAGACGAACAGCCATGCTCGATGCTGATCGACGAGGTAGAAGCGATCTGGACCGCGATTGCCGAACGCGATGACTGGCAGTCATTCCATGCCAAGATCGACGCAATCCGCCGGATGGGCGCGGCGCTGGCGGCATGACGCCAGCACCCGGTGGCAATCCCCGGTATTTTCGGGCAAGGGCAATCCAATGAGCGCGAGCGAGCTGATTTCCTATGAGCCGGCGACCGGCAATGTCCTTTGGCACGGTGTATCGAGCGATGTTGACCATGAAGTCGGCATTGCACGCGCCGCCTGGGCAAGCTGGGCTGCCCAACCCCTTACCAACAGGCTGGAAACGCTGCGTCGTTTCGCCAATGTCGTGCGCGGCAAGATCGAACCCTTTGCCGACCTGATCGCGCGCGAAACCGGCAAACCGCTGTGGGAAGCGCGCACCGAAGTCGAGTCGGTGGTGGCCAAGGTCAACATCTCCGCAACCGCCTATGCCGAACGGACCGCTCAACGCCGGTTTGAAGCGCAGATGGGCGACCGGCTGGCGCTTCGCCACAAACCGCACGGGGTGCTGGCGGTGCTTGGCCCCTATAATTTTCCGGCGCACCTGCCCAACGGCCATATCGTTCCCGCATTGCTGGCGGGGAACGCGGTGGTGTTTAAACCATCGGAAAAGACGCCGGCGGTGGGCGCCTACCTGATCCAGTGCCTGCACGAAGCGGGCGTGCCAGAAGGATGCGCGCGGCTGGTGATCGGTGGTCCCGACCAGGGCAAGGCGCTTGCCGGGCACGCCGATATCGATGGCTTGCTGTTCACCGGTTCGGCCCGCACCGGCATTGCCCTGAACCGCGCATTTGCCGACAAGCCCGAAAAGATCCTGGCGCTGGAAATGGGCGGCAACAACCCCATCGTCGTGTGGGACACCCCCGACTTCCATTCAGCCGCCGTTGTCATCGCCCAATCGGCGTTCACCAGCGCCGGGCAGCGCTGCACCGCCGCCCGGCGGCTGATCGTTGATGAAGCGATTGCCGCACCGGTCATTGAAACTCTCGACAAGCTGGCAGGGCGCCTGATCGTCGGCGATCCCCATGCCGACCCGCAGCCGTTCATGGGTCCGGTGATCGACAACGATACCGCCGACATGCTGACTGAAAGCTTTCTGGCGTTGATGTCGCATGGCGGGCGTCCGATCCGCCACTTGCGTCGCCCCCACGCTGACCTGCCGTTTTTAACCCCGGCGATCATCGACGTCACCGACATGGCGGAACGGCCCGATGTCGAGCTGTTCGGCCCTATCCTGCAGATCATCCGCGTACCCGATTTCGAATCCGCGATCGCGGAGGCGAACAACACGCGCTACGGCCTGTCCGCATCGCTGGTCAGCCAGAATCCCAGGCTTTACGACCAGTTCTGGGCAAACGCGCGTGCCGGAATCGTCAACTGGAACAAGCCGACCAACGGCGCGTCATCGTCCGCGCCTTTCGGCGGCATCGGCTGGTCGGGCAACCACCGACCAAGCGCTTATTACGCCGCCGATTATTGCGCTTACCCGGTTGTTTCATCGGAGGCCGAACAGGCCCGCGCCGCGATTGGCATCGGCCTCAGCGACGGCTGAATCAATACAATACTAAATTGATAGGAAATCATATCTAGGGATAGCCCAAGCATCGCTGGGTTGTCGTCGGAGCGGGGCAGCGCCATTTGCGCAGCCGATGATCGATACATCCGCCCCTTTCCTGCCTGGCACGGTGATGCTGGTCGGCGCGGGCCCTGGTGATCCGGGGCTCCTGACCGTCGCCGCGCGTGACGCGATCCTCGCCGCTGACCTTATCATCCATGACGGGTTGGTCGATGCGCGGATACTGGATATCGCAGCCGACACCCAGCGCATCTCGGTCGCCAAGAGGCGCAGCCGCCACACCATGCGCCAGGAAGCGATCAACGACCTGCTGATCGCCGAAGCGAAACGCGGCAAGCGTGTCGTCCGGTTGAAGGGTGGCGATCCGTTCGTCTTCGGGCGCGGCGGTGAAGAGGCGCAGGCCTGTCGGGACGCGGGTGTCGACGTTCGCGTCATCCCCGGCATTTCGGCGGCGATGGGCGGCGCGGCGCAAGCGCTGATCCCCCTCACCCATCGCGCGGCTTCCAGCGCGGTCAGTTTTGTCGCGGGCCAATGCAAGGGGTTGAGCGATCAGAACTGGTCAGGCCTGGCGGGCAAGGGCCGTACCCTGGTGATCTATATGGGCGTCGCCACGGCGGCGGATATCGCGGAAAAGCTGGTCGCCGATGGCGTCGCCCCGGATATGCCCGTCGCCGTCATCGAAAATGCGAGCCGCCCGAATGCGCGCGCGCTGCGCACCCTGCTTGTCGGGCTGGGCGAGATGATGCGGCGCGACAAGGTTCAGAGTCCCGCAATCCTGGTCGTCGGCGAAGTCGCGGCGATGGGCGATGCGGAAGACCGATTGGTCGCAATGGCAAACATGGCGGAGGCAATGCAATGAAGATCCTGACGGGCAACGATCTGCCCACAGGCGATGTTATCTGGTGGGCCGGCAATGGCTGGTCGCGCCATGTCGAGGACGCCGTCGATGTCGCCGATGGTGGCGAGGCGATCGCCCGCGCCGAGGAAGGCGCCCGCCGGGTCAACGCGCCATATGTGATCGACGCCGATACGACGAACGACGGCCCCCGCCCTGCGCACATCAAGGACCGTGTTCGCGCACTTGGCCCCACCGTGCGCCCCGACCTGACGCTTAAACCCGCCGACCCCAATGCCGGCGCCTGGGTGATCTGAGATGTATAAATACGACGAATATGACCAGTCGATTGTCGACGCCCGCGTCGAGGAGTTCCGCGACCAGGTGCGCCGCCGTCTTGCCGGGCAATTGACCGAGGACCAGTTCAAGCCGCTGCGCCTGATGAACGGGCTTTATCTGCAACTTCATGCCTATATGCTGCGCGTCGCGGTGCCTTATGGTACGCTGGACAGCCGCCAGATGCGGATGCTGGGCCATATCGCGCGCAAATATGACCGCGGTTACGGCCATTTCACCACGCGGCAGAACATCCAGTACAACTGGATCAAGCTGGCCGATGCGCCCGACATCCTGGCAGACCTGGCGACCGTCGAGATGCACGCCATCCAGACCAGCGGCAATTGCATCCGCAACATTTCCGCCGACCAGTTCGCGGGCGCCGCCGCCGATGAAGTCACCGATCCGCGCCCCTGGGCCGAATTGATCCGCCAGTGGAGCACGTTCCACCCAGAATTCAGCTACCTGCCGCGCAAGTTCAAGATCGCGGTGATTGCCGCCGATGAGGATCGCGCGGCGATGCGGCTGCACGACATCGGCATCCAGATCGTTCGCCGCGACGAAGACGGCTTGCTGGGCGCAAGGATATTTGCGGGCGGCGGCATGGGCCGCACCCCGATGATCGGCTCGGAAATCAAGAATTTCGTCCACGCCGATGACCTGATGAGCTATCTGGAAGCGTGCCTGCGCGTCTATAATCGCTACGGCCGCCGCGACAATATCTACAAGGCGCGGATCAAGATCCTGATCCACGAGATTGGCGCGGATGAATATCACCGCCAGGTCGAGGAAGAATTCACGCTGGTCAAGGCATTGGGCATCGACCCGCCACTGGCTGAACTCGAACGCATCAAGGCATTTTTCGCCCCACCCGCGTTCGAGGCAGGCGCAAGCGACGAACTGGACCTGAGCGACCCCGATTTTGCCGTCTGGGTCAGCCAGAATGTCCGCGCGCACAAACAGCCGGGCTATGCGATTGCCAATATCAGCCTGAAGCCTGCGGGCGGTATTCCAGGCGACGCCTCGGCGGATCAGATCGACCTGATGGCCGACCTTGCCGAGCGTTATTCGTTCGACGAACTGCGGGTGACCCACGCGCAGAACATCGTCCTGCCGCACGTCAGGAAAGCCGATCTGTACGCGCTGTGGCAGGCACTGGACGCGGCGGGCCTGGCGACGCCCAACCTTGACCTCATCAGCGATATCATCGCGTGCCCGGGCCTTGATTATTGCAGCCTGGCCAATGCCCGCTCGATCCCGGTCGCGCAGAAAATCGCCGCACGTTTTGCCGATCTCGGCCGGCAGCGCGAGCTTGGCGAACTGAAGCTCAAGATTTCGGGCTGCATCAATGCCTGCGGCCATCACCATGCCGGGCATATCGGCATCCTGGGCGTCGATAAGAAAGGCACGGAGAACTACCAGCTCCTGCTCGGCGGGTCGGGCGCGGAGGATGTCAGCCTTGGCCGCATCACCGGGCCGGGCTTTGACGAGGACGGCGTTGTCGATGCGGTCGAGAAAGTGACCGACCTCTACCTTCAGGTACGCGAAGGCGATGAGCGCTTCGTCGACACCTATCGCCGCATTGGCATCGACGCTTTCAAGGAGGCGATTTATGGGTGACACACTCCTCCGCTTCCGGGACGACGAACCGCATGAGGAACCGGCGGTGACGCTGGACGCGTTCCTGGCGGGCCAGTCGAACGCAGGCGCCGTGCGGATCGAGGCAGGCGACGACGCACGCGCTTTGCTGCCGGAACTTGGCCAGCTCGCGCTGGTTGAAATCAGCTTCCCCAGCTTTCGGGATGGGCGCGGTTATTCGGCGGCACGCGTCCTGCGCGAAGCGGGCTACACCGGCGAACTGCGCGCGGCAGGCGATGTGCTGGTCGACCAGATTCCGTTGATGCGCCGGTGCGGCTTTGACAGTTTCGCGCCCGAATCCCCCGTCGATGTCGAGGTGTTGAAGGCATCGCTCACCCGTTACGACAATGTCTATCAGGGTGCCACGGACGATCGGATACCCGTCTGGAAACTGCGTCATGGCTGATGCCGCGCGCCAGATCGACTTGCTTGACACCGGCCCACGCTTCACCGCGACCGACGTCGCGCTGCTCAACGCGCGGTTTCAGGACCAGCCGGTTGAAGACGTGCTGCGTGCGGTGCTCGTCGACGGGCTGATCGGGCGTGTCGCCACCGTGTCGTCGTTCGGCGCCGAATCGGCAGTGTTGTTGCATATGATCGCCACGATCAATCCCGCGACGCCGGTGCTGTTCCTCGAAACCGGCAAGCATTTCCCCGAAACGCTGGCTTATCGGGACGAACTCGTCGCCCGGTTGGGCCTGACCAACCTCGTCAACCTGTATCCCGATGACGCCGAGATCGAGGCGCGTGACGCGACCGGCCTGCGCTGGTCGTTCGACCCCGATGGTTGCTGCGAGCTGCGCAAGGTGAAGCCGTTGGCGCGCGGATTGGCGAACGTCGACGCGACGATCACTGGCCGCAAGGGATTCCAGGCCACGACGCGCCAGGGACTGGCCCGCTTTGAAGTCGACAACAGCGACGCTGTCGGCCGGATCAAGGTCAATCCACTCGCCAACTGGAAAAAGGCCGATCTCGACGCCTATTTCGACCGGCATAATTTGCCGCGTCACCCGCTTGAAGCCGAAGGATATCCATCGATCGGATGCGCGCCGTGCACCAGCAAGGTTCAGCCCGGTGAAGACCCGCGTGCCGGCCGCTGGCGCGGTTGGGAAAAGGTGGAATGCGGCATCCATGTGCCGACCAAGCCGGGTGAAGACCCCGTTTTCTGATCGGTTTGCCGTTCGGCCGCGGCAACCTGCCCATGCCCCGCCCTGCCGAAGGCCGTTATTTACTCGCCACCGAAGCGCCCCGGTGCAGGGCCCGCATAATCGCTGAACAGCGTATATTGCGATTCGAAGTGCAGCATCGATTTGCCCGTGGCGCCGTGGCGCTGTTTGGCGATGATCAGCTCCGCCAGGCCCTCGGCAGCCTGGATCCGCTGCGTCCACTCGTCATGCTTGCTGATGGTATCAACCGCACTGCTTGAATCGGGGCGGGTCGGTTCGGACATCGCCAGATAATAATCCTCACGATAAATGAACCAGACCATGTCGGCGTCCTGCTCGATCGATCCTGATTCACGCAGATCCGAAAGCTGCGGCCTTTTGTCTTCGCGCTGTTCGACCGCACGACTAAGCTGCGACAAGGCCATGACGCAGACGTTCAAATCCTTCGCCATCGTCTTCAAACCGCGGCTGATTTCCGAAATCTCCTGCACGCGATTGTCACTGCCGCCACGCGACGACCCGTGGAGCAACTGGAGGTAATCGACGATAACCAGGCCGATTTCGTTGTTATGCCGACGCTGCAACCGTCGCATCCGGGTGTGGAGCGCCCCCACCGAAAGGCCGGCGGTATCGTCGATGTAGAGCGGCAGGTTCTGGAGTTCAATCGACGCCTGTACCAACCGATTGAACTCGGCCTGATTGATCTCGCCTTTCCTGAGTTTTTCAGACGAAATCTTCGATTGTTCGGCCAGGATACGCGTTGCGATCTGATCCGCCGACATTTCCAGATTGAACAGCGCAACCTTGGATCCGACCGACCGTTCGGGCGGGATGCCGTCAACCATGTCGCGGTGCCAGCGCGCCGCCGCGTTGAAGCCGATGTTGCTGGCCAGCGACGATTTGCCCATGCCCGGGCGGCCAGCGACGATCACCAGGTCGGACTTGTGCAAGCCACCCAGCTTGCCATTGAGCGAATCGAACCCCGTGGTAATGCCCGAAAGCCCGCCACCGGCATTGTGCGCGCGTTCCGCCATCTTCACCGCCAGGGTGGCGGCCTGCCCGAAGGTCTTGACGGTCGATTCGGTGCCACCGTCGGACGCGACCTTGAACAATGCCTCTTCGGCTTCCTCGATCTGGCGGCGCGGATTGACCTCTTCGCTGGTGTCCAGCGCCCGTTCCACCAGGTCGCGGCCGACCGACACCAACGTGCGCAGCATCGCCAGGTCATAGATCTGGGTTGCGAATTCGCGCGCGCCGATCAATCCCGCGCCACTGCCCGTCAACTGCGCCAGATAGGCGGGCCCGCCCAGCGTCCGCATCCCCTCATCCGCTTCAAACAACGGGCGCAGCGTTACAGGCGACGCCATCAGATCTTTTTGCCGCAATGTCTTGATCGCGGCAAAGATGCGGCCATGCACCGGCTCGAAGAAATGTTCGGGGTCCAGGCGGTCGATAAGATCATCGGCCAGCCGGTTGTCGATCATCATCGCGCCCAGCATCGCCGCTTCCGCTTCGACATTCTGCGGCAAAGTGGCGCCGCTCGCTCCGGTCGGCGGTATGATCGGGGTAACGCTGGCCATGGCGCCCTTCTTTCAGACGCGCTCGCATCGCTCAACCCCTGGCCGACGTTGAATGCGTGGATAAGTCGCCACCCTGCGCCGGGCTTTCGCGGTGTTGTGCGACTTGCCGGTTGATTCCCGGCATGACAGACCCGATAGCCACATCATGTCCGACCCCAGGATCATCAACATCGCGCTCGATGAGCGGACGATCATCTGGCGAAGCGCCGATATCGAGCAGGAACGCCGAATCGCGATTTTCGACCTGATCGAAGGCAATTATTTCAAACCGCTGCGAGAATATCCTGACGGATATTCCGGCCCGTACAAGATACGACTTGGGGTCGAAGAAGGACGTTTGGCGATCGACATCGAACGCGCCGACGACACATTGCTGGAAACCTATATCCTCGGGCTCGGGCGCTTCAGGCGACCGATCAAGGATTATTTCGCGATCTGCGACAGCTATTACCAGGCGATTCGCAATGCCACGCCCCAACAGATCGAAACCATCGACATGGCGCGCCGCGGCATCCACAACGACGCGGCGACGCTGTTGAAAGAGCGGTTGGAAGGCAAGATCGATATTGATTTCGATACGGCCCGCCGCCTGTTCACGCTGATCTGCGTGCTCCATATCAAGGCTTGAGACTGAATGCGTTGGTCGACGATTTTACCGCGGCTGCGGCTGGCCGCGCTGGTAGCGGGGACGTTTGGCATCTTGGTGCTGATCAGTTGGCTGTGGTTCAGCCATTGGGCGCCTTCGAAAAACGACTACAGGTTCCAGGGCGTCGATGTTTCCGAGGCCGAGGGGCAGATTGACTGGGTGTCGGTGAAAGAAACCGGCGCCGATTTCGCCTATATCCGCGCAACGCACGGCGCGACCGGCCGTGACGCGCGTTTCGATGAAAACTGGCAGGCCACTCGCCAGGCGGGTTTGCGGCATGGGGCCTATCTCGACTTTTCGCTGTGCCAGTTGGCGTCTGACCAGGCGGATAATTTCAATACGGTGGTGCCACGGACCGACAACGCGCTGCCACCGGCCATCCTTGTCGACTTCTCGCCTGATTGTGGCGCTCGCCCCGATCCGCGCGTGGTGGTGGCCGAAGTCGCACGCGCCATGGCCATGCTGGAAAACCACATGGGCAAGCCTGCGATGTTGAAGGTCTCCCGTGCGCTCGATCGCCAATATGGCCTGACCGGCGCCATTCCGCGCACCATCTGGACAATGGGGAACCTGTTCCCGCCCGATTATTCCGCTAGACCATGGCGAATGTGGCAAGCGAATGATCGCCGCCGGGTCGCCGGTGCCGACCAACCTCTGCATTGGGACGTGGTGCGCAAATGACCGAGACTGACACCGCCAGCCAATTGATTGCAGCCGCCCGCGAAGCCGCACGGCACGCCCATGCGCCCTATTCCCGCTTCGCGGTCGGGGCTGCGGCGCTGATGACCGATGGCAGCGTCGTTACCGGCACCAATTTTGAAAATGCCAGCTATGGCCTGTCGCTCTGCGCGGAGACCGTGGCGCTGGCGACGGCTAACGCCCAGGGCAAGCTGGCGGATGTCGTCGCCATCGCGGTTATCGGCGGGATGATGGATGACCAGGGCCTGCCAAGGGGGCATGATCCGGTTGGCCCTTGCGGCCGTTGTCGGCAAGTCATCAACGAATCCGCGCAGATGGGTGGCCGCGACATCACCATCTGGTGCGGGGCGGCCGAAGGCGACGCGATCAAACGCTATACGATCGGCGAATTGCTGCCCGACGCATTCGGGCCAGCGGACCTGGGGTTTGGCGCAAGGGGCTAATAGGTCAGCGGGCTGGCTCAGATAGGCTGGCAGCGTCAGCCGCGCCCAACCCGGATTGCCCCCGCCGCCACGAAGGGCGCGCCCGCAACAAGCAACAGGCTGACCGCGCCCAGCAGCTTGAGCGCACCCGCACCGCCATCGACCGAGCCGGCGCCGAAGATGATGATCGGAACCGCCAGCGGCAACATCACCAGCCCCGCCACTGCCCCGGCACCACTCAACCCCGCGACCAATCCCCCGGTCGCCAGCGCCAGTGCGGCAAGGCCCGGCGTGCCGACCAACAGGCCAAGTTCGATACTGGCGAGCGCTGGACCATCGATGCCAAGCAAACCGGCACCGATGACCGTCGCCAGCATCAGCGGCGGACCAAAGCTCAGCCAGTGCGCGATCAGCTTGGCCAGGCACACCATCTCCATGCCGATGCCGCGCAGGGCAAACTGATCGAGAACGCCAGCCTCCGCATCGGGCGCGATCATCCGTTCAACCGGCAAGAGAGCGGCCAGCAATGCCGCTGCCCAAAGCACCCCGCCGCCCACCTTGGCCAGCAATACCCGGTCCGGCCCCACGCCAAACGGGAACAACACCGTCACCAGCAGAAAAAAGGCG
This sequence comes from Sphingomonas sp., assembly GCA_041659385.1. Lineage (GTDB taxonomy): Bacteria > Pseudomonadota > Alphaproteobacteria > Sphingomonadales > Sphingomonadaceae > Sphingomonas. The sequence goes on from JBAZYJ010000017.1 coordinate 73,562, forward strand.
ATGGGGAATATCGCCCCGCCGCTGGACCAGGCCCGGCGCACGTCGCGCACAATCATCGCGATCATGCCGTGCCTCCAAGCATGATGGTGGCAGCGCCCGGCATGGCAATTGGCTGGTGCGTGGCGACCAGCACCGCTCCCCCGCGTGCTCGATGGCGGGCGATAATCTCGCCCAGACGATCAACCGCCGCAACATCCAGCCCGCTCGCCGGTTCGTCGAGCAACCAGACCGGCGCCGGTCCGGCCATCAGGGGGACGAGCGCCGCGCGACGGCGCTGGCCGGTCGACAGGAAACGTACCGGTACGCCCGCAAGATGGCCCAGTCCCGCTTCCGCCAATGCCTGTTCGACGCCCGCCTTGTCCCCATTGTCCAACCCGGCCCAGAACGACAGGGCGTCGATCAGCCGCCGTTCGGGATCAAGCGCATGGCTCTCCCCCAGATAGGCGAGCGCCACCTGTCGCGCGACCCGACCGGCCGTTGGCTTCAACAACCCGGCGGCAAGGCGGATCAGGCTGGACTTGCCTACGCCGTTCGGCCCCGCGACAATCAACGCGTCGCCACCGTCGAGCGCAAAACTGACGTCGCGGAACAGCAGGCGGCCACCGCGCGTGCAGGCGACATTGTCGAACACCAGCCCGCTCACCCCTGCCCCCCGCTACTCTGCACTTGCCCCATCATCCCAGCCGACATAGGCCGGACAGCCAAGCAACGGCAAGTCGAGAGGGATGCTATCATGGTCGAGCGGTTGAGTGATGCCGAACGTGCGGACGCTCTCGATGGCCTGTCGGACTGGGACTATAACGACAGCCGCGACGCGATCACTCGCCAATTCGTGTTCAAGGACTTTGTCGAGGCATTTGGTTTCATGGCACGTGTGGCGTTGCTCGCGGAAAAAGCCGATCACCACCCCGAATGGTCGAATGTCTGGAACCGGGTGGAAATCCTGCTCACCACGCACGACGCCAGCGGCCTTAGCCACCGCGATATCGAAATGGCAGAGGCGATCGACGCTCTGGTTGACTGACGGCCGATTATTGGTGTGCGCCTGAAGGCTTGAGGCCTAGCGAACGGCGCTGCGTCCCCGCATCTGCTTGCGTAAGGCGCCGGGCATCCAGCGTGCCGCGAATGCCAATCGCCTGGCCGTTTTGCCGACGGGCGTGTGCAGCCGATCCCCATGCACCGCATCCCATGCGGCACGAGCGACATCTTCCACCGGCGATATCTCCAGCCCACCACTCACCACCGTTTCGCGCACGGTGTGGTTGCTGCCCGCAACCCCGGCCTTGAGTAACGGGGTGTCGATGAACGACGGCATCAGCGATCGTACCTTGATGCCATCCGCCGCCCATTCGCCGTCGAGCGATTCAGTCAGCGCGCGCACCCCGAATTTGGTGACCGCGTAAATGCCGATGCCTGGCCCGCCATAAATCCCGGCCGCCGAAGCGGTGTTGAGCAGGCAGGAACCCGGCGTTGCCTTCAGATAGGGGTAACCGATCTTGGCCCCGTTCACGACGCCCATCAGGTTGATGGCGACCACCCGGTCGATGTCTTCGAAGCTGTTGTCCGCCAGCGTTCCGCCAACGGCGATACCGGCGTTGTTGAACAGGACGTCAAGCTGCCCTCCGCTTGCCGCCGTGAACTCCTTCAACGCGGATCTCCATTGGTCGCGGTCGCGCACGTCCATCAGGTAAGTGGAGGCCATGCCCGAAGGCAGCAACGCGCCGGTTTCCGCCATGCCCGCCGCGTTCACGTCCGCCAGGCCAACGCGCCAGCCGCGCGCCGCGAAATATTGGGCGACGGCACGGCCAATGCCTGACCCGCCGCCGGTGATGAAAATTGATTTTGCCATTCGTCCGCATCCCCATGCCGGTATCGCGCCAATTCGCACTGGCCTGTTTGACCTTGCCTGCTTCATCCCGCATCATCGGGCGTGATGCCAGCAGATTTGCACAACACCGGCCCATCGGTAACCTTCAAGAACGTCACCAAAATCTATGCGGGTGGAATAAAGGCCCTTGATGCGATTTCACTGGAAATCGCGGCGAGTAGCCTGGTTGCGCTGGTCGGCAGTTCGGGGTCGGGCAAATCGACGCTGCTCAAGATGGTCAATCGCCTGATCGAACCCAGCAGTGGCCAGGTGTTGATCGACGGTCGCCCGGTATCGGCCGACGAGCCCCATATATTGCGACGGCGCGTCGGCTATGTCTTCCAGAACATCGGACTGTTCCCGCACCTGACCGTTGCGGAAAACATCGCCATCGGCCTGCGCATCACCGGGCGGCGTGGCAATATGCCGCGCGTCGACGAATTGCTCGATCTCGTCGATCTCCCCCGCGATTTTGCCCCGCGTTTTCCCGACGCACTGTCGGGCGGGCAGCGGCAACGCGTCGGCGTGGCACGCGCGCTGGGCACGGCACCGGGGCTGTTGCTGATGGACGAACCCTTTGGTGCGCTTGACCCGGTGACGCGCGACCAGCTTGGCCAGGCGATCCGCTCTCTCCACCGGCGGCTGGGGCTGACCACGATCATCGTTACCCATGACATGGCGGAGGCGCTGCTGCTGGCGGATCGCGTGCTCGTCATGGACGCAGGATCGATCGTCGCGGATTGCACGCCCACCGGATTGCTGGCCGGTGAAGGTGGGCCGATCGCCGACGCGCTTGTCGCCGTACCCCGGGATCAGGCCCGCGCGCTGCAGGCGTTGGAGCGACCCCGTTGAACTCGTTTCTCGCCGCCTTTGACCGGGTGCCCGGTTTGCTGGCCGCGCATGTCCTGCTGGCGGCGGCAGCACTGGTACTGGGTATCGTCATCAGCTTGCCGCTGGCGGTCTGGTCGGCGCGGCGGCCAATCGTCGCGCGCGGCGTGCTGGGCTTTGCAGGACTGGTCCAGACCATCCCCAGCCTTGCCCTGCTCGCCCTGTTCTATCCGCTGCTGCTCTGGCTGTCGGCGCTGTTCGGCGGCGGCATCCCGGCGCTCGGCTTCCTGCCGGCGATGCTGGCGCTGACGCTTTATGCGTTGCTGCCCATCCTGCGCAACGGCGTTACCGGCCTGAACGGGCTGGACCCTGCGGTGATTGAAGCCGCCAATGGCGTCGGCATGACCGGCTGGCAAAAACTGATCCTGGTCGAGGCGCCGCTGGTCGCGCCGATATTGATGGCGGGCATCCGGACTGCCGCAGTCTGGACGATCGGTGCTGCCACGCTCAGCACCACGGTTGGTCAGCCCAGCCTGGGCGACATGATCTTTGCGGGCCTTCAGACGCAGAATTGGGCGCTGGTGCTGGCCGGATGCGTGTCTTCCGCGGCGCTTGCGCTTGTCGTCGATGCACTGCTGGGCCTGATCGAACACGGCATCGCCCGGCGCAAGCGCGCGCGCGCCTTTGCGGCACTTGGCCTGCTGGTTCTCGGCGTCGCGGTCGCTGTGGCGCCGATGGCGCAGTCGCATCAGCAAGACGTCGTGGTCGGGGCCAAGGGATTTGGCGAACAGTATATTCTGGCTCGCATGATCGGCCACCGGCTGGAGGCTGCAGGCTATCACGTCGACTACCACGAAGGCCTGGGCTCAGCCGTGGTTTTCGGCGCGCTGTCGAGCAGCGATATCGATGTGTACGTCGACTATTCGGGCACCATCTGGACCAACGAGATGAAGCGCACCGACACGCCTTCCCGTGCGGAGATCGTTCGCGGTGTCGCGGGTTGGGCAAGGGCGGCGCACGGCGTTCATGTCCTGGGGGGACTTGGCTTTGAGAACGCCTACGCCTTTGCGATGAGGGGGCAGGACGCAGGTCGCCGGGGTATTCGGACGCTCGACGATCTCGCTATCCAGTCCCCGGCGCTGGCGCTTGGCGCCGATGTGGAGTTTCTTGATCGCCCGGAATGGGCGGCGATCAAGCGCGCCTACCCGCTGCATTTCAAATCGGCGCAGGCGTACAACCCGACCTTCATGTACCGGGCGCTCGACAGCGGACGCGCCGATGTGATTTCGGCATTTTCGTCGGACGGGCGGATCGCCGCGCAGAATCTGACGGTTCTGGACGATCCCAAAGGAGCCATCCCGGGCTATGACGCGATTTTGATGACGTCGCCCCGCCGCGCCGATGATGCCCGCTTCATCCAAGCCATCGCCCCGCTCATCGGGGCCATCCCCGTGGAGTTGATGCGCCAGGCCAATTATATGGTCGACCGGGACAACGACAAGAAAACGCCGGACGAAGCAGCGCATTGGCTGGAACAACGGATCGCCCGCTGACCGCGGCGGATCACGGCTTGGGCGATCCAGCCTCCGCCGACACCTTCAAGACCGGGGCAAGGCGTTCGGGCACCGGTGATGTTTCCCAACCACCACCAAGCGCCTTGAACAGGTTGATCTGCGCATCTGCCACTGCCGCGTCAGATGCCGCGCGGGCGGCGCGGGCGTCGGCACGATCACGTTCAGCCTGGATCAACTGCAGGAAACTGTCGGCACCGGCATCGAAACGGAGGCGTGACAACTTCGCGGCTTCCGAACTCGACTGTTCCGCACGCGCCAGCGCGGTGTTCCGGTCCAGCGCACCGGCATAGCGGGCCAGCGATTGCTCCGTTTCGTTGAGTGCGGTCAGCACCGCCTTGTCGAACCGCGCCAGGCTGGCATCGGCGTTCGCGCGCGCCTCCCGGATGCGGGCGCGGGCGGCCTTCTGGTTGGGGAAGCTCCAACTGATCAGCGGGCCGAACGAATAGCGCACCGCACTTGGATCGATCAGGCGATTGCCGCTCGTCGAAAAGGCATTGACGTTGCCGAGCAGCTGAATCTTGGGGAACAGATCGGCGATCGAAACGCCCACCCGTGCGGTATCCGCCGCAAGAGAGCGCTCCGCCGATCGAATATCGGGACGCCGCGCAATCAGCGTCGCACCGTCGCCAGCGGGAATGGGCTGTGTCAGCTTGGGCGGGGTTACACATGTCGCTGCGGCAGCGTCGATGTCCTCCGCCGCGCGACCAGTCAGCGTCGCCAGCGCATAAAGCGCCGCGCGATGTTCGGCGTCCAAACCGGGGATTTGCGACTGGGTCTGCGCCAGCAACACATCCGCCCGATCAACATCCGCGCGCGAACCGCGCCCTGCATCGTGCAGTGCCCTGGTCAGGTCGAAGGTCTTTTGCTGCAAGTCGGCGGTTTCGCGCGCGACCGAAAGCTGGGCCGCATTGCTGCACGCGGCGATATAAGCCCGCGCCGTTTCCGCCGCCACCGACACCCGCGCCGCATCCAGTTCCGCCGCGGCAGCTTCGGTGTCGCCGCGCGCCGCCTGCACGGCGCGCGTCACGCCGCCGAACAAATCCACTTCATAGGAAACGTCGAAACCGAGCTGGAAGGTGTCGAAATCGAAATTCTGAACCGGCCCGTCCCGGCCAAAACCCGATATCGTTGCCGATGCCGTATTGCCCCGTTGACGTGCATATTGCGCGGACACATCGGTTGTAGGCAGGCGCGCGCCGCGTTGTGCGCTCAACACCGCACGAGCACGCGCCAGATTGGCCGCCGCCACGCGGATATCGGTATTATGTTTCAGCGCATCGGTAACCAGCCGGTCGAGCGCGGGATCGTTGTAGAGCTGCCACCAATGATCGGGCAGCGCCGCCTGCGAAACCTGCCCGCCGCCCCTGCCCGCCTCGGCCAATGCGTCGCCGGGCGGTTTCTGGGTTTCGGGCCGCCGGTAGTTCGGGCCAACCGTGCAACCACCCAGCGCCAGGGCGCCGAGAGTTGCCGCCAATATCGAGCGCCGCATCATGCTGCGTCCTCCGCCTGCGGTTTCCGCCGCTTGCTGATCCATGCCGTCACACGCTCACCGGCGGTGCGGCTGATGACATAGAAACTGGGGGTGAAGATCAGGCCAAAGGTCGTCACGCCGATCATGCCGAAGAACACCGCAACACCCAGTGCCTTGCGCATTTCCGAACCCGGCCCATGCCCGATCACCAACGGCAAGGTGCCGAGGATGAAGGCGATCGACGTCATCAGAATCGGGCGCAGGCGTTGTGCGGCTGCGTGCCTGGCCGCTTCATGCAACTCCATCCCGGCATCTTCGTTCGCCTTGGCGAATTCGACGATCAGGATCGCGTTTTTCGCAGCGAGCCCAATCAACACCACCAGACCGATCTGGGTCAGGATATTATTGTCCATTCCCATCAGGTTGACGCCAAGAATGGCCGCCAACAGGCACATCGGCACGATCAGGATGACCGCAAACGGCAGCACGACGCTTTCGTAATTTGCCGCAAGCAGCAGGAAGACGAACAGCACGGCCAGCCCGAAAACCAGGATGCCGGTGTTGCCTGCCTGTTGCTGGGCAAAGGCGAGTTCGGTCCACTCGAAGGCCATGCCCGCGGGCAGCGTTTCGCCCGCGATTTTCTCCATCGTCGCCAGGCTCTGCCCGGAGGAGAAGCCTGGCGCGGTATCGCCCTGCAATTCAGCCGAAGGGTAGAGATTGTAGCGAACAACCCGGTACGCACCGCTGTCGTTCTTCAGCGTGAGGACGGCATCCAGCGGAACCATGGCCCCCGATGCAGAGCGGGTGCGCAACTTGCCCACGTCAGCCACTTCGTCACGATACGGTGCATCCGCCTGAGCCGTCACGCGGTAGGTGCGCCCCAGGAAGTTGAAGTCGTTGATATAGGTCGAACCGAGATAGGTCCCCAATGTGTGGAACACATTCTCCACCGGCACGCCCAGCTTCTCCGCACGGTCGCGGTCGATATCGGCATAGAGCCGCGGCGTGCGCACATTGAAGGTGGTGAAGGTGCTGGAGAGCCCCTTGGCCTGGTTGGCCTTCATCATCATCGCAAACGCCGCCTGCTCCAGCGCGACATAGCCCTGGTTCTGCCGATCCTCGATCAGCATTTTCCAGCCACCGCCCGTGCCGATGCCACGCACCGGCGGTGGCGGAATCACCAGCAGCACGCCATCGGTGATCGTCGACAGCGACTTGCGAAGTTCATTGGCCACATCGTCGGCGGATTCACGGTCGTTCCGCGGCTTCATGGGTACGAACATCGCCGCCGCATTCGGCGCATTGGTCAGCGTCGCCCCGTCGAGACCGGCAAAAGCCACCGTTGCGGCCGTCGCCGGGTTCTTGAGGGCAATCTGCTGCGCGCGATGGAGAACGTCAGTGGTGCGTTGCAGCGACGACCCCGGCGGCAACTGGATTGCAACGATCAGATAACCCTGATCCTGCGCCGGAATGAACCCAGTCGGCGTTTCGGTGAAACGCCAGCCCGCCAGGCCGATCAGCGCAGCATACGCCACCAGGATCACCACCAGCGCGCGAACGGCACGCGCGGTGAAGGCGCCATAGCGCTCACCCAGCCAGTCGAATCCGCGATTGAAACCACGAGCGAAGCGCGCCGGGAAACCACGCAGGCCAGGTGCTGGTTCGGCAGCTTCACCATGCGGCTTGGGCTTCAGAACCAGCGCCGCAAGCGCGGGCGACAAAGTCAGCGACACAAAGGCGGATATCGCCGTCGCCGACACGATCGTCAGGGCGAATTGCTGGTAGAACTGCCCCGAGATGCCGGGGATGAAACTGGTCGGGATGAACACCCCGCACAGCACCAGCGCAATCGCGATCAGTGCACCAGACACTTCGTCCATGGTTTCGTGCGCCGCCTGCTTGGGCGACAGGCCACGTTCTTCCATCAGCCGTTCGATGTTTTCGACAACGACGATGGCGTCGTCGACCACGATGCCGATTGCCAGCACCATGCCGAACAGCGACAGGCTGTTGATCGAGAAACCAAACGCCGCAAGCACCGCAAACGAACCGATCAACGACACCGGAATGGCGATGATCGGAATGATCGCCGCCCGCCAGGTCTGGAGGAACAACAGGACCACCAGA
>JBAZYJ010000018.1:0-2885 GCA_041659385.1 Sphingomonas sp.
ATTGGATCGTGATGGCAATGGCGGTGTTCGGCTTGTGCTTCGGCCTGCTCATTAGCGGCGCGGGCACCATGCTACTCCTTCAATAAGCTGCCCGGACCCGAACGCTCAAATTTGTCCACGCCGCCTAACCTACGTCTGAATTGGCGTGGATTGCTGAATGGCGACTACCCGGTGATCGGTGCAAAGAAGCTGACGTTGACGCGGATTTCGGATTTCGTCACCCTCGACTGATGTTTGAAGAACAGCCGAAAGCTCGCGCCGACATGAAGGCCGGAACACTTTACGCCGTGACGGGCGATTCTGGTTGGATCTATTACGGTCAGGTCACGCACGAGAAGAAGATCGGCTTCTTTCGTCGACGGGATCGCGAACCAATCCACGCCGCCACGGTGCTGAGCATGCCGATTATGGCGGTCATCGTCGTGGCATATCCTTCAATCACGCGGGTGCTACGCTCGGGGCATTGGAAGAAGCTGGGTCGCTTCGCCATGGCTCAAGGGTTAGTTGAACCGCGTCCATCGGTTCAGTGGCCGGTGGGGACGCTCACTGTAACTGTCTGGGAGGTGGACGAAACGAACCGAGACACGCAGGCGGATGATCCGGCCATTCAAGACATGGAGTTGATGGCGGTCTGGGACGCTGAGCATCACATTCCTGGAAGGCTCACCGCCGACTTCGGCATCGAGCAAGCGGAGTGGCATGTTGGCGGGCCGATACGTCGAGAACGATGGATCAAGGAAGAGACCGCGAGGCGATGTCCAGATCAGCCATGGCACCAGCTACCTGCAGATTGGGTGCCGACCGACGCAACTTGAAGACGGTTCGTTTCATCCGCTTCGCTGTTGAAGGCCTGCATTCGCGCTACTTCCCCACGCTTCAAGCGGGTATTATTATGTGGCTTTTCGCCGGAGCAGTTATCCAGCTCAAGTCTCAGGCCGCCTTGGCGAGGGTCTCGATCCGCATTTCGCAGGCTTCGCGCACGAGGGTCTGAAGCAGGGCCACACGGGCCGCGATCCAATCGAGTTGCTCGGCGGTGATGCGATAGGATCGTGAATAGCGCGCCTTCACATAGGCGTCGCGCAGCAGCGCATAGCAGCGCTTCTCGAAACGGGTTTCGCGCGGCCAGACGGCTTTAAGCGAGGGTTCCAGTTCCTCGGCCAGGTCGCGCAGCCGGTTCAGATTATGGGTCTTCGGGCTGTACAGGGTGCGGACTAGAAACAGGCAGTGATAGAGCCGTTCAGTGGCCTGATGGTAGTTGAACGCTGCGAGATTGAGATGCTCTTTCCCGAGGTGAAATTCGGCGCCCTCAATGAATTCCTGGGCGGTTCCGAACCAATCTTCGTAGTACTCCCGCGTTTCCCGCAGCGCCTGTTCCGCGGACAGCGGCTGTGGGTCGGCGAAGGGATGGCCCGGCTCGTCGAGCAGCATGATACCGTCGCGCACGATATCCATGAAGAAATAGCGGCCGAGCCTGAGCTTCTCGTTCACCTCGTCGAGGCTGTGATAGATCAGGCTGACGGGCGTGCGCAGCACGGTGCCCGCCGACAAGTCGGCGAGCAGCTGGCTTTCGGTCTTTTCCCAGAACTCGGCAAGGTCGGTGAGATCGTCATGATTGACGACGACGAGCAGGTCATAGTCCGAGAAATAGCGCCCGACCGGATCCTCGACCCAGTCGCCGCGCGCATAGGAACCGAACAAGATGACCTTGAGCAGCTTGCCATCGCGGAAGCGCGGCTGGATGCGCTGCGCGGTTGCGCGCGCGAACCCGGTGCGCACGATCTCGACCACATGCGCCAGTTCGCGCTGCTTGCCGTCGGGCAGATGATCGAGGCCGGTCTTCATAACGCCATTCCTAACCCGGCATGACACATCCGCCAACCGTGCCGCGTGAAGACGGCAAGATTGGCGGTAAAATCATCACCTTTGCCGCCATCGCTGCCACCAATGCCGATGCGGCGGGGCTTCACCATGCCGCAGGTGATAATCAAGGTAACATAGGGCACGGGCGAATTGGCGTTCGACAGCTTTGATGGAAAGGCCGGTTACTTTGGCGATCTGATCATAGGACATCGCATCCAGACGCACCGCCAGAAATATCTCACGATGGAGCTTGGGCATCGACAGCAACGCCGCTTCAAGTCGCGCCAAAACTTCGGGATCGGGTGCCCCGCTTGGGATCGGATCGACCGGCTCGATCGATCGCTCCACCGCGCGCCGGGCGCGCTGCGTCATGTCGGGTTCGGGGGTGTCGGTCATGGGATATCTCCCGTACAACAAGGGACCGGCGACCCGCAGGCCGCCGGTCAATGAAGGTCACGCGGCCTGCACCATGGGGGCGACATCGCTCTCGGTTTCTTGCTCCGCCGCGACCACCGGACTCATTGCCTCGGCCGCGCTGGCCGTCCGGGCGACGCTCGCGACACCGCCGCGTGTCGTGTAGCCGGTGGCCGGGAAATGAAGCCAACGCGGCACCCAGCCCTCGACCTTGGCACGGCCATTGGCGCCGTCGAGGCAGTCGCGGATGATCTGGCCTTTGACCTTGCCGGTTTCCTTGATGTTGGCGTCGGCAATCTCCTTGCCCGCCACCTCGGCCAGCATCGCGTCGATAACCTCGCGGTCGCGAATGCCGTCGAGCAAGGCAGCATCGGCCTGCCAAACCTCTGCCATGTCGATGCCAAGCTGCATCCCCAGCGCATCGACAAGATCACTGCGGGCATCGAGCGTTTCGCCCATCACAACCGCCAATATGTCCATGACCGTCGCATCGTCGAGGGTGGACAGCTTGGCGAGCAGGCCGGTCAGAGTGCCGCCGCCCCGCGCGATGGTCGGGCTATCGGGGTCATAGTCCAGCACCGCCAAGAGCTTGCGCCGCTGGGCATCGAACC
>JBAZYJ010000018.1:2895-69894 GCA_041659385.1 Sphingomonas sp.
GGACAGGCTGTTCTCGACGCTCTCGACAATGGCATCGGGGCCACGCTGCGGTTCGATCCTGACCGTCCACAGCGATGATCCCGCGATCATATGCGCGACCGCGACGCGCAGGCAGATGCCGGGCATGGCGATCATCCGCGCCCTGACGGCGGCATGACGGTGCAGGTCGATGTAGTCCTGTTGGCTGCTGCTGATCTCGGGCCGCTTGGGCGTGTCGATGGCTTCGCCCTTGGCGAGCTTGCGCGCCTCCCTGACGGTCACATAGCCCTCATGGAAGGCGACATCGCCGCGCGCGCTGACGACGACATAAACCTTGCCACCCTTGCGCTTCGGGCAACGCTCATGCTCCCAGCTATGGAACGGTTCGCCCTGCGGCAATAGGATAACATCACTCCACCCCGCCTCGCGATAGGTCTCGACGCGGGCCTCGATCGCTTCATTCTGTGCAGTCCAGAAGGCCGCGACATCGACGAAATAGCGATCATCGCCGAACAGGTCGGAGACGATCCCGCCGCTGTAGCCATCAACATCGAACAGAGCGGCGCTCACCGGGATCGACACGCCGCCGAACACCCACGCCTTCAAGGAATGGCCGGTCGGACAATAGTTGTTCGGATCGTCGAGCAATGCCAGCCATTGCTGTTGCTGCGCTTTCGTCGCGAGGGTCAAATGCCGCACGGTGGCCGCGTCGATCTCACCGCGCCGGTAAAGGTTGCGGATGCGTGGGAGCAGATTGCCGAGCGCGAGCGTCCGCTTCACCTGCAACTCTGTGAGGCCGAAAGTGGTCGCGATATGCTCGGGGGTTCGGCCTTCGCGCACCAGCCGCGTGAAGCATTCCCAGCGGGTCACTTCGTCGGGATCGAGCCGGGCGATATTCTCGATCAGCGAGGCTTCAAGCGCCGCCGCGTCGTCGCCGGCTTCGATCACCGCGCAGGGCAGCGCCTCGGTTTCGCCGGTTTCCTGCGCCACCGCCAGCGCGGCCTGATATCGCCGCTTGCCCGCAACGATCTCATAGGTATCGGGTGTCCCGTTCTGCCGCACGATCAGCGGCACCAGCACGCCCCGCGCCCGCACGGATGGTAGGATGTTGGACAGGTCGGCCTTGCCCTTGCCGCGCATGTTCACGCCGGAAATGGCGAGGTTAGCGATGTCGATATGCTTGAGTTCCATTGTCTTCACTCCTCTTCAAACCGCCGCAACCGGCGCCGGAATGGCGGGTGGGCGGCAGGAGCGAACCGGCAGGCCCGCCGGCAGAGCCGGGGTGCATCCGAAGGACCGGAACGAAGAGGAGGACTCGGCGAAGCCGAGTTGCGGCCCGGCGCGGCGGGCCTATAGGGTAGCGACGCCCACCCGCCAGATCGACGCCGCCAGGCCAACGCCGCCGCGCCCACGGCGCGGCGACCGCTTCGTCGGCGCGCAGTGCCGGCCTGCGTTACTGATCGTTGCCCGAATGGGACGAGACGCGCGCAGCGCGGCTCGGTGGAGCAAAGCGGAATAGAGCAGGGTCGCGCAAACGGCGCGAAACGCCAATCGTGTCTCTTGCAAATTTCGGCCCAGCCGCCGGCGACCTTTACGGCTATTCTCAGATCAATAATTCGGTTCCTACAACCGAACATCGGTCTATTTCACTCGGTGTAACCGTGTTGCCGCCCCAACCATTGCTCGCGCTAAATCGTTCTGCGGCGATGAATTTGTATCGAAGCGCTTGAATGTGCGGAGATCGAGCGACAAACTCCTGACCAGGGGGAAATGGACCAGTGCCTTTCGCAATAGCATGCCAGTAATGTTCTTGGCCTTGCGTCGCTATCGCGACTTTCGCGGGCGTGCGAGCTCACGAGAATTCTGGTCGTTCGCCGGCCTTTCCGCTGCCATCTTCCTCGCGACGATGGTCATGACCATCCGTGATGGCCAGCCGCAAAGTGCGGGCAAACCTCCACTCGCCCCGCCGACCTGGGTCCTCCTCTATATCGGCTGGTGGCTAGCTACGGCTATACCCTGGTTCGCCGTTCAGGTGCGTCGGCTGCATGACCAGGGCCGCAGCGGCGGCTGGGTGCTCATCAACGCGGCTGCCTATGTCGCCATGGGGTTCGAAAGCCTCTTGGCCTTCCTGCTGCTGACGATCTCCATGCTGCTGATGCTGCTACCTGGCGAGAAGGGCGAGAACCGCTTCGGCGCCGTACCCGACGACCGAATCAATCGCGAAGAGACCGAAATGGCCGCGAGCGTCGATCCGGAGCCCGTTTCTTATCGGGTCGACACACCGCCCGTGCCCGCCACCCCGCTACTTGCCTTGGCCGTTGCGCAGACGCGGGAAGGAGATTTCATGGATACTGCGCCAGTGGTAGAAGCGACCAGCATGGCCGCGATCGGAACGGGGAGGACGGAACCGATGGCGGCAAGCGGCAGTGTCGATGGCGATGTCGTGGAAACGCTCGACGGCCGCTTCTCGAGCTTCGGCTATTCCTTTTCGACACTCGAGCAAGCCGTTCGCTTCGCCGAGCGGCGTCGTAGTCCCGGCGGACCCCCGCGATCTACCGCCACGCTCGCGCTCGTGCCCCGGCCCGCCGCGGTGATAGCAAGGGCGCCGGCGGCTCCCATCGCCCCGGCGGCTGTGTCCGTTATGCGGGAAGCGGTAGAGGTGCCCGCACCACCGAGAAACAACGACGTGATCAAGACCGCCGACGGGCGTTATGCCTATGGTGGCTATTCTTTCACCACCTATGAGCAGGCGCCCCATTTCAAGCAACGCCAGACCGGCACACTGGAGTACACCTCGCGACCTGCGTCCGCCATCTCGCGAACGTCGAGCCGATTCCCGCCGCCAGCGGAGCCTTCGGCCCTTCCGAAGCCCAGTCTGTTGGGCCGAATTACCGGGCAGCGGCTAGCGTCGCCGGCTGCTCGATGGGTTGGGGCTGCCACCCCGGTTGAAATTGGCGACATCACCTTTTCTGCCGAGCTTCTCTACGTCGGGAGCGCAGTGCGCACCGCCACCCACCGCGCCCTCGTCAATCCCGACCTACCAATCGGACGCCACGCCGACACCGCCGGCCACGGCCTGTCCTATTGGCCGAGCTATAGCGAGATCGCCCCCGAGGGCCGGCGCGCTTATTTGCAGTGGTTAGCTGGCGGCCGGCGTGATCCCGCAGCGCCAATTGGCTATGTCTTCCTCTATTTCTACGGGCTCGAGCGCCGCCTCATCTTCGAGAAGGCGCGGGACGAAGCACCGGCCATACTCGCCGAGGTTCATGCCCTGCTCGATGTTTACGGCGCTCAGCATAGCTTTCAGCGCTATGCGCTCGCCCTGCTCGATGCAGCCAATGTGCTGCTCGATCTTCCGGCGGACCCACCGCGCGCCACGCCAGAACTACGCTATGGCTGGGAACTGCCGATTGGCTTGCGCCTCCATCTCGGGCGTAAGGTACGCGACGGTGAGCCGATCGACGCAGAGGACGCGCTCTGTTGGACCCTTGCGCATCCGCAGTTGCCGACCCGCACCGCCGTGACGCGCTGTTTCGAGCCGTTTCGGACGCTGTGGCATGCCCGCTTTGGGCAGAGCTTTCCCCAAGGCATCAAAGTGCGGCCGTCCAAGACCCGGCTGCGTTATCAGTATCACTCCGCTAGCAGCGAGTTCAACGCCAATGCCAACGTCGGCGACCTGCCCGATGTCGGCGCGATTGGCGGCCCAGTCGCCAAGTTCGAAGCGTTGCTCACTGCCTGCACCGAAGCGCTCGATCCATTGAGTCGCCTGCTTGGCCGTTCACCCGAGGAGCAGGACAGCGTGCTTGCCGCCGCGCTTTGCCCCGCCGAGGCGCGGGATGAAGTGGGCGGACCCGCTTTCAATGCGGCGCGAAGCAGCTTTCTGACGGCGATGGGCGAGGCCGGCTTTGCCCAGATGCCCGTGGGTCGGGTACTTTCGGCCTTGCTCGCCGACGGTCCGGTCACACCCGAACGCCGCGTCGTCTATGCCAAGCGCCTGCCCGACATTCTAGACGCTATGGATCTAGGCTATGAGCCCGACAAGCGCTTCGGCCCATCGGTCACGTTTGCCGATGATACGATACTCTGTCTGTTCGTGCTGACCGGCAACACTCAGCCCATCGAAGGGCGTAAGCCCTATCTGCTCGCTCGGACTATGGTCGAGATCGCGGTACTGGCAGCGATAGCCGACGCAGTGGTGGTCGATGCCGAGCTGCAATCGATCGTTGCCGACCTCGCCATGATCGCCGAGCTCGACGATCAAGATCGGCAGCGCCTTGCGGCCCATAGCCTAGCGCTCGTCGCCAATCCGCCCAAGCTGCGCGCAGCGACCAAGCGGCTGCTCGCCTTGCCCGAGGATGAGAAGGATCTGGTGCTCACCTCGGCCGTCCACGCGATCCTCGCCGACCAACGCGTCACGCCCACCGAGGTCCGCTTCCTCGAAAGCCTCTATAAGGCGCTCGGCCGCCCCCAAGAGGATGTCTATACCCGTCTCCATGCCGGCGGACCCACAGTCAGCGCCGCCCTGGCACCCGCGCGCCGACCAGCTGGCACAATCGACAGCGGTCGGCTTGCCCGCCTCCAGCAGGAAACCGCTTCCGTCTCTACCATGCTCGCGGCGATCTTCCGCGAGGAGGAAGAAGAGGGCTCGCCGGTAACATTGGAAGTCCCCGCACCTGCCGAGGGGGCCTTTCCAGGGCTCGACGCGGCGCACAGCCGAGTCCTAATGGGCCTGACGCTACAGCCGCTTGAGGTCGACGCGTTCGAGGCGCTTTGTCGCGAGAACCGGCTACTGCCGGGCGGTGCTATCGAAACCATAAATGACTGGGCGTTCGACCGCCTCGACGACCTCGCCGTCGAGGATGCGGACCTCATCTGCATCCAGCCGCATCTCGTCCAGACCATTCAAACCATGAGCAGTGCCGCATGACCCCGCTTCCACCGATCAAGCCCCGCGAACGCGACACAATCGTCCAGGCACTCGCCGCTGGTGTCGTGCCGCGCATCGGCCTCCAGCACGTCCAGGTGGGTCGCGCGCTCGAGGTGGGTGCACTCATCAAGGATATCGACCGGATCGTCGATGGCGGCTCCTCCTGTCGCTTCATCATCGGCGAATATGGCGCGGGCAAGACCTTCTTTCTGAGCCTCATCCGTCTCATCGCGCTGGAACGCCGCTGCGTCACCATCCATGCTGATCTCGCCCCCGATCGGCGCGTGCATGCGACCGGCGGCCAGGCGCGTGGCCTCTATGCCGAGGCAATCCGCAACATGGCGACCCGGACCAAACCCGATGGCGGCGCGCTGCCGAGCGTTGTCGAGCGCTTCATCAGCGAATGCGTCAAGCAGGCGCATAGCGACAGCCACGCCGTCGAGCGGGTGATCGATGCCCGGCTCGCCACCATCCAGGAGTTGGTCGGCGGTCATGATTTCGCGCATGTGCTCAAAGCATATTGGCGCGGCAGCGAGGATGGCAATGAACCGCTGAAATCCGCAGCGCTGCGCTGGCTGCGCGCGGAATATACTACCAAAACCGAAGCGCGACAGGCGCTCGGTGTCCGTTCGATCATTGACGATGCCGACATCTATGACAGCCTGAAGCTGCTGGCGATGTTCGTGCGACTGGCGGGCTATAGCGGGCTGGTCGTAGTGTTCGACGAGATGGTCAATATCTACAAGCTTCAGAGCGCCCAGGCGCGCAACCAGAATTTCGAGCAGATCTTGCGCATGGTCAACGACATGCTTCAGGGCAACAGCGAGGGATTGGGGTTCATTTTCGGCGGCACGCCGGAATTCCTGATGGACAGCCGGCGCGGGCTCTACAGCTATGAAGCGCTGCAGTCGCGGCTCGCTGAGAATCAGTTCGCCGCCCAGGGCCTGATCGACATGACCGGCCCGGTCATTCGTCTGCAGAACCTCTCGCCCGAGGATTTTCTGATTCTTCTAGCCAATATTCGCGCCGTGTTCGCTCTGCGCGATCCCAACCGCTTTCTTGTCCCCGACGAAGCGCTCACCGCCTTTATGGACCATTGCAGCCAGCGGATCGGTGAGGCCTATTTTCGCTCGCCGCGCAACACCATCAAGGCGTTCGTCCAGTTCCTTGCCATTCTCGAGCAGAACCCGTCGCTGGAATGGCGCGACCTTATCGGCGATCTTGCGGTCGACGATGACCCGGGCGACCGGGACGACGAGGAAGCCAACGGCGATGATGACGAGCTGTCCGCCTTCTCGCTCTGACCCGCGCGACGCCTATGACCTGTTCCATCCCGAGATACAGCGGTGGATCAGGGCGCAGGGCTGGGCGCGCCTGCGCGATGTTCAGCAGCGGGCGGCGCAGGCGCTTCTGTCGGACCGGGGCGACGTTCTCATTTCAGCAACCACGGCAGCCGGAAAGACGGAGGCGGCCTTCCTGCCGCTGCTCAGTCAGGTAGCTGGCCGTACAGAACCTGGTGTCGCCATCCTATATGTCGCGCCGCTCAAGGCGCTGATCAACGACCAGTATCGCCGACTATCTGAACTGTGCGAACGGCTCGCCATGCCGCTTGTCCGCTGGCATGGCGACGCCCCCCAGGGTCCCAAGACCAAGGTCATGCGGGACCCGCGCGGGGTGCTGCTGATCACACCCGAATCGATCGAGGCGATGATGGTGCGCCGGCCCGCGGCGCTCGAGATCCTATTCGGCCAGCTCGACGCAATCGTGATCGACGAGCTTCATGCCTTTTTGCAGGGCGCGCGGGGCTTGCACCTCGCGAGTCTGCTCCATCGCTTGGACGCCCTGTGTGTGGCAAGACCTCGCCGTGTCGGCCTTTCTGCGACGCTCGGCGACCTCAATCAGGCGGCCGATTGGCTGAGCGCGACGGCGGTGCGACCGACGCATCTGGTGGCGGTCGATGGCGCGGCCGCACCAATCAAG
Organism: Sphingomonas sp.; assembly: GCA_041659385.1. Taxonomy (GTDB): domain Bacteria; phylum Pseudomonadota; class Alphaproteobacteria; order Sphingomonadales; family Sphingomonadaceae; genus Sphingomonas. The sequence goes on from JBAZYJ010000018.1 coordinate 9,782, forward strand.
CTGCAGGTGCGTGCCTATGTCGAGCCGCCGGAAAGCCACGGCGACACTGCCTTGCTGGGCGCCGATGCGGAGTCGGCACTGGCGCGAATCAGCGCCCATGCTTTCGATGTGATGCGCGGTCGCAACAATCTCTTCTTCGCGGGCTCGCGCACCAATGTCGAGGCGCTGGCCGACAGGATGCGCGGGCTGTCGGAAGGCCGTTTTGTTCCCAATGAATTTTACCCCCATCATGGTAGCCTGTCGAAGGAACTGCGCGAAGATCTGGAGACAAGGCTGAAGGATGGACGGTTGCCGACCACCGCCATAGCCACCACCACCCTTGAGCTTGGCATCGATATCGGCTCGGTCCACGCCGTCGCCCAGCTCGGCGCGCCGCGTTCGCTCTCTTCGCTCCGACAACGGCTCGGCCGTTCGGGGCGGCGCGAAGGTACCTCCGCCATCTTTCGCAACTATGTCCGCGAGCCTTGGCTGGCGCCCGATGCCGATCCGCTCGACCGGCTACACCTGCCGGTCGTCCAGGCGGTGGCCGCGATGAACCTGTTACGCGCGCGCTTCGTCGAGCCGCCTAGTGCAGATAGCGCGCTACTGTCGGTTACGGTGCACCAGATACTCTCATGCATCACCCAAGTTGGCGGCTGCAGCGCCGCGCATCTCTATAACTCTCTGTGTGGTGCGGGCCCGTTCGAGACCGTCACCAAGGCGGATTTCGCCGAGCTTCTGCGCGGGCTGGGGCGGGGTGAGGAGCCTGTGCTCGAGCAGGCGCCAGATCACACGATCCTCTTGGGACCGATGGGCGAGCGCATCGTTTCGGGGCGGGATTTCTATGCCAATTTCACTTCACCCGAAGAATGGCGGCTAGTCCATCAGGGCCGGGCCCTTGGTACCCTGCCGATTATCAACCTTATGGTCGTGGGCAGCATCCTCGGCTTTGCTGGACGGCGATGGCGTGTCACTGCCGTTGATGACCGTGCCAAGGTCGTCGAGGTCGATGCGCATCGCGCCGGCCGTATCCCTAAGTTCGATCGTGTCGCCAGCGAGCCGATCCACAATCGCCTTGCTGAGGAGATGCGCGCAGTTCTGTCCAACGATATTGTCCCGGATTATCTTGATGACAACGCCAAAGCTTTGCTGGCGGACGGCAGGGACGCTTTTGCCGCTTGGGCCGGATCCTGCTTCATCGATGCCCTCCCCGACACTCATATACTGACCTGGCGGGGATCAGCCATCAACGCCCTTTTGGCAGTATTGATGACTTCCATCGGCTTTGAGTGTGAGACCTTCGATGTCGGCATCACGCTCACAGGTGCGTCGATCGAGGACGCGCGCGATGTCATCGCCGCGCTTCAGATCTGTCCGCCCGTCGAGGAACTGGGCCGGTTCGTCACGAACCTAGTTTCAGAGAAATATGACGACCTTATTCCGGAGGAAATGCTCCGCCGTTTTTGGGTGCGGCGTAACGAACATCTCGCGGAAGAGATCACATCGCTAATCAAACAACTTAGCAATGGAGGTTTTTGAAACCGCCCGCAGGGATTTCTCAGGTTCTTCCTATAACGATGCGGATGGATTTTCGGCGATGACAAGCGCCAAGCGCGCCGCTACAATCGCAGCCGGTACAGTGAAAATAGTGCTTCGAACCCAGACATTTGGCGCTTCTGGGGGCCAGTTTGGGGGCTCTAGCCAATCTTTGTACGTATTTTATAGAGTGAAATCAGCAGGTTAGGCGATCCTATTCGATTCCCTTCACCGCTCCAAAAATCCTGCCACCCGCCGAAATTCGCGGCGCTTCCTCTCGTCAGGCAAGGCCCCCGCTCGTTACGCTTCCACCCGTTCCGGTACGCGCAGCATGGCCAGGGCGGCGAGCGTCATCACGATCGCGGCGAAGGCCATTGTCCAGATCGGTTCGGCCGGGAAAAACGCTTTCAGCACTGACCCCATGACTGTCGCCACCAGCAATTGCGGCACGACGATGAAGACGTTGAACAGGCCCATGTAAATCCCGAGCTTGGCTTGTGGCAGGCTGGAGGCGAGGATCGCATAGGGCATGGCGAGGATCGAGGCCCATGCGATACCCACGCCGACTTCGCTGAGGATCAGCAGGTCGGGATCGCGGATCACCAGGAAACTGGCATAGGCCAATGCGCCGCACAGCAGGCAAATGACATGGGTTCGGACCTTGCCGATCCTGGCGGCGAGCTTTGGCAGAACCAGTAACGCCGCCACCGCCGCGACGCCATTATACACCGCGAACAAGACGCCGACCCAATCGCCACCGGCGTTATAGGCCGCGCTCTTCGGGTCGCTCGATCCGAACATATATTGCGCGACGACCGGCGTGGTGAAAATCCACATGATGAACAGCGCCGACCAACTGAAGAACTGCACGACCGCGAGCCGCTTCATCACGTCGGGCATACCGGAAAAATCGCCGACGATCATGCTCAGTGCATTGTCGGTGTTGCCGCCGCGGGCCAGGCGAATGGCGATGATGCTGGCCGCGCCATAGGCGATCAGCAGCGCGCCCAGCAGATACACTTCCTTTTGCAACCCCAGTTCGGGCACGGCGACGACGACGATCGCGCCGCCCGCGATCCACGCGATGCCGTGGCCAAACCCGCGCGCGGCAAGCGCCCGCACCGGGTGGGCGGCGGCCTCGTTACCGTCCTGTTCGGCAAAGGACGCCATCTGCGCAGGGCTGTATTCCCGGGTACTCCCGACGGTCCAGAGCACCGCAAGCAGCAACGCGCCCCCCCCGAACCAGAAGCTGTAGCGTACCGTGTCTGGCACCCCGCCCAACGCCTGGCCGGACACGCCGAGATGGGCCAGCGCATAGGGGAAAATCGACCCGACCACCGCACCTGCCCCGATGAACGCGGTCTGCAACGCATAGCCTGCGGTGTGCTGGTCCTTGCGCAGCATGTCGCCAACGAATGCGCGGAAAGGCTCCATCGATACGTTGATCGACGCGTCCAGCACCCACAGCGTCAATGCCGCGAACCACAGAATTTTCGTATCGGGCATCACGAACAATGCCAGCGCCGCCAGCACGGCGCCCGCGAAGAAATAAGGGCGCCTGCGGCCGAAGCGAGTCCATGTCGTGTCGCTGTAGTGACCGATGATCGGCTGGACGAGCAGCCCGGTCAACGGCGCGGCGACCCACAGATAGGACAGGTCATCAAGCGACCCGCCAAGCGCCTGGAAAATCCTGCTCATGTTCGCATTCTGCAACGCGAAGCCGATCTGGATGCCGAAAAAGCCGAAGCTGATGTTCCACAGCCCGCCAAAGCGCTGCACCGGTTTTTCGTTCAACTTCAGCATCTCCCCCATTCCCGGCTCATGTCGTGCGGCCGTGGTCTTTATCGGCCATGACTGCCGACAAGGTGGCGCGGGCACAAGGCTGCATACGAATACCTATCCCGCCATTCCCGCCGACGCGCGGTGCTCGATCGCCATTGTCGTAAAGGCGGGGGTTGCGAAGCGGCGGCCTGCGGTTCCATGACGCTGGCCGATGACGATGAACCCCATTCTCCGCCGGCTGGGCAACGAACAGCACCCGTTGCTGGTCATCGATGATTTCTGGCCCGACGCGGAAATGCTGCGCGAGGATGCCGCTTCGTTGCGCATGGGGCAAATCGGCCCGCATTATCCCGGCGTCCGTGCCGAGGTGCCGCATCGCCTCACCGAGAATATGCGACGAAAGATCTCGCCATTGCTGGCCGAGCATTTCGCCCTCGACCCCGCTCCCGCCGTTTCCGAGGCTTATTACTCGCTGGTCACGACGCCGCCCGCGCAACTCGCGCCGATCCAGCGCCTGCCGCATTTCGACGGCGTCGAGCCGCGGCGCATCGCACTGTTGCTGTTCCTGGGGCACGGCGAGCAGGGAGGCACTGCATTCTATCGCCAGCGCTCCACCGGTTTTGAAAGCGTCAGCGCCGCCCGGCTGGAGCGGTTCAATGCCGAGTTGGAAGCAGGCGTCAGCGCGCATGGCATTCCCGAACCCGCCTATATTGCCGATGACACCCCGCTTTACGAACAGATTGCGGTACAGCCGGGCGCATTCAATCGCGCGTTGATCTATGCCGGCAACCGGCTGCACTGCGCATATCTGCCGCCCGAAGTGACGATCAGCGCCGATCCACTGGCCGGGCGATTGACGCTCAACCTGTTCCTGTTCGACGACTGACTATGCCCCGCTGCTGGCGCGGACGACCAGGCGGGTCGGCAGCGGCGCGGCCTCTATCGGTTCCCCCCGCAACTGGCCCAGCAATGTTTCCACCAGCACATCGCCCGCGCGCCGCGTATCCTGCGTAACGGTGGACAGGGGCGGCGAAGTCAGCGAGGCGGAAGGAATATCGTCGAAGCCGACGATGGCGACATCGCCGGGAACGCTGCGCCCCGCCGCTGCCAAAGCACGCATCGCTCCGATGGCAATACTGTCGCTGGCGGCAAAGATCGCGTCATAGGCGACACCGCGCGCGGCAAGCGCCTCCACCGCCTCCTGCCCCGCTTCCTCGCTGGTGATCGCATCCACGCGGAGGTCGGCATCGGCGACAAGGCCAGCCGCCGCCAGCGCATCGAGATAGCCGCGATACCGTTCCTCGATCTCGGGGTAGCGGCTGTCCGCGGACCCCAGGAACGCGATCCGCCGACGTCCGCGCGCGATCAAATGAGCCGTCGCCTGCGCGCCGCCACCCCGGTTGTCGGACCCAACGGTGATCCCTGCCGGACCAGTGCCCACCGCGCCCCAGCGCACGACATGCGTGCCCTGTTCGGCAAGGTGGTCCAAACGGATGCGATAAGCCTCGTAATCGCCATAGCCGAGCAGGATGATCCCGTCCGCCTTGTGGCTGTCCTGGTAATCGACGTGCCAGTCGCCGGAGAGCTGCTGGAAGGAGATCAACAGATCGTACCCGGCCTTTGCGCAGGCGCGGGTGATCGATCCCAGCATCGACAGGAAAAACGGATTTATCGCCGCATCGTCATCGGCGGTTTCTTCAAAAAACAGCAGGGCGAGCGTGTTTGCCGCCTGGCTGCGCAGGCTGGAGGCGTGTTTGTCGACCGCATAATGCAGGTTGCGGGCAATCGCCTCGATCCGGGCTCTTGTCTGGGCGTTGACTGATTTCACCCCGCGCAACGCGCGTGAGACCGTCGGTTGGGAAACCCCGGCGAGTTGCGCAATATCGTGGGATGTCGGGCGCCTGGCCATCGTTACCCACAGCTCGCGCAGGGGCGAGAACAGCAACAATTGGTGAGGGCGCGCAATGCCGTCATGGCTTTTGTGAATACGTATGCCCGCTACTTTTGCAAAGGCCCCGCCCGAAATATAGCCACAACGGGCCAATCGACGCAGTTTTACGACGTCGAGGAAACTTAAAAGCTATTGAGGATGCGCAGGCCAAGCCTGCCTGAGGGGAAATATTAATGACCGATTTCGTGATGAGCCGCGACAGTCGCGCCTTTGGATCAGCGCGCCGTTCCGCCGTACATTCTCGCCTTGGCCTGTGCGCCAGCACCACCGCGCTTGCTGCGGCGCTCCTGATGCCCGGCATGGCCTTCGCGCAAAGCACCGCGGCCACGACGACGGCCAGCACCGCCGCCCCGACGCAGGTCGACACCAACGCCGACCAGGCCGATGCGGCAGCAATCGACTCCCAGGCCCAGGGGCCTGAAATTGTCGTCTCCGGTATCCGCGCGGGCCTTGAATCCTCCGCCAAGATCAAGCGTCAGTCCGTGCTGATCGTCGACTCGGTCTCCGCCGAAGACGTCGGCAAGCTGCCCGACGTGTCGATCGCGGATTCGCTCGCCCGCCTGCCCGGCGTTACCGCACAGCGGCTTGAAGGGCGCGACCAGCGGCTGTCGATCCGCGGCCTTGGCCCCGATTTCTCGACGACGCTGCTCAATGGCCGCGAACAGGTGACGGTGGGCGACAATCGCGGCGTCGAATACGACCAGTATCCGTCGGAATTCTTCAAGACCGTCAACGTCTACAAATCGGCAGACGCGTCGCTGATCGCGGCGGGCATCGCCGGTACGGTTGATCTGCGCATGTTGCGCCCGCTCGATCAGGGCAAGCGCGTTATCGCGCTCAGCGCGCGTGGCCAGGCCAATGGCATCGACAATCTCAACCCGGACAGCTCGCGTTACGGCTATCGCGCGTCGGCAACCTATGTCGACCAGTTCGCCGACGACACATTCGGCATCGCGCTCGGCGTTTCGGCGACATCCACGCCGTCGCAGGACGAACGCTACAACGCCTGGGGTTATGCCGGCGGTGGCACGGCTGCCAATCCATATGTGCTCGGCGGCGCCAAGCCCTATGTCCAGTCCAACGAGTTGAAGCGTTATGGTGGGGTAGCTACGATCGAATGGCGTCCTTCGGACAATTTCCATTCGACCTTCGATGCGCTCTATTCGCATTTCGAGGAAACGCAGCATCTGCGCGGCATCGAATTCCCGCTGGGCTTTTCCAGCCCGGCGCAGAGCGGCCTGACGGTAACCGACGGCTTCGCCACGACGACCACGTTCAGCAATGTCCATGCGGTCCAGCGCAACGATTATAACCAGCGCAAGGCGGAGAATTTCTCGCTCGGCTGGAACAACGACCTGAAGCTGAGCGACAAGATCCACCTGAACGTCGATGCAAGCTGGAGCCATGCCACCCGCACCGACTTCCTGCTCGAAACCTATACCGGCGTCGGATATAACCTTGCTGGCCCCGGTGACACCGTGACGGTGACGCAGCAGACGAACGGCATCTACAAGATTGTGCCGACGCTCGATTACACCGACACCAACCTCTTCAAGCTCACCGATCCGCAGGGTTGGGGCTATAACGGCACCCAGGCCGTGGTCCAGGCAGGCTTCCTCAATCGACCGAGCTTCAAGGACGATCTGAAGTCGTTGCGCGCCAGCCTGAATGGCGAAATCGAGGGAAGTGTCGTCAAGGGCTGGGAAGTCGGCGCCAACTACAGCCGTCGCAAGAAGACAAGCGCCTATCAATCCTTCTTCCTCTGCCCGAAGGGCGCGGGTTCGGATTGCACCGTCTCAAGCGGCACGCCGACTTCCGCGCCGATCCCCAGCGAAGCGGTCCTCGGGAGGATTCCGCTCGATTATCTCGGCGTGCCCGCGGTGCTCGCGCTCAACCCGCTGTATCTGTACAACAACAGCTACAACAGCTTCTACGACAACCGCCCCAGCTCGCTGGTTCGCGACAATGACGTGATCGAGAACGTCTATACCGGCTATGCCAAGATCACGATCGATGGCGACGTTGGCGGCAAGGCGCTGAAGGGCTCGATCGGCACGCAGGTCGTGCACAGCGAACAGCGTTCCGACGGCCAGATTGCCACCGTCCTGAACGGCGTGGTGACGATTGCGCCGGCATCGCAAAAGATCAGCTACACCAATGTCCTGCCTTCGGCGACGCTGTCGGTCGAACTGATCCCGCTGGGCTTTGTCAAACTCGGCGCATCGCAGACGCTGGTGCGCCCGCGTCTCGACCAGGAACGCGTGACGCAGGACGTCAACGTCAACGTTGCCAACATCCAGGCCAATAACACCAACCCCGGCCTGAACCCGGTGTTCAGTTCATCGGGCGGCAACGTCGCGCTGAAGCCGTATCAGTCGACCAATATCGACGTCTCGCTTGAAAAATATTTCCACAGCGGCGGCTATGTCGCGCTGTCGGGATATTACAAGCACCTGACCGATTTCGTCGATCCGAACAACAGCTACGCCTATGACTATTCGTCGCTGCTCGGTGCCCTGTCGCCTGCTCAACAGGCGATCATTACCGCCAACGGCCTGCAGTTCGGCAATGTCAGCGCCCCGGCAAATACCGGTCGCGGCAACGTACTGGGTGTCGAAGCGACGGTGTCGTTGCCGTTCAAGGCGGTGAGCAAGGTGCTCGACGGATTTGGCGCCTTTGTTTCAGCCAATTACACCGACTCGGAGATCAAGTTCGCCAGCAATCCGACCCAGGCGATCACCCTGCCCGGCCTTTCGAAATGGACTGGCAGCGGCACGGTATATTACGAAAAATACGGTTTCCAGGCGCGAGTGAACTATCGTTACCGCTCGTCGTTCCTGGCCGAAGTCGCTGGCCTTTCAGCCAATCCGACCTATCGCACCGCACGGTCGGAAGGCATTCTGGATGCGCAGATCGGCTACGAATTCCAGGGCGGCTTCCTGAAGGGCTTCTCGATCCTGGCGCAGGCCAAGAACCTGACCGATCGCCCGTTCGTCACCTACCAGAACGACGATCCAAGGCAGGTGATCGACTATCAGCGCTACGGGCGTGATTATTATATCGGCGTCTCTTACAAGTTCTAATGCGGTCATCGGCGGGCGGCGGAGCAATCCACCGCCCGCCTTGTCCGGTGCCTGGAATTGACGAAGCGGGGACGCGGACGATGGCCAACCAAGCCCAACCGATACGGATCGCAATCGCGGGCGGCGGCACCGCCGGGTGGATGGTTGCCGCGACGTTCGCGCGTTTTCTCGAAACCGGTTTTGAGATCAGCCTGGTCGAATCCGACGAAATCGGCACCATCGGCGTTGGCGAGGCGACGATCCCGCAAATTCGCCTGTTCAATGATGCACTCGGCCTGGATGAAGACGCATTCCTGCGCGCGACCCAGGGCACCTACAAGCTGGGCATCGAATTTGTCGATTGGTTGAAACCGGGCCATCGCTACATGCACGCATTCGGCGACATCGGGCGTGATGTCGGCCTGCTGCCTTTCCACCAATATTGGTTGCGCGCGAAGGAACTTGGCATCGCCGCCGACCTTGCGGCTTATTCGCTCAACAACCAGGCCGCGCTTGCCGACCGTATGCAACGCGGCCCGGCGCGAACCGCGCGCCTGCTGCCCGACATGCCTTATGCATTCCATTTCGATGCGGGCCTCTATGCCCGCCACCTGCGCCGTTACAGCGAGACGCGGGGTGTAAACCGGATCGAGGGACGCATCGCTCAGGTGGAGCAGAACGAAAGCGGCGATGTCTCTCGCCTCGTGCTGGAAGATGGCACGGCCATCAGCGCCGATTTCTACGTCGACTGCACGGGCTTTCGCGGGTTGCTGATCGAACAGACGCTGAAAACCGGTTATGACGACTGGACGCACTGGCTGCCGTGCGATCGCGCCATCGCGGTGCCGTCGGAGCGAAGCACGGCCTTCACTCCCTATACCCGCTCGACCGCCAAGGCAGCGGGCTGGCAGTGGCGCATTCCTTTGCAACACCGCACCGGCAACGGGATCGTCTATTCAAGCGCGCATATGAGCGAGGACGAAGCGACTGCCAGCCTGCTTGCCGGGCTCGACGGCCCGGCACTAGCCGAACCGCGCTCAATCCCGTTCAGGACGGGCAAGCGGCGGAAGATGTGGAACCGCAACGTCATCGCCATCGGCCTTGCCGGGGGGTTCATGGAACCGCTGGAATCGACCAGCATCCACCTTATCCAGTCCGCCATTTCGCGGCTGATGAAACTGCTGCCGGGCCGCACCATCGCCGAGGCTGCTCGCACCGAATTCAATCGCCAGAGCGATTTCGAATATGAGCGCATCCGCGATTTCATCATCCTGCATTACAAGGCGAATGAACGCGACGGACCGTTCTGGCAGGCCTGCCGGAACATGGAGATACCCGACACATTGGCCGCGAAGTTCGAACTGTGGCGCGCCAACGGTCATATCACGCGCGAACATGAGGAACTGTTCACCGAAGTCGGCTGGCTGCAGGTCTTTGCCGGGCAAGGCGTCATGCCCCAAGGCCACCATCCGCTGGCCGATGCGATACCAGCCGCTGATCTTGCCGAATTCATGGACACGATCGACAAATTGAACGCGCGCGAGGTTGCGCAGATGCCGGGCCATGCCGATTTCATCGCCATGAACTGCGCCGCGCCGCGCCCGATGGCAGCATGAGCATTGCCGCGGCCCTGCTTTTCGCCATGTCCGGCGCACCCGCATTCCCGATTGCCGAGGTACGCGCGCGGGCGCCGGAGGACGAGATCATCTATTTCGTCCTGCCCGACCGTTTCGACAATGGTGATCCGTCGAACGATCGCGGCGGCCTGTCGGGCGATCGCCTGACCACGGGTTACGATCCGTCGTCGAAGGGCTTTTATCATGGCGGCGACCTGAAAGGGCTGACGCGGCGGCTCGACTACATCCAGTCGCTCGGGGCGACCGCCATATGGCTAGCACCGATTTTCAAGAACAAGCCGGTGCAAGGCGCAAAGGGCAATGAGAGCGCCGGCTATCACGGTTATTGGGTAACCGACTTCACCCGGGTCGATCCGCATTTCGGCACCGATGCCGAATTCGCGGCCTTTGTCGCCGCGGCCCATGCCCGCGGGATGAAGGTGTATATGGACATCATCGCCAACCACACCGCCGATGTGATCCAGTACCGCGAATGCCGGGACAAACCCTGCGCTTATCGTGGCAAGGCCGCATATCCATACCAGCGGCGCGGCGGCGTTGCGGGCGCGGCGATCAACCCCGGTTTCGCGGGCGACGCCGTGCAGACACCGGAAAACTTCGCGCGGCTGAACGATCCTTCCTATGCCTACACGCCCTTCGTCCCGGCGGACGAAGCCGATGTGAAAAGCCCGGCATGGCTCAACGACCCGCGTTTCTATCACAATCGCGGCGATTCAACCTTCACGGGCGAATCCGCCCGCTATGGAGATTTTGCCGGGCTGGACGATCTGATGACCGAAAACCCGCAGGTGGTTGCCGGATTCATCAGCATCTTTGGAAGCTGGATTGACCGTTTCGGGGTCGATGGCTTTCGCATCGACACCGCACGGCATGTGAATCCTGAATTCTGGCAGGCCTTCGTGCCCGCGATGCAGACGCGCGCCGCAGCACGCGGCATCCCGAATTTCCACATCTTCGGGGAAGTGTATTCGGAAGCCGTCGACCCGGGTTATACCGCGCAATATACCCGGCGGGACAAGCTGCCCGCGGTCCTCGACTTCTCGTTCCAGGCGGCGGCACGCGCGATGTTGACGGGCAAGTCCGGCACCGACGCGTTCGCCAGCCTGATCGATGGCGACGTGCTTTACGAAGGCGGCGACGCGGCGGCGCAGCGACTGCCGACGTTCCTGGGCAATCACGACATGGGGCGGATGGGCCATATGCTCGACCTTGCCTGGCCCAATGCCAGCGACGCCGAACGCGTGCAGCGCCTGACGCTCGCGCATGTGCTGCTGTTGGGTACTCGCGGCGTGCCCACGATCTATTATGGCGACGAACAGGGCTTCACTGGCCATGGCGGCGATCAGGATGCCCGCGAAGACATGTTCGCAAGCCAGGTCGCCAGCTATAACGACAACCGGTTGATCGGCACCTCCACGACCACCGCCACCGCTCATTTCGGGCAGGATAACCCGATCTATCGAACGATCGCCCAACTGGCGGGCATTCGCCGCGAGCATCCGCAGCTTCGCCATGGCCGTACGATCGTCCGTTATGCCACCGACAAGCCCGGCCTGCTTGCCTTCACGCGCGGCGACGATGACGGGCATGAGATATTGGTCGCGCTCAACACCTCCAACGACGCAATCACCGCCGATGTCGAGGTTGGCACGCAATCGTCACGCTTCACCGCGCTTGCCGGGGCCTGCCCCGCAAAAGCGACGGCACCCGGTTCCCTCTCGCTCTCGCTCCCTCCACTCGGCTATGTAATCTGCGCCGCCTCCCCAAGCGAATGACCACCATGAACGCATCAGCCTTCTCGCCCGCAACGGACACCGCCACCGACACGCCGTGGTGGAAGGGGGCTGCGATCTATCAGATATATCCGCGCAGCTTCGCCGATTCGAATGGCGACGGCATTGGCGATCTGAACGGGATCACCGCGCACCTCGACCATGTCGCCTCGCTTGGCGTCGATGCCATCTGGCTGTCCCCCTTCTTCACCTCGCCGATGAAGGATTTTGGATACGACGTCGCCGACTACCGCGACGTCGATCCGATCTTTGGCACGCTGGAAGATTTCGACGCGCTGATCGCCCGCGCCCATGCGCTGGGCCTGCGCGTCATCATCGATCAGGTCTATTCGCACACCTCCAACGAACATGCGTGGTTCCAGCAAAGCCGGGCCAGCCGGTCTGGCGACAAGGCCGACTGGTATGTCTGGGCCGATGCCAAGCCCGACGGCAGCCCACCGTCCAACTGGCAGTCGGTATTCGGTGGTCCGGCCTGGACCTGGGACGCCCGCCGCCAACAATATTACATGCACAATTTCCTGAGCGAACAGCCGCAACTCAATGGCCACAACCCGGCCGTCCAGCAGGAATTGCTGGATACCGCGCGCTTCTGGCTGGATCGGGGAGTGGACGGATTCCGCCTCGACGCGATCAATTTCGCCATGCACGATCCTGCGCTGACCGATAATCCGCCGGCGCCCGCCACCAATCGCCCGCGCACGCGGCCGTTCGACTTCCAGTTGAAACTGCACAATCAGGGCCATGCCGATATTCCGGCGTTTCTGGAGCGCATCCGCGCGTTGCTCGACGATTATGGCGCCTGCTTTACCGTCGCGGAGGTCGGCGGCGAAGACAGCGACCGCGAGATGAAGCTGTTCACCGCTGGCGGCACTCGCCTCGACAGCGCGTATGGATTCGACTTTCTCTACGCCGATCGCCTGACACCGGATATCGTCGCCGATGCCGTCGCGCGCTGGCCCGATGTGCCCGGCATGGGCTGGCCAAGCTGGGCATTTGAAAATCACGATGCCCCGCGCGCAATCTCCCGCTGGACCACGCCCGATCACGCCGCCGCCTTTGCCCGGCTGAAGATGCTGCTGCTCTGCGCGTTGCGCGGCAACATCTTCCTCTACCAGGGGGAAGAGCTGGGGCTGACGCAAGTCGACATCGCCTATGACGACCTGCTCGATCCGGAGGCGATCGCCAACTGGCCGATGACATTGTCGCGGGACGGGGCACGCACGCCGATGCCGTGGGTTGGCGATGCGCCCGATCTTGGGTTTGGCAGCACCACGCCGTGGCTGCCGTTCGGCAGCGACCACGGTGCATTGGCGGTGGATCGGCAGGACGCGGACCCGAAGTCACTGCTCAACTGGACCCGATACCTGATTGCCGTCCGCAATGCCCATCCGGCACTGCGCCGCGGTGATATCCGTGTCTTGCACAACGACGACGCGCTGCTCGCGTTCGAGCGCGAAGTTGATGGCGAGCGATTGCTGTGCGTCTTCAATTTCGGCGACACCGCGCGTGACTGGCCCGCAGGCGTTTCCAGGGAAGGCGCGATTGTGCTGGGTACTGGCGATCAAGCGACGCCCGGCCGGATTTCCACCTTTTCGGGGTTGGTGTTGCGACCGTGAGCCACCCGGCCCAAGGCAGGCGGATCGTCATTCTCGGCGGCGGCACGGCGGGGTGGATGACAGCCTGCATCGTCGCGCGCCGCTGGCCTCAGGCGAAAGTGACGCTGGTAGAAAGCCCGGAGATCGGCATCGTCGGCGTCGGCGAAGGATCGACGCCGCAACTGAAGCACTTTTTCGATCAGCTCGGCATTGCGGAGGCCGAGTGGATGCCTGCCTGCGACGCGACCTACAAACTCGGCATCGGTTTCCACGGTTGGTCCGGTCGCGCCGGGTATGAAGGGTATTTTCACCCCTTCCCCACATCGCTGGACGGCCATACCGCGCCGCAATTCTTCTACAACACCCGCGCCCGGCGGACAGGTCGGGATGTCGATGCACATCCTGACCATTTCCTGCTTCCCGCTCGCCTTGCCGCCACGGGATGCGCGCCGCAGCCGGACCGGAACTTCCCGTTCGAGGTCAGCTATGGCTATCACTTCGACGCGCACAAGGTCGGCGGCTTTCTGGCACGTCATGCCACGGCCACTCTTGGCGTCACCCATCTTCAGCGGCGCGTCAGCACGGTCGAACAGGATGCTGGCGGAGACATAACCGCGCTGCTTTGCGATGATGGCGGCCGCATTCCCGGCGATTTCTTCATCGACAGCAGCGGCTTTCGCAGCATGTTGTTCGCTGGCGCGCTCGACGTGCCGTTCGTCAGTTTTGCCGACACGCTGTTCAACGACAGCGCAGTCGTCATGCCAACACCGCACGCCCCCGACGCGCCCGTCGCAAGCCAGACGCGCTCTACCGCGATGAATGCCGGATGGGTGTGGGACATTCCGCTGACCACGCGAACCGGCAACGGCTATGTCTATTCCAGCCGCCATCTTTCGCCCGAACAAGCCGAAGCGGAATTGCGCGCTCACCTCGATATCGGTGATGCCGGCGCCGCGCGTCACCTGAAGATGCGCGTCGGGCGGGTTGCGCAAAGCTGGTCGCACAATGCCCTGGCGGTCGGCCTGGCCCAAGGGTTTATCGAGCCGCTTGAAGCGACGGCGCTGCACATCGTCATCGCCACCGCGCAGGCGTTTCTGGACGCCGTCGATGCGCACGGCTTCACACCCGCGGCGCGCGATCCTTTCAATGCCGAAATCGCGGCGCGATATGACGGGGTGCGCGACTATATCGTCGCGCATTATCGCCTCAACCAACGCACCGTCGATCCGACCGGCTATTGGGCGGAAGCGCGCGCGGTTTCCGGTCTGTCCGACACGGTAAAGGCACTGATGTCGGCGTGGTTCACCGGGGCGAACATGGCGACGTTGGTCGAACAGGCCGGGATTGACCGTTATTACAATGCGATCAGCTGGCATTGCCTGATGGCCGGATATGGCACCTTTCCCGACGACGCCCGGCTGGTCCCGCCCGGCGACGATATCGAGCGGATCGACATGGCGCGGATCGGCGACTTCCTGGACCGCTGCGCGTTGAACTTCCGCCCGCACCACACCCACCTCCCCCGGTAACCAGAGTTGAGAGAAACGTGATGACGCGCCTCCCCATCGCCCTGCTCCTTTCCACCGCCACCCTGTCGTTCGCCATCCCGCCCGCGTTGGGGCAGGAAGCAAGCCCTGCCCCGCTGATCGCCGCGCAACCCGACGGGGTTGAGGTGACGTTGGGCACCACGAAGATGCGGCTTATCGCGCTGGACGACGCGCTTGTCCGCGTGCGGGTGGCGCGCGGCGGCAATTACCCGGAAGATGCGAGCTGGGCAGTGCTGCCGGAACAACGCAAGGCGCGCGCCAAGGTGACGGCAACGCCCGATGGCTTCACAACCGCTGTGCTGCGCGTCCGCATCGACAAGGTCGGCGCGATCCGGTTCGAAACGCTTGATGGCAAGCTGATCTCTGCCGATGCAGCACCGGTGTCGCTGGATGGCAAGGCATTCACGATCGCAAAGACGTTGCCCATCACCGAGCATTTCTATGGCCTGGGCGACAAGACCGGCGGGCTGGATCGGCGCGGCAAGACATTCGCCGACTGGAACACCGATGCCTATGGCTTCAGCAGCGCCGATGATCCGATCTACAAGTCAATCCCGTTCTTTGCGTCGACCGGAGCCGCTGGCGGCAGCTATGGCATCCTGCTCGACAACACCTATCGCACCTGGTTCGATTTCGGCCACCGCGATGCGGATACCCTGGCGTTTGGCGGCCCCGACGGCCCGATCGATTATTACTTCCTCGCCGGGCCGACCTTGGCAGACGTGACGCGTCGTTACGCGCGGCTTACCGGTCGGCCACCACTCGCCCCAAAATGGGCGCTCGGCTATCAGCAATCCCGCTACAGCTACATGACCGCCGATGAAATCCGCGAGATTGCGCGCCACCTGCGCGCCGACCGCGTGCCGACCGACGTGATCTGGATGGACATCGACTATCAGGACCGTAACCGGCCCTTCACCACCAATCCCAAGACCTTTCCCGACATGCCAGGGCTGGTCGCCGACATGAAGGCGCAAGGGATCAAACTGGTGGCGATCACCGACCTGCATGTCGCCAGGGTGGCGGAAAGCTATGCGCCCTACGCCACTGGCAAGAAGGGTGACGAATTCGTCAAGAACCCCGACGGCAGCGATTACGTCGCGCCCGTCTGGCCAGGCCCGTCGGTGTTTCCCGACTTCACGCAGGCCAGGTCACGCGCGTGGTGGGGCACGCTCTACAGGGGCTTTGTCGATGACGGCATCGCCGGTTTCTGGAACGACATGAACGAACCGGCGATCTTCAACACGCCAACCAAGACGATGCCGCTCGACACGGTCCATCGCATCGCCAGCGACGATTTCGCACCGCGCACCGGCGATCACCGCGAGATCCACAATGTCTATGGCATGCAGAACACCCGTGCGACTTTTGACGGTTTGCTGAAACTGCGTCCCGACGAACGCCCGTTCGTGATGACGCGCGCCAGCTATGCCGGTGGCCAGCGTTACGCCGTTACCTGGACCGGGGACAACAGCGCGACCTGGGACCATCTGAAACTCTCGGTCCACCAGATCATCAATCTCGGGTTGTCAGGCTTCGCCTACAGCGCCGCCGATGTCAGCGGGTTTGCCGGTGGTCCCAGCGCCGACCTGTTGACCCGCTGGTTCGAAATCGGCGCGTTCACACCTGTTTTCCGCGACCATTCCGCAACCGGCGCCCCACGCGTGGAGCCGTGGGTGGATGGGCCTGACCATCTCGCAATCCGCCGCCGTTTCGTTGAGGAGCGGTATCGCCTGATGCCCTATTTCTATGCCCTGGCCGATCAGAACAGTCGCCTGGGTGATCCGATCATGCGCCCGGTCTTCTATGATTACCCGTCCGCCGAGCAAATGCCGTGCAACCAGTCGATGGTCTTCACGCTTGGCAAGGCATTGTTGATCGCGCCGCCGCCCAATCCTGAATCACCGCAGACTTATGACGTCTGCCTGCCCGCGGGCGGCTGGTACGATTACTGGACCGGACTGCACGCAGGCGCGCCCGAACCAGCCGCCGCCGGGCCGATTCAGTCGGCAACGCAGGCCGTTCCCACCGAACACGCCAGGGGGGACCGCGTGGTCGAAACCCCGCGGCTCGATCGATTACCGATTTTCGTCCGCGCGGGCACGATCCTGCCGCGCCAGCCGCTGGTGCAAAACACGGCCGAAACCCCGGCGGGACCGCTGATGCTCGACATCTATCCGGGCGCGGAATGCGTCGGCACGCTCTACGAGGACGATGGCACCTCGCTTGCCTATGCGCGACGCGGTTATCTGCGTCAGACCGTGCGGTGCGCCATGACGCCGAAGGGCTTGTCGATCAATTTCGACGCGCGAGAAGGCGTGTTCACACCGTGGTGGACGCGGATCGCCGTTACCATCCATGGCTGGCAAGGCGCTGGTCGCGCGATGCAAAACGGCCGAAAAATGTCCGTTCAGGTCGATCCGACCGCCGAAACCGCGACGTTCACAATCGCCGCCCCAACCAACGCGACACAGGTGGACGTCCTGCGGTAACCGTCAAGCTGACCCGCTGTCAGGCGACCATGCGCAAGGTCTGGCAAGCGCATTTACAAGGGCGGAGCGCTCAACTTGCCATAGCAGATGCTTGACAGCACCACAGTCTTGATCGATATTTCTGCAATGACAGAAATAACAACCGAGTCGGACACCCTGCCCCCAACCGTGGAGCAATTTGTTCTGCGATGGGGGGACATGGGCGGGCAATGGGGGGTGAACCGTTCGGTCGCGCAAATCCAGGCGTTGCTCTTCCTGTCGGAACGCCCCCTGACCGCCGAAGACATCGCCGACAAATTGGGCATGGCACGCTCCAACGTGTCTAACAGCCTGCGCGAATTGCTGAACTGGAAATTGATCCGCCGGGTGCCGGTGCTTGGCGACAGGCGCGACCATTATGAAGCGGAAACCGATTTGTGGCAGATGGCGACCAAGGTCGCGCAGGGCCGCAAGGAACGAGAGATCGACCCGATGGTCACGGCCATTCGTGAAGCGATGGGCCAGATTGATGATCCGCGCATCAGCCCCAGGGTTCGGGAACGCCTTCACGCGATGCACGATTTCGTGAACATCGTGGAGGGCTGGTATCAACAGATGCTGAGCGTGCCGCCCGCGCAGATCATGACGTTGATCCGCATGGGCTCCAAAGTCGTCGGGCTCCTGAAATTCGTCAGCCGCAGCGGCGGCAAGCCCAAGGACTGAGTTTTTTTGAGCATCAATTTCTCTCAATACAGAATTATCGGAATACGGAGGCAGCAATGAGCCAAACAACAAAGCGGATCGAAAAGCGGCGACCGAACCCGGCTTTCCCAGCCAGTGTCGATCCTGTCGGCACACCGCAGGCCGTCTCCGACCTGCGGTTCTGCGCACTGCTCGGCCAGATAGGTTGGGCAAAACTCCCCCCCGCAGTGCAGGCGAGGTTCTCAAAGCGGCTGCTGCCCGGCAAATCGGTCAGCTATGCCGGAAACATCGTCGCCTGCCGGATGACTCGTGCCGGATGGCTGTTCGCTCAGTTCGCCCGCGTGATCGGCGCTCCCCTGCCCTTGAGCCGCGACACCGGAATTGCCGCGCAGGTAACGGTGACCGAAGACGGCCGGAGCGGCGGCCAGGTATGGACGCGGATGTATGCGCGCCGCCTTGGCTTTCCCCAGGTCATCCACAGCGCCAAACGGTTCGCCGGACCCACCGGGCTGGAGGAATATCTGGGTTGCGGCTTTGGCATCGCATTGACCATCGCCGCCGATGATTGCGGCATCAGGTTCAACAGCGATCACTATTTCATCGCCTTGGGTGGCTGGCGCTGCCAATTGCCGAAATGGGCTGGTCCGGGTGCCTTGCAGATCGACCATGACGATTTGGGTGGCGGTGCCTTTGCCTTCACCTTGTCCCTGCGTCACCGACTGTTGGGCGAACTGATCCATCAAGAGGGCCACTTCCACGACCAGCCCCAAATTCATCCGGGAGCAGTGCAATGACCGGCATATTGTGGACCGCCATTTTCATCCAGGTGATGATGGGCGGCTTCGACACGCTTTATCACCACGAGGGGACGGAAAGGCTGGCGTGGCGCCCCGATCAGGCCAACGAGCTTCGGCTCCATGGCATACGCAACCTTGCCTATGCCGTGATGTTCACCGCGCTGGGATGGACGATGCCGCTCGGCGCATGGTCCTGGGCGCTGATGGCGCTGATGGTGGGCGAACTCATCATCACGTTATGGGATTTTGTCGAGGAGGATCGAACCCGCGCGCTACCCGCCAGCGAACGGATTACCCACACTTTACTGACGCTCAACTATGGCATCATATTGGCGTTGCTGGCCCCCTTGCTGCTGGCATGGGCAGGTCAGCCGACGTTGCTCGGTCGTGCCTATCATGGCTGGATAAGCTGGTTTTGCGCGGCGGCGGCTCTGGGCGTCACCGTTTCAGGCATTCGTGATCTTGCGGCGGCGCGGCGTTGCCCGTCGCTGCGGCCAACCCCAGCGGCCCTCCTCGCGGACGGACTGCCAAGCCATCAGACGGTGCTGATTACCGGCGGCACGGGGTTTGTCGGCCAGCGCCTGGTCGCGGCGCTGGCAGAAGCAGGCCATGACGTGACCGTTCTGACGCGAAAGCTCGGCAATGCGGACAAGCTGCCCCGGCCCGTCAGGATCGTGACGACATTATCCGACATCCCGTCCTCAACGCGCTTCGACGCCATCGTCAACCTGGCGGGAGAACCGATTTCAGACACGCCCTGGACACGGGCAAAGCGGTTGAAAATCATCCGTTCACGCCGCAACGCCACGCGCGCCATCGCGATGCTGATCGCCCGACTGGAGCACAAACCCGAAGTGTTGGTCAGCGGCTCGGCAATCGGCTGGTACGGGTTGCGGGGCGATCAGCGCCTGACCGAAACCAATCTGGGCGATCCGTGTTTTTCACGCACCGTCTGCGTTGCCTGGGAGAGGGAAGCGATGCGTGCCCAGCTTCACGGCGTCCGCACGGCATTGCTGCGAACGGGGCTGGTCCTCGACAGTGCGGGCGGGATGCTTGCGCGCTTGTTGACGCCGTTCGAATTCGGGTTGGGCGGCCGCTTTGGCAGCGGGGCGCACTGGATGAGCTGGATACACCGCGACGACCTTGTCCGGCTGATTGTGCACTGCATGGCGACACCGATGCTTCAGGGCCCCGTAAATGCCACCGCACCCGAACCGGTAACCAACCGCGACTTTACCGCAGCCCTTGGCAAGGCGCTTCATCGCCCTGCGCTGTTGCCGATACCCGCATGGCCATTGCGTCTGGCGCTGGGCGCCTTTGCCCATGAATTGCTGCTGAGTGGCCAACGGGTTTATCCACAGGCAGCAACGGACAGCGGCTTCCGTTTCAACTACCCGACTATCGATGCCGCGTTCGGCGCCATCGTCGGCGCTGCCCCCGCGCACGCCTAGATGCCGCCGTCGACGACCGTCCTGCCTTGCGCTTCCAGTGCCACCTTCACGTCCGTCAGGCAGGCGTCGACCAGCGCCTGTTCGGTGGCGCGGAAAACGAAATTGGCGCCGGCCCTGCCTTCGCGGAAGAACGGATAACTGCCGATGGCAACGCCTTCATGCCGACGTTCGGCCTCGCGCAGCAGGTCGGCGACTTCGCTTTCGGCCACCCAGCAGCCGATGGTTCCGCTCAGCACGGGCAAGCCGCCTTCCAGCGTACCGGTCAGCGCATCGAGCATCCCGGCGGTGATGTACGGCACGCCTGCCATGATGAAGACGTTGCCGACGCAGATACCCGGCGCGCCCGACACGCGGTTTTCGATGAGTTGTGCGCCATCGGGCACGCGCGCCATGCGCAACCGCGCATCGTTCAGCCCGCCGCGCGATTGATAATAGCGCTCCAGGATCGCCACCGCGTCGGGGTGATGGATAACGCCCACCCCCAATGCTTCGGCAATGGCATCGACCGTGATGTCGTCATGAGTCGGCCCGATGCCGCCAGTGGTGAACAGATAATCGTTGCGCGCGCGCAGGGTGTTGACCGCCTCGACAATCGCCTCGGTCCGGTCGGGCACGACGCGCACCTCGGCAAGGCGAATGCCCTGTACGTTCAGCCAAATCGCGATCTGGGCGATATTCTTGTCCTGCGTCCGGCCTGACAGGATTTCGTCGCCGATCACGACGAGCGCGGCGGTCCAGATACGGGTCGATCGATCAGGGCACGGATCGGCGGTGTTCGGGGCGCTGGTCATGGCTTAGTCGCATAACGCGTTGCGAACCCCTCGCAAAGCCCGATGGAGATTGCTATGTTGGGCAAATGACCAACTATGTCGAAGTAACCAACGCCGATACGCCAATGGCGCGGACGGGCGCAATCAAGCTCCACGGGGCCGAGGGATTTGAGGGGATGCGCGCGGCGGGGCTGCTCGCGGCACAGACGCTCGACATGATCGTGCCGCATGTCGTGCCGGGGGTTTCGACGGCGGAATTGGACGATCTGGTCCGCGATTTCATCATCGCAGGCGGCGGCGTGCCGGCGACCATCGGGTATCGCGGCTATACGCATAGCTGTTGCATCTCGTCCAACCATGTCGTCTGCCACGGCATTCCCAGCGAAAAGACGCTGAAGGACGGAGACATCGTCAACATCGACGTCACGCCCATCCTGAACGGCTGGCATGGCGACTCAAGCCGCATGTTCCTGGTCGGCGACGTGCCGTTGAAGGCAAAGCGTCTGGTCGACGTGACGTATGAAGCGCTGATGCTCGGCATCGGGCAGGCACGACCCGGCAACACCATGGGTGACGTGGCGCATGCCATCCAGAGCCATGCCGAAAAGCATCGCTATGGCGTGGTGCGTGATTTTTGCGGCCACGGTGTCGGCCGCCTGTTCCACGACGCACCCGAAGTCGTTCATGCCGGTCGCCCCGGCACCGGACCGGAACTCAAGCCCGGCATGTTCTTCACCATCGAACCGATGATCAATATCGGCCGCCCCGACGTGAAGGTGCTTGACGATGGCTGGACGGCGGTGACGCGCGATCGTTCGCTGTCGGCGCAGTTCGAACACAGCATCGGCATCACCGAAACCGGTTGCGAGATCTTCACCAAAAGCCCGACGGGACTGGACCGGCCACCCTACGCCGGATGAAGGTATACCACACGGAATGAGCATGGCCGCTGCCACAAAAAAGGGCAGAAGCGGCAATCCTGCGCAATGGTTAAGCAAAACCTACCCCTTGCCGAGCGGCATATGGCGCGGCCTGCCGCGTGCATCCTGCGCTCGCTTGTCTGGCACGGTTGTTGTAACGCGTAGGGCAGGTCCGAACCGGCCGAGGGAAGCGGCGCGGGGCGTACATCAATTGGGGCAGATCTGGCGTGAAAAAAATCGAAGCGATCATCAAACCGTTCAAGCTCGACGAAGTGAAGGAAGCGCTGCACGAAGTGGGCGTCAGCGGCATCACCGTCACTGAAGCCAAGGGCTTTGGACGTCAGAAGGGGCACACCGAACTTTACCGCGGCGCGGAATATGTCGTTGATTTCCTGCCCAAGGTGAAGCTGGAAGTCGTTGTCGAGGACGCTCTGGCCGAACGCGTCGTCGAAGCGATTGCCGCCGCGGCGCAAACCGGGCGCATTGGCGATGGCAAGATTTTCGTCATTCCGGTTGAAACCGTACTTCGCATCCGCACCGGGGAGCGGGACGAAAACGCGATTTGACGCGACGCAGCATTGTGTGAAAAGTGACTGCGACCGCGCAATTTTGATTCTCCGGTTCGCCGGGGTGAAGATACAAACAGAAAGGGCACCGGTTCCATGGCCAATACTGCCGCCGACATTCTAAAGCAGATCAAGGACGGGGAGATCGAATGGGTCGACCTGCGCTTCACCGACCCCAAGGGCAAATGGCAGCATCTGACGATGGTGTCGGGCGTCATCGGCGAAGATGAACTGACCGATGGCCTGATGTTCGACGGTTCGTCGATCGAAGGCTGGAAGGCGATCAACGAGTCCGACATGATCCTGAAGCCGGATCTGGACGCAGTCTATGTCGATCCGTTCTCGGCCACGCCGATGATGATCCTGTTCTGCGACGTCGTTGAGCCTTCGACCGGGGAACTCTATGCCCGCGACCCGCGTTCGACCGCCAAACGCGCCGAAGCCTATCTGAAGGCGACCGGCCTGGGCGACACCGTCTATGTCGGCCCCGAAGCCGAATTCTTCATGTTCGACGATGTGCGGTTCGAAAACAGCTATTCGACCAGCTATTACAAGATCGACGACATCGAACTGCCGGGCAATTCGGGCCGCGAATATGAAGGCGGCAACATGGGCCACCGTCCGCGCGCCAAGGGTGGTTATTTCCCCGTCGCGCCGGTCGACTCGGCCGTGGATATCCGTGGCGAGATGGTTTCGACCATGCTCGAAATGGGCCTGCCCTGCGACAAGCATCACCACGAAGTCGCTGCCGCGCAGCACGAACTGGGCCTGACCTTCGGCACGCTGGTCACCACCGCCGATCGCATGCAGATCTACAAGTATGTCGTGCATCAGGTTGCCGCCGCTTATGGCAAGACCGCGACGTTCATGCCCAAGCCGATCAAGGAAGATAACGGTTCGGGTATGCACACGCATATTTCGATATGGGACAAGGGCCAGCCGCTGTTCGCGGGCAATGGCTATGCCGGTCTTTCGGACATGTGCCTGTACTTCATCGGCGGCGTCATCAAGCACGCCAAGTCGCTGAACGCCTTCACCAACCCGTCGACCAACAGCTACAAGCGGCTGGTTCCGGGGTACGAAGCGCCGGTGCTGCTGGCCTATTCCAGCCGCAACCGTTCGGCATCGTGCCGCATCCCCTATGGCTCGGGCACCAAGGCGAAGCGCGTTGAATTCCGCTTCCCCGACGCGCTCGCCAATCCGTACCTGTGCTATTCGGCGCTGCTGATGGCCGGTCTGGACGGTATCCAGAACCGCATCCACCCCGGCGACCCGATGGACAAGAACCTGTACGACCTGCCGCCGGAAGAGCTGTCGCTCGTCCCGACGGTGTGCGGTTCGCTGCGCGAAGCGCTCGACAGCCTGGAAGCCGACATGGACTTCCTGCTCAAGAGCGACGTGTTCACCAAGGACCAGATCGAGGCGTATATCGAAATCAAGCGTGCCGATGTGGCGCGTTGGGAAATGACGCCCAGCCCGGTCGAATACGACATGTACTACAGCTCGTAAGGCGAACGCGGCGTCGGGCCCACCCCGCGCCGCGACCTGCGACTGTGAAGAAACGGCGCGAGGAGCAATCCCCGCGCCGTTTTTCATGCAACTCGCGGCGCGCCAGGCCTATACCGTCAGCAAGGTTGAGCCGGTGGTTGCCCGTGCCTCCAATGCGCGGTGGGCGTCCGCGGCGTCCTTGAGCGCGAAACGTTGGCCGATCTCGATTTGGATGACCCCGCGTCCGATCAGATCGAACAAGCGCGCCGCCCCCGCCATGCGTTCCTGTGGCGTCACATAATAATCGAACAATTTTGGTCGGGTGACGAACAGCGATCCCGCGACGTTCAGGGCAGCGAGGTTGACGCCCTCAACCGGGCCACTGGCATTGCCATAGCTGATGATTAATCCGCGCCGACGGGTTGCGGCCAGCGAGCCCGCCCAGGTATCGCGCCCGACACCGTCGAACACCACCGCGCACCCGGCACCGCCCGTCAACTCACGAACACGAGCGCCGACATCCTCTTCGCGGTAAAGAATGACGTGCGCCGCCCCCAACGCCTTGGCGCGTGCGGCCTTGTCCGCGCTGCCGACCGTGGCGATGACCACGATGCCCAGGTGATTGAGCCACTGGACCAATATCTGGCCAACGCCGCCCGCCGCGGCATGAACCATCGCAGTATCGCCAGCGTGAAGCACCGCGCATCGTTCGGCCAGGAATTCGGCGGTGCATCCCTTCAACATCGCCGCGGCGGCGACATCCTCGCTGATGCCGTCGGGCAGTTTGAACAGCGATGTCGCCGCGACATTGCGTTCGGTGGCGTAAGCGCCGAGCCCGGGGCCAAAGGTCGCCACGCGGTCGCCGGGTGACAGACCGGTGACGCCCTCTCCCACCGCCTCGACCACCCCGGCGGCCTCCCCGCCCAGGCCGCTGGGCAGCGCGACAGGATAGAGGCCGGAACGATGATAGGTGTCGATGAAGTTCAGGCCGACCGCGACATTGCGCATCCGCACTTCGCCCGCGCCCGGTGCTGGCAGATCGACCGTCTCCCACTCGATTGTTTCCGGCCCGCCCGTCGACCGGATCACTGCGCGCATGGCCATTATCGCCTCCCTTGCCCGTGCGGGCGATCAATAATCCTTGGAAACCTTGATATTGACGCTGGTCCGGCCAAGCGTCGATACCGTCGACAGCAATGACAGCCAGCGCGTGACCTGGAACTCCACCTGCGTCGCTGAATAGCCTTGCCCGTCGGTAATGATCTCCGCGTAGAGCCGCCGCGTCACATATTTTCCCGCCGCCACCGACGTCGTGCGCCCCACCGTCGAATCCGCCGGCAGGATGCGCAACCGGTCCAGCCCGACCGCACGCCGCACCGCATTGATGGGGTTCAACCCATTGCCACCATTTTGCAGCGCCGCGACCGCCGAGGCGAGTTGCAAGGCCTCGGGCGCTGAAAGGTTGGTGATCGAGGTGCCGAACAACAGGCGCGACAACAATTCGTCTTCGGGCAGCGCAGGCGTGCTGGAAAAGCTGATCTGCGGCTTGATTGCCTGGCCTTGCACCCGGATGGTCGCGTTCAGGCCCGTCGAATCGCCGTTGGCGGCGATGTCGAGCGTCGGATTGGCGGGGACTTCTCCCGCGAAACGGATCACGCCGCGCGCCAGGGCGAATTCACGGCCCGCGAATTCATAACTGCCGCGCACCAGGTCGGCACGACCGCTGATCTGCGGATTGGCCGGTTCGCCCGCGAGCCGCAGGTCGGCCGACCATTCGCTCGACAGGCCAAGACCAGTGACGGTCAGCCCGCGTGCGGCCTTGGCCGCGATATCCATCCGCCATGGCTTGGTTGGCCGTTCGTCCTCTTCCTCGCCCCCCGGCAGGTTGATCTCTCGAATGTTGAGGCGCGGCACCGCACTCGCCGCCGCTGCCTGGCCAAGGCGATACCGCCCGCGGTCAAGCCGGACATCGCCCGCGATCACGCCGCCCGAGCCGTCCGACCTGATCGTCAGCGGTCCGGTCACCGTCGCGGCGATGTCGTCGCGGTTGATGATGACGGCGTTGGCGGCCTGAACCGACAAATCCATGCCGAAGCCGTTGACGGCCGCGAAATCGAAGGTGCCCCGGCCCACTACCCGCCCATCCTTGCCCGCATCGGCGGCGAAATCGGAAATCACCAGCTTGGAACCCGAAAACTGGCCCGTTGCCAGCACATTGGTCAGGACCGTACCCGTCACCGGGCTTTCGATCCGCGCGCCCTTTGCACGCATTGCACCGCGAATGCGCGGATCATTCAGCTTGCCGCCGATATCGCCGCCAATGGCAATCGGGCCGGATAGATCGAAAAACTCGATCGCGGTCAGCCGCCACAACGTATCGGCCGGGCCATCATAACGCACCTGCGCAAACAGCGGCGCGTTGGCGAGCCGCGCCACCAAAGTCCCCTGCCCCAACGGCGCGATCCGCGCCTGGGCACGACCGATGGTCTTGCCGTCACTCGCCATCACCGCGCGCATGACGGCCGCATTGGCGGTCAGCACGCCCGCCATCCCAAAATCGATCGGCTTTGAAGTCTGGACAAGACCAGACCGGCTGAGGCCACGTACCGTCATGTCAATCTTGCCAGTGGGGGGCTGGCCTGCGCCTTGCGCGAAATTCAGCTTGCCCGACGCCGCGCCCGACAGGCCTAGGCCTGGATAGGCGACATCCAGGATGGCAAGCGGCATCCGTTTCAGGTCAGCATCGATCGCCGCCGATCTGGAGGTAAACCGTCCCGACAATTGGGCTTCGCCGTCAGCGAAAACCAGCCGCGCCGGCGCAAGCCGCCAACCGTCGCCATCGCGCGAGAAGACTGCCGGGCCAACCAGCCGCGCATCGCGTCGGTCGACGGTGCCAGCAGCGGTCAATGAATATCGATCCGGTTCGATATCGGTGATGGTATTCAGATCGAAGCCACGGCCGCGCGATCCGGACAGCTTGGCCACCACCTGGCCTTTGCCGCCCTTGATCTTGATCGAGCCGATCAACCGCGAAAGCGATAACGACCCCCGCCTTATCCCGCTCAGCCGGAAGTCGCCTTCCACCGATGCGCCATCAGGATCGAGCAGCATGACAAGATCGGCGCGACCACGGCGGAGTTGAATGTCGCTGCTCGTCGCCACGCGATCAGCGACCAGATGCGCTTCGATCCGCTGCACACCGCTGACGGGCGCAAAGCCCAGCGTCCCGGTGAGGCCACCCCGGCGAAGATTGATCGTCCCGTCAAACCCGCCCGTCGCAAAGCGCAGCGTACCATCCGCCTTGATCCCGCCGACATCAAGCGCGGCAATCTGGATGGCGCCGTGCTGGCCCTTGGGCAGCAAAATCTGGCCAGTGCCTGCAAAACTGCCCAGCAACGAACCCCCGCGCGCCGCCAGCGCAAAGCCCCGATCGTTGGGATCAAGATGCGCCACCACATCCTTCAGGCCCATGGTCTTGTTGGGGCTGGCCAGTGCGACATCGACCGTCGGGCGCTCGATACGACCGTCCAGCCTCAAGGTCAGCGGGCCGTAAGTCGCCTGGGTGCCTTGCCCTTCGATCATCAAGCTGCCATCGCGGCGACGATAGCCGGTGCCCGCTATGCGGATCGCGGGCGCGGTCAGCACCAGATTGGTGAAATGCAAGATGCCGTCGCTGGTCCGCTCCAGTCCGGTGGTCAGGTGCGGCAGCCCGCCCGCAAGGGAGCCGAAAAATTCATTGTCCAGCCGGACCACCTGCGCGCTGCCGGTGCCCAGGATACGCGCGCCCTTGCCCCCTGGCCCCGGCACAAGGTGCAGGTTTGATGCGACATCGACGATGCCAAGCCCGGGGATCAGGTAACGCGCCAGCGATGCCGCCAGGCCAAGCTGATACTGCCCGCTTTTCAGGTCGAGCATCAGGTTCAGCGTCCCGTTCAGCTTGTCCGAGCGAAAGCGCAAAGCGTCGCCGCGGACCGTCTTGGCATCGATCTTCAGCGCGCCGTCGAGGACGAAGTTGCGCAGAATGCCGCCTGCGACATCGCCGACCCCCGTCACGTCGGCGACGGTCAGCTTGATCGGCAAGGTGATCGGCAATTTGGACAAATGCCCCTGCCCGGCCGCGCGCGCGCGATCGAAACCGGTCTTGTCGATGGTCAGCCGATCGGCGTTCAGGCGATAATCGAACATCGCACTGGCAAAGGGCCCATCGAGGATCGCGCGAAATTCGATATTGCGCCCGGTCATGTTGGGCAGCAGCGCGCTGGGCTGGAGCAGCCGCGCGGTCAGCCGCACGTTTCGATAAATGCTCTGCCCCAGATCGATTTCGCCGGTCGTTTCCACGGCAAGCTGGGGCGAACGCAGCGACAATCGCCCTTCCAGCCGCCGATTGGCGAAGGTCGCGCTGCCACTCACTCGAACCTGTGGCTTGCCCAACTGCGCCAGCTTGCCCTTGGTCAGCGCCATCGGCGTCACCGTTCCGCCCAGCGTATAGCTGCCCGCATGATTGCCAAGCGTCAGGTCCAGCGCATTGGCGCCGCCGACACTCGCCGATGCCTTGCCCTGCCACTGCTGCCAATGCCCATCGCCCGCCACGTCGAGTGTCAATGGCCTGGCAAGCCCCGACAATCTGGCCAATACCCCCTTGGCAGTGCCTTGCGCATGAACATCCAGATCAAATCGATCCCGGTCCGGTTCGGCGTCGAGCATGATCCGCAGCCGGTCGCTGCCTTCGACCACGGCGGCGAGATCGACCAACGCCCGCCCGTGGCGCACCTCCGCATGCGCCGACAGGCGGCCGCTGCGCTGGACTCCGGTCACCGTCCGGGCGACGACGATGCGGTCAATCGTCAGGGCGCCGACATGCACGTCAAACGCCGGCAGAATGGCGCCGCGCCGCTTGGTCGGCAATGGCTGGGGCAGCTTGTCGAGCATCGCAATCGGCACGTGTAGGCGGCGGATATCGAGCCGGTTGCCAAGCCAGGCAAGCGGCACCCAGTCGAGTTCCGCGGTTGGCACGCGCAGCACCACGCCCTTGGGATCGCTGATCCTGATATCGACCAGCGTCGCGCGATTGAATATCGATCCACGGATCCGCCCGATATTATACCGCATGCCGTTGGACGGGCGCAGCCCGGCGATTTGTTCAACAATCAGCCGATGCCCCATGTCGCTGTCGGCAAACAACAGCGCCGCGACGATCAGCGCGACCGGCCCACCCAGCGCAATCCCCAGCCACCGCCACCAATGCGTGCGCCGCGGCGCCGGTTGCGGCGCCCCGGGCACGGCGGGTGTAGCGGTGACATTCTCGTTCAAAACGCCTGCCCCAACGACACATAGACGGCGATGCGCGGATCGCCGGGCTGGGGGTTGATCGGCGTTCCGACATCGATGCGGATCGGCCCGAAATTGGAATAATAGCGGACGCCCAGCCCGGCGCCATATTGCAGCTTTTCAAAGCTGGGCAACGCGGCGGTGGAAACATTGCCGCCATCCAGGAACGGCACCACCCCGAAATTGCCGAACGCCTTTACCCGCGCCTCGACCGAAAATTCGCTCAGCGACCTGCCACCGACCGGATCGTTATTGGGATCACGCGGCCCGATGGCCTGATAGCCATAGCCACGTACCGATGCGCCACCACCGGCATAGAAACGCCGCGACGGCGCAATCTGGTCGCGCGGCGCACCAACGATCGTCCCCAGCCGCACACGCCCGGCAAGGACGAGCTTGTCGTTCACGGTCTTGTACGCGCTGGTATCCAATTGGACCCGAACATAACCGAACGCCTGGCCCTGCAGCGATACTTCCGGTGAAATCCGGCTGCCGATGCGGAAACCGCGCGTCGGGTTCAACAAGTCGTCAGTGCCGTCATAGTTCAGTGTCGTCGGCAATGCGCCGATGAAATAGGTTCGCCGCCTTGGTGCGCCGGTTGAAACGATCACGTCGCGTTCGTCGGTGGCGACCAGTTCGGCGCCCAGCGACCATGTCCACGCCTTTTGGAAGAAGATGTTGGTCTGGCGCTCCAGGCTGCCGCTGAGTGTCACGCCCGTCGCCTGATAGGCTGCGCGTTTGACGTTGGATGCCGTCAATTGCCCGGTCAACACCCGGTCGCGCCCCTCAAAATTATTGCGCCGAAAAATGACGGCTCCCGACTGTTCCTGAGTGCCAAGCACGCCCCGCAGCGTCAGTCCCCCTTCTGGCGGAAAAAGGTTGCGATGCGCCCAGCTTATTTCCGCGCGCACGCCTTCGCCGGTGCCATAGCCCAGTTCGCCCGAAATGGTGTGCGGCGGCGCGGGTTCGACGCGCACATCGATATCGACGGTGCCGGGCACCTTCCCTTCAATGGGCTTGATCGTCACCGACGAGACGAGGCTGGTCTGGATCAGCGCACGGCGTAAATCGTCAAGCTGGGCCGCGTCAAAGGGCTGGCCCGGTTTGAACCGGGCGACCTGCTGGATGTGGCGGGCGCTGAACAGGCGATTGGGCGGCGTCACCACCTGGCCGAAATTGCGGGCAGTGCCCGGTTCCACCGACAAGTCCAGCGTCGCCGTCCTGCTGGCATGATCGACAACGATCGCGCTCTGGCCGATTTCGCCGAAGGGAAACCCCTCCTTGCCGATGGCGGCTTTCAACGACTCCTCGGCCGTGGCGATGGTATCGGCGTTGACCGGCGCACCGTCGGCGATGCCGAAACTGTCTTTCAGGGCCGAACTCCTGGTTCCCGCTTCCTCAATCCCGTTCAGCCTGACGGCGGCAAATTTATAGAGTTGGCCCGGATTGGCATCGAGCACCACTTCAGGCGCCCCATCCCTCGTCTCTACGCTGGTCGCCACCCGGGCATCGTAATAGCCAAGCCCGCGCAACAAGGTGGTGAGCAGATCGGCATCTTCGCGCGCGCGCCGGTCGATCTGCGCGGCATTCGCAGGATCTCCCTGATGAGTGCGCAGGCTGGATAAGGCGTCGAACCGGGTACGGAACAGGCTGTCTTCGATCGTACCGATGCCATCGACACGATAGGTATAACGGCGCAGCGCCGCAGTGTCCGCCGTGGTGGCGGCAACGGGCGTGCCGTCGGTTGGCTGCGACAGATCGGGCCATGCCACCCCAAGGTCCGGCATCTCGGCAAGCGGCGAATCGGGGTCAAGCAGCGATTCACTGGTGGAATCGGGTTGCGCCGTTGGGGTTTGGACCTGCGACGGCGCAGGCGCCGGGACGGTCGACTGAATGCCCGTTTCTGCCGTCTGTGGCGCTGCGGAACCCGGCGCTTCCTGGTCCAGGACCCCAGCGCCAAACAGGCACCCAGCGACCGCACAGGCCAAAGCTCCGTGAGGCGCAAATACTAGCATCACCAACGCTTAGCGGCGGGCACCCCCGAGCGACAAGGGGCTGCACGCAATCAGATCGCTATTCGGCGCACGATCAACCCGCCTGAACAAGCGGGAGGGTCAATGAACGGTGTCATCCCCCCGGTCGGCGCTCATCACCACGATCAGGCGTTCGGTCTGGCGCCAATGGCAGAAACGCAGATAATTGCCGACGTTACGGCTCTTGTCGGCGCGCGCCGCTGCTTCAAAACCGGCGTCATCGCCAAACCGGTCCACCAATTCCGCAGCATCCGCCAACATACGATGATCGGCGAAAAAGGAATGCTGCATCGTCAATTTCTCCGTTGCGACGCATTGGCAATCGCTGACCCGGCTTCCTCTAGCCGGTAATCGACGGTGCTTCGTTACCCCGGATGGTAAACGCGGCACTTGCCAGTTTTTCCGGCCACCTTGCGGCACAGGCGGGTACTGGCGCAGCGCGGCGGAGCGTGGCAAAGCCCGCGCGATGAACAAGCGATCGGCAAGCACAGGCGGGGGCATACTCGTCGCAATTGGCGCAATAGCCGGCTCGGTCGGCGGGCTTTATTCGGGCCAGCCGTCGGTGGGGCTGATCGTCGGCGTCGCCGCAGGAACGGCAGCGGCAGTGCTCATCTGGCTGAAGGAACGGCGTTAACCCGGCAGTTCAGTCAGTCCAGCGCGCGCGACAGCCAGACGACACGACCGATCAGGTCAACATCCTCATCCTCCACGCGCGGGTGGTCGGGGTTGTCGCTCGTCACGATCAACGCCCGGCCGTGACGCGCGACGCGCTTGACCATCAATACCCCGCCAGCACGAATCACGAATACCGCACCACGCGCACTGACGCGCCGATTGCCGCGATCGACCAGCAGGGAATCGCCAGGCATGATCGTCGGCGTCATTGAAACGCCCTGCGCAGCGATCATCGACAGATTGGCGGGATCCACCCCCAGCCGACGGACAAGCGCGGGATCGATGACCTGCCCACCCAATGCGACATCGTCCTCGACCAGACCGCCTGGGCCAGCCGAGGCCGCCGCGTCAATGCGCGGCACGGTAACCACCGACGTCGCCATGCCGCGCGGCGCCGCTGCGCCGAGCAGGTGTTCGTCGACGCGAAAATAGTCGGCAAGCAATGACCGGTCCCGCTCCGACAAGCGGCGCGGTGATCCACGCCGGACGAACTGCTGGAGATAGGCGTCGTTGCGACCGAGCATCCGCGACAGCGATGCATAGCTCTCCCCGTGCCGCGTCACGAGCGCGTCCAGTTCGGCACGAGGATCAGGGTCAACCATCGTTCGATCCATAACCGTAGGAAAATTACTATACAAGTTGGAATTACCGGAACAAAAAACGAACATTGAAGTGAGTCGAGGAGACCGAACGATGTCGCTGTTGCCCATGATCGATCGATTTTTGCGTCGGACCCACATGCCACCGACGCGCTTTGGTCGGTTGGCGGTGCGCGATCCGCGATTGGTGGGGGATCTGCGCCGCGGCCGCGAACCCCGGCCCGCGACGGTCGCCCGCGTCCAGGCGTTCATCGCCCGGCATGACGAACCTGCCAGCCCCCCATTGGAGCAGCATTGATGCACGCCATCGCCGAAGGGAGCATCCTGAATGTGGGAAATTTGCTTGCCCGCGCCATCGAGAATGCGGCGCGCATCGCCGACTGTCGGGTGGAGGTGCAGCCCGTGGCCGCAACACGCTGGGCAAGCGCGACATTTGCCGGTGCGCGTCACAAATTGGTTCTTCGCGCCCAAAATGGCGTCATGCTCGATCGTTGGCTGGCGCAGTTACCCGATGGAGACTTTGCGATCCGCGGCCATCTTGTCGCTGATCTGGTAACGCAGGCGGTGCGCCGCGAAGGCAGCGCACTCGAAGCCGAGCTGGAAATATTGACACTTGAGGAGGGCTAGTCGGCTCAGCCGATCAATTGGCGCGCGTTGCCAGTGCGCGCAATTCGCCAAGCGCATCGTTGATCGATCGAGCGGCGGCGGCAGGCTGACGAGCGCGTCGCGCTTCGCGCTCGCTCACGCTGCGTTCAAGCCGTTCGAGCAATGAGGTAATGGTCGCTTCGGTTTCGATGCTCATCCGTCCCGGATCTCGCGGCGTGGGGGCAGCGCATGGCTCGCGGCGTACCATCGGCGTCAACTCAAAGGTCTCGAGGCGTTCACCGGGTTCCAGCACCCATGACCGGGAATGTTCCAGCCGCGCATCTGGCGACGCAATGGCGAGCGGTTCGAGCGGCTCGAGCGGTTCGAGCGGTTCCAGCGGCTCGTCATGGTGGATCGCCTCAATCGGCAATGGCTCGACAAGCGACGGCGGCTCGCCAGGCATCAATGGTTCGGGAACCGCCTGTCCTTCCGCATCGGATTCGGGCAGGCAGACAGCCGCGACTGCCAACGGCTTTACCGACGGGGTCGGCGTCAGCGGTTCGGCGAGGATGGCATCGGGATCGTAGGCAGCAAGCGGAACGTCGAGGTCGATGGGAATCGAGCGGGGTTCCTCGCTCGGCGATTGCGGCACCAGCACATCGAGCGCCACATTCGTCGGCATGGTGAACGAACCTGTCTCGCCCGGATTGCTGAGTTTGGTGAGAATGCGGATGATCGGGTCGGTTTCGTCGATCACGTCGCCGATTTCGGCTGGCTGTCGCGGCGCCCGCACTTCGAGGAACGGCGTGCCAAGGTCTTCATTGGCGAAAAGCGGCCGACGGGCCGGTGCATCGGGATGCGCATCGGCGCGTCGCAAAACCGGCACCATCGGATCGTCATTAACGGCCTGCGGCTGCCCGATGGTCACCGAACGCGTACCGATCGCCAGAAACAGCAAAAACCATGTGCCCAGCCCTGCGCCACCCGCGGCTGCCAGCATCAGGCCAAGACGGGCCGTTGCCCCCAGCGGCGGCGCGGCAACCGGCAGTATCTGCGGCAAGCCGCTTGCCAGCATCAGATCCTCGATTGCTGCGACCGGCACCAAAAGGACGGCAAGCGCAGCACCAAGGCCAAGAACCACGCCGATCATCGGCGCGACTGGCAGAATCAGGTGTTTACGGCGGGTTTGCGCGACCATGGCGCCGATATATCCGCTGACTCGATTAGTTTTTGGTAAACGGGCACGTAACCAGCGACATTGCTGGCCCAATTCCGCTCCGCCTCGACAAAGGCGCGCGCGGCATCGCGCCGCGCATCCCAGCCGGACCGGTCCATCAGCAAGCCGCCAAGCGCGGCAGCCATCGCTTCTGGATCGCCAGCGGGAAAAAGAGTGCCCGTCTCACCGTCCCGTATCAATTCCCGATGGCCCCCGACATCCGATGCGGCGACCAGCCTGCGCTGCGCCATCGCTTCCAGCGGCTTGAGCGGAGTCACCAATTCGGTCAGCCGCATCTGTTTGCGTGGATAGGCCAGCACATCGATCAGGCTGTAGTAACGCTCCACCGCGTGATGCGGCACCCTGCCGACGAAATGGATGTGCCGGGCGACATTGCTCAGCGCTGCCTGCGCGCGCAGCAATTGTTCCATCGGGCCGCCACCGACCAGCACCAGATGCGCATTTGGCCGTTTCTGCACCAGGTGCGCCATCGCCGCGATCAGATCATCCAGCCCTTCATAATCATAGAAGCTGCCGATGAAGCCGATCACTTCCTTGCCGACCAGCCCAAGTGATTTGGCCAGCGCCTTGTCATATGCGAGCGGCTTGCCGAACAGCGACATGTCGACGCCATTGGGCGAAACCATGATCCGCGCCGGATCGACACCGCGTGCGACCAGGTCGGCACGCAGGCCTTCGCAGATCACCGCAATGGCGTCGACCCGATCGACGGCCCAGCGTTCCAGGGCGCGCGTCACGCGATACCGGAATGATCCTTCCCGGTCGGTGCCGTTGCCGACCGCCGCGTCTTCCCAAAAGGCACGGATTTCATAAACGATCGGCACCTTTAGCCGGCGCGCCACGCGCAGGCCCGCCAGGGCGCACAGCACCGGCGAATGCGCGTGGATAAGATCGGGCTTGAAGCGTTGCGCAACGGCCGCAATGCGGCGCGTGAACACCTGTACTTCACGCAGTTCCTGCATCAACGGCGGCAGAGACCGGGGCGGATCGGTGCGGTAAAAGTCCAGCCCGTCAACGATTTCCGCGATCACCCCCGCGTCGCCGTGCCGTGGCCCGGTAACCGCCGCCACGGTCCACCCACGGGCGATCTGCGCTTTCAGGATGGCGCGCGTGCGAAAGGTATAGCCGCTGTGGAGCGGCAGCCCATGGTCGAGGACATGCAGGATGCGCATAAAAGCTTTCTCTAACCCTGACTGTTTAACGGCACGTCAACTCGGCGGCTTTAATGGATCATCGCTGATCGTCGCTGACAAACGGGCGCGCGGTCGTTGCATGGGGCAGGAAAGGACGAAAAGGCCGGTGCGCGCATGATCGACAATTTTGCGCTTGGGCTGACCCATGTGTTGATGATTATCGCAGCGTTCCTGCTGATCCGTCGACCGGATCTGGACCGCGAACCCGGCCCGGCCGATGCGGGCAATGAACTGCGCCCGGCCAATGCGGGCAATGGCGATGCGGACAACGGCGATGCGTGACCTTGCCTTTGTCGGCTTTCTCGCCACGCTTTTCGCCCTGGGGTTGAAACGGCCTTTCCTGCTGGTGCTGGCCTATGTCTATATCGACATCGTCTCGCCGCAGCGGCTGACCTACCTGCTGCTCAATGCGGTGCCGATCTCGTTGATCGCGGTGCTGCTGGCGGTGGGCGGCTGGGCCTTGTTCGACGACAAGCGCGATACCCGCGTGGCGCCGCGCCAGATATTGATGCTGGTACTGCTGGTCTATTGCGGCATCACCACCCATTTCGCCGATTTCCCCATCAACGCCGCCGACAAATGGGATTGGGTGTGGAAGGCATTGGCCTTTGCGATCTTCCTGCCCCTCACCTTGCGCACGCGCCTCAGGATAGAGGCGCTGCTGCTGTTCATGATCCTGTCCGCGGCGTCGATCATCATCGTCGGGGGTATCAAGACGCTGGTGACGGGCGGCGGCTATGGTGAACTCAACCTGATGGTTACCAACAACAGCGGCCTTTATGAAGGCAGCACGATATCCGCCGTTGCCGTCGCCATCATCCCCATCATCTTGTGGTTCACCCGTTTTGGCACGGTGTTTCGTCCCGACTGGCGCGTGAAGACATTCTGTTACGCGCTGGCCGTCGCCTGCCTGTTGATCCCCATCGGTACGGCAGCCCGCACCGGACTGCTGTGCATCGGCCTGGTCTTCGTCCTGATGCTGCGCGACGCGAAGCGCCGCTTCACCTATCTGGCGATCGCCGCGGCTGTCGGGCTGCTGGGCGTCCCCCTGCTGCCCCAGGCATTCATCGATCGGATGCAGACGATCCAGGAATATAAGGGCGACAGTTCGGCCTCGACGCGCCTCGCGGTCTGGCGATGGACGATCGGATACGCCCAGACCCATCCCTTCGGCGGTGGTTTCGACGCGTATCGCCAGAACCGGATCAGCTTTGAAACGGTGAAAGTGGCGGGGTCGGGCGGCAACCAGCGCGTCGATGCGACCCCGGAATTCGATCAGGCTCGCGCCTATCACAGCGCTTATTTCGAAATGCTGGGCGAACAGGGATACCCCGGCCTGTTGCTGTGGCTCGCCATCAATCTCGGCGGTGTCGTGCGGATGGAGGTGTTGCGCCAACGCTATCGCAACGCCGCGCCCGACCAGGCCTGGGCCGCGCCGTTGGCCAGCGCATTGCAGTCGGCGCACCTGGTCTATCTGTTGGGCGCGGCGTTCGTCGGCATCGCGTTCCAGCCGTTCGTCTATATGTTGATCGGCGCGCAGATCGGCCTTGATACCTATCTCGGCCGCCGTCGCCGCGAAACGAACTGGCGGCCAATTCATCGGCGCCCCAAAGCCCCGGCCCATCCCGCGATATCGGTTGCGCATTCCGCGATGCCGGTTGTGCGTTCCGCAATGCCGGTTGCGCGTTCCGCAATGCCGGTTGCGCGTTCCGCGATGCCGACCGCGCGCTGAAACTTTGGCGGCGCTTTGGGGTTGTGTAGCAGCAATGCCACCCCGATAAGCGCCGACAAACAGTGCCGACAAGGAGTATCGCCGCGAACATGTCGACCAGCAATTCCGTGCTCGCCAACCTCAACGTTCCCGATGTCGATTTCGATTTCGATCCGGCCGCGACTTATGCCCTGGCTGCCCATTGGTTCCGGCATCACTGGATGGGGCTGGCGACGGCCAGTTGCGTTGCGGTGGCGACCTTTGTCGTCCTGTCAGCGCTGCGCCAATATGCCATAAGCTATTGCAAGCGCGAACGACCTGGCGGCGGCGGATGGTGGCTGGTCTTTGGCCGGGCTGCCGCGCGGACGACACATACCTTCATTCTGCTGATGGCACTCAACGTCAGTTACCGCATCGCCCACCCGCCCAGCGAAGTGGGATCGGTGATCCACAGCCTGTTTACCATCGCGGTGGTCCTGCAATGCGCCATCTGGGCGCGTGCGCTGATCCTGGGCGCGTTCGACCTGCGGACCAACAACGGCGATTATGCGGGCGAGGCGCTGGCCAACGCGATGGGCGTCATCCCGCTGCTGGTCAGTTTCGCGGTGTTCGCCATCGCATCGATCGTCGTGCTCGACAATCTGGGGGTCAACGTCACCGGGCTGATCGCGGGACTCGGCATCGGCGGCATCGCCATCGGCCTGGCGGCTCAGGGTATTTTCGCCGATCTGTTCGCGGCCTTGGCGATCATCCTCGATCGACCGTTCCGCCGGGGCGATACCATCGCTTATGACCAGACCATCGGCACAGTGGAAGCGATTGGCCTGAAATCGACCCGTATCCGTTCGCCAACGGGTGAAGAACGGATCATCGCCAACCGACAATTGCTCGACAAGGAAATCCAGAACAACACGATGCGCGAGTATCGGCGTTACAAGTTCGCGCTGGCGCTGATTTATCAGACGCCCCCCGAATTGGCCCGGCGCGTGCCCGACATCCTGCGCGAAATCGTTCGCAAGGAAGGCGCAACGTTCGTGCGTTCGGGCTTCGTCAATTTCGGCGCGAGCAGCCTGGATTTCGAACTGGAGTTCGATGGGCCACAGCCCTTCGAGACCGGCTACACCCTGCGCCACGCCGTCGGCCTGGCAATTGCCGAGCGTTTTGCGGCCGAAGGTATCGAGTTCGCTTATCCCACCCAGACGACTTTCACCGCCGCGCCCGATGGGACGATGATTATCCCTTATGCCGAAACGGCGGCCACCAAGGGCGGGAAATCGACAAGCGGCGAATCAACAACGCCCTGATCGCCCTCTGGTTCAGCTGTCAAAACCGGCCGAAAGGCAGTTTTAGAATATTGGGTTTGCGATTTTGCTCCGCAATAAATTATTGTATTTCAGATAAATAGATCAACATCCCGGATCATTTTCGCTTTTAGGGTGTCAACGGGCTTGCTCGAAACCCTTTGCCCGTCCTATGGGGTGGCCGCGCATCGAAAAAGTCGCGCAGGAGAGAATGCCGTGACAACGATCACGATCCAGGAAATGGCCTCTACCCGCATCGGCACGGAAACGCTGTCTGAATGGGTAGAGGTCTCGCAGGAGATGATCGACAAATTCGCGGACGCGACCGGCGACCATCAATTCATTCACATCAACCCGGAAATGGCCCGGATGACGCCATTTGGCGGCACCATCGCCCACGGGTTCCTAACCTTGTCGCTGATGCCGCTGCTTGCCGGAAAAGTCGTCGATGCACCGAAGATCGAGGGCATCAAGATGGGCGTGAACTATGGCGGTAACAAAGTCCGCTTCATCACCCCCGTCCGGTCCGGCAAACGGGTTCGCGGCCGCTTCAAATTGCTGGAACTCGTGGAAAAACGCCCGGGCCAATGGCAGCAGACCAACGAATTCACGGTAGAGATCGAAGGCGAGGACAAACCCGCCATGGTCGCCGAATGGATCAGCCAGATTTTCGTTTGACCCAACACCCTCCCCGTCAGCAAACGGGTAGCAAGAAAGGGAAATACCCATGCGTTCCGCCGTCATCGTCTCCACTGCCCGCACCCCCATCGGCCGTGCCTATCGCGGGGCGTTCAACGCCGTACTTGGCCCCTCGCTGGGCAGCCATGCGATCAAGGCCGCGGTGGAACGCGCCGGCATTGCCGGGGACGAAGTGGATGACGTGGTTTTCGGTTCCGCGCTGCAACAGGGCAGCCAGGCGCCCAATATCGCACGACTTGCGCTGCTGCGCGCCGGTTTGCCCATCACCGTGCCAGGCATGTCGATCGACCGGCAATGCGCATCGGGCCTGATGGCGATTGCCACCGCCGCCAAGCAGATCATCACCGACAATATGGACATTACCATCGGCGGCGGCCTTGAATCGATCAGCACCGTCCAGACCCAGCAGATGCGCGTCCAGGCCGATCCAGACCTGATCGCCATGTATGACGATGCCTATATGCCGATGCTGCAGACCGCCGAAGTGGTCGCTGCGCGTTACGGCATCACCCGCGCGCAGATGGACGAATATTCGTTCCAGTCGCAACAGCGCACCGCCGCCGCGCAGGCCGCGGGCAGGTTCGACGACGAAATCGTGCCCGTTACCGCGATGATGAACATCGTCAACAAGGAAACCAAGGAAGTCGCCCAGAAGCAAGTGACGCTGGCCAAGGACGAAGGCAACCGCCCGGAAACCA
This sequence comes from Sphingomonas sp., assembly GCA_041659385.1. GTDB lineage: Bacteria > Pseudomonadota > Alphaproteobacteria > Sphingomonadales > Sphingomonadaceae > Sphingomonas. Next base: position 49,888 of record JBAZYJ010000018.1, read on the forward strand.
CGCTGGAGGGGTTGAACGCCCTGCAACCCGTTGTCGGCCCGCAAGGCACGATCACCGCGGGCAACGCCAGCCAATTGTCGGACGGCAGCGCCGCGTGCGTGCTGATGGAAGAAAAACTGGCCGAAAAGCGGGGCCTTGCGCCGCTTGGTCGTTATGTCGGCATGGCGGTCGCGGGCACCAAACCCGACGAAATGGGCATCGGCCCGGTGTTCGCCATTCCCAAGCTGCTCCAACGTTTCGGCTTGAAGATGGACGATATCGGCTTGTGGGAACTCAACGAAGCGTTCGCGGTGCAGGTGCTTTATTGCCGCGACAAGCTTGGCATTCCCGATGAACTGCTCAACGTGAATGGTGGTTCGATCTCGATCGGCCATCCCTATGGCATGACCGGCGCGCGCTGCACGGGCCATGCGCTGATCGAAGGCAAGCGTCGCGGCGCCAAATATGTCGTGGTGACGATGTGCATCGGTGGCGGCCAGGGTGCGGCCGGGCTTTTCGAAGTGCTTTAAGCGCTTCGCCACTTCAGCAAGACGCCCGACCAACAGCCCAAAAAACAAGGGGCCTGACCAAACCCGGTCAGGCCCCTTTGTCTTCTGGTTTGCCGCTCGGCCCGGCCCAATACCGACCGGCCCCGATCAACTATTCGCTTCGATCCACTTTTCAAGGACCGGCGCAACCTTGGTGCGCCAGCGCGATCCGTTGAAGATGCCATAGTGCCCGGCACCTTCGACCATGTAATATTTCTTCTTGGCTGCTGGCAATTTGGTGGCGATCGTCAATGCCGCCTTGGTCTGGCCAAGCCCCGAGATATCGTCGCGTTCACCCTCGATCGCCAGGATGGCGATATCGGTGATCGCCTTGGGATCAACCTCGCGGCCGCGATGAAGCATCTCCCCCTTGGGCAACTGATGCGTCTGGAACACCACGTCGATGGTCTGGAGGTAGAATTCGGCGGTCATGTCGCAGACCGAACGATATTCCTCATAAAAGGCCATCGTCATTTCCGCGCTGTCGTCATCGCCCTGAACCAGGTGCTTGAACATTTCCCAATGCGAAATCAGATGGTTGCCCAGGTTCATCGACATGAAGCCGGCAAGTTGCAGGAAACCGGGATAAACTTTCCGGTCCGCCCCCGGGTAGCTGCCGGGGATGGCCGCGATGACATTCTGTTCAAACCAGGCGAAAGGCCGTTCGGTCGCCAGCGTGTTCACCGCCGTCGGCGCCTCGCGAGTGTCGATCGGCCCGCCCATCATCGTCAGCGTCTTGGGGCGGCATGGATTTTTATCCGCGCTCATCAGGCAAGCCGCGGCATAGCACGGCACCGATGGCTGGCAGACCGCCAGCATATGCGCGCCCGGCCCGATCTTTTCCATGAACTCGATGATATAATCGACATAATCGTCGAGGTCGAAGCGGCCATCGCTCAACGGCACCAGCTTCGCATCGCGCCAGTCGGTAATGTACACATCGGCAAACGGCAGCATCCGCTCGACCGTTCCGCGCAGCAAGGTGGCATAATGGCCCGACATCGGCGCAACGATCAGCAATTTGGGGCCACCCGCCACGCCTTCGCGTACGAAGTGCTTGAGCTGGCCGAACGGCTTGCGCAATACGATCTCTTCGGAGACGGCCACATCCTTGCCATCGACGACGGTGCGGTGAAGCCCGAATTGGGGCTTCCCGCGTGGCGCCGCAGCATGGGCGAACACTTCAAGCGCGGAGGCAAGCACCGGCCCGCCACCGAAATAAGCAAAGGGATATGCCGGATTCTGGAGCAAACCGGCACTGAAATCGGCCATCGCGCTGGCGCTGGCGAGCAACGAGCGCTGCATTTCATAAGCATTGTAAAGCATATAGCTGGAATATCCTTGAGGACGGCCAAAACTCCGTCGTCCCATCTCCACCGGCACCTTGGCCGGAGCACCTTCCGCAACCACCAATAGATAGCATGATGGTGCGCTGCCGCAAGGGACAAGGCGCGGCGACGCGCGTTTCCGTGAGAGACAACACCGCCCCGCACACCGGAAAGCCCCAAGAGCCCGACCATACTCAAATTTCGACCTGCGCCATTTTTTTTGAGGCCACGGGTGTTTCCACACCGCCCCAAAATGCTCTACGCGTGCCGCCCATGGCCGATGATATCACAGCCGCCCTTCCGCGCGGTCGCAAGCTTTCCAGTCTCGTCATCGTTTGGCGTTTTGCGTCGCGTTATCCGTTGCAACTCGGCATCGCGCTTGTCGCCTTGCTGACGACATCGGCGACAACCCTCTACATTCCGTGGCGATTCAAATCGGTCATCGACGAAGGTTTCGCCCATGGCGGCGACCTGACCCATATCAACAGCGTGTTTTATGGCCTGTTCGGGCTGGTGGTGTTGCTGGCGGCAGCGACGGCCGTGCGCTTTTACTTCGTTTCGTGGCTGGGCGAGCGGACCGTCGCCGATATCCGCGTCGAGGTTCAACGCAATCTGCTGCGGCTGGCGCCACGCTATTTCGAGGAAAACCGCCCGTCGGAAATCGCGTCGCGCCTCACCTCCGATACCGCGCAGATCGAAATCGCCGTCGGCACCACGGTGTCGGTTGCCCTGCGCAACCTGCTGACCGGCGCGGGCGGCCTGATTTCGCTGTTTGCGCTCGCGCCCAAAATCGCCGGATCGCTCATCATCGCCATTCCGATCATTGTGCTGCCCATCGTTTTCCTTGGTCGCCGCGTGCGCAAATATTCGCGCTCCAGCCAGGACCGGATCGCCGATATCGGGTCGATTGCAGTCGAAACGCTGGGCGCAATGAAAGTGGTGCAGGCATTCGGCCAGGAACAGCGCGAAGGTGATCGGTTTGCCGACGCCGTGGCGCGCAGTTTCGCCATTGCGAAGCGCCGCATCCGCATCCGCGCGCTGATGACGGCGCTGGTCATCATGCTGCTGTTCGGCGCGGTCACGCTGCTGTTGTGGACGACGATCAGCGATGTCGCGGCGGGCAGGCTTTCGGGCGGCGCGTTGACCGCGTTCATCTTCACCGCCGGGCTGGTGACGGGTGCGTTCGGCGCCCTGACCGAGGTCTATGGCGATCTGTTGCGCGCCTCCGGCGCCGCCGAACGGCTGAGCGAATTGATGCAGGAGGAGCCGGAAATCCGCGCGCCCGCCCATCCGATTGCGTTGCCACAGCCCGCTATCGGCGCGGTTGCGTTCGACCGGGTGACGTTCAACTATCCCACCCGCCCCGACGTGTCGGCGCTGCATGAGTTCTCGCTGAGCGTGGCGCCGGGCGAGACGGTGGCGATTGTCGGCCCATCGGGTGCGGGCAAATCGACGCTGTTCCAGTTGATCCAGCGTTTCTACGATCCCGCCAGCGGAACGGTCAGCGTCGACGGCGTTGCCCTGCCCCTGGCCGACCCGGCCGAAATCCGCGCGCGGATTGCCATGGTGCCGCAGGACACCGTGATTTTCGGCGCGTCGGCGCGCGACAATCTGCGTTATGGCCGCTGGGACGCGAAAGACGACGAATTATGGGCCGCCACCGAAGCCGCCAACGCGGCTGAATTTCTGCGCAAGCTACCCGAAGGACTGGACACGTTCCTGGGCGAAGGCGGCGCGCGGCTGTCGGGCGGCCAACGCCAGCGTCTTGCGATTGCCCGCGCCCTGCTGCGCAACGCACCCATCCTGCTGCTCGATGAAGCCACCTCGGCGCTTGACGCGGAAAGCGAGCGGCTGGTGCAGGAAGCGCTGGAACGATTGATGACCGATCGCACCACGCTGGTCATCGCCCACCGGCTTGCCACCGTTCGCGCCGCGCAACGCATCATCGTCATGGACGACGGGCGGATCGTCGAAAGTGGCACCCATGCCGAATTGGTCGCGCAATCCGGGCTGTATGCGCGGCTTGCCAGCCTGCAATTCAGCGAAGTCGCCTGACCGCGAAAAGAGCAACCACAGCCTTGGCAAGGCACCCAATGTCTTGGCAAGCCATCCGCGCCCTGGCTTAACGACGCTTGCCCTGATGACGGATATTTGCCGGTCGGCCGCGCCGTTTTATGGCGCGCGGCGACTTGCGACCACCGCCCCCGCTCCGACCCTGCCCGTCGCCATAACCGCCCTCCGGCAACTCAAAGCGCAGCGCGCCCGATACCGGATTTGCCTCGACCAGCCGCAGCTTCAATCGCATACCGGACGTATAGGTTTCACCGGTTTCATCGCCGACCAGCGACTTGGCGGTTTCGTCATAGCGATAGTAATCGCGGCCCAAATCGCGCGCTGGAACCAGGCCATCGCCACCAACGCCTTCCACGGTTGCAAAAAAACCGAAGTTCAACACGCCGGTGATGCGCGCTTCCACCACCTCGCCCACCCGTTCGGACAGATAGGCGGCGACATAGCGGTCGATGGTATCGCGCTCCGCCTCCATCGCGCGGCGTTCGAGCGAGGAGATCGATTCGCCAATCCGCGGCATCGATCCGGCTTCCTCGTCGGTCAGCCCGCCCGGCCCAAGGCCATATGCCGCAACCAGCGATCGGTGGACGATCAGATCGGCATAACGCCTGATCGGCGATGTGAAATGCGCATAAGACCCCAGCGACAAGCCGAAATGGCCATGATTGTCCGGCCCGTAATAAGCCTGGGTCTGCGTCCGCAGAACCTGTTCCATGATCTGCGGCACGATGTCCGCACTATCGTCGCTGGCGTCGAGCAGGCGCGCGCGCGCGATGACATGGTTGAACGTCGCGGGACGCACCACCTGGCCCAGCGCAAATTCGATGCCAAAGGTTTTCAGATAATCCTTCAGCGCAACCAGCTTTTCCCGTGAGGGCGGTTCATGGTCACGATACATGACCGGCGCCCTTTTCTTCTCCAGCGCCAGCGCCGCCGCGACATTGCCCGCGATCATGAAATCTTCGATCAGGCGGTGCGCATCCAGTCGTTCGCGCGGCGCAACCGACATGATCCGCCCTTTTTCGTCCAGGACGACCCGACGTTCCGGCAAATCGAGATCAAGCGGTTCGCGTTTGGCGCGGGCAGCATCGAGCACGCGCCAGCACGCCCAGAGATTGGCCAGCGCCGCGAAGATATCGCCGCCGAATTCACCCTGCGGCGCCCCAGCATCGATCATCGCCTGCGCGTCTTCATAGGCGATATTGGCAGCGATGCGGACGGTCGCCCTTGTGAAGCGGAATGCCTTGATCGCACCGGCCTTGCTGATGGTCAGGTGGCAGACCAGCGCGGCACGATCCACCGCCTCCTTCAACGAACAGACATCGGCGGACAGGATTTCCGGCAGCATCGGCACAACGCGATCGGGGAAATAAACGCTGTTGCCCCGCCGTCGCGCATCGCGGTCAATCGCCGATCCGGATCGCACATAAAAGCTGACATCGGCGATCGCTACAACCGCCTTGAACCCGCCCTCGTTCTTCGGATCGTCATCGGGGATGGCCCAGACCGCATCGTCATGGTCGCGCGCGTCGACCGGATCGATGGCGACGATGGGCAGGTGGCGCAAATCTTCCCGATCACTGCCAAGCGCCTGTCTGGCCACCCGTTCCGCTTCCGCCAGCGTTTCCTCGGTGAAGTCGACCGGGATGCCATGCTTGTGGATGGCGATCATCGAAAAACTGCGCGGCGCGAAGGGATCGCCCAATATCTGGGTGACGCGCGCGGCGATGCGTGGCGGGCGGCCGCTTTTCTCGGCCAGTACCAGGTCGCCCGGCTCGCCGCCGCCTGCGTCCGAAACGGGAAAATCCCGCCGTTCCTTTTTTTCCACCGCCTGCAGGAACAGCCGGTCGCCCTCGCGGTGGAGGACACCGAGCATCTGTTCCTCGCCGCGCTCCAGCGTCTTCATCGGATGCGCGATCACGCCGGTGCCCGCTTCCTCGGTCCGCGCCAGTACCCGGTCACCGACGGCCAGCGCGCCACGCTTGCGCTCCCTGACGCGCAACCGGGGCTGCGGCGTGTCGGCGTGCCAGCTTTCAGGAACCGCCCACACCGTGCCGTCATCCTGAACATCGACGATGCGCAGCACGGTCACCTTGGGAACGCCGCCCATCTTGTGGAATGCACGCCCCTGGGCCGAATCGATCAGCCCTTCGTCGGCCATGTCCTTCAGCAATGCCTTCAGGCCGATCTTGTCCTGCGCGCTCAGGCCAAAGGCGCGCGCGATCTCGCGCTTGCCAGCGGGCGCCGACGAATTGGCGATAAAGTCCAGAATCTGCTGGCGGCTCGGCAGGCCTGCCGGGCGCTTGGGTTTATGCATCGGGCAAGGATAGGCGGTTCCGCACCCAAACGCACGCGAAACCGCCCAGGCCGGTTATCAATGCCCGTCAATCAATAGCGAAGCAGATCCACGACGTCGCGGATCAGACGCGTCGTGGGGTCGACGACGTACACCACGTCGTCACGATAGATGTAGCGATAGCGCGGGCCATAATTGGCATAACGGCGGCGGAAATCCCCCGGCAACCGGTCATAACCGACCCAGCCGCGATAGCTGTGCGGCACGCGGTAGCCGCGCGAGTAATAATAATGCCGCGCCTCGCCACGTTCGCCCCGGCCCCGGTCGTGACCATAGGCATAGCCATGGCCCCGATTCCCACCATGCCAGCCATTGTCGCGGCCATTGCCATGACCGTTGCCATGACCGTTGCCATGACCGTTATCATGCCGGTCACTGCCGCGATCCTGCCCGTGATTGCCCCCGTTGTGCGGGTCGGCCAGTGCCGGAACCGACGCCACCATGGACGCCAGGGCGATCGCTCCTGCTGCAAAAAGACGCATGACTCGATACTCCAATCTCGTTGTCTTGCTGCAACAACCCCCGGATCAGGGCATTGGTTCCGCCGCCCCCTGCCCCAAAGGCGATCCCAGCCGTTGCCTGGGCAGGGGTCGACGTCCCGCATCTCGACGTGGCGGCGATCGCGCGCCACAATACCATGTAACTGAAGCGCCGACTGCTTCCCGGGTGCCCGCAATGACGTATGACCTGTTGATTATCGGTGGTGGCATCAACGGATCGGCGATCGCGCGCGAGGCGGCGTTGAACGGCCTGAGCGTGCTGCTGGTCGAAAAAGGCGATCTGGCAGGCGCAACCTCATCCGCGTCGACCAAGTTGATCCATGGCGGGCTGCGCTATCTGGAATATTACGAGTTCAAGCTGGTTGCAGAGGCGTTGCGCGAGCGGGAGCGGCTGATCCACGCTGCTCCGCACATCATCCATCCGCTGCGGTTCGTCCTGCCGCACGAACATGCGGTGCGGCCATGGTGGATGGTGCGGCTGGGGCTGCTTCTTTACGACATGCTGGGCGGGCGCATGTCGCTGCCGCGGTCGCGCGGCATTCGGCCCGGCGATACCAGCTTCACCGCGCCGCTGAAGGGATCGGGCAAGGGCTTTGTCTATTCGGACGCCTGGGTCGACGATGCGCGGTTGACGGTGCTGAACGCAGTCGACGCGGCCGCCAATGGTGCGGAAATCGCCGTGCGCACCGAACTTGTCTCCGCCCGGCGCGATGGCGATGCCTGGCAGGCGGCGCTTGGCGATGGCCGCAGCGTTTCCGCGCGGGCGCTGGTCAACGCCGCTGGGCCATGGGTTCACCAGATGCTGGCCCGGCTGGGCACCAACGCGGCGGCCAATGTCCGGCTGGTCAAGGGAAGCCACATCGTCGTGCCGCGCCTGTTCGACGGCGATCATGCCTATATCCTGCAGCAACCCGATCGCCGGATCGTCTTCGCCATCCCCTATGAGCGCGACTTTACCGAGGTCGGCACGACTGACGTGCCAGTCGACGCGCCCGAGGATGCGGTGATCGATGCAGGCGAAATCGCTTATCTGTGCGATGCGGTGAACCGTCATTTCGTGCGTCAGATCGGCCCACAGGATGTGCGATGGAGCTGGTCGGGCGTGCGCCCGCTTTACGATGACGGCGCCAGCGACGCGAAAGCGGTGACGCGCGATTATGTGCTTGAACTCGATACGCATGGCCCCGTGCTGCTGTCGGTTTTTGGCGGCAAGATCACCACCGCGCGGCATCTGGCGGAGGAAGCGCTCGGCAAGCTGGCCCTTCCGCTTGGGGTTCGGTCGCACCCCGTGACGCGCTCGCGCTGTTTTCCCGGCGGCGATTTCGGCGATTTCGCGGCCTTTCTTGACCGGGTTCGCGCGACATGGCCGTTCCTGGGCGATGTACAAAGCGCGCGGATGGCACGTGCTTACGGATCGATGCTGTTCGATATGCTGGCGGGCATAACCGACCCCGCCGACATGGGCACGGCGTTTGGCGGCGGGCTGAGCGAGATCGAGGCGCACTGGTTGCACGACCGCGAATGGGCGCGCACTGCCGAGGATGTGTTGGCCCGTCGCAGCAAGATCGCCCTGCATATGACGATGACCGAACGCGCGGTATTTGAAGACTGGTGGGCAAGCGTCTATCGGGCGTGAATGATTACCGTCGCTGCCCTTTATAATTTTGCCCGCTTCGCCGATCCCGTCGCGCTTGCCGAAACCCTGCGCCCGATTTGCGAGGAAGCGGGGATAAGGGGCACGCTGCTGTTCGCGCGCGAGGGGATCAACGGCACGATTGCGGGTCCGCGCGACGGCATCGACGCGGTGGTCGCCGCCATCCGCGCCCTGCCCGGTTGCGCTGATCTGGATGTGAAATACTCAACCACCGCCGCCATGCCTTTCGGCAAGCTGAAACTGCGCCAGAAGCGCGAAATCGTGACGATGGGGCAACCCGACATCGATCCGTTGACCGGCACGGGCCATTATGTCGCCCCCGCTGACTGGAATGCGCTGATCGACGATCCCGACACGATCGTCATCGATACGCGCAACGATTATGAAGTCGCCATCGGCAGCTTTGCCCGCGCCATCGATCCACATACCGCGTCGTTCGGTGAGTTTCCCGGCTGGTTCGATGCGAACCGCGACGAACTGAGCCAGCCAGGCAAACGCATCGCCATGTTCTGCACCGGTGGCATCCGCTGCGAAAAGGCGACCGCGCTGCTGCGCAACCAGGGCATCGACGAAGTCTATCACCTGAAAGGCGGCATCCTGAAATATCTGGAAGACGTGCCCGCCCAACAAAGCCGCTGGCATGGCGAATGCTTCGTGTTCGACGAGCGGGTCGCGGTCGGCCATGGCCTGGCGCCGGGCACTCACAGCATGTGCCCCACCTGTGGTCGCCCGCTTCGCCCGGAGGATCGCGCATCCCCGCTCTATGCCGAGGGCGAACACTGCCCCTATTGCCACGGCAACGCGAGCCGCTAGACCCATGGGCGAGGCTTGGAAGGCGGGGTGAGCATGAGGCAATGGTCGCGCGCAGCCGTGACGAAGGGGCTGGCGGGATCGATGCTGCTGCTTGCCGGGGGTTGTGGGGTGGCCAACACGCCCACGGCGTCGCCAAACCTCAATGACTGGGCCTATCCGTTTGTCCCTCCTGCCAAGGCGCTGGCTGCCGATACCACCACGCCGCTGCACGTTGGGGGTTCAACCCAGCATTATACCCAGGCGCAGACCCGCGACCCGTTGCATGCCGTCGACTGGTTCCCCGATGAACATTCGGCAATGCCGCGCCCAGTTGCAACGGGCCGCGCGCCAGGTGCCATGGCATGCGGGTTCTGCCATTTGCCGTCTGGCAATGGCCGGCCGGAAAACGCGCCGCTCGCCGGATTGCAGGCCGATTATATCGTCGCCCAGGTAAAGGCATTCCGCGACGGATCACGCCGCTCGGCTGGCAGCAACATGTTCATGGTCCACGAAGCGCAGGCGGTTACCGATGAGGAAGCGGCCGAAGCCGCCACTTATTTCGCCGGTCTGAAGCATCAATCGTTCCTGCGCGTCGTCGAAACAGACACCATCCCGCATGTCGAAATCAGGGCGCTGGTTTGGGCGAAAGCATCAGGTGGCGGCACTGAAAAACTGGGCGACCGCCTGATCGAGGTTCCCGACGACTGGCAGCGTTTCGAACGGCGCGACCCGCATGTTACTTACACCGCCTATGTCCCGCCCGGCAGCATCGCGCGCGGCGCAAAACTGGCGGCAAGCTGGGGCGAAGGCGGCAGCAAGGCGTGTTCGGTCTGCCATGGCGACGATCTGCGCGGCGGGCCGCTTGCACCGCCCATCGCCGGGCGATCGCCCAGCTACCTGATCCGCCAGCTCAACGACATCAAGACCGCGCACCGGCTGGACCCCGGCGTTTCCCCGATGCAGCAAGTGGCGCACGATATGACCCCCGGTGACATGATCGCGCTTGCCGCCTTCGTCGCCAGCCGCAAGCCATAATCGGGCCCGGCCACAAAAAGTGGCGCGCGCGCGAAGGGTCTGACGAAATGGCGCGTTAGGCGTTATGCATCCTGGGCCTGGGACGCGGTGGAGAATGGCGAGAATTGCCGGCTGAACGCAGCACCATGACCGATCATGCCGGCACCGATCATGCTGGCGACGCCGCGTTGATGGCGCGTGTTGTCGCGCGCGATCCAGCCGCGTTTCGCGCGATCGCCGAAGACCATGCGGTGGCCATGCGGCGGATCGCCTTTCGCATGTTGGGCGACGCGGTGGAGGCGGAAGATGTTGCGCAAGAGGCGTTCCTGCGCCTGTGGCAACACGCTGCCCGCTGGCGCGCGACCGGATCGGGCATTGGCGCCTGGCTCAACCGGGTGACGATGAACCTGTGTCTCGACCGGTTGCGCCGACGGCGTTTCGTCAGCGACGAAGCGGCACCGGAGCGCGCCGACGAAGCGCCCAATGCCGACACGCTGATCGAGGAGGATCAGCAACGCGCAGCCGTCATCGGCTGCATCGATACACTTGCCGAACGCCAGCGCGCGGCGATCGTGCTGACTTATTACGAAGGACTATCGAACATCATGGCCGCCGATGCGCTCGACATGAATTTGAAAGCGTTCGAATCGCTGCTGTTCCGCGCCCGCACCACATTGCGCACGGCGTTCGTCGCGGCCGGTCTCGTATCGCGGGCCGAAGGGGAGACGCCATGACCGACACCGGCCGCCTGCCGATCGATCCCGGCTTTGCACGGGCACTCGACGCATTCGACGTGCCCGCGCCGAACGCCCCCTTTCTCGATCGCATTGCAGCGATGCCCGCCGATGGCGTCGCCGCCCTGCCGCCGATGCCGCGCCGCCGCCTGCTCGGCCAGGCGCGGCGCGGGGCATGGGTGCGCCGCGCCAGCATCGGGATAATCGCATTGGGCATCGCCAGCGCAACCGCAGCCACAACCGGCGTGTTTCCCGCGATCAGGCTGGCGCTCCCCGCCCCGATCATCGCCATGCTGACGCACGCGCCCAAAGCACCGAAAACCGGAGCGTCAGGGCATCGACCGGCGGCGCCTCCGGCCGCCGTGATGCCTGCCCCGGCGCCAGCCGCCACGCCTGGCACCTTTACCCCGTTGTTCGGCGGCACTGATCCCGAAGCGCAGCTTGGCCGCATCATCCGGCGCGAACGAGCGGTCGATGTCATCCAGGCGAGGTTGCAGGAACGCGGCGTCAACGTGCCAAAGCCGGTTATCCGTCGCCGGATGGAAATGGGCCAAATCGCGGTCGGCGCGGCGGTACGCGGCGACACCACGACACCGCTGCCACCCGGTATCGCCGTGATGCGCGATCGCGCCGCGACTTACCTGGAGGCGCATCCCAACCTGCGCGACCGACTGCGCGCGCGCGCCGCGGCGCAGGACGCGGCCCGTGATGAGCGGTTGGCCGCAGGCGGTGCAGCCAAGGTTGGCGCGAAGGACATTGCCCCGGCGACCAATGCCGCAGCCGCCCCCACCTCCAGCGAGCCGGCACCCGGCGCCGCGCCCGGCCCTGCAGCGCTCAACTGGACCGAACGTCGGCTGCGCGCCTTTCGTCGCCAGCAGGTGATGCAGCGTTTCTGGGCCGCGCAACAGGCGGGTGCTGCGCAACAATCAGCGCAACAGCCAGCACCAAACGGGCAGCACCCCCCCGAAGAAACAAAAACACCGCCAATCAGCGAAGGGAATTCGCAAGCGCCGCGTTGAGAAGGTCAGGAAGCACGTTCTTCCTCCCGACAACAGCTCAGGAGCATCCGAGATGAGGATCCTTTTTGCCACGCCGATGATCGGCCTTCTGATGGCGGCACCCGTTTTTGCGCAAACAGCCACCACGACGCACGACGGCACTTATTATGACAGCACCCGCACGACGACGGTCGATCCGGCAACGGGCACCTATTCGCGTCAGGGCACGGTCACGCGCAACAGTGACGGCGCCACCGCGACCCGTACCGTCAATGGCCAGCGCACCGATACCGGCGTCAGCGTTTCCGGCGGTTCCACCGGGTTCGGCGGCCAGACCACCAGTTTCAACTATGATCGCAATCGCACCGCCAATGGCGCGACCGCATCCGGTAGCTACACCGGCGTTCGTGGCAACAGCTATGTCTATGGCGGCAGCGTATCGCGCAATGGAGACGGCACCGGCTATAGCAGCGCACAATCGGTGACCGGCCCCAATGGCGGCGCATGGAATCGCAACGCCAGCGTTTCGCGCTCGGCAAGCGGCACGACCCGCTCCATATCGCGCAGCCGCACCGGACGCCGCTGAAACCGCGACACTCGCCTTCGCCTGATGCTGCATCCCCCCGCCCGCGCAGCATCCGGCGTTGAGGGGGCACGGTTTCGTTCTGTCGAGGTCGTGTCCCCGCTCCCCATTGCCCGGCCTTGCCCGAAAGGATCTTCGGATGAAATCTCTCGTCCTCTTTGCCACACTCGCTTTGTCATTCACCGGTGGTGCGGTGCTTGCGCAGACCGCCACCACCCCGCCGCCTGCCGCCGACGTGCAGAACGGCACGGCAGCGCCTGCCTCGCCCGCAACCGGCGGCGGTCGTTTCGCAGGGTTGCAACAAGTCTGCGCGGCGGATTTCCAGACCCTGTGTCCGGGCATGACCCCCGGCGATGGCAAGCTTGGCCCGTGCATTCGCGCCAACCGCACCAAGCTCTCCAAGGGATGCAGCGATGCGCTCGGCGCCCTGCGGGCCAGCCGATCGCAGCGGTAAGCGCGATCGACCGCGATCAGGATCAGCGCGCTTGCATCCTGGCGCGGGCACGGCATGAAGGGCGGCATGGCTTATCCTGTTCCGCTTTTCGCCCGCCGCGTTTGTGTGATTGCGCTGGCCCTTGCCGCCCCGGCCCTGCTTGGCGGCGCGGACACTCCGGCGACGCCGCCCAGGCCGCCTTTGCCCGTGGCCGTCGCCACGATTGTCGCGCGCTATCCGCATGACACCAATGCCTTTACCGAAGGGCTGCTGATCGATCGCGGCGCGCTGTACGAGAGCACCGGTTATGAACGCAGTTCGTTCATCAAGCGGATCGATCTGGAAACCGGCAAGGTTCTGCAATCAACCCAGCTACCATCATCGGTATTTGGCGAGGGGATTGTCATCTGGGGCAATGAGATACTGAACGTCGTCTGGCATGGCGGCCAGGGTCAGCGCCGCTCGCTCAAGGATTTCCGGGTCACCGGCAAGTTCACTTATACTGGCGAAGGCTGGGGCATGACCCACGACACGCACAACATCATCCTGTCGGACGGAACGCCGGTACTGCGCTTTCTCTCCCCCAGGACGATGAAGGTCGTCCGGCGACTGACCGTCACCGCCAACGGCCGACCGCTGCCCCGCCTTAACGAACTGGAATATGTGAAGGGCGCGATCCTTGCCAATGTCTGGATGACGGGCGCCATCGTGAAGATCGATCCGACGACGGGGCATGTAACGCAGGTCATCGACCTGACCCAGCTTATCGCGGATGCCCACCCGCGTGATCCCGAAGCAGTGCCCAACGGCATCGCGTATGACGAAGCGCATGACCGGCTGTTCGTCACGGGGAAATACTGGCCCTATATTTACCAGGTCGCGTTGCAGCAGCCCCCTGTCTCCGCGAAACCCGACGACGGATCTTTGAGGCAGGGCCGATAACGCCCGGCGCTGCTTCATCGCCACGGCCGCGCCTGGCCGGATCGTTTCGGCAACCCCGATGCTGCCCGTAACCGGGGCCGGGTCAATCCCGAGCAATGGCCAGGCAGGCTAAGTTGGCCATTCGGGCTATCCAGCGGCGCTGGCCGCCAGGGCTAGCGCACCGACCAGCCCGGCATCGGAAAGGTCGGCTACCCTGTTGAAACCGGCCCGTGCACTTGGCCAATCGCTCAGATACGTGCCCAGATGGCGGCGCATCGCCACATCGATCGCGTCCAGCAAGCCCGGTGTCGACGTCACGATGCCGCCGCCCCACACAATCCGGTCGGGCGACCAGGCAAGCGCCAGCGTCGCTGCCAACTGCCCCAGATAATCGGCAATCGCGGCAAACAGATCAGGCCGCTGCGACAACATTTCGCCCGGCGCCAGCGCCTTGGCGAGCGCAGGCCCGGCGGCCAGTCCTTCCAGGCACTGGGCATGAAACGGACAGGCACTTTCCCGCCCGTCTCCCGATGCTCGTACCACGGGCATATGGCCCATTTCCGGATGGCGTGGCCCCGAAAAGGCGACACCATCGATCGCCAGCCCAACGCCAATTCCGGTGCCCACCGTCACATAGGCAAGCGATCTTGCGCCCTGCCCCGCCCCGGATCGTTGCTCGGCCAGCGCCGCGGCGTTCACGTCGGTTTCGATCAATGCGGGGGTTTCGATCAATGCGGGGGTTTCGATCAATGCGGGGGTTTCGATCAATGCGGGGGTTTCGATCAATGCGGGGGTTTCGATCAATGCGGGCCTAGCCAGCGCCTGCACCAGATCATGCCTTAAATTGGCGCCGGTCCAATTTGGCTTGGGTGTCGCCAGCATCAGGCCATAGTTCGGCGACGCCCGATCCAGGTCGAGCGGCCCGAACGAGGCAATGCCGATGCCCGATATCGACTGCCCCACCGGGCAGTGCGCCGCCACAAACGCCAGCAGATCCTCGCGGGCCTGCTGGGGTGTCGATGTCGCCCAGCGCCCACTGGCCAACGTAGCGCCATCCCTGCCGGCAAGCACCGCGAGGATCTTGGTCCCGCCAGTTTCAACACCCAGCAACATTGACATCCCTCCCATATAAATCGCAGGTCATCGGCCCTTACCGCAATCGATTGCATCGTGAAACAGTTGCTGCAATTGCGCGGTCGTGTTCGCCGCGTGACCGGCACGTTATTGACAGACGTCAACGCCGTGGCAGCCAACGCGGGTATGTTGGCGCCATGGTCGCATCCGCCTCCCCACCGCCGACCGGGCATCCGTTGATGGACGAACACCAACTTGCGGCGGTGATCGCACGTCATGCTGGCCACGCCCGGCTGAGCGCAAGGCTGGAAATGGTCGCTGACCGCTTGCCCGAACGGCCCACCCAAAACGAGGCCGACGAGCTTTGCGATATGCTGGCGGAATATCGCGCCGAACGCGAATCCTGTCCGTCCGTGCTGGAATCGGCACTTCTGTCCGCGGATATCGATGGCCCGGTCGCGCGCGCACTTCTCGACCATATCGCCACCTGCCGGACATCCAACGTGGCGACCGCAGGCGACCTGATCTCAGCGCTGGATCCGGCGCGCGACGATGGCCGTCATTTGTGCGCCGAAGCACTGGGTTTCATGTTGCGCAGCTTCTTCGACACCTGCCACCACAGCCAGGCGATGGAAGAAATCGCCATCCTGCTGGTCGCCAACAAACGAATGACTGAAGGTGCGCGAGCGATGCTGGAGTCGCGACTGGCGATGATGCGCTGAAACGCAGGCGCGCTCCCGTCAGGCGTCGGCGCGCGCCATCAAGGCGGCCCGGTCACGGATCGTCACCGCGCGCAGGCTTGGCAAGGCGATTACGCCAGCGGTCTTCAGCTTGGTCAATTGTCGGCTGACGGTTTCGATCGTCAGGCCCAGCAATTCGGCAATCTGGCTGCGCGACAAGGGTAGATCGAAAGTCACCGGGCCATCCGCCGTTGCGCGGCAACCGCTGTCCCCCGCCCGCGTTGCCATGTCGAGCAGGAAGCCCGCAATCTTTTCCTCCGCCGTGCGCCGCGCCAGCGTCAACATCCGCCCGCGTGCATCCTCCAGCGCCGCATATGTGCGTTCGAGCAGCAGGCGTTCCATCCGCACATGGTCCCGCAAGACCGATTCGAACTGCTTGCGCGGAAACACGCACAATTCGGCATCGGTGAGCGCGGTGACGGTGAAGCCCGCTTCACCCGCGAAAGGCCGTCCCAGAAAATCGGCGGGGTACAACAGGCCAACGGTCTGTTCGCGTCCGTCGCTGGTCGAGGCCGACAATTTCATGATGCCGTCAAGCAGATTGGCGCAGATGACGCTGTCATCGCCTGCCCAGATGACGGTTTCGCCCCGGGCCACCTTGCGCCTTTGGCCAATGGTGTTGAGCGCGACAAGCTCCACATCGCTGAGCGAACCGCACAAAGCGCGGTCGCGCACGGCGCATTCGGCACAGACACGGGTTGACAGCATGGCTTCCTTTCGCCGCCGCTTACGCACGCGCACAGTCGGCTGCTGACAACCATGACTGCCCGGTTCGGTGCTCGTCAAGCCATTTAGCACTTCATTCCTGGTCACATAACTCATCCCGGCGCGAACACATCGCATGACAACCGGCCGGACAGTCGCGCCGGGGGCCACGATCATCACCTGGAACGAGCGGCGAAAATCCGCCCGGATCGCCGCAAAGCGGCAGTACGATCACCCCATCGGACCCGACGAAAGCGCGGCCTTCCGCCATGGCAGTCGCGGACATCGGCATCGCGCCCAGCGACAATCCAGCCGCTGCAAACAGCGACAGGAGCGTGCCTGGCAGCGCTTCAGATTGCACTGCTGAACCGCCGCGCCGCTTCGTTGCGATATGGGTCCAGCGCCGCGGCGATACCGCGGGCATAGGGCAACCCTTCGCGTGCGATCGTCAGTCGCGTGCCGTTCCACGTCGCCAATCCCACCGCCACGAACGGCGCCAGGCGCGTGGACACCAGCAGGAATTCGGGCACCTGCGCCAGATCCGCGCTGCCCTGGCACAGCAATTGTTCGATGGCACGCGCGATCACCAGATCCTCCGCCGAACGTTTCAGGCCCCTTGCCGTAGCGAACCGGCCATTGGCGATGCGCAGATGGTAACGCCCGGCATTCTTTTCGTTCTGCAGCAACCAGCCGGGAAACGCACTGATCGACGAAGCGCCAAGTCCGATCAATATATCGGCCTGATCTTCAGTGAAACCCTGGAAATTGCGCCGGAGCGTCCCCGCCCGCCCGGCAACAGCAATTGCGTCGTCGGGTGTGGCGAAATGATCGAAGCCAATCGCGTCATACCCAGCGCGCGTCAGGCGTTCATAGGCGTAATCGGCCTGGGCAAAGCGCGCGAATTGATCGGGCAGCGCGGTCGCGTCAATCTGGCGCTGGCGTGGCACCAGATGCGGCACATGCGCATAGCCGAACACCGCCAGCCGCTCCGGCGTCATCGACAACGCGACGTCCAGCGTCTGCGCCAGTGTCGCCACCGATTGGCGGGGCAGGCCGTACATCAGGTCGAAATTGATCGACGTCACCCCGGCGGCACGTAATTGCGCGACGACACAGGCAATCGTCTCGGTCGGCTGAACCCGGCCAATCGCGGCCTGGATATCCGCATCGAACGTCTGCACGCCCAGGCTGACGCGAGTCACATTGTTGCGGCCCAGCGCCTCGGCCCAGGCCCAGTCGAACCCGCGCGGATCAATCTCCACCGACACCACCGGATTGTCGAGTCGCACCGCCGCCGCCAGCCGCACCATCAGCGCGTCGAAATCCGCCGGATCAAGCGCGTTCGGGCTGCCCCCGCCCCAGGCAATGCGCGTCACCCGCCCCCGCCCGCCAAGCGCGGCGCCGATCATGTCGATCTCTTCGCCAAGGCGGTGGAGATACGCCTGCACGCGCTGGGTCCGGTTGGCGGCACCCGTATTGCACCCGCAATACCAGCACAGCTCGGCACAATAAGGCACATGCAGGTACAGCGAGATGGGCTGATCCGGCCCAATCCCCTCCAGAGCGCGGATCATGCAATGCGGGCCGACGGCATCGCCGAATTCGGCGGCAGTCGGAAAGCTGGTATAGCGCGGAACCGGCGTCGCCAGCAGGTCAGGATAATAAGGCCACATGCGCATCCTGTTGCCACGAGCAATGTGACAGCAACTTGACACCGATCAAAGACCGCACCGCACGTCAGGCCTAATCCGCCCTCAACACAGAGGGAAAGGGTTGAGACAATGAGATTTGCCCGTAAAATGATCGCCTTGGCGATGATTGGTGGCGCCTTCGCAGCATCGCCTGCGCTTGCCAAGGAAGGCGAAGGCCTGAAGAAGCACGACGTACTGCTGCGCGTTCGCGGCATCTGGGTTGCGCCCAATGATTCGACCGGCGGCATCAACCCGACGTTGCCCAACGACCGGCTGCGCATCAGCAATTCGTTCGCGCCTGAAATCGACGTGACGTGGATGGCGACCAAGCATATCGGCTTTGAGCTGATCGCTGCGACCACCAAGCACAGCGCTTTTGGCAAACAGGGCGTGACTGCGGGCATCGGCAAGGTTGCCTCCACCTGGGTGCTGCCGCCGACGCTGACCGCGCAATACCACTTTAACTCGGATGGCAAGGTTCGCCCCTATGCCGGGTTTGGCGTCAACTACACGATTTTCTGGAATGAAAAGGCCACCGATGGCCTGCAAGCCGCCGTTGGCCCGACCCGGATCCATATGTCGGACAGCATCGGCTATGCCGCGCAAGCCGGTGTCGACATCGACTTGAACAAGAAGTTTTTCCTGAACATCGATGC
This sequence comes from Sphingomonas sp., assembly GCA_041659385.1. Lineage (GTDB taxonomy): Bacteria > Pseudomonadota > Alphaproteobacteria > Sphingomonadales > Sphingomonadaceae > Sphingomonas. Next base: position 68,664 of record JBAZYJ010000018.1, read on the forward strand.
CAAGTACATCGACCTCAACACCAACACGCATCTCTACACCACGGCAATCGGCAACCAGGTTGTCGACACGCACATCAATCCGTTCGTCGTCGGCGTGGGCTTCGGTATCCGCCTGTAACGGGCGCCTGTAACGGGAGCGACGAGCGGATCGCCGAAAGGGGGTGGGCAGCAATGCCCGCCCCCGATTTCGTTTGGGGTGGATGAGATAACGTCGGGGAGCAACAATCCCGAATGGCGGGGATTGGTGGTTAGGCGACAGGCCTATTTCGGTCGCCAAGCGAAGAAATCGGCAATTAACATGTCAAATATACTTTCCTTTAACATGTCGCGTATACTTTCCATGCCGAGAGACTTGGAGGAACGATATGCTTGAATTCACACTCGGCGGAGCTTGGTTCCGCTGGAGCAGCGTTGACACGGCATCCCGTCGGCTTGCCATTACCAGCATGTGCCTTTCGCCGATCGCAGGGCACTTGATTGGCATGGCGGCGAAACCGGTCAACCACCGCTTCGGCTTCGATGTTACACCTTACGCGACGGTCTTGGCCGTGGTTGGTATCGCATTGGCCGTGTTGTCGGCATGGCTGTGGTATCGCTTTAGCCGTCGGCAGGACGAAATGTTCAACCGCGTGCAGAACTGGACGCTTGGCATGTCGGGCGCATGGACGTGCGTCATATTGACCGTGTGGAGCGTGCTCGCTTCGGTCTCCTTGGTGATGCCTGTACCCGCCGCAGCACCGGCCATGCTGTTCGCTGGTACGGTTGGAATCTTCTGGTTCGTGGCGGTCCGCAAATGGGCGTACTGACCAACCTGCCGATGATTCGGGGTGAGCGCAGCCTCACCCAACAGGGGCTTGCAGACCTGCTGGAAGTGTCTCGACAGACGATCAACTCGATCGAACGAGGCCGGTTCGAGCCTAGTCTCTCTTTGGCGTTGAAAGCTGCTCGCTTGCTGCAGCTTCCCGTGGAGGACCTCTTCCGCCTCGATCTGCGAGATGACGCAGATGGCAGATAGTAGGAAGATCATTGGGCGAGGTTATTGACCGCATCGGGGCGGCGACTGCCGCCCCTGTCCTACAACTCGACCAGGCCCTATCCCCCTGTTCCGCTCTTTCAAATCGTTGGTCCGGCACAGTAACGAGCGGCGGTTGAGGGGCCTCAACCAAAAGCAATGGCAACCCTCAACTTCCTCAACCAGATCATTCAATCGTCGGGGGCGTGGCGGGGGTTG
>JBAZYJ010000019.1:0-65768 GCA_041659385.1 Sphingomonas sp.
CTATGGGATGCAATCCGCGACGCCTTGCCACGCTTCACACCCAACGAATGTGCCAATTACTTCACCGCCGCCGGATATGAACCTGAATGATCGGATTCTGCTCTAGATCAAAGCGTCAGTTCGGGCAGCGGAACCATGCCGCGACGCGCCTGGCGTTCGAAAATCTCGCGCATCGTCGTCAGCGAGAAAAGATGCGCGTAAAGCAGCGGCAGCATCCCCGATTGGGCGAATTTGCGGAGCTGGTCACCGCGCAGATCGCTCAGCTTCTGTTCGTTGATCATCATGAAGCCACGATAGATGAACGGCTTGTCGGCGCCTTCCGGCTGGATCGACACTTCGCCTTCCATCAGCAGGTCCATCTCGACCAATTCGCGCATGAACTGCGAGGTGCGCTGGCCTGCTTCTTCGAACATGCGGTTGAATTCAAGCACCGCCTTGGTCAGTTCCGTCGGCTCGCCATTTTCAAACAGCAGTTCGCCTTCTTCGAATTCGCCCATCGTCTCGGTCGACGGATCGAAGCACAGCGACAATTCGTCACTTTCCGGCCGCAGGCGCGCAAGCATGTAGGGATAGCGGCGGATATAAGCCGGCAGATAGATCGGATCAGCCGAAATCAGCTTGCCTTCTTCATCGACGAAAACATTGACGCCTTCGTTCAGGCCCATCAGCGCCAGCGGAATCGGGTCCGGGCCGCTGGAGAAAACGATCGGCATGAAACGCTGGGTCAGCACGAATTCATCGACGGTCAGCGGGATGGCGTGCTGGCCGATCAGGAAAGGCACCTTGTCGACCTGGCGAACCCGGAAATTGGCGTGAGCCTGGCTCGAAAGCGGCACCAGGTCGTTATAGAAAAGCGGAAGCGATTGCGGCGCGGTGGCCATGTTGATCTCCATTCAACGAAAATAGTCGGCGCCTGCCGTGCCCAGTGCCGAATTTGATTCATCAGCCTCTATGGTGCCGGGCGAAACGGCGCAAGTCTGACCAGACGTCCGGGGTTGAGGATCTGGCGGGGATCCATCGCCTGCTTTATCGCACGCATCGCTTCCAATCTGGCAGGCGAAGACAATCGTTCCAACTCATCGAGCTTCATTTGTCCGATGCCGTGTTCCGCCGAAATCGACCCTCCGGAAGAAACCACCAAATCATTGACAAATCTAGTGATTACTGGACCATCTTCAGCATACCATCGTATCGGATCGGCCCCTGTCGGCGCGCGGACGTGGAAGTGGACATTGCCGTCCCCCAGATGCCCGAAAGCCGATGCGTGCGTGCCGGGAAACTGTGCCTCAACGGCACGCGCCGCATCGATCATGAAGCGCGGCATCGATGCCACCGGCACCGAAATATCGTGCTGTACGGCCGGTCCCCTTGTGCGCTCCGCCTCGGACAGCGAATCGCGTAACCGCCAAAAGGCATCTGCCTGCGCTTCGCTCGCCGCGATTGCCGCATCGCCGATCGCACCGTCATCAAGCGCCGCGCCCAGCAACCGTTCGAGCAGGTCGGACGGGTGCTCCCCATCAGGATCGCCCGACACGGCCTCGACCAGGACGTGCCAGGGATGCCGGCTTGCCAATGGCGACCGCGCGCCCGGAATGTGCCGCACCACCGTTTGCAGCGAATCATCGGGCACGATCTCAAAACTTTCAATCGCGTCGCTTGCCGCTTCCATTCGGCGCAACAGCGCCAGTGCCGCGGTCGGATCGCTCAGTCCGGCCCAGGCGACCGCGCGCGAGGCAATACCCGGCACCAGCCGGAGCGTCGCCGCGCTTATCACGCCCAGCGTACCCTCCGCACCGATCAGCAACTGATTCAGGTCATAGCCGCGATTGTCCTTCTTGAGTGGTGACAGCCCGTCATGGATTTCACCATTGACCAGGACGACTTCCAATCCCGCCACCAGCCCACGCATCGTGCCGAAACGCAGCACCTGCGTACCGCCGGCGTTGGTCGAACACAGCCCGCCGATGGTTGCTGTTCCGCGCGCGCCCAACGTCAGCGGAAAACGCAGGCCTTGTGCCTCGGCCGCCGCCTGTAGATCGGCCAGGATCACCCCCGCCTCGACCACAGCAAGCCGCGCTCCGACATCGATCGAACGGATATGGTTCATCCGCCTGAGTGACAGGATCAGCGCCGAACCATCGGGCAAAGGCACTGCGCCGCCGACCATCGAGGTATTGCCGCCCTGCGGCACCAGCGCGACACCCAGCTCGTTCGCCATGGCGACAATCGTGGCCAGTTGCAGCGTATCGGCCGGCGCCAGGATGGCGGGCGCCATGCCGCGATAGCGGCGGCGCCAATCGATCGACCAGGGTTCGATATCGGCGGCATCGGTCACCACCGCCTTGGGGCCAAAATGCTCGCGCGTCGCGTCGATAAGGCGGGTCTGGGCTTCTGTCGTCACCCGTTGGCACTAACATGCGATCCAGGTCAGGCCAATTCACCGGCAGCGATTCAATTCATCGACTGTTCAAGCATCTTTGTTATCACACGCGATAATCATGGCCTCTCCAACCGTTCCTGCTGCGTTTCTGCTAACCCTGGCGTTGCCTTCAGTGGGCGCGTCTGATGCCGTGCCGCACGGCCCCACCGCGCCCGTCGAACAGCTTGCGCAGCTCAGTTTCCATCAACGCATCGTCATCCGCTTCCCCCGCTTGCCCGACCCACCCGAAGTTGACGCGACGGCCGAATCGCAGGACGCAAGCCGCATACAGGAAAAAAAGGGGCCGAAATGCGTGCCGATCCAGGCGATTCAGGGGGCATCGGTCACGCGCAGGGACAGCATCGATCTTGTCACGATGGACGGCATCACGCTGCGCGCGCGCTTTGACGCGCATTGCCCGGCGCTCGACTTTTATCGCGGCTTCTACATGCGGCAGACCGAAGATGGCCGCGTTTGCGCGGGGCGCGACTCAGTGCGGTCCCGTTCCGGGGCGGATTGCCGCATCAAAAGTTTCAAACGGGTCGTGCGCAGACACTGATCGACGTCGAGCAACAACTCGCCGACGACCAATATCCTGGTCTGCCGCTGAGCGAAAACTTGACATTGCCGGTCGAATACGCAAGCGCAACCCAGCGCTTTTCCGGTGCCTGCGAGCACCCATTTCCGGACACATTATGAATTTTGCCGATCTCGGCCTTTCCGATGAACTCTTAAAAGCGGTCGAAGAGTCCGGCTATTCAGAGCCAACGCCCATTCAGGCCAGCGCGATTCCCGCCGTCCTGATGATGAAGGACATCATCGGCGTCGCCCAGACCGGCACCGGCAAAACAGCATCCTTCGTGCTGCCGATGATCGATATTCTGGCGCAGGGCCGCAATCGGGCGCGGATGCCGCGATCGTTGATTCTGGAACCTACCCGCGAACTCGCGGCCCAGGTCGCCGAGAATTTCGAGAAATACGGCAAATATCACAAGCTCTCGATGGCGCTGCTGATCGGCGGCGTGCAGATGGGCGATCAGGTAAGCGCGCTCGAAAAGGGCGTCGATGTCCTGATCGCCACGCCCGGTCGATTGATGGATCTGTTCGAACGCGGCAAGATCCTGCTTACTGGTTGCACCATGCTGGTCATCGACGAGGCGGACCGGATGCTCGACATGGGGTTCATCCCCGATATCGAGAACATCTGCACCAAACTGCCCAAGCAACGGCAGACCCTGTTGTTTTCGGCGACAATGCCGCCACCGATCAAGAAACTTGCCGACCGGTTCCTCGAAAATCCACGCACGATCGAAGTGGCCCGCCCGGCGACCACCAATATCAATATCGAACAATGGATCGTGCCCGTTTCGAGTCGCGGCAAGCGCGACCGGCTGGTTGGCCTGCTGAACGAAGCCGCGGTCAAGAATGCGATCATTTTCTGCAACCGCAAGACCACGGTGCGTGACCTGAACAAGGTGCTGCAGCGTGAAGGTTTCCGCTCGGGCGAAATCCATGGCGACATGGAACAGCCGCAACGCATTGCCGAGCTTGACCGGTTCAAGGCGGGCGAGATCGATATCCTCGTCGCATCCGACGTCGCGGCCCGCGGGCTGGACGTCAAGGGCGTCAGCCATGTCTTCAACTATGACGCGCCGTGGCACCCGGATGATTACGTCCATCGCATCGGGCGTACCGGACGCGGCGGCGCGACCGGCATCGCCTATACGATGGCAACGCCCGAAGATGCCGAGAATATCGAGAATATCGAAAAACTGACCGGCAACACGATCAAACGGCTCGAAGGACCGTCCTCCGCGCCCGCTGAACCGGCTGGCGACACCGAAGCCGAAGCGCCTGCTCGCGGACGCAAGCGCGAACGCGGCGGCCGCAAGGAAAAGGCCGCGAAACCGGCCACCACTGCTCCACAGGTTGCTGCACCCGCGGCCGAGAAGCCCGCAACCGCAGTGCGTGCGGAACGCGGCAAGCCAGACGATCGCCCGCGCAGCCAAAGCCGTAACCGCGGCCCAGAACGCGATGGCAGCGTTGAACGCGACCGCCCGAGGCGTCAGGATTCCAACCGGCAGGACGATGCGCCGGATGATGGCGGCTGGAACGGGCCGCTGCCCAGCTTCCTGAACGCCAAGATCGGCTGACATCAGCGATGGCCGATGCGGATGGCGCTGGACCGATCAGCTTCGTCGCGCCGGTCGGGATGGAAAGCCCTTGTGTTAACGTCTGCCAGCTCGACGCCGCGCGCGCGCAATGCACCGGCTGCGGACGAACGACTGACGAAATTGCCCGCTGGACCTGTGGTACGCCCGAATGGCGGCGCGCAATCATGGCCGAACTGCCGTCACGACGGGCAACGTTGGCAAAATCCAGACCTCGCCAACCATAACGTATCCGGCGCAGTTCGGCTGCCCGATAGGCTCAGGCCGTCGACTCGGCAATCAAGGCATCATCTTTTTCGGCGGCCCGCTTATAGGCATCGCGCGAGGTCAATCGCTCGATATAGGCGATGAACGCGTCGCGCTTGGGCAACGTACCGAACTGCGTGCCCCAGATGACCTGCGACCCAATATAAACGTCCGCCGCAGTGAAACGCTCGCCCGCAATATATGGACTGGCACCGACAGCGCTTTCGAGCACATCGACCATCAGGTCATAATTACCATAACCGAACATCCGCCCGCGTTCGGCCGACGGTTCAAAGCCGGCGGCACGATTGGTCACCCCCTGCTCCACCGGGCCTGCCGCAAAAAACAGCCAACGATAATAATCGGCACGCTCGGCATCGGTCGGGCCCAATCGGGCAGCCGGAAAGGCTTCCGCCAGATAAGCACAGATCGCCGCGCATTCGGTGATTACCTTGCCTTTGTGGACAATCGCGGGAACCTTGCCCATCGGATTGATCGCCAGATATTCAGCCGCCTTCATCGCCGTAGCATAATCGAGCACGACCGTTTCATAGTCGGCGCCAACTTCCTCAAGCATCCATCGCGCGATCCGCCCGCGTGACATAGGGTTGGTGTACAGGATCAGATCGCTCGCCATCGCCGCTCTCCCCGACTTGATTAAGAACAGATGGTGAACCATCGTCGCTCGCTCGTCAACTACGCTGATACCACCAGACACCATCGCGGACGGTTTTGCGCGCGCGTCCTTCCACTTCCAGCCGCCGCAGATGGGCCAACGTTTCCCCGGTCGCCAGCCCCAGCACGGAATGATCGATCGTGCGCCGGAACAATTGTCCGAAACAATCGACCGCCCGGCGCGGCTCCGCAAGAAAATCGACAAGCTGGTCGAGGCGGGCCAGATGCTCGTCGCGGAGATGATCGAGCCGGACATGCAGGCCACGGAACGGCTCGCCATGCGCGGGCAACACCAGCAGATCGCCCGGCAAGGCACGCAATTTTGCGATCGACGCCAGCCAGTCGCCCAGCGGATCACCTTCCGGTTCGGCCACGCCCAGCGACACGTTGGAACTGATGCGCGGCAGCACCTGGTCTCCGGCGATCATCACGCCATCGGCATCATTCACCAGGCAGGCATGTTCGGGGCTGTGACCGCAACCGACAACAACGCGCCAATCGCCGGCACCAATGCGTAGCGCGTCGCCATCCTGCAGGCGGACATGGCCAAGCGGCAGCGGTGCCACCACTGACGCGAATTGCCGCCAGCCGCGCATCTTGCCGTGATCGACCTGTGCGTCGTCCCATCCCGCAGCGCGCCAGAAGGCAAGCATTTCGGGCGGCACATCGTCACGCTGATCGCTGGTCAGTACCCGCGCGGTCAACCATTCGCCGCGCGTCATCCACAGCGGCACGCCGTGGCGCGCGCAAAGCCAGCCGGCCAGACCGATATGATCGGGGTGAAAATGAGTGCCGATCACGCGAGTCACTCGCCGCCCCGACATCGCGTCGGCGTCCAGTGCTGCCCAGCTTTCCCGACACATCGGCAAGTCGATGCCCGTATCGATCACCGCGACACCTGCCCCGGCGGCATCGACCCCGGTTGCATCGGCCCCGGTTACATCGTCGTCGTCGGCCAGCCAGATGTTGATGTGGCTGAGCGAACCCGGCATCGGGATGCGCACCCAGCCCAAACCCGGCGCGACCGTGATACTCTTCCCCAATTCAGGCGTGCGTCGACCGAACGGATAAGTCAGCCCGCGGTGGCTGGTGGGCACGAAACTTTCATCGCCCGCCAGCGACGCATCGGGTGAAACCGGAGGCGAAACCGGCGGAGGCATATGCTCCGCCATCGATCAATGCTTGAACGGATCTTCAAAACCGGTCGGTTCGCTGGCACCGGTCGCAGCCGCTTCGGCATCGCGCACGGCCTGCTGCCGTTCGGCGCGCAGTTCGTTGATCAATGCCTCACGATCGCCTTCCAGACGGCTGTCGACCGGCGCCTGGATGCCAGCCGACTTGGCCGCCTTGGCGACGATTGCGTCGAGTTCGCGCTGCGAACACAGGCCAAGCGTCACGGGATCTTTCGGCACGATGTTGGCGATGTTCCAGTGGGTGCGATCACGCAACGCCGCAATCGTCGTGCGCGTCGTGCCGATCAGGTTGGAAATCGCGCCGTCCGAAATTTCGGGGTGGTTGCGGATGATCCAGGCAATGCCATCGGGTTTGTCCTGACGCTTGGAAACCGGCGTATAGCGCGGCCCCTTGGTACGGCGGACCTGATCGGGGCCGCGCGTCATCAGCAGGCGATAGTCAGCGTTCTTCTGGCCCTTTTCAATTTCGTCCAGGGTCAGTTCGTGCGCACGAACGGGATCGCGGCCGGTCAGCTTGGTCGCGGCGGTGTCGTCGGCGATCGCCTGCACTTCGAGAATGTGCAGCCCGCAGAAATCAGCGATCTGCTGGAAACTGAGTGAAGTATTGTCGACCAGCCATGAGGCGGTCGCGTGCGGCATTAGCGGCTGCGCCACGGTACAAACTCCCAAATACTGCGCCGACGATCCTGTCGGTAAAAGCAGTCGAAAAAACAAGGGCCGCCCCTTCACGGAGCGGCCTTCAACCGGAGTGACTTAATGCGGATACGCGCGCGGGGCAAGAGCAAGGGCCGCAATCCCGCCGACAAGCTCGACGGCAAGTTCGCAACCAACAATTAACCATTATCATGGTACGGCCCGCCAATGATAAAGGCATTTTTCGGCTTGATCATTGCGCTCGTCGCCTTCGACATGGCTTTTCGCCATGGCGTCGGCACTCACACCGTGATCGAATTCATCACTCGCGGCGCGCACGCGTTCAGCGACACCCTGAAAGACTCGGTCTTCAGCCACTGATCAGGCTGCGATGGCTGCCTCCAGACCGAACGGAACCAGCGCCTCGAGAAACTGAAGCGCGCTGGCCTCCCAGGTGAAGCGCCGCCCATAAGCACGACAATTTTCCCTATCGAGCATCAATGCCCGCCCGATGGCGACATCCAAATCGGGGTCCATGACGCCGACTTCGGGGGTAAGCACGTCAACCGGCCCGGTAACCGGATAAGCGGCGACCGGCAGGCCCGATGCCAGCGCCTCGATCATCACCAGACCGAACGTGTCGGTCTTGCTCGGGAAAACGAACACATCGGCTGCCGCATAGCATGCGGCGAGGTCGGCGCCGAAACGCGGTCCCAAAAAATGTGCTTCAGGATATTTGGCGGCAAGCGACGCGCGCGCCGGGCCATCGCCGATGACGACCTTGGTCCCCGGCTGGCTGGTCTGCAGAAACGCCTCGATATTCTTCTCAACCGCGACACGGCCGACATAGAGCTGGATCGGGCCGCCGCTGGCAGTGGCGATCGCGTTGATTGCAGGATCTGGGATGACGTCGCCGCCAAAGATCGTCAGATCGACGCCCCGCCCCCAATGGCGAATGCGCTCAATGCCATGAGCGCGCAGCGTATCGGCGATGGACGGGGTCGATGCCAACACCGCCTGGGCGGGCCAGTGAAACCATGTGATATACCGCCATATCCATTCGGGATCGATGCCGATGCGCGCCGACACATAGTCGGGAAACTGGGTGTGATAGGCTGTGGTGAACGGGAAACCGTGCGACAGGCACCACCGGCGCGCGGCAAGGCATACCGGCCCTTCGGTCGCCAGATGAATGGCATGTGGCATGAAATCGGCGAGCATCCTGCCCACCGCGCCGGTGCGCGCGAACGCCAGCCGAATCTCCGGATAGGTCGGGCACGGCATTGAATAGAAAAGGTCCGGCGAAACGACCAGGACCTCATGGCCCATGCGCACCAGCTCCGCCCGAACCGACTGTAGCGTCCTGACCACCCCGTTGACCTGGGGCGACCAAGCATCGGTGACGATCGCGATCCGCACGGACGTCAGGCCGCCAGGGCCGAAATTTCGGCCAGATTGCGCACGGCGATCTCGTCTGCCCAGTGGAGTACCTCCATATGGCCATCGTAGTGTTCGACCAGCGCTGTGCAACCCTCCACCCAATCGCCATCGTTGTAATATTGGATGCCATCGATCACGCGCGTCTCTGCGGTATGGATGTGGCCACAGACAACGCCATCGACGCCGCGTGCCCGCGCCGCCTGCGCCACGACATCTTCATAATGCGAGATGAATTCCACGGCGTTTTTCACTTTCGCCTTGGCGTGCTTCGAAAGCGACCAATAAGGCCGGTTGAGCTTGCGCCGAATGACATTGACCCAACGGTTGAGCGTCATCAGCGCAGTATAGGCGTAATCACCGACATGCGCGAGCCAGCGATGCGCAAGGGTGATCGCATCAAATTCGTCACCGTGCAGCACCAGCAGGCGACGGCCATCGGCCGTTTCGTGGATGGCCTGCCGCCGGATCAACACCCCTCCGAAATTCAATCCGGTAAACTGGCGAAACACCTCGTCATGATTGCCCGGAATGTAGATGACGTTCGTACCGCGTTTGGCGCGTTTCAAGATGCGCCAGATAATATCGTTGTGCGCCGCCGGCCAGTAAAACTTCTTCTTCAGTCTCCAGCCGTCGATGATATCGCCGACCAGATACATCATGTCGCTGTCAACATGATCAAGGAAATCGATCAACATTTCCGCATTGCAGCCGCGCGTACCCAAATGGATATCGGAAATCCAGATAGTGCGGTATTTCCGGCGATCGACGACGCGTTTTTCAGGAATTGATGGCATCGAATGCGAAAATTCCGCGAAATTTCCAATATCGCTACCGTCGACATTGAAGACAGAGGAAAATTTAGCCATTGATTCGACGTCCATAATCGCTCCGGCGATCGTTTATTCGACTGGCTATGGCCATGAATTGTTACATTTGGAATCATGGAGCGTCCCAGATTTGTAACACTGCCTTGCGTGGAGTTGCGCGGTGCCGTTCATGCCGTGGCAAGCCTGCCGGGCTATGGTCAATGCAACCATTATGGTACTCGGTCGTTACGTTACCGGAAGATAACCAAAATAGGGAGTAAATGATGCGTCGGTTCATGTTGACCCTTGGGGCCCTGTCGCTCGCCATCCCAACCGCGGCGCTGGTGCCCGCAGGCGCAGCGCTCGCCAAGAGCAAGACCTATCACGGCAAGACCGTTCGCAAGGTCTGCCGCAAGTCGAGCGGTACGACCGGCCTGGTCGGCGGCGCCGTTGGCGGCGCGGTCGTCGGCAATGCGCTGGGCGGCGGCGTGCTCGGCACGGTCGCTGGCGGCGTTGGCGGTGCCTTTGCCGGCCGCGCAATCGACCGGTCGATCACGTCCAAGAAGCGCTGCCGCTATGTCGAGGTTCGTCGCTGATCGCTTGACTGCCGGAAACGGGCGCAGGGGATGGTCGATCGATCATTCCCCCGCGGCCCCGCGTTATTAATCGCCGTCGTCCTCATCCGATGCGGGCGACGGTCCGGCGATTATCCAGTCATGATCGCCGGTTACTACCTCCGCGACCGGCCGTCCTGAGGCGTCGCGCGCGGGACGATAGCGGAACCGCTTGACGATCAGGCGGCATGTCGCGTCATCAAGCGATGGCACCCCGCTGGAACGGGTGACCGCACAGTTCGTCACCCGGCCGTTGGTCCCTACCGTGAAGCGCAGGCCGACAAGGCCCTCCTTCCGGCTTTCAAGGGCATCGCGGGGATAGTCCTGTTCACGGATCACGCCGCTGATCCATTCCGCGGACAAGCCACCCGCGCCATCGCCCGCCCCCGAACCGCCACTGCCCGTTCCGGTTCCAACGCCACCTGCGCCGCTTCCGGGGCCCGGCAGTGGTGCCGCACCTTGCAATGATGCGTTGCCGACACCCACCACTGGCGTGACGACAATCCGCATCGGCATCGGCGTTTTTATCGGCGCAACCAGTTGTGTCGCATGGGATTTTTGCGCGAGTGGCGCTGCCTTGCCTGCCATCGCTTTGCTTGTTTGGTGAACGCGCATTGGCTCTGCCGCAGGCGGCGGCACCAGGACACCGAAAGTGATCAGTTCACGGACGGGTCGCTGCCCGGTTGCCACGACCAGGCCGCTGACGAGAACGTAGAGCAGCCCACCCTGCACCAGCACGGTGGCGGCAAACGCCCTGACTCGATCCTGATGAGTACTCGACACCCCGCATATGTCGCTCAAAACCGTCAATCGGAACAGAGTTTTGCCGCCGGGATGCCCGATGGGCACGATCAGACGGTAATGGCGATATGCCCCGGCACCGAAGCCAACCGCGACAGCCACGCCTTGACCGCGGGATAGACCGTCAGGTCGAACCCACCTTCATCCGCCACATGCGTGTAAGCATAAAGCGTGATGTCGGCGAGGGTCAGTCGCTCGCCGACCAGAAAGCGCCTGCGCGCGAGATGCTCGTCCATCAGCGCCAGCGCCGCCTCGCCCGCCGCACGCTTGCCCGGCAATTGCGCGCGTTGCAGGTCAGTGAAGGCAGCCTCCCCCACCCAGCCGTGCCAAAAACGCAAGGTGGCGATATTGGGTTCGTGATTATACTGTTCCCAGAACATCCATCGCAGCATGTCTGCCCGCTCGAACCGGTCTTCAGGCACCAGCGGCGAGCCATCGGCGAGATAAAAACAGGCGGCGTTGCTTTCAGGCAGGAAACGGGCCCCGTCCTGCAGCACCGGGATGCGTCCATTCGCGCTGACGGTCGCCAGAAACTGCGGCGTGCGCGTCTCCCCCGCCATGATATCATATTCCCGGCGTTCCAGCGCGATGCCGAGGTGCGCCGCGGTCAGCCTGATCTTGTAGCAATTGCCCGATGCAGCATATTCATGAAGGATCATTGGCGTACCCCTTCCCCGCGATCCAAACCCGTCAGGGTCGGCGGCTCACAAAAAACGTGCTCGACAAGTAACGTGCTCAACAAGTGTTGCCTACGCGCCGACCGTCAGCACAATCTTGCCCACATGATCGCCCGATTCCATCAATCGATGGGCGTCCGCGGCCTGCGCCAGCGGGAAGGTTCGATTGATAACCGGCTTCAGCCGTCCTTCCGCGACATGGGGCCAGACAAGGCGGATCAATTCGTCCGCAACCATCGTCTTGAACAAAACGTCGCGCGCGCGCAGCGTCGATCCGGTGAGCGTCAGCCGACGGCGCATGATCTCGAAAATCGGCACCGTCGCGGTCAACCCGCCTTGCACTGCGATCGAGACATGGCGGCCGTCATCCGCCAGGCATTGCAGGTTGCGCGGCACATAGTCACCACCGACCATATCGAGCACCGCCTGCACACCCCGACCGCCAGTGATCGCCTTCACTTCGGCCACGAAATCCTGTGTCTTGTAGTTGATCGCGTAATCCGCACCGAGCGCCAACGCCGCCGCGCATTTCTCATCGCTGCCAGCGGTGACGATCATGGTCAGGTCGAATATCCTGCCCAGCGCAATCGCCATGGTGCCGATGCCGCTGGTGCCGCCATGCACCAGCACCGTGTCGCCCTCGACGACATAGGCCCGCTCGAACAGGTTGGTCCACACGGTGAACAATGTCTCAGGCAAGGCGGCTGCCTCTGCCATCGTCAGCACTTCGGGCACTGGCAGGCACTGCCCCGCGGGCGCCACCGCGTATTCAGCATACCCCCCGCCAGCGAGCAACGCACATACCCGCTGGCCAATCAGCGCCGCATCGACACCCTGACCAATGGCGATGACCGTTCCGGCAATTTCCAGCCCAAGGATGCTGCTTGCACCAGGTGGCGGCGGATAGACGCCGCGCCGTTGCAGGATATCGGGCCGGTTGACGCCTGCTGCCGCAACCTTGATCAGCAGTTCGCCTTCACCCGGCATTGGCACCGCGCACCGCACCGGCACCAGCACTTCCGGCCCGCCCGGTGCAGCGGGGTCGATCGCATCCATCATGTTCGGCACGGCGTTGGGCATTTTGTCGGGAAGCGCGGTCATGTCAGGCTGTCATCCCCCGGATCGGCAATTTTCCGTCCGCGCCTTATTGACACGCCCGGCTCCCCGGTCAACGTTTGGCTGATGGAGCCCGAAGAGAATCTCCCGCGTCGGGCGGGTGATCCGCTGGACACCCTGGCCCGACAGGATCTTGACCCGATGTCAGTCGGGGAACTGGAAGCGCGCATAACCGTGCTTCAGGACGAAATCGCCCGCATACGTAAACATATTGAACGCGTCGTTAACCATCGCGCAAGCGCTGACGCGTTATTCAAACGATGAGCACGAAGGCAACTCGCACCCGGTATTCGGTGTCAAATTGTCAAGTGCTTGATGGAACGCGACCCACTCCCGACATTGTCGTCATGGGTCGTGCTCGTGATCGCGGCTCGCATGGAGTATCATTGTAATGCCATCCTTTGCCTCCGCCCTGGAAACCACGCTCCACAAGGCCCTCGAAGCCGCGTCTTCGCGTCGCCACGAATATGCGACGCTGGAACATCTGCTGCTCGCGCTGATCGACGACGAACATGCGTCGAAGGTCATGGCGGCATGCGGCGTCGATATTGGCGAGCTGAAAACCACGGTCGCGCATTATCTCGATACCGAGCTGGAAGCGCTGAAAGTGGACACCGCGACCGACCCGTCGCCGACCAGCGGCTTCCAGCGCGTGGTGCAGCGCGCGATCCTGCACGTTCAATCCTCCGGCCGCGAAGAAGTGACGGGCGCCAACGTGCTCGTCGCCCTGTTCAGCGAACGCGAAAGCTATGCCGTCTATTTCCTGCAACAGCAGGACATGAGCCGCCTCGACGCGGTCAGCTTCATCAGCCACGGCGTCGGCAAGGGATCAACGCCGACCGAAGCGTCGACGCCCAAGGGCGCCGAAGAGGAAAAGCCCGCCAAGGCCGACAGCAAGGGCAAGGGCGAAAGCGCGCTGAAGCAATTCTGCGTCGACCTCAACGAAAAGGCGAGGAACGGCAAGGTCGATCCGCTGATCGGCCGTTCGGCGGAAGTTGATCGCACGGTGCAGATCCTCTGCCGCCGCAGCAAGAACAACCCGCTTTACGTGGGCGATCCCGGCGTCGGCAAGACCGCCATCGCCGAAGGGCTGGCGCGCAAGATCATCGAAGGCGACGTGCCCGACGTGCTGAAACCTGCCGTGATCTATTCGCTCGACATGGGCGCACTGCTGGCCGGCACGCGGTATCGCGGTGATTTCGAGGAACGGCTGAAGGCAGTCGTCAACGAACTGGAGAAGCTGCCCGACGCGATTTTGTTCATCGACGAAATCCACACCGTCATCGGCGCGGGCGCGACCTCGGGCGGCGCGATGGACGCATCAAACCTGCTGAAACCCGCATTGTCGGGCGGTACGATCCGTTGCATCGGTTCGACCACCTACAAGGAGTTCCGCAACCACTTTGAAAAGGATCGTGCGCTGCTCCGCCGGTTCCAGAAGATCGACGTCAACGAACCATCCATCGAAGACACGATCAAGATCATCACCGGATTGCGTTCTGCGTTCGAGGATCATCACTCGGTCAAATATACACCCGATGCGATCAAGACTGCGGTGGAACTGTCGGCGCGCTACATCAACGACCGGAAATTGCCGGACAAGGCGATCGACGTGATCGATGAAGTCGGCGCGATGCAGATGCTGGTTCCCCCGAACAAGCGCAAAAAGACGATCACAGCCAAGGAAATCGAAGCAGTGATTGCCACCATGGCGCGCATCCCGCCGAAATCGGTATCCAAGGACGATACAGCCGCGCTCGCCACGCTCGACACAGACCTGAAGCGTGTTGTGTTCGGCCAGAACGCCGCGATCGAAAAGCTTGCCTCCGCGATCAAGCTCAGCCGCGCGGGCCTGCGTGATCCCGACAAGCCGATCGGCAACTATCTGTTCACCGGCCCGACGGGTGTCGGCAAGACCGAAGTTGCGCGGCAGCTCGCCTCGATCATGGGCATCCCGCTCCAGCGGTTCGACATGAGCGAGTATATGGAGCGCCATTCGGTCAGCCGGTTGATCGGTGCCCCTCCCGGCTATGTCGGCTATGATCAGGGTGGCCTGCTCACCGATGCGGTCGATCAGCAGCCGCATTCGGTATTGCTGCTCGACGAAATCGAAAAGGCGCACCCGGATCTGTTCAACATCCTGTTGCAGGTGATGGACAATGGCAAGCTGACCGACCACCACGGCAAGACAGTCGATTTCCGCAACATCATCCTCATCATGACGACCAATGCCGGTGCGTCCGACATGGCGCGCGAGACGGTCGGCTTCGGCAACCTGACGCGTGAGGGCGAGGATGAGCAGGCGGTGCAGAAGATGTTCACGCCGGAATTCCGCAACCGGCTGGATGCCATTGTTCCCTTTGGCTATCTGCCGCCTGAGGTTGTGGCACGCGTGGTCGACAAATTTATCCTGCAGCTCGAACTGCAGCTTGCCGACCGCAACGTCCACATCAACCTGGACGAAGAGGCCAAGAAATGGCTGACCGAAAAGGGCTATGACAAGCTGTATGGCGCGCGGCCGATGGGCCGGTTGATCCAGGAAAAGATCAAGCAGCCGCTTGCCGAGGAATTGCTGTTCGGCAAGCTGGTCCATGGCGGCGAAGTCACGGTGAAGCTGAAAGATGGCGCGCTCAATTTCGAGATCGTGCCAGCGGCACCAAAACGCTCGAAGAAAAAGGGCAAGGCCGTCGCCGAACACGAAAAATAACCCCGCCTGACGCACATCGCGGCCACGATTGCCCAATCCGGGCGATCGTGGCCGCTTGCGTTTACCCTATCTTCGGTATCTCACGGCTATGCGGATATCATGTTCCCGCGCCGTATTTTCAGTTGTTTAGCGTTTGTGACGCACCTGATGCTGCTGTTTGCGGCAGGCACGGCACCGGCCCATGCGAATGGGAATGGGAACGGCAACGAAATTAAGACCTGCATAGCGCCGGTCCGGACGGGGCAAGACGTCAAGGACCTGTTTGCCGGGCGCATACCGCTCGACTGTGCGTCACATCAGGCGCGCTTTGGGTCGGGCGACTATTGGGTATTGTCCGAACCGCTGTCGGTGACCGGCAACCAGACGTTGCGCAGCTCCAGCGTCTGGCAAGACGCCCGGACCGTTTATGCGCTTTACGGCAACGGACAGATATTTGCCCGGCGGACCGACAGCCGCGCCGCGAGCGCCTCGCTGCAGCTTGGTGCCATCTTCCTTGATCGATTGAACGCGCGCTCCGCACCGTTGGTACGATTGGCCTGGCGCATCGAGGGGTCGGGCAATGTGCGCGGCATCATCGTCGGTCCGCGACTGGCGACGATCCGCGAAAGCGGTTGGGAAAATGTCTATCTGGCAGCAATCTACGCCGCTTTTGGCGGCCTTGGCTTGGCGCTGATCGTTCATCATCTGGCATTGTGGGTGGCGATGAAGCACCGCTTCCAGCTCGCCTATTGCATCATGGTTGCGTTGCTGATGTTCTATGCCTTTACAACGTCCGGCGCCATCGCCTGGGCATTTCCGGGTATCGATAACAATGACCGGCTCCGCCTGAACTATGCCGGTCTCGGCATTACCGCGGCGGCGGCCCTGGCATTTGCCCGGACCTTTTTCGAAGACGAGGTCTTTGCCGGGCGGGTCGGCCGCGCCTGTACCGCCGTTGCAGTCATCGACGTCACCGCAGCATGTGCTTACGCCGCGTTCGCGCCATGGCACATCTTTTTTCTCGATCGAGCCTACGCCCTGGGCTTTTTATTGCTTGTCCTGTTCGTCCCGGTGTTTCTGGCGCGGGCGTGGGTGGTGCGCAGCAACTATCTTTGGCTGTTCGCGCTGGCCTGGGCCGCGCCATTGTTGTTCGCCAGCCTGCGCGTTGCCAATAATTTCAACATCATCGCCTGGAATTTCTGGATCGACAATTCAACGGTATTGTCGATGACCATCGAAGCGCTGCTGTCGTCAGTCGGCATCAGCTATCGCATTCGCCTGTTGAGCCAGGAACGCGATGAAGCACGCTTGCAGGAAATGGCGGCGCGGCGACTGGCCGATACCGATTCGCTCACCGGCCTGCTCAACCGGCGCGCTTTCCTCAACCAGGCCATCGGCCGCGAGGGCGACCAGAGATTGATATTGCTCGACATCGATCACTTCAAGCTGGTGAACGAAACCATCGGCCATGACGGTGGCGACGAGGTATTACGGCTGGTCGCCCGTACCCTGCGCACGGCGACGCCCTGCGACGCACTTGTCTCACGGCTGGGCGGAGAGGAGTTCGCCATCGTCCTGCCAGGCGACAACAGCCTGGATGTCGATGACATTCTCGCCAGGCTTCGTTCGACGCGGATGCCGTTCGATCTTCGCGTGACGGCCAGTATTGGTCAGTGCCGCGGATCTTTGGCCAGCGAAGCGGACTGGAAGCAGCTCTATCGCCACGCCGACAAGGCGCTTTTCGACGCCAAGAATGACGGCCGCGATCGTGCGCGATCCGGCGCTCCCCAACTGGCTGCGGCCTGATCCGGATTTTCTTGTCGCTGGGCTGTACCTGCGGTATATCCCGCCCTTGGAGGGTCATCCGCGATGCGCAACCGTAAGCTTGCATTGATTGCTGTGGTGCTTGCGCTGCTGGCCCTGGCCCCGCGCCATCCTTCAGCCAATATCCAGGTTCAGATGCATCAGGCATCGGATCCGTCGCCGCACCGCGTGCAGGCGGCGGTTGATCTGGGCTTGCTGGGAGTTTCGGTACTGGTTACCTGGACCGGAAAACAACTCACCGCTCACTGAGCCTGGCAATTGCGCGGCGGCATCTGGCTGCTATCGTGGCTGAATGATTGATCCAAACCAGGCCTGGCGCACAAATTATCGTCACCCGGGCCAATGGGACCGGGTATTCCCCGCGCTGGCAATGGACGCGCTGTTCGATCAGTCCGCGGCCCGCCACGCGACTGATCCGTTGATCGATTTTCTTGGCCGCCAGTATAGCTATGCCGAAACGCTGGACGGGGCCAACCGGGTTGCAGCCGGGCTGCACAGATTGGGTTATGGCGCGGGCGACCGGATCGGCTTGTTCCTGCCCAACGTGCCGCATTATCTGGCTGCTTATTACGGCATTCTGAAACTGGGCGCGACGGTGGTCAATTTCTCGCCACTCTACACCGCCGATGAACTGGCCCATCAAGTGCTGGATTCGGGCACTCGGTTGTTGTTCACGATTTCTGCCAGCGCGCTGCTCCCAACAGCGTTGAAGGTGCTGGAGGCAAGTCACCTGGAACGGCTGGTGGTCGGCTCCGTCGCCGGTGCGTTGCCCACCGCCAAATCGATCATTTATCGCCTGTTCCGTCGTGGCGAAGTGACCCGGCGCCCCGATGACGCGCGCGTTACGTCATTTTCCCGACTGATCGCCAATGACGGCCATTTTCCTATCCCCACCATTGATCCCATCGAGGATGTGGCGCTGATCCAATATACAGGCGGCACCACCGGGACGCCAAAGGGCGCAATGCTTACTCACCAGAACCTGTCGGCCAACGCGCGCCAAGTGGTCGCAATCGACCCGAATCCAGACGCGCCGGACCGTATCCTGGGCGTGCTGCCGATGTTCCACGTCTTCGCCAACACCTGCGTGCTCAACCGTACCGTGGCGAACGGCGGATGCATCATCATGCTGCCGCGCTTCAATGCGGCACAAGCGCTGGCGGCGATAACCCGGTCAAAAGTGACGTCGGTGCCCGGCGTGCCGACCATGTACCAGGCGCTACTCGACAATCCGGCATTGGCGAAAACCGACTTTTCGAGGCTGCGCGTCTGCATCTCGGGCGGCGCGCCCTTGCCATCGGAACTCAAGGCAAAGTTTGAAAGCGCAACCCATGCACGGCTGATCGAAGGATATGGCCTGTCGGAAAGCGCCGGTGTCGTCGCGGCCAATCCATATGAAGGCGACGGAAAATCCGGCACCATTGGCCAGCCTATTCCCGGCACTAGGGTCAGTCTGGTCGACAAGCTGGACCCGACTCAGCCTGCGCCGCCTGGCGAACCGGGTGAAATTGTGATCGCCGGACCGCAGATTATGAAGGGCTATTGGAATCGGCCGGATGCCGATGCAGATGTTTTCGTGGTCGATGCGGCGGGCACCAAATGGTTGCGCACCGGCGATGTCGGCGAAATCGATCCCGATGGCTTTATCCGCATCGTCGACCGGTTGAAGGACATGATCGCCGTCGGCGGGTTCAAGGTGTTTCCAAGCCAGATCGAAGCCGTGTTGTATAAAAATCCGGCGGTAAAAGAGGCACTCGTCATCGGTATTCCCGATACTTATCGCGGCGAACACCCCCGCGCCTATGTGACGCTGAACGACGGATCGACCGTCGATGGCGCTGCGTTGATGGCCTGGCTGAACCCGCAGATTGGCAAGCATGAGCGGGTCGATCAAGTCGTGGTGCGCGAAACCATGCCCAAGACGATGATCGGCAAATTGTCGCGCAAGGATCTGATTGCCGAAGTGATGCCCGCAGCGCAGCAGGCAGACGAGCACCGCTGACGACCGGCATCGGGCGGCTTGACCCCCGTCACCCGCCTGCCCCATAGCGAGGTCATGGAAAACAGTCGTCCCGTAGAGGACATGACCTTCGAGGACGCGTTGAGGGAGCTCGAACAGATTGTCGGGTTGCTTGAGCGCGGCGATGCGCCGCTGGACGAGTCGATTCGGCTCTACGAGCGCGGCAGTCTGCTGCGCCAGCGTTGCGCCGACCGGCTCGACGCTGCACAGGCGCGTATCGAAGCAATCAAGCTCGACAGCGACGGGCGCCCCGTCGGCACCACCCCTTTCGCTGCAGGCTGAAACGCGGATAAAAATGACAGATACGACAACCAACCTGCGTGATGCGCTGACCGATGTGTCCGCGGAAATGGACCGCCTGTTCGACACGTTGTTGACCGTGCCGGACGACCCGCGTGCCGATTTGTACCTTGCCATGCGCCATGCCGCGATTGGTGGCGGCAAGCGGTTGCGGCCCCTGCTGGTATTTGCAACGGCAAGACTGTTCGGCGTGTCACGGACATCGGCAGCGCGCGCTGGCCTCGCGCTGGAGTGCATCCATGTCTATTCGCTGATCCACGACGACTTGCCATCGATGGACGACGACGACCTGCGCCGCGGCAAGCCCACCGTCCACAAGCAATTTGACGAGGCGACCGCGATCCTCGCCGGCGATTCGCTCCACGCGCTCGCGTTTGAGGCGCTGGCTGAACCCGATACTCATCCCGATCCGTTTGTCCGCGCCGAATTGGTGCTCGACCTGGCGCGTGCTGCCGGTCCATCGGGCATGGCGGGCGGCCAGATGATGGATATCGAGGCCGAAAAGACGACGCTCGACCTGAACGGGATCACTCGATTGCAAGCACTGAAGACTGGCGCATTGATCGCCAGCGCGGTCGAGGCAGGCGCGATCCTGGGGCGCGTGCCGGTGGAAGGTCGCACGGGGTTGCGCGGCTATGCACGCGACATCGGCCTTGCCTTCCAGATTGCCGACGATCTGCTCGACCATGAAGGCGATGAGGAAAAGACCGGCAAGCGCGTCGGCAAGGATCAAGCGGCAGGCAAGGAAACCTTCCTCAGCCTGCTGGGCGTTGAACGCGCGCGCGAACAGGCGCGGATGCTGGTTACCCAGGCCATCGAGCATCTCCACAGTTTCGGGAAGGAAGCGGATTTGTTGCGCGACATCGCCCGCTACATCATGGAACGCGACCGTTGAGCGCGAGCATCGGCGTCTATCCCGGAACGTTCGACCCCATTACGCTGGGGCACATGGACATCATCCGGCGCGGCGCGAAGCTGGTCGACAGGCTTGTGGTCGGCGTGACCACCAACCCCAGCAAGTCGCCGATGTTCGATCTGGAAGAGCGCATGGCGATGGTGCAGCGCGAAGTTGCCGACATTGGCGGCGAAATCCACGTCGTCAGCTTCAATTCGCTGCTGATGGATTTTGCCGAACGCGAAGGCGCCAGCATCATCGTGCGCGGCCTGCGCGCCGTGGCCGATTTTGAATATGAATTCCAGATGGCAGGCATGAACCAGCAGTTGAACAACCGCATCGACACCGTGTTCCTGATGGCTGACGTCGCGTTGCAACCGATCGCCAGCCGCCTGGTCAAGGAAATCGCGATGTTCGGCGGTGACATCCACAAGTTCGTTCCCGCCGCCGTGGACGCTCAGGTACGCGATCGAGTGCTGGCCATCGGCCGGAAGGGCGATTGAACGGGATGTTCAGTTTGGCGCAAGCCGCAATTTGCTCTAAGCCCGCCCGAAGTTCGACTCTCCACGGGGACGTGATGCGTTTTCTTATCAGTATTGTTGCAGTTTTTGCCTGCCTGTTCACGCTTCCCGCAGCCGCTCAGACCAGCCTTATCGAGGTTCCGGGGCGCGCCGCCGCGCCGACGCCCGATGACAAGGAAGACGTGCTGCTGCTCGACCTGTCGACCGGCGGACGCGTAACCATCCTGCTGCGGCCGGACGTCGCACCGAAAACGGTGGAACGCATCAAGATGCTGACTCGTCAGCATTTTTATGACGGACTGACTTTCCACCGCGTCATCGAAGGCTTCATGGCGCAAACCGGCGATCCCAAGGGCGACGGCACCGGCGGTTCGGCGATGCCGGACCTGAAGGCCGAGTTCAACTACCTTCCGCATGTACGCGGCGCCGTTTCGGCTGCGCGCGCCGAGGGCGAAGACAGTGCGAATAGCCAGTTCTTCATCGTGTTTCAGCCGACGTTGAAGCTCGACAAGAAATACACCGTGTTCGGCCGGGTGCTCGATGGAATGCAATATGTCGATGAGGTGGAACGTGGTGAGCCGCCTGCCCAGCCATCGAAGATTCTCCACGCGTATGTCGCGGCGGACAATCCCCCGCCCTATTCGGGTGCGCCCGCTGCCCCGGCGGCGGCGAGCAGTGAACCGGTGGTTTCGTTGACAGACGGCAAGAAGGAAGCGCCGGCGGTATTGCCCAAGACGCCTGCCCAGCCGGCCGCCAAGAAAAAGCCAAGCAAGTAACGCCGGCCCCGGCATGACCGGGCAAGGACGATGACCAATGAAGGTCGACCTGTTCGACTTTGACCTGCCGCCAGATAATATTGCGCTGCGCCCCGCTGCGCCGCGCGACGCCGCGCGCCTTCTGGTTGTGGGCAGCGATGGGCTGCATGATCGCGGCATCGCGGATTTATCCGGCCTGCTGCGTCCCGACGACATATTGGTGTTCAATGACACGCGCGTCATTCCCGCCCAATTGGAGGGCAGGCGTGGCGAAGCCCGTGTCGGCGTTACCCTGCACAAGCGCGAAGGGCCACGCCGCTGGCGCGCCTTTGTGCGCAACGCCAGGCGACTGAAAGAGGGCGATACTGTCGATTTCGGCCAGGGTGTCACCGCGCGCATCAGCGACCGGGAAGACGATGGCAGTCTGGCGATCGATTTCCCTGGCGAAGAACCGGTTGAGCTGCTGCTGGAACGGGTCGGGCGAATGCCATTGCCGCCTTATATTGCGTCAAAGCGACCAACCGACGCCCGCGATGCCGACGATTACCAGACAATGTTCGCGCGAGAGCCCGGAGCCGTCGCTGCGCCGACTGCCGCGCTTCACTTCACGCCAAAGCTGATCGCGCAACTGGAAGCTGCGGGCATTCAGCACACCATGCTGACGCTTCATGTCGGCGCAGGCACGTTTCTGCCGGTCAAAAGCGACGATACCAACGACCATCGGATGCATGCTGAATGGGGCCATATCGACGCCGCCACGGCGAACCGGCTCAATGCAGTGCGAGCGGCCGGGGGACGCGTGATCGCGGTCGGCACCACGTCGTTGCGGCTGATCGAAAGCGCGACCGCTGAAAATGGCCAGATCCGGCCATTCCAGGGCGACACCTCCATTTTCATCACGCCAGGCTATCGGTTCAGGGGGATCGACGCGCTGATAACCAATTTCCACTTGCCGCGATCAACCCTGTTCATGCTGGTCAGCGCGCTGATGGGGTTGGAGAGGATGCAAGCGGCCTATCGCCATGCGATCGTTTCCGGCTATCGCTTCTACAGCTATGGCGATGCCTGCCTGCTGATTCCCTGAGTAACCGAGTGCCCGCCGGAGAGTTTGATGCGTAGCGTGACTGCCGCCCTGCTGACGCTGATCGCTTCCCCTGCATTCGCGCAGGACCGGGGGCCGACACCGGCTGCCAGCCGCGAACCGCCGCCTGGCCAGCCGCCGCAATCGACAATCCTTGCAGAGCCTGTCGCCGTGATGATCGCCGCGTTCGATGCGGATGGCGATGGCACGGTCACGCGTGCCGAATGCCTGGCCGGGGTCGAGCATAGCTTCAAGGTGATCGACACCGGTAACAAGGGCTGGCTGGGCTATATCGAATTTTCCGATTGGGCGGAACGCTGGCTGGGTGATCGCAATGCCCTGCCCAGCCCCTTCGAGACTGACAGCGATGGCGACAACCATATTACGCTGAGCGAATTACAGGCAAAAATCCTCGTCATCTTCGACCGGTTCGACCGCAATCACGATGGCGTGGTGGTGCGGTCGGAGTTGCTGACGCTCACCAACGTCCAGCGCTCCTTCACCACTCGCGGCCGCCGCAAATCCCGCAACGGCGACGAGCTTCCCCTGCAATGACGCCCACCCAGTTCGCCCCCGCCGCGCCCAATGCTGGCGTCACCGTGCCGCGATACCGCCTTGTCATCTTCGACTTTGACGGCACGCTGGCCGACAGTGGCGACTGGTTCCTGTCGCTTGCCGATCATCTTGCCGACCGCTTCAAGTTTCGCCGCGTTGCGCCTGGAGAAGTTGAGGAACTGCGTGGCCAGTCCAGCCGCCAGGTCATTCGTTATCTGGGCATATCGCGCTGGAAAATCCCAGGCATCGCACGCTATCTGCATGGCCTGCTGGCACAGCAGACCGACCGGATTGCGTTGTTCGATGGCGTGCCGGAAATGATCGAGGCGCTTCATCGCACGGGTGTTCGGCTGGCGCTCGTCACGTCCAATGCCGAGACCAATGTTCGCGCGATACTGGGTGAAGGAATCACCTCACGGATCAGCCATTTCGAATGCGGCGCGTCGCTGTTCGGCAAGGCCCGACTGTATCGCCGCGTGCTGAAACGCGCCGGGCTGACCGGTGCCGACGCCTTGTGCATCGGCGATGAAACGCGAGACATGATCTCCGCGCGCAAGGCGGGCATTCCCGGCGCGGCCGTTCTGTGGGGCTATGCCAATCGAGACGCGCTGGCCGCGACCGAACCAGCGATATTCTTCTCATCGCCAGCGGAAGTGCTTGCGCATGTGCTTGGCGAGGCGCACTCGGACACAGCATGACTGCTTCGATACCAACCCCGGAGCATGGGCCGAATTCCGGCCCTCGCTTCCAGTTCACGATCAACGCCACCGACGGCAAAGCGCGCACCGGCGAAATCGCCATGCAGCGCGGCGTCATCCGCACGCCAGCCTTCATGCCCGTCGGCACCGCGGCAACCGTAAAGGCGGTGAAGCCGCAGGATGTGCGTGCAGCGGGTGCCGACATCATCCTGGGCAATACTTATCACCTGATGCTCCGTCCTGGCGCGGAACGCATCGCGCGGTTGGGTGGCCTCCACGCCTTCATGGGCTGGCATCGCCCCATATTGACCGACAGCGGCGGCTATCAGGTGATGAGCCTGGCCGACCTGACCACGCGCAGCGAAGACGGCGTCACTTTCAAAAGCCATCTCGACGGATCGCGCCACAGCCTGTCGCCTGAACGGTCGATCGAGATTCAACGGCTGCTTGGCTCGAACATCGTCATGGCGTTTGACGAACTGGTTCCCACTACCTCAACCCGCGATGTCCAGGTGGCGGCAATGGAGCGATCGATGCGCTGGGCAAGGCGCAGCCGCGACGCGTTCGACACCGGTGGCGCCCACGCCGAAGCCAACGCGATTTTCGGCATCCAGCAAGGTGCGCTGGACGAAGCGCTGCGCAAGACATCGGCCGATGCGCTGATCGACATCGGCTTCGACGGTTATGCGGTCGGCGGGCTGGCCGTCGGCGAAGGACAGGACGCGATGTTCGCTTGCCTGGATTTTGCGCCGGCCCAGTTGCCAGCGGACAAGCCACGCTATCTGATGGGCGTCGGCAAGCCCGACGACATCGTCGGCGCAGTGGAACGCGGCATCGATATGTTCGATTGCGTGTTGCCGACACGCAGCGGCCGGACCGGCCAGGCATTCACCCGTACTGGCCCGATCAACATCAAGAATGCAAAATTCGGCGAAGATACCGGGCCGCTCGATCCGACATGCGCTTGCCCGATATGCGCGACCTGGAGCCGGGCCTATCTGCATCACCTTGTCCGTACCGGTGAAATTTTGGGCGCAATGCTGATGACTGAACATAATTTATGGTTCTATCAGGCGTTGATGAGCGATCTGCGTGGCGCGATAGTAGATGGTCGACTGACAGCCTTCGCCAACGAATTTCGCGCAGCTTATCATGGGGGCAACCAGCGGGGGCTTGAGGAGTAGTAAAGAGTGTCCGACGAAGCTGAAATGAACGAGATCGAAGCCGCGGCATTGGAGGCAAAGCGCGTCCGCGAAGCCGGCGACGCGACCGAAGCCGCCCTGCAGGCGGACGCCAAAAGCAAGCGGAGCTGGCCGCTGGTATCCATAGGCATCGGCCTGGGTGTCGGGTCTGCAGCACTGGCCGCCGTGCTGCTCTACACGCGCCGCAACAAGGGCTGAGCGTCCGGGCGACGCCTGGATCGGGCCAAGGCTTGCACTGGGCTCGCCGATTGATGCCGCCGCGTTTTGCAGTCGAGAAGCAACGCGATGGCGGCTCATCGGCACCGCCAGCGCTTGACTTATACAACACACCGGCGCCACTCTCGCCATCACGTCATCGCCAATCGTGGAGCCTCCTTCATGCGTCTTGTTCGTGCCGCCCTGTTTTTGGGCGCCGCAGCCCTGCCCTTCGCGCCAGGCTTTGCCGCACCCGCCCGAAAAGCTCTCGCCAAACCGACGCCTGCCACTCCTGCCGCCGCGCAACCGCTGCCCAAGCCGATTGCCTATACCCAGCGCACATTGCCCAACGGCCTGCGCGTCTATGCGATCCGCGATACATCGACCGCGAATGTGTCGGTGCAGGTATGGTACGACGTGGGCGGCAAGAACGACCCCAAAGGACGCTCGGGCTTTGCCCACATGTTCGAACATCTGATGTTCAAGGCGACGCGGAATCTGCCGACGGAAGCGTTTGACCGGCTGACAGAGGATGTCGGCGGCTACAACAACGCTTCGACCAATCCCGACTATACCAATTATTTCGAGGTCATTCCCGCCAACCATCTCGAGCGTCTGCTGTTCGCCGAAGCCGAACGCATGTCGAGCCTGGTCGTCGACCCCAAGGATTTCGCATCCGAACGCGATGTGGTGAAGGAAGAATTGCGGCTGCGGGTGCTGGCGCAGCCTTATGGCAAGCTATTCTATCTGTATTTCCCGGAAGTTTCATACAATTATCACCCCTATGGACGCCCCGTGATCGGCAGCATCGAGGATTTGCAGGCCGCATCCATCGACGATGTCCGTGCTTTTCACGCAACCTATTACCGGCCGGACAATGCCGTTCTGGTCGTATCCGGCAATTTTGATCCCGCCCAGCTCGACACCTGGGTCGACAAATATTTCGCGCCCATCAAGCGACCGGATCAGGCCATCCCCCGCATAACCGTTACCGAACCCCCGCGCGCCGCCGCTGTGGAGCGCACGGTCCATGAGTCCAATGTTCCACTGCCCGCGGTCCTGATGAGCTTCCAGATTCCCGCTGACCGGGACGCTGACAGCGCACCCCTGGCCGTGCTCAACGCCATCCTGTCGCAGGGCGACAGTTCGCGCCTGTACCAGTCTTTGGTCTATCGCCAGCAAGTAGCTCAAAGCGCTGGCACGTTCCTTGATACCAAGCAATCGACCGGAGCACTGGCCGCTTATGTGATTCTCGCAGGCGGCAAATCGGTCCCCGCGGGCGAAGCTTCGCTGCGCGCCGAACTGGCCAAGCTGCGCACCGCGCCGGTCACTCCCGAGGAATTGGCGCGCGCCAAGAACCAGATCCTGACCAACGTTCTGCGCGAACGGGAAACTGCGGACGGCAAGGCTTCGGCGATTGCCAGCGCCGTCATCATCGATGGCGATGCGTCGGCTGCAGACCGGCAGATTGCCAATGTTGCCAAGGTCACCGCCGCCGACGTCGAGCGCGTCGCGCGCAAATATCTGGACGACAAGACTGCCGCCACCGTGCGTTACCTGCCCGCTTCCGGTGAAGCGGATGCGGCGAAGGGGGACAAGATTGCGCTGGCGCCCACCGTCCAGATTGCGGACCTCGTTCCCCCCGCCAACATTGAAGTAGTGACTCCCGCGCCGGAGGGGCAGCGCATCCTGCCGCCACCGCCCGGCGCGCCGGTTTCGCCCAATATCCCGACGCCATCCGTCACCAAGCTGGCCAATGGGCTGAAGCTGGTGGTGGTGGAAAAACACGACCTGCCGCTGATTACCGCGTCGGTCATCACCCACACCGGCGCGGCAAATGATCCCGCCGAACGGGCAGGGGTCAACAACCTGGCCGCGACGCTGATGACCAAGGGCACCACCACTCGCTCCGCCACCGACATCGCCCGCCAGATCGAAACACTGGGCGGTTCGATCGACAGCGAGGCAGGCTGGGATTCGAGCGTGGTCGATGTCGGCGTGAAGTCGGACCAGATCGACAAGGCCCTGACCATCCTTGCCGATGTCGTCCAGCACCCTGCCTTCGCACAGGACGAACTTGACCGGGCACGGACCCAGGAAATCGACGGCGTCAACGTTCAGCTCAAGGATCCGGCGCGCCTGGCTGGCATGGTCACCGGCCGCGCCGTGTTCGGCGACGGCGCCTATGGCCATCTCGCATCGGGCACGCCGAAATCGCTTGCCGCGATCACCCGCAGCGACGTTCTCAAGGCACATGCACAGCCCTGGCAACCAGGATCGGCAACGCTGATGATGGTGGGCGACGTGACACCCGATCAGGCGAAGCAACTCGCCAGCCGCTATTTCGGGAGTTGGGCAGCAACCTCCGCCACGTCATCCGCAGTACCAGCAACAACCCAACCCTCCCCTGCACCACGCATCATCGTCGTCGATTTCCCCGGCGCCGGACAGGCTGGCGTTGTCATCGCTCGCCAGTCGATTGCCCGCAGCAGCCCCGATTTCTATCCCGCCGCGGTTGCCAACACCGTGCTTGGCGGCGGTTATTCGTCGCGGCTCAACCAGGAAATCCGTGTCAAGCGCGGCTTGTCCTATGGTGCGAGCAGCAGGCTCGACGCGCGCCGCGCCGGTGGCATCATCTCGGCAAGCACCCAGACCAAGAACCCGTCGGCCACGCAAGTCGTCGACCTGATCGGCGAGGAGATGAAGAAGCTCGCCGCCGCACCAGTGGCCACTGCCGAACTCGACTCGCGCAAGGCCGTGTTGATCGGCAATTTCGGGCGTTCGGCAGAAACGACCGGCGGTATCGCGGGCATATTGGGCAACTATATCACCGACGACGTGCCGCTTGACGAACTTGGCCGCTTCATCGGCAAGGTATCGGCGGTGACGCCGGAACAGGTGCAGGCAGCGGCGGCCAGGCTGTTTGATCCGGCACAGGCCAGCATCGTCGTGGTCGGCGATTCCAAGCTGTTCATCGACGATCTCCGCAAGGCCCATCCGACGCTGGAAGTCATTCCGGCAGCAAGCCTGAACCTGGACAGCCACACGCTGAAATAACCCCCTTTCCCTGCCGCCTGCCCGCGCCCCGACGCCGGGCAGGCGGCAATTTATCGTTAACTATCCATCATTTCAAATTACCGTTCCGAGTTGGCACAGCGCGATTTCGCGGAAAGATTTATCAACCCCGTTGCGCTATGTGGCGGCGATGCAGCGGCAATGGCACCAGTTCGACGATCGGCGGCGCAGCGTCGTGGCGGCGGTGCTGGTCGCGGTGATGTGCCTCGCCTGGTCCGCGCTGGCCGCCATTCGTGCCGTCATCGCCCATCCCCCGGCCGCCATCACCGCCAATATCCCCGCCGCCACGCACGGATTCGAGGCGGAGGACCATTTCCCCGGCGCCGCCTATTTCTATGCCACCGACGACCTTGCCGCGCCGGGAGCCGGATCGACGGGCACCGCGCATCTGCCCGACATGCCCATTCCCGCCGGCGCCGACAGCCTGCTCGCCGATGGCACCATTCACCCCGCCCCGCCCTTTTCCACCCGGCTGGCCAGCGCCACTGACCGGGTGCGGGCGCTGGAATGCCTGGCGACGGCCATCTATTACGAGGCCGCGTCGGAGCCTGATGCCGGGCAACGCGCGGTCGCGCAGGTCATCCTGAACCGCGTTCGCCACCCCGCCTTTCCCGCCACGGTGTGCGGCGTCGTCTATCAGGGCAGCGAGAAGGCCGGCTGCCAATTCTCCTTCGCCTGCGACGGCGCGATGGCCCGCAAGCCAGTGCCCGCATTGTGGCGGCGCGTGATGGGCGTCGCCGCCGACGCGCTGACCGGGCAGGTGTTCGCGCCGGTGGGCACGGCAACGCATTACCACACCTATGCCGTCACCCCCGCCTGGAACCGGCAATTGGTGATGACGGCGGCGATCGGTGCGCATTTCTTCCACCGCTGGCAAGGGTGGTGGGGCACGCCCGCCGCATTCAGCCAGGTGTATCGCGGCGGAGAGCCACTGCCCGAACCCCATGCGCGCGCGCCCCTGCCCGGTGAACCGAATGGTACGCTGACCGGATTGACGCCCGACGTCATCGCCGCATTATCCGCCACCAACTCCAACGCAGCCACAAACCCCGGCACAAACCCCGGCACGACGCCGCCGACCACACCCGCACCGTCGCAACCCGGCGCAAGCGCCACGCCACGCGCCACGACCCAGCCTGCCATCATCCAGCCCGCTTATGCCGATACCGGCGCGATCCTGGACAGATGGAAGGATGCGGGCAAGCCGCTGCGCTAAACCGCCGGCAAGAGGCTTCCCCCCTCAAGCCGCCACCCATCAAACGCGCCGCCGCCTGCCCGCCCACCGCCGTCGCCAGCCGTCAATTGCGGATCAACCGATCAGCCGATCAGCCGATCAGCCGATCAGCGGCACTTGACGCTGTTCTTGTCGACCGAATTGCCGATCAACGCACCGCCCGCCGCGCCAAGGATGGTGCCCAGCGTCTTCGATCCGCCCGGCGCGATGACGTTGCCGAGCACACCGCCCGCGACACCACCGACGATCAGGCCCGTCGTCCCGTCCGACCGGCGGCAATAATAGCGCCCGTCCTGCCCGCGATAGACGCGTTCATTGGCGCTCACCCGGCGTTCGCGGTAGCGCGGATCGTCCCGATAATAATGGTCGGCATAATAGCCGCCATAAGCGGGATCGGGATGGTCATAATCATAGTGGCGGTAATTGCTGGCATAGCCCGGCCCCTGGCCGTCATCGCCCACGCAACCACCAATCACGGCGGCAGTCGCCACCAATCCCAGGGTCAATGCACGCATTTCTTCTCTCCCAACCGTTTCGATACGGTATCAATGCGTGGATGCTGGAATGGTTGCGCGGCGGCGATCAGCCGGGCGGCGCACCGGATACCGTATCGGATGCCGCCGCGTCCCCCGCTTCATCGTCATCCGGCCCGGTGCGATAGTAATCGATCACCTGTTCCCCCGCCTCTTCGAACCAGGCGTCACGCGCCAGCCCGGCGGCAATGACGATCGGCGCCTCCTTGATCCGCCGCCAGCTATTGGCGATCAGCGTTTCGCGGTGGTTGAGCGCGCGCGCATAGTCGGCATCGCCAAACTCGCCCTCCTCCTCCCCCAGGAAATTGTCGGGCGGGGGAAAGCTGGTGCGCCATTCTTCGGCGGCATCGTCCCACCAGACCGGATCGTCGGCGGGAAAATCCCTGCGCAGTTGGGGATGTGGTTGAGGAAGTGGTTGAGGAAGTTGAGGGTTGCCATTGATATCGCCCGCGACCCCGTTCCAGCCCCCGCCAGCGCCCCGGCCAGCGCCCCCGCCAGCGGCGAGATCATGCGCACGATCATCGGGGCCACCACTCCCCCCGTCATCGGGTACATCGGGTACATCGGCGGTATTGACCGCATCGGGCGCATCGGGCGCGGCGAGCACCAGCAGCCCCGCCGCTTCCGCCCGCGCCCATTGCTCCGCCGTCCAGTGCGCGCGCTGCGCCGGATCGAGATCGGCAACCACCACATCCCCGGCGAGCGCCGCCCCGGTGCGGCACCAGCGATCGGCGCGGGCCAGCGCGACCACCGGCGCCAGATCGGCCGCCGCCGCGCCATCCCGCTCGCCCGGCCCATGCACGTCGCCCAGCCGCAACCCGACGAACAGCCCGGCGCGCGCCGGGCCATCGTCACGCTCGATCAGATCGAGAAACGCATCGAATTCCTGCGCAACCAGCCGCGCGGCGGCGTGCGTGCCTTCTGCCACCGACTGATCGGCAAAGCGATCGAGCCGGGTGAGCATCGCCGTCGCCAGCCGATTGTCGAAACGATGGCGGCTGAAAATGCTGCCATCGGGGCGCGTGACGGTTTCGACCTGCCCGTCGATCGCGCGGCAGACCAGCGCATCGGCCAGCCGGTTGCGCGCCAGCAGCGATGCCGCCTGCCACCCCAGCGCAAAACTCGCCCCCGCTGCCCGCCGCCGCAGCGCATAGGCCGACTGAAACGACAAACCGACGATGCGGCACGCCGCTTCCACCGTATGCCCCTCGGCAACCGCTTCGAGGAAAGCGCGCTGCGCATCGGGCGTCCACCCATCCTGCCGCTCCAGGCGCGTGGAGGGAGTGGGCAAGTTGGCGGCGGGCGCGTTCACTGCCTGCCCCGGCTGGTGGCGCGGCGCAGGCCAAGCGCGATTTCGCTGGCGGCCAGCTTGTCGATCGCCGCGCCGGACATGCGCGCTTTATTGCCGATCAACCCCGCATCGAGCAGCCGCTGCCAATGCGCGACCGGATCAATGGGATCAAGATGCCGCGAATCCGCCGCGCCACGAACAAAAGTGGACGCGGCGCCGGATTTGAACGGGCGGTTGTCGAGGGGCGATGGCATGGCTGTCCTCCTGGTCGCAGGGGCGAGAGTGGACAGGACTTATATGCAGCAATGGGCGATGTAGGACAGCCGGGCCGCCCGAGAGTTTAGCAAAGCTAAACGCGAGGCTCGCCGAGGCCCGGCCCGGCCGGCGCGGCAAGAAGCCGCGACCGACGACGCGGCTTTGCCGCAGCGGGGGGTATCGGAAATCAATCAATTGACCCGCCATTCTCGACGCATCGGAGTGCCCGTGGGGAATAACATGCGTTATCGTTTGACCCCAATTTGTTCTCACGCCAAAACGCCGTTGTGAAAGAAGATACTCCAACCGAGATAACTGGGGATCCAGCGGAGCTTCCGAACGAAGCGGGCGACCCTGCGGAATTCGTAGCACGTTATGTGCCTGCCGATGTCCTCAAAAGATACGATGTTTTCTCATATCGAAACGCCGCCTTAATATTGTCGGAAGCGCACCCAGCGGAATTCAAGGAATTAATGGAGGCGCTCCGGCGCTTCAAACTTACTCGTCGGATCATCGCCAAAGCGGGTGGTAACGAATCCGAAATCCCCAAAGCGTTCTCAACCCTGCTTCGCCCTTATGGATGGCAGGAGACGACCATCCAGGCCGATTTGTTAGTGAAACTACTTTGGCGAGAAACGGCAGCCAACTCACATGGCAAACTGGTTAGCACACGCATGGTGCAAGAGTTGACCAAACCGCGTTTCCTAGATGGGCATAAGGTTGATTATGTAAAAGGTCGGGTAGCCTTCGACCTCGAATGGAATAGCAAAGATCAAACTTTCGACCGAGATCTTTATGCGATGAGCGCATTTAGCCAATGTGGCGTGATTGATGTTGGCGTACTCCTTACACGCAGCGCATCTCTGAATCCGATATTTCGAGAAATGGGATTAATGACGAAATACGGCGCATCTACCACCTGGATGGGGAAGTTGTTGTACAGACTTAATGCTGGTCGCAATGGAAGTTGCCCAATATTGGCTATCGGTATTCGGCCGGAATGTATCGACGAGGAAGAAGCATGACAGCAAATCCCGCCCTTGATTTCACTAAATCGTTAAACGGACGCAGTTTTGCAACGATTCTTGCGGATCCTCCTTGGAGATTTACCAATCGAACCGGTAAGATGGCTCCTGAGCATCACCGCCTATCGCGATACGGCACGATGAGCCTTGACGAAATCTGTTCGCTTCCGGTTGAGGGGGTAGCAGCAAATCCGGCTCATTTATATTTATGGGTGCCAAACGCACTCTTGCCGGATGGACTAAGAGTGATGGCAGCATGGGGTTTCCAATATAAATCAAATCTAGTCTGGCATAAGATTCGAAAGGACGGCGGATCAGATGGGCGCGGCGTAGGATTCTACTTCCGCAACGTTACTGAGCTATGCTTGTTTGGCGTGCGCGGAAAAAACGCGAGAACATTGGCCCCAGGTAGGCGACAGGTAAACCTGTTGGGCACCCGGAAGCGAGAACACAGCCGGAAGCCCGACGAATTTTACGATATAGTCGAAGGCTGCTCGCCCGGCCCACGGCTCGAAATGTTTGCAAGAGGAACAAGGCCAAATTGGACTAGCTGGGGAAATCAAGCCGAAGAATATGAAATTGGGTGGGAAACTTACGCCCACAACTCAAGGCGACAGGACGATTGGGCAGAAGCAGCAGAATAATAGTTACGCCGTCGCACCACAACCCGCGCCCTCACCAATCCCCCCCCGCATCCTCAATCGCCTTGAGCAACGCCTTCTTGCTCGGCGTCCGTCGCTTGCCGCTGTTGCGGGGGAGTTCGGGATCACCAAGCGCGCGGCGGCGCGCAGCAAGCGTCGCCGCGAAATCGAAATGATCAACGCGCGGGCCGGGCCAGTTTTCGGCGTCAGCCGATGATGTCTTCGATGCCATAATCATCCCCGCTTTCCTGCCTGATGCGGAGATCAAGATAGGCGCGATCAACGCCGGGGTGAAGCCGCAGCAGCAGCCGTGCCTGATCGATCCGATCGCGCGCCGTGCCTGACGCATATTGCCCCATGCGATCCGCGATTAAATCCTCGACCGAAATGATCGCGAAGGACTCGCCCGGCGATATATTCTCCACGAGCAGGATATGGTCGCTGTCGACGCTGCCATCCATCGGCACGCGGGCGACCACTTCAAAACCCAGCCGCAGATCCGGATGTATCCAACCGCGCGTCGACATACCAGGCCCGGTCGGCTTGACGAAGCCGTGGCGGCGCATTTCCTCTTCGAGTTCGGTCTGGGTCGGCGAACAGAGATCGAAGTCGCCGGTCGAAATCGCACTACCCGAATAATATTCGGCTGCGGCCCCACCGACCAAAACAGGGCGCGGAAGGCGGCGTGCAACCATTGCCTGACTGACCCGGGCAAACAGGCGTAGCGCGGCTTCGAATTGCGGCCGGTAGGGGCTGGCTTGACTCATTTCATTGCACCCCGCCTGGCACCGCCCCTCTCCCAACCCTCTCCCCTGAAGGGGGAGAGCGCGTTATTCCGCCGCCACACGCTCTCGCCGCTTCGCCAACAGCGGCGCCAGATACGCCCCGGTAAAGCTCCGCTCCACCTTCGCCACCGCTTCGGGCGTGCCCTCGGCCACGATCTCGCCGCCCTTCACGCCGCCTTCCGGCCCCAGGTCGATCACCCAGTCGGCGGTCTTGATGACGTCCAGGTTATGTTCGATCACCACCACGCTGTTGCCTTGTTCGACCAGAGCGTGGAGCACTTCCAGCAGTTTCCTCACATCGTCGAAATGCAGGCCCGTCGTCGGTTCGTCGAGGATGTAGAGCGTCTGCCCGGTCGAGCGGCGAGCGAGTTCCTTGGCGAGTTTCACGCGCTGCGCCTCCCCGCCGGACAGCGTCGTCGCCTGCTGGCCGACCTTGACATAGCCCAGGCCGACTTCGGCGAGCATCGCCATCTTGTCGCGGATGGGCGGCACCGCCTTGAAGAACTCCACCGCGTCCTCGACCGTCATGTCGAGGACATCGGCGATCGACTTGCCCTTGAACTTTACTTCCAGCGTTTCGCGGTTGTAGCGCGCGCCGTGGCAGACGTCGCACGTCACATACACGTCGGGCAGGAAGTGCATTTCGATCTTGATGAGGCCGTCGCCCGTGCACGCTTCGCACCGGCCGCCCTTGACGTTGAAGCTGAACCGGCCGGGCTTGTAACCGCGCGCCAGCGCCTCGGGCAGGCCGGCGAACCAGTCGCGGATCGAGGTGAAGGCGCCGGTATAGGTGGCCGGGTTGCTGCGCGGGGTGCGGCCGATGGGTGACTGGTCGATGTCGATCACCTTGTCGAGATGGTCGAAGCCGGTGATCTTGTCGTGCCTGCCCGCGATGACGCGCGCGCCGTTCAGGTGGCGCGCCGCCGCGGCGTAGAGCGTGTCGATGGTGAAGCTGGACTTGCCCGACCCCGACACCCCGGTGATGCAGGTGAAGGTGCCCAGCGGGATGCTGGCCGTCACCCCTTTCAGGTTGTTGGCGGTGGCGTTGTGGACGGTCAGTTTTTTGCCATTGCCCTTGCGCCGCCTGGCGGGCACCGGCACTTCGCGCGTGCCGTTCAGGTAATCGGCGGTGACGCTGCCGGTCGCGGCGAGGATCTGGGGCAGCGTGCCCTGCGCGACGACTTCGCCGCCATGCACGCCCGCGCCCGGCCCCATGTCGATGATATAATCGGCGGTGCGGATCGCATCCTCGTCATGCTCGACGACCAGCACGGTGTTGCCCAGGTCGCGCAGGCGGCGCAGCGTGGCGAGCAGCATGTCGTTGTCGCGCTGGTGCAGGCCGATGCTGGGTTCATCGAGCACGTAAAGCACGCCCGACAGCCCCGAACCGATCTGGCTGGCGAGGCGGATGCGCTGGCTCTCCCCGCCCGACAGCGTGCCCGACGTGCGATCGAGGTTGAGGTAATCGAGCCCGACATTGTTGAGGAAGCCCAGCCGCTCGTCGATTTCCTTCAGGATGGCGCGGGCGATTTCGCGCTGCTGCGGCGTCAGCGTCGCGGGCATTTGCGCAAACCACGCCAGCGCATCGACCACCGACAAATGCGTGACGCTGGAAATGTCGCGCCCGGCGACCTTCACTGCCAGCGCCTCGGGCTTCAGGCGCGCGCCGCCGCACACCTCGCACGGGTGGCTGGCCTGGTATTTGGACAGTTCCTCGCGCATCCACGCGCTTTCGGTGGCGAGCATCCGGCGGTTGAGATTGCCGATCACGCCCTCGAACGGCTTTTTCACGTCATACGACTTGCGGCCGTCGACAAAGGTCAGCGTCACGGGCTTGCCGCCGGTGCCGTGGAGGATGATGAGCTTCACCTCACCCGGCAAATCGGCCCAGGGCGTATCGAGCGAAAAGCCGAATTCGCGCGCCAGGCTGCCCAGCACCTGCATGTAATAAGGCGATGGCGGCTGCGATTTCGCCCAGGGGACGATCGCCCCCTTCTTGATGCTGAGCGCATGGTTGGGGACGACCAGATCCTCGTCGAACAACAGCTTTTCACCCAGCCCGTCGCACGCCGGGCACGCCCCTTGCGGCGCGTTGAAGCTGAACAGGCGCGGTTCGATTTCCGCGATGGTGAATCCCGACACCGGGCAGGCGAATTTCTCGCTGAACACGATGCGGTTGGCGGGAATGCCCGCGCCTTTCATGCCGCTGGCCCTCTCCCCTTGGGGGAGAGGGTTGGGTGAGGGGCGGTAATCGGGCGACGCCGCTGGTGGCGGCCCCTCACCCCGACCCTCTCCCCCAGGGGGAGAGGGAGCAAGGTCGCTCAACACGCCGTCCACCAGATCGACAAAGGCCAGCCCCTCGGCGAGCTTCAGCGCGGTTTCAAAACTGTCGGCCAGCCGCGTCGCCATGTCGGGGCCGACGACCAGGCGATCGACCACCACTTCGATGTCATGCTTGTATTTCTTGTCGAGCGCGGGCGCCTCGTCGATTTCGTACAGCTCGCCATCGATGCGGACGCGGGTAAAGCCCGCCTTCTGCCATTCGGCCAGCTCGCGCTTATACTCGCCCTTGCGCCCGCGCACCGCGGGGGCCAGCAGGTACAGCCTCGTCCCCTCGGGCAGCGCCATGACGCGATCGACCATCTGGCTGACGGTCTGCGCCGAAATCGGCAGGCCGGTCGCGGGCGAATAGGGAATGCCCACCCGCGCCCACAACAGCCGCATGTAATCATAGATTTCGGTGACGGTGGCGACCGTCGAGCGCGGGTTGCGGCTCGTCGTCTTCTGCTCGATGCTGATCGCGGGGCTGAGCCCTTCGATATGGTCGACATCGGGCTT
The DNA here is from genome assembly GCA_041659385.1 of Sphingomonas sp. GTDB lineage: Bacteria > Pseudomonadota > Alphaproteobacteria > Sphingomonadales > Sphingomonadaceae > Sphingomonas. The sequence continues at coordinate 37,201 of JBAZYJ010000019.1, forward strand.
CTGCATCATCTCCAGAAACTGGCGCGCATAGGCCGACAGGCTCTCGACATAGCGCCGCTGCCCCTCGGCATAGATGGTGTCGAACGCGAGGCTCGACTTGCCCGACCCCGACAGCCCGGTGATGACCGTCAGCGTGTCGCGCGGAATATCGATGTCCACGCCCTTCAGGTTATGTTCGCGCGCGCCGCGCACGGAAATATGAGTCAGCATAGAGTCGATTTGTTCCAGATTTGTTCGCTTTGAGCAAGCGGCGCGTTGGCTGCCGCCAATGTGGCGGCGATCACCGCGCAGGACAAGGCGTTGGGGATGCGATGGGGGTTTTTGGGGGGTGGGGAGTGGTGGATTTCGTCCTTCGGCCGCTGAGCGCCCTATTGCCGGTTAATCAAGCGCCACTGCCGATCTCCCGAAAGCAAACATCAGAGTCCCAGGTCTGGAACGGCCGACATTGGGGACAGACCGAAATGGCGGCTTTGGGCGGCTGATCGGCCAAAAACCGCCATTCCGTGTTGATTGCCACCAGGAACTGACCCGAATTGCCAGAAAGGCACGACTCCACATAGCCCACTTTTATCGACAAATATCTTGCATTTTTGCGTATTTTGCGCAAGTATCGCCTTAATAGGCTATATTGAAGGCGAAATCACATGCTCGTGGAGTTTCGTGTCTCCAATTTTCGATCTTTGCGCGATGAACAGATTTTCAGCCTTGTCGCGTCGAAAGACAAGAGCCTAGCGGACACGCATACCATTCCCACCGGTGTCTCTGCAGTGCCGTCGCTGCTGCGTAGCGCGACGATCTATGGAGCCAATGCCAGCGGTAAATCCAATCTTATCAAGGCGCTGCAATATATGCGCGGCGTCGTCCTAGAGTCGGCAACGCTGATCCAGCCTGGCCAGACCTATGCTGTTCAGCCGTTCCGACTCGACCAGGCATCAGCAAACGAACCGACTTCATTTGAAGCGACCTTCATTCTGGATGGTATACGCCACCAGTACGGATTTTCGATGACGGCTGAGCGTGTCGTCGCTGAACATCTGCTCGTTTACAAGGCGTTCAAGCCTCAGCGCTGGTTCGAGCGCCGGTTCGACGCGGAACTCGGCAAAGACACCTACGAATTCGGCGCCGGACTGAAAGGCGCGAAGAATGTGTGGGAGAACGCCACGCGCCCTAATGCGCTGTTCCTGTCGATGGCGGTTCAGCTCAACAGCGAGGCGTTGCGGCCAATCTTCGATTGGTTCTCGCAGCAGCTCGTCATCTTCAACGAACAGGCCCGGCTCAATCCGCAGGTTTCGCTGCAACGGCTGAAGGACCAAAAGGCCCGTAGGGAAATCTGCGATTTCCTTACCTCCGCGGACATTAGCATTGCCGACATCGAGGTCGTGACGAACAAGGTCCCCGGCCAGTCCGTTCATGTCGACCTGGTTGCCGGCAAGACCGAGATGCGCTCCGAGGAGATCGAGGAAAACAAGCTGCTCTTCCGCCATGTGACCGAGAACGGCGAAGCCGTTTTCGACCTGATGGACGAGTCCAACGGTACGCGGAATCTGCTTTTCTTGAGCGGACCCGTGCTCGACGTTCTGGCGAACGGGCAGGTCTTGATCATCGATGAGCTCGACACTAGCCTCCACACACTGCTGGTGCGCGAACTTGTTCGGTTATTCCATTCGCCTGGAGTCAATCCGCGTGGCGCACAACTCATCTTCACGACGCACGACACCTCGCTGCTCGACGCGCACGAACTTTTCCGACGTGATCAGATCTGGATGGTTGAAAAGGGTCGCGATCAGGCTTCCGCACTTGTGGCCCTGTCGGAATTCAGCCCGCGCAAAGGCGAAGCCCTGGAGCGTGGCTATCTGATGGGCCGCTATGGCGGCGTTCCGTTCATCGTGAACAGCTTCGGCACGAGATATTGATGGCGCGCGACAATTCACCTCGGGAGCGGCAGCGGCAGCATCTGCAACGAAAACTGGGGCGGCGGGCAGGTTACGACCGGATTCTGATTGTTGCCGAAGGGACAAAGACGGAACCGAACTACTTCGGGGAAATCCGGAGCACCTATCGCCTGGATACGGCGAATGTCGGCATCCATCCCGGTGGCTTAGGCACCGCCCCCGTCAACGTGGTGGAGTATGCTCGGCAGTTGTTCGTGGATGGAGACCGACACAAACAGATCCCGCCCAGAGCCTTCGACCGAGTCTACGCGGTTTTCGATCGCGATGACCATCCGAGCTATCACGATGCCTTGACGCAAGCCCAAAAGCTTGACTGCACCTTACGCAATGACAACAAACAGAAGGTTCCGTTCACGGCTGTCGCCTCAGTCCCGAATTTCGAACTCTGGCTGCTGCTGCATTACGAAAACATCCAGGCGCCAATTCATCGCGATGAAGCCTTAGCACGATTGCGAATTCATATTCCCGACTACGCGAAAGGCGCTACCCATACCTTTGCGACAACAAGCTCGCTTCTGTCGACTGCGATGGAGCGAACTACTGCGCTCGCCGGAAAATTTACTGCGTGGGACGAGCCGGAGCCCTTCACCGGAGTCGGGCCACTCGTCGACTTGCTCATCAATCTAAAGCCGCGATAGCACGGCCGGGGCCTCATTCCGAAGATTTTAGCCTCGTAGCTCACGTTCCGCAAACGGCCAGAATTGCCCATAGCCGGCATGATGAAAGAAGGACCAGTCTGGCCGGACTGCCTTCCGCCTGCGAACGACGCCCTTGTTGGCGACGGCTGGCCCAGCCGTTGCTTCGCCTGAATGATAGCTTTCCCATTTCCCGTGACTGCAACCCGACAGTCAGGACTCGGCCCAAACCCCCGCGTCTTTCCGCCGACGCCTTCGCCTGCCCATCGCCATCATTGTCGCTATCGGCATCCCTGGTCGCGTTCTATGCGATCTTGGCCGACCCGCCTTCAACCGCCCCATCTCCGCGATTGCGCCCGAACCTGATCGGCAGGTCGATCCATGTCCGCAAATTCCGTGGTTGATCGACTTCGGCCAGTCCGGTTTCCGGCCACTCGTCCGCTTGCGGAAACCATGCCGTTCCGAACAGGCGATCCCAGAGCGTCGTGAACGCGCCGAAATTCCTGTCGAAATGCTTTTCTTCCAGCGAATGATGGATGCGATGAAATCTGTTGTCGCAGAAAAACGCGCGCAGCGGACCGAGATTGAGGCTGGTCGGCGAATGAATGAAGGACGCGTGAAGCTGGAGGACGATCAGCATCGCCGGGACGGTGGGGCCAGTATCGGTGACAATCAGGCTGGCTGGCAGCAACAGGAATATCGCCTGAAAAACCGGTTCGCTGGCATGGTGGTATGAATTGGCCGCGTTCAGTTCCCTGATCGAGTGATGCACGGCGTGAAAGCGCCAGGCGAACGCGTGTTGGGCTCTATGGAACCAATAGAAGAAGAAATCATAGACCAGCGCCGCCGCTATCGGTGCCACGACAGTCGCCGGTATTCCGATCCAATCGAACGACATCGGCACCGTTATCAGCGGCCTGATCCCGATCGACAGCCAAAAACCGTGGAAAAGCTTGAAGATCACCAGACTGATGGGGACATAGAGCGCCCAGATGCCAAGTCCGGTCAATCTCTGGCGCAGCGACTGCTGCTCCCGCGGGAGCAGAATTTCGATCGCGGTCATCAGCGAAAGACTGAAGGCGGTTACGATCACCGCTGCCCGCATCTGGGTCGATATTTCGAGGAACAACGCCGTCATCGCGGGCGCCGGTCGACAGCGCAGAAAACCGCGTGAGCATGTCTGGTTGCGGCTTTCGGACTTGAAAAGGCCATATGCAGGCTCCCGGTTTGGCAGCCGCGATTAAGCCCTATAAATTACCAACTAATTGCAGATGTTTAGACGTTCAGCCGTCGCTGGCTCGAACGATCGAAATGCGTGGCCGGTAAATTTGATGCCGGGCCGCTCGGGCTGGCCAGGATATGGGCGGAAAGCAAGGGAAAGCCGCCGGCAAACCGCGCCCGTGCGTCAAGCGGCGATTGTGGCGATTGTGGCGGCGGGGATCAAAAACCCCGCGTCTTTCCGCCGACTGCAACTTGGCTGGTCGGCGGAAAGTAGCGGTGGCGATCAGGCGACGATATTGACTCGCGAACCGACCGACAGGGCGGGGGCCGGTGGTGCCTTGACCTGCCTGGTGCCATCTTTGTCGCCATCGGCATCCTTGATCGCGTTCTGCGCGGCCTTGGGCGGGGCGGGTTTCGGCGTGGGGGCAACGTTATGGACGGGGGGCTTGGAAACGCTGGAAATGCTCATGGTCGGTCACCCTGTAAGGCCCTGTCTGTCGGGCCGATTCGATGCCTAGCCAATGCGTGGTTAAGGCACGGTGCGCGCCGCATCCGGGGTGTCCACAATTCCGCCGATGCGCGCCCATAATGGGTAGAAAACGCACGCGAGACGGACGAAAAGCGCCCTTCGCGCCCTCGCTAAATCAGCCGAACGCCGACGCAGCCCGTGGCATCGCGCAATGGGTTGGCGCCTGCAGCCCATCCATGAATTCCGCCGTCAACCGGTCGGCCAGCGGATCGCCCCAGTTGGGCAGTTCGGCGCTGTGGGCCATCTCGTTATAAATGGCCACGATACCGCGCCATTCCGCCAGTTCGTCCCAACTCGTCTCGATAAAGCCCAGCACGCGGTGGTTCGGCTTGGGCGAGCCATCGATCAGCGTGTCGTCACGGCGATTGACCATATGCGGCCAGGGATAAAGCTTGCCGTGAAGATCGATGAACTGGATGCCGATGACCGGCGGATAGCCCCATTCCACCGCGACGTGCATCGCCGTCAGATGGCATTTAAGATGGGCCGCCACAAAATCTTCTGAAAACATGAAGATAGCCTGTTCCGGAAAAGTAACTTTCCGTGTGGCCAGCAATGTCCGCAGATAGGAATAGGTCGTTTCAGAAAGCATCGTGATCGATCACCCCCCCAGATGAACGTTTCCTACGCAGCCCCTTTCGAATTATTACAGGCGTTATTCCGTGTGCGTAATCGAATTTGGTATATCTTGGTTGCGCACAAAGAAAAGAACTATGTGCACTTGGCGCGCCAATTTTTCCCTTGCCGCCGCCGTTGGACCGGGGAATGCCGAAAACACCGGCGCGCTGGACAGGGATCGCCACCTCGTGTATTGCATTAATAATACAGTTGAGTGGTGAGCGCGATGGGCAAGAAGAGCGACAAGGTAAAGACCGGAGCCAGAGCCGGGAAGGACAGCCGCGGCGGCAAGCGCGGCAAGATCAAGCTGCCCAAGGAAATCGGCGGGCTGAAACTGCCCAAGGAACTGCGCAAGTCAGGCGAAGCGCTGATCGAGGCGGTGCGTGAGGCCGCCGGGCGCGAACTGCTGGCGGCGGGCATGTCGGCACTGGCGGCGCAGGCAATCCGCAAGGCAAGCGAGCCGCGCGCGGCGCCGGTTCCACCCGAAGGCCCGGTCCCACCCGGAGCCCCGGTCCCGCCCGAACCGCCAAGGCGCCCCGCCGCCACCGTCATCATCGACGACGAGCCGGTGCGGCCTGCGTCAACCGGCGCGAATGACGGCCCGGTGCGCCCCGAACACATCGCCGACGCCATCAACGCCATGGCCAACCTGGCCCTGCACCGCCTGATGACGCGCCGACCGGGCTAGGTTGTGGTTCGACGGCGTGAATGGCGGGGAATGTTGGTTAGCGGAATTTTCCAGGTCGCTGACGAGCTTTCGTCGCACTCTCGGTATCTGCGTATTCAGGCGGCAGCGAATACTTACCCTTGCGATCGTAAAGGCGGTCAGCCTGCGCCGCCGCCTGCCGAATTAGCGCCCAAGCACGCCAGCCAACAAAGCCAAACCACAGCAAATCGAACAGAATTATTGCAACCGTTGCCGCGGAAAAGATCGGCGGATGTTTTTCGCCACCGGTCGCCCCGAGCGCAAGCCACGGCGACATCCCGATGAGCAAAGTCAGCGCACCCGCGGATACGTTCGGCTGACGCCTCAGGTCCCAGTCGACGAACCTGCGAAATGAAGAGAACACTCTCATTCCCTCTTATCGCCTGTGGGCCAGGCATCCGCAACGGGCACAGCGCCCGCACCCCAGCCCCTCCCCGCTATGATCCGGCCAGTTGCTCGGCGACCGCGCGCCAGACCGCGGCGCGGCGATGGATCATCAGGTGGCCGCCGCGTATCTCGACAATCGTCAGCCCCGGTTCGCCGGGAACGCGGCACGCCAGCCCGTTGACCATCCCGTCGCTGCGGCTCCACATCGCGCAGGCGGGCACGGGCAGCGGCCGGCGGACTTCGGCCAGCCGGGCGCGCACCGCCGCGCTGTCCACCCGCTCGCCGCTCAGCAACTGATAGACTCGCCAGGCGTTGGTCGAATAGGCATCGCCCGCATAAGGCGAACAGATGGTGATGACCGCGCTCACCAGATCAGGCCGACGATGCGCCACCAGCCGCGCCATGATGCCGCCCAGGCTGATGCCGATCAGCGTTACCGGCTGCCCGTGGCGCGCGGCGTAATCTTCGATGCGCGCGATCAGCCGTTCGGCCTCGGCGCCGGTGGTGCGCGTGCCGCGATTGATGCCCAGACCCCACCCTTCGGCGGCATAGCCCAGCCCTTGCAGATAGCGCGCGAGCGGCGCCGCCGACGCATCGGGCATCGCCACGCAGGGCAGCACCATCACCGCTCGGCCATCGCCACGCGGCGCGGCGCCAAGCGCACCAAGCGCGCCGACCGATTGAACCAGGGTCCACAAGGCGCGGGGAAGTTCGGCCGCGAGCAGCAGCTTGCTGGGTGGCGGCAAGGTGGCGGCGTCCATGCGCCACAGGGTAATCCACTTGCCTGCAATCGCCAAATGCGCACCCTGCCCCGTCCGACCATGGTGCAATGTCGGGGGCGGCGATTGCGGCGCACTAATATCCTCGGATCAGACCGCTTTCATTTTGGGGGGAGACGTGGTCGCCCGTGTCGGCGTGACTATAACCACACCATAACCACACCAAAATCACACCAAAATCACGTGGAGAGGATTGCCCATGAAACGGATAGCCGCCGCCGGCCTGGCGCTGCTGATGCTGCTTGTCGCGCGCCCGGCCGATGCGTGGGACTTGTCGGGCACCAAGACCCTGGTCGCCGCGCTGCGCGACGGCAGCGAGGTGCGGCTGGGCACGGTTACCTTCACGCCCGATGGCGACCGTACCGGCTTTCGCGTCGTCATCGATCCATCGGGGATGAAGGAGTATTTCCTGTCGATGCGCGGATTCAAATGCCTGGAGGCCAGCGACGAAGTGACCTGCTTCGTCCCCTATCCCTATGCCAATCCCGGCTGGGTGACCAAGACCGACTTTCGCTGGCTGGAACATGCGCTGTTGTTCATGTTCAAGAAGCCGACCGAGTTCGGCGCCAATCTGCACAACGGGCTTTATTACCACCTGACGCTGACCGAGCAGGGGCTGGTAGGCGAACCGAATGCGGTGGACCTGAACGAGATTTCGTTCCCGCCTGCCGATCCCGCCAAACCGCCTTATGACGAGGCAGCGCAAAGCCCGCTGCCCGCCGGTTCCCGCTGGGTAACCGGGTTGCGGATCAGATAAGAGGCGCCGTGCCCGCAACCGGCAGCAGGCAGCAGGCAGGCCTGGCGCCGCCGCCGCGTCAGACGTGGATCGGCTTGCCCAGCACGCCCATCGCCGCTTCCTTGATCGCTTCGGAATGCGTCGGGTGGGCGTGGCAGGTGTAAGCGATGTCTTCGGATGTCGCGCCGAATTCCATGCCCAGCGCGACTTCCGCGATCATCGTGCCCGCAACCGAGGTGATGATCCACGCGCCCAGCACCCGATCCGTCCTGGCATCGGCGATGATCTTCACCCAGCCGGTGGTATCGTCGATCGCCTTGGCGCGGCTGTTGCCCGCCATCGGGAACTTGCCGACCTTCACCTCGCCACGCTCACGCGCCTGTTCTTCGGTCAGGCCGACACCGGCGATTTCCGGGTGAGTATAGACGACCGAGGGGATGACGTCGTGGTTGATGATGCCCGTCAGCCCGGCGATGTTTTCCGCCACCGCAATGCCTTCATCCTCCGCCTTGTGGGCCAGCATCGGGCCGGGGATCACGTCGCCGATCGCCCACACGCCATCAACCGCGGTGCGGAAGCTGTGGTCGGTTTCGATCTGGCCACGCTTGTTGACGGCAAGGCCGATCTTGTCGAGGCCCAGCCCTTCGGTATTGGGGCGGCGGCCGATGGCGACCAGCACGACATCGGCCTCGATGGTTTCGGCAGCGCCACCCGCTGCAGGCTCGACCGTCACGGTTGCCTTGTCGCCATTGACGGCAACGCCCGTCACCTTGGTCGACAGCTTGATGTCCATGCCCTGTTTCTTGAAGATCCTGGCGGCTTCCTTGCGGACGTCACCGTCCATGCCGGGCAGCAACTGGTCGAGATATTCAACCACCGTCACCTTGGCGCCGACACGCTTCCACACCGAACCGAGTTCCAGCCCGATGACCCCGCCGCCGATGACGAGCAGGTGTCCGGGCACCTTGCCAAGCGCGATCGCACCGGTTGAATCAACCACGACCTTCTGGTCGATCTCGACGCCGGGCAGCGGCGTGACTGACGAACCGGTGGCGATGACGATGTTCTTCGCGGTCACGGTGCGATCGCCAACCTGCACGGTATGCGCGTCGACAAAGCTGCCCAGCCCCTTGATCCACTCCACCTTGTTCTTCTTGAACAGGAATTCGATGCCGCCGGTCAGGCCAGCCACGGCCTTGTCCTTGTCCGCCATCATCGCGGCCAGATCGAGTTCGACGCCCGACAGCTTCACGCCATGCTTGGCGAGCACGCCGCTGACCGCTTCGTCGAACTTCTCGCTGGCGTTGAGCAGCGCCTTGGACGGGATGCAGCCGACATTGAGGCACGTACCGCCCAGCGTATCGCGGCTTTCGACGCAACCGGTGCGCAGGCCAAGCTGCGCCGCACGGATCGCCCCGACATAGCCGCCGGGGCCCGAACCGATGATGAGAACGTCGAAGTCGTAGTCAGCCATGGTCTTCCTCCACCGTCACCCTGAACGGGTCCGGCCCGCGCCGGGATGACGGGATAAGTGGTTCCTGCGGAATATAGTTACAGGTCGATCAGAATACGCGTCGGGTCTTCGATCGCGTTCTTCAGCGCGACGAGGAAAGTCACCGCCTCGCGCCCGTCGATCAGGCGATGGTCATAGCTGAGCGCGAGGTACATCATCGGGCGCGCGACGATCTGCCCCTTCACCACCACCGGGCGCTCCTCGATGCGGTGCAGGCCCAGCACCGCCGACTGCGGCGGGTTGATGATCGGGGTGGACATCAGCGAACCGAACACCCCGCCGTTGGAAATGGTGAAGGTGCCGCCCTTCATCTCTTCCATCTTGAGCGTGCCGTCCTTGGCGCGCTTGCCGAAATCGCCGATCGTCTTTTCGATACCGGCGACCGAAAGCTGGTCGGCATCGCGGATGACCGGCACGACAAGCCCGTTGGGGGCCGAGACCGCGACCGAGATGTCGGCATAATCGTGATAGACGATCTCATCGCCGTCGATCTGCGCATTGACCGATGGCACGTCCTTCAGCGCCAGGCACGCCGCCTTCACGAAGAACCCCATGAAGCCCAGGCGGACGCCGTGCTTCTTTTCAAACAGGTCCTTGTACTTGGCGCGCGCCTCGATCACCGCCGTCATGTCGACGTCGTTGAACGTGGTGAGCATCGCGGCGGTGTTCTGCGCTTCCTTCAACCGCTTGGCGACGGTCTGGCGCAGGCGCGTCATGCGGACGCGTTCTTCCTTGCGGCCGGTCGAGGCGGCAACCGATGCGGCAACCGGCATGGCGGCGGGCGCCGCGGCAGGGGCGGGCGCGCTGGCCGCGGCGGTCAGCACGTCGTCCTTGGTCAGGCGACCGTCCTTGCCCGTGCCGGTGACGGTCGCGGGATCGAGACCGGTTTCGAGCACCGCGCGGCGCACCGAAGGCGACAATGCCGCAGCGGCGGGAGCAGCCGGAGCCACGGGCGCCGCCGGGGTTGCGGGTGCCGCCGGAGCTGCCGCCGCGCCACCTTCTTCGATCGTCGCAATCATCGCGCCGACTTCGACGGTATCGCCGACCTTCACCGCGTGCTGGCCCATCACGCCCGCGGCAGGCGCGCCGACCTCCACCGACACCTTGTCGGTTTCGAGGCTGGCGACCGGCTCGTCGAGCGCAACGGTGTCGCCCGGCTGTTTCAACCATTCACCCAACGTCGCTTCGGTGATCGATTCACCCAGAACGGGGACTTTGACTTCGGTTGCCATCTAAGCAGTCCTTGCTTCGTTTAGCTCGTCACCCCGGCGATGGCCGGGGCATGGTCAGTTTCAAATGCTGCCGCCGCGCCAAGCCCCAAGCCCGGGGAGTGGAGCAACGGGCGCCGCATCAGCTCTTGCGCGTCCGCCGGATTTCCTCGCGGACATTGTGGCCAAGCGCATCGGCGATGAGCGCGGCCTGTTCCATCTGGTGGCGCTTCATCAGGCCGGTTGCCGGCGAAGCCGATGCGGCGCGCCCGGCATAACGCGGCCGTTGCGGCTTGATCTTCGCGGCAACCATCGCTTCCTCGATGAATTGCTCAACGAAGAACCAATAGCCGTTGTTGCGCGGCTCTTCCTGCGCCCACACCACTTCTTCCAGGTTGCTCATCCGCTTCAGCCGCGCGATCAGCGGTTCACCGGGGAAGGGATAAAGCTGTTCGACACGCACGATGGCGGTCGCGGTGTCGCCTGCCGCGTCGCGCGCTTCCATCAGGTCATAAGCGACCTTGCCAGTGCACAGCACCAGCCGCTTCACATCCCTGTCCGCCGGTGCCGACGGATCGGACAGGATGCGCATGAAGTGCGAATCGCCGACGAAATCATCCGCCTTCGACACCGCCAGCTTGTGACGCAGCAGCGACTTGGGCGTGAAGACGATCAGCGGCTTGCGGAACGGCCGGTGCATCTGGCGACGCAACAGGTGGAAATAATTGGCCGGGGTGGTGCAGTTGGCGACCTGCATATTGTCCTGCGCGCACAATTGCAGGAAGCGTTCGGGGCGTGCGGAGCTGTGTTCCGGCCCCTGCCCTTCATATCCGTGCGGCAACAGCATGACGAGGCCGTTGGCCCGCAGCCATTTCGCCTCGCCCGAAGCGATGAACTGATCGATCATGATCTGCGCACCATTGGCGAAATCGCCGAACTGCGCTTCCCACAACACCAAGGTCTTGGGGTCGGCGAGTGCATAGCCATATTCGAAACCGAGCACGCCATATTCCGACAGCGGGCTGTCCAGCACCTCGAAGCTGCCATGTTCGACAGTCGAAAGCGGAATGTATTTGTGCTCATCGGTCTGGTCGACCCACACCGCGTGGCGCTGGCTGAACGTGCCGCGGCCCGAATCCTGGCCCGACAGGCGCACGCCATAACCTTCCGACAGCAGCGAACCGAAGCCGAGCGCTTCGCCCGTTGCCCAGTCGAAATTCTCGCCCGAACGGAACATCTCGCGCTTGGCATCGAGCACGCGCGCCAGCGTCTTGTGGATCTTGACCGTGTCGGGAACCGTGGTCAGCGTCCGGCCCAGCGCATCGAACAGTTTCTTGTCGATGCCGGTATCGATGTTGCGGCGCGCGGTTTCAGGATCGGCCGGCGCGTGCAGGCCCGACCAGCGACCGGCGAACCAGTCCGCCTTGTTGGGCTTGTAGCTGGCACCGGCTTCAAACTCGCCTTCAAGCAGGGTGATGAAACTGGCCACCTGGCCATCCACCCATGCCTTGTCGATGACGCCTTGTTCGATCAGCGTCCGGCCATAGACATCGCTGACGGGCGGATGCTTGCGGATGCGGTCGTACATCAGCGGCTGGGTGAAGCTCGGTTCGTCGCCTTCGTTGTGGCCGAACCGGCGATAACACCACATGTCGATGACGATATCGCGGTGGAAACGCTGGCGGAACTCGATCGCCATCTTGGTGGCGAAGGTCACCGCTTCGGGATCGTCGCCATTGACGTGGAAGATCGGCGCCTGCACGCCCTTCGCCACATCCGACGGATAGGGCGACGACCGCGCGAATTGCGGGCTGGTGGTGAAACCGATCTGGTTGTTGATGACGAAATGGATGCAGCCGCCGGTATTGTAGCCGCGGATGCCGGAGAAACCCAGGCATTCCCAGACGATGCCCTGGCCCGCAAACGCCGCGTCGCCATGGATCAGCACCGGCAATGACGCCTTGTGTTCGGCCAGATCGCCCGCAATCGTCTGGATCGCGCGCACCTTGCCCAGCACCACCGGGTCTTCCGCCTCAAGATGGGAGGGATTGGCGACCAGCGACATATGGACGTTGATGCCGTCGAACTCACGGTCGGTGGAGGTGCCGAGGTGATATTTCACATCGCCCGAACCGGAGACGTCGTCGGGGTTGTCCGATCCACCGCCAAATTCGTGGAAGATGATGCGGAACGGCTTGGCCATCACATTGGTCAGCACGTTCAGGCGGCCGCGATGCGCCATGCCGAACACGATTTCGCGCACGCCGAACTGGCCGCCATATTTGATGACCGATTCGAGCGCGGGGATCATCGATTCGCCACCGTCGAGGCCGAACCGCTTGGTGCCGACATATTTGCGAGCGCAGAATTTCTCCCACTGCTCGGCTTCGATCACCTTGTTGAGGATCGCCTTCTTGCCCATGGCGGAGAATTCGATCGCCTTGTCCTGGCCTTCCATCCGCTCCTGGAGGAAACGGCGTTCCTCGACATCGGCGATGTGCATATATTCCAGGCCGACCTTGCCGCAGTAATTCTGGCGCAGGGTCTGCACGATTTCGCGCACCGTGCCCCATTGCATCCCCAGCGTGCCGCCAAGGTAAACCGGACGATCAAGGTCAGCGCCCGAAAAGCCGTGATATTCGGGTGTCAGGTCGGCGGGCAGTTCGTGATGCGCGATGCCCAGCGGATCGAGGTCCGCCGCCAGATGGCCGCGCACGCGATATGTGCGGATCAGCATCATCGCGCGGATGGCGTCGGCGACCGCTTGGGTAACGTCGACCTTTGACGCAGCCGACGTCGCGGCATCGGCCTTGGGGGCGCCGCCACGCGGCTTGGCCGGGGCGGGCTCCATCTGGGTGGGGTCGAGAGCGGCGGTCAGATCATCGGTCGCGCTGCCCGGCCAGCCGGGGTGGCCCCAGCTCGGTGCGCTTACCGCGCCTTCCAGCCCCTCGAACCAGTTGCGCCAGGCCGGCTCAACACCGTCGGGCGACGACTGGTAGCGTTTGTAGAGCGAGTCGATGAACGCAGGGCTGACTGCGCCTGCCAATTCTTCGAAATCCTGGCCTTCATAGCCCATGATCTTCTTCCTTCTGCCCCTCTCCCCACGGGAAAGGGAGGGCCCCGCCTCCGCACCGCGGATTGGGGAGGATAAGGGCGATGGCGATATTGGCCATCGCCCTTATCCGGCCCTGTGGATACCTTCCCCCGGCGGGAGAAGGATTTGCGTTCAACCCTTCAGCACTTCAACCAGCGTTTCACCGAGCAGGCTGGGGCTGGGCGACACGCGGATGCCCGCGCTTTCCATCGCCGCGATCTTGTCTTCAGCGCCGCCCTGGCCGCCCGAAACGATGGCGCCCGCATGGCCCATGCGACGCCCCGGAGGCGCGGTGCGGCCCGCGATGAAGCCTACCATCGGCTTGCTGCGGCCACGTTTCGCCTCGTCCTTCAGGAACTGCGCAGCCTCTTCTTCCGCCGAACCGCCGATTTCGCCGATCATGATGATCGACTTGGTCTCGTCATCGGCCAGATACAGCTCCAGCACGTCGATGAAGTTGGTGCCGTTGACCGGATCACCACCAATGCCGACCGCGGTCGTCTGGCCAAGCCCTGCGTTGCTGGTCTGGAACACGGCTTCATAAGTAAGCGTGCCCGAACGCGACACAACGCCGACCGAACCCTTTTTGAAGATGCTGCCCGGCATGATGCCGATCTTGCATTCGCCCGGCGTCAGCACGCCCGGGCAGTTCGGGCCGATGAGGCGCGATCTGGAACCCGACAGCGCGCGCTTGACCTTGACCATGTCGAGCACCGGAATGCCTTCGGTAATGCACACGATCAGCGGCACCTGCGCGTCGATCGCTTCCAGGATCGAATCGGCGGCAAAGGGGGGTGGAACATAGATGACGCTGGCATCGGCGCCGGTCCTGGCAACGGCTTCCTCGACGGTGTTGAACACCGGCAGGCCCAGATGCGTGGTGCCACCCTTGCCCGGCGTCACGCCGCCGACCATCTGCGTGCCGTAATCCAGCGCCGCCTGGGTATGAAAGCTGCCGGTTTCGCCGGTCATCCCTTGCGTGATGACCTTGGTATGCTTGTTGACGAGGATGCTCATAAGGAGTTCGTTCCCTTTTCCGCCATGCCAGCACGCGCTGGCATCTCGCGCCGCATGAGACCCCGGCCACTGGCCGGAGTGACGGCATGGATTGCAATTACGCCAGCGAGCTATCGATCGCCTTGCACGCGACCAGCAGTTCCTTGACCGCGTCGACCGAGACCGCGAGGTTCGACCTGGCTTCGTCGTCGAGCGCGATTTCGATGACCTGCTCGACACCGCCCGCACCGATGATGCACGGCACGCCGACATAAAGATCATCGATGCCGTACTGGCCCGTCAGGTTGACCGCGGCCGGCAGCAGGCGCTTCTGGTCGTAGAGATAAGCCTCCGCCATCGAGATGGCGCTGGTCGCGGGCGCGTAATAGGCCGAACCGGTCTTGAGCAGCGCGACGATCTCGCCGCCGCCGCCACGCGTGCGCTTGACGATGGCGTCGATGCGCTCCTGCGTCGACCGGCCCATCTTGATGAGATCTGGCACCGGAATGCCCGACACGGTCGAATAGCTGATGACGGGGACCATCGTGTCGCCATGCCCGCCGAGCACGAAGCTGGTGACGTCCTTGACCGACACGTCAAATTCTTCGGCGAGGAAATGACTGAAGCGCGACGAGTCGAGCACGCCCGCCATGCCGACCACCTTGTTGTGCGGCAGGCCGGAGAATTCGCGCAGCGCCCAGACCATCGCGTCGAGCGGGTTGGTGATGCAGATGACGAACGCGTCAGGCGCGTTGGCGGCAATGCCTTCACCCACGGCCTTCATCACCTTCAGGTTGATGCCCAGCAGGTCGTCGCGGCTCATGCCCGGCTTGCGAGCGACGCCAGCGGTGACGATGATGACGTCGGCCCCTGCGATATCGGCATAATCGTTGGTGCCGGTCACCTTGGCGTCGAAGCCTTCGACCGGGCTGCACTGGCTAAGGTCAAGCGCCTTGCCCTGCGGCACGCCTTCGACCACGTCGAACAGGACGACGTCGCCCAGCCCCTTGAGCGCCGCCAAATGCGCGAGCGTTCCACCGATATTGCCAGCGCCGATCAGCGCAATCTTCTTGCGAGCCATGATGTCTCCTTCCGGCTAACGCGTGAGGCGCTTTGCCCCAGGGAAAGTCCACGCCCGCTTAGGCGCATTAAAAGAGCAGGGCAACCGCAAAAACACGCCAATTCGACCAGTTAACGATAACGGTTCTCAATAGCAATAATATCATTAACCATGATGCTCGCCCGGTTGCGACGGCTCCTTGACGTAACGCCGCGCGCCGTCGGCGGGGTTGTACCAGACGCGCACGGTGTCGCCGCTTTCATCGACAAAGCGCTCGCCCGTGGCGCGCCAGCCCGGGCCAGGCGGTGGCGGGCCCATCGCCGCACCATAGCGGCGGCGCTCAAACACCACACCGACCAGCAATGCCAGCGCGCACAGCAGGAAGGGCCAGCCCTGCGGATCGACCGCGACCAGCCCGGCGGCGAACATCGCCAGCAGAATGGCAATCGCCAGCGCCGCGCCGCGCATCACCGCGCCCTGCCCCTACACCCCGGGCGCGGGATCGAGGATGACGGCAGTGCCGTAGGCGACGACTTCGTTCATCGACTGCGCGATCTCACCGGAATCGAACCGCATCATCACCACTGCATTGGCGCCCATCAGCGTCGCGTTGGCCACCATCCGGTCGATCGCGTGGAGCCGCGTTTCCTCGATCAGGCGGGTATATTCAGGTATCTCGCCACCGATGATCGACCGCAGCCCCGCGGTGATATTGCCGCCAATGCCGCGGCTGCGCACGACAACCCCGAACACCTGCCCCAAAGACGCCTTGACGATATGCCCCGCCACAGCCTCGGTCGTCGTCACCAACATCGCTTTGCCCCCGCCGTTCGCAAGATGGGCGATGGTATCGCAGGTACGGCGTGCTGGCGAGGGGGTCGTGGCGGTGGTGGGGGTGAAGGGATTGGTGATTAGCTGCCGTTGCGCCTTCTCCCTCAAGGGAGAAGGATACCGTAGCTTGCCAGCTTGCTGGCCAGCGGAGGTTGGATGAGGGTGACGCGCGCCATCGAGAGGGACGCCCCCCTCACCCAGCTCCGACTAGGGCCGTGCCGAAGAAGCGCGACCCAAGTCTGCGCAACCCTCTCCCAATGGAAGAGGGGAAAACCTACGTCCACGACCGGGCGATTCCAGCCCACTCCCCAACCCCCCAGCCTAAACCACACGTTAAACCCCATCCGCTAGAACCATGCGATGGACCGCAGCCCGCCGCGCACCATTATCGCCATTGATCTGATGCGGTTCCTCGCCGCGCTGCTCGTCGTCGGCTATCATGTCGATGTCGCATACTGGCTGTCGCCCAGCCCGCATGGCGCACCGATCCTGGCTGGCCATGTCGCCGCCAGCACCGGCAATCCGCTGAGCCGGGTCGGCTGGATCGGGGTTGAGCTGTTCTTCGTGATTTCGGGCAGCGTCATCGCCACATCGGCGCGCCATGCCGACTGGCGTGGCTTCCTGCGACGCCGCGCGCTGCGGCTGGCCCCGGCGGCATGGATCTGCGCGACGCTGACATTGCTGCTGCTGCTGAGCACCGGACTTTGTTCGCCAGGCATCCTTGGGCCCTGGCTGCGATCGGTCGCATTCTGGCCGGTCGGCGAGCAGATCGACGGTTCCTACTGGACGCTGGGCGTCGAATGTTTCTTCTACCTGGCGGTTGCCGCGGTGATCGGCGACGGGCGCCACCCTGCCCGCCTGACGATGCTCGCCTGGTTGATCGGGCTGGTCAGCGGCGGCGCCTGGGTCGCGTCATTGGCCGCGCCCGACGCCATCCTGCCGGTGATGAACAACGCGACCGCCACGCTGATGCTGCTGCCACACGGCATTTTCTTTGCGTTGGGCATGATGATCGCGCTGTTGCACCAAGGCGATGGAGAAGGCTCCGGCGAAAGCACCGATGACGCGCGCCCTGCGCCGGTGCGCCGCCTGTTGCCGCATATCGCCATGCTGGTGATGATGGCGGGGGCGGGGGCGATCGAAATCAACGCCCATGCCGCCGCGCGCGCCGCGTCGATGCACGTGCCGGTATCGATGCTGCTGGCCAACGCGCTGTTGGGGGCGACGGTGCTGGGGCTGATCGCCGCACCATGGCTGCAACGCCCGCTTGCCTTGCTCGTCACGCCCGGCACGGCGCGCGTGCTGGGGATGATGACTTATCCGCTTTATCTGCTCCATCAGGACGGCGGCGCGGTGGTGATCGCGCGGCTGCTGAAAGGCGGCGTGCCGCTGGCGATGGCCAAGGCAATGACGGTCGCGCTGATGCTGGCGCTGGCCTGGTGGGTGAGTGCGCGGGCCGAACCGCTGGTGCGGGCGCAACTGGCGCGCGCGTTCAGGCCGCGCCGTGGCCGCGCGCCAGATAATCGTCCGACTGCATTTCCTTCAATCGGCTGACGGTGCGTTCGAATTCAAAGGCGCCGTCGCCACTGGGATAAAGTTCTTCGGGCACCGCGTCGGCGGCGGCGATCAGCTTGACGCTGTTTTCATAAAGCGCGTCGATCAGCGTCACGAAGCGCGCCGCTTCGTTGCGCTTGTCCTTGCCCAGCCTGGGAATGCCGACGATCAGCACGGTGTGATAACGGTGCGCGATCGCCAGATAATCCGCCGCCCCGCGCGGTTCGCCGCACAGCCGCTTGAAACTGAATACCGCCACGCCCTTCAGGCTTTTGGGCACATGCAACGTGCGCCCCTGCCCGACGGGAATATCCTCGGCAGGCACATGCGCGCGATCCTCGGGCGGATAGTCGGTCAGGCGGAAGAACGCCGCAGACATCTTCGCCGTCGCTTCCGGGCCATTGGGCACATACCACAAATCCATGCTGCCCAGCCGGTCGCGGCGATAATCGGTCGGCCCGTTGAGCGCGACGACTTCGCATTTTTCCTTGAGCAGCGCGATGAACGGCAGGAAATGCTCGCGGTTCAGGCCGTCCTTGTACAGATCCTGCGGTGGCCGGTTCGACGTCGCCACGATGGTCAGCCCGCGCGCCCACATCGCGGTGAACAGGCGCGACAGGATCATCGCATCGGCGGAATTGTTGACCACCATTTCGTCAAACGCCAGCAACCGCGCATCGCCAACCAGCGCGGCGGCAACCGGCGGGATGGGATCGCCCAGTGCCTTCTTGCGCTCCTCATTCAGCAGCGCGTGCATTTCCAGCATGAATTCGTGGAAATGGACGCGGCGTTTGCGCCGGATGTCGACGCAACTGTAGAACAGGTCCATCAGCATCGACTTGCCGCGGCCGACATTGCCCCACAGGTAAACCCCGCGCGGCGGTTCGGGCGCACGCCGCAATGCCCGCCACAATACCGATCCGCGCGGCGGCGCCGCCTCCAGCTCGGTTGCCAGTGCCGCCAGGCGCAGCACCCCGGCCTGTTGTTCGGGGTCCGAACGCAGCTCGCCCGCGGCGATAAGCTGGTTGTAGCGATCAAGGACGAAGGTCATGCCAGTCATTTCGCGGTCGGCCTGCGCACGGTGGCGGAAAAAGCCGCGACCTTTTCGGCATCCGCGCCATCGCCCTGCACCACCAGCCCGCGCAGGAACAGCAGGCGTTGCGTTGCGCGCAACAGTTCGACGCGCGCCTCGATCGGTTCGCCAATCGTCGCGGCGCCCAGAAACTGCGACTGGAAATCGACCGTCACCGCCGTGCCCGCCTCGATCAGCCCGAACCCGCGCGATGCGGCGAACAGCGCAATGTCCATGAAGCCCATCAGCGCGCCGCCGTGCATCCGCCCCGACAGATTGGAATGGACATGGACCGGCGTCATCCGCACCCGCGCCACGCCATCTTCCACCCGCAGCAGGAACCGCCCGAACAGGCTGTTGAACCGCGTGGGATCAGACAATTCCCACGTCATCCAGCCCGGATGGTCGGCAGCTTCGGTAAACAGGAATTTCGGCGTCGACTGTATCAAAAACCCAACCGTTCGTAGCGAGCGAAGCCATCATTCACGCCGAGTCGCTGGAACCCGCCTCTCGACTTCGCTCGCGGCGAGCGGCGGGCAGAACCGGCGATGTCAGACGCGTTCGACTTCCATCTTCTTGATTTCGGCAATCGCCTTGGCGGGGCTGAGGCCCTTGGGGCAGACATTGGCGCAGTTCATGATGGTGTGGCAGCGATAGAGGCGGAACGGATCTTCCAGCTCGTCCAGGCGCTCACCAGTCATTTCATCGCGGCTGTCGGCCAGCCAGCGATACGCCTGCAACAGGATGGCGGGGCCAAGGAACTTGTCCGAATTCCACCAATAGCTGGGGCACGAGGTCGAGCAGCACGCGCACAGAATGCATTCGTACAGCCCGTCGAGCTTGGCGCGGTCCTCCGGCGACTGGAGCCGTTCCTTGCCCGATGGCGGCGGCGTCACGGTTTGCAGCCACGGCTTGATCGACGAATATTGCGCATAGAAATGGGTGAAATCAGGGACAAGATCCTTGATGATTTCCATGTGCGGCAGCGGCGTGATGCGGATATCGCCCTTGATATCCTCGATCGCGGTCGTGCAGGCGAGGCCGTTCTTGCCGTCGATGTTCATCGAACATGACCCGCAAATGCCTTCACGGCACGAGCGGCGGAACGTGAGCGACGAATCCTGCTCCGCCTTCATCTTGATAAGCGCGTCGAGCACCATCGGCCCGCACTCGTCCAGATCGATCTCGAACGTGTCGTAACGCGGGTTCTGGCCCGAATCGGGATCGTAGCGATAGACCTTGAACTTCTTGACGCGTTTCGCTTCGCCGGTCGCCGGGTGGTGGTGCCCGTTTTTGCTGACCACGGAATTTTTCGGCAGTGCGAATTCAGCCATCGCTCGCGTCTTCCCTTTGTCTGATGCTGTGCCCGATACACAAGCGGACCCGCCCTCGCAATTGCTTGCGTGCCCTTTCTGGGCGGGTCCGCTTGCAATCCTTGCATGTCAGGCTGCTTGCAGCGCCTTCTCACCGCTCCAGTCGATCTTCCGCGTCAGGTACATGACCAGCGCCAACGCCCCGAACAGCAGCAGCGACCCGACCAGCAACGCATAAGCTTCCAGGTTGAGCAGGACGTAAAGCACGGCGTACAGCGCGCCCAGCACCGCCGCCATCGCCGCTGCCCGCACCCCGCTTTGCAACACCGACACCGAATAGGCGGTGACAAGGCCGATGATCGCGCCCGCCGCGACCATATACGCCGCCAGAAACCCGATCACTTCGGCAAAGGCGAGCAGCATCACGAAAAACAGGATGAGCGCGGCGCCAACCAGCAGATATTCCGCCGCGGCGACCGCAGCACCGCCAATCACGTCGAACATCAGGAACGCCGCGAACGTGAAGCCGATGAACAGAAAGCCATATTTCACCGCACGGTTGATCTGGCCATACAAGTCGACAGGCGTAACAAGATCGACA
Organism: Sphingomonas sp.; assembly: GCA_041659385.1. Classification (GTDB taxonomy): domain Bacteria; phylum Pseudomonadota; class Alphaproteobacteria; order Sphingomonadales; family Sphingomonadaceae; genus Sphingomonas. The sequence continues at coordinate 58,006 of JBAZYJ010000019.1, forward strand.
CTGGCCACGCTGGCCACGCTGGCCACGCTGGGCGTCTGGTTCCCCTGATCCGGCGCGGGATGCTCACCTTCCGCCTCGGCAAGCGGGCGACCCAGGGCGAGATTGCCCACGCGCCAGGTGGCGGAAAAGCCGTCCTTGCCCGCGTTGCGCCGCGTGGGCAGGAAATCGCCCTGGAAACCCGGATCGGCCCATGGCGACCGCATCGACCATGTCGTGTCCCCGGCGCGCGGCGCCAGCGCCAGCGAGCTGCTGCCGCGCAGGACATAGGCATAGTCGACCGTCAGCACCCCGCTCGCCAGCCCATGAGCATCGACGGGCGCATGGAAACCCGCGCCGCGCATATTCGTCCCCTCGCCCGTTTCCAGCGTCAATGCCCGGCCAGCCAGAGAGACGAGCGGGCGTGGCCCGGCCAGCGCGTTCGCATCGCTGACGCCGAAGCGCAGTTCGGCCCGGTCCAGCATCAGCAGGTCAGGCGTGATATCCAGCGCGGCAAGGTTGGTCGGCAACAGGAAGCGCGCGGTGCCGCGATTATCCGCCTGATAGACCACCGTGCTGTAGATCGAGCGCCGCCGCGTTTCAGGGCGCAACACCGTTTCAATCCGCGAAATATCCGGCGCGACGATCAGCCTGCGCAACACCCGCTTGTGGATGGTGACGGTGTGGCCATTCTGGTTTTCGTCATGCGCCGCGTCCTGCCAATAGGGGATGGCGAGCACCGGACCATCGATGGTCTGGGGGCCGCCCCACCCCTCGGTAATGCTGCGCTGCGCGACGAGCGACTGGCTCTGCCGGTCATAGACGATCAGGAAAACCATGAAGAGCGGGATGACCAATGCCAGCGCGGCCAGCGCGACCATGCCGAACTTGTATGTAGGTGAACGGTAGGAAGACACGCCCATGCCAGGCCCCTTTGCATCGTTGCAGAAGGTGCCTCCATTGGCCGCGCCTTGCCGCGCGGGCCAATCGTCATGTCATGGATTAGTCGTGCAGAACCGGTGCAGGGCAGGATCAGCCGATGCGGTGCCGCAAAGGTGGCGGCGGTCGATGTAAAAGGATCGCCATGTAAAAGGATGGCCATGCAAAAGGGCGCACCGATACGGTTTCCCGCTCGACGCGCCCGGTTTGGTGCCGGTCGGCCGGATTATTGCGGGCGAGTCCAGGTCTTGGTCTGGCCGTTATTGCCCGTGACGGTGGCCGAACCGTTGCTCGCCTGCGCCGTGCCGCCATAAGTGCTGCCGGACGCGGTGGTGACGCTGCCCGAACCGCTGGCCGCGCCATTGCCGATTTCACCGCTGCCGCTGGCCGATGCGCCATTGCCGGTGGTCACGCTGCCCGACGCGTTGGTCATGCCGGTCAGCGGATGATAAGTGGCGCTGGCCGAACCGCTCGCCGAACGACCATTCGCCGTGGTGCCCGACGCGGTGCCGGTAACGGTGTTGCCGCGCTGCGACACGCTGACTGAACCCGAACCGCCACGCGGCCCGCCAAAAGTCCGGGCCTCGGCCGCGGTTGCGGTGAGGCCAAGGGTGATTGCAATCGTCAAAGCTGCTCGCCGAAGGATCATGTCGAACTCCTGTTTTCGATGGAGCGACAAATGGCGGGCACCAGTAACTGCTTCACAACCCGAACGTAACGAATTGTAACGCCCGCCGGACCGTGCCGCGCCCGTCAGATCACATGCAGGAAGCGCAGGGCTAAGATCAGCACCAGTGCCCCGATGATCGACATCAGGAACCCCGATGGCCGCAACGCGCGCGACACGCCCGATGGCGGCGGGCTGGCCAGATCGCCGATAAAGCCGCCGACGAATGATCCGGCAACGCCAATCCCGGTCATGCCGATCCAGCCGAGATGCTGGTTGCCCGCATACAGCCACGAGGCAATCGCCCCGACGATCAACCCGACAACGAGCATTCTGATGATATACATGAGCAGATCCCCTCCGATACAAGCCATGCCAGCCGCCCCACCCTGCGCCCGCTGCAACGCGCGCGCAAGCGGGAGGAGCAAGGCTGATGGAGGAGCATGACCGCTGCGCGGCGACTTGCGAATCAAGTTGTTAAGCTGGGTTTCAGGTTGCCGCTGTCACTGATCCATCGGCACCACGATCGAGATGGCAAGGGAGTGACCATGCGTCCAGTTGTGACAATGGCGGCAATGGCGACGTTTGCGGCAACGACCTTTTTGTTGGTCGCGGCGCGTCCGGTGCCCCTGCCGGACGGGGCAGTGATCCTGCCCGTTGGCGAGACGGAAGCGCTGTTGCATCAATGCTCGCGCGCGACACCCGCGCCGTTCCAGGGGACGTGGCAGCCCCAGCCCGCCGATATCGCGCGGCTAGAAGCGATCCTGCCGAAAGCGATTATCAGCGAACAGCCGCGCGGCGGGCGATTCCGCATGAACGCCTTCAGCCCGACCAACTGGAACCGCCAATATGTCGGGCTGGTTCGCCAGGGCCGTCTCTATATCTACGGCAATTACTTCCCGGCCAACACCGACAGGGAGGCGGACATGCGCTGGAGAACCGAGCCGTGGATCGTCTGTGACGGCGGCCCGAATTTCTTCGGCGTCGAGTATGACGTGCGCGCAGGCAGGATAACGCAAATAACGTTCAACGGGTTCGCTTGATTGCGCGGCGCATGGCCAAACCCCGTGGCCGAAGTTCGCATCAGCGGAGTGCGCCGTTGTCGGCTTGGCCGGGCCTTCCGTCGCCCGGCCTTGTGCGGTGTGCCTCAGTAAACCCGCTTCTTCGGCTTGATGTATTCGGCGTCGTCGGTCAGCGTATAGTCGTGGACCGGGCGGAAATCGATCTTGGTTGCGCCATCCTTGCCGCCCCAGCCGTCGAAGCTGGTAATGGTGTGCTTCATCCAGTTGGCATCGTCGCGCTCGGGGAAATCCTCGTTCACGTGCGCGCCGCGTGATTCCTTGCGGTTGGCCGCGGACTCGATGGTCACCACGGCCTGGCCGATCAGGTTGTCGAGTTCCAGCGTCTCGACCAGATCGGTGTTCCAGATCAGGCTGCGGTCCTTGATGCCGATGTCCGCCATGCCCTTGTAGATCGCCGCGACCTGAGACTGGCCTTCGGTAAGCAGCGCGTTGTCGCGGAACACCGCGCAATGCTTCTGCATCGAACGCTGCATCTGCAGGCGCAGTTGCGCGGTCGGGGTGGCGCCATTGGCGTGGCGGAAATGGTCGAGCCGCGACAGCGCGAACTCTTCCGATCCCTTGGGCAGCGGGTTGTGCGCGGTATTGGGCTTCACCGTTTCCTTGATGCGCAGGCCCGTTGCACGGCCGAACACCACCAGATCGATCAGCGAGTTGGAGCCAAGGCGATTGGCGCCATGCACCGACACGCAGGCCGCTTCACCCACCGCGAACAGGCCGGGCACGACCGAATCGGGGTCGCCATCGCGCAACTGCACGACTTCGCCATGATAGTTGGTCGGGATGCCGCCCATGTTGTAATGCACCGTCGGCGTCACCGGCAGCGGCTGGCGCGTCAGATCGACCCCGGCGAAAATCTTGCCGGTTTCGGTGATGCCCGGCAGCCGCTCGTGCAGCACCTTGGGATCGATATGGTCGAGGTGAAGGTAGATATGATCCTTCTCCTTGCCGACGCCGCGCCCTTCGCGGATTTCGATCGCCATGCAGCGCGACACGACGTCGCGGCTGGCGAGATCCTTGGCGGAAGGCGCATAGCGTTCCATGAAACGCTCACCTTCGGAATTGGTCAGGTAACCGCCCTCACCACGTGCGCCTTCGGTAATCAGCACGCCCGCGCCGTAAATGCCGGTCGGGTGGAACTGGACGAATTCCATGTCCTGCAACGACAGCCCGGCGCGCAGCACCATGCCGTTGCCGTCGCCGGTGCAGGTGTGCGCGGACGTGGCGGAGAAATACATGCGGCCGCCGCCGCCAGTGGCCAGCACCACCGAATGGCTGCGGAAACGGTGGATCGACCCGTCTTCCATGCACAGCGCGATGACGCCCCGGCACACGCCGTTTTCCATGATGAGGTCGAGCGCGAAATATTCGACGAAAAAGTCCGCGTCATACTTCAGGCTCTGCTGATAGAGCGCGTGGAGCATCGCATGGCCGGTCCGGTCGGCCGCGGCGCAGGTGCGCTGCACCGGCGGGCCTTCGCCCATGTTCTGCATATGGCCGCCGAACGGGCGCTGGTAGATGGTGCCATTGTCGTTGCGGCTGAACGGCACGCCGGCATGTTCAAGCTCGTAAACCGCGGCAGGTGCTTCGCGCACCATATATTCGATCGCATCCTGGTCGCCCAGCCAGTCCGACCCCTTGACGGTGTCGAACATGTGCCATTGCCAGTGATCGGGCGTGTTGTTGCCCAGGCTGGCCGCGATGCCGCCCTGCGCGGCGACCGTGTGGCTGCGCGTCGGGAACACCTTGGTGATGCACGCGGTTTTCAGGCCCGATTCGGCAATGCCCATCGTCGCGCGCAGGCCAGACCCGCCCGCGCCAACCACCACGGCGTCATAGGTGTGATCGATGATCTTGTAAGCGTCGGCCATCAGAGCGCGGCTCCCGTCGAGGCGGTGAAAGCGACCTTGAGGATCGCAAAAATGGCGGTGGCGCCCATGCCCAGCACGAAGAAGTTGAGCAGCACCATCAACGCATAGCGGCCCGCGCCATGCTGATAATCCTCGATCAGCACCTGCAGGCCGAGGCGGAAATGATAGAAGACGCTGACGATCAGCAGCACCATCGGCACGGCCGTCCAGGCCGAACCAAGCCAGAGCTGGATCGTGGCATAATCATGCGCGGGCAGGCGCGCCATCGACACCAGGAACCACAGCATCAGCACCAGGTTGGAGCCAGCGGTCAGCCGTTGATGCCACCAGTGATGCGCGCCTTCCTTCGACGAGCCGAGGCCGCGCACGCGGCCGAGTTCGGTTCCGGTTCCCATGTTACTTCCCCAGCACCAGAAAGGCCCAATAGGCCGCAGTCGCAATGACCGAGAAGAAGAACGTCGCCAGCGAGCCCCGCCGGTTGCCCTTCAGTTCGTAACCCGCGCCCGTATCGAGCACCAGGTGGCGGATGCCGCTGGCCATGTGCTGGAAGAACGACAGCGTCAGGCCGACGCCGAAGACATAGCCTAAGATGTTGGGGCCGACGATGTTGGGCGCCCCCGACGACACGGTGAAGATATCCATGAAGCGGTTGTACGCCGCCTCTCCGCCCGCCAGCGCGGCAAGCCACGCCACGAGCAGGACGGAGCCGACCACCGCCATGCCGTCGCCGGTTACGCGATGCAGGATGGAGACCGTCATATGCGGTCCCCATTTCCAGATTGTCAGGTGCGGTGAAATCGGCCGGGCAGGTCGGTGTTGGGTGGCCAAGGCGTTGGTCCTTCCTTAGACGTTGCCCGCCTAATAATCCGCAGGCCGGATGATGCAACCCGCATAGGCCGATTTCATGTCGGCGCGATTATATTCGACCCCGGGCAAACCGCGACCGCCCCCTAACCCGCTCTTAACCAAATCGGGGTACGGTTTGCCCTCAACAAGGTCCCTTCGCTTGTTGCGGCGCCTATCGTGGAGAATATCTTTGTCGAGCAGAGACCTGCCTGTTTTGGGTTCGGTGGCAGCCCAGTGCGACATCGCCGGCCGGTTGCGCGTCTTCGATTTCGATCGATCGCTGGAACACGCAAGCCGCGACGCATGGGACGTTCTTGAACCAGATATTCACGATATTTCAGCGGCTTATTGGCAACAATGGCTACGCTGTTTCGCCGACGAACGCGAATGGGCGCCGATGGAAACGCAGAAGATGATCGACATCGGCTGCGTGTTCCTGAAGGATCGTTTCCTCAACACCTCCGGCTTGGCCTGGGTCGAATCGATCGAACGCTCGGTTGCCGCTGCCTATGCCGGGGGTGTCACGCCAATGGCGTTGCTGTCGATGATCAATGCCAGCGACCGGGCCGCGTTGAAGATATTGATGCAGCGGGTCGAACGCGATGATCCGCGCCTGCCGGTGATGATCGACACGCTGTTGCGGCTTTCGGCGCTGGAAGGCGATATCACGGTCGCAATCTACAACGCGTACCGCGAACACAGCGCGCAGGTGGCGCGTGACCGCCTGGCCAACGAGTACCGCGACGGCATCGCCGCCCTGGTGGAAAGCGTCACGACCGAAGGCGCCGATTTGCGTCGGCAGACCACGCGCACCTCCGGTTCGACCAAGGGTGTGCTCGACAAGACGTCCGAAGTTGCCGCCGCCGCCGAACAATCGGCAGTGGCGATGCGCGAAGCGGCGGAGACTGCCGCGGGCCTGATCCGCGCGATCGAGGATGCGCGCAGCGAAGTTGAAGCCGCCGCCGAAATCGCCACCCGCGCATCGAGCCAGGCAGGCGCTGCCGTCGGCATGTCCGAAACCCTGTCCGACCATGCCCAGTCGATCGAATCGATCCTGGGGCTGATCCGCGACATTGCCGGGCAGACCAACCTGCTCGCGCTCAACGCCACGATCGAAGCGGCGCGCGCGGGCGATGCCGGCCGCGGCTTTGCGGTCGTCGCCCAGGAAGTCAAAAGCCTGGCCAACCAGACGGCGCGCGCGACCGATGACATCGCCGCCAAGATCGCCGCCATCCAGTCGGCGACCCGCTCTACCGTTGAAACCAACGCATCGATCCGCGCGACCGTCAGCGAAGTCCAGGCATCCGCTGAAAAGATCCGCCGCGCGATGGAAGTCCAGGCGCAGACCGTGACCGCGATCACCGCGTCGGTGGATGAAACCGCGCTGGCCGCCGATTCGATGTCGAACACCATCGCCGCCATCCGCGAAGACACCGAAAGCGTCGCCAGCGAAATCGACAATGTCGGGCGCGGCTTCGATGCCTTTGGTGGCCGCCTGAACACGCTGAAAACCACGGCCAGCGATTTCATTTCAAAGGTCGCGGCATAGTGTTGAGAGGTTCGGGGCAATGAACGCGACCCAAGTCGGCAAGGGAAAATCAACCGGTTCCGAACGCGACGTCGCGGAACTGATCCGCGGTTATGACTGGGACCAGCAGATCGTCCCGAGAGCCATGGAGATCCACGACCTGATAAAGGACGAGGCCGATCACATCGCCCGTTCGTTCTGGTCGCATTTTCTGTCGATGCCGGAAACGGCGCATATCCGGGACCAGATGACCCCGGAAATGTCGCAGGAACGGGCGACTCGGCACGCCCGATACCTGGAATTGAAGTATAAGCACCCGCTCGACAACGCATGGGCGAAGGCGGCACGCCGACATGCCGCCGAAGCGCGCGCGGTGCATGTGCCCTTGCAGACCCTGCTGTGCTCGACGGCGTTTGTTCATTCGACCATGCTGGGGGTTATGGAGCAGAAGCTCGAAGGCGATCAGGTGCGGCTGCGCGATTTGAGCGACGTGCTGCACCGGCTGGCGCTGGTCGAAGCCGATATCATGGTCTCGTATTTCAGCGGCACCGATGCCGCGACGGAACGCGACCATCGGCGCGCCCAATCCGAACAATTCCGCCAGAATATCAGCGCATCGATCGACGACACCGCGGCGCTGGGCAACCGGCTGCGCGTCCAGGCCAGAAGCACGTCGCAAGCGGCATGGGGCACGTTGGGGCGGACATCGCAGGTCGCAACCGCCGCCGAACAATCGGCAGTGGCGATGCGCGAAGCGGCGGAGACTGCCGCGGGCCTGATCCGCGCGATCGAGGATGCGCGCAGCGAAGTTGAAGCCGCCGCCGAAATCGCCACCCGCGCATCAAGCCAGGCAGGCG
>JBAZYJ010000020.1:0-48704 GCA_041659385.1 Sphingomonas sp.
CGAAGAGCGGACCGTCAGCAGCCTGTGGGATCTGATCGGCAAACTCGTCAGCATCTTCCAGCCAACAGAATGTGCCAACTACTTTAGCTCGTGCGGATATGACCCTGAATGATCGAAAAACGCTCTAGACAACCGAAGGCGCCATCGATCCCGACTGGTCCACGCACAGCACGACTTCATCGAGATCGACGATGCGGCGCTGCTGGCGCATGAAGCCGATCAACTTCTCCGGCACGATGGTGCGATCCCGGCCCGATCCTCACTCGGCGGCGATCTGGAAGGCGTCACCTTGCTGCTGCTGGTCCAGCCACGCGGGCCGCGCCGTGCGCAGGGCGACGGGAAGCCAGCCGGTTCCGGCCAGAAGTTGCTCGGCAGCCTCCGCCATGTCCGTCTTCTTCAAGCCCGCGATCCGCTCCACCGCCGCATCGCTGACGGCTTCCCGCACGGCGGCGAGGATGTGCGCCTTGGTGACGCGACCGAGATAGGCCCGCACGGTCGGCGTCCAGTGCGCCGTCATGTCGAGCGCCACCGCCGTCGCGAGCTTGTCCGCCGTCGCATGGGCGTGGGGCTTGCGCTCCCAAGGCTGCTTCACGGCATTGACGGTGAGCGAGGCGCAATGGGCGAACAGCGCCATGACGCTGGCATGGTCCAGACCGGTAACGAAGCCCCACAGGTCGGCCACGTCGCGCGGCATGTCCGCCGCCCATCCGGCATGACGATCCGCCAGCGCCTTGCCCGCCGCCGTATCCTCGATGCCATCCGCGTGGGATTCCAGATAGCTGCTGGTCGGGCGGATTTCGAGGCAGGCGGCGTCCGCCCCGCGATAGAAGGTCTGCGCCGCCAGCGCATGGGTGACGGCGATCAACGCCATGTCCGGCTGCTCGCCCAGCGCAAGGCGAAGGCCCAGCGTCCGGTGCGAGGTCAGGTCGCGGATGAGAAGGTCCGACAGCGGCTTGCCCGCATCCCCGGCGTCATCGTCCTCCGTCTCGAGCGCGGAAGCGGCATTGCCGTCCTCGTCCCGGTCGCCGTCTTCGATGATCTCGCCGTCGCCGTTGACGCGAACGCCGTCGATCATGCCGCCGCCTTCGCCGTCCGCATTTTCTTCGGGTTCCGGCTGCTCATCCTCGGCCCTGATGAAGCCGCGTTCGATGCGGACTTCCCCATCGTGGGAGAGGATGACGAACACACCGCCACGGGCGATCTCGTCGGCATCATAGGCGTGCCGCAAGGCGTCGATGCGCTCGATCTCGGCTTCAAGCTCCCCGAAACGCTGGTCCACATCCTCGGGCAGTTCCTCGGCGCTGTCATACTGCTCGGTCAGTGCGTCATATTCGCCCTGCGCGGCGGTATAGGCGGCCTCGTCTTCCTCGGCCAGCGCCACCGGATGCGGATAGGTGCGGCGCAGGCCGTTGCCGTGCGGGTAGTCGATATGGACAGCAGCCCATTTCCAGCCTTCTTCGGCCTTCACACTCTCCGCGATCCCATCCAGCTTCTCGATGACAAGCCGGTCCAGAAGTGCCGCGTCCTCATAGAAGCCGCCGCGATCCTCGGTGAACAGGTCGCGCAGGATCACGCCGCCCGCCTCGGTATAGGCTTCCGCGCCGACGAAGACCGCCCGCCGATCCGTCGCCGCGATGTGCATCCGGGTCAGGTCGCGGCGGATGGTCGAAGCGTCCTTGTTCCACGACAGGTTTTCATAGACCTGTTCCTGCCGGGCCGGATCGTCCACGATGGCGAAGGCCATCAACTGCTCCAACGTCAGTCCACCGTCACGATAGACCTGCATCAGCTTCGGGCTGACAGCGCCAAGGCGCATACGCTGGCGCACGACATGCGCCGTCACGCCGAACCGGGCGGCGATTTCCTCCGCGCCCCAACCGCGCGTTTCGGCAAGCTCGCGGAAGCGCTCGAACTGGTCGGCGGGCGAGAGGTCTTCGCGGGTGACATTCTCGTCCAGACTGATTTCGCTGGCGTCGTTCACGGTGTCGATGACGCAGCGGATGGCTTCCGTCTTCTTGATCTGCTTGCGCTTCACGCGCAGCAACTGCGCCAGCCTGCGGCCTTCACCGATGCTGACAAGATAGAAGCCGGTCGCGGCCCCGTCCGCATCAATCTCCGGCTCCACCACGAGGTTTTGCAGGATGCCTTTGGCGTGAATGCTCGCCGCCTTCGCCTCGATCGACGCCTCGCTGTGCGGCGTCTTGCGGGCGTTGTTGGGATGCTTCTTGAGCTTGCTGAGCGGGATGAACACCTCCGCGCCGGTCACGGCAACGGGTGTGGCAGTGGTGTCAGTGGTAGTGGTGGTCATGGTCTTTCTCCTATGGGCTTGGGTTTCGCGCAGCGAAGCGCCGCGCTGAAACCCTGCCCGTCGGCGAGACCGGGGGGTGCAAGGGCCAGGGCGGCCGGGGTGGAGGGGGATCACCCGGCCTGCACAAGCGGATATCCGTCATGACGGATGTGCTGAATATCGTATCCGCGCGGAAGGTCGGGGAGACCACCCCGGCCGGCGCCGGCTTGCCGGCGCTTTACCCTTGCCCGCGCCAGGGGGCGGCGCCCCCAAGCAACCCACCCGGCGTGAGCTGGGCACGAGGACCGGATCAGGATGTGCAAAGCCGGGAAACCGGAGAACCGTGTATCCTGATCGCCGCTTATCCCTGTGGCGGCGAGTGGCCCAGTTCCACGGCCTTGCGACGCTGCGCCGTCGTCAATGCGCTCCAGAAGCGATGGACGCGCGCGGTCTGCATCTGTCGGAGATCCTCGACGTGCTGAGCGCGACGAAGCTCGACCTGAAAGAACGACGGGTGATGATCGACGTTGAAAGCCTGGAGCTTCCAGAAAACGACGGCGGCATATTTGGGAGTGAGCTTCTTGTTCTTGCGATAGTAGTCGAGCGCGCCGGACAGGATGGGGTTGCTCTCCTTCGCCGCTAGCTGCTCAAGGGTGCGGATGCAGGATTCCAACTGCATCTGCTGGGTCAGCTTGGCGAGGTGCCGTTTCGCATCTGCCGGCGACAGACGCCGGCCCTTCTCAAGGACCGCCACGTCGAACTGGAGTATGCAGTGGGAGCCGACCCAGAGCGTCGCGTCGGTGTATTGATTGGCGATCTCGAAATGGTAGCGAAGATCCTGCTGGCCGCAGAGTTCGCAGGTTTCGATGGGCTGTTCGTGATCGACCGTATTCTCGCTAAAGGACCATTCACCAAAGGCGGCCGGCAAGGTTCCGGCCACTGAAAGCGGAAGAATACTGTCTCGGACCCGCTGTGTGTACCCGCCCATGGTGGTATGGCCCTTATTTAAGTGCGCTTACCTGAATCCATCTGTTATTTAAGCCAAGTCGAAAGTGTTTAATTACGAAACTCGCGCAGAGTGCCACACCCTAACCGCCACCCTGGAATTAGTGGCAGTGGTGAGCTAGCCCAGTAGCACTTCGATCTCCTTTGCCTCGACCAGCGCGGTGATCTCCGAATAGAGATCGACACTATGTCCCGGCGCGGAAATTGAAATCACCAGCGCATGGCGTGCCTTGTCGGCGATGCGCTTCTGTCCCGCGTGCGACTTCCACCAACCGCCGACGGGATAGACGGCGATGGCGTCATGTCCGGCCAGGTCGATCGCTCGCCCGCGCCAGAGATCGCAATGTAAGGAACCGGCTTGCACGGCCTTCGGCCCCAGCAGCCAGCAACTTGTCTCGCCATCGGCTTCCGTGCCGTCCTTCGTCTGACTGGCGGAAATACGGCTTCGGAAGCGGGCGTCCGTCTCGGTGCGTTTCTTCATATCGAAGCGGAGACCGAATGAACGATAGGTATCTGGCCTGGTCGCGGCCTTGCCGGTCAGGTTCGGCTCGATGAAGTAGGAGAGCGTGACCTTCATCGTGACGATTTCGTTTTCGAGTTCCTCCAGCGCGGCCCTTGGCCATGGCAAATCATAAAAGTGCATCTCGTTGAACACGCCGGTCCTGCCGTCCGCGCCGATGGCAAAAGGCTGTATCTCGGCTTGAGCGACCAAAGTCGCGTCGTTCTGTGCTGAGAGGATCGCGCGCTCGATGTCGGGCACGCCGTAACCGAACTCGCGAAGATGCTGCTGCTTCTGTGCCTTGGAACCTGTTTTCCAATGGGTGCCGCGTCCGATGAACTTCTTGCGGATCGGTTCCGGCCAGCGCGCCGAATCCACCGTCAACCCACGGTGCGTTTCCGGCCAAAGATCGGGTCGTGCTGCCTGCAAGCGTCCTACAAAGTTACCCGCCATGCCTGCCGCGGCGCTGGTTGCCCAGAATGGAACCAGCGGTTCCGTGGCGACATCCGACCCCACCGAGAGGAGTGACACCGACGGGTCCCAGCCACAAAAGCCTGTGGCATCGGACATCATGTTGCCGGCCTCAAACAGGACTTCGGGCTTGATGGGCGTCAGATCGTCGGGAAGGGATTGCGATCCGCGGCTGAATGGACTGCGATGATTGGCCGGGACGGCCGCACTCAGCACCGGGGGTGGTGCTGGTGATTGCTCCTTTCGGGTGAAACCACCGATGGTCAGCGCGTTCCAGCTCTGCGCAGGATCTTCCAGCGGCTGGGACGGCAGAACATTTATTGCCATCCCGCCAGACACATTACCGGTAGCCACGACAAGCAAGCGCTTCGGCCGCTCGGTCGCGGGCACCTTATCGTCCGTGTCGCCAGGCATGGCGCCGGCGGCAATCTGGTCGATCGCACCGCTCCACGTCGATGGCCGGCTCGGAGGAAAATCTGTCGCGGAGGTCGCGATACAGAAACTACGCAGCGCATCCGGGCTTTCGATTTCGACCAAGCCGACTGCACCTTGCGTCACGACACCGTAACTGGGTGGCTTGGTAGCTGGAAAGCCGTGCGGCGGCAGCAGCTTCATCGACTGGACGCCATGTGTCAGCACAACCGGGCGTGTGTCGTTCATGAATAATTCGAGATCGCCATAGAGGACGAGGCCCGCAAGCGGTGTGCCGTGGCCGCCATTCGGCTGATCGTCGTCCGCGCCCCATGCCGCATCATAGGCCCATGCGCCGCGAAGACCCGGTGCGATCAAGGGATGGGCGGCGGCAATGCCGGTGTCGAGCGTGCAGACAACGGGCGTACCTGCCGCCGGTTCTTCAACACGTTGGGCAAGTTCATCGACCCAATCGTGTTGGCCAAGGCCCGTCGCACCACGATCAAGGAACGGTTCGATCGTTCCCGTCGCGCGGCGGATTTCCGTGATCGCGCCCGGCACCCTCGTCGCAAAGGCCAAGACGTTCGCGGAGGAGGCGTGAAGGAAGAGCACAGTGGTGTCAGGGAAAAGCAGGCGATCGCCATGGACATCGACGTTGGCAGCGCGCGCGGCACCCGCGATGCGATCTGCCAATGCGACCGGTTCGCGAACCCAAAGTTCCCACCACAGGATGTCCGGTGCCGTCAGGTCCACCTCGCCCGTGAATAGCGAACCGCTATCCACTGCGCGGACTTCCTCGACCACCTCGAAGCGTTCGACATCGGGGCGGCGTTGATTGCCCGGATCACGACCGTAGTCCACGATCCGGCCTTGCAGAAAGTTTCGCGCATCGTCGGGAACGAAGAGCAAGGCGCTTTCCGTGCGGTCATCGTTCCGTTCGGAGCGAAGCACGATCACGTCTTGCGTAGGAAACTCCAGCGCCGTTGGAATTTTGACGGCCTTGGTACGGGAGTCTTCGGCCGGCGGAAGCGTCGTAATCTCGACAATCGTTCCTGGCTTCAAACCCTGCACAGAAAGACGGGAATCCGCGCCCGCCTGTGGCATGTCGCCCAGAGCAGCGCCGAGCTGATCGAGAAGCCGAACGGCGTGCGCAGCATAGTCACCGCGAAGCGGCTTACGATCTTGATTGCGTGCCGGATACGTATAGGCCGCTGTCTCACGGAAGAGATCGATCGGGATATGCGGACGGTCTCTCGTGTCGTGATTATCAGGCTCCGCCATATGTCCCTACTTGTTCATGCGCGTTCCGTTTGATCCGAACGGTGGAGCCTGCCTACCGGCCGGATTGACGACGGAACTTTCCCTTCAGCGTCTGGCGGTTCTCTAAGGCGCCACGGAGCGCATCGGGCGAGGCCTTGGACGCGCCCTCAAGAATGGCATCTTTGACGACGGCATCCGCCGCCCTTACCAGTTCACCCTGACTGAGGCCTTCCAGCACGGCGTCAAGCGACGCCCATGATTTGGCTGCGAACTTGAATTTCCCAAGGCGGCGCTCGACGATGGCCCTAGCGGAGACAACATCAGGTAGCGTGTATTCGATTACTTCGTCGAATCGCCGAGCCAGAGCCTCATCCAGAATTTCCACATGATTTGTCGCGGCCAGCACGAGACTGTCGGTGGAATTCGGTTCTTCCATGAACGCCAAAACGGAATTCAGCACACGACGAATTTCCCCCACATCGTTGGGATCGCCCCGGCGAGCACCGATCGCGTCGAACTCATCGAGCAGATAGACGCCCCGCGTCTGGGCGATTTGGTCGAACAGCAGGCGCATCTTGCCAGCCGTCTCACCGAAAAACCGGCTGAACAAAGCCTCCAGGCGAACAGTGAAGAGCGGAAGGCGCAGTTCACCAGCCAATGCCGAAGCCGTCATGGTCTTCCCGGTTCCAGGCGGACCGACGAGCAGCATGTGGGTCGCCGGCGTCTGACCATGTTCGCGCAGGGTTACGCGCTCCTGCTGCTGCCGTAGGATACGCGCGAGGCGTTTGTCGATGTCATCCGACAGCACCATGCTCGACAGCGTGACCTTCGGATAGGCGCTCTCGACCAGTCCCTGGAGTTCGCCACGCGGCCGCGCCAACGGGATCGGCGTTTGCCCGCCGGCCGGCTTCCCGACCCGGTGCTGATCGCGGGCTTTCTGAACAAGACGCTTCAATTTGTCGGCCTCGTCGGTGCGTCCCTGACGAGCTTCCTGAGCGGCCACCTGAAGAGCTATGGAGAGGAACTGGTCCTCATCCCCATCGATGTGCGAATTTAGGAGGGCAAGAAAATGCTTCGTGGACATGCTCGCCTCCTTTCTTCGATTCGGCCTCGCTCTACTTGAATGTGCGTCAAGCGCCTAACACCCGATATAGGCTTGTAAAGCAGTAGCCCAAGACGGTTAAAAAAGCCACCCATTCCTGTACCCACGTCCCTCGAACCCGTTAGCGGGACAACGCTGGACAGGCGCGCGATCCGAAGCTCCGCGATCCCTCTGCGCCATACCTCCACCGCATGGCCGGCATCCCGCCGATAGTGCGACATGGCCACCCGTTGCTACGCCAAAGCCCTCGATCTCCGCCGAACGCCCGCGAGCGCATTGCGGCATTAGAGTGCTATAGCGTAGACGTAGTGCTCATCTTCATCGGGCGTGGCCCGCCACCATTATTCCACCGCAGGCTGCTGGATCAGCCTCACGCAACCCCGTTTGTTCGCCCGGTGGGCCAGCGATAGGCGAGGATCAGCGCGGGTAGCAGCACCAGGCTCATCGCGGTCGAACTGATGAGCCCGCCAAGGATGACGGCCGCCATCGGCCCTTGAACCTCTCGCCCTGCCTGGCCCGCTTCAAACGCCAGCGGCGCCAATCCCAGGCCAGCGACAAGCGCGGTGATCAGAATCGGCGTCAGGCGTTCGCGGGCTGCGCGCAACACCGTTTCCAATCCAGCTTCCGCGTGTTCATGTTCGATCAGGTGATCGACATGCGCGATCAGGAGGATTGCGTTGCGTGCGGCGATGCCGAACAACGTGACAAAGCCAACCAAGGCGCCAAGCGACAGGATGCCCCCCGTCACGGCCACCGCAATCACGCCGCCTGCCAAGGCGAAGGGGGTTGTCGCCAAAATCAGCGCCGCGGGTCGCCCACCGCCAAAGGCGAGGATCAGAAGTGCAATGATGGCAATCGATGCCGCGCCGACATTGATCAGGACTTGCTGAGTCGCGGCGGCTTGCGCATTGGCCACGCCGGCATAGTTCAGATAAACCCCTGGCGGCAGTTTGACCTGCCGATCAATTGCCGCTCTTGCGCTGGCGACAAAACCCGCAATGTCGTTGCCGGTGGGATTGGCGGTGACGACCTGACGCCGCTGCCCGGCTTCATGCGCAATTGTCGTGCGGCCTTCACCGATATGAATCGCTGCAACATCGGACAGCGGCACCGTCGTGCCATCCGCGCTGCGCACCAGCAATTGCCCGACAGCCTCTGGCTCGTGCCCGGCGGGCAGCGTCAGGGCGACATCGGTCACGCGACTTGCCTCGGTGATCTGGGAAATGACGCGGCCCTGGAAGGCTGCCTCTATCGCGTCATAGGCATCGGTGCTCGCCAGTCCGTGGGCGGCAAGCCGATTGGCGTCGAGCGTGATGTCCAGGGTCGGCGCGCCGGGTTCTGATTTCACCTGAACATCGGCGGCACCGGGCACGGTGGCGAGCACGCGCGCCACGCCGGCGGCTGTGCGATCCAGCGCATCGAGGTCCGGTCCGTGGATGTTGATGGCGACCTTTGCCGTCTCGCCCGACAGTGATTCGGATATCCGGTCGCCAAGGAAAGTCACGACCTCACCATGCATCATCGGATAATGGGCCAGGATTGCCCGGATACCGGCCTGCACGCGATCCTCACCATCGCCGCCAACGGCTTTCAGCCGAACATGGATCTCGCTCTTGCTGGGTGGCCAGGTGTCTTCGGCCGCTTCGGCGCGGCCGATTTGCTGCTCTGCAGTCGCTACCTCGGGCATGGCGAGGATTTCGCGCGATATCCGCGCGCCGATCGCGCGCATCCAGGGCAACGACGCGCCATAGGGGCCATTGATCTGAACGACATAATGGCGTTCGCGGAACGAAGGCAGCAGTTCGCTGCCGAAACTGGCCAACAGCAGCGAAACCCCTGCTGCAGTCAGCACGGTGGCGACAATCACGCCGCGCGGGCGGTGAATGATGCGAGCGAGCAACCGGGCGTGGCCGTTTTTCACCCGTGTCACGAAAGTCGGTTCGGGGTGGAGCGCCACCTTGCCGAGCAGCAGCAGCGACAGGGCGGGGACCACCGTCATCGCCACGATCAGCGAGGCAAGCGTCGCCAGCAGGAATGACCACGCGAGCGGTGCGAAGAATGCGCCTTGCAGGCCGGTCAGGAAGATGATCGGCACGACGGCCGCTATCAGTACATAAGTGGCATAGACGACCGGCGCCCTTACCTCGACCGAAGCGGCCTGGATGATGGCGATGCGCGATGCGCCATCGGTGGATTCGCGCAATCGGCGGACGATGTTTTCAATGTCGACGATCGCGTCGTCGATCACCACGCCCAGGGCAACGGCCAGGCCGCCCAGCGTCATCGTGTTGATCGTTTGTCCGCTTCGATCAAGGACGATGAGTGCTGCGAGAAGAGACAGCGGGATGGAGGTGAAGACGATGACCGCCACACGCACATCGCGCAGGAAGACGAGCAGGACGAATGCGATCAGCACCGCCCCGACCAGCAGGTCGCGCTGAATGCCCGCCAGCGCGGTTTCGATGAAATTCGCGGGCCGGTGCAATGCGGGATAGACGGTGACGCCTTGTTTCTTGATCGCGGGCATCAGTTCGGCCATCGCGGCTTCCACCCGGCGGGTGGTTTCCAGCGTGTTCGCGCCGTACTGGCTGGACAGCGAAATCAACACGCCGGGCCTGCCCATGATAACGGCGTCGCCGAATTTGGGGGTGGCGGCATCGACGACATCAGCCACGTCGCCAACTCGCGCCGACACGCCATTGCCAAGTGGTATCGGGGCAGCAGCGATATTGGCGATTGTCGCGGTGCCGCTGGACGGTTCGACGATGATCCGCTGGTTGGCGGTTTCGGCATAGCCGCCGCCGCGTGGCTCGGTGACGCCCCGGACAGCGGCCTCCAGATCGCCGATGGCGATGCCGCGCGCGATCATCGCGGCCGGGCGCGCGCGGATTTCGATCCGACGCACCTCGCCTCCGTACAGGCTGGCACGAGCGACGCCACGCACGGAGAGAAGGCGGGGACGGATGGTCCATTGGGCCAGATCGCGCAGTTCCATCGGGCTTTTGCCTCCCACCAACCCGATCTTCAGCAGATCCAGCGTCGATGAGGTGAGGGGGCTGAGTTGCGGCGGCTGAACGCCCTTGGGCAATTGGGTGGTGACTTCGGCAATGGCTTCAGCAACGATCTGGCGCGCGCGATACGGATCGCTGCCTTCGATAAAGCCGATGTCGATGACTGACAGGCCCTGGATCGATTCCGACCGGATGCTGGAAACCCCGTTGGCGCCGTTGATGACTTGTTCGAGCGGCCGGGTGACGAGCGATTCGACCTGCGCAGGCGACATGCCCGGCGCTTCGGTCTGGAGCGATGCCTGGGCAGGCACGAATTCCGGGAACACATCATACCGCGCGTCGCGCACGGTTGCGATACCCAGACCCAGCAGCAAAAGCGCCGCGGCAAGAACCAGGCGCGGGTGCAGCAGGCTGGTGCGGACAATGCGGGTCAGCATGGATCAGTCATCGCCGCCTTCGGTAACGTCGCCCGCACGGTCGAGTGCGAGCAAGGTTCCAGCCCCGTCCACCACCACCCGGTCACCGGCGGCAAGTCCGGCGGGCACGAACCACCGGTTGTCGATTGGCCGCGCATCGGCAAGTTCGACGCGCTCGAATGTCTCGGCGCCTGTCTGGCGATAAACCCAAAGCCCGTCGTGCCAACGAACAACCGCGTCGGCAGGGATGGCGATACCGTCGGTCACGCCAGATCCGTCGGCGACAACCTCCACCGCAAGGCCGTTGTTCAGGCGGCGAGCCGCATCGCCGCGCACGATGCCGATCATCCCCGGCGTCTGCAGCTTTGCATCGGCTGCGGCGGCTGGTCCGAGCAATTCGATTCGCGCACCGCCCTCCGTCAACCTTGCGTTTCGGGTGGAGGCGCCGGGAATATCGACACGGACGAGCGAGGCTGTGCCGTTGGCGATGGCTGCCAACAGCGCATGGCGACCATTTTCGCCCAGCCTGGCCAGGCCAATGCCATATTCCAGCGCAATGCGTTGTTCGGCCAGCCGGACACGGGCGGCATCGGCAATTGCGATGGCGCGGGCCGCCTCGACCGATTGGCGTGACGCGCTTTCATCGGCAGCGGCGAGCGCGACAAGCCGGGCCGCTTCGGCAGCGGAGGCCTGAGCCGCGCCTTTTGCCGTCGCGATTTCGGCTTCGATCGCGGCAAGCGGACCCGAATCGAGCCCACGCGCGAAGCCGCGCGCAAGGTCGCTTGTGGTTGCGGACGTGGCGACGACGACTTTCAGGCCGATGCGTGCCTGAAATGCCTTGTCGGCGTTCACTTGCCCGGATTTGGCGGCAGCGGCTGTTGTTTCGGCGGGTGCTTCTTCCGCCCTGTCAGCGTCGGCGGAGGCACCGAAATGGCCGATCGCCAGCACCAGCGCCGCGCAGGCACCCGCGCCGAGCGCCCCCCAGCCGATCGCGTCGCGCGCGCTCATTTAGCCATGTCCCGTTTGTCCTCGGTCATCGTTTCCGGGCCTTCCAGCGGGCTACGCGCCGCATCTTCCAATGCCGCGTCGGCGGCGTGAATACGGGCAAGCGCGTCTATTTCCGCAAGTTCCGCCAGGCTGACTCCGGCCTGAGCGGCGGCCCAGTCGACCCGGTCGATAGTCCCTGCCTTCAACGCGAGATCGGCCTGGGCGGCAAGCCGTTCTGCAATGGGCCGTTCATGGTCGCGTATCCGGGCGAGGGCGGCACGGGACGCGCGGGTTTCAACCATGGCGGTGTCAATCGCGGCGGCAGCGCCCGCGATGGCGGCTTCCATGCGTGCACCGGCTTCGGCACGTTTCGTTTCGGCTGCGAGAATGGCGCGGCGGTTCAGGTCAAGCGGCGGCAGGACCAGGCCGAGCGAAAAGGGAATTTTCACCAGCCCCCGTTCCCAGGTGTAACCGGGCGACAGCGTGATGGCCGGATATTGCTTCGCCACTTCACCACGCAATTCGGCCTCGGCACTTTGATAATTGCCCAGCGCGTGGAGGATATCGGCTCGCGCCAGGATGGCGGCGCGACGGTGCTCGGCGTCGATCGACAGGGTGGGGTCGGGCGCGGCCGCGTCGAATTTGTCCCAGGTCGGCGTTATGTCGGCGAGGGCGCTTTCGGGCAAGCCGATGGCCGCTGCCAACGCCTGGCGCGCGGTTCTGCCAGTCGCCTGTGCATCGTTCAGCCGTCGCGCAATGTCAGCACCATCGTTGCGCACGCGTTCGACGTCACCGCGTGCGATTTCGCCGGCCGCCAATCGCCGTTCGGCCGACTCCAGCTGGCGCGCGCGTATCGCTTCCAATGTGGTCAGGATGGCGACTTGCCTTTGGGCGATGAATTGAGCGGCGAGCGCCCGGCAAATCGCCATGCGCACTGTCCAGACCGTTTCGGCAAGGTCATATTGAGCGCCCAGCGTGGCGATGTCCGCAACCTCCAGCCGCGATCGTCGTCGACCACCGGCGTCTATTGGAATGTCGATCAGTCCACCGACCAGCCAGCGAGAACTTGCCGCCGGGTCACGGGCATATTCGCTGGTCAGCGTCAGGTTTGGGCCGGTTGCGGCACGCGCGGCGCGGGCGTTGGCGGCGGCGGTGGCCAATGCGGCCCGGGCGCTCCTGATCTCGGGATTGTAGAGCGTTGCGGCGGCAAACAGGTCCAGCCGGTCCCAGGTGACGGCCCGACCGGCAGCTTTGGGTGCCAATGCTGCGATCCGCTTTGCAAGCAGGTTGGGATCGATATCACGCTGGTCACGCGTGTCGAGAACCGTGGCGGGTGCGGCGGGCTGCGGCTGATAATGCATACAGCCGCCCAGCATCGGTAACAGCCAAGCCACCGATCGCGCCTTTCGCATCTTGGCGATTGCCGTTGCCATATCCGTTCCCCCAGGAAGGGCGGTGGTAAAGGCGCGCTGGCGAAATTGCCATCGTCGCTTGCGCGGCGGTGGGCAGGAGGACATCGTACCGCGCACCAGCCCCCGATTATCGGTGGCTGACGACCAGCACGTGGAAGCTGCCGGGAACCACGGCCGGTCGCCCGTCGGTTGACGCAGGGGAGCTGAATTCGGCGGTCGGAAGATAGAGCGAGCCATCGCTGGTATCGAGGGCGCCGGTACGCGCGCCGGTGCCGGTCTTCACCGTTTCGACCACCGCTGGACCATTTTTCCCATCAAGCGCAATGACGGCGAGCGTGCCGTCACGACCGCACGGAATGAAGGCGGTTCGGCGTGCTTCATCCACGATTACCGCATCGGGGCCCTGGCCGATATCGATCAGCTTGATGAGTTTCATCGTGCGGGCATTGACGATTGCCGCCTTGCCATTGGCGCAGGCACTGATGATCAACCCGGTTTTCGCGTCGAAACCCAGTCCCGATGGCTCGGAACATCCCGTCAATGCAATCGCTGGTCCGGCTTTGCCGGTTGCCAGATTGGCGGTTTCAACCTCATTGGCGTCTTCATTGTTGACGAACAATGTGTCGGCTGGGCCAGTCAGCGCATATTCCAGCCCGGCTTTCAAACGGATCGTCTTCACGACCGATCGCTTGGTGATGTCGATGACGGATACCGTGCCGTCCTTCGCGTTCATCACGATCGCGTGACCCGACGCCGCGTCGATATAGGCCGCATCCGGATTCGCACCGACGGCGATCTTGGCAGCTTCTAGCCCCAGGGCGATGTCGAACAACCTTACGCTATCGTCTCGGCCGCTGGTGACCAACAGCAACTTGCCGCCCGGCACCGGGACGACCGCATGGCCACGTACCACCGGACCCAGAGTCGTCGTCCGATCGCCGTTGGCAAGGTCAATCACCGTGACTTCCGTGCCGCGCGCGACGTATAATTTACGCGAGGCGGGATCGACCTTGGCATAGTCCCAACCACCATCGGGCCCGGCCATATTGCCGCGCCGCCGCGACGCAGACCAGCCCTGATCGGAAAGTCTGGTGATGAAATTGGACTATATTTACGGCGCTCCCCGGCCTTTCAGCGGCGGTGGTCGGGGTGCAGCGATCAGTCGGCGACGACGGCTTGGGTCGCCGCGGGGGCTGGCGAGGTTGCCGCAAACGCTGGTGTCGCCGGTTTGCGCTTCGCGGCCAGGCATTGCGCGCGCGCGACCATCAGCGATTTGCCAGCCTGATGATGGCCAGCCGTGGGCGTGCATTCGGCGCGATTGCGCTCGCGGTAGTACGCATGGGGCGCCTTGCCGGCGGGATGCCACGCCAGTTCATGGGTATCGTTCAACGACTGGGCAGCAGCAGGAAGCGGCAGCGCGAGCGCGGCAGCGACAATGAACAAAACGGACTTCATGTATCAAACTCCTCGTCGATCATTGACCGATATAGCGGGTTCGACAGGCAATGATTTTGCCGCTTCGTAAGGAAGTATTGCCGGATCATCGCCAGTCAGTGTCGTGTGTGTGACGAATTATTGCTGAGATGCCGGTGCGGCCTTGAGGCGGCGGCGGCGCGGCACTAAGTCCGCGACATGGCCAAGACCGAAATCGTCCGATGACCGCGCCCAACATCATCCTTGTCGAAGACGATCCGCCGCTGCGGACACTGACGATGCGCGCGCTGCAGGAAAATGGCTACAATGTCCGCCCCGCCGCGACCGCGCCGGAAATGTGGCGCGCATTCGAGCAAGGGCCGGTTGACCTTGTCCTGCTCGACGTGATGCTGCCAGGCACCAGCGGCATCGACCTGTGCCGTGAATTGCGCCGGACCAGCAACGTGCCGATCATCTTCATTTCCGCAAGGGGCAGCGAGACTGATCGGGTGGTTGGGCTGGAGCTTGGCGCCGATGATTATCTCGCCAAACCGTTTGGTGCGCGTGAACTGATCGCCCGGATAAGGGCGGTGCTGCGTCGCCATTCGATCGAGCGCGCGCCGGCTGAACGCGATCGCGGCGAGCTGACCTTCGATGGCTGGACCGTCAACCTGCCACGCCGTGAATTGTTGTCGCCGACCGGTGCGGGCGTCGATCTGACGGGCGCCGAATTCGATCTGCTCGTCAGCTTTTGCGACAATGCCCAGCGCGTGATTGCGCGCGAACGGCTGATCGAATTGTCACGCACCCGGCTTGGCGACAGTTCGGATCGCAGCGTCGATGTGCTGGTCAGCCGTTTGCGGCGCAAATTGTCGAGCGCGGGCCATCCGGCGCCAATCATTACCGTGCGCGGCGTCGGCTATATGCTCAATGTGCCGGTGGAGCGCCGTTGAGGCTGCTCCCGCACTTGCCGCTTGGCCTGATCGGCCGGGTCTTTGCCATATTGTTGCTGGCGGTGTTGGTCGAATATGGGGCCAGCACATTGCTGTACGAACGGGCCAGCCAGTTTTCGGTGCGTCAGGACGAGGCGCATCGTCTGGCCGAGCATCTCGTCATCGCCAGCAGATTGATCGAGGAAGCGCCTCCTGCGGATCGGCCGCAAATGGCCGATGAGTTGACCACCGAACGTTATGCGATCGGCTGGAGTACGACGCCGCCCAGGGTATCGGCGATATCCCCGTCGCTCGATCGACTGACGCAGCAAGTGCTGGAATGGCAACCGGACATCGTCAGTCGTGACTTGCGGTTGCGCCTGACTTCGCCGGGCCCCGAAGGCTTCATCTCCGGCGCGCTCAAGCTCAACGACGCGAGCTGGATCACTTTCCGCACGCGCCAGCCCGTGCAGCAACTCGATCTGGCGTTCAGTCGGGTGCTGTTGGCGTTGACGCCAGCGGTGGCATTGATCCTGATCGGCGGATTGCTGTTGCGCCAGACCCTGGGCCCGATGCGTGAACTGGCGCGCGCTGCCGACCGCGTCGGGCATGGCGTGGTGGACCCTGTTCCCGAACGCGGCCCGAGCGAAGTGCGCCACGTCATCGTTGCGTTCAACGCCATGCAGGCGCGTATCCACCGGTTGATCGTCGATCGCACACAGGCTTTGGCGGCGGTGGGGCATGATTTCCGTACCCCGCTTGCGCGGCTCAGCCTGCGTGCCGACGCGATTGATGACGCCGAACTTCGCCAATCAATCCAGCAGGACGTGGGCGAGATGGACGCGATGGTCGCCTCGTTGCTCGCCTATCTGTCGGGCGAGGATGAGGCCGATATTGAACAGCCTGTCGCCACCGATGTCGCCGTCATGTGCGCGACGTTGGTCGACGATGCCAGCGACCGGGAACGAGCCGCCAGCTATGACGGGCCGGACCACTGCGAACTGCCGATACGCCCGGTCGCACTGAAACGGGCGTTGACCAACCTGATCGACAACGCGCTCCATTATGGCAATCGCGTCGTGGTTCAGCTTGAAGCCGACGAGGATGCAGCGACGATCACCATCGACGACGATGGTCCGGGTATTCCCTTCGAGGACCGGACGCGGGTGCTGGAGGCGTTTGTGCGCCTTGATCCGGCGCGGGCGCGCGATACCCAGGGTTTCGGATTGGGACTTGCCATTGTCCAGCGGGCCGTGGCGGTCCATGGCGGGGAGTTCGCGCTCGAAGGCAGCCCTCTTGGCGGGCTGCGTGCCCGCATCGTCCTGCCGCGCGGCTGACAGCAACATTTCCTTACACCCGCGCTGCACTGCGGAAAATTCCATGCCGTAGATACCTCAGGCAACTATCCTGAGGAGCATTGCTGTGAACGACGTCATTGGGCGCGTGTTCGAATTCGAGAAGCTGGTCTTCCCCAGCCGCAACGACCTGTATGCGAAGCTTGCCAAGGACGGTCAGAGCCCCAAGGCATTGATGATTTCCTGCGCCGACAGCCGCGTCGTGCCCGAACTCATCATGCAGGCAGAACCGGGAGACCTGTTCGTTTGCCGCAACGCGGGCAACATCGTCCCGCCATTTTCCACGCAGAACGGCGGTGTGTCGTCGACCGTGGAATTTGCGGTTGTGGCGCTTGGCGTGCGCGACATCATCGTCTGTGGTCATTCGGATTGCGGCGCGATGAAAGCGCTGATGAACCCCGAAATGATGGCAGGAATGCCCAACGTGCAGGCCTGGCTTCGCCACAGTCACGCGGCTCAGTCGGTCGTCGATATTGGGTATAATGATTTGACCCCGGCAGACCGCGTCCGCGCGGCGAGCATGGAGAACGTCGTCGCACAGCTCGCACATCTGCGGACGCATCCGTCGGTCGCGGCGGGCCTCGCGCGCGGGCGGATTTCGCTGCACGGATGGTTTGTCGATATTCACGCCGGCACCGTGCTGGCTCTGGATGGAGGGACCGGGCGCTTCCTGCCGGTTCGTGATGATCGCCCGCTGCCCATCGCCTGGTCCGCGACACAGCGACTGGCGCTTGACGAACCCTGGGCGGAGGCAGCCGAATGACCAGCGAAAAGGCGTCGGGCGGCTTTGTCGTTCGTGATTTCACAGCCTCTATCGTTGTGTTCCTCGTGGCCATGCCATTGTGCATGGGGATTGCGATCGCATCGGGCGTGCCGCCTGAAAAGGGCCTGATAACCGGCATCATCGGCGGCATCGTCGTGGGTACGCTGGCCGGTTCGCCGTTGCAGGTCAGCGGCCCTGCGGCGGGTTTGGCGGTGATCGTTTTTGAACTGATCCGTGACAAGGGGCTGTCGGCGCTGGGGCCGATCCTGGTCCTGGCGGGATTGATCCAGTTGGTCGCAGGTATTTTGCGTCTTGGCGGCTGGTTTCGTGCGATTTCGCCCGCGGTCGTTCATGGGATGCTGGCGGGTATCGGTATCCTGATCGTTGTCGGCCAGTTCCATGTGCTGTTCGACGCCAAGCCGATGTCGAGTGGCCTCGCCAACCTGGCGGCGATGCCCGGGCGCCTGCTTGGCCTGAGCGCGGCCAATCTGGGCGGCGCCGAGGTCGCTTTGGGCGTTGCGCTGCTCACCATCTCGGTGATGATCGGTTGGGAAAAATTGCGGCCTGCCTCGTTGAAGCAGGTGCCGGGCGCGCTGCTCGGCGTCATGGCCGGGACGATTGCCGCTTATTCCCTCGGCCTAGACGTCACGCGCGTCAGCGTGCCGGAATCGATTGTTGCTGCGATCACGCTGCCCGATGCGGGAATGTTTGCCAAGTGGCTTGATCCATCAGTGATCGTCGTCGCGCTTGCCATCGCGTTCATCGCCAGCGCTGAAACGCTGCTATCGGCCGCGGCCGTCGACAAGATGCATGATGGGGTGCGCACCAACTACAACAAGGAATTGTGGGCACAAGGTGTCGGCAATCTGCTTTGCGGCGCGGCCGGTGCGTTGCCGATGACCGGCGTCATCGTGCGCAGCTCCGCCAACGTGCAGGCAGGCGCGGTGACTCGCTTGTCGGCGATCCTCCACGGCGTCTGGATTCTCGGTTTCGTGGCGCTGCTTCCCTGGCTGTTGCGGGAAATTCCGATGGCCGCGCTGGGCGCGGTGCTGGTCGTCACAGGCTGGCGGCTGGTCAATATCGGCCATGTACGCGAGCTGTTCCACCACCACGGCGTGTTGCCCGCAGTCATCTGGGCGACGACGCTGGTGATCGTGGTCGCGGAGGATCTGCTGACCGGCGTGCTGGTTGGCATCGGTCTGTCGCTGATCGAAGTGGTCCCGCACCTGCATCGATTGCGGCTGGGCGTCGACCGGGAGGAGGCGCACGACCGCTCGGCGCTCAGCCTGTCGGGAACCGCGACTTTCGTCCAACTCCCCAAACTCAGCGAAGCGCTCGACCGGGTGCCCACCGGCAAGCCCGTCACCGTCCACATGAGCGAATTGGCCGCCGTGGATCACAGTTGCGCGGAGTTGTTCCGCGAATGGCTGGTCCGGCGGCGGGCAGGTGGCGGCAGCGTTACGGTTATCGGCGCCGAAGGGCGGCTGGCCAGAATTGCGACGTAAGGTTTTCCAGCAACCTTTCGTTACGATCGGGACATGAAGCGGCATCCCAGGCTGCGTATCCCGATCGTATCCGGGACTGACCGGCACCCATCCTTTCCCTTCTCCAGGGTGAGAGTGCAGGCAGTCCCGGGCGCAGGTGGATCTTCCCGTGAACGACGTTTGAAAAGGGAAATCCCATGAAATATCTTTATCTCGCCGCGCTGGCCTGTGCGGCAACCGCTGCCCCCGCTTTTGCCGAGGATGCCGATCCGGCCAAGCCAATCACCGTTAACGGGTCGGTCGCGCTGGTGAGCGATTATCGCTTCCGCGGCGTGTCGCAAAGCGACAATGAATTTGCCATCCAGGGCGGCATTACCGTTACCCACGAAAGCGGCCTGTATGGCGGCATCTGGGCATCCAACCTTGCGGGTTGGGGAACGTTTGGCGGCGCCAACCTCGAACTCGATCTGATCGGTGGTTACAAGCGGCCGGTGGGTCCGGTAACGGTCGATGTCGGCCTGACCTGGTATAATTATCCCGGCGGGGCCAGCCTGACCGATTTCGGCGAACCCTATGTCAAGCTGAGCACGACCTTTGGGCCGATTTCCGCCCTGGCCGGGGTCGCTTATGCGCCGAAGCAACGCGCGCTCGGCAATTTTTCCAATACGCCTGAAAGCCGTGGTCAGGCGCAGGACAACTCCTATGTCTGGGGCGATGCGAGCATTGGCGTGCCGCTGACGCCCGCCACCGCCAAGGCGCATCTGGGGCATAGCTGGGGCAATCCCGGCCTGGGGCCCAACGGCACCAGCGTTACCCCAACCGGCAGCTATACCGACTGGTCACTGGGCATCGATTACCCGTTGGGGCCGTTGACGTTGAGTGTCGCTTATGTCGATACCGACATCAGCCAGGCCGGTTCCGCCTATCTCCAGCCCAATTTCTCGCAGACCAAGGATGGTTCCAGCATCGCTGGATCGCGTGCGGTTTTCTCGATTTCAGCCTCCTTCTGATCTTCCAGGGCGGTTCTCCCCCGCACATGGTTTGCGCCGGTGCGGGGGAGGGCTGAAGCACCCGGCCAGCCGCCAACGCGTATTTCGATTTCCATTCAGGCCCGACGTTCAGTATCGCTGCGTCAAAGCAGAGAGGCCTGAACACCATGGATTTCGATTTCGCGCTTGGCGAAACAGCCGACATGATTCGCGAGACGACGCAACGTTTTGCGAGCGAGAAGATCGCCCCGCTTGCCGCCCGCATCGACGCCGAAGACTGGTTTCCCCGCAACGAGTTGTGGCGGGCGATGGGTGAGTTGGGGCTTCACGGCATCACCGTCGCCGAAGCGGATGGCGGGTTGGGCCTGGGCTATCTGGAACATGTGATCGCGTGCGAAGAAGTCGCGCGCGCTTCTGCTTCTATCGGCCTCAGCTATGGTGCGCATTCAAACCTGTGCGTCAATCAGATCGCCCGCTGGGGCAATCCGCAGCAAAAGGCCAAATATCTTCCCAAGCTGATTTCGGGCGAGCATGTCGGCAGCCTGGCGATGTCCGAAGTCGGCGCAGGTTCCGACGTGGTGTCGATGAAACTGCGCGCGGAGCGTGTGCAGGGCGGGTATGTCCTGAATGGCACCAAATTCTGGATCACCAATTCGGCCTATGCCGATACGCTCGTCGTCTATGCGAAAACGGGGGAGGGGTCGCGCGGCATCTCCACTTTCCTGATCGAAAAGGACATGCCCGGCTTTTCGATTGGCCAGAAAATCGACAAGATGGGGATGCGCGGCAGCCCGACGGCCGAACTGGTCTTCGACGATTGCGAAGTGCCCGAAGAGAATGTCATGGGGCCGGAAAATGGCGGCGTCGGCGTGTTGATGAGCGGCCTGGATTATGAACGGACGGTGCTGTCGGGCATTCAGCTTGGCATCATGCAGGCCTGCCTCGACGTGGTGCTGCCCTATGTCCGCGAACGCAAGCAGTTCGGGCAGCCAATCGGCGCGTTCCAGCTTATGCAGGCCAAGATCGCGGACATGTATGTCGCGCTTAATTCCGCACGCGCCTATGTCTATGCCGTGGCGAAGGCTTGTGATGCGGGGCGGACGACGCGCTTCGACGCGGCAGGCGCCATTTTGCTGGCGAGCGAAAATGCGGTGAAGGTCGCGCTGGAGGCGGTGCAGGCGCTGGGTGGCGCAGGCTATACCAAGGACTGGCCAGTCGAACGTTTCCTGCGCGACGCCAAGCTGCTCGACATCGGGGCGGGCACCAACGAGATCCGCCGGATGCTGATCGGGCGGGAGTTGATCGGGGCGATATGAACGAGGATGCGCTCCCCGACCTGCCGGGCCAGTGCCTGTGCGGCGATACCGCCTATCGCCTGTCGCCCCCCTATCACCGCGTAGAGGCTTGCCATTGCACCCAATGCCGCCGCGCGATCGGCAGCGCTCTGCACATGGTGGTGCCGGTCGGGGCCGAACAGGTGCATTGGCTGTCGCGTGATTCCGTTTGCGAATATGAAAGCACGCCGGGCAAGTTCCGCGCCTTTTGCGGGCGATGCGGCTCTCCGGTGTATAGCCGCCGCGCTGATATGCCCGAGAGCCTGAGGATGCGGGCCGGACTGATCCTTGACCTGCCAGAGCCGGCGGAACTGGTACAGGGTCATGTCGAGGACGCACTGCCCTGGATCAATGCCGTCGCCCGTATGATCGCCGAACCGCTGGAAAACACCAGATGACCGCTCCCATCCTTCCCACTCAGGTCCAGCCCGAAAGCGACGCTTACCGGGCCAATGACGCGCATAACCGCGCGTTGGTCGAGAAGCTGCGCGCCGATGTGGCGCTGACGGCGCTCGGCGGAAACGAGAAGTCGCGTGAGCGGCATGTGGCGCGCGGCAAGCTGTTGCCCCGTGAGCGGGTGGAGCGGCTGCTCGATCCCGGCTCGCCGTTTCTTGAGATTGGCCAGTTGGCCGCGTGCGACCTGTATGATGGTGAGGTGCCCGGCGCGGGCATGATCGCCGGCATTGGCCGTGTTTCGGGGCGGCAGGTGATGATCCTCTGCAACGATGCAACGGTGAAGGGCGGCACTTATTATCCACTGACCGTCAAGAAGCATCTGCGCGCGCAGGAGATCGCCGAGGCGAATTGCCTGCCGTGCATCTATCTGGTCGATTCAGGCGGTGCCAACCTGCCGCATCAGGCAGAGGTTTTCCCCGACCGAGATCATTTCGGCCGCATCTTCTTCAACCAGGCAAACATGTCGGCCAAGGGCATTCCCCAGATCGCCTGTGTGATGGGCAGTTGCACGGCGGGTGGCGCCTATGTGCCCGCCATGTCTGACGAGACGGTGATCGTTCGCAATCAGGGCACGATCTTCCTCGCCGGACCGCCGCTGGTAAAGGCAGCGACGGGCGAGGAAATCAGCGCGGAAGATCTGGGCGGTGGCGATCTGCACGCACGCAAATCGGGCGTGGTCGATCACCTTGCCGAGAATGACGAACACGCGCTGACCATCGTGCGCGACATCGTCAGCCATCTGCCTGCCGACACCAAGCCTGACCTCGCGCTGGTCGCGCCGCGCCCGCCCAAATATGACGCGGATGAACTGTACGGCATTGTGCCGCAGGATGTGCGCGCGCCTTATGATGTACACGAAGTCATCGCCCGCCTGGTTGATGGTTCGGAGTTCCATGAGTTCAAGGCGCTGTACGGCAGTTCGCTGGTCTGCGGCTTCGCGCATATCTGGGGAATGCCGGTTGCGATCCTCGCCAATAACGGCGTGTTGTTCAGCGAAAGCGCGGTGAAGGGCGCTCATTTCATCGAGCTGGCGTGCCAGCGGCGCATTCCGTTGCTGTTCCTGCAGAATATCTCCGGCTTCATGGTCGGCGGAAAATATGAAGCGGAAGGCATCGCCAAACACGGCGCCAAGCTGGTGACGGCGGTGGCGACGGCGACCGTGCCCAAGATCACCGTGCTGATCGGCGGCAGTTTCGGCGCGGGCAATTACGGCATGTGCGGGCGCGCCTATGCTCCGCGTTTTCTGTTCACCTGGCCCAATGCCCGTATCAGCGTAATGGGTGGCGAGCAGGCGGCGTCGGTGCTGGCAACCGTCCACCGCGATGCCGACAAATGGGACGCGGAAGAAGCTGAGGCTTTCAAGGCGCCGATCCGTCAGAAATATGAGGATGAGGGCAATCCCTGGCACGCCACCGCGCGGCTGTGGGATGATGGCATCATCGACCCCGCGCAGACCCGCGACGTGCTTGGCCTCAGCCTGGCCGCCGCGCTCAACGCCCCGATTCCGCAGACGCCGCGTTTCGGCGTGTTCCGAATGTAATCGAAGCCGATCAGGAGCTGCCAGATGACCCCTCTTATCCTTCTTGCCCTTGTCGGCCAGATTACGCCGGTTCAGCCCTTGCCCAAAGGCACTGGGCTGCCGCCCCCCGTCAGCGAGGAAACCGGCGTGATGACGCCGATCAACGCGCTGTTCGCCGGAATTGCTGCGCGTGATGCTGCGGCGATCGATACTGCGCTTCGCCCTGACATGACGGCGACCATCGCCAGCGAAGCGCCCGACGGTACGCGCAAGATCACGCATGTCGGCCACGATGCGCTGCTCGCCCGGTTCGCGCCGGGGCCGGAGAAATATCGGGAGCGCTTGGACGATCCGGCAATCGAGATCGATGGTGATATTGCTTATGTCTGGGGCCGATACACCTTCTTTATCGACGGCAAGGCGCATCATTGCGGTTATGACCATTTCGATGTCGTCCGCGAAAACGGCACCTGGAAAATACAGAACGCCACCTGGTCCAGCCGCACGACGGGGTGCGAGGGGTAAGTGATCCAGTCGCTGCTCATCGCCAATCGCGGCGAAATCGCCTGTCGCATCATCCGTACCGCGCGCGCGATGGGGATACGGACGGTTGCGGTTTATTCGGACGCCGATGCCAAGGCGTTGCATGTGCGTCAGGCTGATGAAGCGGTGCATATCGGCCCCAGCCCTGCACGCGAAAGCTATCTGGTGGGTGATAGGATCATCGCTGCAGCGAAAGCCACGGGCGCGGAGGCAATTCACCCCGGTTACGGCTTCCTGTCCGAAAATGCGGATTTCGCGCAGGCCGTGATCGATGCCGGGTTGGTCTGGGTCGGACCACACCCGGCCAGCATCCGCGCGATGGGGCTGAAGGATACCGCCAAGCAACGCATGATCGCGGCGGGCGTGCCGGTGACGCCGGGCTATCTGGGTGAGAACCAGGATACCGACCACTTGCAGGCAGAGGCAGACAAGATCGGCTATCCCGTCCTCATCAAGGCGGTCGCGGGCGGTGGCGGCAAGGGGATGCGGCGGGTTGATACTGCGCAGCATTTCGCCGACGCACTGGCAAGCTGCCAGCGCGAGGCCGCCTCCAGCTTCGGCGACGATCGGGTGTTGATCGAGAAATATATTCTCTCCCCCCGTCATATCGAAGTGCAGGTGTTCGGCGACACGCACGGCAATGTCGTCCATTTGTTCGAACGCGATTGCTCGCTGCAACGCCGTCACCAGAAGGTGATCGAGGAAGCCCCCGCGCCGGGCATGTCCGAGGAAACGCGCGAGGCAATCTGCGCAGCCGCGGTACGCGCGGCCAAGGCGGTGGATTATGTCGGCGCGGGCACCATCGAGTTCATCGCGGATGCCAGCGAAGGGCTGAAGGCGGACCGCATCTGGTTCATGGAAATGAACACGCGGTTGCAGGTCGAACACCCGGTGACGGAAGAGATCACTGGCGTCGATTTTGTCGAGTGGCAATTGCGGGTTGCGAGCGGCGAAGTACTGCCCAAACGGCAGGATGAGCTGAGCATCAATGGCTGGGCGATCGAGGCGCGGTTATATGCGGAAGACCCGGCCAAGGGGTTTTTGCCGAGCGTTGGGCGGCTGGAACGCTTTCGCTTACCCGAGGTCATCCGGCCCAAGCGATACAGGGATCGTGCTGGCACCTATATCGACAGCCAAACTGCTACGGCTGTGCCGCGTATCGAAACCGGGGTCGATGAAGGAGCGGAGGTTTCACCTTTCTACGATCCGATGATCGCCAAAATCATCTGTCACGCGGACGATCGCGAAGAAGCGATTGTGGGCTTGATCCGGCTGATCGAGGATGCGCAGATTTGGCCGGTCCGCACCAATGCAACCTTCCTGCGAATGCTGCTTGATATGGGCGACTTCTTTGAAGGCAAGGTCGATACGGCATTTGTCGATCGCCATCACGACAGGGTGGTTTTCGAATTTTTTCCGGAATCCTGGCTGGTCGATCGGGCAGCCGACCTTCTGTCGCGATCCGAGGCTGGCGCGTTACCGGCGATCCCGGGCTTTCGGCTAAACGCCGCCGAAAGGGCCAATGTCCGGATCATGGATCGCGGCCAGGTATATGTGGGCGCGGCAGGACAGGTGCTGACCTATAACCAAGCGCACAGCGCGTTGGTTTCCAAAGAGGGCGATGTCGTTTTCGCAACGCGACTTGGTGGGACGTGGCGCTTTGCCGCACCCCGCACCGAAGGTTCCTCCGCCACCGCCGCCGATGGCGCCATCCTCTCGCCCATGCCGGGCCGCATCACGGCGGTCGAGGTGACGGCGGGCGACAGCGTGACCAAAGGCCAACGACTCGTCACGCTCGAAGCCATGAAGATGGAGCACGGCCTGACCGCGCCGTTCGACGGGACGGTCGCGGAGCTGAACGCCACTGTTGGGGCGCAGGTCGCGGTTGATGCGTTACTGGTACGGATCGAGAAGACGGAATGACCGGCCTCGTCGTCCGCGATGCGCTGGCGGCGGATCTGCCGGTCATCGTGGCGATGCTTGCCGAGGATCAGATTGGCGGCAACCCCGACAATCCTGCTGAACCGCTGGACCCTGCCTACCTTTCGGCGTTCGCGGCAATCGATGCCGATCCCAACCAGAGGCTGCTTGTTGCCGAATTGGGCGGGAAGGTTGTCGGCACGATGCAACTCAGCTTCCTGCCCGGCATTTCCAATCACGGTGCCTGGCGGGGGCAGATTGAGGCAGTGCGTGTGGTGCGCGCGCATCGTTCCGCCGGGCTGGGGGCAGCGATGATCGCGTGGGCGGTGGCGCGTTGCCGCGAACGGGAGTGTTCCCATGCGCAACTCACTTCCAACGCGACGCGCACCGATGCGCACCGATTTTACGAACGGCTGGGCTGGAAAAAGAGCCATGCCGGTTTCAAGCTCCATTTGAAGGAAGGCTGAGACGATGCCAGGCAAGTTTTTCGATGAATGGCTGGTGGGCGAAGCCATCGAACATCCCATCCACCGCACCGTGACCGAGACGGATAACCTGTTGTGGTCGACCATGACTCACAACCCGCAGCCATTGCACCTGGATGTGGAAGCCGCGAAAGCCAGCGAGTTCGGGCGCATCCTCGTCAACGGCACTTTCACCTTCAGTCTGATGGTCGGCCTGACGGTGGCGGAAACCACGATGGGCACGCTGGTCGCCAATCTGGGCTATGACCGGCTGGTGATGCCAAAGCCGGTGTTCATTGGCGACACGCTGCGCGCGACCAGCGAAGTCACGGAACTGCGGCCCAGCAAATCGCGGCCCAATGCGGGCATTGTCGTGTGGCAACACCGGATGTGGAACCAGCGGGATGAGATCGTGTGCGCCTGTCTGCGCACGGCATTGGTGCATATCAGTGGCGGTGTGGCGGCGTGACGGGTGTGGAGCGCCGCTGCGCCTGGGCGGGCGGCGATGCGCAAATGGCGGCCTATCACGATGCCGAATGGGGCGTACCGGTGCATGACAGCCGCCTGCTTTGGGAAATGCTGGTGCTGGAAGGGTTTCAGGCCGGGCTGTCGTGGCGCACCATCCTTCATCGGCGGGAAGGATTCCGCGCTGCCTTTGCAGGGTTCGACCCCGAAGTGGTTGCGCGTTTCGATGCAGCAGATGTCGATCGCCTGATGGAGGATCCCGGCATCATCCGCGCCCGCGCCAAGATAGAGGCAACCATCGGTAACGCCCGCGCTTTCCTGGCGATGGCGGACGCGGGGGAAGACCTGGCCATGCTGGCGTGGAACTGGGTGGGTGGTGCGCCGATAGTTGGCGATGGCGTTACCGTACCCGCCAAAACCGACCTGTCGGACGCCATTTCCCGCGCACTGAAGAAGCGCGGGTTCAAATTTGTCGGCGCAGTCACCGTCTATGCCTGGATGCAGGCGGTGGGAATGGTGAATGACCACGCGCCTGATTGCTTTCGCCGCCATGCGGTCGCTGGTTAGGGGGCCTCAGCGTCTGGTGCGCCCAAGGAGGTGTGGGTGCCATGCTCAGGCGATGGTGACGAAGCTGTCCATCACCCGTTTCATGCCTGCGGTTTCAAACTCGATTTCCAGCTTGTTGCCTTCAATCTCGGCAATGTCGCCATAACCGAATTTCTGGTGAAACACGCGCATGCCCACGGCCAGGTCGGACCGGCCTTTATTGCCGATGCTGACGGCGCTGGCCCGCGATTCCACGATGCGCGCGGGTTCGCGGACGAAGCCGCCGCCGCCGCTTGCCGCGCCCGAACCAGCCGCTCGTTGCCAGCCCGGTCCACGCCCGGTGCCCCGCCCGACATGGGCAAAGGGATCGGCATTGGCGGACCAGTTTGCCCGCCACAGGCTTTCGCCGCCCGCCAGGCTTGATTCTTCGTTGATATGTTGGCGCGGCAGTTCGCCGACGAAGCGGCTGGGGATGCTGCTCGTCCATTGACCATAGATGCGGCGGTTGGCGGCGTGCAGGATGGTCGCGCGGCGGCGAGCGCGAGTGATGGCGACATAGGCCAGGCGACGTTCCTCCTCCAGGCTCGCCAGCCCGCCTTCGTCCAATGAGCGTTGCGAGGGGAACACGCCTTCTTCCCAACCGACCAGGAATACCGTGTCGAATTCCAGCCCCTTGGCGGCATGGATGGTCATGATCGTCACTTGCGGATCCTGCGCGGCGGCCTCGTTATCCATGACCAGGCTGACATGTTCGAGGAACGCGCCCAGGCTTTCATATTCCTCCATCGCGCGGACAAGTTCGTTCAGGTTTTCGAGCCGCCCTGATGCCTCGACCGATTTTTCAGCCTGCAATACGG
Organism: Sphingomonas sp.; assembly: GCA_041659385.1. Classification (GTDB taxonomy): domain Bacteria; phylum Pseudomonadota; class Alphaproteobacteria; order Sphingomonadales; family Sphingomonadaceae; genus Sphingomonas. Next base: position 27,902 of record JBAZYJ010000020.1, read on the forward strand.
TGGTATAGCCGCTCTCATCGAGGATCTGGCGCGCAAGGTCGGGATGGGGGAGCTCACCGGCCATTTGCCGCCAGCGGGCCAGATCACCCACAAAATTGCCCAGTGCCCTTCGCGCCTGCGGTGTCAGTTCATCGGTGTCGAGGATGCGGGCAGCAGCGATGCTCATCGGCACGCCTTGCGCGCGGGCGAGAAGATGCAGCTTCTGCACCGCCTTGTCACCCAATCCCCGCTTCGGCACGTTGACGATCCGTTCGAACGCCAGATCATCGGCGGGCTGGCTGACCAGGCGCAGATAGGCGAGCGCATCGCGGATTTCGGCGCGCTCATAGAAGCGGAAGCCGCCGACGATGCGGTAGGGCATGCCGATGGCGATGAAGCGGTCTTCGAACTCGCGGGTCTGGTGCTGCGCGCGGACCAGAATGGCCATGGCATCCAGGCTCAGGCCGTCTCGCCGGGCCGCCTCGATTTCGTCGCCGACGCGACGAGCTTCCTCCGGGCCGTCCCACACGCCGATGACGCGGAGTTTTTCGCCTTCGGCTTCCTCTGTCCACAACGTCTTGCCCAGCCGTCCGCCGTTGTGCGCGATCACCCCCGACGCGGCCGCCAGAATGTGCGGGGTGGAACGATAATTCTGTTCCAGCCGGATGACCTTGGCGCCGGGAAAATCCTTCTCGAACTTCAAGATGTTTTCCACCTGTGCCCCGCGCCACGAATAGATCGATTGATCGTCATCGCCGACGCAGCAGATGTTGCGGCGTTCCTGCGCGAGCAGGCGGAGCCACAGATACTGAACGCTGTTGGTGTCCTGATACTCGTCGACCATGATGTAGCGAAAACGCTGCTGGTACTGGGCCAATACCCCCCGGTCGGTACGCAGCACGACCAGCATGTGGAGCAACAGGTCGCCAAAGTCGCAAGCGTTAAGCGCGATCAGCCGCGACTGATATTGCTGGTAAAGCTCTCCGCCACGACCGTTGCCCCAGCGTTCACTTTCGCCCGCATCGATATCGGCAGGAACGAGGCCGCGGTTTTTCCATTCATCGATCAACCCGCCAAGCGCGCGCGCCGGAAAGCGCTTCTCATCGATATCAGCCGCGATGACGAGTTGCTTGAGCAGGCGAAGCTGATCGTCAGTGTCGAGGATGGTGAAATTGCTCTGCAGGCCGACCAGTTCGGCATGTCGGCGCAGCATTTTGGCACCGATCGCGTGGAACGTGCCCAGCCAGGGCATCCCCTCCACCACATCGCCGACCAGGGCGCGGACTCGTTCGCGCATTTCCCGTGCAGCCTTGTTGGTGAAGGTGACCGACAGAATCTCGGACGGATAGGCTTTGCGAGTGTGAAGCAGGTGCGCCAGCCGCGCGGTCAAGGCGGCCGTTTTACCTGTGCCGGCACCCGCCAGCACCAGCACCGGCCCGTCGGTGGTCAACACTGCATCCCGTTGGGGGGCGTTTAGCCCCTTTAGATAGGGCGGATCGACGGGCGTGGGGGCGGGAATGGTCATCGCGTGAACAGTTAGGGAACGCGCGGCGCGAGGGCAAGCAGTCTCAGGCGAAGGCGGGGCGCCTTGACCGCTCCTTGCTGGCGACCAGCGATGCCATCAGCGCAAGATAGCCGCGCGCACCGGCTTCGACGGTGAATTGTTCGACATGCGCGTTGACCGCGTCGCAGGGCAGAGCGTCCGGCGACCATGACCGCGCGGCTGAAATTGCCGCGGTCAGCGCACGGGCGTCCCCTACCGGGACCAGCGTGCCGAACTGGCCATGGCCAGTAAGCGTGGCCATGGCCGCACTGCAATCAGTAGCAATGACGGAAAGGCGAGCGGCAATTGCTTCGATCAGCGCCGCAGGCACGCCCTCGTAATCGGATGACATGATGAAAATGTCGGAGCCGACCAGCCAGGGCGACACGTCATCGACATGGCCGGGCATGTCCAGCCGGTCGTCGATGCCCAATGTCGCCGCTTGGTCTGCCAGTATCGAGCGCAGCGGGCCTTCGCCCAGGATGGTCAATCGATCATTGGGCGCGGCTCCTGCTGCAAAGGCGGATAAGAGCAGCGGGAAGTTCTTCTGCGGCATCAACCGGCCGATTGCCAGGAAACGTCGCCCGCCCGGGCTGGGCAGGTGTTGTAGCGCCGAAAAATACGCCACCTCATCATGGCGAAGCACCGGGTCGTTGATGACCGCGATGTGCGAGCGGGGTACACCGGCCAGCCGCTCGATTTCTTCGGTCATCGGCGGCGACATGGCCACGAAGCGGTCGATCAGCATTCCTGGAATCCGCAACCAGAAATGATAGCCGAAACGGGCAACGGGATGCAGGTCGAGCCGACGATAATCGTTGCTGACCTTGTTGACGATGGGTGGACAGGCGCGTCCCAACGCCAGTTTCATCGCCGCCCCGACAGAGGAATAGGTGTTGCCGGGGCAAAAAAGGACGTCCGGCCGTTCCTCGCGGATGATTTGCGGCAAATGGCGAATCATGTGGAACAGCGGATTGGTGCCGATCGATTCGGCGTTTTCGGCAATCACCCGGCAATCCAGCCCTTGCGCAAGCGACGCGCCCGCGCCGCCGCCATGGCCCACGACCATGCGCGAATCGATGCCCATCGCTTGCCACGCGGCGTGAAGCCGCAGGGCGACACGTTCGACTCCGCCGGGCTCAAAACTATGAATTGCGGTCAAAATACGCAAACGGCTCGGCTTGGGCCACGGCTTTTCGCCATGGACGCCCAAGTCGATCAACGCGGTGCGATACGCCAGATCAGCCGACATGGTTCTGGGAAGAACGAGGGAAGTAACGGCAATGGCCCCAGGTTGAATCTGCGAACACTGTCCTTCCTCTCACTCGCGTCGTGGATGGCGCAAATGACGCTGTAAAGCGCAGGAGCCGGAAGTTTCAAGCCCCAGCGGCCTCAAGGTGGGAGCGTTAGCCGCCGATTCCGGTCAATCCCGGATGGCTGACCGGTCGAGGGCCAAGCGGCCAGTGGAAGCGCCTTTCGGCTTCGCTGATCGGGCAATCGTTGATGCTAGCTTCGCGGCGGCGCATCAATCCATTTTCGGCGAATTCCCACTGTTCATTGCCATAGGCCCGCCACCAGATGCCGTCAGTCAGGCACTCATATTGAAACCGTACCGCGATCCGGTTGCCGTCGAAAGCCCACAAGTCCTTGATAAGACGGTATTCGGTCTCTCGAGCCCATTTACGGGTCAGAAATTCGACAATGGCGTCACGGCCGCGGAAGAATTCGTTACGATTCCGCCAGCCGCAGTCGATCGTATAGGCAAGGGCTACGCGCTGGGCATCGCGCGTGTTCCACGCGTCCTCTGCGGCGCGCACCTTGGCGAGCGCGGTCTCTCGGGTGAAGGGCGGGAAGGGCGGGCGTTGCGCCTGGTGGTCGGTCATCGCGTTGTCCTTTCGTCAAGCCGCGTCCGCAGCGCCTTGTTTTCGGTTTCGAGCGCCGCCAGCCGCGCGCGCATCGGCGCGACCGCTTCGGCAATTTGCGCTTCGGTATAGCGCGGGGTGATGTGCTGGGGGCAATTCCAGTCGAACGCCTCTACGTTCAGCACAATCATCCGCTCCGCAACGCCGGGATATCCTGATGCCGCCAGCGCTTCAGCCAGATTGGGGTCGCCGGCGAGTGCGCGCACTTCCAGCCGGGCATAGATTTTCAGACGCCGGCGTGCGGGATAGTCGATCAGGAACAGCGAAACCCGGTCATTGACGCTGGTATTCCCCAGGCTGACATATTGGCGGTTGCCGCGAAAATCGGCGAAGGTCAGCGTCCGCGCGTCGACGGCGTGCAGGAATCCGGTCGGCCCCCCTCGATGCTGGACATAAGGCCAGCCGGTTTCCGACACGCTGGCCAGGTAAAAGCTGTCACGAGCTGCGATGAACTCGATTTCGGCCGGACCGAGCTGGTCGTTGGCGCGGTGCGCACGCACGCGATCGTACATTCCGGCTGAGCCATTGGCGGCCTGGATGGCTTCGACCGAAGGGGTGAAGGCGATGTCGAGATAGCCCATCGTCGTTCTCCAGCGCCGATTGACTGACCATCGCCTAGGTCCGGTCAGTCAATCGGTGTCAAAACGGGAGGACCGGCGCCTCCGGGGAAGGGACGCCGGTCCGCCCCGCTGGCCTTATGCTGCGTCCGCAGCGTGGACAGCGGGGAAATCGATATCGGTTTCAGCCACGTTGTTCATGTAGTTGGTGAACAGGTTGATTGCGACATTGGCGACGATTTCCACGATGCCGGCGTCTTCAAAGCCGGCAGCGCGAACGTCGGCGAGGTCGGCGCTGCTCACCTGGCCGCGCGTTGCGACAACCTGCGTTGCAAAATGCACTGCGGCATTGGCACGCGCATCGCCCGATTTGCCCTGACGATTGAGCGCGATTTCCGCCGCGTCGAGCTTGGCGAGGTTTTCGCCCAGATAGCTGTGGGCTGACAGGCAATAATCGCAACCATTAGCCTGAGCGACGGCAAGGGCGATGCGTTCACGTGTCTTGGCGTCCAGCGTCTGGGCAAGAGCGCCGTTGAAACCAAGGAAGCCTTCCAGCGTCGCCGGGCTGGCAGCGACGAGGCGGAACAGGTTGGGCACCACGCCAAGCTGCTTTTCAACCGCGTCGAGCAATGGTTGCGCCTTGGCGGGGGCAGTGTCCTTGGTCGGGATGGTCAAACGAGCCATGGGAATTCTCCTGAATGACAGCGCCAGAGGTGTTCGGTGCTGTGTGCGCGCCGGATATGCGCGGCTGGCGGCGGGAGATTAATTGGCTTAGTTGTCACCTCACTGTTGCACATTTCGGGATAATCGATGGATCGGCTGGATATGTTGCGGACTTTCGTCGCGGTTGCGGACGTGTCGAGCTTTGCCGAAGGCGCCCGGCGGCGGCGGATATCGGCAACCGCGGCAAGTCGCGCCATCGCGGCACTCGAAGCGGACCTCGGCACGGCCTTGCTCTACCGCACGACACGCTCGGTCCGGCTGACCGAAGCAGGAAGCACTTACCTGCTGCGCGCCCGTGCAGCACTCGCCGAGCTGGAGGATGCGGCACTGCAACTGAAGGGGGAGGTTGCTGCGCCGGGCGGGACAATGGTGATTACCGCGCCGGTGATGTTCGGGCGGTTGCATATCCTGCCTGTCGTGACGCAATTGCTGATAGACCATAATGCGTTGTCGGTGCGGATGCTGCTGGTCGATCGCTTCGTGCGCCTGGCGGAAGAGGGCGTCGATATCGCGGTGCGGATTGGCGACCTGGCCGATAGTGCGCTTCATGCGGTGAAGCTGGGCGAGGTCAGGTTGCGGATGGCGGCAAGCCCCGACTTTCTGGCGCGTGAAGGCGTGCCAAGCTCCCCCAATGATCTGCGCCACCGCTGCCTGATTTCGTTCATCGGCATGGATTCGGGGCGCGAATGGCGCTTTGGCGATGGATCGACAGTCCGAATCGAGCCGCGATTGACCGTCAACACCGCCGATGCGGCGATTGCGGCTGCCGAACAGGGAATGGGGATTGCCCGTGTCCTGTCCTATCAGGTGGCGGATTCGATTGCCGCGGGTCGACTTGTCCCGGTGCTGGAGGATGCGGGGCCAGCATCGGTTCCCGTTCACCTGCTGTATCAGCCCAATCGGCGTAACCATCCCAATGTGCGTGCTTTCGTCAACGCGGCGCGCGCGCGGATGGCAACCCTGCCCGAAGGCGCTTTGATGTAACGCTCATGCTGCGGGTGTTGGGGTGCATCATTTTGGCCCTTGTTCGGCGGCAGGCTCCCGGCTAATGCCCCGGTCAGTCATAAATCCATCATAAACGGGGCCGATTGGCAGTCGCATGGCGACGATAAGCATGGAAGGCGGCGACTCGGATGCGAGCCAGCCGTTAAGTTCGCGGCTCGACCGTCCGGCACACCCGGTCGCGCGAGCTTTTTTTGCATTGTTGCTTCTGGGCGGCATTGCTTATGCGGCATTGAGCATTTTTGCGGATACCGCACATGTCGGCGAAAGCTTGGCCTGGGGCGTTTTCGCGTTCCTGGGGCTGGCGTTGGTCATTGCCCTGGGTTTTGAATTCGTGAACGGATTTCACGACACCGCCAATGCGGTGGCGACGGTGATCTACACCAATTCGATGCCGGCATCGCTGGCGGTTGTCTGGTCGGGATTCTTCAATTTCCTGGGCGTGCTGATGTCCACCGGCGCAGTCGCTTATTCGATCGTCACGCTGTTGCCGGTCGAACTCATCCTGCATGTCGGCTCCAACGCGGGCTTTGCGATGATCTTCGCCTTGCTGTTTGCCGCGGTGCTGTGGAACCTTGCCACCTGGTATGTTGGCCTGCCCAATTCATCCAGCCATGCGCTGATCGGGTCCATCCTTGGGGTGGGGTTTGCCAACCAGCTTATTTCGGCAGGAACCGGCGGTACGCAAGGCGTCGACTGGGCACAGGCGCAGAAAGTGCTTTCGGCGCTGCTGTTCAGCCCGCTGATCGGCTTTGTCGGCGCGTTGATGCTGATGGTCATCATGCGTTTCCTGTTACCCAATCCAAAACTCTACCAGGATCCGGTGGGCGACGCGCCGCCACCCAAAGGCATCCGGGCTTTGTTGATCTTCACCTGCACCGCCGTCAGCTTCGCGCATGGCGGCAATGACGGGCAGAAGGGCATGGGTCTCATCATGCTGATTCTGATCGGCTGCGCGCCGACTGCCTATGCGCTCAACCGCACGATGGCTGATAGCGAGACGCCCGCCTTCGTGCGGAGCGCGACGACGGCGGGCAATGTGTTTCATGTCCATGCCGAGGATACGACGATCGGCCTGCCGGCCGCGCGCGAAGCATTGACCAGCGCGTTGAAAACCAAGCACGCATCGGGGCCAGTCGTCTATGCGTCAGTTGAAACCGTAACGCGCGCCATCAGCGATCAGGTGAGCGGCTTTGGTGGCCTGGCCAAGGTGCCGGCGGCGGCAACCTCGAACCTGCGCAACGACATGTATCTGGTGCTCGATACCAGCCGCATCATCACCAAATCGCCAACCGCGACTCAGGCTTTCTCGCCCGACGAATTGAAGCTGATCGGTGCCTATCAGGCAAAGCTGGAACGCGGCACGCGCTATATTCCGCTGTGGGTGAAGGTAACGGTAGCCATCGCGCTGGGCTTGGGCACCATGGTCGGCTGGAAGCGGATCGTCGTTACCGTGGGTGAACGGATCGGCAAGGCGCACCTTACCTATGGCATGGGTGCATCGGCGGAACTGACGGCAGCGGCGACCATTCTGCTGGCCGAATATGCCGGAGCGCCTGTTTCGACGACTCATATCCTGACCAGCGGTATCGCAGGTGCTAGCGTCGGCAATGGTGCCGGGCTGCAGGTGCGCACCATTCGTAACATGGTGCTTGCCTGGGTGCTGACATTGCCCGCAGCGATGTTGATTTCCGGCGGATTGTACTGGCTGTTGCTGACCATCGTTCGCGCGATGGGAACGGTGTGATGTTGACGGTCTGAACGGCGCGCTTCGGGCGGGCGGGTTGGACCTGTGTTCAGGCCAGTGCTGAGCGCAGTGAGTGCCGCTCAACCTGACTTGCGTAACAAGGTGACCCTGGCCTTGCCGTGAGTGCGACTGGCATCGATGTCGAAACCGGCGATTTCGATTTCCTCGTTGAACGCGGTTTCGATGCTTACCCAGGTGCCCGTGCCAACCCAACCAAGCCGGGCAAGCTTGTCGAGCGCGACAATGCCCGCGCCCGATCCATATGGCGGGTCCATCATCATCAAATCGACGGGCTTGGTTGCGGGGCCAGGTGCCAGCACGGACTGTGCGCGGACATCGGCACCCATTGCGCCCAGCTTTGCGATATTGGTGCGCAGGGCGTCAATTGCCGCCCGGTCCTGTTCGGCAAACAGGCAGGTTGCCGCGCCACGCGACAATGCCTCCAGCCCCAGTGCGCCCGATCCGGCAAACAAATCGGCGACGCTCAAATCCTCAAACGACCCAAGGCGGCTGGTCAGCATCGAAAACAACGCCTCGCGCGTGCGGTCGGCGGTGGGTCGCGTCGTTTCGCCCTTGGGCGCGAGCAGCGGCCGTCCCCGCCATTGTCCTGCAATGATCCGCATCGTTCAGAGTCTCGTTCGTGGTGTTCTTGGCTTGCGTGGCTTGCCGCCAGCGGGGCGGCCGTTGGGCTTGCCGCCAGCGGGGCGGGGATTGTCGGGATTGCCGCCGGATTTTCGGTAGCCGTCCGGCCTGCTGCGATCGTTGGTTGGACGATCTTGGCGTGAATTGCCGTTGTCAGGTCGGGCGTTGGTGCGGTCGTTGCGCTCAGGCCTTGCCCCGCGTTCGGGCCGGGCGTTCCGGTCGGCGCGCGGCCGGTCATCGCTGCGTTCGGTCACGCGTGCGCGTCCATCGCCGCGGGGGGGGGGAGTTGCGGGCGGCTGAGCCGGGGCCGCGATCGGCCCGACCTAGTCGGGCCTGCGCGGGTGGGCTGGTGCTGATATCGTCGTCTTCGCGCGGTCGACGGCGGGGATCGCCCATGGTGCGGCGTTGACGCGATGGTGCAACGGTTCGCGCGCGCGGTCCGTCGTCACGGCTGGGTTTGCCGCGTACGGGTTTGTCGGATGGCACCGCCGTCCGATCCTGGCGTGGAGCAGGCTTGCCGTGACCAATCACATCCCGAGCCGCCTTGCCCCGATCAGGGCTGGTTCGTTCGGGCTTATGGGATTCGGCTTTTGGGCTGGCCGAACGCGCTCTGGCTGTTGATGCACGTGCATCGGCCGTATCCTTGAACCGCATCGGTTCGGGCGGTGGCTTGCGTTTCGGGTCGCGCCGAAAGCCGACCAGATCGGCCTGGCGGACTTCGCCGATTTCGCCAGCCGGAAGGTCGGCCAGAACGAACGGGCCGTAACGTGTGCGGATCAGGCGGGATACACGCAGCCCCAGATATTCCAGCACCCGGCGAACTTCGCGGTTCTTGCCCTCGGTGATGATGATCTCGATCCAGACATTCGCGCCGGTGCGGCGTTCCAGATTGGCGTCGATCGATCCGTAGCGCACGCCTTCGATGGTGACGCCTTCGATCAGGTCTTCCAACTGCGCCTGGCTTACCTGGCCATAGGCGCGGGCGCGATAAGCGCGCTCGACACCGGTGGAAGGGAGTTCCAACTGGCGTTTCAACTCGCCATCGGTGGTGAGCAGCAGCAGCCCTTCGGTATTCAGATCGAGCCGACCAACCGGCATCAGCCGGGGCAGGTCGCGTGGCAAGCGGTCATAGATGGTCGGGCGGCCGTTGGGGTCGCGCTCGGTTACCAGCACGCCATTGGGCTTGTGATACAGGAACAGGCGCGCAGGCGCAGGCGCAGCCACCGGATTGCCATCGACGGTAACACCATGAAGCGAATTCAGGATGGTCGCCGGCGTATCGATCGTCACGCCGTTGAGCGCGATCCGCCCTTCGACGATCATCCGTTCGATTTCGCGGCGGGAGGCGATGCCGGCGCGTGCCAGCCATTTGGCGATGCGCTGGCCGTCTTTCGGGCCGTCCATCTGGTCGCTCTTCGCTGGATTGGCGGAACGATCGGGCTTTTCAGGGTTTGCAGGAGACACGGTTGGGCTGATACATCAGTTTCTGGTCGCGCGAAGAACATATTTTAGGACCAGGGTCGCCTGAATTGGTTGTTTTATGACTGGTGCGGACGGGCAGATGCAGCTCGCCGCGCGCGGAGGTGTTTGTGACGATCCTGTTTGCCAGGCGGCGGCGTCGGTTGGGCCGTGTGATGATCGTCGAGGATGAACCGCTCGTTGCGTTCGATACCGAGCGTTTTTTGTGCGATGAGGGCTTTGATGTCGTTGGCACGTTCGATCGCGCACACGATGCGATCGCGTTGATCGACAGCGGTATGCCGGTGGATCTGGTGCTTGCCGATATCAGGTTGGCGCAAGGCAGCGGCATTGATGTCGCACGCGCAGCCCATGGCCATGGCATCGCGGTCTTGTTCGTGACCGGGCATTGCCCGGGCGACGCGCGGCCATTTGCCAACGGCTGCCTTTCCAAACCTTATCAGCAGCGGAATTTGCTGGCGGCGATCGAAGTGGTGGAATCGGTTCTTGCCGGAACCAAGCCGCGCCGGATGCCGGTGGGGTTGAACCTGTTCAGCCGCGATGCGGCGTGAAGTCAGGGTCAAACCCAGCGGCTTGAAGCCGTTGTTCCACTTCGTCATGGAAATGGCGAATGCCAGCTTCCAGCGTGCCCAATGTCAGTCGATCGATCGCGCCGGATGCCAGCCCTTGCTGGCCCAATTCGGCCGCGCGAAAATCTTCTCCGGCGAAAACGCCGCCGTCGAGCAAGCTCCAACTCCGCTCCCAATGATCCCGTGCCTTGTGGGTCGCGGGCGGAGTGGGGATCAGCATGAAATCCTCGACCAGCACTTCGGATTCGGACTGGGGCATCAGCGTCATCAGGTTGATATAATCGGGACTGACGATCAGCACGGTGCCGGGAAACATCTGATAGGTATAGGTGATCGCGGCGCGCAGCGCGGGCCAGTCATTGCCTGCCGCCGCCACCAGATCGGCCTTGCGGCCCACCGCGGATCGCTGGTGCGGGCCGATGGCATCGGCGGTGGCGACACCATCCTTGAAGAATTTGCCGATGGTTTCGGAATGCAGTCGCAGGACGTGATAGCTCTCCAGGAACGCGTCCATAATGAGCTTCCAGTTGGCCGCGACCCGGTGTGTTCGCCTGCGGAACAGATGCTGGCCGGGCAGATCGAATGCCGCGAAATCATCGCCCAGCGCCGATGCCTGGTCGAAATCGGCGGCTTCGTTGAACGAAAACCAGATGAGCCCGCCGGTCTCCAACGTCGGTAATGGCTTCAGGTGAAAGTTCGCCTTGTCGAGACCAGGGAACGCATCGCTGCGCGGCAGTCCGGTGAGCGCGCCGTCAAAGCTATAACTCCACGCGTGATACGGGCAGACCAGCCGCCCTCCACACACAGGCTGGTCGCCTTCCACCAATCGCGTTCCACGATGCTGGCAGACGTTCAGGAAGACATGCGCAACGCCATTTCTGTCGCGGGTTATAAGCAGGGGCTTGCCGAAGCCATCATGCGGGACGGCCATGTCGTTTCTGGGCAGCAGCGCGGATGGCGCAATGACGATGGGCAGTTTGGTGAACAGATATGCCTGTTCGGCGGCGTGGCGTTGCGGCGACGTATAAGCGCTTGCCGCGACATGGGTGAGGGCGTTGGCGGGGCTGCTTCCCCCCGCTGCAAGCCGCTCGGCAAGCGCAAGCTGGCCTGCGGTCGGCGTGACGATCCGCGCTGGTGCATTCATGGCGCTTCCTCTCATTTATTTTCCCGCTAGTGTCGGCTGGAAACAGCAAGGGAGCAAGGGGTTCATGACATCCACGGCAGCGGACGAGGCAAGCTGGCTGTCTGGAATCCGGCCTTATTTCGAGAAAGCGCCGCTGGCCGCGCTAGCGCTCGGCATCTCATCCGGCTTTCCCTATGCGATGATCGGCGCGACGCTGACGACACGCCTGGCGCAAGACGGCATCGACAAGAAGACGGTGACGGCGTTCAGCTTGGCGTTCCTGGTCTATAATCTGAAGCCGCTCTGGGCATGGCTGGTCGATGGCGTTCGGCTGCCCGGGCTGGGATTGCTCGGCCAGCGAGTGTCTTGGCTGTTGTTCGCGGGTGTCGTGGTGATGGTGGCAGTCGCCAATCTGGCGATTGTTGATCCACATGCCTCGATCGAGGCGACCGTCGTTGCGGCGATCCTGGTCGGCGTGGCGGGCGCGACGTTCGATATCGTCATCGACGCGTATCGCATCGAGATATTGACACCCCAACAACTCGGCGTTGGATCGGGCATGTCGCAATATGGCTGGCGGATCGGATCGGCGGGCGCGGGTGCACTGGCGCTGGTGGCGGCGCAGCGGTTGGGCTGGACCAATGCTTATTTGATCTGTGCGGTATTTGCGCTGCCAGCGATGCTGGCGGGGTTGATCGTGGGCGAACCGGCCGAGCGGCACCCGGTCGTCGGCAAGCACGCGCTGAGCGGGGTGGGCGATTCGATCATCGGGCCGTTCGTGCAGTTCTTTCAGCGACCCGGTGCGATATTGGTGCTGCTGTTCATCCTGATCCACAAGATTGGCGATACGCTTGCCAACCTGACACTGCGCCTGCTGTTCGACGATTTGAAATTCACGAATGACGAAATTGCCACCTTCGACGTCGGCGTAGGATTCTGGGCGTTCATGATCGGTATTTTTGTCGGTGGCGCGCTATATACCCGCCTGGGCATGAAGCGATCGGTGCTGATCAGCCTGGTGCTGATGATGGTCTCCAACCTCAGTTTTGCCGGGCTGGCGCTTGCCGGACATTCCAACCTGGGGATGGGCAGCGCGATTGGTTTCGAGAATTTCTCCAGCGGGATCGGCGGCGTGACCGTGGTCGCCTATTTCTCTGCACTGACCAATGCGCGCTTCACCGCGACCCAATATGCGCTGATTTCGGCGGCAGCGAGTATCGTTGGGCGCTTCGTCACTGGCACTACGGCGGGCGCGTTGATTGAAGCGATGGGATACGTCAATTTTTACCTGCTGACGACCGCGGTCGCGCTGCCGGGCGTGTTGCTGTTCTGGTGGATGAGCCGGGTGGGGCTGATCGATCGGTCGGTGGGTGACGCGGGTAACTGAGGGAACGAAGCGTGGGGTGCGAACAATGCCTTTTTTTGGTATTTCGGCAATCATTCAACTTGTTTGCATCATTCATGCAATCCGTACCGGGCGCAATTCGTACTGGATCATGATTATCCTGTTCCTCCCGTTGCTTGGAGCAGCGGCCTATGTGGTGATGGAAGTGGCGCCGGCCTATCAGGGCAATCGCCATGTCCGCACGGCAAGGGCGAAAGTGGCAAGTGCCCTGGACCCGGAACGGGAAGTGCGGGCGGCGCGCGATGCGCTCGAAATCGCCGAAACGGTTGCCAATCGCATCCGGCTGGCCGACGCGCTTGCGACATTGGGTCGATATGGCGAAGCGCTGCCGCTTTATCAGGATGCGCTGCGCAAGACACCGGGAGGGGACCGGACGATTTCTGCCAGACTGGCGCGCGCGTTGTTCGAGGAAGGAGCGTTTGTCGAGGCGCTTGCGCTGATCGACACAATCGAACCGCCACGAGCGCAAGGCGAGTTGGACCGATTGACCCTGCTGCGCGCGCGAGTCCTTGCGGAACTTGGCCGCAAGGAAGAAGCACTTGCCCTTTATGCCGACATCGTCACGCGCGTCGCGGGCGAAGAAGCACGCTGCCGCTATGCCGCGCTATTGATCGACACCGGGCACAAGGCACGTGCACTTTCGGTGCTGGAGGAGGTGGAAGTGCGCATGAAACGGCTCGACCGGCAACAGCGTGCCGTCGAGGCCGATATGTATGCCTGGGCAACTGAAACCCTGCGGAAGATGCGCGCCGATCGCGGCTGAGGGGAAAAACTACCGACGCCATCCGCCAATCGGTAGCGCGGCGTCGAAATATGCGCCTGCCATTGCGGATATCGCGGCCAGGCAGGCATCCGGGTGGCGGCTGTCGAGAAGGTCGGCGATCAGCAGCCGTGCCTTTTCCGGGGCGTGAAGCGCGCTGGCGGCAGCGCCGATGATGGCGCTTTCTGCGGCCGTCATCCGTGGACAGCAACCCGGTGCAATCTGGATCGCGCTGCCCGCACATTCAGACAATTGCTGAACGACAAGCCGGGTCAGCAGCAATGGCCGCCGGAAGCGGACGCCAAAGCCGTTGACGAAGTGATGAACAATCGCGGCGTCGTTCAGGCCATGCGCACCCATGCGGCGCAAGGCGAGCAGCATCAGCCTGCCGCCCCGATCATCCGGTAGCGGTGAGGTCAACAGGCGAGCTGCAAGGGATTGGCTGGGCAACTGGTCAGGCATCGGCAGGCGACTCCAATAGCGAACTAGCCGCTGGAGTATGCGCTATTGAGAATTATTCGCAATAACTATTCCGGAGTCTGGCCATTCATGTCGAGTACGCCGCCAGCCAGATATAGCGACCCCAGGATCAGGACGAAGGGCGGGCGAAGCGGATCGGCATTGCCCGTGATCAGGGCCAGCGCGTCCGGCACCGATCGGGCGGTGGCAGTGCGCAGTCCCATGTCGCCAGCAATCGCCGCCAACGCGTCGGGGCTATGATGGTCGTGATCGGGCACCGGCACGCCAGTCACCGAACGGACAAGCGGCGCGATGGGGCGCAACAATCCGCGGGGATCCTTGTTCGACAACATGCCGAGCACAAGATGGACCGGTTGGTTGCCCGCGATACGGCCCAGTGTTAGCGCAATTGCATTGGCCGCCGCCGCGTTGTGGCCGCCATCCAGCCATAACGCGCTGCCCCGCGGCAGCATGGCGCGCAAGGGGCCGAGAGCAAGGCGTTGCATTCGCGCGGGCCAGCTTGCCCATTCGGCGGCGGCGCGCATGGCGGCGTCGGGCACGATGATTGCCGATTGGTGGCGCAGCATGGCGATCGCCAGCGCGAGATTGTCGGGCTGATGCGCCCCGGCAAGGCGCGGCAGCGGCGTTTCGATCTCACCGCCAGCATCCTCATACCGCATTGTGTTCGCGCCAACCGCGCGTTTCCAGCCTTTGCCCATTGGCACCAAACTCGCGTCCGCTTTCCGGGCAATTTCTGCAATGCGAGCTGCCACGCCGGGTGCGTAATCCATGGTCACCAGCGCGACGCCGGTTTTGGCGATACCAGCCTTTTCACCTGCGATCTGTTCGATCGTGTCACCCAGAAAGCTCTGATGATCGATGCCAAGCTGCGCGATGCCGGTGACGGCGGGGCGTTCGATGACGTTGGTCGCATCGAGCCGACCGCCAAGGCCAACCTCGATCACGCACGCGTCGGCGGGCGTGCGGCTGAATGCCAGGAAGGCAGCGGCCGTCGTCACTTCGAAGAAGCTCGCCCCGATGTCGCCCCCCGCGTCGAGCACCTCGGCCAGCAACGGGGCCAATGCCTCGTCGGTGATCAGCTTGTCGGCAAGTCGGATACGTTCGTTGAAGCGCACGAGATGCGGGCTGGTATAGACATGGCAGACCAGCCCCGCTGCCTCGATGGCGGCGCGCAGGAAAGCGCATGTGGATCCTTTGCCATTGGTTCCTGCGACGTGAAAAACCGGCGGCAACCGGCGATGGGGATTGCCCAGCCGGTCGAGCAGGAGCGTAATGCGCTCCAACCCCAATATGTCCGCGCCGGGCGACAAGGCCCAAAGCCGGTCAAGCTGCGCCTGCACGGCTGCTGATGAAGATCGCGCGTTATCGGCCATGGTGCAGAATATTTCCCCCGAAAATGGGGAGGGCCCTTCGGTTCAAGCGGCTTTTTTTACGCATAGATAGTCGATCAGATCGGCCAGCACCTTGCGCAGATCAGCCCGCGGAGTGACCATATCAAGCATTCCGTGGGCGAGCAGATATTCGGCGCGCTGGAACCCTTCGGGCAGTTTTTCGCGGATCGTCTGTTCGATCACGCGCTGCCCGGCAAAACCGATCAGCGCATTGGGTTCGGCGATCTGGATATCGCCCAGCATCGCATAGCTGGCGGTGACGCCGCCCGTCGTCGGATCAGTGAGCACGACGATATAGGGCAGGCCCGCATCGTGCAGCATCTGGATGGCGACGGTCGCGCGCGGCATCTGCATCAGGCTCAGAATGCCTTCCTGCATCCGCGCGCCACCAGCCGCGGTGAAGATGATATAAGGGCATTTGTCCTTGATCGCGGCTTCGACACCTTGAACAAAGGCCTCGCCAACGGCCAGGCCCATCGATCCACCCATGAAGGCGAAATCCTGCACACCGATGACGGCGCGGCGCCCGTCGATCGTGCCGCGCGCGTTGATGAGCGCATCTGTTTCCGCCGTGGCGACTCGCGCTGCCTTGATGCGATCGACATAGCGTTTCGAATCGCGGAATTTCAGTGGATCGTCAGCAACCTTCGGCGTCGGCAGTTCCTTGTAGCTGCCCTGATCGAAGGTATAGGCGAAGCGCAGCTTCGGCCCGATGCGTTCGTGGTGCGCGCATTGCGGGCAGACGTGGAGATTATCCTCCAGTTCCTTCACGAAGACCATCTGCCCACATCCCTTGCACTTGTGCCAGAGATGGTCGGGCGAATCCTTGCGCGTAACGACACGCGACAGCGCGTTGCGAACGTTGGTCAGCCAGCTCATGCAGGTACTTTCCGTGCCGCGACAATCGCGGTCTTCAGCGATTGGATATAGTCGCGCACCGGCCCCGGCGCATCCACGCCGTGCTTGCCAACCAGTTCGACAATGGCCGATCCGATGACGACGCCGTCAGCAACCCTGGCAATCGCGCCTGCCTGTTCGGGGGTGCGCACGCCGAAGCCGACCACAACCGGCAGATCGGTGGCGGATTTCAACCGCGCGACGGCGCTTTCAATGCTGCCTTGCGCGGCTTGTTGCAGCCCGGTGATCCCGGCGACCGAGACGTAATAGAGAAAACCGCTGGCGCCATCGAGCACGGTGGGCAGGCGCGCGGCGTCGGTGGTCGGGGTGGCGAGGCGGATGAGCGCAAGCCCGGCGTCGCGCAGTGCGGGGCCAAGCTGATCGTCTTCCTCGGGCGGGACATCGACGCAGATAACGCCATCAACGCCTGCCTTGGCCGCTTCTGCTGCAAACCATTCCGCGCCGCGGCGGAGCATCGGGTTGGCATAGCCCATCAGCACCAGTGGGACACCGGGATGCCGCACGCGAAAATCGGCAGCGATCTTCAGGATGTCGCGGGTTTTCGTGCCGGCGCCCAGGCTGCGCAAATTGGCCGCCTGAATAGCGGGACCGTCAGCCATCGGGTCGGTGAACGGCATTCCCAATTCGATCACGTCGGCGCCGCCTTCGACAAGCGCGTCGAGAATGGCAGGGGTCGCGGCGGCCGAAGGGTCGCCAGCCGTCACGAAAGCAACGAGCGCGGCGTGGTGTTGGGCGCGAGCCGCAGCGAAGGTGGCGGAGAGGCGGGTCATATCGCCGTCCCCAACGCTTCGGCTACGGTGAAAATGTCCTTGTCGCCGCGTCCGCACAGGTTCGCCAGGATGATCTGGTCTGCGCGCATCGTTGGCGCGACCTTGGTGACGGCGGCAATCGCGTGGCTGGGTTCCAGCGCGGGGATGATGCCTTCGGTGCGGCACAGAAGCTGGAACGCGTAGAGCGCTTCGTCATCCTTGATGCTGGTGTAATCGACGCGACCGACATCGCGCAGCCAGGCATGTTCGGGCCCGATGCCGGGATAATCGAGGCCAGCCGAGATCGAATGAGCCTCGGTGATCTGGCCGTCTTCATCCTGCAGCAGATAGGTCTTGTTGCCGTGGAGCACGCCGGGGAAGCCGCCGGTCAGGCTGGCCGCATGTTCCTTGTCCAGCCCATGCCCGGCCGCTTCGACGCCCAGCATCTTCACGCTCGGATCATCGAGGAAGGGATGGAACAGCCCGATCGCGTTCGATCCACCGCCGATCGCGGCGACCAGCAAGTCGGGCAGGCGATCGATGCGGCTAAGCATCTGCGCGCGTGCTTCCTTGCCGATCACGCTCTGGAAATCACGGACGAGTTCCGGATAGGGATGCGGCCCGGCGGCGGTGCCGATGATGTAGAATGTGTCGTGGACATTGGCGACCCAGTCGCGCAACCCTTCGTTCATCGCATCCTTCAGCGTCGCCGCGCCTGAGGTGACCGGGCGCACTTCGGCACCCAGCAGCTTCATGCGGAAGACGTTGGGCTGTTGGCGCTCGATATCGCGCGCGCCCATATAGATGACGCAAGGCAGGCCGAAGCGGGCGCAGACTGTGGCCGTGGCGACGCCGTGCTGGCCTGCACCCGTTTCCGCGATGATCCGCGTCTTGCCCATCCGCATCGCCAGTAGGATCTGGCCGACACAGTTGTTGATCTTGTGCGCGCCGGTGTGATTGAGTTCGTCGCGCTTGAACCAGATTTGCGCGCCCATGCCTTCGGGCAGGCCCTTGCGCAATTCGTCGGTCAGCCGCTCGGCGTAATAAAGCGGGCTGGGGCGGCCGACATAATGCTCGAGCAAGTCGTCGAACTGCGCCTGGAAGGCAGGGTCTGCCTTCGCCGCTTCATATTCGCGTTCAAGCTCCAGGATCAGCGGCATCAGCGTTTCGGCGACGTAGCGGCCGCCGAACTGGCCGAAATGCCCGCGTTCATCAGGCTGGACCCTGAACGAATTGGGTGGGGTGGGAGTGGAGGCGTTCATGATCCGCGCTCTTTAGCACCGCAAGCGCCTGTGTCGAGCATGGCCGCGTGCGACAAGCGCCTGAAAACTGTCGCGCGGGGCAATCGCCGGTCAGGCGTTGGCAACCGCCGCCAGAAATTCGCTGATCCTGACCGCGTCCTTCACGCCCGGGGCGCTTTCGACGCCCGACGAAACATCGACCAGCGTCGCGCCGGTCTGTGCGATGGCGTCGGCGACATTGTCGGGGGTCAATCCGCCGGAAAGCGCCCAGGCGAGCGGATGGTGGAAACCCTGGAGCAAGGCCCAGTCGAAGCGCACGCCCATTCCACCCGGCAACGCGGCACCATCGGGCGTCTTCGCGTCATAAAGGATCATGTCCGCCGCGCCGACGAAGCGCTTTGCCCCTATCAGGTCCGCTCGCGCCTTGATGGCAAGCGCCGCCCAAACCCGGCGCCCGAACCGCGCCTTGATCGCCGATGCGCGTTCTGGCGTTACCTTGTGGAGCTGGACGATATCGAGCTGGCCCGCACCGATCGCGGCGTCGAGCAACGCGTCTTCAGGATCGACGAACACGCCGACTTTCTCGACATGCCCCGGCACTTGCCGCGCCAGGCTTGCCGCCTGGTCAAAGGCGAGGTGGCGCGGGGAGGGGGGGAAGAACACAAATCCCACATAAGCCGTGTGTCCGGCAACTGCTGCGGCTAGCGTATCTGGCGTCGAAAGACCGCAAATCTTGGCTTGGGTGGGCATGGTGCACCCTTTGGCACGGGCCGATGATTTGGCAAGCGTTCAGGCAGGCTCGCGATTGTCGAACATCGTCCGTGATGCTTCGATACGATTGAGATTCCGTGCGGCCCACGCCCAAACCCCGCAGAACGCCTCGCTCAGGCTGTGGCCCAAATCGGTCAGTCGATATTCGACGCGCGGCGGGATGACGGGGTGGACGGTGCGGATCAGCAGTCCGTCCCGTTCCATCTGACGGACCGTCTGGGTGAGCATTTTCTGGCTGATGCCTTCGCATTGATCGCGCAGCCTGGAGAACCGCAATTCGCCATGCTCGGTCAGCGCTTCGAGCACGATCATCGTCCATTTGTCCGCGACCCGGCCAATGATTTCGGTGACCAATGCCTCAACCCGGGGGTCGAGATTGGCAGGATATTCGTGCGACGCGTCCATAGTGGTTTCCAAAACGTGCGTATAAATATTTCAGGTGCCTACTCTCCAATCCATACCATCGAGCCTATCTGGCGTCCAGTCAGTTGGAACGGAGACGACTCATGAAAATGACGGGGAACACCATTCTCATCACCGGTGGAGGATCGGGCATTGGCGCCGGGCTGGCCCAAGCGTTTCATAAGCGCGGCAATCAGGTCATCGTCGCCGGGCGCCGCGCCGATGTCCTTGAGGAATTTGCCGGCGCGCATCCCGGCATGGCGACGGCCAGGCTGGACGTTGGCGATGCGGCGGATATCGCCCGGTTCGCGGCGGAGGTGGCAAGGGATTATCCCGCGCTAAACGCCGTCATACACAATGCAGGCATCATGCGGCCGGAAAACCTGCTGGCCGAACCGTTTCCCCTTGATGATGCGGAGGCGACGATCGCCACCAATCTGCTGGGGCCGATCCGCCTGAATGCCGCGTTGCTGCCGCACCTGCGCCGCCAGGCAAAAGCGGCGGTGTTGACCGTCTCGTCGGGATTGGCTTTCGTGCCGCTGGCTGCGACGCCGACTTATTCCGCAACCAAGGCCGCGATCCACAGCTATACCGAATCGTTGCGGCACCAGCTTCGGGACACAACGGTCGAGGTGATCGAAATCGCTCCTCCAGCAGTGGCGACCCGGTTGATGCCGGGACACGACAGCAACCCGAACTCGATGCCGCTTGATGCGTATATCCACGAGACGATGGACCTGTTGGCGCAGGGCCATACCGAGATCGATGTCGAGCGGGTAAAGTTCCTGCGCTTTGCCGAGGCGCAAGGGCGATATGCTGAAGTGTTCTCGATGCTCAATCAGCATTGAGTCGGGCAGAAACGCTTCCGAGATTGCGTGGTCCGTGGGTGCTCGATGGTCTTATGGCGTGGCTACATGCCACAGCACGCCACTGGGATCGAACATGAACCCGACGCGGATTCCCCATTTCTGCATCTCGGGCGCGATTGGCGGCCGGACGCCAAAACGTTCGGCCAGCCCATCCGTTCGCGGCCACCAGCCATCAAGGTCAGCGACAAAAAGCTGGTTCATGCAGTTTTCGGCGAATTCCCGGACATAATAATTCTGGAGCAGAAATCCCGCCCCGCCATGCTCAAAGATCGCAACGCCGTCGTCACGATAGCCAAGCTCAAAGCCGATCGCCTGGTAAAATGCCTTGGATAGTTCAAAATCCTGGGCGGGGATGAAGGGGCGGATCATTGCCATATCGAATCCTTCGAAACGGGCGGGATACCTGGCCTAAGGTCTGTTGAGATTCACCGTGAGTTGATCACAGCGGCGGCGAGATAGATGCAAGCTTTGAAGCTCTGATCGGTTTTGTCGGCACGCATGGCGATGCGCTTGAACTCCTTCAGTTTGCAG
>JBAZYJ010000021.1:0-48166 GCA_041659385.1 Sphingomonas sp.
CCGTGCGGGCAGTTCGCCACCACCAGGATCACGTCCATCTCGGCGCGCAGCGTGACGGCACGCCCCGGAACGAACGGCCCGAGCACGGGGACGGTCGCGCCGTCCGCCGCGATCGTGACGCCCTTGAACAGGTTGATGCAGGGATGGACGTCACGACGGCCAAGGCCGTGCTTTGCCGCCCCGAGCAACAGCCGGTCGCGCGCACCGGGGAACGCACCCGAATTGCTGCCGTCACCATATGCCCTGGCATTGGATGTCGCGTTGGAAGCGCCGCAAAACGCGTCATGGGTTTCCGCATCGTCCGCGACGATACTCATCATCACGCGCCCCATGTCGGAGAGCAGCAGCTTGCCCGCGCCGAGATAGGCGTTCCACTGAATCTTCACCGTATCCGCGACATTCAGCCGTTCGGTCGGCATCTCGGCGTTGAACAGAAGGATCGACGCGCAGGCATCGCCCTCCACATCGATCAGCCTCGTCCGGGAACCGCGCGGCAAGCGGCGCGACGCATAGCCGCCGCCGGCGATCCGTTCCTCCCAAAGCAGGTCTTCGGGCGCCACGTCCGGCACATCATCGGCAACGGGCGGCAGGATCGGCATTGCATCGGCGACGCTGCCTTCCATAGCGCGTGCATGGGCGCGGGCCGCGAGTGGATCATTCAGCGCGACCATCAGGCGGACTTCCTCGATTTGGCGCTCTTGAAGCTGACCTGCTCGTGAAGCGGCGGCAGCAAGGCGGTGGTGGTGAACAGCCGGAGCTGCTGGACGCCGCGCACCTTGCGCAGCGCATCGCAAAGGTCGCGCAGCCGGGCGGCCGGCCCCTGCACCAGCAGCACCTCAAGCGACTGCTCGTCTTCCAGGAAGACGTGCTGCGCCGAGATGACTTCCTTCAGATATTCATGCTGGGTCTGCGCGAGCAGTTCGCGCACGCGCCCCATATTAGCGCGATAGACCAGCGTAATCGTCCCGGCGAGCAAGGCGTCAGGATGGGTAACCTCGCCATGATCGGCAAGCGCGTGACGGATCAGTTCCGAGATCATCTGCGAACGCGACGGCAGGCCGCGCTCCTGCACCATCACGTCAAGTCGGCGATAGAGGTCCGTTGGCAAGCTCATGCTCAACCTAGAGAGGCCAGTGCCAATGGTTTCGTCGGTCATGGTCTGTCAGTCTCAGTTATTATCAAATTCGTCAATCGTAATACTGGTCGATGCGTCAATTTCGGCAATCACGCGCCGATTGAGCGCCAGATCATAGACCGCCGTCGCGCCATAACGGTGCGGAGCGTGGGGATCGTGGCGCCGTTTATCGAGCGTCAGCACGCGCGTGGCGAGCGCGAACGCCTCCCCGATATCGTGGGTGACCATCGCGATGGTCAGGGCGTGTTCTCGCCACAGTCGGGTGATAAGGGTGTGCATGTCGCCCCGGATACCGGGGTCGAGCGCGCCAAAGGGTTCGTCCAGCAACAGGATTCGCGGGCGCTTCACCAGCGCTTGCGCGATTGCGAGGCGTTGCTGCATCCCGCCCGACATCTGCGCGGGAAAGACATCGCCGCTGTCGCCGAGACCCACGGCATCCAGCATCGCGTCGACTTCCTCGATGGCGGCGCGACGGGCGCGACCGAACAGGCGCCCGGTTACGGGTGCGCGCGCGCATTCCAGGCCGAACAGCACATTGCGGCGCGCATCGAGGTGGGGGAAAACGGAATAACGCTGAAACACCACCCCGCGATCGGGGCCGCATTCGGGCTTGAGCGGCTTGCCATCGAGCAGAATCTGGCCCCGCGTCGGCGCCTCCTGGCCCAGCAGCAGCCGCAACAGCGTGCTTTTGCCGGCACCCGACGGCCCGACGATCGAAACAAACGAGCGCTCGGCGATTTCCAGGTCGACGCGCTCCAGCACGATCTTGTCGCCATATTCGACCCAGATGTTGCGAAGGGAGAGAAGCTCGCTCATCGCGCGGCGTGCGCCCAGGCGAAGCCCCGCTGGCTGATCAGCCGCAGCACCCAGTCCATGACGATCGCAAGCCCCGCAATCCAGGCGACGTAAGGCAGGATGATCTCCATCGACAGGTAACGGCGGACCAGAAAGATCCGATAGCCAAGCCCGACATCCGACGCGATTGCCTCCGCCGATATCAGGAACACCCAGGCAGGCCCCAGCGAAAGCCGGACCGCATGGATCAATCGCGGCATCGCCTGCGGCAAAGCCACCCGCAGCGCGAGTTGCCAACTGCTCGCCCCCAAGGTCTGCGCCTTGATCATCTGTTCCGGCGGCAATGCTTCGACATGCGCGGCAATATCGCGGATCATCAACGGCAGGATACCGATCACGATCAGCGCAACCTTGGCCGCTTCGCCCAGGCCGAAAATGATGAACAGCACCGGCAGCAGGGCGATTGGCGGAATGACCGCAACAGTCGTGACCAACGGCGCGAAGGTCGCGCGCACGGCAGGGATCAGGCCGAGCACCAACCCGACAAACAGCGCCGAGATCGTGGAAATCGCCAGCCCGAGACCAAGCCGCTGGAGGCTGGCGAACGTATCCGACCAGAACAGGCGCTCGCCGGTCAGCGGGTCGGGTACGAGCACCAGCGCGCGCATCGCCGCCACCATTGCCCCGGGCGTCGGCAGAATCTTGTCCGCCGGATTGAATGCGTGTCGGCTGGCCGACGCGACCAGATAAGCCAGCACCAGCATCAGCAAAGGCAGTGCGCCCAGCATCACCGTCACGCTGCGCGTCAGCCGGATGTTGACCAGTCGCATCGCGCGCCGCGGCCTAAAGCTTGCCGTCGGCGGCGAGTTGCATGAAGGCAGGGTCGAAGCGCAACTTCACATTTGCCTGGTTGCCCAGCGCCTTGCCCGCCGGGAAAGCCATGCCGATCGCATCGGGCGACTTCGCGCCGGGGCCGAACAACCCCCTTGAGAAACTGAAATCACGCACGCGCGTCATGGTCGTGACCAGCCCGGCATTGGATACAGCGGCAACACCTTCCCTGGGCGTCGCATAAAGATGGGTGGTCGAAAGCTGGGCGTCAAACGAGGCTGGCGTCGATCCCGCGAGCTTTGCCATCGCCGCACGCGCGGCCTGCCCTGTCGCATCCTTGCGCTGCATCAGCGTGATCGTTTCGTACCAGATACCCGCCAACGCCTTGCCCAGATTGGGGTTCGCCGCCAGCGTTGCGCTGTCAACGACGAGAAGATCGAGGATTTCACCGGGGATTTTCGACGAATCGAACGCCAGCATGGCACCCGGCACCTTCTTCATTTCGTTGAGCTGCGGGTTCCAGGCGACCGCCGCCGTGACGGCAGGGGCCGCAAAGGCGCCGACGATATCGGCGTCCGCGGTGTTGACCGTCTTCACGTCGGTCAGGCCCAGATTAGCCGTGCCCAGCGCGCGGGCGAGCAGATAGTGCGAAACCGAAAGTTCGACCAGGTTGACGCTGCGCCCCTTGATATCAGCGAGCGACCTGGCCCCTTTCAGGACGATGCCGTCATTGCCGTCCGAATAATCGCCGACGATCACCGCGCTGGTGTCTTTGCCGCCAGCCGCTGGAATGGTGAGCGCGTCCATGTTCGTCACCGTCACACCGTCGAGCTTGCCAGCGGTGTATTGGTTCACCGATTCGACATAGTCGTTGACCTGCACGATGTCGATTTTGATGCCGTATTTATCCGCCCATTTCTTTACGATTCCGGCCTGTTGCGCATAAGGCCAGGGCATCCACCCGGCATAGATCGACCAGCCGATCTTGAATTCGGCCCGCGCCTTAGGCGGCGTCGCCGATTGGCCGCACGAAACCATAAGCAACGAAATTGCCGCCAAGCCCGCGATTCGAGCCTTGTGGAACCAATGCGACATAATCAAGCCTCCACAAAGGGTTACGGTGTTTGTTTAGGGTTTGTCCGGGCGGGATGAATATTACGTTTGATCCGATACGTAATAAACCATAACTATGTCGGGCACGGAGCGCCATCCCTTTCGTGCAGATCGTCAACGCCTGGTCAGGAGATCGAACATGTCGGCTGGTTATCGGGTTGCCGCCCTTTCCCTGGCTCTGGCCCTGTCCCTGGCGGCAATGTTCGGACCGCTCCCCGCGATGGCGAAAGGGCCGCACCCCTTTGCGCACTGGATCGACGGGACCACGCCGCCGGAGCCGCAGACACAAGTGCAGCGCTACGACCCGGATACCTATGTCATCCGGCAGTCGGTGCGCACCAACTTTGAAGCGCCGTTCCTTTACCTGCTGTTCGGCCGCTACCGCGCGCTGTTGATCGACACTGGCGCGGGCGGGTTGCAGATTCGCCCGGCGGTGGACGCGGTGATCGCGCAATGGCTCGCCAGCCATGGCCGCAAATCGATTCCGCTGGTCGTCATTCACTCGCACAGCCATGGCGACCATCATCAGGGTGACGCTGAATTCGCCGCCAGGCCCGATACCACGGTGGTCGGGCTGAAGCCCGAGCAGGTGGCCAGCTTTTTCGGCGTGACGCATTGGCCGGACGATGTTGCACGCTATGATCTGGGCGGACGCAAGCTCTCGATCATCCCGACACCGGGGCACGAGGCGGCGCACATCATGGTTTATGATTCCCGCACCCGACTGCTGTTTTCAGGCGACATGCTCTATGCCGGGCGCCTGTACGTACCGACCGATCAGTTCGAGACGTTTGCGGCGAGCGCCGACCGGGTGGTCGCCTTTGCGAAAACGCACCCGATCTCGATGCTGCTGGGCGCGCATATCGAGATGACCAATTCCGCCGGGAAGGACTATGCGATGGCCGCACCTGCGCATCCTGACGAGCACCCGCTCGAACTGCCCGCGTCGGCGCTCGGGCGGCTTCAAGCTGCTGTCCACCGCATGAACGGGGCCCCGGTTATCGGGAATGAGGGCGACTTCATCCTCTATCCGCGCCCGCCAAAGCCCCACCCATGATGGCATCGATCGAGCAGCAACCGCCAACCCGAAGAACCACGGCCAGCGCCCTGGTCAGCGCGCCGTGGTTGCGCTTTGCCGCCATAGCCGGTTTCGCCACGCTCGCCAGCGGAGCGGTACTTTATTTCATTTACCTCGAATATGCCGATTTCGGCCTCCATGGCCTTGCGATCGTCGAAGCCGTTTTGTGGACGGTGTTTTTCATCCTCGCCATCATGTCGGGCGTTATCGCCTGGTTGCTGATGCTTGCGCACGACAGCCGCCGCGCGGCCGAACAGCGGGCAAGCGAACGGATAGACCTGCTGACCAACGAAATCGCCGCCCATATCCGCACCGAAGCCACGCTCAACAAGGCCAAGGAAGCCGCTGAAGCCGCCAATCTGGCCAAGACCCGCTACCTCGTCGGAGTAAGCCACGAAATCCGTTCGCCGCTCAACGCGATCTATGGCTATGCGCAATTGCTCGAACGCGACGGATCCATCGAACCGATGGCCGCCGCCCGCGTCATCCGCCGTTCGTCCGAACATCTCACCAATATCGTCGATGGCCTGCTCGACATCGCACGCATCGAAAGCGGCGTGCTGAAGCTCAATCGCGATGTCGTGCCGCTGCCGGAGTTTATTGAAGCGATAGCAGCGATGTTCCGCGTGCAGGCCGAATCCAAGGGGCTGCTATTCGATTACACGGCGCCCGCCAACCTGCCCGCGCACGTCCGCACCGATGAGAAACGGTTGCGTCAGATCCTGGTCAACCTGTTGTCCAACGCGATCAAATACACCCCCGCCGGGACGACCGCGCTGAAAGTCCGTTACAGCGGGCTGATCGCGGAATTCGAAATCTCGGATACCGGCATTGGCATTCCGCCCGAAGATCGTGAGCGTATTTTCGAGCCGTTCGACCGGGGCAGTTCCGAAATCGCCCACAGCCAGCCGGGCACCGGGCTGGGCCTTGCCATCACGCGCGTGCTTGCCCAGGTGATGGGCGGCGATGTTTCGGTGTCGAGCGAGCTTGGCAAGGGCAGCGTGTTCCGGCTGCGGTTGTTGCTCGCCGAAGCCAACGACGTGTCGGCGGCAACGGCGCGTCGTCGATCGATCACCGGTTACGTCGGTGAGCGTCGCACCATCCTGATCGTCGATGACGATCCTGCCCAGCAGGCGGTGTTGCAGGGCCTGTTGCGGCCATTGGGGTTCAATATCTATTCGGCATCCGGCGGCGAGGAAGGGATCGATCTTGCCTTGCGCTGCCAGCCTGATCTGGTGCTGCTCGACATCCAGATGCGCGGGCTGACCGGCTGGGACGTGGCGAAGCGGCTTCGCGCCATCGACGATGCCCGCCGGCCGACCTCCCCCGTCAACGGCACAAAAATCCTGCTGGTTTCGGCCAATGCGCATGAATTCGCCGCCGGTGGCGACGGGGCGGCCGCACATGACGGCTTCATTCTGAAACCGGTGGAACTCGAAGCGCTGCTCGACGCCATCGCCGCGCAGCTTGGCCTGGCCTGGCAATCGGGCGTGGCGACCCCGCCCGACTCACCACTGCCCGATCTGAGCGGCGTCGCTGCCAGCATCGTTCGCCTGCGCCATCTTGGCCGCATCGGCCATGTACGCGACATCGAAGCCGGGCTGGAAGCGCTGGAGGCCGATTATCCCGCCAGTGCAGCATTGGTTGAGCAGTTGCGGAGCCACCTGCGCGATTTCGACCTCAAATCCTTTCTTCGCTTGCTCGACAGACATGGATGATCCGCCAATCTGCCGGACCGGGACGACCATCCTCGTTGTCGACGACACGCCCGAATCGTTGAGCTTCGTCACCGCCACGCTGGAGGCTGCGGGGATGAACGTACTGGTCGCCAGTGACGGCGCGGCGGCGCTGCAATCGCTGGCGCTGACCATGCCTGATCTCGTCATCATGGACGCGATCATGCCCGGGATGGACGGGTTCGAGACCACCCGACAGATCAAGGCCGATCCGCGCCTTGCCCGGTTGCCGGTGATCTTCATGACCGGGCTTACCGAAACCGAACATGTCCTGCGCGGCCTTGCCGCCGGTGGCGTCGATTATGTGCAAAAGCCGGTCGTCGTCGAAGAGTTGCTGGCCCGCATCCAGGTCCATCTCGGCAACGCCCGCATTACCCAGGGCAGCCAGGCGGCGCTCGACCAGAGCGGTCGATCGTTGCTGGCGCTGGACGGCACCGGCAGGATCCTGTGGTCGACACCGCGGACGATGACGATCCTGACTGCGCATTTCGGCGACGAAACACTGCCGCCGCCCGTGGTCGCCGCGTTGTTGCGCCTGATCGAAAGCGACGATGATCGCGGCTTTTGCCATGCCATCCCCGGTGGCCAACTGGAATTCACCCTGTTGACGCGCAGCGGACCCGACGAATGGCTGTTCCGCCTCGTCGAAACGCTCGCAGGGGCAGAGGAACGACTGCTCGCCGTCCGCCACGGCCTTACCGACCGCGAAGCCGAGGTTTTGCTGTGGATCAGCCGTGGCAAGTCCAATCGCGAGATCAGCGAGATTTTGGGCATCAGCCCGCGCACCGTGAACAAGCATCTGGAACAGGTGTTCGAAAAAATGGGAATCGAAAACCGTGCATCAGCCGCCGCGGCCGCGGTGAAAACGCTGACCCATTAGGCCGTGGGCTGCGCGATCGAACCTCCACGAGGCTGGCATCGATTTTCATCCACCGCCCAAGATGCGTCATTTGACGTAGCTTTTGCGGCCGGGCGAAAAGTGTATTCAGCTTGGGAAACATGCACTGCAAGGGTGAACGCATGACGCGCAGGTTGTTTTCAAGCGGATTTGTGGCGGCTGGTTTTGCCGACCCGATGGCTTGATGGATCGTCGTGGTGAAGCCGCACGCCAGGCGATTGGCGCTGGCGATGCGGAGCGGGCTCGCCAGATTGCGCATGGCATTGCCGACCGGGCGGAGGCACGGTTTCTGATCGGCCTCGCCGATGCGCTGCAGGGGCGCGTCAGTGCCGGGATCGAGCATCTGGACGCCGCCATCGCGCTGGCGCCACGGGCGGAATATCTCGCCCAGAACGCACGCCTGCTTGTCCTTGTCCGCCGCGACGCCGAGGCTCGCGCGGCAGCCGAAGCGGCGCTGGCAGCGGGGCCGCAGGATGCGCTGACCTTTGACACCATCGGCTGCATCCATGCCCGGTTGGGCGACCATCAGGCCGCGCTACGTTGTTTCGAACCCGCGGTCGCGCGCGATGGCTGCAATCTCGAATATCGCTACAATCTGGCGCTGGCGCTGGGGTTCGTCGGCCGCACGGCGGAAGCCGCGGCGCAATATGAAGTGATATTGACGAGCGAACCTCGCCACGGCCGCGCCCATTATGCGCTTTCGGGCCTTGCCAAGGCGAGCCGCGCGGCGAACCATATCGAGCGGCTCGAAGCCGTGCTCGCCTCGGGTCCGCAGGCCGATGATGCGCTGCGCATACGCTATGCGCTGGCCAAGGAATATGACGATATCGGAGAGGCAGCCCCGGCCTTTCGCCACCTGTCGGCCGCCAACAGCGCGCACAAGGCCCGCATCGCCTATGATTTTGCGAGCGATGCCGCGATCTTCGACGCGATTGAGGCGGCGTTCGCCAAGCCCGATTTCTTCGCCGGGACCAGCCAGGTTGCCGACGCGCCGATCTTCATCATCGGGATGCCGCGCACCGGCACGACACTGGTCGATCGCATCCTGTCATCGCATCCCGACGTCCATAGCGCAGGCGAACTCCAGGCGATGCCGCTGGCGATCAAGCAGTTGGGCGGCACGCGGTCCCGCATGATTACCGACCCCGAAACGATTTTCGCATCGGCCACCTTGTCCCCCGATGCCGTTGGCCGGGCCTATATGACCCATGCCATCCAGCATCGCCGGCGGCCTGAGGGGCGTTTCATCGACAAACTGCCGGCAAATTTCCTGCATATCGGCCATATCGCCCGTGCGCTTCCCCGGGCCAGCATCGTCTGCCTGCGCCGCAACCCCATGGACACGGTGTGGAGCAATTACAAAAACCTGTTTGCGACCACGTCCACCTATTACGCCTATAGCCACGACCTGATCGATACGGCGCGCTATTTCGCCCGCTTCGATCGCTTGATGGCATTTTGGGAAGCGTTGCTGCCAGGCCGGGTTCTGCAACTTCGCTATGAAGATCTTGTCGCCGACCAGGAGAGTCAAAGTCGTCGATTATTCGCCCATTGCAGCATCGACTGGACCGACGCCGCGCTGGATTTTCACAACAATGCCGCCGCCGTTGCCACTCCCAGCGCCGCGCAGGTGCGCCGTCCGATGTATCGGGATTCGGTCGAGCGCTGGCGCGCGCACGAAACGGCGCTGGCCCCCGTCCGTGCCTTTTTCGACAGCGCCGGCATCGCCGTTTAACGCCTCGGGTGAAATGCCGGATTCACCCGCCCCGAGACTGAGGTCATGAACGATCCGCCATCCCGGGCGCCCGCTTTTACGGCGGGGCAACCCAGGATGGCAGTGGCGGCTTTTAGAAGCGAACCCTTGCTTCGAAGCCGACAGTTCGCGGCGTGATGACCGAATAGCTGTAGAAGCGCCGTGAAATACCGAAATCCTGGTTGAGCACGCCGATCTTGCTGAAATCGTTACCCACGGAACTGATCGCGTAAACGTCGAAAATATTCAGCGCGTAAAGGCTGAATTCATAACGCTTGGTACGATAAGTCAACGAACCACGGTTCAGCACATAATCCGGGATGACTTCCCCGAAGCCGCGATTTCCGGTTTTGGTGAAAACGTCGCCGTGATAATTGACCGCCCAGTTGAACACCACATCGGACCCGTTGCCGACCGGCAGCGTATAGGTTGCAGCAACACTGCCCGAATGCTTCTGCGATCCGGGCAGGCGATCCCCCGCAAACGCGTCGAATTGGTCGTTGCTGACCGTGATCAAATTCGGCGCGAGCGTGGTCAGATGCGCATCGGTATAGGCATAATTCGCGGCGATCTTCAGGCGATCGGTGACGTTTGCCGTTCCGGTGAATTCAACGCCTTTCGACACGGCGGCACCCGCATTGGTGGTGATGCCCACCGCGCCGTTGATCGTTTGGGTGGCGACCTGCAGACCCCGCCAGACGATATGATAGGCATCGAGATTGACGGTGAGCCGGCCACCAAAGAACGCGCCACGGATGCCGATTTCCTTGTTGTAGGTCTTGTCCGGCCCAAAAAAGAGTTCGTTGGGCAGCGCGCAGACGTTCTGGCCAGGACTCAACGGCAGAATGCAGGGCGCGACGGTGTTGGGACCGCCGATGCGATAACCGGTCGAGAAGGTGCCATAGGCCAGCAACCCGTCACGGAACTTGTACGAGGTATTGACCTTGTAAACGACGCCATCGGAGCTTGAGGCGCCCGATCCAATCCGCGACGGCGCAAACTGAATAAGGGGATAGGGCGTCCGGGTCAGCCCGCCGCCAAACAGGGGAAGATCGGTTCCGCCGCGGGCCGTGGCATCGTACTTGTAGTAGCGGATGCCGCCGGTCACCTGAAACGCGTTGGTGAACTTCCAGGTCGCCTCACCGAAGACGGCCCGTTCCTTGTTCGAATTGTCGAAGAACGAGATATATTCAAGATCATCGATCCGCGGGGAGTTGATGAAGTTGGCGAACCCCGGCGTATATTCCTGGCGATCGCCCTGGTTCTTCAGATGGTTATAGAAACCACCCAGCGTC
Source organism: Sphingomonas sp. (assembly GCA_041659385.1). GTDB lineage: Bacteria > Pseudomonadota > Alphaproteobacteria > Sphingomonadales > Sphingomonadaceae > Sphingomonas. The sequence goes on from JBAZYJ010000021.1 coordinate 10,635, forward strand.
CAGCTGATCGGGCCGCCATGCGTCGACACCAGACGAAGTTCCTGGGTGAACTGTTCGTTCCGGTTCGAGTTATTGGCATAGGACGAAAACGCCGGGAAAGATTCATAGCTGTAGTTGAGATCCAGCAGCAGATCGGTGTTGTCGGAAACGCGGTTGTTGCGCTGCAGGGTATAAGCCGTCGATGAGACAAGCTGAGCGATATGGCCGAAATTGGCCTGCAATTCGAAGGCATAGAGATAGGCGCGACGATCCGATGGTTCGAGATAGCGGAACGGCCCTTCATATTTGCCCGAATTGAACTGGAAGGCGCCATTCGACTGGCGACCGTTCGTCTTGGTCTGCTGGAATGCGAAGGTCAGATAACCCTTCAGGTTTTCATTGGCCTCCAGCAGCAGCGTATTGCGTGTCGTCCAGGTCCGTTCGAAGTTGACGTCCTTTGCGCGCCGGAAGTTCGCCTGATATTGTGCCGGTGTCACCGTCTCGTCGAAAGCGCCGCTCGGTTGCGGCAATGACGTTCCGGGATTCTGCAGGATGAACGGATAGTCGATGAACCCGGGTTCGTAATAATAGCCCGCCGTGCTGCGCAGCGCGACATGATCCTTGATGATCGGAATGTTGACGGTGAAATCGCCCTGGAAGCCCAATTGGCTGCCCTGCGATACCGTGGACCCGCGTACATGCGCGTCAAGGCTGAACTTTTCAGTGTCCGGGCGGCGCGGAATATAGCGGATGGCGCCCGCGAGCGTTCCGGCGCCGTAGAGCGTTCCCTGCGGCCCAAGCAGCACCTCGACCCGTTCGAGGTCGAGCAGCTTGAAATCCTGGTACAGCGGCACTTCGCCCAGATAAATCGCAACGGCATTGTCGCCGTTGTTGCCGAAATCGCTGGTATCATCGGCGGAAAGGCCGCGCAGGATGATCGTACCGGTGGCACGCGGGCCGGTCTGGTTGATGGTGACGCCAGGTGTGAAATCAGCCAGCGCACGGATATCGCTGATCCGTTGGGTTTCCAGTTGTTCGTTGCCGACGGCGGTAATGTTGATCGGTACGTCGGCAAGCGATGCCGAGCGGCGCGTGGCCGTCACGATGATGACATCGGAACCTTCATCAGAAACGTCGGCCGCTGCGGTCTGAGCCTGGGCCTGGGCCAATGCAGGTGTGGCAACAACGGCGCCGGCCATCGCGCTGGCCGAAAGCAGTGCTGCTTTCATCTTGAACTTCGCGGTCATCATTTCCCCTTCGGTGTCAGAAAAGCATAAGGTCCGATCCTCCCCTCCAAGGATTTGCCGGAGCCAGCCTTTTGCGCGCTTGGCGGTAATGCCGAACTATTGGGGGCAGCCTGACGTTGGCCAATGGGGCATTTAACGTAGGAATCGCGCGCCAGCCCTGCCTGGCACGACCGTGCTGGTCAAAACGGGCAGGTCAGACGCCTATGCCGCAACCGTTGCGGCAAAGGTGAAGCGACGCCTTGAAGAGCCGACCGACGGGTCGTGGCTTCAGCGCGGTATCGACAGGTCGAACATTGTCGGCAGATCGCTGCGGAGGGAAAGGTCGCCACCATGGCTCTGCGCGATTTGGCGAGCGGCGGTAAGGCCGATGCCATTGCCGTCTGCCTTGGTGGTGAAAAATGGCCGGAAGATCGACGCACGCTGCATCGGATCGACGCCGAGCCCGTCGTCCGCGACGTGGAAGGTCAGTCGGTCGGGCGTCACCGTGGCGGACAGCCAAACCACCCGCGGCGCGGTAACGGCACGTGGCGCCTCGACGCCGTTGCAGAGCAGCGCAACGAGCGCCTGCACCATCTGGTCGCGGTCGAACGACGCGGCCGCAGTGCCCGGATCGGCGATGACCAGCGTCGCATCGCCTTGCCACTGCGCGTCGAACAATCGGAAAAGATCAGCAAACAGGTCGGTGATCGGCACGGGCGAGGAGGTGGGTTCGGGTAACCGCGCGACTTGACGATACGCTTCGGTGAAACGCCGCAAGCCATCCGCGCGGCGGCTTAGCGTACCGAGTATCTCTGGCAACAGCCGATCGCGCTGTTCGGGCTTTTCCAGAACCGCCAACGCGCTTTCGGCGAGCGAGGTGATTGGCGCCATCGCATTCATCACTTCATGACCGAGCACGCGGAACAGGTCGCGGGTCGCGCGCGCCTCGGCCGCATGTTCCTCAGCCTCGACGTCGATCAACGCGACCAGCGTGCGCCGCGCGCCGACGCCGTGAACGGCAGCGCGATCGATTCGCAAGTCGCGCCCGCCATGGCGCAACCGGGCCGTGTCTCCGGTCAACAGCGCAGGCGGTGCGGGCAGCACCAGATCGTCGGTTGCGAACAGCATTCGCGCCGCGCGGTTGAGCGCATGGACGCACCCGCCCTCGATCTCAAGCAGCGCGCCGGGCGCCTGGTCCAGCAACGTGCGCAGGATGATGCGTTCACCGTCGTCTTCGGCGGCGCGCTGAATCGCCGTCGGGCCGCGCGGCTGGATGCTTTCCCACCACAACAGCACGATCAGCCAAACCGACACCAGGGCGGCGAAAAACAATGTGCCATAGAAACCGTGCAGCCACGCCCAAACCGCCCCCGCTCCTGCCACGACCAGCCCCGAGGCGGTTGCGATTACGCCCAAGCCGCGTTTGTGGTCAGAGGCCATAACGCGTCATCCGCCGGTACAGCGCCTGCCGGCTGAGCCCAAGCGCCGCGGCGGCGTGGCTGACATTGTGATGGTGCTGGCGCAACGCGGCCTCGATCATCACTCGCTCCGATTCGGACAGCGATACGTCGAGCGGGGCGGCCGGAGCGGGAGCCGCCGCCGCGATCGCCTGGACCAGCTTGGGTGTCAGCGCGACCGCATCAATCACGCCATCGTCGTCAAGCAATATGGCGCGTTCGACCGCGAGCGCGAGCCCGCGTACCTCGTCGGGCCAGTGGTGGCCAAGGATCAGCGCTTCGGCCGACGCGGTAAATGGCGGGACAGGCTTCCCATGGCGTTCGGCGGCGGCGCGCGCGAAATGGCGAGCGAGCAGCAGCGCGTCCGCGCCGCGCGCGGCGATCGGCGGTAGCGGCAGGAGGATCGTGCCAAGCCGGGCGCGCAAGCGGGGCGACAAGCGCCCGGCGTTCTCGATAATCGCAATTAACCGCGCTTCGGTCGGCAATCGGTCGAGCAACCGCGCCTGCGCCACGGGGTCGAGTTGATCGGCATCGCGCAATATCAGCGTACCGGCGGCGCCCTCGATGCGCGCCCAAGCCGCCTCGTCGCGCGCATCGACCGTTATCGGCGCGCCATCGGCGTGGGGCGAGCCGTCATGGATCAACTCAGCGACAAGGCTGCGTCCGCTGCCGGGTGGGCCAACCACCAGCACACTTGCCGCGGTCGGCGCGATACGGCGGATCAGGTCGCGCGCCGCCACGATCGGCGAACTGTCGCCGAGCAGGCGGTGGGTTGTCGCCGCATTGGCCACAGTCGCCGCCATCGGCCGCGCCTGCCTGGCGATCGCCGCCTCGACGCGTGCGATCAGGTCGGCGTTACGCCACGGCTTCATCACAAAATCCAATGCGCCCGCCTGCATTGCCGCCACTGCGATGCGGATGCCGCTGTGCGCGGTGATGACGACGACCGCTGCCGCAGGATCGGCGGCAACGATACGCGCGAGGCAGGCAAAGCCCTCCGCCCCGCTGGTCTGGCCTTGCGAGAAGTTGAGATCGAGCAGGATCGCGTCGTAACGCTGGCGCGCAAGCATCGAGAAAGCGTCCTCCGGCCCGCTTGCGACATCGACGCTGTGGCCAACGCAGTCAAACGCCAGTGCGATTGCGCGTGCGACATCGGGATTGTCGTCGATCAGCAAAATCGCCGAGCCGCTTGACACGGCCTGGACTGTCCGTTCGCGGACATCCTGTCCGTGGGCGGACGGCATCGGCGGGTGCGCCTCTTGCTTAGTCATTGGAATTTATCGTTTTCGGCATTTCGGCGATCCTGAGCGACAATCCATCCATGATGACCGAACAGCGCATACACGCAACCATTTCTCCCGGCGCGGGGATGGACCGCAAAGTGGCAGGGAAGCCGGTGCCGTGGTTCCGCCGTCGCGCCACGCTGGTCGCGGTCGCCATTGTGCTGGCCGCGATCGCCATCTGGCGTTTCCTGCCAGCCAGCGGATCGACCGACATCGCCGCCGCCGATATCGAAACCGGCGTCGTCGCCCGCGCGCCGTTCGCCGATTACCTGCCGGTGCGCGCCACCCTGGCGCCCAAGGTGACGACGTTGGTCGGCGTGCTGTCGGGCGGGCAAGTCGAGACGCTGCTGGTGCAGGATGGTGCGATGGTCGTCGCCAACCAGCCGCTCGCTTATCTCGCCAACCCTGAATTGCGGCTGGAGGTGCTGACGCGCGAGGCGCAGATTGCGGGGCAGCTTGGCGATGTATCGGGGCAGGATCTTGGCATCGAGCGCAACCGGCTCGATCGCGCGAGCCAGATCGCGCAAGCGAACTACGACCTTATCAAAGCGCGCCGTGAACTCGGCGTCCGCCAGCAATTGCACGACAAGGGCTTCGTCTCCGACGCCGGAATGCGCAGCTTCACCGAAGAGGCCGAGTATCAGGAAAAGCGCCTCGCCCAGCTTCAATCGGGCAATGCGGCAGAAGCACGGATCACCGCGACGCAGTTGGCGCGGCTGGCCGATACGCGCAATCGCTTGTCGGGCAACCTTGCGGCGGTGCGTGCCGGGCTCGATGCGCTCGTCGTTCGCGCACCGGCCGGTGGACGGCTGACCAATTTCACCATCCAGCCGGGACAGACGCTGAAACCCGGTGATCCGGCGGGCCAAGTCGATAGCGAGGGGTCATGGAAGCTCATCGCCGATGTCGACGAATATTATCTCGGGCGCGTCGCGGTCGGGCAAAAGGCGTCGGCGGACGGCGCGCGACTGATCGTTTCCAAGGTGCTACCCGCCGTCAAGGACGGTCGTTTCCGGGTGGAATTGACGTTCGAGAGCGTACCGCCAACCGGCCTCAACCGTGGGCAGGCGCTCGACATCCGTATCACGCTTGGCAGCACCGCACCCGCTTTGGTCGCGCCTGTCGGGGGCTGGCTCGACGCGGGAGGTGGAACGAGCGCCTTCGTTCTCGACGCCGATGGTCGCCACGCCCGCCGCCGCACGATCAAGGCCGGGCGCCGCAATCCCGAACAGGTCGAACTGCTGTCCGGCCTCGCCATTGGCGATCGCATCGTCACTTCGAACACCTCGTCCGTGAAGGGCGACATCCTCAACATCCGCTGAAAGGCCCGTCCATGATCCGCCTGGAAAACATCCAACGCCGCTATATTTCCGACGAGGTCGAGACGACCGCACTCAGGGATATCGACCTGCACGTCGAAGCCGGGGAGTTCGTCGCCATCATGGGGCCGTCGGGCTGCGGCAAATCGACGCTGCTCAACACGCTCGGCACCGTCGATCGCCCGACCGCGGGGCGGTACATGTTCGGGGAACGCGATCTCGCCGCGCTCGACGAGGCGGCGCTGGCGCGGTTCCGGGGCGAGACGCTGGGCTTCATATTCCAGAGCTTCAACCTGATCGACGAGCTGACGATCGCGGAGAATGTCGAACTCGGCCTCACCTATCGCAAGGACAAGTCGGGCGATCGGCGCGCGCGCGTCGCGGCGGCGATGGACAAGGTCAGCATCGCTCACCGCGCCCGCCATTACCCGCACCAGTTATCGGGTGGCCAGCAACAGCGCGCGGCCATTGCCCGCGCGATCGTCGGTGACCCGAAACTGATCCTCGCCGACGAACCGACGGGCAATCTGGATACCGAAAATGGCGCGCAGGTGATGAATATCCTGGCCGGCCTGAACGCGGAGGGGGCGACGATCGTGATGGTCACCCACTCGCCCAGCCATGCCGACATCGCGCGGCGGCGCATCGATATGCTCGATGGCCGCATCGTCGTCTCGGTCGCGCGCGCGATCTGAACCACCAGATGTTTCCGGCATCAAAGGATATCCGATGAACCGCTTTGCCCTGCTCGCGCTGTATCGCTCGCTCACCCGCCACAAACTCTATGCCGCACTCAACATTGGCGGCCTTGCGGTGGGAATCGCGGTGTTCCTGGTGCTCGGCCTCTATGTGCGGTTTGAAACAAGCTATGAAAAATGGCTGCCGAACTACCGGCAAATCTATGTGGTGCAGACCATCTGGAACCTGCCGGGCAGCCCGTTCAACGGCGCGTATCCCTATACGATGGGCGGTCTGCTGGACCAGATGCGCGAGGATTTTCCCGGCACGGTGGGCACGCGCATCCGCGGCGGCGAAGGTGGCGGCACCGTGCTGCGCGGCGGCGCTGCCATCAACGAAGACGTCGCGCAGGTCGACTCATCCTTTTTCCAGGTGTTCGACCTGCCGATGGTACGGGGCGACGGGCGGCGCGCGCTGGCCGACCCGGCAGGCGCAGTCATCAGCGAGAGTGCCGCGCGCAAATATTTCGGCACCACCGATCCGGTCGGCCAGACGATCACCATCGCCGAGGAAACTGCCCAGAGCTATCGCATCCTGGGCGTGTTCCGTGACCTGCCCGTCAATAGCGAGCTGAAATTCTCAATCCTGATCCGGTTGCCGACCACCGCGCCGCCAACGGAGAATTGGTATCACTGGGGCAGCACATCGCTCAGCACCTATCTACGCTTCGATACGCCAGCGACGGCAAGCGCGTTCAAGCAGAAACTGACCGCCTTTGTAAATCGGCGCGGGTTCAAGGATATGGGCGACAATCCGTCCAACGTCATCAAGCTGGGGCTGTTGCCGATCGACCGCCTGCACCTTGAGCCGCAGGGCCAGGCAAGCGCCAGCCAGAAGTTGACGGTGATTACCCTGGGGCTGGTCGGGCTGCTCACGTTGCTGATCGCACTGGTCAATTATGTGAACCTCGCCACCGCCAGGGCCGGGTTGCGCGCCCGCGAAGTGGCGATGCGCAAGGTGCTGGGCGCGAACCGGGCAGCACTCATCCGTCAGTTTCTGGGTGAAGCGGTGTTGACGGTGGCGGTGGCGGCGCTGCTTGGCCTGATCCTCGCGGAGCTTGGCTTGCCGCTCATCAATGCGGCAGGAGGCTTGTCGTTGACGATGCCTTATGCGCTGGTTGTGCCGCTGCTGGCATTGCTGGCGCTGATCGTTGGCACCGGTGCCGGTTTTTACCCCGCCATTGTGCTTGCGCGCTTCCCGGCTGCGGCGGTGCTTGCCTCGGCACGGTCGCCCGGCGGCGGTCGCAGTGGCGCCCGCGTGCGCGAGGCATTGGTGGTGTTCCAGTTCGGCCTCGCCACGGCCTTCATCATCGGCACCGCCGTACTGGTCGCCCAGACCCGGCACGTCCGCCAGACCGATCTGGGTTTCAAGCGCGATGGGCTGCTTGTCGTCCGGTCGCTGCGCGATAGCTTGATTAGCGGGGCGCAGGGACGCGCGATCGTCTCGGCGATCAGGGATTTGCCCGGCGTCACCAGCGTCGGCGTCGCCAACAGCGCGGTGGGCGGCAGTGGCACCAACAACAGCGATAACGTGCCTTTGCCGGGCGTTCCAGGGCCTGGCCCATCGATACGCTATATCCTCACCGGCCCTGATTTTTTCCGCGTTTATGGTGCCCGTTTGCTTGCGGGGCGTGTGTTCGACGCGGCCCATGGCGGCGATGATTATCAGGCGAGGAAGAAAAATGAGCCAAAGAACATCGTCATCAACCGACTCGCCGTGTCGGTCCTGAGGCTTGGATCGCCACAAGCGGCGATTGGCAAGACCGTCGGTGGGGATCGCCCGCGCACGGTTATCGGCGTCGTGGACAATATGCGCTTTTTCTCACCGCGCGACCCCGAAAGCGCGACCTATTATGATTATCTGCGCGAGCCGGAAAATGGTCTGGTCGCCTCTGTTCGCTTCACCGGCGATCCGCGCGCAACGCTGGCGGCGGTGCGCGGCGCCTGGGAACGGATGGCGCCCACCGTGCCGTTTGACGGGGATACGGCGGACAAGCGGCTCAACCAATATTATGAGGATGACGACCGCGCCACGCGGCTGTTCGGAATCGGCGCGGGGTTGGCGGTGCTAATCGGCTGTGTCGGGTTGTGGGGCATGGCCTTGTTCAACACGGCGCGGCGGGTGAAGGAAATCGGCATCCGCAAGACGCTGGGCGCGTCGTCGACCGACATCGTCAAGCTGCTGGTCGGCCAGTTCCTGCGGCCTGTCTTGCTGGCCAATATCGTTGCCTGGCCGCTGGCGTTCGTCGCGATGCGGACATGGCTGGCCGGGTTCGACGATCGCATCGCGTTATCGCCGCTCTACTTCCTCGCCGCGAGTGCGGTTGCGGTCATTATCGCCATATGCACGGTCCTGGCGCAGGCGCTGCGCGCCAGCCGCGCTGCACCTGCCTGGGCGCTGCATCATGACTGAACAATGCCTTGCAGGCAAAGGGCACCCAGCCCCGCATCCGGGACGAAAATCTCGGTTCGAACCGGGCAGGTACGGCAAACGCCGGTAGATGCGCCGCAACCGTATCGAGGTCTTGGTCGGCCGCCTCAAGGATTGGCGTCGCGTCGCTCCTTGCTCCGGCAGGCGCCGGGTCCGGCGATCGGCTTTCGCGTGGTTGTCCCACCATCTGGCCGCCGTGCGCGTGTTATTACCGTCCGACGGCGTGATATTGGAAGCCGAGTTCCTGGAGTTCGGTGCGTGAGTATATGTTGCGCAGGTCGACGAGGACGTTGCCGTTGAGCAGTGATTTGACGCGGCGCATGTCGAGGGCGCGGAACTGGTTCCATTCGGTGACGATGGCGAGCGCGTCGGCGCCCTCGATCGCTTCATAGGGGCCATCGCAATAAGTGACGTTGTCGAGCACCTTCCTGGCCTGTTCGGTGCCTTCTGGATCATAGGCGCGGATCGTTGCACCGGCATCCTGCAGCGTCTGGATCACCGCGATGGCGGGCGAATCGCGCATGTCGTCGGTATTGGGCTTGAACGTCAGCCCCAGCACCGCAACCGTCTTGCCGCGCGCATTGCCGCCCATCGCCGCAATCACCTTGCGACCCATCGCCCGCTTGCGGTTGTCGTTGACCGTAACCACCGCCTCGACAATGTGCTGCGGCGCCTCATAATCCTGCGCGGTCTTGAGCAGCGCCAGCGTATCCTTGGGGAAACACGACCCGCCATAGCCCGGGCCTGCATGCAGGAACTTGGCGCCGATGCGATTGTCCAGCCCGATGCCGCGCGCCACATCCTGCACGTCCGCCCCAACCTTTTCGCACAAGTCCGCAATCTCGTTGATGAACGTGATCTTGGTCGCCAGAAACGCGTTGCCCGCATATTTGGTGAGTTCCGCCGCGCGCCTGCTCATCTCGATGATCGGTGAACGCCCGATCGCCAGCGGGCGATAGATCTGGCGCATCACCTCAAGCGCGCGCGGATCATCGCCGCCGATCACCACCCGGTCGGGCCGCTTGAAATCGTCGATCGCCGCGCCCTCGCGCAAAAACTCCGGGTTCGAGATCACCGCGAAATCGGCGTCCGGGTTCGCCTCGCGCACGATGGTCTCAACCTCGTCGCCAGTCCCCACCGGCACCGTCGATTTGTCGACAATCACCGTGAACCCGTCGACCGAACGGGCTATCTCCTCGGCCGCCGCATAAACATAGCTCAGGTCAGCATGACCGTCGCCGCGACGCGACGGCGTGCCAACCGCGATGAACACCGCGTCCGCACCCTTCACGCTCGCCGCCAGGTCAGTCGAAAACGACAAACGACCCGCCGCCGCGTTATTCCCAACCAGATCCGCAAGACCAGGCTCGTAAATCGGCATCCTGCCCGCCAGCAACGCCGCAATCTTCCCCGCGTCCTTGTCAACGCAGATCACTTCATGCCCAAAATCCGCAAAACACGCCCCCGATACCAACCCTACATAGCCAGAACCTATCATCGTGATGCGCATTGTCGTCCTCAATCAATAGGAGAGTTATCCGGTCGAACCGACAGAAGGACACCCCGCCGCCTGGCGATTACGGCTGGAGCCTCGGTTTAATTTCCCTGGCAGATGCTGTCTCGACGATGCGGGACAGGGCAGGCGGCAAAACGGCCTTGCCATCGACACCGGTACGATGGCCGCCGTTCAGACGGAAACATCACCCTTCGTAGATGTCTGGTCATACGAATCCCCGGATAGCGATGCTGGTATCCTAGCAATCTCCAGGCAGCAGCGGCAATTTATTTCGCAGTTGCAGCATGATTTTAGCCAATTTGCCGCAAGTCGCATTGAATTTCCGGGTAAAATTGCACGTGATATGCCAGCGCCCCGGGAGACCCTTGATCGTACCCTGCCGCCTATTTTTATTGGCCATCCGCGCAAGACCGCAAGATACGCCTGCGCAACGATAATATTCCCATTTGACGGCGACAACTCTGCAAGACGCCGGCGACATTGCGTTCTTCGTTGCCGCGCCGGTGTTACGGAGCGTTGCGGCGCAACATGCTTTCGCCTAACTAGACATCAACGTACGTGGCAATGGCGGATCTCCAAATGACCCAGCACGCGACTCTGACGCCTGTAATCCTGTCGGGCGGTTCCGGAACACGTCTCTGGCCACTCTCCACCGACAAGCAGCCCAAGCAATTCCTGTCGCTGACTGCCGAAGACACCATGTTCGAGCTGACGCTGGCGCGAAGCATCGGCATCGAAAACTGCCTGCCGCCGATCATCGTGTCCAACGGCGCCCATCGCGATCTGGTCGCTCGCCAGCTCGCTTCCCCGGCTACGATCATTCTTGAACCGCTGGCTCGCAACACCGCACCGGCCATCGCCTTGGCGGCATTGGCGATGGAAGATCCCGATGGGACAATGCTGGTGATGCCCAGCGACCATGTCATCGAAAATCTGTCGGCTTTTCACGCCGCCATCGCGCTGGCCCGCCCCCTGGCGCAGGCGGGCTGGCTGATCACCTTTGGTATCAAGCCCGATGGGCCGGAAACCGGCTATGGCTACATCGCGCTGGACGAAGCCGTGGCCGACGGCGTTCAGCGTGTCGCGCATTTCGTCGAAAAACCGGATCTGGATCGTGCCCAGGCAATGCTGGATGCTGGCAACCATGTCTGGAACGCCGGTATTTTCCTGTTCACGGCGCGCGCCTTTCTCGACGCGCTCGACAAACTCGCGCCGGAAATCGCCCAGGCGGCGCGCGATGCGATGGCGGCAGCCGATCATGAAGGCGCGACCATCCTGCCCGACGCAACTGCCTTCGCCAAATCGCCTTCGGACTCGATCGACTATGCGGTCATGGAACATGCAGAGCAGGTGGCATGTGTACCTGTCGAGATGGGATGGTCGGACATCGGCAGTTGGGACTCGCTCTATGCAATCTCGCCCAAGGACGGCGCGGGGCATGTCACGCGTGGCGAGCACCATGTGGTCGGGTCGACAAACTGCCTTGTCCTCAGCGACGGTCCACGCGTCAGCATGAACGGCGTGCACGACCTGATCGTCATCTGCGCCGACAATGAAGTGATGATCCTGCCGCGGGGCCATTCGCAGTCGGTTCGCACGTTGGCGCAAATGGCCAAGACGAAGCCCAGAAGCTAGGTTCGACCGGATATCTTGCCGTCGCCGATCGAATCGATGCCCGACCAAACTGTCAGCATCCCTGCCGAAACGCACGGCGCTGACGCCCGATTTCACGGCTGCCAGCTGGAGATTGCGACCAATGACGATTGTTCTGGAAACGCGCCAAGTCGAAAAACCCTGGGGCCGCGATCAATTGATGCCGCCCTTTGTCGCGCCGAAAGGCACGCGCATCGGTGAAATCTGGTTCGTGCCGCCGACGGAACTCGACGACCTATTGGTAAAATATATCTTCACCAGCGAAAATCTGTCGGTGCAGGTTCATCCCAGTGACCAGCAGACAGAGGCGCTTGCCCAGGGGAAGCAGGGCAAGGAGGAATGCTGGCTGATCCTTGATGCCGAGCCTGATGCCAGGCTGGCGATCGGCTTCAAACAGGAAATCGCGCCGGACGCCATGCGAAAGGCAGCACTGGACGGCAGCATCGAGCAGTTGCTGCGTTGGTATCCCGTCAAGGCCGGCGACTTCTTCTACATCCCCGCCAACACCGTACATGCGATCGGGGCGGGCATTACCCTGATCGAAGTTCAGCAGAATAGCGACATCACCTATCGCCTGTACGATTATGGCCGCCCACGCGAACTGCATCTGGATCAAGGGATCGCCGTCGCGCAAGGCACGCCTTATGACATGCAGCGGCTTCATCGACGGATCGACGCCGGTGCCAGCGCCATGCTGGTCGATGGCCCCTATTTCCGGCTGGAGCAGGTTGCCAACAGGCCATCGGCGCAAACGCACGCGCATTTCGGCGATGGCGCTCTGCTCGTCATCCCCCGCATTGGCAGCGTCAGGATCGGCGATGTCATCCTGGAAACGGGCCAATGCGGGCTTGCGGCATCGATTGATCGCATCGATTTCTCCGCAAGCGCCTTATGCCTGGTGGCTCAGCCCATCATCAACTGACTGCGGCACGAGCGGCGTGGATTGCGAAGGCCCCGGTTCAGGGCGCGTGTTATTACCGTCCGACGGCGTGATATTGGAAGCCGAGTTCCTGGAGTTCGGTGCGTGAGTATATGTTGCGCAGGTCGACGAGGACGTTGCCGTTGAGCAGTGATTTGACGCGGCGCATGTCGAGGGCGCGGAACTGGTTCCATTCGGTGACGATGGCGAGCGCGTCGGCGCCCTCGATCGCTTCATAGGGGCCATCGCAATAAGTGACGTTGTCGAGCACCTTCCTGGCCTGTTCGGTGCCTTCTGGATCATAGGCGCGGATCGTTGCACCGGCATCCTGCAGCGTCTGGATCACCGCGATGGCGGGCGAATCGCGCATGTCGTCGGTATTGGGCTTGAACGTCAGCCCCAGCACCGCAACCGTCTTGCCGCGCGCATTGCCGCCCATCGCCGCAATCACCTTGCGACCCATCGCCCGCTTGCGGTTGTCGTTGACCGTAACCACCGCCTCGACAATGTGCTGCGGCGCCTCATAATCCTGCGCGGTCTTGAGCAGCGCCAGCGTATCCTTGGGGAAACACGACCCGCCATAGCCCGGGCCTGCATGCAGGAACTTGGCGCCGATGCGATTGTCCAGCCCGATGCCGCGCGCCACATCCTGCACGTCCGCCCCAACCTTTTCGCACAAGTCCGCAATCTCGTTGATGAACGTGATCTTGGTCGCCAGAAACGCGTTGCCCGCATATTTGGTGAGTTCCGCCGCGCGCCTGCTCATCTCGATGATCGGTGAACGCCCGATCGCCAGCGGGCGATAGATCTGGCGCATCACCTCAAGCGCGCGCGGATCATCGCCGCCGATCACCACCCGGTCGGGCCGCTTGAAATCGTCGATCGCCGCGCCCTCGCGCAAAAACTCCGGGTTCGAGATCACCGCGAAATCGGCGTCCGGGTTCGCCTCGCGCACGATGGTCTCAACCTCGTCGCCAGTCCCCACCGGCACCGTCGATTTGTCGACAATCACCGTGAACCCGTCGACCGAACGGGCTATCTCCTCGGCCGCCGCATAAACATAGCTCAGGTCAGCATGACCGTCGCCGCGACGCGACGGCGTGCCAACCGCGATGAACACCGCGTCCGCACCCTTCACGCTCGCCGCCAGGTCAGTCGAAAACGACAAACGACCCGCCGCCGCGTTATTCCCAACCAGATCCGCAAGACCAGGCTCGTAAATCGGCATCCTGCCCGCCAGCAACGCCGCAATCTTCCCCGCGTCCTTGTCAACGCAGATCACTTCATGCCCAAAATCCGCAAAACACGCCCCCGATACCAACCCCACATAGCCAGAACCTATCATCGTGATGCGCATTGGCTATTTCCCTTTCGGCAGCGGCAAGGTCGCGATTGTGCCCGGCAATGCTCTGCGGTGCGAATGGCGTCAAGCCTGCGCGCCCGGCGCAACGCCGCCATCCATCGCTTCACCGCGCGATGCCCGAACCGGGGCCCCGCACCGCCAAATGTCCAGGAATTGTCGCTGGCCTGATCGAACGCGATAACGACAAGTGCAGGCCCCGCTCAACAGGCCGAAGGCCCGTGCCGGGTAAAGCCCGCCGAACCGGTCCGATGGTCGTCAAGGCCCTGCCGATGGCAAGATTCTATCGTTCCGAGCGTTGAGCGATCGAGCGTTCCCAGGCGAGCGCGTGGGCGACGATGGTGTCGAGGTCGTTGTGCTGCGGGCGCCATGGCAGGGTGGCAAGGATGCGGCTGTTGTCGGCGACAAGCGCGTCCGGGTCACCTGCGCGACGGCCTTCATGGCGGCGGTCGATCCGCATGTTGGTAACCCGGTCCACCGCGTCGAGCACCTCGTTCACCGAATATCCCTGGCCATAGCCGCAATTCATCGTGTGGCTGACGCCTGGCTCGGCAATCAGCAAGTCCAGCGCATGGACATGCGCGGCGGCAAGATCGCTGACATGGATATAGTCGCGCACCCCGGTGCCGTCGGGCGTATCGAAATCGGTGCCGAATATGTTGACATAATCGCGCTTGCCGGTCGCAGCTTCCACCGCGACCTTGATAAGGTGGGTGGCACCAGCGGTGGACTGGCCCGAACGACCCTGCGGGTCGGCGCCGGCAACGTTGAAGTACCGCAGCGCGCAATAGTTGATCGGATGGGCATGAGCGACGTCCTTCAGCATCACCTCGGTCATCAGCTTCGACATGCCATAGGGATTGATCGGCTGTTTCGCGCCGTCTTCCCGCACCGGCACCACTTCTGGAATGCCATAGGTCGCCGCCGTCGAGGAAAAGATGAAATGCTTCACCCCGCACGCCACCGCGCTTTCAATCAGCGACCGGCTCGCCGCGGTATTGTTGCGGTAATATTTGAGAGGGTTTTCCACCGATTCGGGCACGACGACCGATCCGGCGAAATGCATCACCGCGAAGACGTTGTGATCGCGCATCGCCGCGCGCATCGCCTCGTCATCCTCGATATTGGCCCGGACCAGTGTCGCGCGTGGATCGACGGCCCAGGCAAAACCCGTCACCAGATTATCCACCACCACAACGCGCCAGCCCGCATCCGCGAGCGCCAGAACCGCATGGCTGCCGATATAGCCTGCACCGCCCGTCACCAGCACCGCACCATTCTGCATTGTCGCCACTCCTGAAAAACGCCGCATGTGCCCGGCAATGCCGATTGTGCATGGCCGTGTCGAGCCTATCTATAGCGACAACAGTTGAAGGAGCTTCATATCATGGCAATTGAAACGGCGACCTTCGCGGGCGGCTGCTTCTGGTGCACCGAGGCCGTGTACAACGACGTGATCGGCGTCGAGAAGGTTGAAAGTGGCTATATCGGCGGCACCGTCGCCAACCCGACCTACAAACAGGTGTGTTCGGGCGCGACCGGCCATGCCGAGGCGATCCGCATCACCTATGATGCCGATCAGATCAGCTATGCCGACATGCTCGATATTTTCTTTGCGACGCATGACCCCACGACGCTCAATCGCCAGGGCAACGATGTCGGCACCCAATATCGCTCGGCAATCTTCCCGCATTCACCCGATCAGGAAGCGGCCGCGCGTGACGGCATCGTTCGCGCGCAGGCGGATTGGCCGCAGCCGATCGTGACGTCGATCGAGCCGGACAGCACCTGGTATCCGGCCGAGGATTACCACCAGCAATATTGGGAAGGCGATGGCCAGCGTAATCCCTATTGCCTGGCCGTCATCCCGCCCAAGATCGCCAAGCTGCGCAAGGGGTTCGCCGCCAGGGCGAAGGGCGCCATCTCCGCCGCCTGACGGTCGAACGTCCGCTTGTCCAGGCGGTGGCGCAAGTCAGTCGCGGTGCGCGGCGCGCCTCAGCCGGTCGTTGATCGCTTCACCGATGCCGTCATCTGGCACCGGCGCCACCGCGATCTTCGGCCGGTCGCTTGCGTCGGCTTGGTGAAGCGCATCGAACAGCCGCGCCGCCGCCTCTTCCAGGTCCCCCGTCGCTGACAATGTGTCGTCGCCCGGCGTCGGGCCAAAGCCGATCATCCATTCATCGTGGGCCGCGCGCGGCGCGCCGATGCGCAACGGCTTGCGCGGCGCGTAATGCGACAGAATCTGGCCGGGCGCCTCGATCCTGTCAGGCGCATCCTCGCCCAGGTCGAACCGTTCGACGGGCGCACCGCCCTGCCCCAGCGCGGCGCGCACCTGCTCGGTGGTGATCGGGCCGTGGCGCAGGATACGCGTCGTGCCGAACACTTCGCGCACGATGGTCGATTCGATGCCCTTCGGCGTCGGCCCGTCGTCGATCACCAGCGGAATGCGTCCCCCCAGGCTGGCAACGACATGTTCGGCGCGCGTCGGGCTGATCGACCCGGAGGCATTGGCCGATGGCGCCGCCAGCGGTTTTCCGCATGCCTTCAGCAGCGCGCGCATCGCCCGGTGCGCGGGCACGCGGATGGCGATGGTTTCCAGCCCCGCCGTCACCAGCGAGGCGATGGGCGCACTGGCCCTGATCGGCAAGACCAGGGTCAGCGGGCCGGGCCAGAACGCATTGGCCAGCAATTCTGCCCGGTGATCGAACGCCGCCAGCGCACGGGCAGCCTCCAGGTCGGATACATGGACGATCAGCGGATTGAAACTCGGCCGCCCCTTGGCCGCATAGATTCGCGCCACAGCAGCGCCATCGGTCGCGTCGGCAGCGAGTCCATAGACGGTTTCGGTCGGCACCGCGACCATGCCCCCCGCCAGAATGATCGCGCTGGCGCGTTCAATCGCAGCCTGGCCGTAGCGGCAGGTTTCGGTATCAATCAGGGGGTTTGGCGCGGTCACCAGAGCGGGCTATAGCGCCGCGGATCACAGGACAAGAGAGGACCAGCGCCGTGCCCTTCAATCCAGCCGTTGCCGACCAGCGATTTGTGCTCGACGCCGTTGTGCGCATCAACGAAATCGCCGAGCAGGAGCGTTTCGCCGTCGCCAGCAGTGACGTGGTCGAAGCTGTGCTTGATGGCATCGGCGCGTTTGCCGCAGGTGAATGGGAACCGTTGCGCCGCACGGGCGATACCGTCGGCGCCCAATGGTCGCCAGCCGGGGTGACCATGCCCGCCGGCTATCGGGAAGCGTATCAATCCTATGTCGAGGGCGGCTGGGGCACGATCGGCGTACCAGAGGCATTTGGCGGCCAGGGCATGCCATTCGTCGTCCAGACCGCGGTGCTCGACACGCTGGGCGGCGCGAACATGGGCTTTGCCCTGTGCCCGACCCTGACGGTCGGTGCGATCGAGGCGCTCAGCCATCATGGTAGCCCGGCGCAGCAGGAAAGCTACCTGCCCAAACTCGCCACCGGCGAATGGACCGGCACGATGAACCTGACCGAACCGCAGGCCGGATCGGACGTCGGCGCGGTACGCAGCCGGGCGGAACCGCGGGGCAACGGCAAATGGGCAATCACCGGGCAGAAGATCTTCATTTCGTTCGGCGATCACGACATGGCGGGCAATATCGTTCACCTGGTGCTGGCGCGCACGCCCGATGCGCCGCCGGGAACCAGGGGATTGTCGCTGTTCCTGGTGCCCAAATACCGGCTGGACGACGAAGGGAACCCGTCGCATTTCAACGATGTGCGGGTGGTATCGATTGAACACAAGCTGGGCCTTCACGCCTCACCGACCTGCATTTTGTCCTTTGGCGACAATGGCGATTGCCTGGGCGAACTGATCGGGCCGGAACTTGGCGGAATGCGGGCGATGTTCACGATGATGAACAATGCGCGCCTGAATGTCGGCCTGCAGGGCGTCCAGGTGGCGGAGGCAGCAACCCAGATCGCCGTCCAATATGCGCGTGACCGCGTGCAATCGGCGCGAGCGGGCGCCGCGGCGCGCGAATCGGTGGCGATCATCGAACATCCCGATGTCCGCCGGATGCTGATGCGGATGAAGGCGCAGACCCAGGCAGCACGCGCGCTGGTCTATCTGGCGGCAAGCCAAGTCGATCGCGCGACCTTGGGCGAGGAAGGCGCACAGGCGCGGCTCGATTTGTTGACGCCACTTGCCAAGGCGCATGGCACCGATATCGGCTGCGAAGTATCCAGCCTGGCGGTGCAGGTCCATGGTGGCATGGGGTATATCGAGGAAACCGGCGTCGCGCAGTTCTTCCGCGATGCGCGCATCACCCCGATCTACGAAGGAACCAACGGCATCCAGGCCGCTGATCTGGTTGGCCGCAAGCTGGGCATGGACAATGGGGGCGTGCTGCAGCGCCATCTGGCCGAAATGCGGGCCGAGGCGCGCGACGCAGGCCTGATCGCGCTGATCGACGCGTGCGATGAAGTTGCCCGGCGACTGCTGACGGTCGACGTCGACGACCGGCTGGCGGCAAGCTATCCGTTCCTGACGATGCTGTCGGTGGCGACCTGCGGCTGGTTGATGGAGCGCATGGGCCATGTCGCGGCCAACGCGCAAGGCGACCCGGCATTCCTGAAGATGAAGCAGGCGACTGCGCGCTTCTACGTTGAGCAGATCGTGCCGGAGGCGTTGGGCCTGAAGGCGTCGGCAATGGCCCCGGCGGAGATACTCTATGCGCTGGCGCCCGAGGCTTTTGCGGTTTGACAGGCAAGCGGACGGCCTGTGTCGCTGCTGCCCAACCCGAACGATATCGCCGCCGCGGCCCGGTGCCGGGGCGGCGATCACTGGATGGCTACGCTACTTCGCCCTCGATCAACTGCGTGACATCGAGTCCCAGCAAGTCGATCTGTTCACGAATCCTGGGCCATGCGGTGCCCAGGAAATGCCTGCGTTCGACAGCGCGCAGGCGTTCCGCTGCCCCAGGCAGCACGAACATGCCGACGCCGCGACGCACCTCGACATAACCTTCGTCCTGGAACCGCTGATAAGCCTTGGCGACGGTCAACGGGTTGGCGCCATGTTCGGCGGCAAGCGCGCGCACTGAAGGAAGCTGGTCGCCCGCGCGAAAATCGCCGCGCAGCACCGCTGCCGCGATATGCTGGCGCAACCGGATATAGACCGGGCTCTCGTCGCTGTTCATCGCTGTCATGGAGCCTTAATACACCAATTGGCTGAAAGGTCCACCCTCTCTACCTGCCCCAGATGGACACAATCTTGTTCAAATCCGGCCTCGGGCGTTCTTCCATGTCTCTGGCGGGGGTTCCGATGAAGATGAACCCGGCAATCCGTTCAGGCGCCGCGCCAAAAGCGTCACGCACCGATTCCGAATATGCCGGCCAACCGGTCAGCCAGCCAGCGACGAACCCCATGGCGTGGGCTGCATGGAGCAGGTTCATGCAGGCAGCGCCCGCCGATAATTCCTGTTCCCACAAGGGGATATGACTTTCGGTCCGGGGCGAAGAAAGCGCGACGACCAGTGTCGGCGCCTGATGCGCGAATTGCTTGAGCGAGTCGATTTCCGCCTGGCTCGCCTGTGGACGTTCGGCGCGATAGGCATCGACAATCACCCGCGCCAGCCGGTCGCGCGCGTCGTCGGGCACGATCACGAAGCGCCAGGGCGCCAGCTTGCCATGATCTGGGGTGCGCGCGGCGATGGCGAGCACCGCATCCAGCTGCGCGGCGTCTGGTCCCGGCGCGATCATGTCGCGTGGCTTGCCCGATCGGCGCGTGGCAAGCAGGCTGGCGGGCGTGGTGCGGTCGTTGAACATCGCCGTTGCCCTTAGCGCGCCGACCTGCGCGCGCCAACTGTCCGAAATCTGCAACAGTTTACAGCGCGAACGCAGCCGCTAGTCTCCGCCGCCAATAGCCGCCCTTCGAGCGGCACTTTTACCCTTCAGGGAGCCTGTTGCATGGAAAGCCCCACCGCCGATTCCCCGCGGGAACCGGATATCAGCCACGTCAATCTCGCAGAGGGAAAGACCCGGTTCGGCCATCCCAAGCCGTTGTTCTGGCTGTTCGGAACCGAGATGTGGGAACGGTTCGGCTATTACGGTATGCGCGCGCTGCTGACGCTCTATCTCACCAAGCATTTCGTTTTGGGGGATCGCGCTTCGGCGGGGCTTTACGGTGGCTACACCGCACTGGTCTATTTGACACCGCTGATCGGCGGGTTGCTGGCCGACCAGTATCTGGGGTCAAAGCGTGCGGTTCGGTTCGGCGCGATCCTGATGGCGATCGGTTATTTCACACTCGCCTTTGGCGGGCAGCCCGCCAAACCCTACCAGATCATCGACGGCAAGCGATACGAAGTGGTCGTCGATCACTTCCGCGATGCACCGAGCAGTTCGGCAGACGAGGTGCATTACCTCATCGACGGCGACAAAAAGCTCAAGATAAAGGGCAATGACGATGGCAGCCTGTCATTGCTGGCTGCCGATGGCCATGTCGCGCGCACCGTGGCCGCCGGGTCATTCGCCGAAGGGGCGGAGCGCAGCCCCTTCTACCTCGCAGTAATGCTGATTGCGTTGTCGCTGATTTCAGTCGGCAACGGGTTCTTCAAGCCCAATATCTCGACGATGGTGGGTGAACTGTACGCGCAAGGGGACCGCCGCCGCGATGCCGGCTTCACCATTTTCTACATGGGTATCAACACGGGTTCGTTCCTGGGCCAGATTCTGTGCCCCATCCTTGCCGACGTTTTCGGCTGGTCGGTTGGCCTGGGCTTTGCCGGGCTGGTGATGTTGCTTGCCTGGGGAATGATCTCTTTCCATGGCGGCCGCCTGGCGGCGATCGGCAACGTCCCGCCGCAAGTGAAGGTCGACCGTTCGATCCCCATTTACATCGGCGCGCTGCTCGCCGTGCCGATATTCTATTTCCTGTTCACCAACCTGATGATGGCCTCGCCGCCGCCGCCGGGCTCCGGCATTGTCGGTTATTTCCTGTCGCTGTCGCTGATGGGCAAGCTGTTGTTCGGATCGTTCCTGCTTTCGGTGCCCGCCATCCTGGGGTGGTCGTTCCTTTCGAGCAGCCGGGTCGAATTCCAGATGATGCTGGCAGCGATGGCGCTTATCATCTTCAACGTCTTCTTCTGGACATTGTTCGAGCAGGCAGGCTCCAGCCTGACGCTTTTCGCCGATCGCAACACCAGTCTGAGCATGTTCGGCCTGTTCACGCTGACGGCGCCGCAGACACAGAATTTCAATTCGATCTCGATCATGCTGCTCGCGCCGGTGATGAGCGCGCTGTGGGGCTTTCTCGCCCGGCGCAATCTTGAGCCGTCAATTCCGGTCAAGTTCGCCATCGCGCTGATGGGTGTTGGCGTTGGCTTCCTGTTCCTGGTCTGGGGATCGACCTTTGCGGGGGCGGATTTCAAGGTCGGGTTGTGGTGGCTGATTGGACTGTATGTCATCCACTCGCTTGCCGAACTGTGCATTTCGCCGGTGGGCCTGAGCATGATTACCAAGCTGTCGATCGCACGGATCGTCGGGTTGATGATGGGAGTTTGGTTCCTGTCGATCTCGGTTGCGCAATACTTCGCGGGTGTCGTCGCGCAGTTTGCCAGCGTGGAAACGGTCGGCGGGCAGGTCACCAATCTCAAGGTCAGCCTGGAAACCTATACCGCGACCTTCACGGCGATTGCCTGGATCGCAATCATCGCCGGCGCCTTGCTGCTGCTGCTGTCCTGGCCGCTCAAGAAGTGGATGCACGGGGTCAAGTAAACGCGTAGGCTCCTCCCGGTAATCTGGATGGGGGAGCGTGGCGATGGACGGTTTGACCATGTTGGCGGTGGCGGCGGGATCATTCG
Source organism: Sphingomonas sp. (assembly GCA_041659385.1). Classification (GTDB taxonomy): domain Bacteria; phylum Pseudomonadota; class Alphaproteobacteria; order Sphingomonadales; family Sphingomonadaceae; genus Sphingomonas. The sequence continues at coordinate 32,346 of JBAZYJ010000021.1, forward strand.
TCGTCACCCATTTTCTGCTGTCGCACCCATTGCGCGCGCCGATCGTCAAGGCGCTGGGGCCAAACGGCTTCATGGCGGTTTATTCGGTGGTCGCCCTCGCCACGCTCGGCTGGACCGCGCACGCGTTTCGCAAGGCACCGGCAACCGCGCCTTATTGGGAAGTCAGCGGCGGCCTGTGGGCAGTCGTGTCGGCGGTCATGCTGCTCGCCAGCCTGTTGCTGATGGGCTCGTTGATCGGCAACCCCGCGCTGCCGGGACCAGCCGTCGCCACCGCGCCGGTGCCGCGCCGGGCGTTCACGATAACCCGCCATCCGATGATGTGGGCAATGGCGCTGTGGGCGCTGTGCCACATCGCCATCTATCCCATCGCCGCCAACATCATCCTCGCCGCCTCTATCCTGGTGCTGGCCTTGGTCGGGTCGCTGTTGCAGGACGCCAAAAAAGCCGCGCTGCAGCCGGATATGTGGCCCGAATGGGAAGCGCGGACGAGTTGGCTGCCGTTTGCAGCGATCATATCGGGCCGAACTAAGCTCGGCGGATTTCGTCCGCACGACTGGGCGGGTGCCCTGGTGCTGTGGCTGGCGGCAACCTGGGCGCATATTCCGGCGGCGGGCATCGCCGCCGGGCTATGGCGCTGGCTTTAGGCGAACCGCGTCGCGGCAGCCCTTACCCCGCCTGCACCGCGATCGAATCTTCCTCAACCGTGGCGGCCGGAACCGCGCGCGCAGCCAGCGCCGTGGTGGTCGCCAGATCCATGGTCACATTGCCCAGCGTGCGCACCAGATCGGGGAAGGTTTCGATGGCGACCAGCAGGCCCAATGGCGCAATGGGCACGCCCATGGCCGCGGCAATTGGTGCGATCGAACTGATATAGCTGATCGACCCCGGCAGGCTGACGGCGCCCATCGTGGTAACGGCGGCAACGATCACGCCGGCAACCATATTACCCGCGGTCAGCGGCACGCCGAACCAGACCGCGACATAGATGGCGACGGCCAGGTTCATCGCTGGCCCGGTGGCGCGGAAAATAGCGACGGCAAGCGGCAAGGTGATACCCGACACGTCGGTATGGACGCCCAGTTCCTCCGCACCTTCCAGCATCGCGGGCAATGAAGCGAGCGAAGACTGGGTGCTGATCGCCACCACCTGCGACGGCGCGCTGGCCTTCAGAAACCGCCCCAGCGACACCCGCCCGCCGAAAATCGCCAATGGATAGGCGCAGGCCCAGACGATCATGCCGATACCCGCGACGATCAGTACATAGTGGAGCAGCGCGCCGAAAGCCGCCGTCCCCGCCTTTGCCCCCACCTCGAACGACAATGCCGCGACACCGATGGGCGCCAGCGCCAGCACCCAGCCGATGACGATCAGCATCGCATCGGCAATGCCCTGGAAGACATTGACCAATACCATCCGGCTTTCCGCCTTCAGCCGGACAATCGCAAAGGCAAAGGCAAGCGTGAAAACGACCAGCGGCAGGAACGCATTGTTCGCGGCGGCGGTTACGGGGTTGCTCGGCACCATCGCCGCCAGCACCATGCTGAACGACGGCACGTTGCCGACGGGTGCCAGATCGACCAGCGCGCTTTTCAATGCAGCGGCGGCGTGCGGGTCAATCGGGAAAATCCGCAGCAGCAGCGGCGTCATAAACGCGGCCATGACCGTGCTGGTCCACAAGACGCCGATATACAACGCCATTGCCCGCCCGGCCAGCTTGCCCGCGCGCGCGGCATCAGCGGTTTGCGCAATCCCCAGGACAATCAGCGAAACGACCAGTGGCACGATCGTCATCTGCAGGCCGTTCAGCCAGGCGGTGCCGATCGGTTCGGCGATCATCGCTCCCCATGTCGACCAGGGCGCCCCGGCGTCTGCCGCAGCGATTCCGAACACCAAACCAGCGACAAGCGCCAACAAAACCCGCATTGCTTGCGACATGCTCGATATTCACTCCGGCTCACGTTATTCGTCAGGAGGAAGTGGGTCATAACGGATCGGTTGGTTTTGGATGGCAAGAAAATATTTTGGCACTGATGGAATCAGGGGAGCCACCAATGTCGCGCCGATGACGGCGCAGATGGCGATGAAGGTGGGCATGGCGGCAGGCGCGCATTTCCGCCGCGGCGACCATCGCCACCGGGTGGTGATCGGCAAGGACACGCGCCTGTCGGGCTATATGCTCGAATCGGCGATGGTTGCGGGCTTCACATCGGTCGGCATGGATGTGACGCTGGTCGGGCCGATGCCGACTCCGGCGGTGGCGATGCTTACCCAGTCGATGCGCGCGGACCTGGGCGTGATGATTTCGGCCAGCCACAACCCCTTTGCCGACAACGGCATCAAATTGTTCGGGCCCGACGGGTACAAGCTGTCGGATGCCGACGAACTGGCGATCGAGGCGCTGATCGACGGCGACATCCCACTCTCCCCTTCCGCCGATATCGGTCGCGCGCGCCGGGTGGAGGATGCGCGCGGGCGTTATATCCACGCCGCCAAATCGACCTTCCCCAGCCATTTGACGCTCGACGGGATGCGCATCGTCGTCGATTGCGCCAATGGTGCGGCCTATCAGGTCGCCCCTTCCGCCTTGTGGGAATTGGGCGCCGATGTGGTGGCGATCGGCGTTACCCCCAATGGCAAGAACATCAATGACGGCGTCGGCTCCACCGCGCCGCAGACCTTGTGCGAAACTGTCGTCGCCAGCGGTGCCGCGATCGGCATCGCGCTGGACGGCGATGCCGATCGGCTGATCGTCATCGATGAACAGGGCCGGGTCGTCGATGGCGACCAGTTGATGGCGACGATTGCCGAAGGCTGGGCGAGGCGCGGCCGCCTGGCCGGATCGGCGCTGGTGGCGACGGTCATGTCCAATCTGGGGCTGGAACGGCATCTGGCTCAGCTTGGCATCGACATGCGCCGGACCAAGGTGGGCGACCGCCATGTGCTGGAAGCGATGTGCGAAGGCGGCTTCAACCTGGGCGGCGAACAGTCGGGCCACATCATCCTGTCCGACTATGCCACGACGGGTGACGGGCTGGTTGCCGCGCTGCAGGTGCTCGCCGAACTGATCGAGCAGGGTCGCCCGGCCAGCGACGTGCTTCACCGCTTCGATCCGTTGCCGCAATTGCTGAAGAATGTCCGCTTCAAAGGTGGCAAGCCACTGGACGACGCACGGGTCAAAGCGATCATCGCAGCGGCCGAGCAGGAACTCGACGGCACGGGCCGACTGGTTATCCGCCCATCCGGCACCGAGCCCGTCATCCGCGTGATGGCGGAAGGCGACGACGCCCGGCAAGTCGAGGATGTGGTCGACCGGATCTGCGCTGCGGTCCAGGAAGCGGCGGCCTGAACCGGCCAGGATAGTGAGCCAAGGAAACAACATGCTGGAAATGCGCCCTGATTGCGAACGCTGCGGCAATGACCTGCCGGCCGATGAGCCGGGCGCGTTTATCTGTTCGTTTGAATGCACCTTCTGCGCCGAATGCGCCGATGATCTGGACGAAGTCTGCCCCAATTGCCGGGGCGAGTTGATGGACCGGCCGACGCGGACTGGTGCGGCGCTGAAGAAAAGCCCCGCCTCGACCGAACGCCGGTTCAAGCGCTGATCGTGACGCCGCGCATCCTGATTATCGCCGGGTCCGATTCGGGCGGCGGCGCCGGTATCCAGGCCGATATCAAGACGGTCTCGATGCTGGGCGGCCATGCGATGACCGCGATCACCGCGATCACCGCGCAGAATACGCTGGGGGTCCAGGCGGTGCATCCGGTGCCAACCGACATCGTGATCGCGCAGATCAATTCGGCATGGGATGATCTTGGCGTCGACGCGGTGAAGATCGGCATGATCGGATCGGCGGAAACGGCAATGGCAGTCGCGGCAATACTGGAAGCGCGGCCACGCGTTCCGCTGGTTTTCGATCCAGTCATGGTGGCAACCAGCGGATCGGCGCTGGCGGATGCCGACACCGTCGCCAGCTTCACGCGATTGATGCGGCTTGCCACCGTGGTCACCCCCAACCTGCCCGAGCTTGGTGCATTGGGTGGAGAAGGCGGGGTGTTGCGGCAGGCCGCCGCGCTGCTCGCCAAGGGCGGGCATGGCGAGGGCGATTTGCTGGTCGACCGGCTGATCGACGCCTCCGGTGAAGTGCATCGCTGGCAAGACGAGCGCATCGCCACCACAAGCACGCATGGCACCGGCTGCACCCTGGCCAGTGCGATGGCGACCGGATTGGGCGCAGGCCTGTCGTTGGTCGACGCCATCGATCAGGCGCGCCGCTTCGTTCGGTTGGCACTGCGTGATGCGCCCGGGCTGGGGAGTGGACATGGGCCAATGGGCCAACAATCAGTGCGGCTTGATCTGGGCATTGGGCCGCGGCTCAACCAGGTCACGGTGCCGATGGCCGATTATGCCGCATCACGCGGGTTTTATCGCTTGCTGGGGCTGCGGCAGATCGTCGGTACTGACGATGGCCATTATGCCCGGTTCGAGGCACCGGGCGGCGCGACGCTGTCGATCGAAAACGGCACGACGGCTCCGACGATCTTTCTGGAATGCGACGATCTGGACGGCGAAGTCGCTCGGTTGCAGGCCGCGGGCTTAACGTTCGACCATCTGCCGGTCGATCAAGGCTGGCTTTGGCGCGAGGCCCGGCTGACCGATCCCGCTGGCAACAGGCTGTGCCTTTATCAGGCGGGTGAAAATCGCCGCTACCCGCCATGGCGGCTCGCCGATGCCTGATTTCAGTCACGAAGCCCGATATGGCGCGCCGGTGGTCGGCGTGGATGAGGCGGGGCGCGGTCCGCTGGCCGGGCCGGTGGTCGCCGCGGCGGTGCTACTGGATCCGGCGCGCCTGCCGGCGGGCATCGACGATTCAAAGGCGCTCACCGCGCGCAAGCGGGCACGAATTTACGATGAATTGCTCGATTGCGCGCAGGTCGGCGTCGGGATGGCCAGCGTGGAGGAAATCGACCGGCTCAACATCCTGTGGGCAACGATGCTGGCGATGCACCGCGCGGTCGACGCATTGCGCGAGGTGATGGGGGGGCCGCCGGGCATGGTGTTGGTCGACGGCAATCGCTGCCCTGCCTGGCCCTATGCGTCGCAGGCGATCATCGGTGGCGACGCCATCAGCCTGTCGATCGCTGCCGCCTCGATCATTGCCAAGCAGCACCGCGACGCGATCATGCTGGAGGCGCATGATCGCCACCCCCATTATGGCTGGGCGTCGAACAAGGGATATGGCAGCGCGACGCACCTCGCCGCGCTGCGCACGCACGGCCCGACGCCGCTGCACCGGCGATCATTCGCGCCGGTTGCGCAGGCTTATCTGGACTTGTGAGCGCGACCTGCGGGCGAAGCGGCGATTTTTTCGCGTTTCGCAGCCCCGTGAGTCTTTCGCGTCACACCACTAGGTCTTGCGCCCTGCCGAGTCGGGTTGACTCAATATATCGCTCAAATCCTCCGATTTTCTGATTTGTTAACGATTTAACAACCCAATTCGTTAACCATTATTTGCTTGACCGGAGTCCGGTCTTTGTTGGCTATCGCACCGTAACGAGATTGAGGGGCGACGCGTGGGGGTTCTGGAGAAGGTTCGAAAGTCGACGGTCGCGGCGCGCGAGGCGTTGCCGCTCGACCGCATTCTGCGCGGCGATTGCATCGAACATATGCGTTCGCTGCCCGCCAAGTCGGTGGACATGATCTTTGCCGATCCGCCTTACAACCTGCAGCTCGGCGGCGACCTGAGCCGCCCCGATGGCAGCCATGTCGACGCCGTGACCGATGATTGGGACAAGTTCGACAGCCTGGCCGCCTATGACCGCTTCACGCGCGCCTGGCTGATCGAGGCGAAGCGCATCCTGAAGGACAATGGCACGATCTGGGTGATCGGCAGCTATCACAACATCTTCAAGGTGGGCAGCGCGATCCAGGATCTGGGTTTCTGGATCCTCAACGACATTGTCTGGCGCAAGGCCAACCCGATGCCCAATTTCAAGGGCACGCGCTTCACCAACGCGCACGAAACGCTGATCTGGGCGTCGATGGGTGAGAAGTCGCGCTATACGTTCAACTATCGCAGCATGAAGACGCTCAACGACGAGCTTCAGATGCGTTCCGACTGGGAGTTTCCGATCTGCGGCGGGCAGGAACGGCTGAAGCGTGACGGGGTGAAAGTCCACCCGACGCAAAAGCCCGAAGCACTGATCTATCGCGTGCTGCTCGCCTGTACCAAGCCTGGCGACGTCGTGCTCGACCCGTTCTTCGGCACCGGCACGACGGGCGCGGTCGCCAAGCGGCTGGGCCGCCACTGGATCGGCATCGAGCGCGAGGACGGCTATATCGAGGCGGCGCAGGAACGCATTGCCGCCGCGCTGCCGCTGGACGAATCGTCGCTGGTGACGATGCAGAGCCCCAAGGCCGCGCCGCGCGTCGCCTTCGGCACGATTGTCGAAAACGGCATGTTGGTGCCCGGCACCGTATTGACCGACGCCCGGCGCCGATTCAGCGCCGTGGTACGCGCCGACGGTTCGGTCATCAGCGGCGACCATATCGGTTCGATCCACAAGGTCGGCTCGCTGGTGCAAAAGGCGCCTGCCTGCAACGGCTGGACCTTCTGGCATTACGAAGCGGAAGACGGTGTGAAACCCATCGACGCGCTGCGCCAGACCTATCTGCTGGCAACCCAGCCCTGAGTCGAAATCAAGCGAGGCCCGGGCAAGACCGGTCCTTTCCTAAGCCAATTAAAACGGGCACCAGGGGATCGATTCCGACATTCCGTTCCCGGAATATCGGGCCAATCCACCAGGTATCTTTTGTCATGGTTCAACTTATCGCAACGAAAAACCCGGCCGAAGCCGAACTCTTCCGTTGCGGTCGAACCACCAGGTCGTTTCCATACGCCAAGCGCGAACGGGTTTGCCGATGACTTCGCTCCACCTACGCCCTGTCCAGTTTGTCGACACGCCGATTGGCCGTGACGGCGATGTCGCGCGGCTTGCGGGCGGGATGCAGTGGTTCGCGGGCTATGAGGTGATCGAGGGCGAAGCGCGCCGCACCCTGCCCATCGCCGAGTTCGAACGGACGCTGGCGAGCAATGACGAGCGCGCCGCGGCGCTTCACGCCCGCATTACCGCCGCTCGCCCGCCATGGACGCTGGGCCAGCGGGTGCTGCGTTTCGACCAGCCCCAGGTTGCGGGCATCCTGAACGTCACGCCCGACAGTTTCTCCGATGGCGGCGCGTTGCAGGACGATCCGGTCGCAGCAGCGGCGGCAGGCATCGACATGACGGCCCGGGGCGCGGCGATCATTGATCTGGGCGGCGAATCGACGCGACCGGGGTCGACGCCGGTCTGGGAAGGCGACGAGGTGAAACATGTCGTGCCGGTTTGCGAGCGGCTGGTCGCTGGCGGCGCGATCGTCTCAGTCGACACGCGCAAAGCCGCGGTGATGGAAGCCGCCATCGCGGCGGGCGCGCATATCGTCAACGACGTGTCCGCGCTGCTGTGGGACGACCGCGCGCTTGAGGTGGTGGCAAAGGCCGCGGTTCCGGTCATCCTGATGCACTCGCCCGATCCGGCCAAGGGGCCGCATGGCGGCAACGGCTATCGCAACGTGCTGACCGAGGTGTTCGACTGGCTGGAAGCGCGGGTTGCGGCAGTGGCGGCGGCGGGCGTCGATCGGACGCGGATCATGGTCGATCCCGGCATCGGCTTTGGCAAGGGGCTGGCCGAAAACCTGGCGCTGATTAACGGCCTGGCGCTGTTTCACGGGCTGGGCTGCCCGATCATGCTGGGCGCCAGCCGCAAGCGACTGATCGGCGCGCTGTCAAACGAAGCACCGGTTTCCGAACGCCTCGGCGGGTCGGTCGCGTTGGCGCTGAAGGGGGCGGAACTGGGCGCGCAAAGCCTGCGCGTTCATGACGTTACGGAATCGGTGCAAGCCGTCCGGGTGTGGCGTGGCCTTCGGGATCAGGCGCTGATCGGCGGTTGAAATCGCGCTGGCATGGCGTGGCGAATGGCGATATCGGGCCCGCGGGTAGGACAAACGGGTGAAAGAATGACTGACACGCCTAATCCGCCCCGGCTCGTCGTTGACGAGGCGATTCTGCCCAAAAATGCGCCGCCACCCAGCAAGGCGCTGATGCCCAAAAATTCGCTGCTGCTGAAATTCGGCAAATGGGCGCAGCCGCGCATCAACGGCGTGATCGCGCGTGCGTCGAAAGTGGGCATGCCGCGGTTCTTCGATAACAAGGCCTGGCCATGGATCGCGGACCTGGAAGCGAATTGGGAAACCATCCGCGCCGAAGCGATCTCCGTGCTCAGCGATTTGTCCACCGTGCCGCCGCTGGCCGAGATTTCGCCCGACCATCGCCGTATCGCGCCCGCGGGCAAGTGGCGGTCGTTCTTCCTCTATGGCTATGGCTATAGCGTGCCGCAGAATTGCGCCGCCTGCCCCAAAACCGCCGAACTGGTCGGCCGGATTCCGGGGTTGAATACCGCGCTGTTCTCGGTGCTGGTGCCCAACACGCATATTCCGCCGCACACCGGCGTCACCCGCGCGATCCTGGTATGCCATCTGGGGCTGCAAGTCCCAAAGGATAGCGCCAATTGCCGCATCCGTGTCGTCGATGAATGGCGTGAGTGGCAGGAAGGCAAGGCGTTCGTCTTCGACGATTGCTACAATCACGAAGTGCTGAACAACACCGATGAAACGCGTATCGTGCTGTTGCTGCAGTTCCGGCGACCGGTCCGCTGGCCAGGCCGGTTGCTGGGCGAGGCATTCCTGTTCGGCGTGCGACACTCGCGCTTCGTGCAGGATGCGCGGCGCGGGTTGAAGGACTGGTCCGAAAAGAAGGTCGGCTGAGGGCGCGGCGCCGTCAGGCTGCGTTGTCGATGCCCAGCTCGCCAAGCTTGCGGTACAGCGTCGACCGGCCGATCCCCAGTCGCCGTGCCACTTCGGTCATGCGGCCGCGATAATGGCCGATCGCCAGGCGGATGACATCGGCTTCGATTTCTTCCAACGGGCGCAGATTACCATCGGCGCGGAACAACGTCACGCCGCCCGATGCGGGCACCGCCGACGCGGTGGGATGCATCGACCGGCCCGAACGGCTGGCGGCGATATGGGGAAAATCGGACCGGGTCAGCGCGTTCGCCTCACACAGCACCGCGGCGCGGAACAGCACGTTCTGGAGCTGGCGGACATTGCCGGGCCAATCATAATCGACCAGCAACTGCATGGCATCATCGGTAATGCCCAGTTCGCGCAGCCCGGGTTGCTGGGCAATGCGCGACAACAAGTGGCGCGTGAGCGCGGTGATGTCACCCGCGCGTTCGCGCAGGGGCGGTATCGTCACCTGAACGACGTTGAGCCGATAATAGAGATCCTCGCGGAAACGTCCGCCTTCGACATCTTCGTGCAGGCGCCGGTTCGACGCGGCGATGATGCGCACATCGGCTTCGCGCTGGTATCGCGCGCCAATCGGCTGGAACAACCCGGTCTGGAGCAGGGCAAGCAGCTTGAGCTGCGCCTCACTCGACAATTCACCGACTTCGTCGAGGAACAGCGTGCCGCCTTCCGCATCGATCAGTCGCCCGACTTTGCGTTCGAACGCGCCGGTGAAGGCGCCTTTTTCGTGCCCGAACAATTCCGAACAAATCGCGTTCGCCGGCACCGCGGCGCAATCGATCGACACCATCGGCTTTTTGGACCGGGGTGATGCAGCGTGGATCGCCTCGGCAATGACTTCCTTGCCGACGCCGTTCTCCCCCTCCAGCAGAACCGGCACCCGCGCGCGGGCAGCCTTTGCCGCGATGGCGAGAGCGGCGCGAAAGGTCGGTTCGGACCCGACGATTTCGTCAAAGCCCAGCATCGCCGGAATTTTCTCGCTCAACGGGCGCAATTCGCCCGCATTGCTGGCGGACGTTGCCGAATCGAGCGCCCCGAGCAGCCGTTCCGGCGCCAGCGGCTTGACCAGGAAATCCGTCGCCCCCGCACGCATCGCGGCCACGGCGCCAGCCACCGAATCATTGGTGGTCAGGACCAGAATCGGCAAAGCCGGGCGGCGGCTGCGCAATTCCGCGATCAGCGCCTCGACCTGTTCGGTCATCGTCGATTGTTCGAGCAGGATCGCGTCAAGCTGCATCCCGTCCTGGGTGCCGAGCGTGGCGATCGCCATTTCTCCGTCATTGGCGAAGATCGCGCGCCAATTGCTCCGCGCAGCAAGCGCCGCCACCAACCGGCGCCGTGCCGGTTCGTCGTCGATCAGCATCAAAAGGCGCTGGCCGTTACGCGTCATCCATCCAGATCCTCACAGTCCCTCTGCGAGTAACCATAGATGGAACGGGTAAAGGCGACCTTAAGCGCGGAACAATCCGCGCCGCTGGGGCTTGAGCGGCCCGCCCGCCACGGCTACGGTCAGCCCGACAGACAAGCAATTCGGGATTGAGGGGCACAAGGGGCATGGCCGCAAACGGTGATATGGAAGCGCATCGCGCGACGTATGGCAGCGTAATGGCCATGCTGAAGTGGGGCGCAGTGGCATGCGCGGCGATCGCGTTCATCGTCGTTTCGTTGCTCCGCGGCTGATCGGCGCGGCTGGGTGAAAATCGCCGTCGTCAGGGAACAAGCGGCGGGCGAACAGCGCGTCGCCGCCACCCCCGAAACCGTCAGGAAGTTCATCACGCTGGGTGCCAGTGTCTCGGTCGAAAGCGGCGCCGGGGATACGGCGTCGATCAGCGATGCCGACTATCAGGCCGTGGGCGCAGCGGTTGGCCCGCGCGCCGACGTCACGCGCGACGCGGGTATCGTGCTGGCCGTGCAGGCGCCCGATCCTGCCAGCCTGGCCGGCGTTGCGGCGGGTGCAGTCGTTGCGGCGGCATTCAATCCCTTTGTCGAGCGGTCGCGCGTCGACGACTATGCGGCGGCGGGCCTGGAAGCGCTGGCGATGGAATTCATGCCGCGCATCACCCGCGCGCAGTCGATGGACATTCTGTCCTCGCAATCGAACCTGTCCGGCTACAAGGCCGTACTCGACGCCGCTGCCGAATATGGTCGCGCCTTCCCGATGATGATGACGGCGGCAGGCACGATCAGCGCCGCCAAATGTTTCGTGATGGGCGTGGGCGTCGCCGGGCTGCAGGCCATCGCCACCGCGCGTCGCCTGGGTGCGCAGGTTTCCGCAACCGATGTGCGTTCGGCAACCAAGGAACAGATCCTGTCGCTTGGCGCCAAGCCGATCTTCGTCGAGAATGTCGCGGGTATCGAGGGTGAGGGATCGGGCGGCTACGCGACCGAGATGTCGCCCGAATATCAAAAGGCGCAGGCCGAGCTGGTTTCGAGCCACATCGCCAAGCAGGACATTGTCATCACCACGGCATTGATCCCCGGCCGCCCTGCGCCGCGCCTGATTTCGGACGCGCAGATTGCAACGATGCGTTCGGGCAGCGTGATCGTCGATCTCGCGGTCGAATCGGGCGGCAATGTCGAAGGATCGGTCGCGGGCGAAGTCGTCTTGCGCCACGGCGTCAAAATCATTGGCCACAAGAATGTGCCCAGCCGACTGGCGGCGGACACCTCCGCGCTGTTCGCGCGCAACCTGTATAATTTCCTGTCGACCTTCTGGGACAAGGAAAAAGGCGCGCCGGTACTCGACGAGGAAATTGGCGACGCGATCCGCCTGACAATGGGTGGCAAGGTCGTGAACCAGCGGCTGCTGGGCTGAGGGGGCAAGCATGGACTTCATCTCGATTCTGTCGATCTTCGTCATGGCCTGCTTTGTCGGCTATTATGTCGTCTGGTCAGTCACGCCCGCGCTGCACACGCCGCTGATGGCGGTCACCAACGCCATTTCCTCCGTCATCATCGTCGGGGCGCTGGTTGCCAGCGCCGCGGCTGGCTCTACGGTATCCAAATATCTGGGGCTGGCGGCGGTGGTGCTGGCCAGCGTCAACATCTTTGGCGGGTTCGCTGTCACGCAGCGGATGCTCGCCATGTACAAGAAAAAAGAACGTCCCGCGGCCAAGTGACCGTGGCGAGCGCAGGGGGTTAGCGCATGTCCGAAGCAGTTACCGTCAATCCCTGGGTTGCGCTGGCCTATCTGGTCGCGGGGGTGTGCTTTATCCTCGCGTTGCGGGGGCTGTCGTCGCCCGCCACGTCGCAAGGGGGCAATCGCTTCGGCATGATCGGCATGGCCATCGCGGTCGGCACCACGCTGATCACCCATGGCACGTCGCTGGTTGAAATCGGCATCGCGATTGCGATCGGCGCGGTTATCGGCATTACCACCGCGCGCCGGATCAAGATGACCGACATGCCGCAATTGGTTGCCGCGTTCCACTCGCTGGTCGGCATGGCCGCGGTGCTGGTGGCAGGGGCGGCGTTCCTCAACCCCGACGCGTTCGGCATCGCGGAAGCAGGCGTCATCCATGTGCAGAGCCGCATCGAGATGGGGTTGGGCGTTGCCATCGGCGCCATTACCTTCTCCGGCTCGGTCATCGCTTTCCTGAAGCTCAATGGCAACATGTCGGGCAAACCGATCATGCTGCCCGCGCGGCATGTCATCAACCTGGGAACGCTGGCGGCGATCCTGGTGCTCGTCGGTTATTTCACGCAGGATCAGGCGCCGTGGGTGTTCTGGACGGTCACTGGCCTCAGCTTCCTGATCGGCTTCCTGCTCATCATCCCCATCGGCGGCGCCGACATGCCGGTCGTAGTGTCGATGCTCAACAGCTATTCGGGCTGGGCGGCGGCGGCGATGGGCTTCACGCTGCACAACACCGCGATGATCATCACTGGCGCGCTGGTTGGCTCGTCGGGCGCGATCCTGTCCTACATCATGTGCAAGGCGATGAACCGCAGCTTCATTTCGGTGATCGCAGGCGGGTTCGGCGCGGCACCCGATGCCGGGGGAGCAGGCGGTGCCAAGGTCGATCGGCCGTGGAAGCGTGGTTCGGCAGAGGATGCCGCGTTCCTGATGAGCCAGGCCGAACAAGTCATCATCGTCCCTGGTTATGGCATGGCGGTGGCGCAGGCCCAGCACGCGCTGCGCGAAATGGGCGACAAGCTGAAGGCGCATGGCGTGCGCGTGAAATACGCCATCCACCCGGTCGCCGGCCGTATGCCTGGCCATATGAACGTGCTGCTCGCCGAAGCGAACGTGCCGTATGACGAAGTGTTCGAACTGGAGGATATCAACTCCGAATTCGCGCAGACCGATGTCGCCTTTGTCATCGGCGCGAACGACGTCACCAACCCGGCCGCCAAGACCGACAAGTCATCGCCGATTTACGGCATGCCGGTGCTTGACGTCGAAAAGGCCAAGACGGTGTTGTTCGTGAAACGGTCGATGGGCGGTGTCGGCTATGCCGGCGTCGATAACGACGTGTTTTATATGGACAATACGATGATGCTCCTCGCCGACGCCAAGAAAATGGTCGAGGAAATCGTCAAGGGTCTCGACTGACACCGATGATTTGGTGCGCGTTGGATCGGGTTTGATCCAGAATGGATGCGTTTGGATCGTTTCGGGTTACGCGCGATCGAATCGCTTCCGCTTTGGTCCATAGTGGAGACAACCGGTTCTCCGCCAATTCCGGAATTTGCGTAACTTGCGCGCGGGATCAGCGCAAACGGCTTGGGGACAGTGATGGCGACGGCGCAGGACGCTCGACCGGATTTCGGATGGCAGCAAAGCGCGCTGCTGGTGGCGGATTGCGCCGGGCAGGCCGGAGCAACCGGCGGCCTGATCGAAGCGGCAGGTGCACGATTGCTGGGAACGGTCGCGCTGGCCGATGCGGCACCACGGCTCGAATTGCAGGCCAGGCTCGATTTACTGGTGATCGAGGGTCGCGGCGCCTCCCCCGTCGACCTGATCGCAGCAGTAGAGGCGATTGCCCGCTTTGCTGAAACCAATGACGCGGCGGCTATCGTTGCGATCGACGACGACCAGATTGACCTGGTGAGCGCGCGGATGCTGGGGATGCGTTATGCCATCCTGTGCGATGCCGATCCTGCCGTCCGCCTTGCCGCAATCGCCAACGCCTTGTCACGCAACATGGTGCCGGAACTCAACGATGCGGGTCGTGACAGCGAAGCGGCACGGCTGAAACTGCTCAACGAAGAAGTGGCTCGCATTGCGGCAACCCTGGCCCGGTTGACTCAATCGGAACCGCGCAGCCCGACATCGGCCATGGTCAGCGACCGCACCACCGGGTATCGGGCATCGTCCGGTGATACCGCACCAGTCACCGCGGCCGAATTGCGCCAGATCATCCGGACGCGCCGGATGCGCAGCCAATATTTCGGCAACGAGCTGTTTGAGGATCCGGCATGGGATATGCTGCTCGATCTCTATGCCGCTCACCTCGAAAATACCCAGGTTTCGGTGTCCAGCCTGTGCATCGCCGCAGCCGTTGCCCCGACGACGGCGCTCCGCTGGATTGCACGGATGAGCGATGCGGGGCTGTTCGAGCGGCACCCCGACCCGTTTGACCGTCGCCGTGCCTATATGGCGCTGTCTGCCAAGGCGCGTGACGGCATGGCCGCATATTTCGCCGCGACAAAGCGCTCATTCGTCAATCATGTCGGTTGAGACGCTTGCACTGAGCGTAGCAGTTGGGCATGGGAACGCGGTCGGGCGGTTAGCTCAGTTGGTAGAGCATCTCGTTTACACCGAGAGGGTCGGCGGTTCGAGACCGTCACCGCCCACCACGGATCGTGGATCTGTCGAGCCCATTAACGAGACCTGTGCGCGGGTAGGCGTAGACAAGGGCGTTGCTTGCTGATTCTATGGGCTTTCCGAGAAGGAGAGCAGCGGGTGGCGCAACGTTCGATTGGTCAGGAGCGGTTTGGCTTTGCAGGTCGCGAGCGAGCGACGTCATCGCTCGATGCGCTGGTATCGCTAATCGATTGGAGGCCGGTCGCGGCACTTCTTGATCCGCTCTACCCGGCTGCCAAGGGTGAGCCCGCTTGGCCGCCGCTGGCGATGTTCAAGGCGCTGCTTCTGTCGATCTGGTACGATCTGTCCGATGTGAAGCTGGCCGAGGCGCTCGACGATCGCGCCTCCTTTCGCCGCTTCTGCGGGTTTTCCGCGAATGAGGCGACGCCCGAGCGTACCGCCTTTGTCAGGTTTCGCGGGCTGCTGGTCGCACACAAGCTTGACCGGACATTGTTCGAAGCCGTGACCAGGCAGCTCAAGGCCAAGGCGGTGACAGTCAAGACCGGGACCCTGGTCGATGCAACCATCATTGCCTCCGCCAGTGAGGACGATGATGACGGGCGCTGGGTGAAGCATAAGGGGAAGCGGGCTGTTCATGGCTTCAAGGCCCACGTCGGCGCCGATGCCGATACAGCCCTGGTCGAGCAAGTCTCGGTCACATCCGCCAATATCAATGACGGCAAAGCAGGCCCCGAGGCGCTGCCCGACAATCCCGGCGAAGTGTTCGCCGACAGCGCCTATCGCGGCAATCACTTTCGCGATGCCGTTCGTGCCAAGGGCGGCGCTCCGCGGATCGTCGCCACCGGCATGTGGGGCCGCGACGAGCAGGAAACGCTACGCAAGCTCCATGAATGGAACCAACCGATCCATCGCGTGCGGGGCCGGATCGAGAAGATCTTCGGAACATGGAAGCGCTGCTACGGCCTGCGCCGAATGCGATGGCGAGGTCTCGCCAAAGCCGCCGTCCAGGTCCATCTCACCGTAAGCGAGGCGTGCAGGCCGCGGATCAGGCGGCTTCGGCGATGACCTGATTATCTGGTCGCCAGTTCCAAGGCATGAGCTCATCCCACCGCGCGGCGGGCCAGTGTCCCGCGATCTTGGCCATGA
>JBAZYJ010000022.1:0-41118 GCA_041659385.1 Sphingomonas sp.
AGCGACCGCAGCTGCGCCGTTAGCGACCACACCAACAGGGTCCAACACGCCTTCCAGCAGTTTACCACCAACTCCAAGAAGGCACTGCTTCAGGTCACCCTTTGGTTTTGGCTCCACCTTTTGCGGCAATTATGCTACTAGGATTTCTGAAAGTCGTCAGGCGAAAACGTCAAGCCGCACATAGCTGCAACTGCCTTATTATTTCTCGTCAGCAGTTCGACGCTCCTACGAAGATACTCGTCACTTGGGCGGTTGCCAACCTTGTCAAAAGAGTGGTGAATGCGAGTATGAAATGCATCAATCTTACCGATGTCGTAGTCGAAATGCCCTTCCCCGTATGGGTCAGAATATCCGAACTGGGTGACTATGGTTCCTCTGGGAAAGCCTCGATCTCCATCACTTACATAAGACCCCTGAGACACGGTTTTCGCTAAGGACTGCAACGCAGTGCTTATGCATGACACCTGTATTGGCTTATCAAAGTTTTTGCTCCATACTACTGAATAACTCGGATCGCACGCAGAAAGCCCGACCAAAAGCAGCGTGCCGGCCAGCAGTTTAAAGGTGCCCGATATGCCATGCAGAATTTTGAAAAGGGAGACGATCATCTGCACCCCGCGCCTTGGTAATTTCTATACATCACTCGAGATGCACCCTCAGCGAATTGCTCGATAAGATTGCCATCACGCGCACCGAGTCCAAGAATTGAAGCGCCTATGGACATGACGCCATAGCTTCCATAGAAATTCCCTGCTCCCCACTGGGCGAACTGCCCGGTGTGGTATGCTTCCTCAAAGCCCACAGGTGACCGGAAATTAGCTACTTCATTAAATCGAGAGGGCTGCACGTAAACGGTAGCGCCTTGTGTTACGGCTGCGGCGTTTGGAAATGCCACGCGAGTTGCAGCATTTGCATTGCCGTCCAATCCCGACACGAATGTTAGCTGGTCGATTTGGTCGGTGGGAAGGCCTCGACTTGCGAGCTGGCCTTTCAGAAATGCCCGTTGGCAAGGGGTCGGGGTCTGCGTCTTTTGCTGCAATTGAAAATTTGGATTTGCTGATTTTCCGTAATTTGCAATCGTCCGTGTCCTATCAACCTCTCGTTGATCATAAACAAAACCGGCTCCGGCAAGCGGAAATGCACGTGGGCAAATACCGGTAACTACTATGTCACCCGGAACAATCTGGACTGGATTTGGCGTATTTGTGCATGATGTCCCTGTTGGATCACTTGCGTTGACGGGATCGCTGCCGACATAATTGTAGAAGTTCAACCCATCGCCATAGCCGATGGGGTCGGATTGGAGGAACCGGCCGAGGGTGGGCGAGTACATGCGTGCCTTATAGTCGTAGAGGCCGAGTTCGGGGAGCCATTTCTGGCCGGTATATTGGAACCGGCCAAGGTTGTTCGCGCCTGGAATGCCATATTCGTCATAGCTGTTGATCGCCAGCACATTGCCCGCGCTGCCCGTCACCGCGACCACCGAGCCGCGCTCATCCGCGGCCAGCCAGCGCCGGTCGCTCGTGCCGGAGCCTTCGTACCACACCAGAGGCTCGTCGGTGCTCGCGCCGTAGACATAGCGGCGGTTGAGCGCGCCGGTCGAGCTGTTGAACTCGGTCACCAGATCAGGGCCGACATTGTCGATGTTGGTCCCGGTGCCACCGGCAAGGATCTGTCCCAGCAACCCGCCTGGCCCCCGATAGACCAGATAGACGTTGCTGCTCGAGTAGAGCTGGTTGCGGGTGTTGTAGTTATACACTTGCCCGCCCGCCGAGGTCAGGTTGCCGCGCGCGTCATAGGTCGGCACCACCGATCCCGAAGCGGTATACTGGTTGAGGCCGTTGGTTGCATAATTGCGATCGACGCTGACTGCCCCGGTCCACGCATAAGCATCATTGTCACGCGTCGACGAGGCCAGTTGTCCCGACGGCGTATAAGTGAAGGTCGTCGTCACCCCATAAGCTGTCCCCGGCAGGGAATGCGACAGGCTGGTCAATTGCGACGCCGGGTTATAGCCATAGAAGGTCGCGGTGCCATTGCCCCTGGCCAGGCTGGTGCGGCGGCCAAGATCGTCATAGCCATAGCTCGCCAGCACGCCCACGCCGCTGGTCGCGCCATATTCCCGAACCGCCGTCATCTCGCCAAGCGTATCGTAATCATAAGTGACGTAGAACCCGTCGCCCCAGGTCTGGCGCGTCCTGCGCCCCGCCAGATCATATTGCAGGCCGTTGCTCGACACATTGCTGTACTGGCGCGTCGCACGGCCCAGCGCGTCATATTCATACGCCACGAACCAGCCATTGCCGTCGCTCGCATTGAGCAGCCGCCCGAGCAGGTCATAGCTGTAGCTGACATCGACCTCGGCGACGTTGGTCCCAGGATTATCGTCATAGATCCGGCGGTTCAGATGATCATAGGCATAGTTGAGCTGCTGGCCGTCCCTCAGCCGCCGATTGGTGACGTTGCCATTGGCGTCATAATAAAGCTGCTCATAATCGGTCGTCGAACTGGCCAGCGCGCCTGGCGTCGGCACCGGGTAGCGCGTCTTCACCAGCCGGTCGAACCCGTCATAGGCATAGCTGGTCAGGTTGTTCTGCCCATCGGTAACCGATGCCACCTGGCCGTTGGCGGTGTAGCTTTCGGACTCGCTGGTCTGCTCGGGCGTGCCATAAGCCGTCAGCACTTGCGACGTGCGACCCACCGCATCATAAACCGTACGACTGATCCGGTCATTGCCGAACGAGCCCGCCGGGCCAAGCGTGCACGCCGAGGCCGGAAGCGTCCCCCAGGCCGCGCTGTTCAGCCGCTGCGCCGCGCACTCCAGCCGCCCGACCGCGTCATAGCTGTACTGCGCCACCGACCAGGTCGCGCCTCCCGCAGTGGTGGTGTCTGTCAGCTTGCGGTCGTTCGCGTCATAAGTCGCGGTCGCTTGTTGAAGCGAGACGAACGCCGACCAGTCGGCATCGCTCGTGCCGTTGACCGTCCCCGTCTCGCTGACCGTTGGCAGGCCGTCGGCGTTGTAGGTAATCCGCGACGCTCGCCGCTTGAGCGGACCCGCCCCGTCCGGGTCGGCCGAAATCGCGCCAACTTGTTGCCGATCAGCATTGTAGCGGAACGTCGTCGTGTCAGCAGTGCCCGCCAATGGACCATCCACCGTGACCAGATTGCCGGTCGCGTCATAGCCGAGCGTTGTTGTCGAAGAGAGGGAGTTATCACCCGCTGACGTCGTCACCGAAATCGGTCGAAGTGCTGCATCATAGGTTGTTGATACCCTGGTTTCCTGGCTCGAGCCGCTACAGGTTGTGGCGGATGCGCAACTGGTAACGCTTGTCGGTACCGACACCCCCGAAACTCTTTGATACCCAAAATTTGTTTGAGGGCGCGCAGCGCCGGTCGACGGCGCGGGAAGGGTAACACTCAGCGGCTGCCCGGTTGACTGGTCGTAGCTGTAATCAGTCTGGTTGCCGCTCGGATCGCGCGTCCAAAGTGGAAGATTACACGTCGCCAAGCTCGTGCACGAGGTCACATAGCCGACCTGCGTTACAATGTCGGCCAAACCGCTGCCGGGTTTGGACGATGCTCGCGTTGTCAGGATATTACCCCGCGCATCATAGTCGTAGTGCGTCTTGTTTCCTTCCGGTGAAACAACATCACTCACACGGCCATATGAATCATGATTGTAAACGGTGGTTTGGCCATTCGTAGTTTCTGAATTTATCCACCCGTAGCCAGTAAGGCCATTGGTCAGACTGAAGACCCGATCTGCCAAACCGGGAGTAGATATGGTAAGCCCGGTTGCAGATAGGACATTGCTATTAGCAGATGTATAAGTATATACTGAAGAACTGCCATTTTTTGTCACCGAGAATTTTCTGGCGACCCCGGGCTCACCTCTATTTAATGGAACGTGATATACGGAAATATTTACTGGCCCGTCAGACATGCTTTCATAATCCGGGCCCTGAATGTAAGTTTTTACCTTTCCGGACGATTGCGTTACCCTAAGAGTACCTCGGCCAGCTTGGGAGTCCAGAGTGTACTCATATGAAGCAGATACCGTTGCTCCTTGAGAGCTTGTGGCCGTCGCTGAAGTTATGGTTTGGAATGGCTCCGGGTCATCAATCGGAAAGCCGCCCGTGTTACCAGTCCCTTGGTAGCTAAACGATATCGATTGACCCAGGTTATCGTGAACACGATCCAGTCTTGGATAATATTTTGCAAAGTAAAATTCCTGTATATTGCCGATGTAAATGTATACGCTACTCCAGTCAAGATATACAATATATCCATCTGGGTATATAATTCTCGTTGGATACGAGACTTGGCTATTATCTTCTGGCGCACCTCCCTGAAAACTGAATTCGTATTTCGTTCCGTCCGTGTCAACAAATGCTCCATTTGAATCTATTATCTCGCCAGTATTAGAGGTATTTTGAAAATTGTTAACAGATGCAAATTTGAAATTAACAGTTTTATTGATGAGTTGTACCTGAAGATCTCCAGTATTCGAATCGTAAGGAGACGCGGCCATGAAGTTGAACTTTGGCATAGCAGTCGCTTCAGCGATTCGAATAAGATTGAGTGGATGCTGCCCTCCTCCGACGGACAGATCCACACTTCGCAAGGCAATGCCGCCAGAAGTAAGTACGACACCGTTCTCATCCGTATCGTATCGCGCAGAGACGGGACCGCTCATTGATTGAGCGAATGCTGGGGAAATCCAGCTCGAACTAATGACCGTGGTAAATCCGAGCGCAAGCCTCAGCCGCGTGCGCCACCGAGTTCGTGCGATTCGGCGACCAGCATAATTATCCGAAAAAATTTTTATATTCGCAACCTCGAGTGAGCGCTGAATAAACACAGTCACATGAACCTCCCTTGACGTGGGGTGCTTTGGCTTACCAGGGCTTACCCTTAATAAGCCTTCTCACGGCGCGCCGGTGGTTTTGACCTTGGTGCGATTATCGGCCTTGTCGTGGGTATATTGGGTGTTGACGCCATTGTTGACCGAGCCGCTGTGCACGACCTGCACCAGCCGACCCTTGGCATCATAGGTGTAGCTGACCGTCTCGGTCGCTTGCGCCGCACCCGCGACGAGCAGCGCCGCCGACGCCCCCGCAAATCCGATCATCGGTTTGATCACGACATCGTTCTCCCGAAATCACGCCGCCAAACCCGGCAGGCAAAGGGAACAAGGCTTGAATCTGCGCAGTCTGCCCATGCGGGCAACGACGCGCTGCTTTGAGGAGCCGATCAAACCCCGACGCAATCATGCCATCCCGATCAAACTCGCACGGCATATCTCAAATAGGCCTGCGTCGTTTCGGTCGCGCAAGCCTAAACTGCTGATCACCATCAATTATGCAGCCGTTCCGGACGATTCGAGACGGCAACGCACGCGCGCGGACATCGTGGCGACCGACCGCGTCTCGCCCGAAAGCCGCCAACCGTTCTCCAGTGTCTGCACGATGCCCAGGGTGAAGAAGATGCCATTTTGGCAGGGTGCTGGATACCGCGGTGCCTTGTGCGTGAAGCAGATCATGCTCATCAAGCACGGTCCGATCGCCTAAGCCAATGGACCGACGCCCGAGTTTGCTGTTTCGAACCGTTGGATCCGTTCGTGATAATCGACGTAAGGGAACCGTATTTTCAACCAGCGGGAGCTGGTGGCGCGCTTCACATAACCTTCGCGATTGGCGAGTTGCATGATCTCGCTGGTAAATGCTGCATCCTCGACAGTGCGTTTGGTTTGCATCGACATCGAGCGCGAGGCGAAGCGGCCGCGAGTACGCGAATGGCTGATATCGTCGCGCTCGACCTCGCGCCCGCCGATCAAGTCGGAGGCGAGCTTGGCGGTGCCACCGCCGTCGCTTGTGCCTGAGCGCAACAGGAGCAGATTCCCACAATTCTCGATGATGGCGTGGGCGCCCTCGCCATAGACTGCTTTGACCTGGGCGAAACTCTGGAACCCGACCGCGACGCATCCACCGAATTTCCGAAGGCGCGCCTGCGCATCCTTCAAGCCCTCGATGCGGCCGAGCGCATCGAGCTCATCGATATGGAACCATATTCGTCGGTCTCGCGCAGGTTCGAGCGATAGCGTCTCAAGGATGGCAATGTTCATCCAGCATGAGATCAGACCCTTCACAGCTGCGACCTGGTTGGCGGCATAGGGCATCCAAAGCGAGCCGGCTCCTCCCCTGATCCAACGCCGGATGGTGAATGGCTCGCCTTTGACAGCGCTGATCACCCGTAGATGGCCGATTGCGGGCGACAAGGTTCCGAGAATGCTGGCGAGCATCCGCTCGCCACCTTCCTCAAAGTAACGCGCCGCCGGCGTGCCTGCACAGAGCTGCTTGAGCTCGCTCAGCGAGGCGCCAGCCAGCATCGCCGCAAAGTCTCCTGAATTGCCCAATTGGAGTGTGACGAAATTCTCCATCGCGCCGGCCAGCAATTGCTGCGCGTAGCTGATCCATTGATCGTGATCACCAGTCCCGAGATGCGGGAGCAACGACTGCGCCAGGAACGCGTAGTCGCTCGGCCGCTCAATCTCTCCAAGGAGATCCCAACGCGCGCACCGCTGGTCAAACGGATTCAGGATAATATCGCCAGGGCTGAAGAAGGCCGACATCGACGCGCCGTCCGGGTCAGCAACCACCTGCCGATCACCGCGACGAATTGCGTCGGCCATGAGTCCGCGTAGTGCCGTCGACTTGCCCGACCCAGTGGCACCGATCGCCGCAACGTGCATCGTTTCGTCCTCGCGGCTCAGCGGCACACCGGCCAGCGTAACGCCGCCGACGACGCGGGCACGCAACCGTGCGCCACGCCCACCGGTGAACATCCGAACCCTTGTGCCGCGCAAATGTTTGATCTTGCGTGGCCAGGCCGCGAGACGGGCGGCGATCGCGCCTCCCAAAAACGCAAAGGTCGCCGGCATCATCACCGCGAGCGGCCAACTGTCTGTACGGAAGCTGCCATAGAGCATGTAGCCAAGGACGGCACCCGCAGCCCAGCCAAGCGGAGCGTGCACTAAAGGCCAGGCTGTGCGGCGATCGACACCCTGAACGATACTCACGGCGATGACGCCGGGAAGTGCCGCCAGCGCGAACCAGAGATGATAGGAATGCGCGGCGAGCCATGCCCAGCGCTGCTCGATCCAGGGTTCGAGATGATCGCGATGCGCCCAATGCTCGCGGACGAGATCGGCGAATGCGAACCGGCTGTCGATTGGTATTTGCAAACGCACCAGCGGCCAGCACACTCCGATCGCAATCACAGCGGACAGGAACGCGATCTGTTGGACGACGGGGTCCGGACCACGTCCACCGGCCATGCCGCCGCCTGAGCTTGCCATCAGCGTTCGGCCCCGCGATCACGGCCGCGACCTAGCCCGGTCAGAGCATCCGCCGCCTTCGAAAGGGCATCGCGCATGGTCTCGGCGGTATGTTTGGGCGCATTGACCCGGGCCGCAACCATCGCCCGCAATGTCGCCGCGCGATCGGTCTGCGCAGGTTGAACGACGCGATCGTTGGCCTGGCCAGCCTTCGTGCTTAGACTCTGTCGCGCGGTGCCGCGTTGCGATGCGCCATCACGGTAATCGAGCGCCATATCTTTCGGTCGCTCGCGGCCGAGCGTCCGGCGGAGCGCCGCTTCGTCAGCAAAGTCGTCGCGGCCATAGTGCAGCGCGGTGCCCTGACGATGGCGCGATAGTGCGACATAACTCGCATGAGCATCGAGCCCCGGCGTGGCCAGCACATGGGTACGGTCAACCGTCATGCCCTGGGTCTTGTGGACGGTCGCGGCATAGCCATGATCGACATGCGCGTAGCTCTTGAGATCGACGGTGATCCGTCGGCCGTCATCGAGCCGCACCGCAAGCGCATCTGGCGCCGCCTTCTCGACCGTGCCGAGCGTGCCGTTCTTCACGCCAAGATCGCGCTCGTTGCGAAGAAACAGGATCCGGTCATTGTCGGCGAATTGCCGTGGGCCGCGCTCGGTGCGGATCGCGACATCCGCGCCAAGCGCTCCGTGCGCAGCAAGCCTGGCGCGCGCTGCATCGTTCAACATGGCGACCTCCTTGTTCATATGGGTGAGGATGATGCGCGAGGCGCCGGGCTCGGCGCGACGCTCGGCGTCCCAGCGATCGATGAGCGCCGTACGCGCCGCGTCGCGCGTCTCGGCGGCGTGGACCATGCCCGCATTGGAATAGGCGGCGAGCGCCGTGCCGGTGCCGCCATTGGCAAAGGCCTTCGTCGCCTCGCGCATCCACTCAGAGGATTGGCGGCGTACTTCGCTGATCTCGGCAGCACCATGACGCTCGGCGAGCAGCCGAAACGCCGCGCCTGCTTCGATCGCCTGGAGTTGTTGGACGTCGCCGACCATCACAACCTTGGCGCCGCCGCTCGCGGCCTCGGCCAACACGCGCTGCAGCTGACGGGTGCCGACCATCGCGGCCTCGT
Organism: Sphingomonas sp.; assembly: GCA_041659385.1. Lineage (GTDB taxonomy): Bacteria > Pseudomonadota > Alphaproteobacteria > Sphingomonadales > Sphingomonadaceae > Sphingomonas. The sequence continues at coordinate 8,463 of JBAZYJ010000022.1, forward strand.
CGACGACGAGCACGTCGCGCGATGTGAGCCGATCATAGTCGCGTGCCCAGGCGTGTTCGAGGCTGGCGATCGTGCGCGAGGCGATGCCCGAACCGCCTTCGAGATTTTCGGCGGCGATGCCCGACAGCGCCGCGCCCCGTACGGTATAGAGTGTGGTGGTATCCTTGGTGATGTCGACCAGCGGATTGTAGGTCATGGTCGACCAGTCGAGCAGGCCCGGTACCTTCCACCGGGTATCCCCCGCGCCGTTGCCGGCGATCTTCATCACTGCGGCGACCAGCTCGTGATCCCAGATCCGGCCATAGTCCGGGCCGGTGACGGCGCGCAGCTCAACCCGACCGTCCTCAGTTTCGAGGGTCTTCATAAGCTCGGCACGGTGGGACAGCAGGCCGTGCTGCATGTTGATGCCCGCCAATGACGCCGGAAGCTGGCGCAGATACCCGGCCGGCGCACCGACCAGGCTGGCAAGCTGGCCGAACGACCAATGGGTCGGCGTGACGGGCTGATCGCGGCCGGGCACGATGAGCGCCAGTCGTTCGGCATTGTCGCGACTGGCCTCAACCCGGACCTCGCGGGTCTCGACCGTGCGGGTGGTCGCGCGCTCGGCGCGAGCCTTCACCGCGGCATGGAGCTCGGCCAGCGACAGGAAGCGCTCATCGTCGGGTCGCGAGAACCATTCGGACGAGACGCGGCCAATGCGCTCACCGCGTGAGATATCGACCTTGTAGCCACCGGAGGCAGGTCGGGGGACGTCGACTTGAGTGAGCATGGTTGCCATGGGAAGTCTCCACGACGGGTGCCGAGAGCCTCTCTCTCAACCCTTACCCGTCACGGAAATTCCCGCCCTCCTCTTCCTCTTACGGGGGCGTTGCGGGGGCGGAGCCGCCCGCAGAAGGGGTCTGCCGCGACATTGGCGCGGCGGCAGGGGAATGCTTTCCCCTCCCGCTCTTGCAGATTTGGGTGTGAGGTGTGCCAAACCGTAGCCGACACGCCACCCCTTATCCGTGGTGGCTGGGTGGTGGCTGGCACCAATCAATAGACACTTAGCGGCTGTGGGTAACAGCATAAGTGATTGATATGTAATTGAAAAACTGGAGCGGGCGAAGGGATTCGAACCCTCGACCCCAACCTTGGCAAGGTCGGCATCACCTGTTTTTGGCGTTATCGCTGTTCATGCCGTTCCCGGATTTTCGCCATTCTTGAAACCAACGTGTTTCTGGCGTTTTTTACGTTTACCCGAATTTTTTCGCGTTCCAAGTGGGGATGTAGTGGGGTGAAATCGGCACCCAGTTTTGATGTTATTTTAAATTCCCCACTCGATTCCCCACTGAGAATGATGCTATGTCGCTCCCAATGCAACCGGAAGGGGATCGGACATGGCAGGAGTGAAGCGCCCAATCGGTCGGCCAGGTCGATATGCGAAGTATGAGGATTTGGAGGCGTCGCTTCCTCCCGTAATGACCAAGCGTCCGGCCTACTGCGAAGGGATAGGACTATTCCAGGGGGCGAAGTCCTTCACGGTATGGATAAAGGTCCGGTTGCCGCACGGGGGCATCTACAATGGTCGCTCAGTGCCTCCCGGCGGCTCGGTAGAGCACAAAGCGGGCAACAGGGCGTCGTGGACGTGGCAACAGCTAGAAGCTGAGAGGGACCGCCTACAGGGCCTTGCTGACCGCAATGAACCATTGGAACAGGCTCAAGCCGAAACCTTCGCCACTTATGCGGCTGCATGGCTGGGAAGGCGAAAGCCGACGCTCAAAGGCTTTGGGATCAGCAACGGCCATGTGAAAACGGCGCTCAATCCGACATTCGGCAAGATTGCGTTGAACGCGATCACCGTAGCGGACGTGAACCGCTGGATTGGGAAGCAGAGTGCCACGCTCGCCCCTGCCACGGTCAAACGGCAGCTAAATACCTTCAATTCGATCATGAACGAGGCAGTGAAAGAGGGCGTTATCGACGCCAATCCCTCACAGCACGCTAAGCGGGTCAAGGCGGGTGAGGAGCGGCAGCGGTTCGTTACCGAAAAGGAATGGCTAGTCATTCTGGAAACCTGCGACCGGATCGAACAGGAGCAAGAGGAAAGGCGGGAGTTGATGCCGCAAGAAAAGCGCGGCTGGCTGAGGCACTTCGTTGCATGGGCTTACAACTCCGGGATGCGCCGTTCGGAAATTTTGGCGCTGGAATGGGGCAACGTGCGGGAAGTGGATGCCGGTCATACCGTTGTCGAGGTGCTGAATTCCAAGAACGGCAAGTCGCGCTACGTCACCTGCACGGCGGAAATGCGAAAAATCCTGACGGCACTGCAAGCCCTGCCACGGGAGGAAGGGGATAACCGACTATTCCCCCTGTCCCTGACCACACTTAAACGCGCCCTGACCGCCCTGTGGAAGGAAACCGGACTAAAAGATGTTCGTTTGCACGACCTGCGCCGGAGCCATGCCACGATCCTAGTCGGCAAGGGCTTTGACGTTCGCACGGTCGCCGGACGGCTTGGGCATACAGGCACGGCAATGCTGGCAAAACACTATGCCGTTGATCGCGGGGATATGGAGGCAGCGGCGGCTTTCGGCTGATTTCCACCGGTTCAAGGGTCTAGCGCCGGTCTAGCAAAGTCTAGTCGCTTGGCCCTTCATTGTTCGCCAACTCTGGCGCTGGTGCCCCGGCTTGACGAAGCGCAATGGCCAGCTTGCGGAAGAGATTGGGGTGATACCGTTTACTTTTTGGATCGTTGCTCACCGTGGAGGCGGTAAGCCCTGTTCCCGCGAGTTTGATATGCCGAGACTTTTCGTCATACCAGACGCGCAATTCCAGATTGATGCTCTTGGCCATCTCAAATCCTCAGGGCGGCACGATAATCGTTGCAACTGCGAATCGTTTCGAGTATAATCCAAAGCACGAAGCATGGTGCTTCGTAAAGTGAAGGACACTAGAAAGCGCCCCTGTAGGGGTTAAGGGACGAAAGAAGAACCAGTTGCATTAATTCCGGCGATGGCCCTGCGATAGGGGTCTGTAACTGGAGTTGCCCTTTGGGTTGAAGCGGCTGAGGAGTAGTCCCTGAGGCATTCTGGCGCGATTTTGCCGTCTATCGCATTACGGTAAAAGTGAGATCGCCATGAATGCGAGTCCTGAATTTTATTCCGACAAAGAAGTCGCGCGTATCCTCTGCATGTCCTCCGCTTGGGTGCGGGGGCAGCGGCATAAGCGCCGACACGGTGAACCCTGCACCTTCGATCTTGAACCTCGCTACATCGGGGCCTGCGCTCGATACGTCCGGGAAGAGGTGGAAGCCTTCGTAACCGCGATACGGGGCTAACGGACATGGAAGGGATGTTTGACCCCGGCCTTTTGGCCGAACCCTTCGACGTGTTCGCCTTCGACGTGGAGCCAGCCGAGCCGGAGCAATCCCGCGAAGTTGTTTTGAAACAGGGGCAAGGGACGTTTTTCGATGAGTTTATCGAAATCCGCGATCCTGAGGGAATGGCACTTACGGAAAGGGTGCTTGCCGATTTCGACGCCGTAAGGCCAAGGCAGCGGAAGCGGAACCAAGCGGCGCAAGCCAGCCATGCCGAGCGAATAAGCAGATTGCTAGCGAACGCGATGCGGGTGCATTTTCATCGTGCCCTGCCTTCGGTCCTCTATTTCAGGAAGGCCGATGCGGAATGGTATGAAAGCAGTCCATCGTGGATGCGCCACGGGGCGCTAGGTGAGGCGGTGGACGCCCTAGCCGATGCAGGGTTGATGGAAACGATAACCGGAAAAAAGATGCCTCTCGGTTCGGCAACACCTTCAACGGCCTCCTCTTATGCACCAACTGACAATCTGATCGGGATGGCGATGGAATGCGGCGTTACGGCACAGTCCATCGGGCGGCGCATACCAGCCGAGGAACTGGTCAGGCTTTTCGGGCCAAAACCTCAGGTGGAGTTTGATTGGATCAAGGGCGGGTTGGCCCAGCCCCGTAGGGGCAAGCGGATCATGTTCGAGCCAACGGCGGAAACAGCCGAGTGGACGGCCACCTTGGCGGCGATCAATGCCTACTATCGGCAGCAGGACATTTCCCTTGGCTTGACCCCGGAGCAACTGGATTTCTGGATTGCCGAACGCAATGCCGATCCAGACCGGACGGGAGCGCCCTATCGGCTACCGGAGACATTCGCGACGGACATCTACCGGGTGTTCAACAACGGGGATCAGGAAAAACCGAGGTTCGATCAGGGTGGGCGAATGTTCGGCGGCTGGTGGATGCACATTTCGGAGGAACTGCGGGAAGCGATCACCATCAACGGACTGCCAACTGTGGAATTGGACTATGGGAACTGCCATCCCCGGATGCTCTACGCCGAACGGGGACTGGATTACGACGGGGATTTGTATGACTTTCCCGAAATCGCCGACGAATGCCGCAGCCTTATAAAATGGGTGATGCAGGTGCTGATAAACGGGAAAAGGCGACCCAATGAGAATGAAATGCCCCATCGCCTAACCCTTCCGCCGGGCTTGACGTTGCGGGAGATCGTAACTTTGATTGAGGCGCGACACCAACCGATTGCCGATGCCTTCAAGACAGGCTCGGGTTTACGGTTGATGCGATTGGAGTCCGATATAGCCTTGGAAATCGTGACAACAGCGTTGGCCGAAGGCTGGGTAGCCCTGTCGGTCCATGACTCCTTCATAACAACTATCAACAAAAGGGATCGACTAGAGGAATTGATGATCCACACATACGCCGATAGATTGGGAAGGATGCCAGAGATCAAATGAATGAGTGATAATTAGACAATCTATCAAATAACAAATTCTTATATAGATACCCTTAAACCATTAATGGGAACCCGTAAGGAATATCGCTATACCGGCTTTGTTATATCAGTCTATTCACAGTCCACATTCATTCCGTGTCACCATCACTGAGCCAATCTCTTTCCCGCTCTGTTCAAAATACTTGATGCGGATGGATGCCCCGGCAGTCAGCAAGGCAGGGGCCGATTGATCGGCGCAAAGCCGGTTCTGCACCTTCGCCCGGAACGGCTCGGAAATCGCCGCTCCCGTGGTGCTGACATTGGCAGTCAACAAAATCTGACTCCCGATTGCTTCGACCTTCGTAATGGTGGTGATTTCGTCCAGCGCCAAAGGCGTTGCCGCATTGGCTGTTGCAGCCGCCAGCCTCAGCCGCTCGGTCAATGGGATAGGTTAGTCAGTGCCCCGCTGTGATACCGTCCCGGCAGTGCTGGGGGCTGGTTGGTTGAATTGGCAGGACCGCAAGATTTGGTCGCTTTGCGCCTCGTGGCCATGAGCATGGGCGAACGTCGATGCTCCGATGCAATCGCCCGCTGCCAGCATTTGCCCGACCTTCTTTTGGAAGGATCGTTCCTGCGAACGGGCCATAAGATCACCAATGAAGTTAAGCGCCGTCCCGTTCGTCTGCGGGCGGCTCATATCAGGCATTGGCTGCCCCGTTCCCGTCGTGTTGCAGGTTGCCATCCCACCGCCGATGTTTGCGCAGTCCGTTGAACTGGACGTTCCGTTTGTGCCCATGTTGTCGCAATGGACCATGCCCCCGCCGATGTTCATGCAATTGCTGGTTTGAGCAACCGCGCTCCCGGCGCAAGCCAAGGCCGTAAGGGCAACAGCGTTTCGCAGCATTGGCAGAGCACCCCCAGATTCCAGATCAGAAATGAGGTATAAATGCCCGTGGACTGAAAGTCACCATTTCTTGTCTATCCTGCCAGATGGACGAGAAGGCTATCCTTCACGAATTGGGCAAGAGGATCAGGGCGCAGCGTAAGAGCACCAGCCTGACACAGGAGGCGCTTGCCTTGGTGGCCAATGTTGATCGGTCCTATTACGGTGCGGTTGAACGGGGCGAACGCAATGTCACCTTCACCGTTCTTTGCCGCCTGTGCATCGCCCTGCAATGCGACGTTGCCAAGCTGACGGGGAACTTGCCCCCGCAAGCCTGATTGCTGAAATAAAAGTCCATCTGAAATAAGCCGTTATCAGCGCTTGCCAGCCAATTCGGCCCAATGCCACCCGACTAAGCAGCATGACTCTCTAAGGGGGCTTTACGGGCATCCTAGAGGCATTTAATCTATCGATTGCAGTCCGTTATCGGTCAGGCGATCTTGGAAGCCGGTATCAGCGGCCCATCGCAAATACGCGTCAGCAACTCGGCCTGTCTCGGTTCCAGTTCCACCAGCAATCCCAGCACATTGAGGACGTTAATCAGTTCGCTGGTGTATTCGGACAGCCAATGGTTGGGTTGAATGTCGCCAAGGGGAGATGGCGGGCGCTTGTCGCCAATCTGGGGGCGTTCACGATTCTTTTTGCGATAGCTAAACCACTGACGCAGCACCTGCTTGCCGGAAACCTCATACGCCCAGACGGCAGGGGTCACATTGTCGATAAAGCCCGTGCCGATTTTCAGCCGCTGCAAGGCGGGATCATAGTCGATGGTATCGGGAAAGCCGTCCGGCGTGTTCGGGATAGTGCCGCCCTGGGGATTGATGGGCTTGCGATCATCGGGCAGGCGCGGATTGCCAGCGGGTCGGCCTTCGGTGAAGCGTTCGCCAAAGCTGTGCAGCCAAATGACCTCACGCCCCAGCTTGGCGGCTTCTGCAAACAGTTTCGCGTCGGCAGTCATGGGAACCCGCAAACCGGGCCGCACAAGGTCATCGCTGAAACGGGCGGTATAGGCAGGGCAGGCCAGCAAGGCGGCAACATAGGCGAAAACGTCCACCGGATCGACGATGGCACCGAACGCCTTGGACAGGGCCGCAATCGCGGCTGGCGCTATGTTGGCTTCCGTTGCGGCGGCATCCTTCCACAAGGCGAAAACGCGACCGCCAACCGACCCCTTGTAGTGGTGCAGGTCTGGAATCAGGCCTGTTGCAGTAAGTGCAGGTCCAGAGGTTGGGCTATGGGCCATCAGGCCAGTTAAATAGGCTTGCTTGCTGCTATGTGCTGCCCAAATCCTTGGTCTTGGGTCGTTTATCAGCCTTGCATCGGCAGGAATCCACTGGCGGTCGAATGACCGAAAACCATAGTGAATTGAATCAGCAACAGCGCCGCTGTCGTCATTGATCGAAACGCGCCGCGTTGCAATTTCCCCTAAATCCTGAACGACAAATTTTCTAACGTGTCGGCCTGCAACTTTCCCGTCCCGCAGTTGGGCGTGGAAAAGAAGCTCCTTGCGAGCATGGTCCTTCTCTTTGATTAGTGCTGTCCAGCGGAGCGAAAGCGTCTCTTGGTCAGGCGTGATAACCCAAGTCCTACCGGGCATCACTCCCGGCCCGCTATCTCCAATTATGCTGTCCAGCGCCACAAAGTCGCCCCAGCCGCCCGAAAACTCCGGCAGGAACGGCGCTCGCCAATCTGTTGGACAATCGCTCCAACCCGCACCGTCAAGGGTTACAGATTGAAGTTCCTTGAATTTTTTCTCACGCCGCCCCTTTGCCAAGGCATGAAACCGCACCTTGGCAGGCATCGCGGGATCATTTGCGGGGGAGCGGGAAGCCAAAACGATACAGACAGGATGCTGCACCCCCTGAAAGATGCGGCTGGCAACCTCAGGCTGGTGGCCTTCGGGGGTGCAATCAATCACCCATATTTCATCGCAATCCTTGCGCAGGTCGGCCCGCATTTTCTGAAAGCCGGGGCCATTGAGAAACCCGGCAACAGTGATGTAGCAAACAATGCCGGAAAGCTGTTCTTCCACCGGGGGCTGCAAATCCCGGCCACCAGCGCCCTGTTCGAACACCTTCCACGCGGCCCAACGCCAGAAATAGACATAGAGGTTGCGCAAATGCTTGGTGTGATTGCCCACCTTCCAAGCCGTTGGCGGCAGCCAATCCTTGAACGGAGCGGCCCGGTTGGCGCTGCCGTTTTCGATCCACGCACCCTTGCCCTTGGCCTTTTCCTTGTAGGGCGGATTGCCGATCACCACGGTTATGGGGGTGGCGCGTTTGATCTCGTTTGCCGCTTCCCGCGACTTGGAAATTTCCCGATAGATGCCTTGCCCGGATTCAAAATTGGCATGGGGGTCGCCCAGCGTATCGGTGACAAACAGGCCGGGGCTGCCATCGGCGTGAAGGTCGATCATTTCCGCCAGCAAGCGCAACTGCGCCACGGCAAAAGCCCCGAATTGCAATTCAAAGCCATACATTCGAGTGGCTGCCTGTTCGATGGCACCACGAACCGCCCCCCGACCCTCATCGGCTTCCACATAAGCGGCAATCGACCGCAACACCGCCAGTAGGAATGTGCCAGAGCCGGTTGCAGGGTCGGCAATCCTGATATTGGGGGCCGCAAGGCCACGGGGGACGGCAAACCGCTTGGATGAACGCAACGCCTCATCGCACAGCCGCACCATCGTCTGCACCACTTCCGCCGGGGTGTAGTAACTCCCGGTCAGCTTGCGCAGTTTGTTGTCATAGACCTCTAGGAAATCCTCGTAAAAATAAAGCCATGCCTCGGGGTCGCCCTTGGCGATCTTGGACCAGTCCACAACATCAAGCACACGGGTCAGCGTGTCGAGAGAGGGACCAAGGGAAAATTCCTGTTCGGTCAGCAATCGCAGCGCGGTGCCGATGAGCGTGTTTGTTTTGCCCAAGTCCTTCGCCACGCGGTCCAGCCCGTCCGCCAGCGTCAGCGACTTCGATTTTGCCATCAACAGGCCGAACGTCACCGCTTGGGCATAGCCATCGGCAAACTTGTCGTCGTCAGCATCGGGAAACAGCAGGATCCGCCAGTCAGCCTTTAGCGCCGTCAGAGGAGCATTGTTCTGTTCAAGCTGTTCCACCACTTCATCGCGCAGGAAGCGACAGAGGCGGGCGGCAATGCGGGCCAATTCCTTGGGATTCTTCGGGGCAATCGGCTGCCACGTCAGAAAATCATGGATCAGCGGGAGCAACGTATCGGGGGCAGTCAGCTTTGCGCCCGATGTTTCGATGTCGCCGTTCAGCTTTACGATTGGTCCGGTCAATTCGCCATCGCGCCACAGGGAAAAGGCGTTGCCGTCACTATAGAGAAGATTGGGCAGGGCTTTCAGCTTGTCCCACTGTTCCTTGTCGTGCCCTGCCTTCCACTTGCGCGGGTCCGCCCCCTTGCCGGGAGCCTTGACCTCAATAAATCCCACCAGCGCCTTTTGCACGTTGACGGCGAAGTCCGGGCGTGTGCGCATTTCAGCCAGTGATTTTTCGCCCACAAGGATAAGGGCGCCCTTGGGCAGGCCGATTTCTTCGCCCAATGCCGCAAACAATTGTTCGATAGGGTTGCGTAACTGATCCTCAGGCTGTCCGCCTTCGTTCAGTTTGGCCTTGGAAGCCTTGCCGAAATCCCCCACATATTTGTTGATACGGACAGTTTGATTCATTCGGCTCCCTCGCTAATATGGTGGTAGCGGAGGACGGCAGGCGTGCAAACAATGTTGTCGGAAGCATGGTGAATATGATGGAACAGCAACACTTTGTGCAAGCCCAGCTAGGCTTTGATCTGGGGCACGTCCCTGCGGTGCAGTGCTATGAGCCGAACCGTGAGGAAGTGCGCAACGATCTGCGGAGCATTCTCGAATCGGCCCGTTCGGTGACGGCTGTTGCGCTCTGGGATCGCCGGACTTACCTCTACAACAAGACGGTATTCCCGCAGATGAGCCAGTGGCTCCCGGACGACGAACGCAATCAACTGTGCTTCGAATTTTTCCGGGAACTTGAGCGGATCGAACTGCTGATGGCTGCCTGAATCCTCCTGCTGATTACACCTCGCTTTTCACAGTTGCAACTGAGTGAATGACTGAGGTGATTGTGTCGCGAGCGGATGGTCCGCCTGCCTGCCCCCGGCCCATCCCGCGCTTCGTAAGGGCCATGCCTTCCATCAGCTTAGGCGTGAAATCCATCGTCTTTCCGAACCGTTCGGATTTGAGAAACGCATTCAAGTCACCGTTGAACGTATTGCGGAAGGCTGGCTCTTCAAAAATGCTCTCCTCACTTCCTTGCGTGAAGTAAGTGTCGATCAGCTCAATCGCGTGGCCTAGCAGGGCATCGCGTGCCGGTTCCGATTGAAGGACACTCGCCAGCGCGACCGAGACGGCTCTGTTATCGGTCGGACGCTGAACGCGGTTCATCACGTCCCGAAGAAGATTGATCGCAACCATATAGAACAGAAAGCGACTCTGGCGGCGAGTGAGTTGGGCACCCCGGCCAAAGCCGTATTTGTCAGCCGCGTCCTGCAACAGATAACATGCGAACAAGTCTTGAACGCCAAAAGGCGATTGCCCGTCCTCCGGAGCCGCTACAATCCTCTTGAACACCGACCCCTCAGGAAGGAATGGCGGATTCTTACCGAACGCCATCCCGGCTTCATTCAACCAGCCTGCACCGAACACCTTGATAAGGTCCGCTGCGTTGACGTGCTTGTCAAACTGGCGCGTCGATGGGTTGGCGTTTTGCAATGCCTTCTGGGAGTCCCAGCCGCCCCGCTGAATTTCCAAGTAAATGTCATAGTCTTGGGCCATCTCAGTTTGCCAGGAACGGAAGTCGCTTGTTAAGGCGAGGAAATCCTTCTCCCGCACCGCATTCTGGCTGTTTGTATAACGAGTGATAGCCTGCAAAAGCTGTTCACCCGACGAACCGACTTTAACGATTTTAGTGACGACTGCGCCCTCGCCGGCGCGAACCTTCCACTCTTCGATTTCCGGATTTACGCCTGTCCCGCCGGAGCTAAATCGTTGGTGGAACACCTCCCATATCGTCCGGGAGGTTTGGCATCCATTCACAATATACGGCTCGGTTAGTTCGATTTGATCGCCGTCCTGCGACCAGTCAGAGGCAACGATGGTGATGCCGTTGTTATAGAGGCCGAACCGCTCGGGCGCATTTCGCAGCGTTTCCTGCATCCCACGATTGACCTTGCCGCGCCCTCCGAGAAACCGCCGCACGTTCTTTTCGTAGATTTGGTCAAGGTCGCCTGTGATTTCACGATAGCCGACGAGAAACCGATAGAGATCAACCAACCTAGTCGATCCCACCAAGAGTTCCTGCCCCGATGGCACGGCTTGGGATTTCAGGCTTATGTGGAGCCGATCGCCGTTTTCAACAATCTCATCCCCCAACCGGGAGTAGATGGTTTCCACCGAGATTGTTTCTACATCGAACAACCCGCCTAGCCGCTCTCGGCCCATTGACCGAATGTCGTTGAGCGCCCTTTTTTCAGCCTCAACAAGTGGCCGCTCTGTCGCGAACACGAGGATAATTTTGTCGTTGGACGACGCTTGCGCCCGGAACAGCGAAAGCCGTTCCTGCAAACCTTCTGCGAGCGAATTTAGTTTGAGACGCTTGCCGTCCAGCGTGTCGATGACCTTTTGGGCTTCAACAAGCAGCGTGGTCGGCCCCTGAAAGGCTCCACCGTATTTGCTCTGCACGAGATACCAGATGTGCCCCGGCTGGCTGTCAGCTTCATCATCGGACCCAACGTCAAGCACAGCGAGGTCAACACCACCGTCACCTGCGCCGTCACAATAGACCAACTCCGTGCCCGCCTCAGACGCATCGAGCCATTGCGTAACCAGCTTTTGCGCGAACCGCCGACCGAGTTCCGTGGTGGAAGGGTCTCCGGCTGTCACACTCTCGCGCCAAGACGCCAGAAAGGCTTCAAAATCGACTGTTACGCTGCTCATCTAGCCCCCACGGCATTTTGCCCCGACAATACGGCTATGCTAATCTGGAGCGTCGGAAAGAGCAAAGATTACCATGCCATAACAGAAACAAGTTGTCCCGACGGGGCGTTGCGCGGCACTCCGGCAGAGTCACACGGACGAAATCGCGTCGTTTGTTGACTATGCACGATCTTGACCAGGCGAATTTTTTGAAAATTTTCAGTCGGACGCGAGGCCGCTTTTCTATCAGCGCAAGGTAGATGCGATTTTACCCCTCCCCCCACCGGGGCCACCCCTCATATAATCGGGCAGAAACGGCTAGGCACCCCTCCCCACCGGGGGGGGACAGCAAAGCGCGCCAGTGGGGAACCGGGTGGGGATTTCAAAGCTGTCGAGTGGGGATGTGGTGGGGCGTTTTTCTGTGGGGTCCGCCAGACGGCGCTTAAACCCTTGAAAAACTTGGAGCGGGCGAAGGGATTCGAACCCTCGACCCCAACCTTGGCAAGGTTGTGCTCTACCCCTGAGCTACGCCCGCTCTGGCGTCACGATGCCTGCAGCAACTGGGCCAGCAGGCGGGTGAGGCGCGGCGGTTAGCATCGAGTCCGCCCCTTGGCAAGCCCGGAGTGCCCATGGCGCAAAAAGGCTTGGCTTCGGGCGCCAAGCCCCCACATAAGGCTTTGGTCTGAGGATTGAGGAGTTGAAGTTGGCGACCCTGGGTATGAGCACCGCTGAGCGTGAAGCCGTAGAAGCTTTCCGGCGCGACGTTGTCGAACCGTCGATGACGCAGCTCGTCATCATCGATTTCTGGGCCGAATGGTGCGGGCCGTGCAAGGCACTGGCGCCGCTGCTGGAAAAAGTCGCCGCCGCTTATGCCGACAAGGGCGTGGTGCTGGCCAAGATCGATACCGACAAGAACCAGTTCATCGCGGCGCAATTCCAGATCCGCTCCATCCCGACCGTCTATGCGATGTTCCAGGGCCAGTTGGTCGCTGACCTGACCAATGCCCGCACCGAATCGCAACTGCGCTCAACGCTCGACCAGTTGCTGCGCCAGTTGCCGATCGAATCGCCGGAAGCCCAGGCCGAAGCCGAGCTGGAGCCACTGATCGAAATGGGCGAGCAGGTGCTGGCGGAAGGCGATGGCGCGCGCGCGCTGTCAATCTTCGACCAGCTTGCCGAAATGGCACCCGAACACCCCGCCGTGGTTTCCGGGCGAGTCCGTGCGCTGGTTGCCACTGGCCAGGCCGACGAAGCCGATGCCGTGATCGCCGCCCTGCCCGCAGAACTCGCGACGCTGCCCGAAATCGCCCGGGCCAAGGCCGCGCTTGATCTGGCGCGCGAGGCGAAGCCCGTCGATGATCTGTCGGCGCTGGTTGCCCAGGTTGCCGCCAATCCCGACGATCTGGAAGCGCGCTTCACGCTGGCAGGTGGGCAGATGGCCAATGGCGACCGCGAGGGCGCAGCCGAATCTCTGCTCGGCATCATTGCGCGCGATCGGGAATGGAATGACGGCGCGGCTCGCCAATTGCTGTTGAAGCTGTTTGAAGTCGTGGGCCTTGAAGACCCCTGGGTCGCAGCCCAGCGCCGCAAGCTCTCCGCGATCCTGTTCGGATGACGCAGACGCGCACCACGACGCGCCTGTCCATCTTCCCGCTGTCGGGCGCGTTGCTGTTTCCGCATATGCAATTGCCGCTGCATATCTTTGAACCGCGGTATCGCGCGATGCTGAGCGATGCGCTGGCGCGTGACCGGCGCATCGGCATGATCCAGCCGCGCCCCAACGTGGTCGGTGAAACCGCCGATCATCCCGCGTTGTTCGACATTGGCTGCGTCGGCAAGATCGGCCAGTTCGAGGTGCTGGACGACGGCTGCTACAACCTGGTTCTTGAAGGGTTGTCGCTGTTCCGCGTCGTGCGCGAACTCGACGTTACCACGCCATTTCGCCAGATCGAGGCCGAATTGCTGCCCCCGGCGGATGCTGACGAAACGCTGTCATTAGGCAGCCGCGCGGCGCTGGAAATGGAATCGCGCCGGTTCGCCGATGCTCAGGGCTATGCCGTCGATTGGGAATCGGTATCGCGGCTCGACGACGAGGCGCTGGTCAATGGCGTCGCCCAGATCGCACCCTTCGATGTCGCTGCCAAACAGGCGCTGCTTGAGGCACCCGACCTGGACACGCGCGCGCATCTGCTTACTCAGTTGATGCAGTTTTTTGGTCGCCATGACGGCGATGACCGCGTGACGCTTCAATGAAAGCGGCAGGCAAGAATGCTCGCAAGCGCAAGGGCCATCTGCACGGCGTGGCGATGATGGGCTGGCTGTTTTTCGCCAACCTGTTCGACCCGAAAAAAATTGCGTCGGTCGAACAGATCGAGTCCGACCGGCAGATCGGCAATCCGGCGCTGCGCCAGGCAGGGACGGCGGCAGCCCCTCCCCCCGATCGACATTAAATCCCGATTCCGGGGCTTCAGGCCATCATGCCCTGGAGCAATTTGGGCAGATCGCCGTTTTCGCCGCGCGCTTCCGACATGAAAAACGCCTTGAGCGGTGGCAGTTTCTGCACCGCGCTCAGGCCAAAACGCCGCACCGCGCTTGCCGCCCTGCCGGGAATGCCGAACAAGTGCGTCAGGCCGTCGGTGGCCGCCGCCACCGCCAGCGTATCGATGCCGCGCCAACGCTGATACCGCGCCAGCACCTGCTCGTCGCCCAGGTCCAGGCCCAGCCGCTTGCCCTCCACCAGAACCTCGACCAGCGTCGCCACGTCGCGCAGACCCAGATTGAGCCCCTGCCCCGCAATCGGATGGATGCCATGCGCTGCATCGCCCACCAGCGCCAGCCGCCGATCGGTGATCCGCGCCGCGTGCTGAAAGTTGAGCGGATAGAATGACCGGGGTGCCAGGTTGCTGAGCGCGCCGAGAAATCCGCCCATCTTCTTGGATGCTTCGGCCAGGAACGCGCGATCGGACAATTTCATCATGCCCACGATTTCCCTGTCGCCGACGCTCCACACCAGCGCCGATCGGTTGCGCCCCTCAACCGGCAGCAACGGCAGGATCGCAAACGGGCCGGCGGGATAGAAAATCTCATAGGCCGTATTGTCGTGCGGGTGTTCATGGTCGAACGCGGTGATGATGGCATTGTGGTGGTAATTCCACGCCGCCATGCGAATGCCCGCGGCTTCGCGCGTCGGCGATTTGCGCCCTTCTGCGGCGATCAGCAATTGCGCGGTAACGCTGGTCCCGTCGCTGAGCGTCGCGGTAACGCGCCCTTCACCACGCTCGACAGTGGCAGCCCGCGTCTTCATCCGAAGGTCGATGCCCGCCGCCGCGCCCGCCCGCCTTTGCAGCACCTGGCGCAGGGTCCGGTTTTCGTACATCACGCCCAGCGCGCCGTTACTTTCGCCCGGCACGAAATCGAGCGCGCCGGGATCAAGCCCGTCGCTGCACCGGATCGATTCGATCGGGCAGCCCTTGCCCAGCAGATCGTCGCCGACACCAATCGCTTCCAGCATCCGCTGCGGCCCGCTGGCCACCGCAGAGGCGCGACCGTCGAACCCGGCGGCGAGAATGACATCGGGATCGGCAGGATCGACAACGATGGAACTGACGCCGTGCACATCAAGCGCGATTGCCAAGGTCGATCCGACCAGCCCACCACCCAGGATGAGAACGTCCGCTGAGGTTGTCATGCGCCGCTTCTAGCGCTGCCCGGCGCAGATGCCAATCGCGCGGCTTGACGCCGGAGTCCTGACAGGCGATTGTCTGAAACTGGAACATCCGGTGTACATCAGGGCAACCGGACAAGGCATATGGCAAGCGATTCCAGGGGATATATGGCAAGCCGGGCGAACGGGTCCTTGTGGCGCGATACGGTGCGGGCCGGTGCACGACGCAGCGGCGCGCTGCTGCTTGCCATCGGCATATTCGCCGCCACCGCGCTGCTCGCGCTCAGCCTGATATCCTATCATCCCGGCGACCCTTCGTTCAGCACCGCGGCAGGCGGCCCGGCGCAGAACTGGCTGGGCGCACCCGGCGCGGTCGCCGCCGATGGGTTGTTGACGCTGTTCGGCTGGCCCGGTGCGTTGCTGCTGGTGCTGGGGCCGATGGCGGCGGCGCGGCTGTGGCGCGAAATCGCCTTCGATCGCTGGGGCCGGACGGTTTGGCGCGCGATATTGGGCGTCGTGCTGATCGGCGCGGCGCTGTCGCTGCTTTCCCGTCACGCGGTCAACACGCTGCCGGCGGGTTATGGCGGGATGCCTGGCCTGGCGATTGCTGGAGCGGCGAGTGCGGCCATCGGCCTGATCGGCGATGCGACCGCGATGTTGTGGACGACGCGCGGAGTCGCCGCGGTGATCGGGCTGGCAGGGGTTGTCGCCTACGCCATTGCCATCGAATTCGACTGGCGCCAGGCGCCTCGTCGCCTGCGTCTGGCGGATCAGTCGTCGCGCCGTGCGGCCCCGGTCAGGACGGCGATGGACGACCAGGACGAGTTTGACGAGGAACCGGCACCCCGCCCGGCACCGCGAGCAGTCGCCGCGCCTGAAACCAGGCCCGGCCCGGTGATCGCGGATCGCAACATCGCGCCTGCCACGCCCAAGCCCAAGGCGCGGCAAGCCTCGCTCGACCTGCGCGACAATTATCATCTGCCGCCCATTGACCTGTTGAAGAAGTCCGCCGCGCCAACCAACACCGCGATCGACAAGGCCGCGCTTGAACGCAATGCCCGGTTGCTCGAATCGGTGCTCGACGATTTCAACGTCAAGGGTCGCATTGTCGAGGTACGGCCCGGCCCGGTCGTCACCATGTACGAACTGGAACCGGCCAGCGGCATCAAGGCGAGTCGCGTCATCCAGCTTGCCGACGATATCGCGCGCAACATGTCGGCCATTTCGGCACGCGTGGCGACGATTCCGGGGCGTAGCGTGATCGGCATCGAATTGCCCAACGCCAAGCGCGAAATGGTCAGCCTGCACGAGCTGGTCGCAAGCGAGCAGTTCGAGGATCAAAGCGCGCAGTTGCCGGTCATCCTGGGCAAGAACATCGCGGGCGATCCGGTGATTGCCGATCTGGCGCCGATGCCGCACCTGCTGGTGGCGGGCACCACCGGATCGGGCAAGTCGGTTGGCCTCAACTGCATGATCCTGTCGCTGCTCTATCGGCTGACCCCCGATCAGTGCCGGATGATCATGATCGACCCCAAGATGCTGGAATTGTCGATGTACGCCGATATCCCGCATCTGCTGGCGCCAGTGGTCACCGAACCGCCCAAGGCGGTGCGCGCGCTGAAATGGGCGGTCGAGCAGATGGAAGACCGGTATCGCATGCTGGCGTCGGTCAATGTGCGCAGCCTGGCCTCGTTCAACGACAAGGTGCGCACGGCAAAGGCCAAGGGCCAGCCGCTGGGGCGCAAGGTGCAGACCGGATACGATCCCGACAGCGGTCGGCCGATCTATGAAGAAGAGCAGCTCGACTATCAGCCGCTGCCGCAGATCGTCATCATCGTCGACGAACTGGCCGATCTGATGATGACCGCGGGCAAGGAAGTCGAATTCCTGATCCAACGGCTGGCGCAAAAGGCGCGCGCGGCGGGCATCCACCTCATCATGGCGACGCAGCGCCCCTCGGTCGACGTCATCACCGGCGTCATCAAGGCCAATCTGCCGACGCGGATCAGTTTCCACGTCACCAGCAAAATCGATTCGCGGACAATCCTGGGCGAACAGGGCGCCGAACAACTGCTGGGCAAGGGCGACATGCTCTACATGCCGGGTGGCAAGCAGATCGCGCGCGTCCACGGTCCGTTCGTTTCGGATGACGAGGTTCAAGCGATCGCCAACCACTGGCGCGGGCAGGGACAGCCCGATTACATCTCGTCGGTTACCGAGGAACCCGAAGACGGCTTTGCGCTCGACGGCGCGCCCGATGGCGAGGATTCGGCCGAAGATCAGCAATATCGCTCTGCCCGCCAATTGGTCGCGGAAAGCCAGAAGGCATCGACGTCGTGGCTGCAGCGCCAGATGCGCATCGGTTATAACTCGGCCGCCCGCCTGATCGAGCGAATGGAAAAGGATGGGCTGGTGTCGCGCCCGGACCATGTCGGCCGCCGTGAGGTGTTGATGGACCAGGACGGGCGTCCGCTCTAGAAACCGGCGCGGTTCAGGGCGCGTTCAATGGCTTGATCCCAGGGTTGGCGTTTCTGGCCCGCCCCCAACCATCGGAGACATACCGTGTTTGCCCCCCGTTCGCCGCTTGCCCTGACCATCCTGTTCGCCCTGTCGGCGCCTGCCGCCATTGCCGCGCCTCCGCCCGCACCGGCTGCCGTCGCCAACGGCGATCTGGCGCAGGTTCAGGCGCATCTGCGCGCGCTGGACAGCATGACCGCCGATTTCTCGCAGACCGACCGCAATGGCAAGCTGCTGACTGGCCACCTGACCTTGCAACGGCCGGGCAAGGTACGGTTCCAGTATGAAAAAGGCGTGCCGATCCTGATCGTCGGCGATGGCAAGGCATTGTGGTTCATCGATTATTCGGTGCGCCAGGTGCAGCGTTGGCCGATCGGCAATACGCCGCTGGGGATCCTGCTTGATCCCAACGCCGATCTGGCGCGCGTCGCCCGCGTCGTGCCAAGCGTCGATGCTCATTTCCTGACGGTGGAGGCAAACGACCCCAAGCACCCCGAATATGGCCGTACCACGCTGACTTTCGCGCGATCGGTCACCGGCCCGGCGGGGCTTATCCTGCTCGGCTGGGTGGCGCAGGACGCGCAAAACAACCGGACGACCATCCGCCTTTCGGACGTGCGTTTTCATGTGCCGATCGCCAGCAACAGTTTTCGCTGGAACGATCCCCGCGCTCGCACACGCTGATTTTCCATTCATGTTGGCGACAGGTTTGCCTGGATAGAAGCGATATTGCGGATGCGGTCCGGCTCGGGATTTCCCCCTGTTACCCGACCTGATCGTTTCCAGCCTGCGTGACGAACGCTAGGTCGGCCCTCGTTCCATGCCCCCGGAACGAGGGCCTTTCCTTTGGGCAAGGCGACTGGCCCCGAATCATTGCCGTTGGGGGCTGGCGCCCGGCGATCAGCCTCCCTAAATCGCGCTTATGTCTTCCCCCTTCCGCATTGCTTCCTGGAACATCAACTCGGTGCGGTTCAGGATCGACATCGTCGAAAAATTCCTGCTCGATCATGCGCCCGACGTCCTGTGCCTGCAGGAAACCAAGGTGATCGACGGCGATTTCCCCGCGAGCATGTTCCACAAGCTCGGCTATCAGCACATCGCCCTGAACGGGCAGCGGATGCACCACGGCGTGGCGATCATCAGCCGGGTGCCGTTGGCCGATATCGAGCGCCACGATTGGCAAGCCAATGGCGAGGCACGCCATATCGGCGCGCGCCTGCCAGGCGGCTTTCGCCTCGAAAATGTCTATGTACCGGCCGGTGGCGACATTCCCGACCGCGAGGCAAATCCGAAATTCGGCCAGAAACTGGACTTTATCGAACGCATGACCCGCTGGTCGGATGCGCTTGCCATTCCCACCTTGCTCGTCGGCGACTTCAACATCGCCCCGCTCGAATCGGATGTGTGGAGCCACAAGCAATTGCTCGACGTCGTCAGCCATACGCCCATCGAAGTCGCGGCGCTGGCCGGTTTGCAGGCGGCGCATGGCTGGGTCGATCTTGGTCGGCAGTTCGTGCCAGCGCCGCAGCGCCTGTTCACCTGGTGGAGCTATCGCGCCAAGGACTGGGCGTCGTCCGATCGCGGGCGGCGGCTGGACCATATGTGGGCGAGCCGAAGCGTCGCCGCCGCAGCGCTGTCGCATGAAGTGATCGAACCGGCGCGCAGTTGGGAAAAACCGTCCGATCATATCCCGATCATCACCAGTTTCGCGCTGTGAGCACCACGACCAACCCCCGCGCCGCCGCGCGCGCCATCGATGCGCTTCGCCGTGGCTGGCCAATCGCGCTGACGGCGGGCCGCGATACGCTGGCGCTGCTGGCGATCGAAACCGCCGATGAGACCAGACTCGCGGCGTTCGATCCAGACCAGCAGGCTTCCGTACTGATTTCGGCGGGCCGCGCCGCCACGATGAAGCTCGCCAACCAGCTTGCCGCCGCCGAACCTGACGCGCCCGTCCTGATTCGCCGGGCGCGCTGGATTGACCTGCCGACCGCGACGGCGCTGGCCGACCCGCAGCTTGATCTCGATACCCCGTTCAAGGGGCCATTCGACGCGATTGATCTGTGCGCAAGAACAGCGGCGCAGGCGGCCCTTCGACTGGCGATGCTGGCCGGTATTCTGCCGGCATTCTTCGTCATTCCCGGCGGCGATGCCGAAACCGCGCTGACCGATGGCGACATCGACGCGCATGAAGATGCCAGCCGACTGGCCATTGCCGTGCGCGCGCGACTGCCGATCGCCGCATTTGAGAACACCGAGATTGTCGCCTTTCGCACCCCCGAAATGCCCGGCGAACACATCGCCCTGCTGATCGGCGTACCCAATGGCCAGCCGCCGCTGGTCAGGCTGCACAGCGAATGCCTGACCGGCGATATGCTGGGGTCGCTCAAATGCGATTGCGGGCCGCAGCTCCAGGCCGCGATCAAGGCGATCGCCGATAATGGCTGGGGCATCCTGCTCTATCTGCGCCAGGAAGGCCGCGGCATCGGCCTTATCAACAAGCTGCGCGCCTATGCGTTGCAGGACCAGGGCTTCGATACCGTCGACGCCAATACCCGGCTGGGCTTTGCCGTCGACGCGCGCAATTTCCAGGTTGCCGCCCGGATGCTGCGGCTATTGGGGCAAAGGCATGTGCGGCTGTTGACCAACAACCCCGCCAAGGTCGCCAGCCTGCAGGCAGCCGGGATCGACGTCATCGAGCGCGTTCCGCACAAATTGCCGCCCAACCCGCATAACGAACGCTATCTGGCGACCAAGCGCGACCGGACCGGGCACGAATTCTAGGCCGTTCAGGCGATCAACCGGGCGACGTCCTGAAAATCACGCGCAATCGCATCGACGCCCTTGGCGACCAGCACCCGGTCATGGTCAGGTGGGCAATGGCTGCCCGCGACCAGGCCGATGACAAACGCGCCCGATGCCACTGCCCCGGTGGCGCCAACCGGCGAATCCTCCAGGATCGCGCAATCCGCAATCACCAGATCAAGCGCGGCGGCGGCATGGTGATAGATATCCGGCGCCGGTTTGCCATTGCGGACATGTTCGCGGCCCGAAAAGATCCGGTCACCGAACCGATCCGCCAGCCCGATATGGTCAAGATGCCGCCTGATCCACCGCGTATTGCTCGACGAAGCGATGGCGATCGGCAAATCGGGCGGCAATGCCGCGACGAACGCCACCGCCCCTGCTACCGCGCCAATGCCTTGTTCAAACGCCTGCCGGTCGACGCTTTCGCGCTCGGCATGGAAATCATCGGGCAAGGGTCGGCCGATCCAGCCTTCGATCGCGTCAATGAAATGCTTGCCGGACAACCCCATGAAATTGGCCATCGATTCTTCCGTGCTGGTCGGGTGGCCGATGCGCGTCAGATAATCGGCGATATGCTTGTTGCCGAGATATTCGCTCTCGATCAGCACGCCGTCAAAATCGAAGATGATGCCCGCGAAACGGACCGGCAACCCGGCATTCACCCGCGCGCACCGAACAAAGCGCTGCCCACCCGGACATGGCTGGCGCCAAGCGTCACGGCCGTTTCATAATCGCCCGACATCCCCATGCTGAGCCCCGCCAGGCCGTGGTCGCGCGCCAGCTTGGCAAGCAGCGCAAAATAAGGCGCCGATTCAACATCGGCGGGCGGCACGCACATCAATCCCGCAACCGGCAGGTCCGCGGCGCGCGCCTGCGCCAGCAGCGTCGGCAATTCGCCAACCAGGCACCCACCCTTTTGCGGTTCATCGCCGATATTGACCTGGATAAAGCAGGCGGGTCGCTTGCCAAGCTTGTCCATCGCCCTCGCCAGCGCCGCGACCAAAGATGAGCGATCGACCGAATGGATCGCATCGAACAACTGCACGGCGGCTTCCGCCTTGTTCGATTGAAGCTGCCCGACCAGGTGCAATCGGATGCCGCTCGTCTCAGCAAGCAGTTCGGGCCATTTCGATTCGGCTTCCTGCACCCGGTTTTCGCCGAACACGCGCTGCCCTGCCGCGATCAGGGGCCGAATCGCACTGGCATCGTGCGTCTTGGATATCGCCACCAGCGTTACGTCGTCGGCGCGCCTGCCGGCGATTTTGGCGGCGCGATCGATCCGGCGGAGGACTTCGGCCAGGGCATTGGTGGGTTCGCTAGCGGTCATCGCGGCTGCTATAGGCAGGCAGATGCGCGCCCGCCACCCCGCTTTGCCTCATCTTTGGCTGATGACCGATCCGCGCATGGGCGATGCGCTATGGGCCGCACTGGAACGACTGCCAAGGGGGGCCGGGGTTGTCGTGCGGCACTATGGCCTGCCATTGGCGGAGCGTCGCGCCTTGTTCGCCCGCATCGAGCGTATCGCGCGCCGCCGCCGCCTGATCGTCCTGCGCGGCGGCGATCAATCGCTCGGTCGAGGTGAAGCGGGCGTGCATGGCCGCAATCGTCACAAGGTACGCGGCGTGAAGAGTTGGCCCGCGCACGACCGACGGGAACTGATCGCCGGGATTCGCGCAGGCGCCGACATATTGTTCCTGTCACCCATCAACCCGACCCGGTCACACCCCGATACGCCGCCACTCGGCAAAATACGCGCGATGCTGGCCAAGCAAGGCATCGGCCGCCCGGTTATCGCGTTGGGCGGCATGGGGTCAGGCCAGGCACGCTGGCTTGAATCGGCGAAGTTTCATGGCTGGGCGGCAATCGATGCGTGGACCACGCCATCGCGCTGAAACAATCGCGCTGAATCAGAAGCGGAGCGCGGTTCCGATATAGACGGCCTGGCTGTCACGGCGATTATCGGTCGTCAGTCGATCGAGGCGATAATTTTCAGACTTGTACCGAACGCCCGCCGTTACATCGAGACGACGGGAAATCGAATAGGACCCACCCAGATCGACCAGATAGCTGGAGGTATCGCCCGTCAGCTTCGGCGCATCCGCCAATGGCCGTTCGGCGCTGGCAACCACCTTGCCACTGAACCGATGGCCCGAATAGGTCACGCCGACATCAGCCGACTCGTGGCTGCCCGGCAATCCGGCAAGATCGATTCGGGTGACGTCACCCGATACCGCAAAACGCTTCCACCCCACCGCAACGCCCAGATTATAGGCGATCGGCTTCAGCCCGATCGAGGCCGCGTCGATGGCCCCGCCGTCGAACCGATCATCCGGCTTGTGCGACACCAGCGACGACCGCGCCCGAACCGCGACGGTGATCGACCGGCCATCGGAACGGCGCGATTCAGCGGGGGTGAAACGGAAACTTTGCTGGTCAAGCCCGGCACTTGCGAGCAACGCCGCCAGCTTTGGATCAGCCGCAGCGGGCGTGAACTGACCCAGATTGGCAGCGGGTTTCACATCGGCGCGGCTGGTGATCGCGCGACCACCCTGCGACGCGCCAATCGCGGGCGCGACAATAGCAGCGGCGACGATGCCACAAGCTGCCATGCCAACGATCCGACGATTGATGCCCACTGGTCCCTCGATAAATTTCATATCCGCGCTAGCATGATTCAAACTACCCGCGCCACTCCCGTGCCACATTTTCAAGGCGAGTGTTGCACAGTGTCCACAACCGCCGAGTCGTGGTCTGAAACCTTGCGGCGAGCGCCGGACCATCTATAGAGGCTGGCAGTGCCAGTTTGCCCATTGTCGACCAGGGAATTGCTGATGAACCGCCCGTTGCGCACCGCGTTGATGGTATTGCTCGTTTTGCCGCTGTCTGCGTGCATCTTTCATCATCGCAGCAAGCATCCGCAGACGGACCTTGCCGCGTCGCGCGTGACGACGATCGGCGTCAACGCCTATTTGTGGCGCGCCGCGCTCGACACCGTATCGTTCATGCCGCTGGTCCAGACCGATTCGAACGGCGGCGTCATCGTCACCGACTGGTATGCCAACCCAGCCGTCCCTGCCGAGCGGATCAAGGTGACCGTGTCGATCCTTGACCAGGATCTTCGGGCAGACGCCGTGCGGGTTGCCGTACAGCGCCAGATCAACCGCAATGGCGAATGGGTGCCCGCCCCGGTGCAGGCCGCCACGTCACAGCGGATGGAAGACCTGATTCTGACGCGCGCCCGCGATTTGCGCCGCGCCGCTTCTTCCGTCCAGTAACCGAAAGTCTTTCCGTCATGGCGTCCCGCTTCAACGCGCTGAAGACGGACGCGGCCTGGCAAAAGGTGTGGGAAGAACGCCGCACCTTCGCCGCGTCCAACGAGAGTACCAAGCCGCGTTCCTATGTGCTTGAGATGTTCCCCTATCCGTCGGGGCGCATCCATATGGGGCATGTCCGCAACTATACGATGGGCGACGTGCTCGCCCGGTTCCGCCGGATGCAGGGCATGGAAGTGCTGCACCCGATGGGCTGGGATGCCTTTGGCATGCCGGCCGAAAATGCCGCGATGGAAAGAAAGGTCCACCCCGGCGACTGGACGCGCCAGAACATCGCAACGATGCGCGCCCAGTTGAAGCGATTGGGCTTTGCGCTCGACTGGACGCGCGAACTCGCCACGTGCGAACCCGATTATTACGGCCAGGAACAGGCGCTGTTCCTCGATCTGTTCAAGGCCAGCCTGGTCTATCGCCGCGAATCAGCGGTGAACTGGGACCCGGTCGACATGACCGTGCTTGCCAATGAGCAAGTGATCGACGGGCGCGGCTGGCGTTCGGGCGCGCTGGTCGAACGGCGCAAGCTGAGCCAGTGGTTCCTGAAGATCACCGATTTCGCCGACGATCTGCTCGCCGGGCTGCAGGGGCTGGAGCATTGGCCCGACAAGGTGAAGCTGATGCAGGAAAACTGGATCGGCAAGAGCCAGGGCCTGACCTTTCGTTTCAAGCTGAACGACGATGGCGAAGTGGAAGTGTTCACCACCCGCCCCGACACGATTTTCGGCGCGAGCTTCGTGGCGATCGCGGCCGACCACCCGATTGCACAGAAACTGGCGCAGGATGACGCCGATGTTGCCGCCTTTATCGAGGAGTGTCGCAAGGGCGGCACGACCGCGGCCGAGCTGGAAACCCAGGAGAAATTGGGTTTCGACACCGGACTGCGTGCCAGCCATCCATTTGATTCTGAATGGCAATTACCGGTCTATATCGCCAATTTCGTGCTGATGGACTATGGCACCGGCGCGGTGTTCGGCGTGCCCGCCCACGACCAGCGCGATTTCGATTTCGCCACCAAATACGCGCTGCCGATCCGCCGCGTCGTGGCTGAGGGGGACAAGACCGACCCTGATTTCACCGATGCGGAAGCCTATACCGGCCCCGGTATGCTGGTGAATTCGCGGTTTCTGGACGGCCTGGACGTGGAAGCCGCCAAAAAGGCGGTCATCACCCGCGCCGAAGCAGAAGGTTGGGGCAAGGGTGCGACGGTGTTCCGTCTGCGCGACTGGGGCGTCAGCCGCCAGCGTTACTGGGGCACGCCGATTCCGATCATCCACTGCGCCGATTGCGGCGCGGTGCCGGTGCCGCGCGATCAATTGCCGGTGACGCTGCCCGAGGATGTGAGCTTCGATATCCCCGGCAACCCGCTCGACCGGCATCCGACCTGGAAGCATGTCGATTGCCCGGCTTGCGGCAAACCGGCGGTGCGTGAAACCGATACGCTCGACACTTTTGTCGATTCGTCATGGTATTTCATCCGCTTCGCCAGCCAGCCGAGCGACAAGCCGTTCGACCGCGAAGCAGCCGAGCGCTGGTTGCCGGTCGCGCAATATATCGGTGGCGTCGAACATGCGATTCTGCACTTGCTCTATGCCCGTTTCTGGACGCGGGCGTTGCAGCATATCGGTATGCTCGACATCGCCGAGCCGTTCGCAGGCCTGTTCACCCAGGGCATGGTGACGCACGAAACTTATAAGTCGAGCGATGGCCTGTGGTTACCGCCCGAAGACATACGGATCGAAGGCAATGCGGCCACGCAGATTTCGACGGGGGCGCCGGTAACGGTCGGCCGGGTCGAAAAGATGTCGAAATCCAAGAAGAACACCGTCGATCCCGAACCGATCGTCGATCAATATGGCGCCGACGCGGTTCGTTGGTTCATGCTGTCGGACTCGCCGCCCGAACGCGATCTGGAATGGAGCGAAAACGGCATCGAAGGGTCCTGGCGCTTCGTCCAGCGCCTGTGGCGGTTGTTCGACCGGGTACGCGCCGACGATGCCGGCAGCGCGAATGGCGAGGACAAGGCACTCGACCGCAAGCTGCACCAGACGATTGCGGGCGTCGCCATCGACATCGAGGCTCTGTCGTTCAACAAGGCGGTCGCCAAGCTGTACGAACTGGTCAATGCGATTGAACGCGCCCAGCCTTCGGCATCGCGCACCAATGCGATCGAAACCTTGCTGCTATTGGTTGCGCCGATGACCCCCCATCTGGCCGAGGAAGCCTGGGCGGGTTGGGGCCGTGACGGATTGATCGCCGATGCGGCCTGGCCAGCGGTCGACCCGGCACTGCTTATCGACGATGAAGTAACGATCGCCATTCAGGTCAACGGCAAGCTGCGCGATACCGTAAAAGTTGCAAAGGGTTCGGCCCGCGACGCGCTTGAATCGCTGGCGATTGCCAATGCGCATGTGCAGCGTATTCTGGAGGGTGCGACCCCGAAAAAGGTTATTGTCGTGCCTGATCGCCTGGTGAATATCGTCGCATGAAGCGCGCTTGGCCTCTTGCCATGCTGTTGGCGGTCGGATTGCTGAGCGGTTGTGGCTTGCATCCACTCTACGCAGGCGGCGGTGACGGACGAGTCGCCGGGCTGCTGAGCCATGTCGAAGTCGCGCCCATCGAAGGAAAATCCGGCTGGCTGGTCGCCAATGCCGTACGGGACCGATTTGCCGCGGGTGGCGCGCGCGACGCCGGGTATCGCCTTGAAATAAAACTCGATGACAAGATTACCGGCCTGGGCATCCAGAGCAACGATACAACAACGCGTGAGCGCCGGACCCTGCGTGCCCGCTATCAGTTGATCGACTTGTCGAATGGCGAAGTTGTTCTAGACGCGACGGCCGGTTCGGACGCGGGGATCGATGTGGTCGGTTCCGCCTATGCGACAATTGCCGCAGAGAATACCGCCCTGGAGCGCTTGTCGGGTATCGTTGCCGACCAGATTGTCGCGCGCGTCGCGCTTTATGCCGAGCGCAAGACACCGCACGACCGGTGAAGGCCAACGCCGGCCAGCTTCGTGCTGCAATCGACAGCGGTAATTCAACCATCAAGCTGTTTCTTCTCCACGGCCCTGACGAGGCCGGCGCGCGGGAATGGGCGGCGCGACTAGCACGCCGCGTCGGGCCGAATGCCGAGCGAGTTGATCTTGAAGGCGCAACCCTGCGCAGCGACCCTGGTCGACTGGTGACCGAAGCGGCTTCGCTCTCGCTGTTTGGCGAACCGCGCTACATTCTGGTCACCAATGCCGGCGAGGAAAGCGTTGAGGCCATAACCTTGCTGCTCGCCGCG
This sequence comes from Sphingomonas sp., assembly GCA_041659385.1. Taxonomy (GTDB): domain Bacteria; phylum Pseudomonadota; class Alphaproteobacteria; order Sphingomonadales; family Sphingomonadaceae; genus Sphingomonas. Next base: position 35,716 of record JBAZYJ010000022.1, read on the forward strand.
GGCGATGCGGCCAATCCTACCGTCATGATTGCACCGTCGGCCAAGGCAACCGGCAAGCTCGCAAAGGCGGCGATCGCTGCGCCAGGGGCGATGGTTCACGCCTGTTATCAGCCGGTTGGAGAAGAAGCCAACACCCTAGCCAGCACGATCGCCGCCGAACACGGCTTGCGCGCGATGGGCCGGGTGGCCGCGCGGTTGGTCGATGCCAGCAGCGGCGATCGCGCGGTGCTGACGCGTGAGGTCGAGAAGCTCGCGCTTTATCTCGATGCGGCGCCCGATCGGCCTAAGACGCTCGACGACGCCGCGATCGACGCCATCGGCGCCGACCTGGGTGACGCCGAAATGGGCGCGGCGATCGATGCCGCGCTGGAAGGCCGCGTTGCTGACCTGGGTGCAGAACTGATCCGGCTTGGCGAAGCGGGCACCTCGCCTATCCCGGTGCTGCGTGCCGCGGTCCGCCGCCTGATGACGCTCGCCGAACTGGCAATCGACGTGGCGGCAGGCCGGTCGATCAACGACACTATCGATCGCCACAATGTGTTTTTCCGCGAAAAGGCCAGCACCGCTCGCGCGCTGAGGCTGTGGAATCCCGACCGTCTTTCGACGGCGATCGAGCGTGTCCGACGTGCCGAGCGCGCGCTTATGGCATCGGCAACCGCAGGATCGATACTGGCGGAGCAAACCTTAATCGATATTGCGCGCGCCGCGGCCGCGCGACGGCGATAGGCCGAAAATCAACTGGTTAGTAGGCTCGCTCGCCCGTCAGGCGCTGGCACAACATGTCGAGCTGATCGAGCGTCGAATAATTGAGCGTCATCGCCCCGCCCTTCGCGCCATAGCTGATCCGCACCGTCAGCCCCAGCAAGTCGGCGAGCTGGTTTTCCAGTGCCGCGATATCCGCATCGCGGCCACCGGCTTGCTGCGTCGAGCCGCCGCCATTGCCGCCGCCGTTTTTTTTGGCGCCGCGCGCCAGCCGTTCGGTTTCACGAACCGACAACCCCTTGGCGACGACCTGTTCGGCCAGCGCCTCGACATTGTTGGCGCCGATCAGCGCGCGGGCGTGGCCCATGTCGAGCTCGCCCTCGATCACCAATTGCTGGACGCGCCGGGGCAACACCAGAAGCCGCAACAGATTGGCCACATGGCTGCGCGATTTGTGGACGATGCGCGCCAGCTCCTCCTGGCTGTGGCCATAGCCCTCGATCAATCGGTGATAGGCCTGAGCTTCTTCGATCGCGTTGAGATCCTGGCGCTGGATGTTTTCGATCAGCGCAACTTCCAGCGTCGTCTCATCATCGAAGTCTTTGACGATAACCGGAACTTCGTGAAGCTGGGCACGCTGCGCCGCGCGCCAGCGGCGTTCACCGGCAACGATCTGGTATCCCGAACCCGATGGCCGCACGACGATCGGCTGAATCAGGCCGCGCGACGCGATCGATTCGGCGAGTTCATCGAGCGCTGCGTCGTCAAAATGGCGACGAGGCTGCCCGGGATGCGGCGACAACGCGCCAACCGGCATCATCCGCAGGCCGGAGGTCGACGCCGACACACCGTCGCTGCCAATCGGCGCTTCCCGCTCGATATCGCCCATCAGGGCGCTGAGCCCACGGCCAAGGCCAGGACGCGGTTTACGGGGAGCGGCGATCGGATCGGTCATGCGGCTTGGACGGCTTTGCTAGTGGTTGGATTGGCGGGTGACGGATTAAGGCGGCCGATAAGCTCTCGTGCCAGCGCGATATATGCTTCAGAACCCGGACAGCGATAATCATAGATCAACGCGGGCAAGCCATGGCTTGGCGCCTCCGACAGCCGAACATTGCGTGGAATGACGGTTTCGAACACGACCTTGCCCAGTACTGCGCGGACATCATCCGCGACCTGGTCGGTCAGCCGATTGCGCCGATCGTACATGGTGAGCGCAACCCCCATGATCGACAGGCCGGGGTTGAACCGCGTGCGGATGCGCTCAACGGTATTGAGCAACTGGCTGAGCCCTTCCAACGCGAAGAATTCGCACTGCAACGGCACCAGCAACGAATCAGCCGCGACCATCGCGTTCATCGTCAGCAAACCCAGCGACGGCGGACAATCGATCAGCGCGACGTCCCAATTGCCCCCTGCGCCCTGCAGCGCATATTTCAGGCGATGCGTGCGTTCATCGAGCTCTACCAGCTCAATCTCGGCCCCTGACAAGTCGACCGTGGCGGGTACGATATCCAGACGCGGAACCCGCGTGTTCACCACGGTTTCAGCCAGCATCGTGCCGTTGATCAACAAATCATAACTTGATCGCGTACGATCAGCCCGGTTGATGCCCAGGCCAGTCGAGCAATTGCCCTGTGGATCCATGTCGATAAGCAGCACGCGCTTGCCCGTCGCGGCGAGCGCCGTGCCCAAATTGATCGCAGTCGTGGTCTTTCCCACGCCGCCCTTCTGATTCGCGATGGCAATGCACTTCATCGAGGTGACACATCCGTTGCGATGATAATCAGCGAACCCGGTTGAGTAACGCTGTGTTCCACGTGAAACGAACCATGCCACGTCCTGCGCGCGGCTTCCACCTCTTCACGTGCATTTATTCCCTTCGGCAGCAGCCAAACCGTCGATCGTGACGAAATATGCCGCGCAGAGCCGAGAAGTTCGGGCAAGGGCGCGACCGCGCGGGCCGAAATCACCGATGCGTCGGCGTTGATCTGCTCGACTTTCTGGGCATGAACCTGAACGCGGTCAGCAATGCCCAAATGCTGAGCCGCTCCTTGCAGAAACTCAGCACGCTTGCGTCGTGGTTCGACAAGCATCACCGGCTGATCGGTGAGGAGTGCAACCACCATGCCGGGAAATCCCGCGCCGGTGCCGATATCCACCCAGGGCCCGGGCCGCGTATTCCGAGGGACGAGATCGATTAGCTGGGCGGAATCGAGGATATGGCGCAACCATACCACCTCCAACGTCGCCTTTGATATCAGGTTCTGGCGCTCGGATTCAGCCACCACCAGGTCGACAAACGCCGCCACTGCTGTTTCACGTGAAACGCCGAAACGCTCGCGAACCCAGGTACGTGCCTCACCTTCGGTCATTACGCGGCCCGCTTCCGAGCGTGGAGAAGGATTGCTGAAAGCGCCGCGGGAGTAACTCCACGAACGCGCCCCGCCGCACCCAGCGTTTCTGGGGTTGCCCGCGACAGCCGTTCGACCATCTCCGCCGACAATCCCGGAATTGTCGCATAGTCCATCGCCGGATCCAGCCGGAGGCCATCGTCGCGGCGCAGCGCATCAACCTCCGCGGCTTGCCGTTCGAGATACGGAGCATAGCGCGCATCCTCGGCCACCTCCGCCGACAGTGCCGCGTCTGCCATTATCTCCGGCGCGACATGCCGCATGTCGACGCCTGGAAAGCGCAGCCAGTCATAGGCCGAACGCCGCGTCGCATCGCTGGCAATCGGCGCGCCTCGCCCGGCAAGCAGGGATGCCAGCAGCGGCACCTGAAGACGACCAATCATCTCCGCCCGCGCTTCACGCCGCAAACGCTGATGCCTCGCGCGTTCCGACCCAAGGCAATTCAGCCGCTCAGCGATCGGGCCAAGCCGGGTTTCGGCGTTGTCCGCGCGCAGATGCAGCCGAAACTCGGCGCGTGCGGTCAGCATCCGATAAGGCTCGGTAACACCGTGGAGCACCAGATCATCGATCATCACACCGAGATAGCTCGATGCCCTGTCGAGCTCGGCAGGTTCAAGACCAAGGGCAAAGGCAGCAGCGTTGAGCCCCGCGACCAGCCCCTGCCCCGCCGCTTCTTCATAGCCCGTCGTGCCATTTATCTGCCCGGCGCAGAAAAGGCCCGGCATCGCCATCAATTCCAGCGTCGATTTCAACGCGCGTGGATCGACGTAATCATATTCGACCGCATAGCCAGCAACCGCAATCCTGCACTGCTCCAACCCCGGAATGGACGCAATCATCGCCGCCTGAACATCAGCGGGCAGCGATGTGGAGATACCGTTGGGGTAGATGAGCGGGTCATCCAACCCTTCTGGCTCCAGGAAAATCTGGTGGCCGTCGCGGTCCCCGAAACGATGGATCTTGTCCTCGATCGATGGGCAATAACGCGGACCGAGCGCCCCGATTGCACCGGTGAACAGGGGCGAACGATCGAGATTGGCCCGGATGATATCGTGCGTCTTGGGCGTCGTCCTGGTAATCGCGCAGAATAGCTGCGGCAGCGGACGGGCGACGGTCATTGGCGACATCGTCCAGGGGTCGGCCTCGCTCTGCTGCTCATCGAGCCGTGCCCAGTCGATCGTTCTTCCGTCGAGCCGCGGCGGCGTGCCGGTTTTCAGGCGCGCCATCGGCAGGTCAAGCGCTCGCAACTGGTGGCCCAAACGAGTTGCCGCACGCTCATTGACTCGCCCGCCTTCATGCCGCTCGTCGCCGCGAAACAAGCGACCGCCCAGGAAAGTACCCGTGGCGAGTACGACCGCGCGGGCATGAAGCGTGCGGCCATCGGCCAAATCGACTCCGGCAACGCACCCCTGTTCCACGTGAAGGCCCGCCGCCTCGCCTGCAATTATTTCCAGCCCATCCTGGGCAGCCAGCATTTCCTGAATCGCCGCCGCATAGCGTTTACGATCAGCCTGAACGCGCGGTCCCTGCACTGCCGATCCCTTGGATCGATTGAGCATCCGATAATGGATACCCGCAGCGTCGGTTGCGCGTGCAATCAGTCCATCAAATGCGTCGACTTCACGGACCAGATGTCCCTTGCCAAGGCCACCAATTGCGGGGTTGCACGACATGGCGCCGATCATCGCGGGATCAAAACTGACCAGCGCAGTACGTGCGCCACGCCGAGCCGCAGCCGCAGCTGCTTCGGTGCCAGCATGGCCGCCGCCTACAACGATTACATCAAATGTCGCCATGCGATTTCCGCTATGCCCAATTGGCCAGGCTGTCAAAACGCGGTGAGGCGTTTCACGTGAAACATCACTTGCCGATGCAAAAACGCCCAAAAAGCGCGTCGAGCATATCCTCGACATGAGTGGCCCCGGTTATCCGGTCGAGCGTTCCACGTGAAACACGCAGTTGCTCAGCCACGATCAGCAGGTCGGGCTCGAAGCGCGCGGCACGCAGGGCCTCAGCGCATTCGGCAAGCAGGCGGTGCTGGCGCTGGTTGACCGCAAGACGATCCTCCCGCGGCAAAAGCGACGCCGCTGCGTGCGCCATGGCCTGCCAGAGCGACCCGATGCCCTCGCCTGTTCTTGCCGATAGACCCAAACGTCCAACCGGGCATGGCGGCCGCTCGTCGAGGCGCGGATAAAGCCAGATCATGGTTGGGTGAGCCGGTGGCGGCGTATCACCAAGCCATAGCAGGATGTCGGCTTGCGCAATTGCCTGCCCGGTCCGCTCAATA
>JBAZYJ010000023.1:0-40172 GCA_041659385.1 Sphingomonas sp.
CCACTGTGCTTCGTTCAACTCGTATCGCTTGATCCCCATCGCCAGCTCCGCGCTTCAACACGGGGCCTCATGAATCAGACATCTTTCACTTTGGGAATCCTGAATGTCGATCCGGCCTAGAAAAGGCGGTAACGTTCAAGCGGCAAGCCGCGCTCGTCGATCCAACGATTGACCGATTCCGCCCAGGCCCGGTTCTCTTCCCGCCATTGCCGCGCGCGTTCGGTGCGGCTGGCTTCGCGCAGGGCGGCCTCGCAAACCTGGCTCAGGTTCAATTTTGCTTCCCGCGCGGCCTCGACGACGCCTGTGTCTAGCGATAGGTTGACGGCCTTGCGCTTGCCGGACGCGATAGGGTCAGGTTTCATGCGCATGACTTATGCGCATGTCCGATGCGCGTCAATCGAGGAGCGGCCCATGGCTGAGTTCTTTGCATCGCTGAACGACGATCATCGCGGCTTCATCGCGCGGCAACCGGTGTTCTTCGTTGCAACCGCAGCCGATGGCGCGCGGATCAACCTCAGTCCCAAGGGGCTGGATGCGTTCCGGGTGCTCGGCGACAACCGCGTCGCCTATCTTGATATCGGTGGATCGGGAAACGAGACGCAGGCGCATCTCGCCGCCGATGGCCGCATCACCATCATGTTCTGCGCGTTCGACAATCCGGCGCTGATCCTGCGGCTCTATGGGCGGGGCAGCTTCGTCATCGCGGGCGAACCGGGTTATGATGCGTTGGCGGCGCATTTCCCCCGCCTGCCCGGCGCGCGCCAGATTTTCGACGTGGCGGTGGACAGCGTGCAGACCAGTTGCGGATGGGGCGTGCCGGTGATGCGCCATGAACGCCCGCGCGACACGCTGCTCAAATTCCATCGCCAGCAGGTGCCCGAAGAACGGCTCGCCCGGATTGCCGATCGCACGCACAGCATTGACGGCCTGCCGGTCAAGGTACAAGCGGTGATGCCCGAGTGGGTGGAGTAAATGCGTGGCGCTTGTCGAACTTGGTCGTTTTGACCGCAACGAAGCCAATATCGTGATCGGGCGGCTCGATTCCGAAGGGATCGACGCAGTGGCGTTCGATGGCAATTCCAGCATTGCCGATGGCAGCTGGTTCCTCATCCCGGTACGCGTGATGGTGCTCGACGAGGATCTGGCTAGCGCGCGCCAGATCCTGGGCACGGCGGTTTAGCGTCCGCGGTGCCAGCCGTTGCCTATTTTTCGGGCAGTTGTTCGCTTCTGCACAAAAATTTACCTCCCGTTAATATTTGATTGCGCGAAACCGCGCGGAATCGTGTCGTTTCGACTCTGGCACGCCCTTTGCTGAGATAGGCTTCGGACCATCAGCCAGGGGGGGGTTCCGAGTGAAACTCGTCATTGCCATCATCAAACCATTCAAGCTGGACGAAGTGCGTGAAGCACTGACCGGCATCGGGGTCGCCGGTATGACGGTGACCGAGGTCAAGGGCTTTGGTCGGCAGAAAGGCCAGACCGAGATTTATCGGGGCGCCGAATACACCACGAACATGGTGCCCAAGATCAAGATCGAAGTGGTCTGCTCTGCCGACATGTCGGATCGGGTGGTCGAAACCATCCAGGCTGCCGCCAACACCGGCGCGATCGGCGATGGCAAGATCTTCGTGATTGGCGTGGACCAGGCGGTGCGCATCCGCACCGGCGAAACCGATCAGACGGCACTCTGAGGACATCAGGCTGTGAGCAAGGGGACAACGATGAAGCATTGGATGAAATGGGCAGGTGCCGCCGGGGCGGGCGCGGCGCTGTTCTCGGCCCTGCCTGCCTGGGCCCAGGCGGCGGCTCCCACCGTCAACAAGGGCGACACGGCGTGGATGATGACTTCCACACTGCTTGTCCTGATGATGATCGTGCCGGGCCTGGCGCTGTTCTATGGCGGTCTTACCCGCACCAAGAACATGCTGTCGACCATGACGCAGATCGGCGCCGTGGCTTGTCTCGCAATGCTTATCTGGGTGATGTGGGGCTATACCGAAGCCTTTGGTGACGGCGGCAACGAATTCATCGCCGGCTTTGGCAAGTTGTTCCTGAAGGGTGTGACGCCTGACACGACATCGGCCACCTTCACTGCCGGTGTCGCCATCCCCGAATATGTCTTCATCTGCTTCCAGATGACGTTTGCGGCGATTACCGTCGCACTCGTTCTGGGTTCGGTTGTCGAGCGCATGAAGTTTTCGGCCGTCATGGTGTTCGGCACCATCTGGCTGACGATCGTCTATTTCCCGATCGCTCACATGGTCTGGGCAGGCAACGGCCTGTTCTTCGCCAAGGGCGCTCTGGACTTTGCCGGCGGCACCGTGGTTCACATCAACGCCGGTGTTTCGGCACTGGTTGCCGCGCTGATCCTGGGCAAGCGCATGGGCTATCCCAAGGAACCGATGCCCCCGCACTCGCTGACGATGACTGGCATCGGCACTGGCCTGCTCTGGGTGGGCTGGTTCGGTTTCAACGCCGGTTCGGCGCTGGAAGCCAATGGTTCGGCGGGTCTGGCGATGATCAACACCTTTGTCGCCACTGCCTCCGCCGCGCTGTTCTGGATGCTCGCCGAGCGTCTTGCCGGGCACAAGGGCTCCGCGCTTGGCTTCTGCTCGGGTATTGTTGCCGGTCTGGTGGCGGTAACGCCGGCCGCGGGTAACTCCGGTCCGTTCGGCGCGATCGTGCTGGGTGCAGTCGCTTCGGTCATCTGCTTCATGGCAGTGTCGAAGTTGAAGCCGATGCTTGGTTATGACGACGCTCTGGATGCCTTTGGCGTTCACGGGATCGGCGGCATGATCGGCGCAATCGGCACGGGCATTGTTTATGCACCATCGCTGGGCGGCCCGGGCAAGCCGGATTTCGACATGGGCCATCAATTGCTGGTTCAGGTCGAAGCGGTTGCCACCACCATCGTGTGGGCGGCCGTCGGCACCGCGATCTCCATCTATGTCGCCAAATTGGTGACGGGCCTGCGCGTCACGCCAGAAGTCGAACAGGAAGGTCTCGACATCGGCGAACATGGCGAGCGCGCCTACAATTATTGACGAAATCGGGGCGGGCCGATGGTCCGCCCCCACCCAGGTTCCTCCTGCGGACGTACTGGCCGGTGACGAGAGTCACCGGCCTCTTTTTTGCCGAACGTCCAAACGGTCGCCTTGTCGGCTGGTGGTGCGGATCAGGCGGCCAGGTCGGCCTTGATGAAATCGGCGCAACGTTCGCCGATCATCATCGACGGCGCATTGGTGTTGCCCGATATCAGCTTGGGCATGATCGAGGCATCGGCGATATACAGCCCGTCGACCCCGCGCACGCGCAACCGGGAATCGCACACCGCCAGTTCGTCGCTGCCCATCCGCGCCGTGCCGACAGGGTGATAGATGGTGTCGGACCGCGCCCGGATCAGCGCCTCGATCGCGTCGTCGTCGTTCAGGTCGACCGGGTGTCGATCCCGGCCCTGATATCGGGTCATCGGCGGGGTTTGCAGAATGCGGTACATCGCGCGCACCCCCTTGATAAGCAGATCGACATCGCGGCGATCCGCCAGGAAGCGTGGATCGATCAACGGCGCGTCGCGCGCATCGGTGCTCGCCAGCCGCACGGTCCCGGTGCTTTCCGGCCGCAATACGCAGACATGGCCGCTATAGCCATGCGCCTTCACATCTGCCCGGCCATGATCTTCCAGCGCGGCGATGACGAAATGGAGTTGGACATCGGGGCACGGGCTGTCGGGATTTATCGTCAGAAACGCGCCGCCTTCGGCATAGGGCGTCGTCATCGCTCCCTTGCGCGCGGCGAACCACTGCGCAATCGCGCCGACGCTTTTCAGGCTGCCAACCAACGTCTTGCCGGGAAAGCCGGTATGCGCGGTTTCGAAGGACGCGACATAGTCGAGATGGTCCTGGAGATTGGTGCCCACCGCCGGACGGTTGACGATGACCGGCAATCCCAGGTCGCGCAGGTGGTCGGCGGGGCCGATGCCCGACAACATCAGGAGCTGCGGCGTCCCGAATACGCCGCCCGCCAGAACGACGGCGCGCCGCGCGCGGATTTCGCGGTGCTCGCCATCCTGCAGATACGCGACGCCCCAGGCGCGGTTCCGTTGCACCAGCACTCGTTCGACGGTGACGCCGGTGATGATCGACAAGCTCTCCCGCCCGCGACCGGGTTCCAGATACGCTCGCGCCGCGCTCCAGCGTTCGCCGCCCTTCTGCGTCACCTGGAAAAGCCCGATGCCATCCTGGCGCGCGCCGTTGAAATCGTCGTTGCGCGGTATCTGCAGGCTTTCGCCCGCGGCGATGAAGTCCATGGTGCCGGGGTTGGGCGAGCGTTGGTCGCTTACCCAAAGCGGCCCGGCATCGCCGTGGAAATCGTCGCGGCCATGGACATTGTGCTCGGCGCGTTTGAAATAGGGCAGCACATCGTCATACGACCAGCCGTCGCAACCCATCCGCGCCCAATTGTCGTAATCCCAGCGATTGCCGCGAACATAGAGCATCGCGTTGATCGCCGACGATCCGCCAAGCCCCTTGCCACGCGGCTGATAACCGCGCCGACCGTTCAGCCCGGCTTGCGGCACGGTTTCAAACTTCCAGTTGGTCTTCGGCGTCTGGAACGCCAGGAAACCGGGGATCAGCGTGCGGAGGCCGGTGTTGCGCGCCCCCGCTTCCAGCACCGCGACCCTGTAGCGGCCATCCTCGCTCAGTCGGCCGGCGACGGCGCTGCCGCCTGATCCGCCGCCGATGACGACAATGTCGACCTCGTCCATTCAGCATTCTCCCGGTGCGCACGGGCTTGTTGCCAGCGCTGCTTTATCGTTTCGGATGTGTCTCGACTGCCGTCATGGCTCCACCCTGGCGGCATCACCGCATAGCCCAGCCTGGCTCGCCAGCCCGGTGCCGTCCATATGTCCCGGCCAATGCCGATCCATTCATGGAACGCCGCCCACAACAGGTTGAAGCTGCCGAGCTGCCTGACGATGCCGTAATCGGGCCGGTCATCCGGGCATTCGGCGACGAAGCTACCGAACATCCGATCCCAGACGATGAACACGCCCGCATAATTGCTGTCGAGATATTGCGGATTGATCGCATGGTGGACGCGGTGGTGCGAAGGGGTGTTCATCACCGCCTCAAACCACCGCGGCATCCGGTCGATCACTTCGGTATGAATCCAGAATTGATAGATCAGGTTGATGCCCCCGACGAACAGGATCATCAGCGGGTGGAACCCGATCAACGCCAGCGGCAGGCGGAACAGGAAGGACAGGCTGAAAAAGCCGGTCCAGGTCTGCCGCAGCGCGGTCGACAGGTTATAATGCTGGCTGGAATGGTGAATGACGTGGCTGGCCCAGAACCAGCGCACGCGGTGTGCGCTGCGGTGGAAGGCATAATAGGCCAAATCGTCGAGCACGAAGCACAGCACGAACCAATACCATTGCCAGCCGATGGTGAAGAGGCGGAATTGATACGCCCAGACCAGCATCGCCAGCACAATGCCGCCCAGAATGCCACCCGCGATCGTGCTGCCGAAACCCAGCATCAGCGAGGTGAGCGTGTCGCGGGGTTCGTATCGGCGCTTGTCCCCTGCCCAGGCGACCAGCATTTCGGCCAGCACCAGCAGGATGAAGGCCGGGACGGCATATTGGACGGGATCGTGGAGAACGGGCGGCATCGCCAAACTGCTTACACCAGTGTCAGTGGCGCTTCCAGAGCCCGCGCGTCGTCGGGATAAATTCCGATCAATGTGACTGCGCCGAACAGGCGTTCGCCGGTTTCCACTCGCACGCCTTCGGGAATTTCGGTCAGCCGCAGCGGCGGGATCAGCCGCCGGGCGGCGACATGCGCGCCATGGCGTTTCAGGATGGCGATCGCGCCATTGCCCGCCACCAACGCGGCATTGCCATCATGGCTGACGATCGCACGCCGCGCGACGAACCCGGCAAGCAATGCCTCGGCGCGTTCGGCGGCGTTGTCAGCGTTGGCGATGCGGCTTTCGCCCAGCCGCATCAGCCGGGCGACGGCGGCCAGCCCCAATACCCCGACGATCGAAATCGCGATCTGCTGCCAGGACATCGCCGCTGCCTAGCCTTGCGCGCCGGCGGCAAGCTGATCGAGGATCATCCGGATGCCCGACAGATCATATCCGGCAGCGGCGGCCTTGGCGAGCAGCTCATCCGGGTTGGCGCCTTGCCTGGCCATGGCCAGCGCCCACAGGTTGCACGATCGCGTGCCCGACCGGCAAAAGGCCAGCACCGGGCCGTTGGCGGCCGCCATCGCGGCAATGAAACCGTCGATCTGCGGCATCGAGAACCCGGCATGGGTGACGGGGATGGCGGTGTAGCCAAGGCCCGCTGCCGTCGCGGCGGCACGCACGGCCTCGCCTTCGGGCTGGCCGCCATCCTCGCCATCGGGGCGGTTGTTGATGACCGCGACAAAGCCTTGCGCGGCGTATCGGGCCAGGTCAGCCGGGTCGATCTGTGGGGCGACCGAAATGGTGTCGTCAATCGTGCGGATCATGCCGCCTCCCGAATTACCGTCAGAAACGCTTCGCCATACGCTTCCAGCTTGCGCGCGCCAATGCCGGTTATTGCCGCCAGCGCCTGTGGGCTGGTGGGTTTCAGCGCCGCCATGTCGCGCAGCACCGCGTCGTGGAAAATGACATAAGGCGGCACCTGCGCGGCCAGCGCCAGTTCGCGGCGGCGGGTGCGCAGCGCCTCGAACAGCGGGTCATCGGCCGGATTGGCCGCCGCCGCTGCCTTGCGCCGTCCGCCTTTCGGCTTGTCGACCGGGGCGATGATCTCAACCGGGACATCGCCCTTCAGCACCGGCCGCGCCTCGGGCGCCAGCGCCAGCCCGCCATGTTCGGTCGAGGTTACCAGCCCACGTGCCTGCAACGCGCGCGACAATGGTTTCAGCAACCGCGCCTCGGCCGCCTCGACGATGCCGAACACGCTCAACCGGTCATGGCCGTTCTGGGTGATGCGATCGTCGGTGGTGCCGGTCAGCACCTTTTCGATATGCCCGGCGCCGAAACGCTGGCCGGTGCGATAGATGGCGGAGAGGAACTTGCGCGCCAGCTCGGTTGCATCGATCATCGCCGGGCGGGTCAGGCAATTGTCGCAATTGCCGCATTGTGCCGGTGGGTCTTCGCCGAAATGGCGCAGCAGCACCGCGCGCCGGCAGCCACCGGTTTCAACAAGGCCGGTCAGCGCGTTGATCTGCGCGCGCACCGTGGCCTGGCGTTCGGGCTCGGCTTCGTCGACGCGGCTCCAGGCGCGGGCGAAATCCTCAGCACCCCAGAACAGATGGGCGATCGATGGATCGCCGTCGCGGCCCGCGCGGCCGGTTTCCTGATAATAGGCCTCGATCGACTTGGGCATAGCGGCGTGCGCGACGAAGCGGACATCGGGTTTGTCGATGCCCATGCCGAACGCGATCGTCGCGCACATCACCATGTCTTCGGACCCGACGAAATCGGCCTGGTTGCGGGCGCGAATCGCGGGGTCCAGTCCGGCATGATACGCCCGCGTCGGCCGCCCGGTATGCGCAAGCTGGTCGGCCAGCCGCTCGGTCGCGGCACGGGTGGGGGCATAGACGATGCCCGGCCCAGGCGTTTCGCGCACCAGCGCGGCAATCTGGCGCGCGGTGTTGTCACGCGGGGAAATCGCATAGCGGATATTGGGCCGGTCAAAGCCGGAGATGATCAGGCCGTCGGTCGGGATGCCAAGCTGCTGCAGAATGTCCTTGCGGGTATGGGCATCGGCCGTCGCGGTAAGCGCCAGGCGCGCCACATCGGGAAACGCATCCATCAACGGGCGAAGCAGCCGGTAGTCTGGGCGGAAATCATGCCCCCATTCGCTGACGCAATGCGCTTCGTCGATGGCGAACAGCGAAACGCGCCCGCGTTCCAGCAAGTCGCGGAAATCGGTGCCGGAGGCCCGTTCGGGCGCGATATAGAGCAGGTCGAGCCCGCCATCGAGGAACCGGCCGCGGGTTTCCGCCCGGTTGGTATCCACCGATGTCAGCGTCGCGGCACGGATGCCCACGCTTTCGGCGGCGCGAAGCTGGTCGTGCATCAGCGCGATCAACGGCGAGATGACGATGCAGGTGCCCTCAAGCGCGATCGAGGGAAGCTGGTAGCATAATGACTTGCCCGCCCCCGTCGGCATGACGGCCAGCGTGTTGCGCCCGGCGAGCACGCGCTCCACCACCTCGCGCTGGACACCGCGAAAATCGGGAAAGCCGAAGGTCGATTGCAGGATGGACTTGGGATCGATCACACGTCACCTATAGCGTGGCAGGCGCGGCTCGCCAGCGTCGTGCGCGTACAGGAGTATGTTGTCGTGTCGGACGTGCATCATGATGTTGATCGCCACCGTTATGAATTGACCGAGGACGGGCACCTCGCCTTTGCCGACTATCTGCTCGACGGTGACGTCATGACGTTCACTCACACCGTCGTCCCGCGGGAGATTGGCGGGCGCGGCATCGCCAGCCACCTGATCGGCGCGGCGCTTGCCGATGTTCAGGCGCGCGATCGCAAAGTGGTCGCGCAATGTTCGTTCGTCGCCGGCTATTTCCAGAAACACCCCGAACTCGCCGATCTTCTGGCTTGAGCATGGCGATCGCTCGCCGGTTGCGGCTGCTGGTGCTGATGCTGGCCGCCCCGGCCACGATGGGTGCGCGGGCGCCGGTGGATTATGTCGTCCATGGCGATGGGGTGGTGGCGATCCGCATAGCCGGGCAGCCCGCGCGGCTCCGCATCAACCCATGGGCGCCGCCTGCACCGACGATCAATCCCGATTTCGCCGCGCGCGCCGGGCTGCGCGGTGGCTGGTTCGGCTTTTCGGTGAAGGTCGGCCCGGTCAGGGTAAAGGGCGATAGCGCCGTTACCCGGCTGGAATTCGGTTCGACCGGGTTCAAGCGGCGCGCGGTGTGGTTTGAACGGCCTTATACGCGCGGTGCCGATGCGTCGATCGGTCCCGGTGGCGTGCCTGCCGATGTGGTGCGCTTTCAGTTGCGGGCGGCCGGGCCGGGCGAACGAACGATATCGTTGCCGCTGGTCCAGAAATTCTTCTTTCCCGCTTATGCCGGGGTAAAGCTGGGCAATCGCACGCTGGCGGTGTTGTTCGATCCCACGCATGACCGGTCATTGGCGACGGCGGGGGCCGGGCAGGCACTGGCGGCGGTGCTGGGTGGTCAGCTTGTCGGGGAAACCGGCCATGCCGAAGTCGCTTTCGGCATCGAACGACCGATCAGGACGCTGCGCCTTGGCCGCCCGCTCGCCATTGGTCCGCTCAGCTTCGACAGCGTGGCGGTGCGGATCAGCGACAATGGCTCAACGGCGGGCATCGCCGATGCCGACGCCGACCCCGATGAAATCACGGTAACGGCAAAGCACGCCAACCGCCGCCGTGATGTGTTGATCGTCGGCGCGGACCAGCTTCGGCGTTGTTCGTCGATCGTGTTCGACAAGCCTGCGAAACAAATCCGGCTGACCTGCGCCTGATTTTGGGCCGCCTGATTTTGGGCCGCCTGATTACCGGGGTCGCCCGGTTGGTCAGGCCGCCTGTTTTTTGGCTTCGTTCGTCCGGTCCTGCCAGTCGAGGACCGCCAGATAATTGGCCAGCCGATTGGCTTCCAGCGCCGCGATCAGGCGATTCTGGTGATAAGGCATGACCAGTTCCGCCAGCGCCGCGCTCCACGGCGCATCGACGTCGAACAGGATGCCAAGGCCAAATACCGCCGGAATTTCGGCATAGGCCAGATCGTGCCCGGCGGCGAAGCGCTCTGCGGTAAAGTCTTCGACCGCGGTTTTGACGCCATTGCGCGGGCCGCCTTCGATCTCGGCCAATGCAAACTGCCCCATTCCACGAAAGCCGCGATTGGGCAGCAGCCCGGCATCGCCCGGCACGGCGCCGCCGCGATAGTCATAGGGGTGCCGGAACTCGGCGGGAATCTGGTCGGGCGCGTAATAAAAGTCGCGGCGCGCGCACGGCCAGGCGACATCGTGCAGAAAGGCAAGCATCGGCTTGCCATCGCGTTCACAGGCTGCTTGGACTGCGTTCAGTTCATGATAGACGGTGTACCAGTTGTGGTCGCCGTCGATCAGCCATGCATCGATGTTGCGAAGGCCGCCGATACCCTCAAGGCTGGGCAGGGCGACGTGAGTCACTTGATCCGAAGCAGCGGCCCAGTTGAGAAATTCGGGCTTCGGCGCGGGGTCGATGCTGGTCAATCCGCCAGCCACCGCCTGCGCATGATCGGCCAGGATCTGCGACATGCCGCCAAATTCCGCGCCGATTTCACAAATCTGGCGGGCATCGGCGATTTCGAGTGCCGAGGTGATGATGTCGCTGAATTCGGCCATCGAATGGATCAACAGGTTGGACATGGTTCAAGCCGCCTTTTGCTGGGCGCCGGTCGCAGCACCACGCGCGACAATCGGCCGGAATACGATGTTGAGCACCAGCGAGGCGCCCTTGGGACAGGCCGAAGGCGGCGGCACGACCAGCAGACCGGCATCGCCGCCAGTGCGGAACAGGCCTGGGGCCACTTCTTCCATATTGTCATACAGCGGTTGTGCCGCGATCGGTTTGGCCCGGGCGCCTTCGCTTTTCAGCATCGTATGGGCGTTGACGAAGCCGATATGGTCGATCTGGACGAAGTCGAAATTCTGGCCCAGCGGCAGGCACACCGTGAAACGGCCCTCGCCCACCGGCACCACTACTGAATAATAACCGTCATGCGTCGGGAAGGCCTCGACATCGATCAGCGCCTGTTCCCGATCATCGGCGATGATCGCGGCCAGCTTGATGCCGCCGACGTCGAAATCGGTCTTGCGCAGATCGAGACCGAACCGGCGCGCGGTGAGCAGCGACAGGTTGATCGGCAAGCCATGGCGCTGCAATTCGCCCGGCAGATACATGCGGGTCGCGTTCTTGGTGTAGAACAGGCCACGTTGGCGCAGGCCGGCGGCGGCGGCATCGGGATCGATCATGCGGATCATTTCCCGCGTGCCCAGATTGGCATCATGGTCGAACCGTTCGAACAGCGCGACTTCGCTGGCCATCGGCAGGAACAGCAGGCGAGTGAGCGCAGCAGCGCCGTTCTGGCGGCGTGCATCGACGGTGTCTGAAAGTGGCGGGCGAATAAATCCCCGATCACCCTGCTCGATGAAGTCGATGGCGGCGGCCTGCGCCCGGTCGCGCGCGCTGCTCTGCATTCCCTTGACGCCCAGCGCTTCGCGCACCGGGGTGCCGTCATCCTTGTAGTTGACGACCGATCCTTGCGCGAGCGTGCAGAGCTGTTCGACGATGGCGATCGATTCGGACAGGCCGTGCAGCATGCGCATGTCGTAATGCCGCACGTCGAGCCAGCCGCGCTTGTCGAGCCCGGTCAGCGTCATTTCGCGCAGCAGCAGATAACGGCCGGCGACGTTCAGGTTAAGGGTTCGGCGCAGCGTCGGCTCGATGGTGTTCTGAACCGATCCGTTATACCCCAGGTCAACCAGCATCACCGCATCGCCAGGCTCAACGCCGTGACGCTTCAGATGGGCGGCCATCCGCTGCGCGAACTGGCGCGAGCGATGGACGATCTTCTGGACGTTGGACGGCCGCAGGATCGCGCGTTCAAATTCCTCGGCATCGCGGCTGCTGCCGAGTTTTTCGATCTCGTCGCGGAAGAACAGGAGCTGGCGCGCCAGCACTTTCCATTCGCCAGCGCCAAGACGCGGGGTGATGTAGTCGCGGATCGCTTCTTCATCGGCCAGGCTGGCGGCGCGCGCGGTGAAGCGGCTGATCTCGACTTCGGCGACGCGGTTGGCGAGTTCGGGATAGCGCGCACGGAACGCCCGCGCGGGCAAATGCCCGTCGCGCAGCAGGAACAGCAGCTTGGGCGGGGCGCCCAGGCGTTCTTCCATCGCCATCGCTTCGTCATGCACCCAGCCGACAAAGCCGTGCATCAATGGCCCCATGACGTCATGGCCAACCGCATATTCGGCATCATCGGCCATGCGCAACGAAACGGCAGGGCGGTGGGGTTGATAGACGGGCACGGTTGCGCGCGCATCGGGATCGAGAATCGCCGCCGCCGCCGCTTCCAGTCGCAGGCGCTGTATCGCATCGGTGTCGAACTGGACGAGGTGGGCGGTGTTGATTCCCAGCTTTTGCGGGGCATCCTGGTCTGCCACCGGATTGTCGCCGACATGCAGGATCGCCTTGGGTGACAAGCCCAGTTCGGGCAGCACATGGACGAACAGCCCGCCCCCCTTGGACACGCCATAGGTCGAGCTGCAGAAGATGCGATCGATCATCGCGGCGACGTCGTCCCCCGCGGCCGCGGCGATCAGTGCGCGGAGCTGGGCTTCGTCGAGATAGGTATCGGAAACGATCACGACCTGCAGGCCGCGCGCCCTGGCCTCGACGATCAGGTCGCGGGTGGGTGCAAAGCCGAAGCAATGGCGCGCTTCCGCGGCGAGTTCGATCGCAATCGCGGCATCGCGTGCCGCCTGGTCCGCCGCTGGCATCAGCGTCGCATAGATTTCTTCGATGGTGACTTCGCCGCCGGTGCGCTTGCCAACCGCGGCGCGGCGGGCGTCTTCCTCGCCCCAGGCACGCATGTCGGCGCCGCCGGGCAGGCCCAGATCGGCAAAGACGTCGGTCGGCCGGTTGACGTTGCGCCAGATCAGCGTGTCGAAACAATCGAGCGACAGGCATTTGATGCCTGGCGGCGCCTGATCGAGCAGGCTGGCAAGCTCTGCCGCGCGCACGGAAACTTTCATCGTCGGTTCGTCCCCAACCCCCCGCGCACTCGTTCCTTGAGCGTGCAGGCCATTTTCGCGGGGATTATGCGCGGGCAAATCCTACCATGTAGTTAACCATGATGGGCCCGGCTGTTCGGTCTATTCGGCGGCGAGTGCTTCCTCGGCGCGTTCCTGGGCCTGGCGGTTCCACATTTCGGCGTAAAGACCGCCCTGGCGCAGCAGCTCGGCATGGCTGCCGCGTTCACGCACTTCGCCATTGTCCAGCACGACGATTTCGTCGGCGTTGACCACGGTGGACAGCCGGTGCGCGATGACGATGGTGGTGCGCCGCTGCGATATCGCTTCCAGCGTGGCCTGAATCTCCGCTTCGGTACGGCTGTCGAGTGCGCTGGTCGCTTCGTCCAGGATCAGGACCGGCGGGTTTTTCAGCAAGGTGCGGGCAATGGCGACGCGCTGTTTTTCGCCGCCCGACAATTTCAGCCCGCGTTCGCCGACGCGCGTTTCATACTCGTCGGCCTGGCGCTCGATGAAACCGGCGATGGCGGCGCCGCGCGCGGCCTGCGCAACCTCGTCCATGCCGGCACCCTCGCGGCCATAAGCGATGTTATAGCCGATGGTGTCGTTGAACAGCACGGTATCCTGCGGCACGATGCCGATGGCGGCGCGCAATGACGCCTGGGTCACTTCGCTGATATCCTGCCCGTCGATGGTGATCCGCCCGCCGGTCAGGTCATAGAAACGATACATCAGCCGCGCGAGCGTGGACTTGCCCGCACCTGACGGGCCAACCACCGCCAGCGTGCGCCCGGCCGGAATATCGAGATCGATGCCCTTCAATATCTCACGCCCCGGATCATAGCCGAAATGGACATCCTCGAACCGGACATGCCCTGCCGCGACGTGCAGCGGTGCCGCATTGGCGGCGTCGACGATTTCGCCCGGCGTATCGAGCAGGTCGAACATCGCGCCCATGTCCACCACGCCCTGGCGGATGGTGCGATAAACCATGCCCAGCAGGTCGAGCGGGCGGAAAAGCTGCGACAACAGGGTCGAGACGAACACTACATCGCCTGCCGAAAAACGCCCCTGGCTCCACCCCCAGGCGACATAGGCCATGCCCCCGCCCAGCATCGCATTGGTGACCAGCGCCTGCACGATATTGAGCCACGCCAGCGAATTTTCGCTTCTGGTCGCGGCGTTGGCATAGGCCGCCATCGCCCGGTCGTACCGCAACGCCTCGCGTTCCTCAGCGCCGAAATATTTGACCGTTTCGAAATTCAGCAGTGAATCGACCGCATGAGCGACGGCGCCGGTATCCAGATCGTTCATCCGGGTGCGCAGTTCGTTGCGCCAGTCAGTGATCCTGCGCGTGAACCAGATGTACAGCGCAACCATCGCCACGGTCGCCACCACCAGCCCGACGCCGAAACTGGTCCAGAAAATGCCCAGCACCAGCGTCAGCTCCAGCACCGTCGGCGCGATGTTGAACAGCAGGAAATACAGCATCACGTCGATGCTCTTGGTCCCGCGTTCGACCACCTTGGTCACCGCGCCCGTCCGCCGTTCCAGGTGGAAACGCAGCGATAGCTGGTGCAGATGGCGGAATACCGTGGCGGCCAGCCGACGGGTCGCTTCCTGCCCGACGCGTTCGAAAATGACGTTGCGCAGATTGTCGAACATCGTCGTTGAAAAGCGCGATGCCGCATACCCGATCACCAGCGCGATGATCAGCCAGGCCAGGCCCCGGTCGCCCGCCGCCATCCGGTCGACCGCATATTTCAGCGTATAGGCCGCGCCGAAAACCTGGACGATCTTGGACGCGACGACCAGCGACATCGCCCCGGCGATCCGCATCCGCAGCATCGGCGCGTCGGCGGGCCACAGATAAGGCAGAAACCGGCGAAGCGTCGGCCAGATGGGACGGTCGGCGCGTGAAGGGGACTGTGTTTCGGGTGGCATCGCCTTCATGTAGGGCGCGCGCGCACGACATGCCACCAATTGCGTGCGACCAATTGCGACGGCGCGGCCCTAGTCGGAGCTGGGTGAAGGGAGCGTCCCTCTCGATGGCGCGCGTCACCCTCATCCAACCTCCGCTAGCCAGCAAGCTGGCAAGCTACGCTATCCTTCTCCCTTGAGGGAGAAGGAGCAATGACCGCTAACCACCAATCCCCACCGTTGGCGTTTGTCGGTTCCCGGCCTGGAACGCAGGTGATCCTGAGCGCGGACGCTATGAGGTCGAGCAACAAGCGGTAATTGCGTCGGCCACCATCTGGTCCAGCATCTTGTTGGCAGATGGCGCAGCGAACGCTTTCAGATCGTCGATCAGAGAGGCGTCGGCAACGATGATCGCCGCTTCGAGCAAGGGCATGTTCACCAATTCGCCCTGAAGCTCCCTCCTCAGGAGAGGCAGCGCCACAGAACGGTCGAGTTGGGCAAGGCCAAGGATAGCTTCAGCGCGGACCTCGGAACTTTCGTCCGAAGCGGCATGGATCAGGGCCTCCCGCACATCAGGTCGATTGAGTTCGAGCTGAGAAAGCAACAGAGTTGCCCAGTCGCGATTCGCAACATCGGGGTCGCGCGTCATGGCCATTAGTTGCATCAAATTCTTTTCGCCGAAATCACGATGGTCGAACGGGACCTCCTCGTTAACAACGGCTTGAAGAAAATCAGAGGAGGGAGTGTAGCGTTCGTTCATGGCGTGATCATGCCAACCAACATGACCGACGGCTATCCCCGACCTCTCCACCATTGGCGTTTGTCGGTTCCCCGCCTAGAATGTAGCCGATCCCTGGCGCGGCTGGTTTTGGGCCAGTCGTTTCAGTCCAGTCGTTTCGGGGCATTTTTTCGGGGCAGTCGTTTTTGATGCGCAAATTGTTCGGCACGCTTGCGGGTATCGTCGCGGCGATCATCATCATGCTGGCGATCGAATATGCCGAGGGATGGCTTTACCCGCCCGTCAGCTATGGCGATGATGATCCGGTGGCGGCGGCGATGCTCATCATCGGGCTGCCGCTGCCCGCGAAATTCATCCTGATGGCGGGGTGGGCGGTCGGCACGTTCGGCGGTGCGTGGCTGGCGTTGCGCATTAACGACTGGCGCTGGTCGGGCGTGATCGTCGCGCTGGTGGTCATCGCCGATCGCGTGGCGAGTTTCGTCGCGCTGCCTTATCCGTGGTGGATGGAGGTCGCGGCGGTCGTTCTGCCCGTCATCGGCGGCTGGCTGGCGATCCGCCTGCACCACAAGCCTTATCCGGGCGAGCCGCTGCTCGGCTGATCGTTCAGCGCGGGCGCGTCCACAGCGCGGGGTCGCGCGGCGCGGGTGGATACAGCACCTGCCGCGCCCTTGCCTGCCGCCACGCCGTGATGATGAAGCCCAGCTTGGCCGTGGCCGATGTCGTTACCCGATCGTCCAGCGCCGCCGCGCCGCGTCGTGCGACTTCGCGGCCGATCGCGCCGTAAATACCCGCCGCCGCCAGCACCGCCCAGGCCGAACGGAAATCGAGCGCGGGCGTGCCCAGCCGTGCGCTCGCCTCGAACGCCACCGCCCGTTGGGCCAGGCGACCGGCCAGCACCGCCAGCGCGTCGCGGTTTTCGGGCCGCATCAGCGTCGCGGGCGTCAGCCCGGCTTCGTCCAGCCAGGCGAGCGGCAGATAGCATCGGCCGACACCGGCATCCTCGGCAATGTCGCGCGCGATATTGGCAAGCTGGAACGCCATGCCCAGATCGCAGGCGCGGTCGAGCACCGCGTCGTCGGCGGGGTCGATGCCCATCACGACCGCCATCATGCAGCCGACGACACCCGCGACGTGATAGCAATATCGGTACAGGTCACCCTCGGTCGCGGGTCGCCAGTCGGCGGCGTCAAGGTCGAACCCGGCGATCAGGTCGCGCGGCAGGGCGGGGGGCAGGCGGGTTTCGGCGGCAACGATGCGCAGCGCGTCGAAGGCCGGATCGCCGATCCATTGCCCGGCCAGCGCCGCCTCGGTCATCGCGCGGACTTGGGCGATCCGCTGCGGCGCGTCGGCGATGCGGGTCATGCCATGGCCATGGTCCTGCCC
The DNA here is from genome assembly GCA_041659385.1 of Sphingomonas sp. Taxonomy (GTDB): domain Bacteria; phylum Pseudomonadota; class Alphaproteobacteria; order Sphingomonadales; family Sphingomonadaceae; genus Sphingomonas. The sequence continues at coordinate 16,820 of JBAZYJ010000023.1, forward strand.
GTCGACAATGTCATCGCAGCGGCGGCACCAGGCATAAAGCAGCCAGGCGCGTTCGCGCGTTGCCGGGGCGAACAACCGGCTGGCGGCGGCAAAGCTCTTCGAACCATGCGCGATCGAGGCCTGGGCCGTGGCGACGATCGCGTCGCGGCTGGGCATTGCGACGATCGCGTCGCGGGCGGGCATTGCGACGCCCTCGTCGCGGTCGGGCATTGCGCCAGCCTCGTTCACAAATCCCGGCTGCCAATCTGCACGATGGTCGTGGCGGGAACATGCGCCGCCATCTTGTCGAGCAGGCCGTCGAGCGTCGTATCGACGATCATCAGCCCGCGATGCTGGGGCCGCAGGAAGCCGACCTCGCCCATATGCTCGTTGAACGCGATCAGCAGGTCATAGAAGCCCGCGGCGTTGAGCAGTCCGACCGGCTTGTGGTGATAGCCAAGCTGTGCCCAGCTCAACGCTTCCCACAATTCGTCCATCGTGCCGGTGCCGCCGGGCAGGGTGACGAACCCGTCAGACAGATCGGTAAAGGCCTGTTTGCGTTCGTGCATCGTGCCGCAGACGTGCAGTTCGCTCAGCCCCTTGTGCGCGACTTCGGCGTCGACCAGCGCTTGCGGGATGATGCCGATAACCTCTCCGCCCGCCGCCAGCGCCGCATCGGCAACCGCGCCCATCAACCCCAGCCGCCCGCCGCCATAGACCAGGCCGATGCCGCGTTCGGCCAGGGTGCGGCCGACGATGCGGGCAGTATCGATAAACACCGGGTCGGCAGGCGTTGCCGATCCGCAATAAACCGCAAGACGTTTCACCGTTCCCCCTCCAGCATCAGTCGCGCGGTTGCCTTGGCACTGCCCACCACGCCGGGAATGCCCGCGCCGGGATGGGTGCCCGCGCCGACGAAATACAGGTTGGGAATATGGTCGTCACGATTGTGGACGCGGAACCACGCGCTTTGCGTCAGCGTCGGCTCCAGGCTGAACGCGCTGCCCAGATGAGCGTTCAGGTCATGCGCGAAATCGCTTGGCGCATAATGGAATTTGGTGACGATGCGATCATGGATGTCGGGGATCAGCCGGCGACCAACCTCGTCCAGGATGCGTTTTTCCAGGATCGGGCCGACTTCGTCCCAATCGGCGGGGAATTTGCCCTGATGCGGCACGGGCGCCAGCGCATAGAAGGTCGAATGCCCTTCCGGCGCCATCGACGGATCAGTGACGGTCGGGTGGTGGAGGTAAAGCGAAAAGTCGCTGGCCAGCACGCCGTGTTCGTAAATATCCTCCAGCAATTCGCGGTAACGCGGCCCGAACAGGATCATGTGGTGTGGGATGCCGGGCCAGGTGCCCTTGATGCCGAAATGCACGACGAACAGCGACGGGGAATAACGCTTGTGCTCCAGCCGCGCGCGCGTGCGCTGTGCCGAGCGTGATCCGGCGAGCAGGTCACGATAGCTGTGCATGATATCGGCATTGCTGACCACCGCGTCGCAATCGATGTGCAGGCCGCTTCTGGTCGTCACGCCGGTTGCCCGATCGCCCAGCGTATCGATCCGTTCGACGGGGTCGTCGAGGCGAAGGACACCGCCCAGCCGCTCGAAATGGGTGACCATGCCCGCGACCAGCCTGTTGGTGCCGCCGCGCGCGAACCACACGCCGCCATCCTTTTCCAGCTTGTGGATCAGGGCATAGATGGCGCTGGTCGTCATCGGGTTGCCGCCGACCAGCAGCGTGTGGAACGACAATGCCTCGCGCAGCTTGGGATTGCGGACAAAGCCCGACACGATCGAATAGACACTGCGCCAGGCCTGGTATTTCGCCAGGCTGGGCGCGGCGGTCAGCATCGATTTGAAATCGAGAAAGGCGGCCGACCCCAGCTTTAGATAGCCTTCCTTGTACACGCCCGCCGAATATTCCAGGAACCGGCGATACCCGTCGACATCGTCGGGATCGAGTTTGGCGATTTCCGCCGCCAGGCTGGGTTCGTCGTTGGAATAATCGAAATTGGTGCCGTCGGGCCAGTTCAGCCGATAAAATGGCATGACCGGCATCAGTTCGACATCGTCCGCGATGTCGCGGCCCGACAATGCCCATAATTCCTTCAGGCAATCGGGATCGGTGATGACGGTTGGCCCGGCGTCGAAGGTGAAGCCGTCCTTTTCCCAGACATAGGCGCGCCCGCCCGGCTTGTCGCGGGCCTCGACGATGGTGGTCTGCACCCCCGCCGATTGCAGGCGGATGGCCAGCGCCAATCCGCCGAAGCCCGAACCGATGACAACAGCGGACTTCATGGCCGCCCACCGCGCAGCGCGCGAATTGCGGCTGAAATCTTGACCGGCGGCTTGCCTGTCAGGATACGCACCTGATCGAACATCGTGGTCTGTCCTGCATAAAACCGCCCGATAAGAGCGGGGTTGAGACGATAGAAACGTTCCAGAATCCGGTATCGTTCGGCGGGTTCGCTGGCACGATACAGCATTTTGTCGAGCATTCGGTAAAAGCCGCGCCTGCGCCAGGCGGCCCTGGCAAAACCATAGGTCAGGTCGTGCAGCGCTGCACCCGAAAGATCGCTGGCCCGCGCAATCAACGCCGCGGTGCGCACCGCATCGGGCAGCGAATAGCCGGTGGTGGGGTGGAACAGGCCCGCGCGCATCCCCGCCTTGGCCACCTTGTTGCCGCCCGAACGCCAATAACCGTCAAAATCGCCGCCCAGCGCGACGGGCAGCGCGCCTTGTTCTTCCCGGATGGTGCGCGCGATTTTCCAGCCATTGGCGGCGACATGCGCCTCCAGCCGCTCGCCGATGGGGTCCTGGTTCGTGCCGCCGGATATCGGCCGGTGAAGATCGGGGGTGTCGCTGTAGTACGTATCCTCGACGAACAGCCGCGTCGGGGAAAAGGGCAGGCAATAGATGAAGCGATAACCGTCGATCTGGTCGACCGTCGCGTCCATCACCACGGGGTGCGCGACATCGTGCGGTTCGGCCAGTTCATAGTCGCGGCCGACAAATTTCTGCCAGCCAAGATCGAGCAGCGACAAATCGCCGGTGCCGCGCGCATCGACCACTGCCTTCGCCACCAGCCGGTCGCCATTGTCGAACACCACCGCGCTTGGCGATGCGCCGATCACCTTGCGCCCCAGCATCATCGCATGGGCAGGCAGCGTTGCGCAGACAAGCTGGTGCAGCCGTTCGGACTCGATCGAATGATAACCCGCCGCCAGCGTCCGGCGATACGCGGGAAAGGCCACGTCATAACTGTCCCATTGGTGGCAGATCAGCGGATCGACGATCCAGCGATCGGCCGGGGCGATGTCGCTGGTGAAGAACGACCAGACATGGTTGCCGCCAATCCGCCCGCTTGCCTCGACGATGCGGACGTCCAGCGTCGGATGGGTGCGCGCCAGGGCAAGCGCGAGCAAGCCACCGGCCAATCCGCCGCCGACAATCGCCAGATCACAGGAAAGGTCGCCGGTGGCGGCCGGGTGCAAACGTCGCATGGCCTCGCCTAGCCGATTTGTCCGCCGCCGCAAAACCCCGGTGCTTATATTTACGGCGGTTATTTACGGCGGTGCCGTCCATGGCTGTTGGTGCGGCCGGTGCGATGGGGTACGGCTGTCGGCGATGACATTCCTGTCGGCCATTGCCTTGTCTGCCCTTGCGATGACGTTGATCGTCGGCGTGCGCTATGTGTTGACCAGCGCGGGCTTCGCTGCGCTGACGCGGTGGCGTCACCCCGGACTCTATGCCGGGCTGGATGCGCAGATTCGCCGGGAAATCGGCTGGTCGCTGGTCAGCGCGGCGATTTACGGCGTGCCCGCGGGCATTATCGCCTGGGGATGGCAGAACCGGGGATGGACGTTGATCTACGCCGATGTCCACGCCTGGCCGCTCTGGTATCTGCCGGTATCGCTGCTGCTTTATCTGTTCGCGCACGACACCTGGTTTTACTGGACGCACCGGCTGATGCACCGGCCCTATTGGTTCCGGCTGGCCCATGCCGTCCACCATGCCAGCCGCCCGCCAACCGCCTGGGCGGCGATGGCGTTTCATCCGATCGAGGCACTGACCGGTGCGATCGTCATTCCATTGCTCGTCTTCGTCATCCCGATCCACATCGCGGTGCTTGGCACCGTGCTGGCGATCATGACGGTGATGGGGGTGACCAACCACATGGGTTGGGAAATCTGGCCCGCGTTGCTGTGGCGTGGCCCGGTCGGGGAGGGGCTGATCACCGCCAGCCATCATCACAGGCACCATGTGGAGTATAGATGTAATTATGGCCTATATTTTCGCTTCTGGGACCGCGTCTGCGGCACCGACCGGGGGGTCGGTATATTCCTGGATCGGCCGGGGAACCCTGGCGCTGGGCGCCTTCATGCTGCTGGGGGGCGCAGCGCCAATCGCGACGTTGAAACTGTCGATTGACAGTCTGCGATCGCACAAGGGCCTGCTGCGCGTCTGCCTGACCGAAGATCCGGCCAATTTCCCCGGCTGTCTCGACGATGCCCACGCCCATACGGTGAGCGTGCCCGCCGACCAGACGGAAATCAGCATCGACGGCCTGCCGCACGGCGATTATGCCGCGGCTGTCATCCATGACGAAAACGGCAACAAGAAGCTCGACACGTTCATGGGCATTCCCCGCGAAGGCTTCGGGTTTTCGCGCAATCCCGCCATTCATTTCGGCCCCCCGCGCTTCGCCGCCGCGCGCTTCGCCATCGGCGGCGATGAAGAGAAGCAGGCCGTGAAGATGCGTTACCTTTTGTAACAACCGGCTGCCGCGCCGCGCTGGCCGACCTTGGCTATACATCCCGCATCAACCGCGATATTGTGCGGGCCATACCCCGGGGGGACGCTGACACGGCGTCTGAGAGGTGGAGGCGACTTCACGACCCGCAGAACCTGATCCGGTTGACACCGGCGGAGGGAGGGAGATGGCTTCACCCAGGATGAAACCGCCCTTGCTCCGTACACGCATTGGAGCTTGAACGATGGCCGACGTTGATTCGAAACTGGAAATGGGCGGAAGCCGGCAGCCCGCCCGCAGCGAAATCGGCGTCACCACCGGTGCGATCCGTGGCAGCCGCAAGATCCATGTCGGCCCGCTGAAAGTGGCGATGCGCGCGATCGACCTGGAACCGTCGTCGGGCGAACCGCCGCTCAACGTCTATGACACGTCGGGGCCCTATACCGATCCCAATGCGACGATCGACATTCAGGCGGGGCTGCCCGCGCTGCGTCGTGACTGGGTGCTGGCGCGCGGCGATGTCGAGAATTACGACGCGCGTGAAATCCGGCCCGAGGATAACGGCCTGTCCGGCCCCGATCGCTCGGCGGGCGTCCCGCAATTCCCCGGTGTCGCCAAACGCCCGTTGCGCGCAAAGCCCGGCATGAATGTCAGCCAGATGCATTATGCCCGGCGCGGCATCATCACGCCCGAGATGGAATATGTCGCCATTCGTGAAAATATTGGCCGCGAAAATATTGGCCGTGAAAAGTTGCGCGAGACGACTATCGGCGCGCTTGGGCGCGACGGCGAAAGCTTCGGCGCCGCGATTCCCGATTTCGTGACGCCTGAATTCGTCCGCGATGAAGTTGCCCGCGGCCGTGCGATCATCCCGTCGAACATCAACCATCCCGAGAGCGAGCCGATGGCGATCGGCCGCAACTTCCTGGTCAAGATCAACGCCAATATCGGCAACTCCGCCGTCGCTTCCGACGTCGCGCAGGAAGTCGACAAGCTGGTCTGGTCGATCCGCTGGGGCGCCGACACGGTGATGGACCTGTCCACGGGGCGCAACATCCACGACACGCGCGAGTGGATCATCCGCAACTCGCCCGTCCCCATCGGCACCGTGCCCATCTATCAGGCGCTGGAAAAGGTCGGCGGCGTGGCCGAGGACCTGACCTGGGACATCTTCCGCGACACGCTGATCGAACAGGCCGAACAGGGCGTCGATTACTTCACCATCCATGCCGGCGTGCGGCTGGCCTACATCCCGATGACCGCCAACCGCGTGACCGGCATCGTCTCGCGCGGCGGCAGCATCATGGCGAAATGGTGCCTGGCGCATCACCGCGAATCCTTCCTCTACGAACGCTTCGACGAGATTACCGAGATCATGAAGGCGTATGACATCGCCTACAGCCTCGGCGACGGCCTGCGCCCCGGCTCGATCGCCGACGCGAATGACGAAGCGCAGTTCAGCGAGCTTTATACGCTGGGCGAACTCACTCACCGCGCGTGGAAAAGCGACGTGCAAGTGATGATCGAAGGCCCCGGCCATGTGCCGATGCACAAGATCAAGGAGAATATGGACAAGCAGCTCGAGGTCTGCGGCGAAGCGCCCTTCTACACGCTGGGGCCGCTCACCACTGACATTGCGCCGGGCTATGACCATATCACCAGCGGCATCGGTGCGGCGATGATCGGCTGGTACGGCACCGCGATGCTCTGCTACGTCACGCCCAAGGAGCATCTCGGCCTGCCCGACCGCGACGATGTGAAGGTGGGTGTCGTCACCTACAAGCTCGCCGCCCACGCCGCCGACCTCGCCAAGGGCCACCCGGCGGCCAGGCTGCGCGACGACGCGCTCAGCCGCGCCCGCTTCGATTTCCGCTGGCGCGACCAGTTCAACCTGTCGCTCGACCCCGATACCGCCGAACAGTATCACGACCAGACCCTGCCCGCCGAAGGCGCCAAGACCGCGCATTTCTGCTCGATGTGCGGCCCGAAATTCTGCTCGATGAAGATTACGCAGGAAGTGCGAGATTTTGCGGGCAAGCAGAATCAGGGCGTCGAAGGCTTCATCGCCACCGGCCCGACCGGTGCCGAGACCGCGGCCGCGAGCAAGGCGGCGGCGATCAAGGGGATGGAGGAGATGAGCGCGCGGTTTAAGGCCGAGGGCGGGGAGATTTATTTGCCGGCAGCGGAGTGACATCGTGGAGAATCAGTTCCGCAATTGAACTGGCAAGCGGAGAAATTTACAATAGCAAATTCACTTAATATTATCCGTCTCTAAATGATAACTGCAACGTTTTTCGTAGTGATTCATGTACGATGAATTCTCGATCAATCACGGGGTCCTGATTATCTCGAAATATCCAGCCGAACCGCAACTCTTTTTTATTGCCTCGACCAGTCACATAATACCGATTGCCTAGAGCGCCGACCCTATATAAAGTTTTCACGATCTCAACTAGATTTTCTTCCGTAGAGATCGCTTTGGTGATTGAGGTGTCAATAGCACCTAACTTGTTTAAACGATCAATTAGACTCTTTACCATAAAGGTATGCTTGAAGCCCGTTAATAATGCCTTAATTGCCCTAACTCTGTCTGAAGTATACTCGCCGAGGAGTTCTTCTTCCACCTCCCGCCAAGACCGTTTCGAAAATTCGGATTGGCTCTCATCAATCGCTTCAAAAGATATTTCGTAGTCATTTGGTTTGTAAGCTTGCGCCAACGACAGAAGATTGACGATATTTCTTGGTCGGTACATGGCTATGTCCAAAAGATATTTTTGGAAATTGCGCCCAAACGCCTCTTTCGGAAAATAGTTTACCCACACGTTTCCCGTCGGCAATTCGTCGGCGTCTAATTCTGAAGAATTTATCTTGGCTTCGACGATTTTTAATATTGGCTGGTCTCGATCGTCAACTCTTACATTCCAATTCACGCGGACGCCAAAATCGTCCACGTCTCTACTAATCTCTGGACCTACTCGGTTAACTTCATGAAGCACTTCTGCTCGAACAGCAGCATAGACAACTATGGAAGCATTCGTCGCCCCGATATTGTGATTCGCTCTTGATGCTGCGTACAGTAGATCTCTTATCATATAGAGATCTCGCTGCCTTTGATCTGGCTTGTTCCAAAAAAGCTCTAGCTCATCAAATAGCAAAGCTGTTCTTTTGTTCGGATAGAAAACAACATTAGGAAGATGCCTTTCCACGATTTCTAATACATCGATCTCAAGATCGTTTTTTCCAGTCTTAAATACTGCTTCTATTTCCGCGCCGATTTCCGCTGTGAAAGGGCCTGCGTTAACGCCAGCTTTAGCGTGCGCCTTAATTCTGTTCGTATTCAAATCGGATAATGTCGAAGTAGAAACTTCCGAATGCACGCCAACAATCTTTTGAAGTGATTCAATTATCTCCCATTTTTGATAGACTTGGTCTTTTGTAATCATTCGTAGAATATTTCGATAAATATACCACAGCCAATTTAACTTATAGTCATATTCTATTGAAGTAAATCTAGAAGGGTCGACTATATCAAAACCGCGACCAGAAGCGATTTTCTGTCGCTCCGGTTCAGTAATGCCAGATTTAAAAAGAACTGATCGGGCCTTCGCTCCATTTTCCTCTAATTTTTTCTTTAAATAAAGTAGAAGGGCAGTCTTGCCGCACCCCTTCTGACCGTAAATATAATATTTTGATCCAACAAGCAGGCTATCTAATTTGATGCCGGGCGGAATTTGAAACGAATTCTGAAACACAAATGTCCCAGCTCGATCCTGATCAAACACCTCATTTTTGGCATCGATCTCACCAAATTTAATGTCACCGACTGGTATCACCGCTGCAAACCTCGACAAAATTGCCCGTGTCACAATCACACATCGTCAAATTGACGTGCAGATTATGCAGATTATTCGGATGAAAACTAGGGCTGGTTAGGATCGCAGAAAACCGGCGAGTGCGTACCGCCTATTGCCCTCGGCAATGATATCCTCGATCGTCGTATCGACCTCAGGCGAAGCCAGCCCTTCATCAACTGCCGCCTGCAACGCCGCCAGCTTCTCGGCATAGTCCCGGTCGCGCCGCACGAGATCGCGGACATAGTCGCTGGTGCTGCTGTAGCTCCCCTCGGCAACGCGCGCTTCGGCCCAGCTTTTGAGTGCTTCTGGAATCGAGATGTTCATCTGTGCCATGGGGGATTTATACGATTTTGCGCTAACTTTGCCAAGTAAGGCATGTCGCACAGTCGTTCGCAGCGCCGGATGCGTTCCGCTCTCCCCGACTCGCAAACCCCGCCTAAATCCGGTATCATCCCGCCAGCACTTCGCACCGGGGGGACAGGCGATGATGTTCGGGCTTTCGCTGCACGCTCTCACACAATTCCATGTCGCCATCAGCCTGATTGCGATATTGGCCGGGGTGGTGTTCTTCGCGCGGTTGGCGGGCGGGCATTGGCTTGGCCTGGTCAACACGCTGTTCCTGGCCTTCACCATCCTCACCAGCGTCACCGGTTTCATGTTTCCGCCCAAGCCCATCGGGCCGCCGCACATCTTTGGCGTGGTGTCGTTGCTGCTGCTCGTCGTGGCGCTTTATGCGCTGTACGGTGGCGGGCTCGCGGGGCGGTGGCGGCCGGTCTATCTGTTCACCGCGCTCATCGCGCAGTGGCTCAACATGGTCGTGCTGGTGGTGCAGAGCTTCCAGAAAGTCCCGGCGCTCCACGCGCTGGCGCCGACCGGGGGAGAGCCGGTGGTGCTGGCGACGCAGGTCGTGTTGCTGGCCGCGGTTGCCCTTGCGGGGTGGAAAGTGCTGCGCCGCGCGGGTTAGGCCTGGCGGGCACGGTTCACCCGGCGGCAGGCAATGCCCAGTCGATCGGCGGCAGGCCCCGGCTTGCCAGGAACGCATTGGCCTTCGAAAAATGGCGGCACCCCAGAAAGCCGTTATGCGCGGAGAGGGGGGAAGGGTGCGCGGCCTTCAACACCAGATGCCGCCCGCCCTGTTCGACGCTGTCGACAAAGCTCGCCTTTTTCTGGGCATAGGCGCCCCACAGCATGAACACGACGGGATCGGGCCGGGCGGCAACCAGCCGGATTACCGCGTCGGTGAATTTCTCCCATCCGCGCCCCGCATGGGAGGCGGCACGCGCGCTTTCCACGGTCAGCACGCTGTTGAGCAGCAGCACGCCCTGTTTGGCCCACGCCTCCAGAAAGCCGTGGCCCGGCGGGTCGATACCCAGATCGGCCTTCAATTCCTTGTAGATATTGCCCAGGCTGGGCGGCGGGCGGACGCCGGGCGGCACCGAAAAGCACAGGCCATGCGCCTGCCCCGCGCCATGATACGGGTCTTGCCCCAGGATGACGACGCGCACATCGCCCGGCGGCGTCAGGTCCAGCGCACGGAACCAGGCGCTGCCACGCGGGAAAATCTGTTTGCCCGCGGCCTTTTCGGCGACCAGGAACGCCTTCAGCGCGGCCATATAGTCGCTGTCGAATTCCCCGCGCAGGGGGTTCAGCCAATCGGGATGGAGCTTGACGCTGTCGGTCATCGCCCATCTGCCTGCAGGATGGTTGCCTCGGCTGTCAATGGCGGTGCCGGTTTGGCGCGCGCGCCGTATCAGCGCACCAAGGGGACGGGCTGTCCTATTTGGATCGGGCATGTTCTGCTGCGGCCATGCCGAGCTTGACCGCCCTTCAATTGCTCCTCAGTCGCCCCGCGATCGCGTTGCGCTGCCCACCGCCGTCGCGTGTCCGCGTCGCCGCTTCTGTGCGGGGTGTGATCGGGTGCAATGGCAACCCTCAACTTCCTCAACTGAATGGCTCAACTAACACACCGTTTTCGTCGTCCGGCGCCGCACGATATCCAGCCAACCGCGCCGGACAGCGGGCTGTCCGGGCGGGATGCTTGGGAAAATATGGGGCCGGGGCGTCCGTGCTGCTCCCGGCGGCCGTGTCGGCGGGTATCCGCCGACGCGTATCAGCCGATGAGGGTGGCGTCGAACAGGCGGCTTTGCGCGACCAGCACGGTCACGGTCAGCGCGAAGGACAAGGCGGCCAGGGCAATACTGCGCATAACGGTCATGGTATCAGCTCCCGTCGAGAAGCGGGCGAGGGTGACCTGCCGGTTATGCAACCGGCAGGACCGAAGCAGCAGCGCCCAGCATCAGGCCAGTGACCATCACCGAAACGGCAAGCGAAGCGGCGACGCGGACGAGCGATTCAAAACGTACGGACATGGACTTTCTCCCTATGTGGCGCCGTCCGGACGATCCGAAGCAGCGATGCCAACATGTAAGCAGAGATCGTGCCAGTTTTCCAAATGACTGAAAGCAATGGAATTATTACATGCCCACCACGAGGGTGCGGTAAATGCGCCACCGTTTGGTGGAATTTGTCGCCAATAGATGGCGAAAAATGCCATTCGTCGCGGTCAGTCGATATAGATGCGATTGCGGCCTTCGTCCTTGGCGCGATACAGCAGCGCGTCGGCGCGTTCGAACACGCTGTCCAGCGCCTCTCCGGTGATCGCCGCGGTCAACCCGGCGGAGAACGTCACCGCGCCCAGCGGCACATCGGTCTCGCGCAGGCGATACCGCTTGTTGGCCACCGTCGCGCGTGCGACTTCCAGCATCTCGTGCGCCTCGGCGGCGGATTGGTCGATGAAGAGGATGGTGAATTCCTCACCGCCATAACGCGCGACCATGTGGCCGCGGCATTCGGCGTTGATGACATCGCCGATCGCTTTCAGCACGCGGTCGCCCACCGCATGGCCGAAGCCGTCATTGACCAGCTTGAACTTGTCGATGTCGCAGACTGCCAGGCACAACGCCTTGCCCGACGACAAAGCGGCGACATAGGCTTCCTCAAAGGCGCGGCGGTTGGGCAGGCCGGTCAGCGGGTCGCGGCGGGCATTGTCGCGTGCCTCATCAAGCTTTTCGCGCAGTTCGGCCGCCTCGCGCGTCGCGGCTTCCAATCGGGTTTCCGCCGACTGGACTCGCTTGACCATCGATCCGGTCAGCTGGGCCAGTTCACCGCTGCCAGCGCTGTTGGTGTCGCGCATCGCCTGGGCCTGCGCGGCAAGGTCGCGGCCAAAGCCGGTGGTCTCGGCATGGACGGCGCGCACCAGGTCGGCAAAGCCTTCCACCTGCATCTGGGTTTGCGCGACCAGCGAATCGTGGATCGTGCGCCGTTCATCCGCCGCATCGGCGTCATCCTGGCTGTTCGCCGCCGCCGCTGCGACTTCGCCGCCCAGCGCGATGATGTCCTTGCGCGTCAGCCGAATGCCGCCCTCGGTCAGGTTCCTGACCGCGACAGCCAACGGCCCCGTCGGATTGCTGGCGACCCGATAGGCGAATTCGTAATTGATCGGCTCCGGCCCCAGCCGGTGCGCCTGCAAGAACGATCCAATATTGTTGAAAAGCGCAAGTGCCGGATCAATGTCCGTCATACCTGCTTTTGTGTTGCCCATTTCCCTACACACTCACTCGACTTGCGCCGTGATCGCGACCCCCGAGAAAACCAAACAGCGCCCAGCCGACAAAGTCCAGTCGAAACCTGCGCTATTTTGAGAGATCAGTGTTTTTCGCCGCGATATTGCTGCACCGCGTCAAGGCTGTTCTTCACATGAAGACCGGCACTTGGATCGCTATAGGTATAAAGAATTCGACCATCGGGTGCGATCACGTAGCTGGTTCGATTGGTAATCGTTTTCGATTGCCCGCCAGCGTCCTTGTAGGTGAGTGCAACATCATAATTCTGGATGATGCCCGGCCCGGCGCTGGCAACCGGGAATTTGCTGGCGCATTCCTTGGTCGAAAAATCGGCAAGCTTGTCGACCGGATCGGCGGACATGCCGATCACGCTGGCGCCAGCGGCCTTGAATTTCTCGATCGATTCAGCAAAGGCGCGCGCCTCGGCGCTGCATCCGGGCGTGAAAGCGGCGGGGAAGAAGTACAAGACCACCGGGCCCTTCTTCAGCGCTTCCTTCAGGTGGAGCGTGAAGACCTTCCCGCCCAGCGCGCCGCGCGTAGTGAAGTCTTGCGCCACGTCCCCCTTCTTCAGTGCCGCCTGAGCCGGAACGGCGGCGGCGATGGCGAACGGCAGCAGGAACAACGCGCTACGCATGGGACTTTCCTCTACAGATACCTGAACACCCAGCCTGCTTATACCTCGCCAGCCTGCGGGCCAAGTGCACCTTCGTCCCTAACGGGTGAACGAAATGCCGATCCGTGCCCGTGTGTTGTCCTTGTTGTAGTCGATCAGTTCTTCGCCATAGCCGGTGTAGAGCTGGCCAAACAGGTACAGGCCGGTGTCGCCGATGCCAAAACGTCGGATTGGGTAGGACAGCAGAACTTCGCTGCCGCCCTTGCCCGTTGCCGGGTTGCCGCGCGCAAACACCGACAGCTTCACCCCGTCGCGCTGCTCGACCGACGCGGTGATCGCGGCATAGCCCCAATAATCGTCGATATCGGTGGCAATGCCGTGGTGGAACGCATTGTACCAGACCTGCGGGGTCAGGTTCACTTGCCAGTTTCCCCCCAGGTCGATCGTCTTGTTGACCTTGATATAGAAGCGATTGCTATCGACCGAATTGGTCACGCCGCCGCCGTTGGAATCATGCCGATACCCCGCCGCGAGCAGGGCGGTGGAAGAAACCGGCGTTTCGTAGAAGATCTCAGGGCTGTAGGTCGAAGATCTGATCGGCCCCGACAAGTCGTTGACGCGCCAGAAAACCTGCTGGGTATAGGCAAGGCGCAGGTGCGACAGCGCGCCGGTGCCGCCAATGGGCCGGGCGGCGAAGCTGACCTGCAATTTCGCACCGGTCGAACCCGGTCCCCAGACCCCATAGACAGGTTCATAGGCATAGAGGCGGTCGAGAAACCCGCTGCTCGATCCGCGCGTCGACACGATGGTCTGTTCACCAGGGGCGGTCTGCTCACTGGGGGCGGTCTGCTCGCTGGAGGCGGTCCGTTCGATGGGGGCGGCACTCGCCACCGTCGTGGTGGCGAAAGGCGCCTGGGCGACAGCGGTCGGTTTGTCGGGCGCCAGCAACCGATAGGTCAGCTTGGCAAAGCCATGCGCGGGAATGCTCCTCGTCGCCTGCTTGCCGGTGGCATCGGCATTGGTATCGAGCGTCAGCGTGATCGGCGTCCCGTCCCGCGCGATGGTATCCAGCGTCGCCGGGGGATCGATGGCGGCGGCGGTATCGTCTTCGTTGACGATGAAAACCGACACGCCACGCGCTGCCGCCGTCTTGTCGGCCGGCGGATCGACGATCGGCCTTGGGGTGGCGCCAAAGGCAGGGCTGGCGGCAAGCAGCAGGGCGAAAGGCATGGCCTGGGTCAAGGGTCGCATGACCCCTTAGTGTCAGGAGATTGTGACGGAAACGCGTCGGGCTGGCTGGCGGCGCGCGCGAAGTCCGGCTAGGCGGTGACGATGCGAGTCAATGCTGCCGATATCGATCTTGCCCAACGCCTTGCCGACGCGGCGGGCGTGGCCATCCGCCCCTATTTTCGCGCGCCGCATGGCCTGGAGACCAAGGCGGACAAGTCGCCGGTAACGCTGGCGGACCGCGCGGCGGAACAGGCGATGCGCGCCCTGATCGAAAAGACCTTTCCCGACGATGCGATCATCGGTGAGGAGTTCGGCGTCAAGGAAGGGGCATCGGGCCGCGCCTGGGTGCTCGACCCCATTGACGGAACGCGCGCGTTCATCACCGGGCGGCCGATTTTCGGCACGCTGATCGCCCTGATGATCGACGGCTGGCCGATGCTGGGGGTGATCGACCAACCGATCCTGAAGGAGCGCTGGCTGGGCGCCGTGGGGATGCAGACCTTGTTCAATGGCGTACCGGCTGAAACGAAACGCTGTGCCGAATTGCCCGACGCGCTGCTTGGCACCACATCGCCCGCGGCGTTCGACGATGGCCAGTTGCACGCGTTCGAGCATCTGGACGCGGTGGTGCGTTCAACCGTGCTGGGCGGCGATTGCTATAATTACGGGCTGGTGGCGAGCGGGCATCTCGACATCGTGGTCGAGGCCAATCTGAAAATTCACGATTTCGCCGCGCTGGTGCCGGTGGTCGAAGGCGCGGGCGGCCGCATGTGCGACTGGCAGGGCGATCCGCTGACCGCGGACAGCGTGGGCGAAGTCATCGCGTGCGGCGATCCGGCGCGCGTTGACGACATTATCGAGGCGCTGGCCTGCCATGGCCACTAGCGCCAGGCGTGCGCACTTGCGTTTTACACGACTCCTCGCTATGCGCCCGACCTTCCCGCGATTTGGAGGAACTGCCCGGCTAAATGGGCTGCCGTGGCCGTTTGCAATCGTCGCGCTGATATAAGGAGACGAAAATGCCCAAGCTCAAGACCAAGAGCGGTGTGAAGAAGCGCTTCAAGATCACCGCAACGGGCAAGATCAAGCACGGTGTTGCTGGCAAGCGCCACCGCCTGATCAGCCACAATGCCAAGTATATCCGCCAGAACCGCGGCACCAAGGTGCTGTCGGATGCCGATACTGCAACCGTGAAGGCCTGGGCGCCTTACGGTCTGCGCTGAGCCAACGGAGGATATAGACCATGGCACGCGTCAAACGCGGTGTAACCACCCGGGCCAAGCACAAGAGGATTCTTGATCAGGCCAAGGGTTATTACGGCCGCCGCAAGAATACGATTCGCATCGCACGCCAGGCCGTCGAAAAGGCCGGCCAATATGCGTATCGCGATCGCAAGGTTAAGAAGCGGAATTTCCGCGCACTGTGGATTCAGCGCATCAACGCTGCGGTTCGCGCCGAAGGCCTGACTTACGGCGTGTTCATGCACGGGCTGAAGCTTGCCGGTGTTGAACTGGACCGGAAAGTTCTGGCCGACATCGCCATGAACGAAGGTGAAGCGTTTAGCGCCATCATCGCTCAGGCGAAGGCGGCACTGCCCCAGGCCGCCTGAGCGGACCTGAGCAGAGATGAAAATGGGGCGCTGGTGGCAACACCGGCGCCCTTTTTCTTTCCGTCGCTTGCGGCTAGCAGGCGCGGACAAGGGAATTGACGAATGAGCGATATCGACCAGTTGAACACCGATCTGCTCGGCCAGATTGAAGCCGCAGCCACGCCGGATGCGATCGAGGCCGTGCGGGTGGCCGCGCTCGGCAAATCGGGCAGCGTGACCGCGCTGTTGAAGACGCTGGGCGCGATGGCGCCCGAAGCGCGCCAGACCGAAGGGCCACGGATCCACGGCCTGCGCGAATCGGTGACGGCAGCGCTGGTCGCCCGCAAGACCGCGCTGGAGCGCGCGGCGCTCGACGCGAAACTGGCGGCCGAAACGCTCGACATGACGTTGCCCGCCGCCCTGGCGCCGCAGGGGTCGGTCCATCCGGTGAGCCAGGTGATGGACGAACTGGCCGAAATCTTCGCCGATCTGGGCTTCGCGGTGGCGACCGGCCCGGAAATCGAGGACGACTGGTATAATTTCACCGCGCTCAACATTCCCGAAACCCATCCCGCGCGCGCGATGCACGACACCTTCTATCTCGCGGGCGAGCATGAAAAGCCGATGGTGCTGCGCACGCATACCTCGCCAGTGCAGATCCGCGCGATGCAGGCCGCAGGCGGGGACAAGCCGGTGCGCATCATCGCGCCGGGCCGTACTTACCGGTCGGACAGTGATGCGACGCACACGCCGATGTTCCATCAGGTCGAAGGGCTGGTGATCGACAAGGGCATTACGCTGGGCCATCTGAAATGGACGCTGGAAACCTTTCTCAAGGCATTTTTCGAGCGTGACGATATCGTCCTGCGCCTGCGGCCAAGCTATTTCCCCTTCACCGAACCTTCGGCCGAAGTCGATGTCGGCTACACCATCCAGAACGGCAAGCGCGTGATCGGCGGCAGCGACCATTGGATGGAAGTGCTGGGCAGCGGCATGGTCCACCGCAAGGTGATCGAGGCGGGCGGCTACGACCCCGATCAATGGCAGGGTTTTGCCTTTGGCTGTGGCATCGACCGGCTGGCGATGCTGAAATACGGGATGGACGATCTGCGCGCATTCTTCGACGGCGATAGCCGCTGGCTGAAACATTACGGCTTCTCGGCGCTCGACGTGCCCACGCTGAGCGGGGGAGTAGGCGCATGAAGTTCACCCTGTCCTGGCTGAAAGAGCATCTTGATACCGCGGTCGATCTCGACACGATCGTCCTGGCGCTGACGCATATCGGGCTGGAAGTCGAAGGCGTCGACAATCCAGCGGAGAAGCTGCGCGGCTTCAAGGTCGCGCGCGTCCTGACCGCCGAGCGCCACCCGCAAGCCGACAAGTTGCAGGTGTTGAGCGTCGATGTGGGCGATGGCGAACCGTTGCAGGTCGTATGCGGCGCCCCCAATGCCCGCGCCGGGCTGGTCGGTGTGCTGGGGCTGCCCGGCGCGGTCGTTCCGGCCAATGGCATGGAGTTGAAGGTGTCGGCGATCCGCGGCGTCACGTCGAACGGGATGATGTGCTCGACGCGCGAGCTTGAACTGGGCGATGACCATGACGGCATCATCGAACTGCCCACCGATGCTGCTGTCGGCACCGCGTTCCCCGATTATGCCGGCCTGAACGATCCGGTGATCGACGTGTCGGTCACGCCCAACAAGCAGGATTGCATGGGCGTGCGCGGCATTGCGCGCGACTTGGCGGCGGCCGGGCTTGGCACGCTGAAGCCGCTGGCCGAGGCGTATCGCACCGCTTCGCTGGATCTTCCGGGCAACGGGCCCGGCCCGGACGTGCGCATCGATGATCCGGCGGGATGCCCGGCATTTTATGGCCGCACCGTCGCTGGCGTCGTCAATGGCGACGCGCCCGAATGGATGCAGCGCAAGCTGAAGGCGATCGGCCAGAAGCCGATTTCAGCACTGGTCGACATCACCAATTTCGTGTCGATCGATCTTGGCCGCCCGCTGCACGTCTATGACAGCGCTAGGCTGCAAGGGCCGCTGGTCGCACGCAAGGCAAGGCCGGGTGAGCAGGTGCTGGCGCTCAACGGCAAGACCTATGCGCTTGACGAGACGATGACGGTGATCGCCGATGACGTGGCGGTCCATGACATTGGCGGCATCATGGGCGGGGAGCATTCCGGTGTGTCGGCCACAACGACCGACGTGCTGATCGAATGCGCCTATTTCGACCCCGAAGGCATCGCCCGCACGGGCCAGAAGCTGATGCTGACCAGCGACGCGCGCACCCGTTTCGAACGGGGTGTCGATCCGGCGTTCCTTGACGATGGGCTGGCCATAGCCACGCATCTGGTGCTGGAATTGTGCGGCGGGGTGGCCAGCACCGTCACGCGCGTCGGGCAGCCGCCACTGGATGCCCGGACCATCGCGTTCGATCCCGCACGCACGCTGACGCTTGGCGGGCTTGACGTCGCGGCTGATCGGCAACGGCAAATCCTTGAAAACCTGGGCTTCGCCGTGACTGGCGACTGGCAGGTCACGGTGCCGAGCTGGCGTCGTGACGTCGACGGCGCGGCTGATCTGGTTGAGGAAGTCATCCGTATCGAAGGCATCGACAAGGTGCCGTCCACCCCGCTGCCCCGCACGCCCGGTGTTGCCCGGCCGACGGCGACATCCGAACAAAAGCTGGAACGCCGCACCCGTCGCGCCGCTGCGGCGCGGGGGTTGAACGAGGCGGTGACGTGGAGCTTCATCGCCGAAGCCGAAGCTGCGGTGTTCGGCGGCGGCGCCTGGACGCTGGCCAATCCGATCAGCGAAGAGTTGAAGGTCATGCGGCCTTCGATGCTGCCCGGCCTGTTGTCGGCGGCGGCGCGCAACATGAAACGCGGCGCGGAAAGCGTGCGGTTGTTTGAAATCGGGCGCCGCTATCTGGCGGACAAGGAACGCGTCACGCTGGGCGTGGTGCTGGCCGGCGACAAAGCGCCGCGCGGCTGGCAAAATGGCAAGGCCCGCGCGTTCGACGCCTATGACGCCAAGGCGGAGGCGCTTGCCCTGCTCGTCGAGGCAGGCGCGCCGGTTGATAACCTGCAGGTGTTCAGCGATGCCGGACCGGAAAGCGCGGGGGCATGGCACCCGGGCCAATCAGGCACGCTGCGATTGGGGCCAAAGACGATATTGGCCACGTTCGGCATGTTGCACCCGCTGACGCTGAAGGCCTTCGACCTCGACGGGCCAGTGGCGGCGGTCGAGCTGTATCTTGATGCGATCCCGGCCAAGCGGGGCGCCGCGGGCTTCATGCGGTCGGCTTATGCGCCGCCCGCGCTGCAGGCAGTAAAGCGCGATTTTGCGTTCCTGGTGCCGGGCGACCTTGCGGCCGACGCGCTGGTGCGTGCGGTCAAAGGGGCAGACAAGGCGCTGATTACCGCGGCGCGGCTGTTCGATCTGTTCGCCGGACAGGGCGTGCCCGATGGGCAGAAGAGCCTGGCGATCGAGATCACCCTGCAGCCCGGCGACAAGAGCTTCACCGATGATGAGTTGAAGGCAGTGGCCGACAAGGTGGTTGCCGCGGCGGCAAAGCTGGGGGCGACCTTGCGTGGTTGATTGGCTTGGGGTGGTTGGGACCGAAATGGCGTGACGCGCCGCGTTTTTGCGGGCGCCAGGTGATTCCGGCAATCTTCTCCCGGGGGCGGAACGAGCTTGCTCGAATGAGAACCCCTGTTTCAGGAACTTCAATAATATTCCAGTGCAAACCATTCCCAAATGGACGAATGCTGTTGGTCATTGATCCATATCGAATGCTGTTTTTCATGCGATTACGGGATAAATAACTAACCTCCAATTATCGACTCGCCAGAAATACCCGCCGATATCCATTTATCGGTGTAATCCATGCGGATATTAATCTATCCGGTGGAGTTTTTTTCTTGTCGATAACAAAGATAATACAGGAGGAAGAGATGGCTGCTGGTGTAACCGAAGTCGTGCGCATAATCGCGCCAATTGCGCTCAAGGTTCTTGTTACTGCTGCTGAAAGCCTGCTTTCCGGCGATGTCTATGCCGAAAAGAGATGGCAATTTGGCCAGCTACGTGGAATCGCTGCGGCCAATCCCGATGATGCGGCCACGATGCAGCAAGACCTGAACACCTATGTCACGACGAATTTCGCAACATCATATGGTTATTACTTTCAGGGCCTTCAGTCTCAGCCGAATCCGATCGGCGGTAAAACGCCGATGGTGGTGTCTGCGACGAGCGATATCGTGGTGTGGGACCCGACGACCGGTGTCAACAGTATCCAGGCCTATCTGCAAACCATCCTTGCCGGCTCGGTCAAGCCGTCCGACAGCATCAACATCGCCACTAATCTGGCGAGCATCTTCACCGATCGCTTCCAGGAGGAAAGCCTGGAATGGACGCCGTTGATGAAGCGGTACAACCAGCCTGACGGGCTGATCGCGGACACATTCATGGTGACGGCGGCGGCGACCGACGCGAACAATAATCGCGCGGGCATCGCCTCCTATTGCTACGTCGCCTATTCCTTGTCCTGACCGGTATGAAAGGCGTTACACCATGTACGACTCGTATCGGTGGGGTAATCACACTGCCCTGAACATGACACCGCGCAACCCCCAGGATCTGACGGGGTTGTCGGCGACCAACACGGTGCCTGTGCAAGTGGGCAACGCCCATGCCTGCACATTTCCCGGGGGGCATGCCGCCCTCAACAACATAAGTATCCAGATCGAAACCGACCCGACGCCACTCGATCCGCTGCACTTTCTGATCGTTCTGCCGTTTTTTCCCTGGCGCTTGACCATGGCGCAATGGGCGGCGAGCCGGGCGAACGTCAACAACGTCAACAACGGCAACCCGGCGACATGGCTGCCGCCAACGACGGCGCTGTATAATCTGTCGCAATTGTTTTTCGTAACGGTAGGGCGGGCCGCTCCTGCCGCCGCCGAGCCGCCCTTCGCGGGCGTGCCACAGGTTCGGCGCGCCCGTGTGCAACTGTTGTGGCATGTCGATTATCAGGACGGTCCACTCAGCGGGGTGGCGCTGTTCGAAGGGCGCTACCACTGGTTCGCCGTGGCAAATGCGCAGGCAGAAGTGCGGGCGGCACTGCTTTATCCCCTCGATGCCGATGAGTGGCAGACGGAGTTGGAAGAGCACCGACGATTCCAGCGCTTTGTCGGACGGCATACCGACTATGATGCACTCGGTCGGCGGAAAGTGGGCGATGTGCTGCCGACGGAAGCCTGGCCGCGCTTTTTTGACGAACCCGGCACAGCGAGCCGCGGAGGCAACGAGCGCGCCTATACCGTCCGCTCGGCCATAGCGTGGTTCGAAATTTGAGGTATTCGCCCGGAGGGAGAACGGTGTTCGGCAATCTTTGGAAGGGTCGCCTGAGGGCGGCCCTTCGTCTTGGCGGGAGGTCGTTCCGGATCGCGTCTTCGGCGTGCGCCCTCGACTTTGCCGTCGCCTTCACGCTAGGGCGTGGCGATGTCCTCACCTTCTCCTCGCCGTACCTTTGCGATCATTTCGCACCCTGACGCTGGCAAGACCACGCTGACCGAAAAGCTTCTCTATGTCGGTGGCGCGATCCATCTGGCGGGTGAAGTGAAGGCGCGCGGCCAGAACCGGCGTGCGCGATCCGACTGGATGAAGATCGAGCAGCAGCGCGGCATTTCGGTCACCTCATCGGTGATGACGTTTGAAAAGGACGGCATCACGTACAACCTGCTCGACACGCCGGGCCATGAAGACTTTTCCGAAGACACGTACCGCACGCTTACCGCCGTCGATTCGGCGGTGATGGTCATCGATGCGGCCCGCGGCATCGAAACCCAGACGCGCAAGCTGTTCGAGGTGTGCCGCCTGCGCTCGGTGCCGATCATCACCTTCATCAACAAGGTCGATCGGGAAGGCAAGTCGCCGTTCGAACTGCTCGACGAAGTCGCCGATGTACTGGCGCTCGACGTATCGCCGATGAGCTGGCCAGTGGGCATGGGGGGAACGTTTGAGGGCGTGCTGGACCTGACGACCAACCGGGTCAGCCGCCCGGAAGGCGACAGCCGGACTTTTCAAGGCAAGGTCGATGACGCGCCGACGCTTCCGGCGGCAATTGCCGAGGAAATCGAGCTGGCGCAGATCGGCTATGCGCCGTTTGATGCGGAGGCTTATCGAAATGGCGACCTGACGCCTGTTTATTTCGGGTCCGCGCTAAAGGATTTCGGCGTGATGGAACTGATCGACGCGCTGGCCCGCCACGCGCCCGGCCCGCGAGCGCAGCCCGCCGAACCCGCCGCCGTCGTGCCCGAAGGCGACGAAGTCACCGGGTTCGTGTTCAAGGTTCAGGCCAATATGGACCCGCAACACCGCGATCGCATCGCGTTCATGCGGCTATGTTCGGGCACGTTCAAGCGCGGCATGAAGCTGACGCCGACGGGCCATGGCAAGCCGATTGCCATCCATTCGCCAATCTTGTTCTTCGCGCAGAACCGCGAATTGGCGGATGAGGCGTTTCCCGGCGATATCATCGGCATCCCCAACCATGGCACGCTGCGGGTCGGCGATACGCTGAGCGAAAAGGCGGCGGTGCGCTTCACCGGCCTGCCCAATTTCGCGCCTGAAATCCTGCGCCGTGTCGCGCTCAAGGACCCCACCAAGACCAAACAGCTTCGCAAGGCGCTGGACGACATGGCCGAGGAAGGGGTGACGCAGGTTTTCTATCCCGAGATCGGTTCCAACTGGATCATCGGCGTGGTGGGCCAGTTGCAGTTGGACGTGCTGCTCAGCCGGCTTGATGCCGAATATAAGGTCGATGCCGGGCTGGAACCTTCGCCTTACGACACGGCACGCTGGGTAACCGCGTCCGATCCTGCGGAATTAAAGGCGTTCATGGACCTCAATCGCGGCGCGATGGCCAAGGACCGCGACGACAATCCGGTGTTCCTGGCCAAATCCGCCTGGGAAGTCGGTTATATCGCTGATCGCTATCCCAAGGTGAAATTCGCCGCTACTCGCGAGCGCTGAGCGTCCGATATCGGCAGGCCGAGCGACGGCAACGTCGGTGCGAGTGGGCAGGCGGTTTCGGGAAGGCGGGTGGCGACAGCCGACATCGCGCGGCGCCGCGGCCTTTCCCGACAAGGATCGCGGTTCGGGAATTACAGCGCCTGTGGCGCAACCGCGCTCGGAAGGCGCGGACAAGCCTCTCCATCACGTCCCCGGCGAACTGGCACGGCGCTGCATATCCATGAGGATTTCGACAGCTTTTTGTGCCATCTGCACCGGGACGAACACGTTGTCGTGATGATACGCGGCGATCATGTTGCAGGGGATGCCATCATCCGCCAGAGCAGTGGCGACGCTGGCCGTCAGGCCCACACCATCAAGCGCCGAAAACACTTCCAGCACGATCCGCGACATTGGCATGGACAGGTCAAAATCATGCAGCGCCGCATCTTCCTCGGCAAGCACCAGAGCAGTGCCTTCGTCCTCACGGAACATCGCAAGGCTCCGATCAGACAGTGCCGCCAGAACGGCCATGTCATCGGTGGTGCAGAAAAAATAGCGGCCATCTTTTAGAGCGTTTTTCGATCATTCAGGGTCATATCCGCACGAGCTAAAGTAGTTGGCACATTCTGTTGGCTGGAAGATGCTGACGAGTTTGCCGATCAGATCCCACAGGCTGCTGACGGTCCGCTCTTC
>JBAZYJ010000024.1:0-39523 GCA_041659385.1 Sphingomonas sp.
GGGGAGCAACAATCCCGAATGGCGGGGATTGGTGGATTCTTGCCCGATAGCTTTGCAACAGTCATGCTCGGATAGCTTTCCCTAGACCCGAGAGATTGTATGGCCGCTATATTGCTTCGTAAGGCTACTCAATCAGACGCCGCCAACATCGGCGCTTTGCATGTTACGTCTTGGCACGAAACATACAGCGGACTCCTCCCTGGTAAGATGTTGGCGGGGTTGTCTGTCGATGTGCAAACAGCGATGTGGACCAACATACTCGGCAAACCAGAGGATTTTGATTGCGCTTCTGTCTTCGTTGCCGAAGCTAGCGGGCGAACGGTTGGGTTCGGTGCTTGCGGAGAAAACCGGCGGGATAAGGTGCTCTCCGATGATGGATATAGCGGCGAGATTGGCGCGCTCTATGTTCTTCGCTCGCATCAGGGCCGGGGAGTAGGCCGATCGATGATGGCCGCGATGTCGCAAGCGCTATCGGACGCAGGCCACACCGCTGCGTATCTATGGGTGTTGCGCCAGAATGATCCCGCACGGTCCTTCTACGGAAAGCTTGGCGGCGTCATTGTGGGCGAGAAGATTGACGAGCAGCCTGACGTGACCCTCGTTCAGGATGCCTATGGCTGGCGCGATCTATCGTCTTTGGGCAGCTAACGGGAAACTGTCCGGCGCCTGTTGCGTCGTCTTGCGGGCGACAACTGCCGCCCCTGTCCTACAGCTCGACCAGGCCCTATCCTCCCGTCCCATTCTTTCAAATCGTTGGTCCGGCACAGTAACGAGCGGCGGTTGAGGGGCCTCAACCAAAAGCAATGGCAACCCTCAACTTCCTCAACCAGATCATTCAATCGTCGGGGGCGTGGCGGGGGTTGCGGGGTCGCGGCATGGCCGGTTCTGTCCGGCGCGCGATCAAGGCGCGCGCCGTTTTGGCCCCCCATCATGCGGGGCCGCTTAGCAGTTCTGTAGGCATGGTGCGTGCAGACAGGCGGGAGATCAGCGCGGCGCCATCGCCGCCGTTACTCGCCGTTTGGGGCGACTGGCTCCGGCGTGTCCTCGTCCTCGATCAGCACCCGCAGCGCGGCGCCGTCCAGATCGTCGAACTGGCCCGATCGCGCCGCCCAGAAAAATGCGGCAAGACCGCCCAGGCCAAGCGCAAGTGCGGCGGGCACCAGGATGGCAAGGCCCGTCATTCCGCATATCCGCGCAAGGTCGTCATTTCGCGCATCCACGCAGGCGCAGCGCATTGGCGACAACGATCAGCGACGAACCCGACATGGCAAGCGCGGCAACCAGCGGCGTCACCAGTCCGCCAATCGCCAGCGGCACGGCGAGCACGTTGTAGCAGATCGCCAGCGCGAAATTCTGCCGCACGACCGCCATCGTCCGACGCGCGGCAACAATGGCCAGCGGCACTGGCCCCAGCCGGTCGCCAAAGAACACCAGATCGGCGGCAAGCTGGCCAACGTCGCTGGCGGTCGCAGGCGCCATCGCCACATAAGCCCGTTTCAGCGCCGGGCCGTCGTTCAACCCGTCACCGACCATCAGCACGCGGTGGCCATGCGCGGCAAGGTCATCGATGACCGCGAACTTGTCCGCCGGGGACAAGCGCGACGACGCCTCGATCCCAAGCCGCCGGGCAAGGGTGCGGACCGGTTCTTCGGCATCACCCGACAGCATGTGCGGAGCAAAGCCCAGCGCCTTCATCCGTGCCATTGCCTCAACCGCATCGGGGCGAACGCTGTCCTGAAAACGGATCACGCAGGCCGGGCGCGTGCCCAGCCGGAATACCGTCGCCATCCCCGCGCCCGCCGCATCGGCGCCGATCCAGTCCGCGCGGCCAAGCCGGGCAGTTTCGCCCGCGACGACAGCCTGAACGCCCAGGCCCGGCTGTTCGCTGATGTCGGTGGCAATGGCGGCTGTTTCACCGTTCATCGTGGCCTTGATCGCCAGCGACAGGGGATGGCGGCTGGCACGGGCCAGCGCGAGCAGCGCGGCGCGTTCGGCGGGATCGTCCGGCAAACCACTCATCGGCACCAGCCGGGCGAGCGTGATCGTACCCGTCTTGTCGAACAGCGCCGCATCGGCATTCGCCAGCCGCTCCAGCGCGGAACCATCCTTGATGAGCACGCCCGCCCGCATCAGCGCGCCAGCCGCGACGACTTGCGAAATCGGCACCGCCAGCCCCAGCGCGCAGGGGCAAGTGATGATGAGCACGGCAACCGCGATCATCAGCGATTGGTGCACGCCCGCCCCCGCCAGCAGCCAGCCGACGCAGCTCAGCAACGCCAGGCTGTGAACCGCGGGCGCATACAGGCGCGAGGCGCGATCGGCGATGCGGACGTAACGCGATTTGCCTTGCCCCGCGCTGTCCATCAACCGGGCGATTTCGGCGATCACGGTCTGGGTGCCGACCGCCGTCACCCGCACCGTCAACGGCGCGTCGAGGTTGATCGTCCCCGCCAGCACGGTGTCGCCGGGCATGGCGTGCTCGGGTGCACTCTCCCCGGTCACCAGCGCGCGATCGACATGCGAACGCCCGCTTTCGACCACGCCGTCAATGCCGATCCTTTCGCCAGCGGCGATCAGCACGCGCATCCGGGGCGCGATTTCAGCGGCCAGGCGGGTTTCGGTCGATCCGTCCGGGCGCAGTACCTGCACTTCCTGCGGCACCCGGCGTAGCAGTGCGGCCACCCCGTCCTGCGCCTTGGCCCGCATCACGCTGTCGAGGAAGCGCCCCGCCAGCAGGAAGAACAACAGCATGACCGCGCCGTCGAAATAAGCATGGCCGCCGCCGGTGGCGGTTTCATAAAGGCTCATCGCCGTCGTCAGCACGACGCCGATCGAAATCGGCACGTCCATATTGGTATGCCCGGCGCGCAGGACGCGCCACGCGCTCTTGAAGAAAGGCCGCCCGGCATAGGCAATCGCGGGCAAGGCGATCAACGCCGAAACCCAGTGGAACAAATCGCGCGTCGGCCCTTCCGCCCCCGCCCAGACCCCGACCGACAACAGCATGACGTTCATCGCGGCAAAGCCGGCGACCGCCATCGCCTTCATCAGATCGCGGCTTTCGTCGCGCACCGTTTCGCTTTCCCGCGCACTGGCGGGATGGACATCGAAACCCAGCGCCTTGACCGTCGCCTCAATCTGGTCAGCCGCGATGGCCGGAAGATGCGTGACGCGGACGGTATGCGCGCCAAAATTCACTCGCGCCGCCGACACTCCGTCCAGCTTGCCCAAGGCCCCTTCGATCCGGGCGATGCAGCCCGCGCAGTGCATCCCTTCGACCACGAAGTTGCTTTCGATAGCGGCGTCGCTGGCTTCGATCGATGGTGCCGGGGCATTCATGCGGCGATCTCGTCCTCAAAACGGGCATCATGGCCGTTGGCGGATACTTCGATATGGAGCAGCCAGCGTCCGGCGGGCAATGATCTGTCGGCCACGTAACCATCGCCATCGCGGATCAGTTCGACGCGCTGATCGGGCATGGCGCCCAGCGGATGCCGCGCCGTGACGATGACTCGCCCGTCAAGCGCCCGCCCGCTGGCGTCGGTAACCGCGATGTGCAGGTGGTGCCCGCCATCGACGCTGGGCGTCGCGTGCCAGCCAATCTGCCGCTGCGCCCGCGCCGCCACCAGCCAGCCATTATAGCGTTGGCTGGCGACATAGCTGTTTTCCACCACTTCGCCGCCAAAGGTCGACACGGCATAAGTCGCCATCAGCACGTTGACGGCAACCACCAGCGCAAAGAATGCGACCATGATGCTTGCCATGTGCCAGCCGGTGAAGCGTCGAGTGGTCGTCGTGGGCTGCATGGTCACTCTCCCTCGGGCTCGGGGCGGTCGAACCAGCTTTTGTCGCTGGCGGTGCCTCCCTCGGTATCGAGCGCACGAACACTGAACACCACATCGGCGCGATCGGTTCCGGTCGCGGGGGCGGCAACGAACAACTGGACGGGTGCGACCTGATCGGCATCGACATGCAGGCGGATCGCGCGTCCGGCGGTCTGGCGATTGCCCGCCTCATTCCACATCACCGCTTGTGGCAGGCCGGCGATGGCGATCTCAAAATCGCGGGGCCGTTCTTCCATGTTGCGGATTTTGACGGTGTAGCTGTTGCGGATCGCGCCATCGGACAAGCGCACCCATTCCGGGTTGCGGCTTTGGGCGACCGACAAGTCCAGCCGCGTCCGGTTGCCAAGCACAAACAACATGCCAAGCCCGATACCCGACCAGACCAGCGTGTAGATGATGGTGCGCGGGCGCAGCAATCGCTTGGCTGGCGACAGGGGCGTGCCGCCACTACGGGCGATCTTGTCATCCGCTTCACTGGTATAGCCGATCAGGCGCGGTTCGCGGCCGACCCGGGCCATCATTTCGTCGCACGCGTCGATGCACAGGCCACAGGTGATGCACCCGATCTGCGGCCCTTCCCGGATGTCGATGCCGGTGGGGCAAGCGGCAACGCAGGCGTTGCAATCGATGCAGTCGCCAACGCGCGCAGCAGGATCGGCTGCAAGTTCCGTCAGGTCATGCGTCCGCTTCAATCCCCTGGTGCGAGGCTCGCCGCGCCATGATTTGTACGTAACCGCCAGCGATTGTTCATCCATCAACGCCGACTGGATGCGTGGCCATGGGCACATATAGATGCACACCTGTTCGCGCATCAGCCCGCCCAGGGAATAAGTGGTGAAGGTCAGCACGCCGATCGTGGCATAGGCGACGAAGGGCGCGGTGCCGTCGAACAATTGCCGCGCCAGCGTCGGTGCGTCGGCGAAGTAGAAAATCCACGCCCCGCCGGTTGCCGCCGCGATCACCAGCCAGATACCGTGTTTCAGCGCGCGCCGGGCAATTTTGGCGGGCCCCCAGGGGGCCTTTTCCAGCTTGAACTGCGCGTTGCGATCGCCATCGATCAGGCGTTCGACATGGACGAATAAGTCCGTCCATACCGTCTGCGGGCAGGCATAACCGCACCACGCCCGCCCAACGGCCGAAGTAACGAGGAACAGGCCGATCCCCGCCATGATGAGCATGCCCGACACATAATAGAATTCGTGCGGCCAGATCTCGATCGAAAACAGATAGAAGCGCCGATGCGCGATATCAACCAATGCCGCCTGATGCGGGGCGTAAGGGCCCCGATCCCAGCGCAGCCATGGCGCGATGTAATAGATGGTCAGCGTGACCACCATGATCGCCCATTTCAGGCGGCGGAAAGGCCCATGGACCGCTTTCGGGAAAACCTTCCGCCGCGCTTCGAAGAAATGTTCCTGGTCGATCAGGTCACTTGGATTGGACATCGGCCGCCGCCTGTTGCGCCACCGCGACGGGCTGGGGTGCCTTTTCCCCACCCCCCAGCGAATGGACATAGGTTGTCAGCATCTTGATCGTCACTGGATCGAGCGTCCCGGTCCAGGCCGGCATGATGCCGTAACGTGCATTGGTAATCGTCTGGGTCAGCGCGTCGCGGTCGCCGCCATACAGCCAGATCGCATCGGTCAGGTTAGGTGCCCCCACCTGCCTGTTCCCGGCCGCGTCGGCGCCGTGGCACACAGCGCAATTGGCGGCGAACAGCGCCTCGCCCGCCCTCGCGCTGCCATTCATCGGCTCCTGATGCGACACATAACGGACATAGGAAACCAGTTGCCCGATCTGCGGCGCGGTCAGGATACCATCACGCCCGAATGCCGGCATTTGCGAGAAACGCGTCGCATCGTCACCGGGTTGGCGGACACCGTGGGTGACCGTCTGCAGGATCGTGGCCGGATCACCGCCCCACAACCAGTCATCATCGTTAAGGTTGGGATACCCCTTGCTCCCCGCCGCGCCCGCGCCGTGGCACTGGATGCAATGGACCTTGAATGCCGAGCGGCCACCCTCTTCGGCGGCGCGCAGCAGATCAGGGTGTTGAGCGATCTGGTCAACCGGGGTACGCGCAATCGCCGCGAGTATCGGCCCCTTGCGCGCCTGTTCGGCAGCGACTTCCTTGGCCAATGCGCCGTGGCTCGACCAGCCGAGCGTGCCCTTGGTGGCGCCGGTCAGGCCCGGCCAGGCCGGGTACAGCACCGAATAGACAATGGCGATGACGATGGTGCCGTAAAGAATATACAACCACCAGCGTGGCATCGGGGTATCGAGTTCCTCGATACCATCCCATTCATGGCCCACCGTGCCGGTGCCGGTTGCGGCGTCGATCCGTTTCTCAGCCATTGGTCTCGTCCTCATTTTCCAGGATCATGATGGCGGCGCGAGCATGCGCGTCGCGGGCGCGGGGCAGGAAAGTCCATCCGACAAAGGTGATGAACATCACCCCCATCATCACCAGCCCCCAGCTATCGGCGAAGTGGCGCAGTACGTCATAAGCGCTCATTCCGGCTTCTCCTGTGCCTCGGCCGCCTTGAAGTCGACTTGGGTGCCCAACCCCTGGAGATAGGCAACCAGCGCATCCATCTCGGTAATGCGGTTGGGATTGCCGTCGAAATCGCGCGCCTGCGCCTTGGGATAGCGCTTGGCCAGGCCGGCGGTATCGCCCTCGCCCGTCGCCTGCGTCTGGAAATCGGCTTCCGCCTGCTTGATCTCCTCGTCGCTGTACGGAACGCCAACCCGGCGTAGCGCGGTCAGATGAGCCGCCATCTGCTTGCCATCCAAATCGCGCGAGGCGAGGAATGCATAGGGCGGCATGATCGATTCCGGCACCACCGAACGCGGATCACTCAGATGCTGGACGTGCCATTCATCCGAATAACGCCCGCCAACGCGCGCCAGGTCCGGCCCGGTCCGTTTCGATCCCCATTGGAACGGATGGTCGTACATGCTCTCCGCCGCCAGGCTGTAATGGCCGTAACGTTCGGTCTCGTCGCGGAATGGGCGGATCATCTGGCTGTGGCAGCCATAGCAGCCTTCGCGGACATAGATGTCGCGCCCCGCCAGTTCGAGCGGAGTGTAGGGTCGGACGCCCTCCACCTTGGTCACCGTCGACTGGATCCAGAACAACGGCGCGATTTCGACGATGCCGCCGATTGCCACGGTGACGAGCGCCAGCACGCCAAGCAGCGTGACATTCCGCTCGATGACCTTGTGGCCTTGGAAAATGTTGATTGCCATGGGTCTGGTGTCCTTATTCGGCGGCCACGGCAACCAGCGGGTGGTCGCGGCTCGCGTCGAACGGGGTTTCTGTCATCGGTGCTTCGGCGCGGATCTTGCCGGCAATGGTCAGCCAGATGTTGACCGCCATGATGATCCCACCTGCCAGGTAGAGCAGCCCGCCGGTCGCCCGGATCAGGTAATAGGGATGCAACACCTTCACGACTTCGGCGAAGGAATAGACCAGGTATCCGTCCTGCCCATATTCCCGCCACATCAACCCTTCGGTGATGCCCGCCACCCACATCGATGCCGCATAGAGCACGATGCCAAGCGTCGAGCACCAGAAGTGCCAGTTGACCATGCGCAGCGAATAAAGCCGCTGGCGGCCCCAGAGGCGCGGCGTCATGTAATAAAGCGCGGCGAAGGTAATCATGCCGTTCCATCCCAATGCGCCGGAATGAACGTGGCCGATCGTCCAGTCGGTATAGTGGCTGAGCGAATTGACCGCCTTCACCGACATCATCGGGCCTTCAAAGGTCGACATGCCGTAGAAGGCGAGCGCGGCCACCATCATGCGGATGATGGGATCGGTACGGATCTTGTCCCACGCGCCGTTCAGCGTCATCAGGCCGTTGATCATGCCGCCCCAGCTTGGCATCCACAGCATGATCGAGAACACCATGCCCAGCGTCTGCGCCCAGTCGGGCAACGCCGTGTAATGCAGATGGTGCGGGCCGGCCCAGATGTAGAGGAAGATCAGCGACCAGAAGTGCACGATCGACAGCCGATAGCTATAGACCGGCCGTTCGGCTTGCTTGGGCACGAAGTAATACATCATGCCCAGGAAGCCCGCGGTCAGGAAGAAGCCCACCGCGTTATGGCCATACCACCACTGGGTCAGCGCATCCTGCACCCCGGAAAAGGCCGAATAGGATTTTGATCCCAGGAACGACACCGGCACCGTCAGGTTGTTCACCAGGTGCAGCATCGCCACGGTGATGATGAACGCCAGGAAGAACCAGTTTGCGACGTAGATGTGGGGTTCTGACCGTTTCAGGATCGTCCCGCCAAACACGACCAGGTAGCTGACCCAGACGATCGTCAGCCAGATATCGACATACCATTCGGGCTCGGCATATTCGCGTGCTTCGGTAATGCCCATCACATAGCCGCTGGCGGCCAGCACGATGAAAAGCTGGTATCCCCAGAATACGAAGCGGGCAAGGCCCGGCGCGAACAACCGTGCGCGGCAGGTGCGCTGAACGATATAGAAACTCGTCGCCAGCAGCGCATTGCCGCCAAACGCGAAAATCACCGCCGAGGTATGCAGCGGCCGCAACCGCCCGAAAGTGGTGAATTCGGTGGGAAAATTGAGCAACGGAAAGGTGAGCTGCAAGGCGATGAACAACCCGGCCAGGAAACCAACCAGCCCCCAGAACACCGTGGCGATGACGCCCCAGCGAACCACCTCGTCATAATAACGACTGCTCTGATCGACGGATGCGCCGCCGAAATTATACCGTGCCATCGTGCCGAAGGCCGCCAGCGTCGCAGCGCCAGCAGCAATCATCATATGCACTGAAAAGCCCCAGTCAGCCGCGCCGATTGCGCAACCAACCGCGACAAATGCAAGGATCAACCATATCCCCGCCCGTGCGACCGTCGTCGTTTCCATTGCCCACCCCTAGTTTTAGGACCATCGGGCAATGGCGCGGTAATGGCAGGCCGCCCTTGATCTTCGTCAAATCGGACGATGGGCATCCAACCAGCCGCCTCCGGTGCCAATCCAGTCCGGGACGGGCGATGATACCATCAAATTCCACCAACCTAAATCTCTCAATATAGGCACTTACGATTCTGTGACTGCGGGTCGGCCGAACCGTCGCGCAGCCGGTGGCGATGGGAATTCCAATCTTGCCGGTCGCATCGCAACTTGATGGTCGAGGGTGAGTTACAGTAGCTTTTGTTGCCGGATTTGGTCGGCGGCTCTCGTGCCAGGGTGCCATTTCCATCCGCCCGGTTCCCATTGATGACCGATCGGGCTGGCCCGGCGTTTCGCCCGGCGAGGCAAGAGGATCGATTGACTTTCCCGCCAATCGGGTTATGTGCCCGCCCGCATCCTGTGCGGTCCCTAGTGGCCGGACGAGGATTCCGTCCGAGACAGCAGGTGCGGGTTTCCCGCTTAATTGCCTGCCTAGACGGGGAATGGAATTTCGCCGGTCCCGCGCCTTGTGCGTGCTGCCCGGTCTGCTCGCGCCGCCCGCTATGGTGGCCCATGCTCCCATGCCCCATCGAACGGATAGCCCGGCACGCGCGGGGGTTGTCCCCCGTGCGCGCCGGTTTAACCGGTCCGCCCGGCGGTAACGCATGGCGGACTTTTGAACGTGGAGAATGGCATGGATCGTGCTGAAAAGGCCGAGTTCGTCGCCGAGCTGAACAAGACTTTTGCTGAAGTGGGCGTGGTGGTTGTCACCCGTAACCACGGCCTGACTGTTGCCCAGTCGACCGAGCTTCGCAACAAGCTGCGTGACGCTGGTGCGAGCTACAAGGTCGCGAAGAACAAGCTTGCCAAGATCGCGCTCGACGGCACCGATTATCTTCCGCTGAGCGATTTGCTCACCGGGCCGGTCGGTATCGCCACTTCCATCGATCCCGTTGCGGCTGCCAAGGTGGCAGTCGACTTTGCGAAGACGAACGACAAGTTCGAAATCGTGGGCGGCTCGATGGGCGCGACACTTCTCGACGTTGATGGTGTGAAGGCTCTTGCGACGATGCCGTCGCTGGACGAACTGCGTGCCAAGATCGTTGGCCTCATTCAGGCTCCGGCCCAGAAGCTGGCTTCGATCACGCAGGCTCCGGCGGCTCAGCTCGCACGCGTCTTCAACGCCTACAGCGAAAAAGAAGCAGCTTAATTTCGTTTCAGTGCCCCGGACTATCCCGGGGTTTCAGATTGAACATAGTGGAGAATTTACATGGCAGACCTGAACGCGCTGGTTGACCAGCTTAGCGAACTGACCGTCCTCGAGGCGGCTGAACTTTCGAAGCTTCTCGAAGAGAAGTGGGGCGTCTCGGCCGCAGCAGCGGTTGCAGTTGCAGCACCCGCCGGTGGCGGCGCGGCTGCGGCAGCAGTCGAAGAAAAGACCGAATTCGACGTCATCCTGACCGGCGACGGCGGCAAGAAGATCAACGTCATCAAGGAAGTCCGCGCCATCACCGGCCTGGGCCTGACCGAAGCCAAGACGCTGGTCGAATCCGCTCCCAAGGCCGTCAAGGAAGGCGTGTCGAAGGACGAAGCCGAGAAGGTCAAGAAGCAGCTTGAAGAAGCTGGCGCGACCGTCGAACTCAAGTAAGCCGCAGCGGGGGCACGCGCAGCGCACGCTGCGCGCACCTCCCGCAAGGCCGGCCGACAGCCCTCGGGCTGTTCGACGCCATGGGCTTTGCCCATGGCGGCTCGCCAAACAAGAAGGGCGGCTCCAGCAACGGAGCCGCCCTTCTTGCGTCAGCGTTCGGCCAGCAAGGGAATGCCCCGACGCTCCACGACGAGGCGCGCGGCACGGACCTGCGCCGCCGCGATCGTTACCACCATCACGCCGACCAGCATCGCATCGATCGCCAATAGCGGCCACAACACCACCGCCGGATGCCCGACCGGCCAACGATTGAGCACCTGATGCAGGAGGTTGAACGGCAGCCGCGTCACGAACACGAGCAACAGTCCCCAGAAATACCACCACCGCGTCACCCGCGCGGAGGCGATAGGGCCAAAGCCAGTCGTCCCGATCGCCGCGTTGACGAACCACAAGAATAGCAACGGTTCGAACAATTGCTGGGCCAAGCCAAAAGCGAGCCGTATCCGGAGCACCCAAGTGGCAACCGGAGTCAGTCCCAACGTCGTCACGATCGGTTCGGCATAAAGAATTGCCACGAATGGAATGAGCTGAAACAGCACCACGCCCGCATAGCGTCGCCACGCGCGCGCCGGCACGCGCAGTGCCGCTGCCGCATCGCCCAGCACCAGATAGCGGATCGCAAAAGCGGCCAGTGCCCATGTCGCCAACATTTTCGGCCAGCCCAAGGCCATGCGCAGCGGATGCAGGCCCGCGGCATGCCGGACCGCGGCGTCGGCCGACAGGAAGCCAGTCGACACCTCCACGACATGCTGCGCCATTTCGATCGCGATCATCGCAACGATCAGCCAAGGAAGCGCCCGCAACACGCGCCACCCATCGGCAAGCGACCCGCCCCAATCGGCAAAAAACCGCTTCATCATTCCCCTTCCTCAAACCGCAAAATATCCCCTGGCTGACATGCCAGCACGCGGCAAATCGCGTCCAACGTTGAAAAGCGGATCGCCCGCGCCTTGCCGGTCTTCAGGATCGACAAGTTGGCAAGCGAGATATCCACCGCCTCCGCCAACTCGGTCAGCGTCATGCGCCGCTGATGCAGCATGTCATCCAGGGTCACGATAACTGCCATCAGCTCAGACCGTCATCGCAAGCTCGTCGCGCATGACCGTTCCCGCGCGAAAGACCTGGGCAAGCACGAACAGCAACAACACCGTCAACCAGCCGCCAAAATCGGGTTGCCAGGTCGCGGTTTCGGCATGGAGCCAGTGGAGCCAGGCGATCAACCCGCCCCAGCCAAGGTTCAACACCTGCAACGCGACCATCAGCCAGGCGAGATATTCCAGCCTGCCGGCATTCGCCGCCACAAACGGATCACCCCGCGCCGCGCTGGCCAGCAACTGGAGCAACAGGCGCAACATACGATCGACGATCACGACCGCCGGAATACCGATCAGCAAAGCCACGCGGAACGACCAGGCAATGCCGGAGATGTTCGCCGCCTCCCCATATTTCAAGCGCAACTGGCCGATGAGCGCCGCGTTCATTGGCCAGGAAAGCAGCAACGCGACGGCAAATCCCATCCCGAGCAACAAATTGACCGCTATTGTCACCTGGATAACCCGTCGCGTGACAGCGGGCATGGGTAGAGCCGACATCAACACCTCCATATATCGATAAACGATATATCAATATCGCTTATCGTCAATAGTTATATTGATTATCGATAAATTCCAAAACCGGCCACCATCGAAGATCGGCCCCGGACAGCCAATTCGCCCTCGTCAGGTCTATTGTTCAATTGCAGCTCGAATCACCAATTCAACGACACTGCCGCCACGGCATTGCCGGACCGGAGGTGACTTTATTGCCCCACCGTCATTGCCTCGTCGTCACCGGCAGCCACACCGCGCTTGGCGTTGCCCCGCCGCGCACCAGCGTGATCGTCGCTTTCTGGTAATCCTCCTTTTTTGCCAGGAAGATGTTGGGCACGAACTTCTGCGGGTTGCGATCATAGACCGGGAACAAGGTCGACTGGATCTGCACCATGATCCGGTGGCCCGGCTGGAAGACATGGTTCACGGTCGGCAGGCGGAACTTGTATTCCTGTACCTTGTTCGCCGGAATCGCGCTGGGATGTTCAAAGCTGTCCCGATACCGGCCGCGGAAAATGTCGAGGCTGATCGCAAGCTGATAGCCGCCCATTTTGGGGTCAGCGGCATTTTCCTGCGGGAAGACGTCGACCACCTTCACCACGAAATCGCCGTCGGTGCCGGTGGTTTTCGCAAAGATATCGGCAATCGGCGCGCCCGATACCCGAACCGCCCTGGTCAGCACCGGGCCTTCATAGGTCATTACATCGGGTCGACCGTCATAGCTGCGCTGATCCTGCACCAGCCAGTCGCCCCAGCGACCATCGTTGAAATTCACCGGGCGCGGCAGATGCGGCACGGGCTTGGCCGGATCGGAGACATAGCTGTCACCCCCTGCCCCGCCCTTGGTGAAATCCAGCCCGCCATCCTCTCGCAGGTAAATCGGCTTCATCGGCGACGCGCAGCCCTGCTGGCAGGAAAGCGGCCAATCGCCCAAATGGTCCCAGTGATTTTCGCCCGTGTTATAGATGGCGACGTGCGACAGCTTGGCCGCCGGACCATCCTTCAGATACTGATTGAACAGCGGCAGCACCATTTCCTCGCGGAATTGCGCGGCGGTGTCGCCATTCCACTGGAACGGCCCCAATTCACGACCGACCCGGTTGATCTGGCTATGCCGCCACGGCCCCATGACGAGATAATTGTTGGCCAGGTGCCCCGCCGCTTTCAAAGCCTCAAAACTGTGAACCGCACCCCACATGTCCTCCTGGTCCCACAGCCCCTGTTCCCAGATGGTGGGGACGTTGGACGGATTGGCCGCCATCAGCTTGTCCAGCGCCTGCCCTTGCCACCAGCCATCATAAGCCGCGTGATCGACCATGCGCCGCCAGGCGGGGAACTGGTCGAAACCTGATTTCTTGGCCCAGTCGCCCGCCGAGCCGACTTCGCGGAACTGGTCATAATCATCGTACATGCCGGAAGGCGGCTCCTCGCCGCGCCCCTTGTAGCCGGTCTGCCCGGCGATCCAGCCGATATTGGCCAGGCGGAACGCGCCGTAATGGAACCAGTCGTCACCCATCCAGCCGTCGATCATCGGGCTTTCCGGCGCCGCGACCTTCAGTGCCGGGTGCGGATGGAGCAGCGCCATCACCACCGTAAACCCTTCATAGGACGAACCGATCATCCCGACCTTGCCATTCGACTGTGGCAGGTTCGCCTTGTTGACCAGCCAGTCGATCGTGTCCCACGCATCGGTCACATGATCGACCTTGGTCGAGTTAAGCGGCCCTACCGGCGGGCGCGTGACGACATATTCGCCTTCCGACCCATATTTGCCGCGAACGTCCTGATAAACGCGGATGTACCCCGCCTTCACGAACGCCTCGTCTGACAACGGCAGGGTGGACAGCATATTTGGGCTGTCCACCCGATTGGCCCGCGCATCGGCATTATAAGGCGTGCGCGTCAGGACGATCGGCGCATCCTGCGCGCCCTTGGGGATGACAATGACAGTGTGCAGTTTCACCCCGTCACGCATCGGGATCATGACCTCGCGCTTGATATAGTCGCGGTTCCTGATCGGGGGCGTGAACTTGGCTGGAATGTCTCCACCCGCCCCCATGTCCTGGGCAGCAGCGGGGGCCAGCAATACGCAGGCGATGGCGGCGGAAAGCAGCAATTTCTTCATGTTCGGCGAGATTCCCCTGTCGGGCGTGGTGGCCGGATAGTGACCCGGCACGGGTCCTGGATGCAACCCCCGCCGCGACGGCGACGCCAAGCGCACCAATCGCAACTCAATCGGGCCGGCGGGATAGCCTGGTTGCGCCGGAATTGATGGGAAGGCGTGTTTGACATCCGCCTGCCCCGCTCCTATATGGCTCATCCACCTCAGTTTCCGGGCAAGGGTGCGCCGTCGCGCAGCGCACTGATCGTATGGGAAGCTGCTGGCTTAATAGACGCCAAAACTGCGGTTCTCCGGACAATTTCGGGGATGCGCAGCTTTTTGCGTCTGTTCGCGTGCCTGATCCGGAGGCGCTTTTTTCCGGAACCGAATTTTGGCTGACGCAAACTAGACATAAGGGCAAATAAACCCAATGGCGACAAAAGCGATCGAAGGCGGCACCGCAAAGCGGCGCATCCGCAAGGTGTTCGGCAACATCCACGAAGTGGTGCAGATGCCGAACCTGATCGAGGTTCAGCGCGAATCCTACGAACAGTTCCTCCGCTCCGATCCGTCGATCGGCTATGTCTCCGGCCTGGAAAAGACGCTGCGCAGCGTGTTCCCGATCCGCGACTTCGCAGGGACTGCCGAGCTGGATTTCGTGAATTACGAGCTTGAACAGCCGAAATTCGACGTGGACGAATGCCGTCAGCGCGGCATCACCTATGCAGCGCCGATGCGCGTCACGCTTCGCCTGATCGTGTTCGAGGTCGATCCCGATACCGAAGCCCGCTCGGTCCTCGATATCAAGGAGCAGGACGTTTACATGGGCGACATGCCGCTCATGACGCAGAACGGCACCTTCTTCATCAACGGCACCGAACGCGTGATCGTCAGCCAGATGCACCGTTCGCCAGGCGTCCTGTTCGACCATGATCGCGGCAAGACCCACGCGTCGGGCAAATATCTGTTCGCGGCGCGCGTCATTCCGTATCGCGGCTCGTGGCTCGATTTCGAATTTGATGCCAAGGACATCGTCAACGTCCGCATCGATCGCAAGCGCAAGCTGCCGGTCACCAGCCTGCTGTATGCGCTGGGCCTGAATTCGGAAGATATCCTCAACTATTTCTACAATCGCGTGACCTTTGTTCGCGCGAACAATGGTTGGGAAATCCCGTTCGCGGCCGAAAGCTGGCGCGGCGTGAAGCCGGCATTCGATATCGTCGATTCGAAGTCCGGCGAAATCGTGTTCCCGACCGGCCAGAAGATCAGTCCGCGCGCCGCCAACAAGGCAGCGAAGGACGGCCTCGTCACACTGCTGATCCCCACCGAGGAAATCTACGGCCATTATTCGGCCTATGATCTCATCAACGAAACCACTGGCGAGATTTACATCGAAGCTGGTGACGAGGTGACGGCGGAAAACCTGGAACTGCTCGACAAGGCCGGTATCGATCGCATCGAACTGCTCGACATCGATCATGTCACCACCGGTCCGTGGATTCGCAACACGCTGAAGGCCGACAAGGCCGAAGAGCGCGAACAGGCCCTGAGCGATATCTATCGCGTCATGCGCCCTGGCGAACCGCCGACGCTGGAAACCGCGGAGTCGCTGTTCTCCGGCCTGTTCTTCGATCCCGATCGCTACGATCTGTCGGCAGTGGGCCGCGTCAAGCTCAACATGCGCCTTGACCTCGATGTCGAGGACACGGTGACGACGCTGCGCACCGAAGATATTCTCGAAGTCGTCAAGACGCTCGTCAACCTGAAGGATGGCAAGGGCGAAATCGACGACATCGACAATCTCGGCAACCGCCGCGTTCGTTCGGTGGGCGAATTGCTGGAAAACCAGTATCGCGTCGGCTTGTTGCGCATGGAACGCGCGGTCAAGGAGCGCATGTCTTCGGTCGATGTGTCGACCGTCATGCCGAACGACCTGATCAATGCGAAGCCTGCGGTCGCCGCGGTGCGCGAATTCTTCGGCTCGTCGCAGCTTTCGCAGTTCATGGATCAGACCAACCCGCTGTCCGAAGTGACGCACAAGCGCCGCGTTTCGGCACTTGGGCCGGGCGGGCTTACCCGTGAGCGCGCAGGTTTCGAAGTCCGCGACGTTCACCCGACGCACTATGGCCGTATCTGCCCGATTGAAACGCCGGAAGGCCCGAACATCGGCCTGATCAACTCGCTGGCCAGCTTCAGCCGGGTCAACAAATACGGCTTCATCGAAACGCCGTACCGCAAGGTGATCGACAACAAGGTGACCAACGAGGTCGTCTATCTGTCGGCCATGGAAGAAGCCAAGCACACGATCGCACAGGCCAACGCCGAACTGACCGAGGACGGTCATTTCGTCGAAGACCTGGTTTCGTCGCGTGAAGCGGGCGAATTCCTGATGGCGCCGCGAGACCACATCACGCTGATGGACGTCAGCCCCAAGCAGCTCGTCTCGGTTGCCGCATCGCTCATTCCGTTCCTGGAAAACGATGACGCCAACCGGGCGCTGATGGGATCGAACATGCAGCGTCAGGCCGTGCCGCTCGTCCGTGCCGAGGCGCCGTTCGTCGGCACCGGCATGGAAGAAACCGTGGCGCGCGACTCCGGCGCCGCGATCGGTGCGAAGCGTTCGGGCATCGTCGACCAGGTGGACGCGACCCGCATCGTGATCCGCGCAACCGACGAAGTCGAACCCGGCAAGTCGGGCGTCGACATCTACACGCTGATGAAGTTCCAGCGGTCCAACCAGTCGACCTGCATCAACCAGCGTCCGCTGGTGAAGGTGGGCGAGGTTGTTCGCAAGGGCGACATCATCGCCGACGGCCCCTCGACCGAGATGGGTGAACTGGCGCTTGGCCGGAACACGCTCGTCGCGTTCATGCCATGGAATGGCTACAACTACGAAGACTCCATCCTGATCTCAGAGCGGATCGTGAAGGATGACGTTTTCACCTCGATCCATATCGAGGAGTTTGAAGTCATGGCCCGCGACACCAAGCTTGGGCCGGAAGATATCACGCGCGACATTCCGAACGTCGGCGAGGAAGCGCTGCGCAACCTCGACGAAGCGGGCATCGTCTATATCGGCGCCGAAGTGGAGCCGGGCGACATTCTGGCGGGCAAGATCACCCCCAAGGGTGAATCGCCGATGACGCCAGAAGAAAAGCTGCTGCGCGCGATCTTCGGTGAAAAGGCCAGCGACGTGCGTGACACTTCGCTGCGTCTGCCCCCGGGCGTTGCCGGAACCGTTGTCGACGTGCGCGTCTTCAACCGTCACGGCATCGACAAGGACGAGCGCGCGATGGCGATCGAGCGTGAGGAAATCGAGCGCCTGAAGAAGGACGCCGACGACGAACGTTCGATCCTGAACCGTGCAACGTGGAGCCGCCTGCGCGACATGCTGCTGGGCCAGACCGCGACGGGTACGCCCAAGGGCCTGAAGAAGGGCGTCGAAATCGACGACGCCACGCTCGACAGCGTCGATCGTCACGAATGGTGGAAGTTCGCCGTCGCCGACGACACGATCCAGGGCCACCTGGAAGCCGTGAAGGCGCAGTATGACGAAGCAGTGAAGCTCATCACCGACAAGTTCCACGATCGCCGTGCGAAGCTGGAACAGGGCGACGAGTTGCCGCCAGGCGTGCTGAAGATGGTCAAGGTGTTCGTCGCGGTGAAGCGCAAGCTGCAACCAGGCGACAAGATGGCTGGCCGTCACGGCAACAAGGGCGTCATCAGCCGCATCCTGCCGCAGGAAGACATGCCGTTCCTCGCGGACGGTACGCCTGCCGACATCGTGCTCAACCCGCTGGGCGTGCCGTCGCGCATGAACGTCGGGCAGATTTTCGAGACGCACCTTGGCTGGGCCGCACGCGGCTTGGGCAAGCAGATCACGGAATCGCTCGAAGCATGGCGTGAGGCCAATCCCGACGCCAAGGCCGGCACCATGCCGGAAGCGGTCAAGGATCGGCTGAAGACGGTCTATGGCGAACAATATGTCGCCGAGATCGATGCGCGCACCGCGGATGAGATCGTTGATCTTGCGCAGAACCTGAAGGCTGGCGTGCCAATGGCGACCCCGGTGTTCGACGGCGCAC
Organism: Sphingomonas sp.; assembly: GCA_041659385.1. Taxonomy (GTDB): domain Bacteria; phylum Pseudomonadota; class Alphaproteobacteria; order Sphingomonadales; family Sphingomonadaceae; genus Sphingomonas. Next base: position 18,262 of record JBAZYJ010000024.1, read on the forward strand.
GCGAAGCCGATGTGTCGGCGATGCTCAGCCTGGCCGGTCTCGATACGTCGGGCCAGTCGACGCTGTATGACGGCCGCACGGGTGAAGCGTTCGATCGTCAGGTGACGATGGGCATCATCTACATGCTCAAGCTGCACCACTTGGTCGATGACAAGATCCACGCCCGGTCGATCGGGCCGTACAGCCTCGTCACCCAGCAGCCGCTGGGCGGCAAGGCCCAGTTCGGTGGCCAGCGCTTCGGTGAAATGGAAGTGTGGGCGCTGCAGGCTTATGGCGCCGCGTACACCTTGCAGGAAATGCTGACGGTGAAGTCGGACGATGTCGTCGGCCGCACCAAGGTCTATGAAGCGATCGTCAAGGGCGACGACACCTTCGAGGCGGGCATCCCTGAGAGCTTCAACGTGCTCGTCAAGGAAATGCGCTCGCTGGGCCTCAACGTCGAGTTGAAGACCGACGAACCAGGTGTCGATTCGGACGGCGTCGCGATCGCGGCGGAATGATGGGCACGGGTGCTGCCTTCGCCGGTAGCACCCTCCCCTTCGCCGACCAGATTTTACCCTCCAGAGGGAAAAAGAAATGAACGAACTGACCAATTTCGCAAACCCGGTCGCCAAGCCGGAAACCTTTGACCAGATCCAGATCGGCATTGCCTCGCCTGACCGCATCCGGTCGTGGTCGTTCGGCGAGATCAAGAAGCCCGAAACGATCAATTATCGCACGTTCAAGCCCGAGCGTGACGGCTTGTTCTGCGCGCGCATCTTCGGTCCGATCAAGGATTACGAATGCCTGTGCGGCAAGTACAAGCGCATGAAGTACAAGGGCATCGTCTGCGAGAAGTGCGGCGTCGAGGTCACCGTTTCGAAGGTCCGGCGTGAGCGCATGGGCCATATCGAGCTGGCCGCGCCGGTCGCGCACATCTGGTTCCTGAAGTCGCTGCCGTCGCGCATCGGCCTGTTGCTGGACATGCAGCTCAAGCAGCTTGAGCGCGTGCTTTACTTTGAAGCCTACATCGTCATCGAACCGGGTCTGACCCCACTCGACAAGTACCAGCTTCTTACCGAAGACGAGCTGCTCGACGCGCAGGACCAATATGGTGAAGACGCGTTCTCGGCCGGCATCGGCGCCGAAGCGGTGCGCATCATGCTTGAAAGCCTTGATCTCGTTGGCGAACGCCAGCAGCTTCTCGACGAACTGGCCGTTACCAAGTCGGAGCTGAAGCCCAAGAAGATCATCAAGCGGCTGAAGGTCGTTGAAAGCTTCATCGATTCAGGCAACCGCCCCGAATGGATGATCCTGGAAGTCATCCCGGTCATCCCGCCCGAACTGCGCCCGCTGGTGCCGCTGGACGGTGGCCGGTTTGCGACGTCGGATCTGAACGATCTGTATCGCCGCGTCATCAACCGCAACAACCGCCTCAAACGGCTGATGGAGCTGCGCGCGCCGGACATCATCGTCCGCAACGAAAAGCGCATGTTGCAGGAAGCCGTCGACGCGCTGTTCGACAATGGCCGTCGTGGTCGCACCATCACGGGCGCCAACAAGCGTCCGCTCAAGTCGCTGTCCGACATGCTCAAGGGCAAGCAGGGCCGTTTCCGCCAGAACCTGCTGGGCAAGCGCGTCGACTATTCGGGCCGCTCGGTCATCGTGACCGGTCCGGAGCTGAAGCTGCACCAGTGCGGCCTGCCCAAGAAGATGGCGCTCGAACTGTTCAAGCCGTTCATCTACGCCCGCCTCGATGCCAAGGGTCTCTCGATGACCCTCAAGCAGGCGAAGAAGTGGGTCGAGAAGGAGCGCAAGGAAGTCTGGGACATCCTGGATGAAGTTATCCGCGAACACCCCGTGATGCTCAACCGCGCACCGACGCTCCACCGCCTCGGCATTCAGGCGTTCGAGCCGGTGCTGATCGAGGGCAAGGCGATCCAGCTTCACCCGCTGGTCTGCTCGGCCTTCAACGCCGACTTCGACGGTGACCAGATGGCCGTTCACGTTCCGCTGTCGCTGGAAGCCCAGCTCGAAGCGCGCGTCCTGATGATGTCGACCAACAACATCCTGTCCCCCGCCAACGGCAAGCCGATCATCGTGCCGTCGCAGGACATGGTGCTGGGTCTCTATTACCTCTCCATGATGAAGGAGAAGGAACCCGGCGAAGGCATGTTGATCGCGGACATGGCGGAAGTGCACCAGGCGATCAACGCCGGGGCAGTGACGCTGCACACCAAGATCATCAGCCGCGTGCCGCAGACCGACGAGCAGGGCAATTCTTACCTGAAGCGGTACGAAACGACGCCGGGCCGGATGCTGCTGGGCGAATGCCTGCCCAAGAGCCACAAGGTGCCGTTCGACATCGTCAATCGCCTGTTGACCAAGAAGGACGTAGGCGACGTGATCGACGAGGTCTATCGTCATACCGGTCAGAAGGAGACCGTGCTGTTCGCCGACGCGATCATGACGCTCGGTTTCCGCCACGCGTTCAAGGCCGGCATTTCGTTCGGCAAGGACGACATGGTCATCCCGGTCGCCAAGATCAAACTGGTCGAAGAAACCCGCACGCTCGTGAAGGATTACGAGCAGCAGTATCAGGACGGCCTGATTACCCAGCAGGAAAAGTACAACAAGGTGATCGACGCCTGGTCGCGTTGCGGTGACCAGGTTGCCGGCGCCATGATGGACGAGATCAAGGCGGTAAAGCATGACCCCGTGACGGGCCGTGAAATGCCGATCAACTCGATCTACATGATGGCCCACTCGGGTGCTCGCGGTTCGCAAGCACAGATCAAGCAGCTCGCCGGTATGCGCGGCCTGATGGCCAAGCCGTCGGGTGAGATCATCGAAACGCCGATCATCTCGAACTTCAAGGAAGGTCTGACCGTCCTTGAATATTTCAACTCGACCCACGGCGCCCGCAAGGGTCTGGCCGACACCGCGCTCAAGACGGCAAACTCGGGTTACCTGACGCGCCGTCTGGTCGATGTCAGCCAGGATTGCGTGATCGTCGAGATCGATTGCGGCACGACCCGGGCGCTGGAAATGCGCGCGATCGTGCAGGGCGGTTCGACCATCGCTTCGCTGGCGGAACGCATCCTGGGCCGTACCACGGCAGAGGACATCATCGATCCGAAGACCAACGAGATCGTGATCCCGATCGGCACCCTGCTCGACGAACCGATGGTCGCCCAGATTGAGGCGGTTGGCGTTCAGGCCGTCAAGATCCGGTCGCCGCTGGTTTGCGAAACCAAGATCGGCGTCTGCGCCAAATGCTATGGCCGCGACCTTGCTCGCGGCACGCCGGTCAACATCGGCGAAGCGGTTGGCGTTATTGCGGCACAGTCGATTGGTGAGCCAGGCACGCAGCTTACGATGCGTACCTTCCACATCGGCGGCGCGGCACAGCTCAACGAACAGTCCAACCTGGAAGCGACCAGCGACGGCACGATCGAATATCGTGACCTGCGCCTGATCGAAGACCAGCGCGGCCGCCGCGTGGTGCTCAGCCGCTCGGGCGAACTCGCGATCATCGATGCCGATGGCCGTGAGCGTGCGGTCCACCGCATCCCCTATGGCGCCTATGTCATGCACGAAAACGGCGCGACGGTGGCCAAGGGCGATCGGATGGCCGAATGGGATCCGTTCACCATGCCGGTGATTACGGAAAACCCGGGTATCGTGAAATATGTCGACCTGCTGGACGGCAAGACGCTGACCGAACAGGTTGACGAAGCTACCGGCATTACCCAGCGCGTCGTGACCGAATATCGCGCCGCCGCCAAATCGAAGGAGGATCTGCGTCCGCGCCTGACCCTGCTCGACGATGGTTCGGGCGAAGCAGGCCGCTACATGCTGGCGGCGGGTGCAACGCTGTCGATCGAAGACGGTGCAACCGTATTCGCCGGCGACGTTCTGGCTCGTGTCAGCCGCGAAGCTGCCAAGACCCGCGACATCACCGGCGGTCTGCCGCGCGTTGCCGAGTTGTTCGAAGCACGCAAGCCCAAGGAAAACGCGATCATCGCCAAGGTCTCGGGCCGCGTGGTGTTCGGCAAGGATTACAAGGCGAAGCGCAAGATCGGCATCCAGCCGGAGGATGGCGGCGACGTCGTCGAATATCTGGTGCCGAAGTCGAAGGTGATCGACGTTCAGGAAGGCGATTACGTCAAGCGTGGCGACAACCTGATCGGTGGCTCACCCGATCCTCACGACATTCTGGAAGTGCTCGGCATCGAGCCGCTGGCCGAATATCTGGTCAGCGAAATCCAGGAAGTCTATCGCTTGCAGGGCGTGAAGATCAACGACAAGCACATCGAGACGATCGTTCGTCAGATGCTGCAGAAGGTTGAAATCACCGATGGCGGCGACACCACGCTGCTGGCAGGCGAACAGGTCGACCGCGAGGAAATGGACGACTTCAACGCCAAGCTGGAAGCGGGCAAGCAACCCGCTCAGGGCAAGCCGATCCTGCTGGGCATCACCAAGGCGTCGCTGCAGACCCGCAGCTTCATCTCGGCGGCTTCGTTCCAGGAAACGACCCGCGTGCTCACCGAAGCTGCGGTTCAGGGCAAGCAGGATGCGCTGATCGGCCTGAAGGAAAACGTCATCGTCGGGCGTTTGATCCCGGCGGGCACCGGCGCAGGCATGAACCGCCTGCGCGTTGTCGCCAACAGCCGCGATGCCGCACTGCGCGTGCAGCAGCGCCGCCTGCAGGAAGTCCTGATCGCGCCGAATTCGGCCGCTGAGGAACGAGCAGCGGAACTGGTGCGTGACGTTCGGGACGACACGGGCGACGATCCACTGGGTGAAGTCATCACTTCGGGCACCGGCACCGATGCGGATGCTGGCGATTACCTGATCAAGGAATAATCGCTGGTTCCACCCGGAACCAACGCCAGGTTGAAATCGAAAAGCCGCCGTCCGGGCAACCGGGCGGCGGTTTTTCGTTACGCGTCATGTCGTTTGCCGACGGCGGCGAAAGAGGACCGGGCCCTGGCGGCGGGGTGAATTAAAGGCGGATGATCCGCGTCGCCAGGCGTTCCGCTTCGCCTGCGTCGTGCGTCACCATCAGGATCGGCAATTTCAGTACGTCACGGATATGCTCGATTGCGCGCATGATCTCATCGCGCCGGGCATGATCGAGTGACGACAATGGCTCATCGAGCAACAACGATCGCGCCGCGCCCAGCAGCGCGCGGCCAATCGCCACCCGCCGCGCCTCCCCACCCGACAGGCTGCGCGGCCAACGATCGAGCAGGTGGCCAATCCCCAGAAAATTGACGACATCCTCCACCGCCAGCAGGCGGTCCGCCACCGGTGCAAACCGACGCCCGTAGAGCAGATTGCGCCGCACCGTCATGTGCGGGAACAGTCGCGCGTCCTGAAAGACATAGCCCATGCGGCGGTGCTCAGGGGGCACGTCGATCCCGGTAGCAGCGTCAAACAGTGTCTCACCATCGACCCGGATATGCCCGCGCACTGGCTGGATCAGCCCGGCTACCATGTTGAGAACGCTGGTCTTGCCGACACCTGATGGTCCGAACAGCACGGTCAGGCCATCAGCGGCGTGGATCTTGACGGCGATATTGGCCTCGCCTTCACCCCCTGCCCGTCCGGCGATATCGATATCAAAGGACATGCAGCCCCCGCCCCGCCCGTCGGGCCAACGCTTCAGAGGCGACCAACGCGCCAAGCGACAACGCCACCGCGACCAGTGCCAGCCGGATCACCGCGGCATCGCCATCAGGCAATTGCAACGCGGAATAGATGGCAAGCGGCAAGGTCTGCGTCTCACCCGGCACATTGGAAACAAAGGTGATGGTCGCGCCGAATTCACCAATCGACCGCGCAAAACCCAGCACCAGCCCGGCCAGAACCCCAGGCATCGCAAGCGGCAACGTAACGTCCCGGAAAACGCGCCAACGCCCCGCGCCCAGCACTCGCGCGGCACTTTCCAGTCGCTGATCCACCGCCTCGATCGACAGGCGAATCGCACGGACCATCAACGGCAACGCCATGACGCCCGATGCAATCGCCGCGCCCGTCCATTTGAACAGCACCGTCGCGCCGAACCACGCCATGAGCCAATGCCCCAGTACACCGTTCGGCGCGAACAGCAGCAGCAATATCCACCCGGTCACCACGGGCGGCAACACCAGCGGCAAATGGACCAGCGCATCGACAACCACCTTGCCCGGAAAGCGCACCCGCGCCAGCAGCCAGGCAATGGCAAAGGCGATGGGCAGCGTCACCGCCATGGCCAGCGCGCCGACCTGCAACGTCAGCAGGATGATCTGCCAGTCGGCGGCGTCCAACATCGGCCTATCTTACACTGAAGCCGTAACGGACAAAAACATTCTTACCCGCGCCCGACAGCAGGAAGCGGCGAAACCTTTCGCCCTCCGGGTTGGTCGATCCCTTCAGGCGAGCGACGGGATAAGTGACGGGCGGATGGCTGGTCGCGGGAAACACGCCGATGATCCGCACCGACTTTGAAGCGCGTGCGTCGGTTGCATAGACAATCCCCAGCGGCGCGGCGCCGCGTTCGACCAGCGCCAGCGCACCGCGGACATTGTCGGCGCGCACCACATGGCCCTGCACCCGTTCCCAGATACCCAAAGCGCCCAGCGCCGCTTTGCCATATTTGCCCGCGGGTACGCTGTCGATGTCCGCCATCGCCAGCGCACCGCCATTGATAAGCGCCGCGAGTTTTGCTGGATTGCGCATGTCGACACGGGCGCGGCTGGCTGCTGGCGCGACCAGCACCAGCGCATTGCCCAGAAACGCCACGCGAGTTGCCGGTACGATCAATCCGCGCCGGGCAAGATCGTCCATCCACGGTTCGTCGGCGGATACGAACAGATCGGCAGGTGCCCCCGCGGTAATCTGACGCGCGAGGGTCGAAGACGCCGCAAACGAAATGACCGGTCGTGGATGGCCCGTCGCTGCCCAACGATCGGCTGCCTCGCTCAATGATTCCTGCAGGCTGGCGGCGGCAAGCACCAACGGCGCGCGCGGCGCACCCGCCATCCCCGCTTGGCCACAAACGGCCATTGCCAACAGCACCAACCAGGCGAGTGCCCGCCGCATCATGCCGATCATTCTCTATTCCCACGCATATACGGCTTCCCCCTAGGCGATCCCGCAGGTCAGGTCCACGACAGCATCTCCCGTTGCCCGCAGGAATGCGGCGTCGGAGCAGGCGACCCGCAATTCGCATTAACCAAATCGGCCTTTGCATTATATACGTGTATATATATCGAGTCGCCGACAAGGCGCCAACCGGGGGTTTCCGTGCCAAAAAACATTGGTTTCGCTGCTTTGCTGAGCGCCGCTGCCTTGATTTTACCCGGAGCGGCGGTGGCGCGAACCACGAATGAACAGCCCGCAGCAGCCGACAACAACGATGTCGCCGACGCCTCGTCCGTCGACTTGTCATCATTGCCCGACGTGATCGTCACGGCGCGCAGGCGGCCAGAGGATGCGGCGCGCGTGCCCGCTGCACTGTCCGTGATCGGTGGCGAGCTGATCGATCGTTCCTACACCGTCAACACCCAGCAATTGAGCCTGCTGGTGCCTGCGCTCAACTACAGTTCCGCCAATCCGCGCAATACCGCCTTCACCATTCGCGGGCTGGGAAGCAGCGTCGTCGCGGTCAGCCAGGCCAATGACGGACTGGAGTCGGGCGTCGGTTTCTATGTCGACCAAGTCTATCACGGTCGCCCTGCCACGGCGGCGTTCGACTTTTCAGACATTGAACGCATCGAGGTGCTGCGTGGGCCGCAAGGTACGCTGTTCGGCAAAAACACAACCGCGGGCGCCATCAGCATCTCCAGCCGCGAACCGACCTTCACGCCGCGGGCCACCGAGGAGCTGTCCTACGGCAATTACAACTATGTCCAGGCGAAAGCGTCGGCCTCCGGTCCGATCATCGGCGACACGCTGGCGTTCCGCTTGTCGGGCGTGGTCACGCGCCGCGACGGGGTGCTGTACAACGTCCGCATCGGTCGCAAGCAGAATAACCTGGGCAACGAAGCGGTCCGCGGACAATTGCTGTGGAGACCCGCGCCTGACCTGTCGTTGCGCGCCATTGCCGATTTCACCAATTTCAAAAGCGAATGTTGCACGCAGGTCTATCTGCGAGTGGGACAAAGCCTGCGTCCGGCGACGCGGCGATATCCCTACCTCGCCGCCAATGCACCGGGAGGTGCTTATGCCCCGCCGAGCACCAATCCCTATGATCGACTGACCGACATCGACGCGCAGCTTGGCGTTGACACCAACGAAGGTGGCGTGTCGCTGATTGCCGACTGGAATCTGGGCGCGGCCACCTTCACCTCGATCAGTGCCTGGCGTTTCTGGAACTGGGATGCGGATAACGACCGGGACTATACCGGCATCCCCATCCAGCTTACCCAGCACATCCCGTCACGGCAGGACCAGTATAGCCAGGAACTGCGTATCGCATCCAATGGCGATCATCGGCTGGGTTATGTCGCGGGCCTGTATTTCTACACGCAGACCATCTCCGCCCAACCCATCAGCATCTATGGTCCAGCGGCGGCTTATTGGCTGATCGGGCCGACGACGGGCGCTTCGGCAACGCCCGTCCCCGCCAACCTGCTCGACGGATACGGCACCACTGGCCACACTCGCTTCAGCGCCGACAGCTATGCCGTGTTCGGCGAAGCCAACTGGAAAATCACCGATCGCCTGACCGCGACGGGTGGCTTGCGCTACACCTATGAAGTGAAGGACGGCAGTTACAATACCACGACCTTTGGCGGGCTCCAGTCGAGCAACCAGGCGCTCGTCAACGCCCAGCTATCGGTGCTGCGCGGACAGAATTACGCGGCGCACAATGTCGAGGGCAATGTCTCGGGTCGCGCCAACCTGTCCTATCAGTTCACGGGCAACCTGTTCGGTTATGCCAGCCATGCGCGCGGCTTCAAATCGGGCGGCATCAACGTGTCCGGCTTGCCGCTCGACAACCAGAACCGGCCCGCACTCGCCACCGCCGTCGTCCGCCCGGAAGTCAACCAGACCTGGGAAGCCGGGGTGAAATCTCAACTTTTCCAGCGCCATCTGTCGTTCAACCTGAACGGTTATTACACCAAGGTCCGCGATTTTCAGGCAACGATCGTTGACAGTACGCAGACGGTGGCATTGCGCGGTTATCTGTCCAACATCCCGCAAGTGACGGTGAAGGGCGTGGAGGCGGACGCGACCGCCCTTATCGTCAAGGGGTTCACGCTGACCGGATCGCTGGCTTATGCCAACGGCACCTATTCCAACTACCCGGCTGGTCCCTGCCCGCTCGAAGCGCAGAGCAACGCGACGACTGCCTGCAACCTGACCGGCCGGCCTCTCGCCAGCCTGCCGCGCTGGTCGGAATCGTTGATCGCGGATTACAGTCGCGCCATTCCGGGCACCAACGGGCGACTAAGCGCTTTCCTTCATGCCGACACCGCCTGGCGCAGCGGATATTATGGTGACCCCTCGCTGTCCCGCTACACCTATATCAACGCCTATAGCCTGACCAACGCCAGCATCGGCGTGCGCGCGGCGAAGGGATGGGAAATCGCTGTGTTCGCCCGCAATCTGTTCGACGCGCATTATATCCAGAACCTGACGATCCAGGCCGGCAATTCCGGCCTGATTCTGGGGACGCCAAGCGAGCCGCGCATCATCGGCATCACCCTGCGCGCGCGACAATGACCAAGAGCGGCACTGGGACCAAGAGCGGCACTGGGACCAAGAGCGGCACTGGGACCAAGAGCGGCATGGGGACCAAGAGCGACATGGGGACCATGGGCGGCTCGGGGACCAGGGGCGCCACGGGGCCGGAAAGCGAATTCCCAACCCCGTTGCTTGCGTTTCAACCCTTGTCGGTCAGCCTGCCGACAGCGTCCCGGCCATATTCGCTGATGATTTCACCAAGTTCGTGCACCTGCTCCATCGCGCGGCTGGTCTGTCCGCGCAGATATTCGCCCTGAAGGTGCAGCAGTTCGGAAACGTCCTTGGCCTGCGTCGCCGCGCGCATTACCGCAAAAGCCTCGGTCATGTTGCGTTCGACTTGCTCGATCAGTTTCAGGCGCAATTCGTTGCCGGCCTGCACGCCGAGTTCGGCTTCCGCCTTGATCTTGCCTGCGGCGTCCTGCGCTAACCCGGCCGCGTCGGTTGCGGCTTGTTTTACGGTGTCCGTCATCGTCATTCTCCTCGGCTGCCCGATACCCCTGCCGTCCGGCATCATACGCCTTCAAGATGACAATTGCGCACCCTGAATACGGCGCAGTGCAGCATCGAATGTCACTCGACAAGCTGGCCGATTCGGTGCGAGCATCCCGCCCAGGCAAACCGATGCCAGCAAAAGTCAGTCCGCATTCCGAAAGAGGCGACAATGACCTGCATTTCGACGATCGATTATCAGACCCGGCTCGACGTCCAGGAACTGCTTGGCCAATATTCGCATTTTCTCGACCATAATCGCGGCGCCTGTTGGGCCGATCTGTTCACGACCGACGGCGTGTTCGAATGCGCTGATGGCCAGGAAATGGCAGGATCTTCGGCCCTCGCCACCTTGCCGGGGCTGGTCCATGCCAAGGGCCATGGCGCCTGGCGGCACATGATCGCATCGATCGTCATCGAACGTGCTGAATCGCGCAAGTTGCTCGTCGTTCACGCCTATGGTCCGGTACTCGATATGGACAATGGTGGGGCGGTCGCGGCCTTTTACGATTATGAATTCACCCTGCGCTTCGCCGCGCGCTGGCGAATCAGCCATGTAAAGGCGATGCGCGTCGGCACCGGAACCGCGCCGGAAACCGTCGGCGCGGCTGCGCTTGCCCATTCCGTGCCAACCCCGGCACTTCAGTAAACATCGTGAAACGCCTGTAATTATAGTCATCCCGCGCAAGTTATTCCGCAGTTGCGAAATGATGTTGCCGTGGCGTTTTCGCTCGATTAGACCCCCTCGACGGCGGTTCTAGGGTGAAAAGATGATCAAGCCTCTACGCAAAGCTGTATTTCCAGTGGCTGGCCTGGGCACCCGATTCCTGCCGGCGACCAAGGCAATGCCCAAGGAGATGCTGACGGTCGTCGACAAACCGCTGATCCAATATGCCGTTGAAGAAGCGCTCGACGCAGGCATCGAACAGATCATCTTCGTCACTGGCCGCGGCAAGGGCGCGCTGGAAGATCATTTCGACATTTCCTACGAACTTGAAGCGACGATGAAGGCGCGCGGCAAATCACTGGAACTGATCGACAATATTCGGCAAAAACCCGGTTCTCCCGTTTATGTTCGCCAGCAGGAACCGCTTGGTCTTGGACATGCGGTGTGGTGCGCGCGCGAAATCGTCGGTGACGAACCGTTTGCGGTGCTGTTGCCCGACGAACTGATGGTCGGAACGCCCGGCTTTCTTGCGCAGATGGTCAAGGCGTATGAACAAGTCGGCGGCAACATCGTCGGCGCGCTGGAAGTCGCGGCTGAGGAAACCGACAAATACGGCATCATCTCGCCCGGCAAGATCGATGGGCGACTGACGGAAGTAATGGCGCTGGTTGAAAAACCAGCCAAGGGCACGGCACCATCCAATTTGATGATCCCGGGCCGTTATATCCTGCAGCCCGAAGTGATGAAGATTCTGGACAATCCTGTCCGTGGTGCTGGCGGTGAGATCCAATTGACCGACGCCATGGCGCAGTTGATCGGCAAGCAGCCCTTCCACGGCTTCACCTTCAACGGCGCGCGCTACGATTGTGGGGACAAGGCCGGTTACGTTCAGGCCAACATGGCGCTGGCGATGGCGCGACCCGATCTTGGCCCGGCGATCCGCGCCTTTGCCCGGCAACTGCTCGACAACAACTGATTGCCACGGGCGGGGCCGTGCAGCCCGATTGCAGCCACGTCCAAACGCGCTAGGTTGAGCCATGCAATCAATCCGCATCAGCCTGATATCGGCGACAATTGCCCTGACGACATGCTCGGAACAGCCCGAGCGCACGACCTCGGCCACCGTCGTCAATATCTCGCCAACGCAAAGCAAATGGAATGCGGACGAGGTGCTGATCACGGCGAAAAGCCCTGATGGGCTTATCGGGGTACAACATGTCTTGACCGCGCGGTTAAAGTGTCACGTCGGCGACAAGGTTCGCGCGTCCGCACGCGGCATAACGCTGAAGCTGGACGCCGATGCCTGTACAGCTTGACGGCCAAAGCGGGAAGGCGAACAAACCCCTTCCCGCTTTGGCAACAACCGGTCAGATCGTCTTGCTGATACCGAAGAAGAACGCACGGCGCGCACCATATTGCGGCGCGCCGACGCCGATGCCCGATCCGTCGCGGATTTCGTAAACCCGGTCGAACAAATTGGTAATGTCGGCACGGATTTCGATGCCCGGCCGTTCAAATTTGTGGCTCGCCGTCAGGTTGAAGGTCGCATAGGGCGTCAGCTTGCCGCCATTGGGCACGTCGCCATCCCTGCGCAGGCCCGATCCATAGATCATCGTGGCGCCAACCCGCGTATTGGACGCAATCCGATAGGATGCGCCAGCCGACGCCGTCCATGTCTGGTCATGATCCAGGTAGATATAATTGTTGCGGATATAAGCGACATCGGCGGGATCGAAGTTGAATTCACCCGATACGATGTCCCTCCCCTGCGCCTTAGCCCAGGCCAGGTTGACATAAGCCAACAACGGCCCATGCTGATAGTTGATCGCCCCTTCCACGCCATCAATGCGCCCCTTGGCATAATTGAACGGGGTCAGGATGATCGGCGCGCCGAACTGCCCCTCGTCGATCAGATTGCGCGAGCGGCGGTGATAGCCGTCGATGCTGACCGTGAAGTGGCCCAGAACCTGCTGCAAGCCGATGTCGAAATAATCCTGCCGTTCGGCAAATGGCACGGTGCCGACCAGCCCACCGGGCGTCTGGCCACTGGTGTTGACGAACCGTGCAACCGTGGTCACCGCGACGTTGGCGAAAGGCGCGGGCGAGAAGTAGCGCGCATAGCCGGCATGGAGCGTCAGGCCATGCCCGACCGACAGAACCGCGTTGACGCGCGGGCTGAACTGCGATTCCGAACGAAAGCCGTCATAATGGTCGAACCGGCCGCCGAAATTGATCGTCAAAGGTGCGAACGGCCGCCACTCATCCTGCAGATATGCGCTGTAGATAATTTCCGTGGCCAGGTAATTGTCTGGAATTGAGATCGGCTGGCCACCCTGGGTGAAGTTGCCGTCGTTATCGAACGTGCCGGGAAACACCTGGGTCGTCGTCTGGCTGTCGCTGCGGTCGCGCGTGATGCTGAACCCGCCGCGCAGCGTGTGCGCATCGCTCAGGCGATAAGCCGCATCCACTTGCCCGCCAAAGGTGAAATCCTGCTTGTACGCCCTTTGCGCGATGCCGTTGAACAGCAATTCACCAAGGATGTCGGGTGAATAGCGCAAGCTGGAATAACGGGCGAACAACGATCCCTGCAACGTCAACGGCCCGGCATCGTGCAGATAGCTGGCAATGCCGAATGCGGTGCGTTCGTGCTGCCGTTCATCCAGATCATCGCTCACGAAATCAGTGACGCCGCCGACATCAAACCCCGCATCGGGATGAAGCCCCCGCGGATTGGGGATCTGGAATGTCTGGTCCGAATAACCGCCGATGAACGACACCCGATCGCCATCGCCCAACAAGCGATCGACATAGGCAAATGACTGGTACTGATTGGTTTCGTCGTGCAGCGCGGTACGACCGCCATCGACCGCCTCGATACCCAGGCTGGAATGGCGATAGCTGCCAGTCACGAAATAATTGGTGCCGCCACCCGATCCGCCATATTCGAAGCTCGGTTCGATCCGGTCGTTGCTGCCGCCATAAATCGACACCTGGCCGCCGTTTTTGAGACCGTTCTTGGTGGTGATATCGATGATGCCGGCGGTACGCAGGCCGTATTGCGCGGGCAGTGCGCCAGTCCGCAGATCGAACTGATCGACCAGCCGCGGGCTGAGCGTCTGGCCAAACACCGCGATACCTTCGGGCAGGATGGTGCCGTTGATGCGGTATTGCAGGTTGTTGTGATCGTCGCGGACATGGAACTGGCCAAAGCCGTCCTGCGTCACACCCGGCAATTGCAGCAGGATCTGGTTGATCTGTTGATTGTCGCCGCCCGGTAATTCCTGGATCGTCTCATTCGAAATCGTATAGGTCGTGGCGCCCAGGCTTGGCTGGATCGAGGCGCGCGCACGGTCAAGGTGGCCGGTGATGACGATTTCCTTGCCCGGTTTGGGGCTATTCTGCCCGTCATCAGCCGTGGCTGCCCCATCCGCGACGCCAGCAGCGGTGGCCGTCAACGGTGCTGCCGGCTCTTCCTTCGCGATCGCGGCAACGGGAAACGACAAAATCAATGCGGCGGACGACAGGAAGAAAATTTTAGACATGTGAGAATTGCTCCAGCGGCATGTACGTTGCGGCGCACTAAATGATATGTGATAAAGTATCAAGCTCGGCTCATCGTCTCCCACAAACGATTCGCCTGTGCTAATTCCGTGACGAAACCAACGTTGCGGAGAGATGAATGACGCGGCTTCGTTCGCTGCTTTTTGTGCCCGGCGACCGGCCCGACCGGATGGCGAAGGCCGCAGCATCAGGCGCCGATGCGCTGATTCTGGACCTGGAAGATGCCGTGGCACAGTCGGCCAAGATCGCCGCGCGGGAAGCCATCGCCCAGTTTCTGCGCGGGCCGCGCGATTGCGCATTGTTCGTCCGCGTCAATCCGCTCGACTCGGGGATGATCGCCGACGATCTGGCCGCCGTCCTGCCCGCCGGGCCCGATGGCATCGTGTTGCCCAAGGCGGAAGGAGCCGTATCGTTGGCGGCGCTCGACACGCTGTTGACTGGTGAAACAATGATTCTGCCCATCGCCACCGAAACACCCGCGGCGATCTTTGGCCTGGGAAGCTATGGCGGGGTGACACAGCGGCTATGCGGCCTGACCTGGGGGGCGGAGGATCTGCCAGCGGCGATTGGCGCCGTCACCTCGCGTGAGGCGGATGGCCGTTATACCCCGCCTTATGAAATGGCGCGCGCGTTGACACTCTTTGGCGCTCATGCGGCAGGCGTTCCGGCGATCGAAACAGTCTATCCCGATTTCCGCGATTCCGATGGTCTTGCGGCTTATGCAGCACGCGGGCGGCGCGATGGCTTTACCGGCATGATGGCAATCCACCCGGCCCAGATACCAATCATCAATGCCGCCTTCGCCCCCAACGAGGCCGAAATCGCCCACGCCCGCCGCGTGATCGCCCTGTTTGAGGCGAATCCCGGTTCAGGTGCCCTGAGCCTGGACGGCAAAATGGTCGACGCGCCGCACCTGAAAGCAGCGCAGCATGTTCTGACGTTATCAAGAGAAATGCAGAATATTCAATGACGGATAAATGCCTATTTTTCAAATAATACGAGCTATCTCATCTTCAACTTTTCCGTGATCTGTCGCTAGAGATCCAGGATTGATATTTGCACAAGATTTAACGGCATCCTTTATAAATGAACCGATCAGCCAAAGCCTGCCGATCTCATCCCAGCCATCATATCCCTGCTGTTTTGAAATTTTCCGGATGGCAGCAATATAACGAGTTATCTCCGGATATTCTTACTTGATGTAAATCTCATTTTTTTAACATCTTCATCGGTCAAATGATATGTCGACATGTCGCCTTTTATAGCACGTGATTCTTCACGCAATTTTCTCCATCGATCATTTATCTTTCAGACCGACGAGCTTATTGTATCAAACTGCCAAGACGATTTTTCTTCCGATGAGCGCGTGGGTAGTCCCCATTTTTTTCTATAACAACCCCTGATTTGCAGCGCCAATGACCTGCAATAATTTATACTTCTGCCGTTGCGAATCAATGAGCCATCGTCATCGTAGATCGCCAACGGCGAGTCCAAATCATTGGCTCTATGAACTATTCCACCGGCTATCCAACTGACGTCAAATCCATTCCTCTCCATGAACTCCATTTCGAGGTTTAATTTTGGCCCCCCCGAGAATCTGCATCTTCGTCAATATATTCGATGAATTTTTCCAATTCTTCGTTGGACAACGGAAGATCATCGTCGACATTTTCTGCTTGTTTCATTTAAATTGCCCCGATCAATTGAATATTAGCCATCAACGTCATGAATTAAATAATGAAACCCAACCGTTTAACCAGTCGACGCCGAATGTTCGGCGGCCACCTTGCGAAACCGCTCAGAGATCGACGGGCCGACCTGCACATAAACAATTGGATACAAACAAAAAATACCGTTGATCAATGACGCAAGCAAAGGCGTGAAAGGACAAACGCGCGCACTCGCCTGATTATTGCAAGATTATCGGCAGATTGGGGCGAACCACTTTGGCGCCTGCGGCGCGACGCGCCCCAAGGGCAAAATGGCAATGCCAGCTTGTCTCAATCCCGGGGTAACGCGGTGGTGGGTCCGCCGGGATTCGAACCCGGGACCTCTCGATTAAAAGTCGCTTGCTCTACCGACTGAGCTACGGACCCACGCCGCGTGAGCGCCCATGACATGTTAAGGCGCACCGCGCAATTAGCGGTTCGTGGCCGGCAATCAACCCCGCAATCGACAGAAAAGCTGTCTCACCGTCCGTCCGGTGAGTGGATCGCGCCAACCGGCAGCCACCTGGAGCAGCGGGCGGAGCACGAAATCCCGATCACGAAAGGCCGGATGGGGTACGATCAACGTGCGGTCCGCCCATATGCCGCCGCTCCACAGAATGATGTCGAGATCGATTACGCGCGCCGCCCAACGCTCGCCGCGCCGCCGCCCAAACGCGCGTTCGATCTGCTTCAGCCGGGCGAGCAGTGCTGGCGGCGCTTCATCGCTGGCGATGATCGCGGTCGCATTGGCGAACCGGCGGATCGATGGCCCGATGGGCGGCGTGGTGATGATCGGTGAGACAGCCACCACATCGCCAATTGCCGCCAACGCAGCACGCACTTCATCCGGCGGCCTTCCATGCCGCCCCGGCCGGTTCGACCCCAATGCAATGGCATAAAAACCGGCATGACTTGGCAGATCCATGGAACAACGCCTATCGAGCCGGAATGACATCGCCAACCCCCGAGACGCCAAACCCCATCCCGCCCCTGCCGCTGCCCGATTCAGAGCCGCCGCATGATTGCCCGCTCTGCCCCCGCCTGGTCGAATTCCGCGATACGCTGCGCGGCGAATTCCCCGGCTGGTGGAATGCCCCGGTCCCGGCGTTTGGCGACCCGCAGGCATGGCTGGGCATTATCGGCCTGGCGCCGGGCAAGCATGGCGCGAACCGCACCGGACGGCCGTTCACCGGCGACTATGCAGGCGATCTGTTGTTTGCGACGCTCGCCAAATTCGGGCTGAGCGAAGGCACTTACCAATCGCGGATCGACGATGGCGTGACGCTGAACGGAGCGGTCATCATCAACGCGGTCAAGTGCCTGCCGCCCGAAAACAAGCCCACGCCGGAGGAAGTCCGCACGTGTCGACCGATCCTTGAACGACAAGCCGCCGCGCTGCCCCAGGCGCGCGTCTTCATCGCCCTCGGCCAGATTGCCCACCAATCCGCGGTCAAGATTCTGGGCGGAAAATTGCCCAAGGCCCGCTTCGCGCACCTGGCCGAACATCGGATGCCCGATGGCCGCATCCTGATCGATAGCTACCACTGCTCACGCTACAACCAGAATACCGGCCGGTTGACGGCCGACATGTTCGAAGCGGTGTTCGAACGAGCACTGGCGCTGCGCGAGGGATAAAACCCGTCAGATATCCTGCACCAGCCGCCCGTACAGTTCCGGCCGACGATCGCGGAAAAAGCCGAAAGCGGCGCGGTGACGCTTGACGCGGTTCAGGTCAAACGTGGCGGTGATGACGCCTTCTTCCGCGCGGCCCAGTTCGGCAACGATATCGCCCCGCTCGTCAGTGATGAAACTGGTGCCGTAAAAGGTCTGCCCGTGTTCGGTGCCGATGCGATTGGCGGCAACCACCGGCACGACGTTGGACACCGCATGGCCAACCATCGCGCGGCGCCACAGGCGGGCGGTGTCCAGTCCCTCGTCATGCGGCTCGCTACCAATCGCGGTTGGGTAGAACAGGATATCCGATCCCATCAGCATCAGCGCACGGGCGGTTTCAGGATACCATTGGTCCCAGCAGATGCCGATGCCCAGCGTCGTTGCGTCGGGGCCATTCCACACCTTGAAACCGGTATTGCCGGGGCGGAAATAGAATTTCTCTTCATATCCCGGCCCGTCGGGAATATGGCTCTTGCGATACACGCCCGCGACCCTGCCGTCAGGGCCGATCATCGCCAGCGAATTATAGTGATGCGGGCCGTCCGCCTCGAAGAAGCTGGTGGGGATATGGACTTTCAGTTCCGCCGCCAGCGCCTGCATCGCCAGCACTGCCTTGTGTTCGCCCACGGGACGCGCATTGGCAAACAGGCCTTCGTCCTCCACCCGGCAGAAATATTCGCCCTCGAACAATTCGGGGGGCAGGATTGCCTGCGCGCCGCGCGCCGCCGCCTCACGCACCAGCCGGGTGACATTGGCGATGTTGGTATCGATATTCGGGCCAAAGCCGAGCTGAAGCGCGGCGACAGTGATGTCGGTCATGGCAAGACGGTCCTAAAGCGTGACGCCGAAACGAGCGGCGATGATGACAGTGGCGAAATAGAGCAGCACCGTCATTGTGCAACCCGCGCCAAGCGACAACCAGAAGCCAAATCCGTGGCGAAGCAATGCCGGTATCACCAGAAACATCGGCAGCGACGGCAACACATACCAAAGCGTCGCTTCCGCATGATTGGCCAGCCGCACGGGATCGCGCGTATCATGCCACAACCACATCATCCCCAGCACCGATACCAGGGGCAGCGAGGCGACCAGCGCGCCAAGTGCCGGACTGCGCCGTGCCAGCAACGCCACCAGCGCGATCAACACGCCCGACAGCGCCGCCCTGACGACGAAGGCCGTCACCTCAACCCGGAATTTGCTGGCTGATGCAGTGGAAACTGCCCCCACCAGTCAGGATATGGTCGGCGCGCAAGCCGACAATCTCGCGGGTCGGGAACAGGTCGGCAAAGGCGGCAAGCGCGGCGCCATCATTGGGTGCGCCATATTGCGGCACCACCACGGTCGCATTGCCGATGTAGAAGTTCATATAGCTGGCGGGCACGACTTCCTCGCCATTCATGATCCGGCCAGGTGATGGAACGCGCACCATCTTGACACCAGAGCGCTCCACCTCTTCGGCAGCCGACTGATAGACACGCCAGTTGGGATCATTGTCGGTCGCTTGCGGGATTGCCAGCACACCCGGCGCAACGAACCGGGCGAGATTGTCGACATGCCCGTCGGTATGGTCGTTGCGCAACCCGTCGAACAGCCAGATCACCCGCTCATGGCCCAGACTTTCGCGCAGCATTGCCTCGACACCCGATCTGCCAAGTCCCGGATTGCGATTGCGGTTGAGCAGGCATTGTTCAGTCGTGACGACCAGGCCCGTGCCATCGCCGTCAATCGCGCCACCTTCCAGAATCCAGTCACTTTCCTCGACATGGATGTGCTTGCGCGCGGCCAGCCGCTGGCCAATGGTATCGTCCCCCGCCAGGTCGTATTTGCCACCCCAGCCATTGAAGCCAAAGGCGCGTCCCTCATGCGAAGACAGCATGATGACGCCGGTGTCGCGCAACCAGATGTCGCCGAACGGCTCGATCACGACCTCGGCGAATTCCGCGATCTTCTGCGCCCGGCGCGCGGCGAGCATGTTCGCGGCGACCAGCGTTACCTTTTCGCCACGCCCATTTGCATGAACCGCCTCAGCAAACGCCGCAACCTCGTCCTGCGCCGGTTCCAGATCCTGCTGCCAAAGTTCGGGATGGCTCGGAAACCCGATCCACACACCCCGATGATGCCCCCATTCCGCGGGCTGAACCGGCGTCGACACGCTCCTGCTCCCTAACTGTTCGGTACTTATTTGGCATCGCCGCGCGATTTGTCACGCGCGCTGCGGAACTCCGCCGTCTTGTACCAGTTCGGCCACGTCGTACCATCGGCCAGTTCA
Source organism: Sphingomonas sp. (assembly GCA_041659385.1). Lineage (GTDB taxonomy): Bacteria > Pseudomonadota > Alphaproteobacteria > Sphingomonadales > Sphingomonadaceae > Sphingomonas. Next base: position 38,351 of record JBAZYJ010000024.1, read on the forward strand.
CGGCCAAGCTGGTAATATATGGTCAAATCCTGGACAGCGCCGGTCCAATCCCAGTTGGGATTATATTCGTCCTGCGGCTTGTGATAGCGATTGACCAGATAATCGAGCGTAGCGGCATGACCGGCGGCTTCCCCGCCATTGACCAAATCCTCGCCCGATCCACCATCGAACATCGGCACGCCGACCCGTGCGAAGCTGAAATGGTCAGACCGGAAATAGCTGCCGCGCTCGGGATTGGGCTCGGGCTTTACCACCCGGCCCTGCGCTTCCACCAGCGGCTTCACCATGTCTTCCAGTTCGGACTTGCCGATGCCGGTGATGGTGAAATCCCTTGCAGGGCCAACGATGTTCAAACCGTCCATGTTGACCCCGCCCACGGTGTGGCTGATCGGATAGACCGGATGTTCGGCATAATAGCGCGAACCGAGCAACCCGCATTCCTCGCAGGTGACCGACAGGAAAACGACGCTGCGTTTCGCGGGGCCAGCCTTGTGGAACGCCTCGGCAAGCGCGATCAACCCGGCTGAGCCCGCTGCATTATCCAGCGCGCCGTTGCAGATGTCGTCGCCGTTGACTGGCTGGCAATGGCCCAGATGGTCCCAGTGCGCGGTATAAAGAACATAGTCATCGGGCCGTTCGGTGCCGGGCAAGATACCGACGATGTTCCTTGATGCCTGGCGACGGACGCTGTTGGTGAACCCCACCGACGCGGTGACGCCCAGAGGAACCGCCTTGAACCCCTTTTGCTTGGCCGCGGCCTGCATCGCGTCAAAGTCCATGCCCGCACTGGCGAACAACGCCTTTGCCTTGTCGAGCTGCATCCAGCCGATGGCCTGGCTCTGGTCCAGATGGTCGCCCTTTTCATCGAGTTCGATCTGCGGGCCGGTCCAGCTTGAACGCACCACACCCCAGCCATAAGCGGCCGGTTCCGTATCGTGGACGATGATTGCGGCGGCTGCGCCCTGTCGCGCCGCTTCCTCGAATTTATAGGTCCAGCGACCGTAATAAGTCATGGCCTTGCCTTCAAACAGGCCCTCGCGCGCCGGTGTTTGCCAGTCGGGATCGTTGACCAGAATGACCACGGACTTGCCCTTCACATCGACGCCGGCATAATCGTCCCAGCCGCGTTCGGGCGCGTGGATGCCATAGCCGACAAGACGACCGGGCTATCCT
>JBAZYJ010000025.1:0-33585 GCA_041659385.1 Sphingomonas sp.
GTTCATGAAGGGCACGCCGCTGTTTCCGCAATGCGGATTTTCGAGCCGCGCGGTGGCGATTCTCCAGCATCTCGGCGTCGATTTCGACAGTGTCGATGTGCTTCAGGATCAGGGCGTCCGCCAGGGCATCAAGGAATTTTCCGACTGGCCGACGATTCCGCAGCTTTATGTCGGCGGCGAATTTGTCGGTGGCTCGGACATCATGATGGAAATGTACGAAAGCGGCGAACTGGCCGCGTTGTTCGCGCCGAAGAGCAAGGCTGGCGCTGCCTGATCGCTGGTCCGATCAAGCCGACTTGATACCGAATGAGTGATGCTTCCCTGCCCAGGCGGGGGAGCATTTTTCGTGTTCGGGGTTTGCGCTGGATGGAGCCGGGTGCGAGCGGATCGGCGGGAGATTGGACAGAGCCACCGATCCGCCCTGCTGAAGCGGAGTTCGCTCGGGCTGGGCAATACTCTGCAGGTCGCGTGCCAAGCCGTGATCGACGGCCTTTTCGGCGGGATACGATGGTTAACGCGTCGAGTCATGTAACCCCGGTCGTCAAAAAATCCGACAGTTGAACAACCGGCGTTAGGGTCGGCAGCAGGAAGCTGCTCGCAATTCGCTATTGACTACACGCGTAATCAATAGGATTACATGTGTAGTCATAAGGGAGTCGAACGTGGCCGAACGGATCAGCGATGCCGAGCATGCGGTGATGGAAGTCCTGTGGGACGACGCGCCGCTTACCGCGCAGGATGTCGCGGAACGAGTCGGCCCCGCACGTGGCTGGAGCGCGAACACCGTAAAGACGCTGCTCGGCCGCCTGCTCGCCAAACAAGTGATCGCGCACGAAGAGGATGGCCGCCGCTATCTCTATCGCCCGCTGGTCGTGCGGGAGGATTATGTCGCGGGCGAATCACGCCGCCTGATCGACCGCTTGTTCGGTGGCAGGCTGACGCCGCTGGTCGCGCATCTCGCCGAACGCGATCAATTGACCGACGATGACATCGCCGAGATCGAGGCACTGCTGAAAGGCCTCAAATCGTGATCGCCTGGGCCATCGAGGCGCTGGCTGCTTCCACGCTGCTCATGCTGCTCGTACTCGTCGTGCGCGGGCCGGTGCGACGCAGTTTCGGCGCGGAGGTCGCTTACGCCCTGTGGCTGCTGCCTGCGATGCGGTTATTTCTGCCGCCGCTTCCGCTTGGCTGGAACTGGTCGCAGCGGCTGCTGCCTGCGCTGGGCAAGGTCGCCGAGAAGCATGTGATCTTTGGCATAATGAACCCGGCTGGCGCGCCTCACGCCGTGATCGAAAAAGCCGTGATGACAGCCAGTATCAGGACGGCGTCCGGCCCTGTTGAGATGGCGCTGGTGCCGCCGATCGAAACCCCCGATGGAGCCCCGGTCGCGCTGGTCGTACTTGGCATCTGGTTGATCGGCGCGTTGGCCTTCCTCATTTACCATTTCGCGCGTCACAGCGCGTTTTGCGCGCGGCTATTGCAGCAGGCACAGCGCGTCTCAGTGGCCGGGGTGGATCGTGTGCGAGTGATCGAAACCCCCGCCGCCGCCGGGCCGCTGGCGTTCGGCATATGGCGGAAATATGTGGTTTTTCCCCGCGATTTCGGTGCTCGCTACGATGAGGAGGAGCGCGCCCTGGCGTTGGCGCACGAGCTTGGCCATCACGCCCGTGGTGACCTGATCGCCAATTGGGCCGCGCTCAGCGTGCTGGCGCTCCACTGGTTCAACCCCGTGGCGTGGCACGCATTCCGCGCGTTCCGTACCGATCAGGAAATGGCGTGCGATGCGCGAGTGCTGGCTGGGCGCGACCCTGCGTTTCGCCACGTTTATGGCCGCGCGATCGTCAAGGCGGCGCATGGCGGCGCAGTGTCGGCCGCTTGCCATCTCCACACAATCAACGATCTGAAAGGACGATTGAAGATGCTTTCCATGGGACCGAAATCGCGCCTGCGTGTATTGGGCGGCGTTACCTCCGTCGCGGCTTTGACGCTGGCTGGCCTTGGCCTGACCGCGTCCGGCACCGAAGCCGCCACTCGTTTGAGCGCAGGTGTCGGCCAGCGCATGGGCGTCGATATCGCCCGGCTGGATGTTGCCAACCTCACGTCCGCGGGCCTGCGCGCCGCCGGAATGAAGGCTGTGGTCGCCCCTGTGCCGCCGACGCCCGGCGTGGCGGTTGCGCCCGCCGCGCCCGTTGCGGTGGCCGTTCCGCCTTCGCAGGCTGCCGAAACAGCACCTGCGCCGCCTGAAGCGCCAACCCCACCCGATGTGGCGGCTCCACCGGCTCCTGCGGTGAAGGGCACGCGAGTTGAGCGCAACATCCAGATCATCACTACCGATGACGGTGTTGGCGACCCCAAGGTGACCAAGCGCGTCCGCATCATTCGCCGTGACAAGGACGGCAAGGTGCTGAGCGAAGACGAACGCGGCTTCCCCGACATACCTCAGGTCAGTTCGGGCAGGTGCCCCGCAGGCGGCGACGGCAAGCAGACCGTTGTCCATAGCGTGAAGGACGGCAAGCAAATCATCGTGATCTGCACCGACCGCATCGAGAAAATGGCATCGGAGGCCGCAAAGCTGGCAGCGAACAGCAAGGATATCGAGCGCCACGCACTCGAATCCGCATTGGCAGGCCTTCGCAGCGCGCGCTCTTCGGTCGATAGCGCTGAAGGGCGCAAGGGTATTGACGAAGCGATTGCGGAAATCGAACAGGACATGGCCAAGATCGACTGACGGGCGGGGAGGTCCGGCGGCCGGCGATTGTTTCAGGCAATCGTCGGCCATCCCGCTCCCGGACCGACGATGATATGGCGAAACCCCGACCTTGTGTTGTCGTCCGCGACGCGCCATCTGGGCACCATGGCCGACCTGCCCACTGGTAAAAGCATCCTGATCGAGCCGCTGGTTGCCCGCGTCCTCGCCCCCAATCCGTCGCCCTATACCTATACCGGCACCCAGACCTATCTGGTCGGCATCAGCGATCTGGCCATAATCGACCCTGGCCCCGATGAGCCTGCGCATCTTGCTGCGTTGATGCACGCGATCGACGGTCGCCCGGTTCGTGCGATCATGTGTACTCACACCCACCGTGACCACAGCCCCGCTGCCCGGCCATTAAAGGCTGCCACCGGCGCGCCGGTGATCGGTTGTGCGGCGCTGGTGCTCGACGATGCCGGGCCGCGCGCCGATGCCTCTTTCGATCGCAATTACGCGCCCGATGTTGTGCTGGCCGATGGCGAGCGGGTGTACGGCGAGGGTTGGACGCTGGAGGCTGTCGCCACGCCGGGCCACACCAGCAATCATCTCTGCTTCGCACTGGCGGAAACCGGCGCGTTGTTCACCGGCGATCACGTCATGGGCTGGTCGACCAGCGTGATATCGCCGCCCGATGGCGACATGCGCGCCTATATGGACAGTTTGTCGCGCCTGTATGCACGCAGCGACCGGGTCTATTATCCCGCACACGGTGAGCCGATCGAAAAGACCCGGCAATTCGTGCGCGGCCTGCTCGGCCATCGCAAACAGCGTGAAAACCAGATTTTGCGCCTGTTGAATCAAGATGTGGATGCGATACCCGCCATGGTCGAGCGGATGTATATCGGCCTTGATCCGCGCCTGGCGGGGGCGGCGGGGCGGTCGGTGCTGGCGCATCTTATCGACCTGCGCGATCGTGGCCTGGTCGTCGACGATGGCGAGCGCTGGCGGAGCGCCAGTTGATGCGTTGGCCGGTGCGAACTCTGGCGGGCGTTGCGGTTGCCATTGGCCTTGTCGGGGCGGGTATCTGGGGGCTCAACCGCTACATCGACAACAGGCTCGATCCCGACCCTGAAACCATCGCCACGGCCAGCCTGAAAGGGCTGCGCGAACAAAATCGCCTGTCGGCCTTTGCCGCACAATATGTCGCGGTCGTCACGTCCAAGCAGACTCGGCTGGGGTTCAGCACCGAAAAGACGCTGATCCTGCCCGGCATGGTTCGCTACGAAGTCGATCTTGCCAAGCTGCGCCAACGCGATGTGCATTGGGACAAGACGAACAAAATCCTGTCGATCGAATTACCCGCAGTAGAGACCGATCCACCCCAGGTCGATCTGGCGCGCGTTCGTGAATATGGCACAGGCGGGTTGTTGACGGTGCTGACAAATGCCGGTGAACAGCTTGATGCCGCCAATCGCGCCGCGGCCCAGAACGAGCTGACGCGCCAGGCGCGTGCACCGGTGATGATGGTGCTCGCTCGCAATGCGACCCGTCATGCGGTCGAACGCAGCTTTGCCATGCCGTTGGCGGCGGCGGGAATCGACGCAAAGGTGAAAGTACGCTTCGCCGATGAAGCGCGCGATGACGATCGAACCTGGGACGTCAGTCGATCAGTCGGCGAAGTATTGGGCAATCGATAACAACGTCGCGGTTTCGCGTGCACCGCGATTTTGCTATCGGGATGACCATCGGTAACCCGGGGGGGATTGATGGCAACGACAGCTTTTTCACCGATCCGTACGCGCAGCGACAATCGGTTCTTTCTGACGATGGCATTCGTCATGGCGGCGACAATCGTCGCAGGGTTCTCGCTTCAACTGGCGATGGGCCGGTCAAGCTTTTCCGAACCGTTGCTGGTACACGCCCATGCCATTGTTTTCATGGGATGGGTGGTGATCTATGTCGCGCAGAACTGGTTTGCGACGATGGGGCAGCTGCGTCTGCACCGGGTATTGGGCTGGATCGCGCTTGGCTGGATCGTGGCGATGTTTTGCCTGGGCACGGCGGTAACAATTGTCATGGTGCGGGAAGGGCGGACGCCGTTTTTCTTCCTGCCGCTGCATTTTCTGGTGTTCGATCCGCTGGTGATCATCGGTTTTGGTGGATTGACCATCGCGGGCGTCGCATTCCGGAAACAGACCGACTGGCATCGCCGCCTGAATTATTGCGGGATGACGATGTTGACCGGACCGGCGTTCGGGCGGTTGCTGCCGGTCCCCTTCCTCATCCCCTTCGCTTATCACGTGGTACTGGCGACGACCCTGGTGTTTCCGCTGATCGGGATGATGGCTGACGTGCGGCGGACTGGCCGGGTGCATCCGGCATGGTTCTGGGGCCTGGGCGGCATATTGGCGACCGAACTGGTCACTGATCTGATCGCATTTTCGCCGATCGGTACTGCCATCTATGACTGGGTTGTCGTCGGGTCGCCCGGTGCCGCGCACGCGCCACTTGCATTTCCACCCTCGCCACTGGGTTGATCCCGCGCGCGGTCGGGGCCATGTGAGGCGCGCAACCCCGGGAGACGATAAATGGACGCGCGTGACGGTATCGGCGGCAGCCTGACGGGACTGGACTTGCGCGCGGAGATCGACCGCCTGCGCAAGGAGCGCAACGCGGTCATCCTCGCGCATTATTATCAGGAATCGGCCATTCAGGATCTTGCCGATTTCGTTGGTGACAGCCTTGATCTGTCACGCAAGGCGCAGGCGACCGATGCCGAGGTGATCGCCTTTTGCGGCGTCAAGTTCATGGCCGAAACGGCCAAGATCCTCAGCCCGGAAAAGATCGTCGTCCTGCCTGACATCAATGCTGGATGCAGCCTGGAGGATAGTTGCCCGGCGGACAAGTTTGCGGCGTTTCGCGCGCAACACCCCGATCATATCGCACTGACCTATATCAACTGCTCGACCGAGGTGAAGGCGCTCAGCGACATCATCGTCACCAGTTCTTCGGCGGAACGCATCCTCGCGCAGATACCGCCCGAACAGAAAATCATCTTCGGGCCGGACAAGCATCTGGGCGGTTATCTGGTGCGTAAAACCGGGCGTGACATGCTGTTATGGCCAGGCGTCTGCATCGTCCATGAAGCCTTCAGCGAAACCGAGTTGTTGAAGTTGAAGCTACGCCATCCGCTGGTGCCGGTGGCGGCGCACCCCGAATGCCCGAGCTATATTCTCGACCATGCCGATTATGTCGGCTCGACCAGCGGCATTCTGGCCTTTGCGCGCGAAATGACCGGCGACACGCTGATCGTCGCCACTGAACCGCACATCATGCACCAGATGGAAAAGGCGATGCCGCACAAGACCTTCATCGGCGCGCCCGGGGCCGATGGCGTCTGCAACTGCAACATCTGCCCGTATATGGCGCTGAACACGATGGAAAAACTGTATCTGGCGCTGCGCGACCTGACGCCACGGATCGAAATCGAGGAAACGCTGCGGCTGAAGGCCAAGCATAGCCTGGACAGGATGCTGGAAATGACCGCCTGACCGCAAAGGCGCCGAAGCTCCGCGACCTCAGTTTGGGGAGGTCGCGGGGAGATTCTGGGTAGCGATCAACGCAAGTATTTGGTCGGCGTCTTCCTTTCGGCAGATCAGCAAGTCAGGCATATAGGTTTCGGCGAGGTTATAGATCAGCGGCGTGCCGTCGATCCGGGACACATGCAGGCCATAAGCCAGTGCGACTGCCGCGGGCGCGCAATTGTCCCAGGCATATTGGCCGCCTGAATGAAGGTAGACGTCGGCCAGCCCCTGCACCACGGCCATCGCCTTGGCTCCCGCGGACCCCATCGGAACCAGCGTCGCGCCAAGCTGCTCCGCGCAGATAACCGCTTCGGCGGCCGGGCGGCTGCGGCTGACAACCAGTCGAAGCGGATTGCCCTTGGCGGGAAGCGGATGGGGGGCATGGCTGGCGAACACCTCGCCATGAGCGGGCAGGGCGACCGCGCCCACGAGCGGTTCGCCATCGATGGCGAGGCCAACGTGCACGGCCCAATCGTCGCGCCCTTCGGCATATTCGCGCGTGCCGTCGAGCGGATCGATGATCCACACCCGCGACTTGGCGAGCCGGTGCGGCGTATCCACGCTTTCTTCGGACAACAACCCGTCATCTGGACGTTGCTGAGCCAGGGCTTCGATCAGGAACTGATTGGTGGTGCGATCCCCCGCCTGGCCGAGCGCCTTACCCGCCAACAAGCCCGAGTTTCGGATTTCGAGCAGGATGTTGCCAGCGGCCCGCGCCAGAATTTCGGCGAGTTCAGCGTCGTCCTCGATCATTTCAATAGGTCATTTCAAAAGAGCTTCGACGATACGGTCTGCTGCCTGTTCGGGTGTTTCGCGTGTCGTGTCGATGGTGAATTCGGGTGCTTCAGGCGCTTCGTAGGGCGAATCGATACCGGTGAAGTTCTTGATGAGGCCAGCGCGCGCCTTGCGGTAAAGCCCCTTCACATCGCGCTGTTCCGCCACGGCCAGCGGCGTATCGACATGGATTTCCATGAACTCGCCTTCAGGCACCATCGCGCGCGCCATCGCCCGTTCGGCACGGAAGGGGGAAATGAACGACACCAGCACGATCAATCCGGCATCGGCCATCAACCTGGCCACTTCGCCCACGCGCCGGATATTTTCGATCCGGTCGGTGTCGGTGAAGCCCAGATCCTTGTTCAGGCCCTGGCGCACATTATCACCATCGAGCACGAAACTGTGCCTACCCAGTGCGTGCAGCTTTTTCTCGACAAGATTGGCGATGGTGGACTTGCCCGACCCCGACAAGCCGGTGAACCACAGGACGCGTGGTGCCTGGTTCTTGATCGACGCACGCGCTTCGCGTGAGATGTCCAATGCTTGCCAATGGATGTTCTGGCTGCGACGCAGGGCGAAATCGATCATCCCCGCCGCGACGGTCGCGTTGGTCAGCTTGTCGATGACAATGAAGCCGCCCAAGGTGCGGCTGTCGGCATAGGGTTCAAACGGAATGGGGCGGTCGGCGGAGATTTCGACGACGCCAATATCATTCAACCCCAGCGTCTTCGCCGCGAGATGCTTCAACGAATTGACGTCGATGGTGAATTTGGGCGGTTGGATGATTGCCGATACCGTGATCGCGCCGATCTTGATCCAATAGGAACGGCCAGGCAGCATGGCGGTGGCGTCCATCCACACCAGCTGGGCCTGGAAGCGGTCAGCCGCCTCTGGCGGCGCGTCGGCGGCGGCGATGACGTCGCCGCGCGAACAATCCACTTCGTCCGTCAGGGTCAGGGTGACGGACTGGCCGCCGATCGCCTGCTCCAGATCGCCATCCATCGTCACGATGCGCGCAATCCGCGACATGCGCCCGGACGGAACGATACGCACTGCATCGCCGGGACGCACGGTGCCGCTGGCAATCAGCCCGGCAAAACCACGGAAGCTGTGATCGGGCCGGTTGACCCATTGCACCGGCATCCGGAAGGGGCGTCCGGCGACGTGATCGCCGTCGATATCGATCGATTCCAGCTCTTCGATCAGCGTCGGCCCCGCATACCAGTCCATGGTCGCCGATCGATCGATGACGTTGTCGCCAGTCAGGCCGGAAAGCGGGATGGGCGTGAAGGCGGTGACGCCGATCGAAGAGGCAAAGCCGCGATATTCATCGACGATGTCGTTGAACCGTTGCTCGTTGAAATCGACCAGATCCATCTTGTTCACGGCAAGAATGAAATGCCGAACGCCGACAAGCTGCGCCAGGTAGCTGTGGCGGCGGGTCTGGGTCAGCACGCCCTTGCGCGCGTCGATCAGGATCACGGCGGCATCGGCGGTGGACGCGCCCGTCACCATGTTGCGGGTATATTGTTCGTGGCCTGGCGTATCCGCCACGATGAACTTGCGCTTTTCGGTCGCAAAAAAGCGATAGGCGACGTCAATGGTGATGCCTTGTTCGCGTTCTGCGGCCAGGCCATCGACCAGCAACGCAAAGTCGATATTCTGCCCTTGCGTGCCGACCTTCTTTGAATCTGCTTCCAACGCGGCAAGCTGGTCGTCGAAGATCATCTTCGAATCGTACAGCATCCGGCCGATCAGCGTCGACTTGCCGTCGTCAACGCTGCCACAGGTGATGAAGCGCAGCATCGTCTTGGCTTCGTGACGGGCCAGATAGGCCGCGATGTTTTCGATCGCCAGCGGCGCCGTACCGGCACTGGGGCGAGGAGCGGTCTGGGTGCTCAAAAATAGCCCTCCTGCTTCTTTTTTTCCATGCTGGCGGTCTGGTCGTGATCGATCGCGCGACCCTCCCGCTCGGAGGAGGTACTGGCCAGAATTTCACTGATGACACCGTCCAGCGTATCAGCTTCGCTCTCGACGGCGCCGGTGAGCGGATAGCAGCCAAGCGTGCGGAAACGGATCGACCGCATGACCGGCGCTTCACCCGGTTGCAGCGGGAAACGCGCGTCATCGACCATCAGCAACATGCCGTTCCGGATCACCGTTGGGCGAGGTGCGGCGAGATACAGCGGAACGATCTCAATCGCTTCACGGCGGATATATTGCCAGATGTCGAGTTCGGTCCAGTTGGACAGCGGGAAGACGCGGATGCTTTCTCCCTTGTGCTTGCGTGCGTTGTAGATGTTCCACAATTCCGGGCGCTGCGCCTTGGGATCCCAGCGATGGCTGGCGGAGCGGAATGAGAAAACCCGTTCCTTTGCCCGGCTTTTTTCCTCGTCGCGCCGCGCACCGCCAAAAGCGACATCGAAGCCATATTTGTCGAGCGCCTGCTTCAACCCTTCGGTCTTCCACATATCGGTGTGGAGCGAGCCGTGATCGAACGGGTTGATGCCGCGTTCCATCGCTTCTGGATTGTGATAGACAATCAGTTCCATCCCCGCATCGCGCGCAACCTTGTCGCGCAGGTCGTACATCGCCTGGAACTTCCAGGTGGTATCGACATGGAGCAGCGGAAAGGGCGGCGGCGCGGGGTAGAACGCCTTGCGCGCCAGATGCAGCATGACGGCCGAATCCTTGCCGATCGAATACAGCATCACCGGCAATTCGGCTTCGGCGACGACTTCCCGAAAGATATGGATGCTTTCAGCCTCCAGTCGGTCGAGATGGGAAAGAGACCCGTTTGATGGCGGAGCGCGCAATTCGGACAAGGTTGAATGTTCCTGATTTTAGGGTCGGCGCAATACTGCGGCGGCGGGGAGGGAGGCAGCAAATAAATTCTTCTGCACGCTAAGGCCCGCCGTGCTGCGGCTTAGGTGACGGGGCACCGGTCGCGGGTGAGTGCGGTTTGGCACCAACTTTGGCCGATCAGGGCTTTACCGCGCGCGCGCTGTGCCTCATTGCCCGGCCGGTAACCTATTTAGCTCGGCGATTGCCGAACTTGTGGCGGGCGCGCTGCTTCCCATTCGCGCCGGTATGAAGGAGAGCAGGCATGAAGGCATTGTTGACCGGACTTGGAACGGCAGTCGTGACGCTTGCGGTCGCCGGGGTTGCGCTGGCGCATGAGGGCAAGCATCCGGCGAGCGCCGCGGAAGTCGCTGCCGCGCTGGCCGATCCGGCGCGCGCGGATCAGGCTGGCGACGACGTGCGGCGCCATGCCGCCGAAATCATTGCCTTCACCGGCGCTGGCCCCGGCTCGACCGTCGTCGATTTCCTGCCGGGCCGTGGCTATTGGACGCGCATCCTGACCGGTGTGGTCGGGCCAACGGGGCATGTCTATGCGGTTTGGCCGCAATGGGGATCGCGCGGTGCGGCGAAGGGCGTGCCCGACATTCAGGCGTACAAGCTGCCCAACGTAACGGCGGAATTGCTGACCAACGACACGTTGGCGGTGTCCGCACCGGTCAACATCGTGCTGACCGTCCAGAACTACCATGATGTTCCCAATAGCGACCGCGGCGAAGCGGCGATCGACACGCTCAACAAATCGATTTTCGACGCGTTGAAGCCGGGCGGCGTTTATATCGTCATCGATCATGCCGATGCGCCGGGCAGTGGCATGACCGGCACCAACACTCGCCACCGCATCGATCCGGCAGTGGTGAAGGCGCAGGTGACGAAGGTTGGTTTTACTTTCGCTGGCGAAAGCAAGGTGCTGGCCAACGCGGAAGACGATCATAGCAAGGCCGTGTTCGACCCCGCGCTGCGCGGTCATACGGACCAGTTCGTGTTCAAATTCCAGAAGCCGATGTAACGACCGCCCCGCGCGCCGGGGATTGGCGGTCAGCGGGACGGTTTACCGGATCGTCCCGCCGGCTGTGGCAATGACGTTCGGGTTTGGCGCAGTTGCCCCAGGTCAATTCATCAGAACAAGGTCCGTTGCGTCGGATCGCGTGCGATTGATCCGCCACCGCGGCGCCGGGCAATTTCCTGTTCTGCGGTATAGCGGACATCGGGATCACGCTCCGCGGCAAAACCAGCCAGGGTTTCGTCGTCCAGGTCGTGCCAGTCGCGGCCGCGATCCGGTCCGTTGCGCACGCGGGGCAGCAGGCCAGGCAGGTTGGTCCATTCGATCAACTGGCCAATGCTGACTTCGTTGAGCATGTCGCGCAGGTGGAACGCCGTTACATAGGCGTCGGGAAAGGCGCGATGCGCGGGCAAGCCGCGTTGATGTTCCAGCCCGTCCGGGCGTCGCCAGTAACGCAGGAACTGGTTTGAAAAGCTCGGCGTCTCGGGCCAGAGGCGCAGCGCGCATTTCCAGGTGCAGATCCAATCCGCACCGCGCGTGAGCGAAGCGCTGCAGAATTTCGCTTCGAAATCGGATCGATGAGCTGCCAGCGCGATGCGGCGCGGCCAGGGGTCGAGGATCGGCCGCGCGCAATCATGCCAAAACGGCGCATCCGCAACGTCCTCATCGCGGATGTGGTGGATCGCCTGGGTCAGCGGCGGGATTGCCCGGCCCGGATTGACCAATATCGAGCCGCCATCGCCATCCAGTTCCCACCGCCCATCGGGCCCGAGCGCGACGTCCTGCCAACCGATCTCGCATACCCCGTGCGCAGGTGGTGCCTGGCCGGTGGTTTCAAGATCGATGACGCGAATGATACTGGGGGCAGGGTTGCTGGGGGAGGCCATGCCTCCCCATTTGGCCCCAAAGCGCGTGGATTGCCAGTCCCTAGCTGCGATCAGTGCCCGGCTTGCGGTCCGCGTTCGAGGCCGGATGCCGCCAGTTGCGCATCGATCTGCGCCATCAATCGCTCCAGACCAGCCTCATCCTTGGCTTCCGCGCGGGCAACGAGCACGTCCTGGGTGTTGGAAGCGCGCAGCAGCCACCAGCCATCGGGCGTATTGACGCGGGCGCCGTCGGTGCGGTTCACTTGCGCGCCAGAGGCTTCCAGCCGTTCGAGGACTTCGTCGACCACCGCGAATTTGCGCGATTCATCGACCTGGAAGCGCAGTTCCGGCGTGTTGATCATCGTCGGCATATCGCTTTTGATCTGGTTCATCGACTTGCCGATCGCGGTTACCGCGCGGATCAACAGCACCGCGGCGAACTGCGCGTCATCGAAGCCGTAATAGCCGTAATAATCATGGGCGAAGAAGATGTGGCCCGACATTTCGCCGGCCAGCGGCGCGCCGGTTTCCTTCATCTTGGTCTTGATCAGGCTGTGACCAGTCTTCCACATCACGGGCAAGCCGCCCAGCTCCGCAACCCGGTCGTACAGCGCCTGGCTGGCCTTCACATCGGCGATCACCGTCGCGCCGGGCAGGGCCTTCAGCATCGGTTCGGCGAGGATGGAGAGGATCTGGTCGCCCCAGATCACGCGACCCATGCCATCGATCGCGCCGATTCGGTCGCCATCGCCATCGAAAGCCAATCCGAAATCGAGCTTCTTGTCAGCGACCAGCGCCTTCAGATCCGCCAGATTCTTTTCCTCGGTAGGATCAGGATGATGGTTGGGGAAATTGCCGTCCACATCGGTGAACAACAAGTGATGCTCACCCGGCAGCAGCTTCACGAGTTGTTCGACCACCGGACCGGACGCGCCATTGCCTGCGTCCCAGCCAATGCGATAGGCACCGCCGTCGAACCCCTCGACCAAGCGAGCGACATACTTGCCCATGATGTCGTAATCGCTGACGGTGCCCTGGCCTTCTTCCCAGTCGCCATCGGCCGCCATCTTGCCCAGTTTCTGGATATCGGCGCCAAAAAACGGCAGATGCTGAAGTACCATCTTGAAGCCATTATACTCGGCGGGATTATGGCTGCCGGTTATCTGGATGCCGCCATCCACTTCCAACGTTGATTCGGCGAAATAGAGCATCGGCGTCGGCCCCATGCCGATGCGCACGACATCGACGCCCGACGCGGTCAGCCCGGCGATTAGGGCAGTTTCAAATGCGGGCGAGCTGGTACGGCCATCAAAACCGACGGCGACGCGTGTGCCGCCCGCGCGGCGGACGATGGTGCCGAACGTCCGGCCGATTGCCGTGGCGTCGCTGGCGTCAAGCGTTTTGCCCACGATGCCACGAATGTCATATTCGCGCAGCGACGTCGGGTTGAAGCGATGGCTCATCGTCATCTCCATTTAATGAATGCTGTGACTCAATTTGTGCGGCGCAGCAATATATCGCGTGCAACGTTGATTCGGCGAGTCAGTTCCGCCGATCCACCTCGATCGGGATGGACAGCAACGATCAACCGGCGATGGGCGGCACGAATTTCCGCCTCATCGGCTTGCTCATCAAGGCCCAACAAGGCGCGGGCGTCTGCCAACATGCTGTCTTCGTTCTGTTTTGTTTGGGGTGCCGAGCGTGGGGTTGCGCGGCGTGGACCGCGCCACAGCCACCAGCCCGCATAAGCGACCAGAATGGCAAGCAGGAACTTGGTCATGAAGCAAAGAGCGGCAGCGCGGGTTCGGGCAGGCCGAGGCCCGCCATCATTTCGCGCAATTCCTGCCGCGCTGCGACATGACCCAGACCCATTTCGCCGAAATAGCGCGAATCGATCATCGTCAGGCCGCTGGGAAACAATTCCCGATAAATGACGCGCTCACCCAATCCGGGGATGATTCGGAACCCGATCCGCTTGGAAAGCTGGTCCAATGCCTCGGACACGCGGCGCATGTTGCGCGCTTCGATATGCTGGAGGCGATTGCGCAGGACTACCCAGTCAATCGTGCCACCATCCGCCTTGGCGCGGCCCTTGCGCGCTTCCCAGATCATTTCGGCATAAAAACTTGGGCGAGTAACCTTGAAGGTGGTTGGATCAACCTGGCCGATAAGGTCGAAATCGACAAAGCTGTCGTTCATCGGGGTTACCAGCGTGTCGGCGCGTTGTGCGGCGATCCGCGCGAACCGGTCATCGCGGCCGGGTGTGTCGATGACCAGGAAGTCGGCATCCTGGTTCAAATCGGCCAGCGCCGTTTCAAAATGCTCCAGGCTTTCGCCATCATGCGTCAGGTAACGTGGCATCGGCAGGTCGTGGCCGACTCGCGTGATGGTGGTGGCGCGATTGTCGAAATAGCGCGCCATCGTCCGCTGGCGATGGTCCAGATCGAACGCGGCGACCCGCGCGCCGCGCGCCGCCAGGGCAATTGCAACATGTACAGCGGTCGTTGATTTGCCAGTTCCGCCCTTTTCGTTGGCGAAGACAATAACGTGTGCCTTGTTCGGCTCGGTGGACAACCCGTTTCAATCCCCAGTTGATCGATTGCCAGGTGCGCCATAGAAGGCGCGCCCGGCCCAGACAGGCTGTCCTTATCGAAGGCTATCAACGCGTGCAAACCATCCGTCAGCTAGTCCCGCTTCGTGACGCTATTGCGTCACTTCGTGCGGAGGGCGCGCGAATCGCGCTGGTGCCGACCATGGGCGCACTGCACGCTGGCCATATGGCGTTGATCGAGGAAGCCAGGCGCCGCGCAGACCATGTTGTCGCGTCGATTTTCGTCAATCCGCTCCAGTTTGGACCCAATGAGGATCTCGATCGATATCCTCGCCGCGAAATGGCTGATGCGCGAATGCTGGCGGATGCGGGCTGCGACATCCTGTGGGCGCCCACGCCGGAGGAAATGTATCCGATGGGCTTTGCGACCAATATTTCGGTCGCGGGGGTTACCGAAGGACTGGACGGCGCATCGCGCCCCGGCCATTTCGACGGAGTCGCCACGGTGGTCGCAAAGCTGTTCAACCAGGTGACCCCCGACGTCGCATTGTTCGGCGAGAAGGATTTTCAGCAGCTTGCCGTCATTCGTCGGATGGTTGCCGACCTGAATTTCACGGTCGAGATCATCGGCGTGCCTACCCAACGCGAAGATGACGGCTTGGCGTTGTCGTCGCGCAATGCCTATCTGATCGATGACGAACGCCAGCGCGCGGTTGCCTTGCCGCGTACATTGGGGGTGACTGCGCGATCGATCGGACGGGGTGATGATGTTGGCAAGGCGTTGAGCGATGCCGTCACCGCGTTGATCGCCGCCGGGTTCGAATCGGTCGATTATGTGGCTTTGGTCGACGTCGAAACGCTGGAGCCAGTGACGAGTCTTACCGGTCCGGCCCGATTGCTGGCCGCCGCTCGCATGGGCAAAACGCGGCTGATCGACAATCTTCAGGTGGACCCGATCAATTAAGGTTAACCGCGTTAACCATTTCTAGACACTCTCCTGCCCAAAACCCCATATGCCAAAGGGGCAAAATTAGGGGTTGGCGAGATGGCAAACAGCCTGAGAAGCGCGACGTTCCTGATCGAAAGTCGGATTACGGATGCCGCACGTGGTGACTTGAATGCCTGTTATGACTTGGGAATCATCTATTCCACCGGGGCAGGCGGCGTGCTGATCGATCTGATCGAAGCGCACAAATGGTTCAATCTTGCGGCGGTCTGGGGCAGTGAAGCCGCCCAGCAATGCCGTGCCGACATTTCCGAAGACATGACCGCGCGTGAAATTGCCGAGGCGCAGCGCCAGGCACGGGCCTTTTTGCAGATGACCCGCGCGCAGGCGGCGTAACCCGGTCAAGTCCTGATCGGTTCGTCCCCGCATAGTGTTTCGGGGCTCGCTTGCTCCTTCCGTTTTCCAGGCGGCAGGCTTCATCTGCCGACTGGTTCGGAGACTATTCTTTTTTCGCGGCCTTCGCCTTGCTGGCGGGGGTTTTTTTTGTGGTTTTTGCGGTGGTCTTCGTGGTTTTGCCAGCCTTTGCCGCCTTGGTGGTCTTTGCTGCTGCCTTGCGCGCGGGCTTCTTGCCCTTGCTGGGCATTGCGGCGCGCGCGTCGATCAACTGGGCGGCTTCCTCCAGCGTCAGTTCGTCGGGCTGCACGGTCTTGGGCAGAGTCGCGTTGGTTGTCCCGTCGGTCACATAAGCGCCGTAGCGCCCTTCCATCAGTTTGATGTCGAGCTCGGTTCGCGGGTGCTTGCCGAGCGTTTTCAGCGGCTCGCGCGATCCGCGTGCCGGGCGTCCGGCATTGGCCGCTGCTTCCGCCAGCTTGACGACGGCGGCGTTCATGCCGGTTTCAAATACTTCGGCAGTTGACTGAAGGCGCGCATATTTGCCGTCATGCGCCAGATAGGGGCCATAACGCCCGATCGATGCCGTGATGGGGTTGCCGGTTTCCGGGTGGATGCCGACAATGCGCGGCAGCGACATCAGTTTGATCGCCCAGTCGAGATCAAGCTCGACGTCCTTGGGGATCGACGCGCGCTTGGCTTCCTTGCCATCGCCCATCTGGATATATGGCCCAAACCGGCCTGATCGTTTGGAGATTTCCTGCCCGGTTTCGGGATCGGTGCCGATCACTTCCGGGCCGGTATCTTCCCCCGCCGCGCCGCCGCCCTGGGCAAAACGACGGGTATATTTGCACTCGGGATAGTTGGAGCAGGCGACAAAGGCACCAAACTTGCCGCCGCGCAACGCCAGATGGCCTTCGCCGCAATTGGGGCACAGCCGCGGGTCGCTGCCGTCGCCCTTGTCGGGGAACAGATAGGCGCCAAGGAACTTGTCGAGTTCTGCCGTGACCTCGGATGGCTTGAAGTCCATCACCTGCTTGGTGCGCGGCTGGAAATCGCGCCAGAATGCCTCGAGCACGGCCTGCCATTGCGCGCGACCGCCGGACACGTCGTCAAGCTCGTCTTCCAGTTCGGCGGTATAGTCGTATCCGACATAGCGTTCGAAGAAGCGTTCGAGGAACGCCGTCACCAATCGCCCGCTTTCCTCGGCGAAGAAGCGGTTCTTCTCGACGCGCACATAGGTGCGGTCCTTCAGCGTCTGGATGATCGATGCATAGGTTGACGGGCGACCAATGCCCAGTTCTTCCAGGCGCTTGACCAGCGACGCTTCGGAAAAGCGCGGCGGCGGCTGGGTGAAGTGCTGTTCGGCCTCAACGGCTTTCTTGGCGGGGGCGTCGCCATCGCGCAGGCGGGGCAGGCGGCGGCTTTCGTCATCGCCCGTATCGTCCGACCCTTCTTCGTACAGTGCCAGATAGCCGGGGAACAGCACCACCTGGCCCGTCGCACGCAAGCCATGGCGACCAGTGCCGTCTTCCAGGTCGACCGTGGTGCGTTCCATGCGCGCCGATGCCATCTGGCTTGCCAGTGCGCGCTTCCAGATCAGGTCGTAAAGCCGGGCATGGTCGCCAGATCCTGCCTTGTCCTTGCTGAACTCGGTCGGGCGGATCGCCTCATGCGCTTCCTGCGCGTTCTTGGCCTTGCTCTGGTACTGGCGTGGCTTGTCGGGAACATAGCTTGCGTCGTAGCGGTTGGCGACGGCGTGGCGAGCGGCTGAAATGGCGCTTTCGTCCATCTGTACGCCGTCCGTCCGCATATAGGTGATCGCGCCATCCTCATACAGCGCCTGGGCAACGCGCATCGTGTGGCTGGCGGAAAAGCCCAGCTTGCGCGCAGCTTCCTGTTGCAAGGTCGAGGTGGTGAACGGCGGCGGCGGGTTGCGCGTCGCGGGCTTGGTCTCGACGTGCGCGACCGCGAAGCGACCCGCCTCGACATCGGCCTTGGCGGCCAACGCGTCGCCTTCCTGCCCGATTGTCAGGCGGTCGATCTTGTCGCCCTTCCACTTGACGAGGCGCGCGGTGAACGGCGTGCCATCATGCTCCATCTCGGCGATGACCGACCAATATTCCTGCGGCTTGAAGCCTTCGATCTCGCGTTCGCGCTCGACGATCAGGCGCAGCGCGACCGATTGCACGCGGCCCGCCGATTTGGCGCCCGGCAGCTTGCGCCACAGGACGGGCGACAAGGTGAAGCCGACCAGATAGTCGAGCGCACGACGCGCCCGATAGGCGTCGATCAGGTCTTCATCCAGCGCGCGCGGATGCTTCATCGCTTCGGTCACCGTCGCCTTGGTGATCGCGTTGAAAGTTACCCGTTCGACCAGCTTGGGCAGCGCGCGGCGGCTGCGCAGCACTTCCTGCACGTGCCAGCTGATCGCTTCGCCTTCCCGGTCAGGGTCGGTGGCGAGGATCAGGCGATCAGCCTTCTTGGCTTCGTCGGTGATGGCTTTTAGCTGCTTGGCCTTGTCGGCGTAATTTTCCCAGTCCATCGCAAAGCCGTCGTCCGGGTCGACTGATCCGTCCTTCGCGGGCAGGTCGCGGACATGGCCGTAACTCGCCAGGACGCGATAGTCGGAACCGAGGTATTTTTCGATGGTCTTCGCCTTGGCGGGCGATTCGACAATGACAAGCTGCATGGGGGTTCGTTTGAATCCTTACGTGTACGCGCGAGGGTGGCGGGTTCGCTTGCCTCTCGTCAAGCCACGTGGTTGCCATGGTGTGTGGCGTTGGCGCGGCGGGGTGAGCGGACGATGCTGGCGGCGACCGGCTTACCCGGGCATGACGTTGGCGAATATGCGTTTGAGTGGAATGACATCGGGGTGAAGATAATCGGGGTGATATTGCTGGCCGCAGTTTGGGCGGCGGGAGCGGGCGCGGCAACCTCCTCTGGCCTTGATGGGGATGTGCTGGCCGAAATCAACCGTGTACGCGCTCATCCTCGCGCCTATGCTGACGAATTGCGCAGCTATCGTGACAGTTTCGAAGGTTTGGTCGCCCACCCGGACGACGCGCCGGATGGCCTGATGACGCGGGAGGGGCGGCGGGCGGTGGATGAAGCGATCGACTATTTGGAAGCTCAGACACCATTGCCGCCGCTGGCCGCATCGTCGGTGCTGGCACGCGGCGCAACCGATCTGGTGATCGATCAGGCATCGAGCGGGCGGCTGGGGCATTATACGGCGGATGGGCTCAGCCCTGGCGCACGCGTGCTGCGACGTGGTGGCGATATCTATGTCGGCGAGGTCATTTCCTATGGGCCGGCGGACGCGCGCGGGGTTGTCCGCGATCTGATCGTTGACGATGGCGTTGCCCAACGCGGCCACCGGCTGCTGCTGTTTTCCGGCCGGTTCCGGTTTGCGGGTGCGGCATGTGGCGCACATCGACGCTATGGTGCGATGTGCGTCGTCGATCTGTCCGCGACGTCCACCGGCGCCCCTCAGGTTCCGGGAACCGGCGGCTGATCGGCGCTAGGCCAGGCTGACTCGCCCGCCTGCATGGCGTTCGAGCCGCCCGGCAAGTTCCAGTTCCAGCAGCACGGTCTGCACGATCGCAGGCGCCAGGGTCGATTGCCGGACCAACTCGTCGACCGAAACCGGGACGGGGCCCAGCAGGCCGGTCAGCGCCCGCCGCTCGGCATCGCTGGCATCGGAAGGGGGCGGGCCGCGGTACGGTTCATTTGGCGAGTTGAGCATTCGGGCGTCGATGGGGCGAACCTGTTCGATGATATCGGCGGCACTCTGCACCAGCGTCGCTCCATCGCGGATCAACAGGTTGCATCCCTGCGCGCGCGGGTCGAGCGGGCTGCCGGGCACGGCCATCACGTCACGCCCCGCCTCCGCCGCCAGTCGGGCAGTGATGAGCGAACCGGACTTCGGCACCGCCTCCACCACCACGGTCCCCAGCGACAGCCCGGCGATGATGCGGTTGCGATAGGGGAAGTGGCGCGCGCGCGGCTCGGTGCCGGGCGGTTGTTCGGCGATCAGCAACCCTTCCTGCGCGATCCGTTCCTGCAAGTCGGCATTTTCGGGCGGAAAGACGACATCGATACCGCAGGCGATGACGCCCGCCGTTGCCCGGATTGCGCCGATATGCGCCGCCGTATCGATACCGCGCGCCAGACCCGAGACGACGGTGATGCCGTCGCTGGCCAGTTCATGCGCGAGCTGCCGGGCAAAGCGGATCGCGGCGGCCGAAGCGTTGCGCGCGCCGACCATCGCAACGGTGGGGCGGCTGAGCAACCCGATGTCGCCGCGCACGATCAACGCGGGCGGCGCGTTTTCGATTTCCGCCAGCAAGCGCGGATATCCTGGCCCATCGAGGAAGATGTAGCGCGCACCCAGCTTTGCGACCGTCGCCATCTCGCGAGTGACGGCGCGGGGATCGGCAAGGACAGGCGCCCGCCCGCCGCCGCGCGCCGCCAAAGCCGGTATAGCCTCGATCGCGGCGCTCGCGCTGCCGAAACGCGTGATGAGCTGGCGATAGGTTACCGGGCCGATATTGGCGGTGCGAATCAGCCGAAGCCGTTCGTGGGCGTCATCCATGGACGGGTGTCATATGTCGGTCGCGCCTCAGCCGTGTTTCGCGCCGATGCGCGGCTCAACGCCCTTCATCAGCCGGTCGAGGTTTTCGCGGTGCTTCCAGACGACCAGCCCGGCCAATCCGATGAACAAGGCGAGTAGATCGAATCGTCCTAGTGCGGCCGCCGTAACCGGTGCGCTGATCGCCGCGAGCATCCCCGCAACCGACGATACTCGCACCAAAGCCAGCAGCCCCAGCCATGCCAGCGCGTAAACCAGCGCGATGGGGCCGGAAAGGGCAAGGCAGATGCCCATCAGCGTCGCCACGCCCTTGCCGCCCTTGAACCCCAACCAGATGGGGTAGCAATGGCCGATAAACGCCGCCGCAGCCGCCACGACATCACTGCCGGGCACGACGTGGCGCGCGATCACGATCGCGGCCGTCGCCTTCAACGCGTCGAGCAGCAACGTCGCCGCTGCCAGCCCCTTGCGCCCGGTGCGCAGCACGTTGGTCGCGCCGATATTGCCCGACCCGACCTGCCGTAAATCGCCGGCACCGCCCAGGCGCGTCAGGATGACGCCAAACGGGATCGAGCCAAGCAGATAGCCGATCAGCGCGGCCAGTGCTGGCCCCGTCCAAAGATATTCAGGCCCCAAGACAATCCCCCAAACTGGTGCCCAGAACATAGGGCCAGTGCGGCAAGGTGCAACGGGGGTGCGCGGCGAAACATGCCGTTCGCCATTGTGGCGCGTGTGGCGCGTGTGGCGCGCGGGCGGGGGATTGTTGCGCGCGGGCGGGGGGCGGCTTGCCAAACCGGTCCCCCGCGCTATCTCCCCATCACCCATGGATACGCGGCCCATCCTGTTTTTCGATTCCGGCGTCGGCGGCCTTTCCGTGCTCGGCCCGACGCGGGCGCTGCTGCCACAGGCGCCGTTTGTTTACGCGGCCGATTCGGCTGGTTTTCCTTATGGAACCAAGTCCGAGAGCGAGATTGCCGCACGGGTTCCCGCTTTGTTGGGGCGGCTGGCGGAACGCTATCGACCCCGATTGATCGTGATCGCGTGCAATACCGCCTCCACCATCGCGCTGGCTGCGGTGCGCGCGGCGCTTGACTTGCCAGTGGTCGGCACCGTGCCTGCCATCAAGCCGGCAGCTGCATTGAGCCGGACGCGCGTCATCGGCGTGCTTGGGACGGAGGCGACGGTTCGCCAGCCCTATGTCGATGATCTGTCGGCGCGTTTCGCCGGCGACTGCACCGTCATCCGCTATGGCTCGGCGGATCTGGTGCAGGCTGCTGAACAAACACTGCACGGCGAAACCGTTGATCCGTCGCGCTTCTCGGCCGCACTCGCCGGTTTGTTCGAGCAGCCAGATGGCAACCGGATCGACGTGATCGTCAATGCCTGCACCCATTTTCCGCTGGTCGAGGCGCAGTTGCACGCCGCGGCGCAGCGTGCGCGAATTTCGGGTGCTGCTGGTGCAGATATAGGTTTTGTCGATGGCAGCGGGGGCATTGCGCGCCGTGTCGCTCACCTGACGCAGGGGCAGGACTGGCCGGACGTTGCACCGGATGTCGCCCTGTCAGGGCGGGCGGTCTTCACCCGGTTGGGCGAGGCCGAAAAAAAATTGGCACCTGCACTTTTGGACTATGATTTGATTCATATCGACGTGTTATGACCAAAATTAATCCACTGGCCTTGGTTAATATGAACCGCTACGAGAACGAGTCATGAAGGAAGTCCAGCCGCGCGTCGATTACGCCCGCGTCTTCAATCAGGCCATCGACCGGCTCCATGCCGAGGGGCGCTATCGCGTCTTTATCGATATCCTGCGCAACAAGGGGGCGTTTCCCAACGCGCGGTGCTTTGCCGGGCATAACGGGCCGAAACCCGTCACGGTCTGGTGTTCCAACGACTATCTCGCCATGGGTCAACACCCCAAGGTGATCGAAGCGATGGAAGAGGCGCTGCACAATGTCGGTGCCGGTTCGGGCGGCACCCGCAATATCGGCGGCAACACCCATTACCATGTCGATCTGGAAGGCGAGCTTGCCGATCTGCATGGCAAGGATGGCGCGCTGTTGTTCACCAGCGGCTATGTCTCGAACGAAGCGACGCTGTCGACGCTGGGCAAGATTTTGCCCGGCTGCATCATCTTTTCCGACGAACTGAACCACGCGTCGATGATCGCGGGGATCCGCCATTCGGGCTGCGACAAGCGGGTGTTTCGCCACAATGATCTGGCACATCTGGAAGAATTGCTCGCTGCCGAAGACCCGACGGTGCCAAAGCTGATCGCGTTTGAAAGCGTCTATTCGATGGAAGGCGACGTCGCGCCGATCGCGGCGATCTGCGACCTTGCCGACAAATACAACGCGCTCACCTATCTCGATGAAGTTCATGCGGTCGGCATGTACGGCCCGCGCGGCGGCGGCATTTCCGAACGCGATGACGTCGCCCACCGGCTGACGATCATCGAAGGGACTCTGGGCAAGGCGTTTGGCGTCATGGGCGGCTATGTCGCGGCGGACCAGACGATCATCGACGTTATCCGTTCCTATGCGCCGGGCTTCATCTTCACCACCTCGTTGTCGCCGGTGCTGGTCGCGGGCGTGCTGGCCAGTGTGCGGCACCTGAAGGCCTCGACGGCGGAGCGTGAGGGGCAGCAGGCCGCCGCGCTGAAGCTGAAGACGATGTTCCGCGATGCCGGGCTGCCGGTGATGTGGGGTGAAACGCACATCGTGCCGGTGATGGTTGGCGACCCGGTAAAGGCCAAGAAGATCAGCGATATCCTCCTCGCCGAATATGGCGTTTATGTTCAGCCGATCAATTACCCGACTGTGCCGCGCGGTTCCGAACGGCTGCGCTTCACGCCCGGCCCGGCGCATTCCGAAGAGATGATGAGTGCCCTGACGAGCGCTCTTGTCGAAATTTGGGGCCGTCTTGAACTAAAAATGGCCGCCTGACGCCTTGCCTGCTTGCTCCGCCACGGCGGCGCGGGCAGGGGGAGGCATGAACATTTTGATCGTTTTCGCCCATCAGGAACCCACCAGCTTCAATGGTGGGATGCTGAACCGTGCTGTCGATGAATTGATCGCCGCTGGCCATGAAGTAGCGGTATCGGACTTGTACGCGATGGCGTTCGACCCGGTATCGGATCGCCGCAACTTCACCACCGTCGCCGACCCGGATCGTCTGTCGCAACAGGCGGAGGAGCGGTTTGCGGTTGATAATGACGGCTTTGATCCGGCGCTGAAGGCGGAAATGGACAAGCTGCTGGCCGCCGATCTCGTCATTTTCCAGTTCCCGATCTGGTGGATGGGGATGCCTGCGATCATGAAGGGCTGGATCGACCGTGTTTTCGCGGTGGGCGTCGCCTATGGCGGCGGGCGCTGGTTCGACAAGGGCGTGCTGGCCGGCAAGAAGGCGATGCTGTCCGTGACGATGGGCGGCCCGGAACCGGCCTATTCGCACGATGGCGTCTATGGCGGCAGCATCGAGATGATCCTGCACCCGATATTGCGCGGCATCCTTGGCTTTGTCGGCTTCGATGTGATTGCGCCGTTCGTGGTGTATGGCCCCGGACGGATGAGCGACGGCGAACGCGCGGCCGTGCTCGACGCTTATGCCGGTCGGTTGCGCGACATCGATGCCGCGCCGCGCATCCCGCAGGTCCATTCGGACGATTACGTCAATTTCGTGCGGAAACCTGACCGGGCCGACTGACGCCGCCGCTTGGAAGCGGTGGTCAGCGTCAGGCGCTCAGCCGGGCGCTCCAGGCATAGCCGCGATAGAGCGGCTGGAACCGCGCGGTCAGGCCGTTGGCTTCGGCAGCGGCATCGGTTACCTGCGCCAAGGTCGCGCGCGGGCTGACGTCGAACCTGGCGAGCCAGGCGAACAGCAGCGCGCGAAATGCGCCGGGCAGTTGTTCCTGCTGTCCGAAATCGACGATATCCAGCCGCCCGCCAGGCGCGAGTTTGCCTGCCGCCTCACGGATGGCGCCTTGCCAATCGGGAATCATCGACAGCGTATAGCTTTGGAAAATCCGGTCGAACCGCTCGATCCCAAACAGCGCCGCGGCGTCGAATGCGGTCGCATCGCCCTGCGCCAGCGTGATCCGGTCGCTCAGCCCCGCCGCGGCAACCTTGGCGCGCGCGGTTTCCAGCATCGCTTCTGAAATATCGATGCCGAAATAGCGGGCATCAGGCCATGCGCGCGCGGCGGCGATCAGGTTGCGCCCCGTGCCGCAGCCGATTTCGATTACCGTGCCGCCCTTGGGTGGCGCAAGCTCGCGGATCAACCGGTCGCGGCCAAGCAGGTAATATTTGCGCGTCAGGTCATAGAAATGACGCTGGGTGCGATAGATCGCATCCATGTTTCCGGCATGGTCGGCCGTCTTGCTTGCCATCGAAGTCTGGCTCAGCCCTTGAATATGTAAAGGTGGACGCCGCCATAAATCGACGAGCGGTCACGCCTGGTGAAGTCGAGCGACTCTTCCGCGCGATAATCCCATTGATCGAGGATCGCATCGGGCACCCGACCCGGCAGGATTGTCTCAACCCCCGCAGTGCGAAACAGCACGCGCGCGCCGGGCTTTGCAGTGCGGGTGATCTCCGTCCACAAATTGGTCAGGATTTCGTCGGTCATCCAGTCCTGTGCATCGAGCAGCACGTAACGGTCGAGCGAGGCGTTGGGCATCGATTTCAGATAGTCGCCAAAGTTCAGGTGGCGCACTTCGACATTGGCGGCGCGTTCGACGATGTCCTGATAATTCGCGGCCTGCAGATATGGCGGCAGCGACGCGTCGGGACCATCGGCATAGCCGCGCCCGAACGCTTGCCAGGCGAAATAATTTTCGCGCAGGTCGAAATCGCAAGCCAGCTTTTCCAGCCGCTCACGCAGCACCACCGCCATCTTGTTGTCGCCTGCCAGCGCCTCATATTGTGCCGGCGGAATGCCCAGGCCGAACAAGGATGCCGGCTGATCGGTCAGCCAGCGCACAAACGCCTTGTCGAACACCGGCGCATAGTCGCGGTCGAAAATCGTCCGCTGTTCCTCGATCGATTTCGCTTCCAGGATCTTGCGCGGGTTGACGCCGTGCAGGCGCGCAATCAGGTGCGCCGCGCCGATGAAATTGCCGAGCAGGCCACGCTTGTACACGCCCTTGGCAAATCCGCCGATGCGACGGCGGCCAATCATGTCGCGGCCTTCCCAATAGCGGCGGGTGGGTTCGTCGAGGTGCGGGCGGACGTATTTTTTGTAGGCTGCGATATTTTCCTTGGCGTTGGCGCGCGCAAAGAACCGGTGGAACGCGTCGTAATCCGGCAGGTTTTTCGCGGCTGCAAGTTTCAGCTTGTTGAGCGCGATGTGCGCGGTGTTCAGATCGACCGCGGTGATCGCCTTGGGATTCGCGGTCAGATAGCTCAGCACATTGCAACCGCCGGATGCGATCTGCACGATATGGCAATCAGGCGTAACCGCCAGCGCCTCTAGATCGACGGAGGGGTCTTCCCAGATTTGTGCATAGACCAGGCCACGGAAAGCAAAGCTGAATGCCCGTTCCAGCAAGCCCTGCTTCGACAGGTGCTCGTGCCGGATTACTGCCTTGCGCACTGCCTGGTTGCGCGGGCCCTTGGTCATGGTTGACATCGAACTTCACTCCTCAGCGCAGTGCCCTACCGTGCCGGGCTTCGTCGCGCTAGGACAAAGCGATGACGTTTGCATGACGGCCGCGCGTCACGGGCTTCAAATGGGGCCTGTCGACCCTGGATGCCGACAAGCCCCAATCCGGCGCCGAATAATGGGGGGCACGGCACCGTCCGTCCTTTCATGGGAGAAAAGACGACGCCTTAACGCACACCCCCCCGATCGGGTGCCATCGCGTCACGACGTCGAGCAAAATAAATTTAGGGCAGCTTCACGGGTGCTTGCCCGACCGGCTGGCGCGTTGCCGACAATATTGGTGGCTGGCTCAAGCGCTTGCCAAGTTACACTCAATGCCGATGGGGTGTGGCAATCCGCGTGCGCTTCGACTAAGGCGCAACGCATTATCCAGACCCCCGGGAGAAGATCGCCGACGATGCGCATCGCCATTGCGTCCGACCACGCCGCCTATGATCTGAAGGCCGCGCTTGTGCCCTGGTTGAAGGAAACGGGGCATGAGGTGATCGACCTTGGCCCGTTCAACGCGGATCGCGTCGACTATCCCGATTTCGGCTACAAGCTCGCCAGCGCAATTGCGGGCGACCAGGCGGAATTCGGCATCGCGCTCTGCGGATCGGGGATCGGCATTTCGATTGCGGTCAATCGCAATCCCGCTTGCCGCTGCGCGCTGGTTTCCGAACCACTGTCCGCCAGCCTTGCCCGCCAGCACAACGACGCCAATGTCATTGCGGTGGGGGCCCGGCTGATCGGCGAGGAAATGGCGCGCGCGTGCATCACCGCATTTCTCGACACCCCGTTTGAGGGCGGTCGTCACGCCCAGCGCGTTGCCAAGCTTGGCGCGCCGCAACTGGAAAAGGATCCAGCATGAGCACCAATCCCCGCAACCTGAGCGATGTTCAGCCCGACGGCTTTTTTTCGCGCGGCCTGGCCGATGCGGACCCGGCGGTATTCGCCGGCCTGACCCAGGAACTGAGGCGTGAACAGACCCAGATCGAACTGATCGCCAGCGAGAACATTGTGTCCAAGGCGGTGTTGCAGGCCCAGGGATCCGTCTTCACCAACAAATATGCCGAGGGCTATCCGGGCAAGCGCTATTATCAGGGGTGCGCGCCGTCCGATGTCGTGGAGACGCTGGCAATCGAACGGGCCAGGCAGTTGTTCGATTGCGGGTTTGCCAACGTCCAGCCGCATTCGGGCGCGCAGGCCAATGGCGCGGTGATGCTGGCGCTGGTCAAGCCGGGCGAGACGATTCTGGGCATGAGCCTGGACGCAGGGGGGCACCTGACCCACGGCGCCAAGGCGGCGATGTCGGGCAAATGGTTCAACGCGATCCAATATGGTGTCGATCCGGTCACTCACCTCATCGATTTCGATCAGGTCGAAGCGCTGGCCCGCGAACACAATCCAAAGCTGATTATTGCGGGCGGTTCGGCCTATCCGCGCCAGATCGACTTTGCCCGCTTCCGCGCGATTGCCGACGCGGTGGGCGCCTATTTCATGGTCGACATGGCGCATTTCGCCGGAATCGTGGCGGCTGGTCTGCATCCGTCGCCTTTCCCCCATGCGCACATTGCGACCACGACGACGCACAAGACCCTGCGCGGTCCGCGTGGCGGCATGGTGCTGACCAATGACGAGGCGCTTGCCAAGAAGATCAACTCCGCGGTGTTCCCCGGCCTTCAGGGCGGGCCGTTGATGCACGTCATCGCGGCCAAGGCGGTTGCCTTCGGCGAAGCGCTGCAGCCTGAGTATAAGGGCTATATCGCTGCCGTCGTCGAAAACGCGAAAGTGCTTGCTGCGACGCTGAAGGAACGCGGCTGCAACATCGTGTCGGATGGCACCGATACTCACCTCGCGCTCGTCGACCTGACTCCGCTCAAGGTTACCGGCAAGGATGCGGACGAAGCGCTGGAGCGGGCGGGCATCACCTGCAACAAGAACGGCATTCCCGGTGATCCCCTGCCGCCGACCAAGACCAGCGGCATTCGCGTTGGCTCGCCCGCCGGCACCACACGCGGCTTTGGCCCGGCTGAATTCCGCGAGATCGGCAATATGATCGCCGATGTGCTCGACGGCCTTGCCAAAAATGGCGAAGCAGGCGACGCGCAGATCGAAGCGAATGTCCGCGAACGGGTCTATGCCTTGTGCGCGCGCTTCCCGATCTATCCAGAGGGCTGCTGATTTGCGTTGTCCATTTTGCGGTCACGAAGACAGCCAGGTTAAGGATTCGCGCCCGACCGACGACGGCACCGCCATTCGCCGCCGCCGCCAGTGCGAAGGCTGTGCCGCGCGCTTCACGACGTTCGAGCGGATTCAGTTGCGCGAACTGGTGGTGCTGAAAAGCGAGGACAAGCGCGAACCGTTTGACCGGGACAAGCTGATGCGTTCGGTATCGATCGCCTGCCGCAAGCGGCCAATCGACAGCGTGCGCATCGAAAAACTGGTGTCTGGCATCCAACGCCAGTTGGAGACGATGGGCGAAACCGAAATTCCGTCCAAGCAGATCGGCGAATTGGTCATGCACGGCCTGAAAGCGCTCGATTCAGTCGCCTATATCCGCTTCGCCAGCGTTTATAAGGACTTCCGCGAAGCGCGCGATTTCGAGGAATTCGCCGGCAATGTCGCGGAGGTCGGCAAGGGGTGAACCTGCCAGACGCCGTTCAGCCGCCCGTCATCGTCCTTGTTCGCCCCCAGTTGGGCGAAAATATCGGCAAGGCGGCGCGCGCCATGCTCAATTTCGGGCTGACCGAGATGCGGCTGGTTTCGCCGCGCGACGGCTGGCCCAACCCATCGGCCGGCCCCGCTGCGTCAGGCGCCGACATCGTGCTGGAACAGGCGCGGGTGTATGAAAGCGTCGCGGATGCAGTGGCAGATTGCGGCCATGTCTATGCAACCACGGTACGCAAGCGCGGCGTGACCAAGCCGGTTGAAACACCAGAGGCGGCGGCGCGCGGCATCGTCAGCGCACCGCAGCGATCGGCAATATTGTTCGGCCCGGAACGGTCGGGGCTTGAAACCGACGACGTGGCGTTGGCGCGCACCATCATCACCGTGCCGATCAATCCCGAATTCGGTTCGCTCAACCTGGCGCAGGCGGTGATTCTGGTGGCCTATGAATGGTCGAAACATATCGCCGCGACTGCCGCTGGCCAGAATGCGCTGGTTCAACCGACCGAAACCGATCTGCCCGTACCGGCGCCGCAGGACGAATTGGAAGCGATGATCGAGCATCTTGACGCGATGCTGGTCGAGGCCGGTTACTTTTTTCCGCCCGACCGGACCGTGACGACGCGGCGAACGCTCAGGACGCTGCTGACTCGCCCAGGCTGGTCAACCCAGGAAATCCGCACTTTGCGCGGGGTGCTTTCAACCATCGATCGGCCCCGGCCCCGGCGGGGCTGAAACGGCTTTACTCGAAGGTAGTTGCCGGGCATCATCGTATTGCCAATAAGCTCAGGAGCTTGACATGTTGATTCGCGGGCTGATTGGTGGGTCGCTATTGTTGGCGACAGTTTCCGTTTCGGCCGCAAGCGATGATGCGGTGAAGCCCAAGAAGGAACAGAAAAGTTGTCGTTCAGAGCGCGTGACCGGCACCCGGTTGGCCCGCCAGATATGCCATACGGCAGCGGAATGGGCAGCCATCGAACAGGCGACGAACTCTATCCCGGATCGCGCAACGCAGGCGACCGTGCCCAGCCAACTCAAATCCACTAACAATAATGGTTTGGTGCCGTTTGGTCCTAGCTGACCAGCAAGAGTCGCTCCGCATCAGCATGAGTAAAATCGCCGAGTGTTGCGAATAAGCGAAGGAGGGCGGCCAAATTATTGGGCGCAACGGTAACGTCGCGGCCTGTTGGTTCCAACCGAATTTTGGATGGAGCGGATGGCTCCGCCAATCTTATTGGTACCGAGAGCTTGCGATAAAACGGGTCGTATCGGTGCCGCCGACCAACGGTCGCCATCTCGAGCCATGGATCGGGCTTTGTACGGAGTTCAGAAATGGCCATGCCGACGGTTTAACTTGTTAGAACTTAGATTAATATTATCCGCATGACGAACTGAGGGGTTTTGTGATGGGGTTGGCTGTTTTTGTTGCGATGTCGATTTTAGCGCAAGCTGTCGTTCCTGTTCAGGTGGCTCCTGTTCCGAAAACTGATAAACCTGCGCCTGAAAAAAAGATTTGCCGTAATCTAGAGGTTACCGGCAGCATGTTCTTGAACAGGGTCTGCCGTACCAAGGCCGAGTGGGATGGAGTCAACGCGAACAACCAGGCTGCGGTCGACAGGCAGCATGGGGCATCGAACGGCAATCTGCCCGAACGTCGGCAATGATCGCAGAGCGGTGTTTGTTTGGGCGGTCTACATACCGTTTCGACGGCAGTAGGCGATGGCTGTCAATTATTATCGCCATTCACCGTATGGCGCCGGTCGAAAGCCGCCATCTCATAAGCGATCGACGTTTCGACCAGCAGGTCCCAAAGCGCGGCGATGGCGTCGGCGGGCAGCCCATGCGCATCGGCCAGCGATCGGGCATTGTCGACTACCTGGGCCTTCCGGCTTTCGTCGCGCACCAGATCGCGTGACGGCTTGATGCGAGCGGCGGCATCCATATAGCCGAACCGGCGGACGAGTAGCGCGACCAGCTCTTGATCGGTCTGGTCGACGCCAGCGCGAACCTCCGCCATGGTGGTGCAGTTTTCCGGGGGCAGGGTGTTTGCAGTCATGTTGAGCGCTTTGCTGAGCAATCGCGGCGTTGTCCAGTATGAGCTGTCGGACTTGACTCGGGCGGGGGTCACGGCTACGCGCGCCCCTTCGCAATTGGCCCCGCACCCCGGTGAAGCGGTGGCCCTGTTCGATCCTTTACAGATCAACGCAGAGCGGATGACCGGGATGCCCATGGGTTGGCCATGGGCGTTGTTGCAATTGCCAAAGGACATACAATGTCGAAGCGCCACAGCGCCAAGTACAAACTCGACCGCCGGATGGGCGAAAACATCTGGGGTCGCCCGAAGAGCCCGGTCAACAAGCGTGAATATGGCCCCGGCCAGCACGGTCAGCGCCGCAAGGGCAAGGTTTCGGACTTCGGTCTGCAGCTTCGCGCCAAGCAGAAGCTGAAGGGCTATTACGGCGATGTGACCGAAAAGCAGTTCCGCGCTTGCTATCATGAAGCATCGCGCATGAAGGGCGATACCAGCCAGAACCTGATCGGCCTGCTCGAACAGCGTCTCGACATCATTGTCTATCGGGCCAAGTTCGCACCGACGGTGTTTGCGGCACGTCAGCTCGTTTCGCACGGCCACATTCGCGTCAACGGCGTGAAGTGCAACATCGCGTCGCGTCGCGTGTTCGCTGGTGACGAGATCACCCTGGGCGAGAAGGCCAAGGAAATGGCGCTGGTTATGGAAGCGCAGGCCCTCGCCGAGCGTGATATTCCTGATTATGTCGCTCCCGACGGCAACGCCAAGATCACGTTCACGCGCGTGCCGACGCTCGACGAAGTGCCGTATCCGGTGAAGATGGAACCGAACCTGGTCGTCGAATTCTATTCGCGCTGATCCACTGGCCCGGTGCGTCCGGGCCGGACATCAGGGCTTCGCCGAGGGACTTTATCCCAGCGGCACGACCCAGGAAAAAAGGGCGGTCCAGTTGGGCCGCCCTTTTCGTTTTCCAGTTTCCGGGCGACCCGCCTATTGCGCCAACTTCATCGTCGTGCGCAGGAACGCATCGGCCTTGGCCAGCATCTGGGTTCGGATGTCATTGTCCTCCAGATAGTGATCGAAGCCCTTGAACTCCACCAGTTCGACCGGTTTGCCCGATGCTTTCAATCGCGATGCCATCAAGCGCGATTCATCGATGCTGACATTTTCGTCGATATCGCCATGAAACATCAGCACGGGCGCCTTGAATGCGTCCGCGTGACGGGCAGGTGAACCTTCCTCGATATGAGCGCCGGTTCCGACAAAGGCGTCAACGAGTAGAAAGTTGCTGAAATTACGCGACTCTTCTCGGTAGGCGTTCAGATCGGTAACCGGTGCGATGGCGACTACCGCCTTGAACAACCCAGGATCGAGTATCTGAGACTGGAGCGCGGCATAGCCACCATAGGACCAGCCGACGATTGCCAGATGATCGGGAGTGGTGACCCCCTGCTTGATGAGCCAGCGTCCCGCGTCGTCAACGTCGCCAATGGCGGTGCGCCAGGACTTGAAACCGTTATCCTTGAACCAAACCTGTCCGTAGCCACTCGACCCACGGTAATTGGGTTGGAGAACGGCATAGCCGCGCGCGGCGAAAAACTGGGCCAGCCAGTCGAAACCCCATTCGTCGCGTGCACTAGGCCCACCGTGCGGCAAGACGATCGCAGGCAGGTTCTTGCCAACGCTTCCCACCGGCAGGGTCAGGTAGGCAGGCACTGCGGTGCCATCGGCTGCGGTGTAGGTGATGTCTTTGACCGGTGCGAGCTTGTAACTGTCGAGCATCGGCCGCGATTCCAATATGGTGTCGAGATGCCGCGTCTTCTTGTCGAACACCATAAAAACGCCAGGCTGGACGTCGCTGGTGCCACGGAGCAACAACTGGTTTTCGTCCGCGCTGGAATCAACGAAGCCTAGCAGCGGAAATTGCGGCACGGCCTTGGATAAGGCAACGCGGAGCGCTTGAAGTTCGGGATCGAAGAACACCGCATGTCGGATGTCGGTGGCATAGGAAGCGCCAACCACTCGTTGTTTGCGACCGATCTGGATCAACCCGTCCACATCGACATCGGGATTGGCGTAAACCAGATCGCGTTTGCCGCTGCCGTCGAGCGCGATCTTGAACAGGGCAGCGTGCCCTCCATCGTCGTCAAAGCCATAGGCGATATTCAACGTTGGATCGACCGCGACCGGGCTGAAGCCGCGGCTCCTCTGTGAATCAATCGTAACGTCGCTGAGCGGTTCCCAAGTGCGATTTCCAGGGCGTCGAAAGAAATAATGGACAAGGTTGCGCTGGTAGCCCTGCGTATCGACGGCATTTTTGCCGATTATGCGCACATTGCCGATGCCGTCGGAAATATAGTCGACGGCAATCGGGCTGGGCGGTTCGATCACTGACCGGTGCAGGTTTGACGGATCGACGCGTTCCACCCCAACGCCACGGCGCTTTTCAGCGACCAGTGTGCCAATCCCGGTTTCCGGCACAAATTCGCGGGTTGCCAGGATCGACGTGCCAGTCGGGTCGCCGAACCAATCGAGCACAGTGCCGCCAAAATGTGAGGAGCCGAGGGCCTGGCTTCCCGGTTCGAGCGATAACATCCTCATGCCGCTGCCGTCGGCATTGACGATAAATTGCCGGGTAAAACCTGAGATATTGGGAGCTCTGCCGGTCACCGTGCGTCCGACGCAGATGATCTGCGAATCGTTCGCCCAATTGCACCCGAGTATCTTCTCAGGCGCTCCATCGGCGGCCAGAACACCCTTCCATTGTTCGGGCTTGTCGACCGACGCAATGGCGACCGTCTGCGCGTGCCCTGCAACGGCAAGCACTGCGGCAAAACGGGTGCCGTCAGGCGACAAACTAGAGCAAAATCCGACCGGATAGAATCGTTAGGCTATTCATGAGGCGGAAAATCTGATTCACCCTGTGTGCTGGACGAGGAGGCCAGCATGCATGGCGAAATCCTTATCGGAAGATTTGCGCGCTC
>JBAZYJ010000026.1:0-30968 GCA_041659385.1 Sphingomonas sp.
TAGGCGGCGTGGACAAATTTGAGCGTTCGGGTCCGGGCAGCTTATTGAAGGAGTAGCATGGTGCCCGCGCCGCTAATGAGCAGGCCGAAGCACAAGCCGAACACCGCCATTGCCATCACGATCCAATACATGATCGGGGTCGAGGATCGTGAGTAAGTTATGCCCTTCACGTTTATCTGACGTTCGCCGATTCCGACATAGAGGCGGTTCACCATGAAGATGGACAGCCCAAAGCCCACCAGTGCAAACAGCAAATTCCCGACCATCCTCGCTTCCCTCACCGCATACCTATTGACGTAGCACATGCCCGTTGATTCAAGGCTGCTTTTTGGAGGCAGGCTTGAGCAGGGGCGATCTCACCGAGGCGGAATGGCGCGTTCTGAAGGGCTTGTTGCCGATTGAGCCTGAAAACCGCGGACGAGGCAGGCCGCCCGAGCAGAACCGGTCAATCATCAACGGTATCCTGTGGCGGCTCCGCTGCGGCGCTCCGTGGCGCGATGTGCCACCCAAATATGGCAGTTGGAACACCATCTATCGGCGGTTCCGGCGCTGGAGCGAAGCCGGGGTCTGGGAGAATGTTGCCGTGACATTGGCCGAAATCATGGCGGAGACCGGCCATTACAGCATCGACAGTACCACCGTTCGCGCCCACGTCTCGGCAGCGGGCGGAAAAGGGGGACTCATCGACGCGCTCTTGGCCGCTCGCGGGGCGGGTTCACCAGTAAACTTCACTGCCTGGCTGATGCCCTCGGACGACCGCTCGCCTTTCATCTCACGATCGGCGAGGCGGCAGATTGTAAAGCCTATGATGCCCTGATCGGCCTACCCGAGCGCGCACCTGCCGCTTTGCTCGCCGACAAGGGCTACGATTCCGACGCGATACGTGGCGACCTTGCCGAACGGAAAATCGAAGCCGTCATCCCCGGCAGATCAAACCGCCGGGTGAAGATCGAACATGACCGCGCCCTCTACAAGCAGCGCAACCGTATCGAGCGCATGTTCGGACAGCTGAAGATCAACCGCGCCATAGCAACCCGGTACGATCAACTGGCGAATAGCTTCCTCGGCATGGTCCATCTCGCCACCGCCAGATACTGGCTCAAATTTGTCCACGCCGCCTAGCATTACAGTTGCATGTTTGGGTGAACTCTGAATCAATAGGTCTCCATGGTAAGGAGGCTGTGGATGACGGGTGCATCGATCGAGACGACACTGGAGCTCTGGGCTTCCTCGCTGTGCGACGTGAAAGGCCGTATTCGCGGGCTGTTCACGCAGGAGCGCGTCGCCTTGTCGGCGAACCAGTTCCTGGACGGCTTGCTGGGCGACGAGCGGCGTAAGACGGGCTGGATGCGCGCTGAGGCGGCCGGTGATGCGGGGCCATGGCGGCAACAGGCCATTCTGGGTCGTGGGCGCTGGGACGCGGACGACCTTCGCGACATCGTGCGGGATTATGTGGCCGAGAACCTTGCGACCGACGACGCGGTTCTGGTGATCGATGAGACCGGCTTTCTCAAGCAGGGCAAGGCATCCTGAGGCGTCGCGCGCCAATATACGGGTTCCGCTGGCAAGATAACGAACTGCCAGATCGGCGTGTTCGCCGCCTATGTGTCTTCTCGCGGCCATGCCTTTATCGATCGCGCTCTGTACTTGCCAAAGAGTTGGACCAACGATCCCGCACGGCTTGCCGCGACCCATGTCCCTGAGGCTGTAGCCTTTGCTACCAAGCCTGCGCTGGCGGTTCAGATGATCCGCCATGCACTGGCAGCGGCCGTGCCGTTCTCCTGGGTTGCAGCGGATGCGGTGTATGGCGTCGGTGATATCGAGCAGGCCCTGCGCCGAGTCTGCAAAGGCTATGTTCTCGGGGTTAAATCCGATCACCATTTTGGCTCTTGGGCTGGCAAGCCGCCGGTCGCTGGAACAGCCGACGCGATTGCGCGAAACCTTGAGCCTGGTGCATGGCAACGCCTTTCCGCTGGCGAGGGCACCAAAGGGGCTCGCCTCCATGACTGGGCTTACTGCGAACTCGCCGATCTCCACGCTGACGAATATGACGAGACGAAATCGGGGCTCTGGACGCGCGGGCTGCTGATCCGCCGCAATATCAGTGACGGCGACCTCGCCTTCTTCACGACATGGTGCCCGGCCGGCACCAGCATCCAGGCGCTCGTCGCCGTCGAAGGCCATCGCTGGGCGATCGAAGACAGCTTCGAAACCACCAAGAACGAACTCGGCCTCGACCACAACGAAACCCGATCCTGGCATGGCTGGCATCGCCATGTCTCTCTCGTCATGCTCGCCTTCGCGATGATGGCGGTGATCCGATACCGCGCCAATGACGCGACGCCCCCAAAAAGGCCGAGGACGAAGAACTTCAGGATCTGATCCGCTGGTCGATCCAGGAAGTTCGCCGCATCGCCAACAGGCTTGCTCAGCGGCGCATCCAGCCTGCCTATATCATCGCATGGTCATGCTGGAGACGCGCACATCAAGCCGCCAGGCGCGCCCATATCAAATCAAACATGCAACTGTAATGCTAGCCGGGAGGGCTGGGCACCGCGACCTGCCGCTCTTCGCGCAGGGCAAAATCAAGGCCTTCCGGATCATGTTCGAGAAGGTTGCTCGTGAATGGCACAAGAGCAATGCACCGCAGTGGGCGGTTCACGGTGCCATGACAACAAATACGCAAATTGGAAACCTTGCTTACAGTGGCGCGCGTGTTACTAGGGAACCGATGCCGTAGCTAAACGGCACGGAAGAGAGGCCGGATGTCCAGCGATCATACCGTTCTCGTCGTTTCGCGCGACGATGATCTGATTGCGAGGGTGCGCGACGCACTCAAGGAAAGGACCGACTATCGCGTACTGCTGACCGAGGATAGCAGCAGCGCGTCCCAGCGCCTCAACGAGGTTGCCGTCCACCTGCTGCTTTGCGACCTTGATTGCATCGAGGACGCGGCGGACAACATTCTCACGCGCAGTCGCGTGTCGCATCCCGGCGTCTGCAGGATCGCCGTCGCCTCGCCGGCTGACGGGTCGCGCGCCAGCGAGATCGCTCGGCGTTCGGCGGCCTATCTCTACATGTTCAAGCCGTTGCAGCCAGATCAAATCGCGCTTGTCGCCAAGCGTGGCCTTGAAATGAACGAGTTGTCGCGTCGACATCGCCTGCTTTCGCGCGAACTCAAAATCTCGGTCGACGACCATATCTTCGGCGATCGCGTCGATATGTCGGTGAAGGGCGGCCATTCGCAGTTCGAGAAGCTCGTTTACGCCAGCGCCCCGATGGCGGACCTCATCGCCGAGGCCCGCAAGGCCGCGGTTACCGATCTGCCAGTGCTGATCGAGGGTGAAACCGGGACCGGCAAGGAGTTGGTGGCCAGGGCGATCCACTTCAATTCGTCGCGCGTCGATTCGCCGATGCACGTTCAAAATTGCGGCGGGATGCTCGATTCGACATTACACTCCGAATTATTCGGTCACGTGCGCGGCGCCTTTACCGGCGCTACCGCCGACCGCCTTGGCCTATTCCGCGCGGCTGATGGCGGAACGGTATTTCTTGACGAAATATCCGACGTTTCCCCCAGCTTTCAGGTCAGCCTGCTGCGTTTCCTGCAAGGCGGCGAAGTCAAGCCGCTGGGGTCCGACAAGGTATTCCACGCCAATGTCCGCATTATCGCGGCATCGAACCGGCCTTTGGCGAAAATGGTCGAACAAGGCGAGTTTCGGCGAGACCTGTATTACAGGCTCAAGGGCTTCGCGCTCCATATTTCTCCGCTGCGTTCGCGCCGGGAGGATATTCCGATTCTCGCCGACTTCTTCATCGAGAAATATGCAGGCGTCGTCGGCAGGCGGGTAATCGGGATCACCCAGACCGCCCTGGCGCGGCTTCAGGCCTATTCCTACCCCGGCAATGTGCGTGAGCTCGAAAGCGAGATTCGGCGCGCGGTCGCACTCGCCGAAAGCGGTGGCTACATCTCCGAAAGGAACCTCTCCGAGGTATTTGATCATATTCCCGTGCGCGAAGATCCGGTTGCCGAAGCGGAACTGAACGACAGCACCTTGAAGGACATGGTCGAAAAGCTGGAGCAGCGTGTCGTTTCAACGACGCTTGCCCGTTTTCGCTGGAACCAGAGCCGCGCTGCTGACGCGCTCGGCTTGTCCCGCGTAGGCCTTGCGAACAAGATCAAGCGCTATGGGCTTCAGGATAGCTAGCGAGTGACTCCGATGACGGATGACGGCAACACCGTTCTGCGCTTTCCATATTCCAAGATGCGGATGGGTTCGCACACGCCGCCGCGTGACCTTGGACCGTCACCAATGACACGCGCCTTCGCCCCGGCTCCGACGAGCGCGCACGGTCATTGGTGCAGTCATTGTCGTGGTATCTGGTTCAGCTGCTTTGGCGAGGCCGCTTGTCCGGTGTGCGGAAATCGCCACGGTTAGGCAGGGGCGGCTGCCTTGCAAAGAAAGTTTGGAATATTTCGACAAAGTTACTTTGCTGTTTGGCGGAACTGCGCGATAATATTAGTGTAAATTATTGATAATAAAACACTTAAATGAGTGGCGTGATCCTTGCTTTGTTTTCGACAGGGCAAAAGCCCGATCCGAGCGAATTTGCTCGGAAAAATAAGGGAGAGGATATCATGCGCAAATGGATGTTGTTGGGTGGAATGGCGTTGGCCAGCCTCTCCACCCAGGCCACCTTCGCTCACGAAAAGCCGGAAGGGCGTTGGCAGATCAAGCTGCTGGGAACGGGCGTCCTGCCCGACGGCAAGATTTCCAAGATCAGGACAGACCTTGTTGGTTTGCCCGCAGGATCGCAGACCAAGGCAAGCGATAATGTCGTGCCGACCGTGGCAATCGAATATTATGCGACTCCGCGAATCTCGCTGGAAACGATTTGTTGCACGACCGAGCATCACATCACTGGCGCGGGCGCGCTGGCGGGGGCTGATCTTGTTC
This sequence comes from Sphingomonas sp., assembly GCA_041659385.1. Taxonomy (GTDB): domain Bacteria; phylum Pseudomonadota; class Alphaproteobacteria; order Sphingomonadales; family Sphingomonadaceae; genus Sphingomonas. The sequence goes on from JBAZYJ010000026.1 coordinate 4,959, forward strand.
GCAACGCGCTGATTATTCCAGCCACCCTGACGGTCAAATATCATCTGCCGCTTGGTCCGATCCGGCCCTATGTCGGCGTGGGGCCAGCGCTTTTCCTGGCGCTTGACAGCAAGCCGGGCGCCGACGCGCAAGCGTTGGGCGTTACGCGCGTGCACCTCAGCAGTGAGGTCGGTGCCGCGCTGCAAACCGGTGCAGATATCCCGCTTGGCAAACATGGTTACGGCCTGACCTTCGACGCCAAAAAGTATTTCATCTCGACCAACGCCCATTTCCGGGCTGGCGACACGGATGCAATCGTGACACGCCACAAACTCGACCCCTGGCTGTTGAGCGCCGGCGTCTATTTCCGTTTCTGATGCCGCGTGCCGGGCGCGTGATGCCGCTCCCGGCACATGCGACTGCAAAGTTAGTTGTGAAAATACCGCGCAAAGTTTCTTTGCAGACCGATATTTCTCGGCTTTGATATTGGCAATAAAGCCTTGTTATATCTAGATATAACAATCTGGCACGTTGATTGCTTAGTGGAAACCGATGGGCTTGGCCCCGTCCCGGGCGGATGAACCGCCGGGAAGCCGGGAGAGTAGAATATGGCAAATCTGTTGTGGCTTCAGGGTGGTGCCTGCTCGGGCAACACAATGTCTTTCCTCAACGCGGAAGAGCCCAGCGCGTGCGATCTGGTGACAGATTTCGGCATCAACGTGCTGTGGCAACCTTCGTTGGGGCTTGAACTTGGCGAAAATGTCAAGGTGATCCTTGAAAAGTGCATTTCGGGCGAAATTCCGCTCGATATCTTCGTGTTCGAAGGCACCGTTATCAACGCGCCCAACGGCACCGGCGAATGGAACCGTTTTTGCGGCCAGCCGATGAAAAACTGGGTCGGCAAACTGTGCGCGGCGGCGCAGTTCGTTGTTGCGATTGGCGATTGCGCGACGTGGGGTGGCATCCCCGCGACCGCGCCCAATCCGTCCGACAGTGTCGGTTTGCAGTTCCTCAAGCGTGACAAGGGCGGTGCCCTGGGCGGGTCGTTCACGTCGAAGGCTGGCCTTCCCGTAATCAACATACCCGGCTGCCCCGCCCATCCCGATTGGGTGACGCAGATTCTGGTCGCGGTGGCCACCGGGCGCGCAGGCGACCTTACGCTCGACGAGTTCCAGCGTCCCAAGACTTTCTTTTCGAGCTTCACCCAAACCGGGTGCACCCGCAACATGCACTTCGCCTACAAGGTGTCGACCACCGCATTCGGCCAGCGCAAGGGCTGCCTCTACTATGACCTGGGGTGCCGGGGCCCGATGACGCACAGCCCGTGCAACCGCATCCTGTGGAACCGCGTCTCGTCCAAGACCCGTGCCGGTATGCCGTGCCTTGGCTGCACGGAGCCCGAATTCCCGTTCTTCGACCTCGCTCCTGGAACTGTGTTCAAGACGCAGACCGTCATGGGTGTGCCCAAGGACCTGCCGCTTGGCGTGGACCGGACCGGTTACGTCAAACTTACCGCCGCGGCCAAGGGCGCGGCACCAGCCTGGGCCGAAGAGAACATCTTCGTCGTCTGACCTGGCGGCCACACCACAACAAATCATAGATTTCTGGGAGAACCACAATGGCAGTTGCACAAACACTCGACATCTCGCCAGTTGGCCGCGTCGAGGGTGATCTCGACGTCCGCGTCGATATCGAGGATGGCGTCGTCACCAATGCCTGGACACAGGCGGAAATGTTTCGCGGCTTTGAACTGATCCTGAAGAACAAGGATCCGCAAGCGGGCCTTGTCGTCACGCCGCGCGCGTGCGGCATCTGCGGCGCGTCGCATCTCACCTGCGCGGCCTGGGCGCTCGATACCGCTTGGGGAACGACTGTGCCGCGCAATGCGATTCTGGCCCGCAATCTGGGCCAACTTGTCGAGTCGCTCCAGTCGCTTCCGCGCCACCACTATGGCCTGTTCATGATCGACTTCACCAACCAGAACTATGCGAAATCGTCGTTCTTTGACGAAGCGGTGAAGCGCTATTCCCCGTTCACCGGTACGTCGTACGAGGCGGGCGTCACCATTTCGGGCCGACCCGTGGAAATCTACGCGCTGCTCGGCGGGCAGTGGCCGCACTCTTCATTCATGGTGCCCGGCGGCGTGATGTGTGCGCCGACGCTTACCGACGTTACCCGCGCCTGGTCGATTCTCGAACATTTCCGCCGTAACTGGATCGAGCCTCTGTGGTTGGGCTGCTCGATGGAACGATATGAGCAGATCAAGAGCTATGATGACCTCATGGCATGGCTTGACGAGCGGCCGGAGCACGCCAATTCGGACCTTGGCCTGTACATGCGCATGGCATTCGACATCGGCCTCGACAAATACGGCCGCGGCCCCGGAAAGTTCGTCAGCTGGGGCTATCTTCCGCATGAAGACAAGTACAACAAGCCGACGATCGAGGGGCGCAACGCCGCCGTCATCATGAAGTCGGGCGTCTATGATGGCGCATCCGATACATTCAAGCTGATGGACCAGATCAACACCCGCGAAGACACGCTTCACGCGTGGTACGATGAGGGTGGAGAGGTGCACCCCTTCAACCGCACGACCAATCCCATATCCAAGAACGAGATCGACACCGCTGGCAAATACAGTTGGTCGACCGCGGTGCGCCATATCGAGAATGGGCGCCTGGAGGCTGGTCCGCTCGCGCGTCAGTTGATTGCCGGCGGCGATCATGGCGAGGCCTGGCAACATAGCGATCCGCTGGTGCTCGACATGTATCGCAAATTGGGCGGAGCATCGATCTTCCTGCGGCACTTTGCGCGCATGCATGAGCTGTGCAAACTGTACCGCGAGGCCGAGCGCATCCTTCGTGAGTTCCGCCTGAATGACGAATGGTACATCAAGCCCACCGAACGCGATGGCCAAGGCTGGGGCGCCACAGAAGCGATTCGCGGCGCACTTTGCCATTGGATCGACGTCCGCGACGGCAAGATCTTCAACTATCAGATTATCGCGCCAACGACCTGGAACGTCGGGCCACGCGCGAGCGACGGCGAACTCGGGCCGATCGAGCAGGCGCTGATCGGCACGCCGATCGCCAATTCGTCGGATCCTGTTGAAGTTGGACATGTTTGCCGCTCGTACGACAGTTGTCTTGTGTGTACCGTCCACGCGCACGATTCAAAAACTGGTGTCGAACTGGCTCGATTCCGGACCGCTTGACCGCACGATGCGGACCCGAAGGCGCGGGTCGCGCCTTCGGGTAATCGTAATTACAAAAGAAACGGATTGGGGATGGATGGTGTCGAACAACGGGGACGGGAGCGGCGACAAATACGAGCGCGACAGCCTTCTCATGCGATATGGAGTGCTGCCATCCGAGGCCGATCATGACACATTGCTGGCGATGATCGAAGATTATCTGATCGAGGGCCTTGTCACCGAGGTTGAACCCTTTCCCGAAACCGACCGGGAGTTTGCGGCCATTCTCGATCGGTTGCGAGAACTCGATCCGGAGGACTTGCGAAGCAAGCTGGTGATTTCAGGCTGGCTCCTGCAGCCTTATGGTCCAGACCAGATGCGCTGCCAGGAATGCATGTACTATCTTGTCCACCGGCGCTGGTGCGACCTGCCGGAACTCAGCCTGCCGGCTGAACCTGAATGGTGGTGTCGCCTCTGGCGCATCTGAAGGAAGAAGGGCGATGTCTTCCACCGATGACGATGATGATCTGGTCCGTGACGAAATCGCAGCGCTGCTGCGCGAGGGGTTGCGAACCGAGGCCTGGCCGCGCGCCGAAACTTCGCAGGACGTGAATGCCATCGTCCAGCGATTGCAGACCGAGGCGGACGACCTGCGCGCGAAGCTGATAATTGCAGGCTTCACGGATCACGTGGTCACCGCCGATGGCCTGGAGCAGCCCTGCGAAACCTGCATGTATTATCTCGTCAATCGTCGTTTTTGCGAATTGCCTGAACTGATGGTGCCGGTCCTGCCGGATTGGTCGTGCCGGTTGTGGCGGATATGACCGGTCCAGCCACGGCGATTATCGGTTGCGGCAATCCGACGCGCGCGGACGACGGAGTCGGGCCCGCGGTTATCGCCCGTCTGGCTTCGCTCGACCTGCCGGGCGACGTCGCGTTGTTCGACGCCGGGACCGACGGCATGGCGGTCATGTACCGCGCGCGTGGCGCGCAGCGGCTGATTATCGTCGATGCGCGCCAACCGGAAGGGCAGCCTGGCGCTATTTTCGAAGTACCGGGCCATTTGCTGACCGCTGAGCCCGAACATGGCGCGGGCTTGCACGCTTTTCGCTGGGACCATGCCTTGTTCGTGGGGCGAAAGCTGTACGGCGACGCGTTTCCCGATGAAGTGGAGGTTATCCTGATCGAAGCGGGGTCGCTCGACTTTTCGACCGAACTGACCGAGCCCGTCGCGCGCGCGGCCGAAATAGTCGCTGACCGGATCGCCGCGCGCTTTCTGAGCGCGAATAGCTGAAACCGGCATGGCGGTGACCGTCGATATCGTTCGCGGAACCCTGCGGTTTCCAGCGACAGTTGCGAACACCTATTTCGCGGGCGTTGAGGCGGTGGCGGTGCTGATCGATGGCGCCACGCTGCGCATCCTGCCGATCCACCATCTGGCCGCGGGCGGGTGCCTGCTCAAACGATGCAACCTGGCCGGCGACCGCGTAGCCGCTGCGTTCGACGTGTTTGAAAGCTGTGGGCTGGGCGATTGGGAAGCAAGGGAAGTGCCGGTGCGCTGGTCTTCACAACATGCCGCGTTGCTCGCGGATATGCCCGAACACCTGATAACATAGTTTGCACATTGAAAAAGATGTAGACAAAGTTTGCGCGAACGCTTTACTTCACTCCGACGGCACAACGAGTCCCGAAATAAGGGACCGGCCTTAGGAGAGCGGATCGATGACGGCCATCAGCCGGACAGTTGACCAGGTGAGCGCGGCAAGGCGCATGGTCGAGGAAAGCAGCGCAAGCGCGGCCGAAAAGGCCGAGATGCTCATGGAAGTTGCCATGGGCCTGCAACAGCGGCCGAAACAGGCGGAAGACATTCAGGCCGCAATCGCCCTTTACCAGGAGGCTGTGGGCCTGTGCGGGGAGGCGCGACCTCTTCTGCTCGCCCGGATTCGCGCTCGGCTCGCGACTGCGCTGATGGCGCTTCCCACGCAGGACCCCGCCCCGCTTGAACAGGCGCGCGACCTTCTCCGCATCGCGATTGTCGCGTTTGACGAGGCGCCCGCTGAAGAAGTTGCCGAAGCGGAGATGAATCTGGGGCTCGCTTATCAATCGCTCGCCGGCATCGGCCGTGCTCGAATCCAGGACGCGATCAGTGCGTACCAGCGCGCGCTACGGACCTTCAGCAAGCATGGCCATCCGCGAGAATACGCCATCCTCCACAGCAACCTGGCAACCGCGTTCCTTTCGGTGCCGATGGCGAGCGACGCGGGCAAGTTGAGCGAAGCGCTGGCGGTCCAGTCGTTTGAGGAGGGGCTCTCGGCGGTCAACCTGATCGATCATCCCGTGGAATATGCGATGCTGCAGAACAACCTCGGCAATGCGCTGCAATATGCGTCGTCGAGCCACAGGGTTGAAAACGGGTTCCGCGCGATCGGCGCCTATGACGAGGCGCTCAAGGTGCGCGAGCGGCGCAACAGTCCGCTCGAATATGCCAACACGATTGCGAACAAGGCCAATTGCCTGAGCAATCTGCCCGATGATCCGCAGGACGGTGATGCGGGCAATCGGCGTAACCTTGCGCAGGCGCTCAAGCTCTTCCGCGAGGCGAAAGAGATATTCGCGCAAACAGGCGCCGATGACCGGGCGCGGAGCACGGCGGAGGCAATATTGGAACTTGAGATGGCGGTGCGTGGCGAACCCGGGCGCGCCAACGGTGGTTTTTGAGTTGGAAGAGGAGGTGTAAATTGCAGTCTGTCTTATTGGTTCTCGCGCTGGTGCTTGGGATTGCCGCGTCGCTCGGCGGGGGTGCGGCCTCGGGCATTCGCATTGGCGGCGCTGCGCTTGGCAGGGAACTCGCTGCTTTCCTGGGGGCCTTGTACGGCGTCCTTGCCGGATCGCTTGGCGTATTCGTCGGCCTTCTCGCGCTGCAATTCGTCTGAGGGAGCGCGACCATGTTTGAAACCGTAATGGGCTCCGCCAAGCTGTTCTTCCAGGGCAAGCTGTTCAAGGATACCGCGCTTGCGATCCGGCTTTTGCTGCTGGGCGCGCTGGTTGGAGCGATCGTCACCATTGGTGTTGGCCTGGTTCTGCCCATCTGGGCGGCGGCTATCGCTGGCGGGTTCGTGGGCGGGGCAATCCAGCCCTGGCTCTATCGCAATATCAAGTACGCCTGAGGCGATGTCCGAAGCCGACCCCCAGCGGCCTGAGCCAACGCTGTCCCGGTTGCTGGGGGAACTTGCCGCGCTGGAAGCGTTGGCGGCAAATTGGGGAGAGGCCGAACGCAATGGTGCGCAGGCGCGGGCCGCGGCGATCGACGCTCTCAACGCGGAGGCCTTCCGCCGCCTGATCCGTTCAATGCGCGACGTACCTGGCTATGCCGAGGCGCTGCGCGATGCCGTCGCCGACGAGCTGGTCTATTCGGTATTGCGGCGGCACGGCATCCTCAGGCCCAGCCTGTTCGAGCGGGTCGAGGCGGCGCTGGATACGGTGCGTCCGACGCTTGCCGGCCATGGCGGCGATGCGCAGTTGGTGGAAGTCACCGGTGATCGCGCGGTTGTCCGCTTCCTGGGCGCCTGTGACGGCTGCCCGGCCTCGGCACTGACCTTCTATTCCGGTGTGAAAAAGGCGATCACCGAGCAGGTGCCGGAGATCCGCGAGGTCAAGCAGGCCAAGGGATTGGGCGGCGGCGAGGCGGTGCATTTCACCTCGCCTTTCGCGGTCCACGAGCAGCAGGGTTGGACGCAGGCGGGCGACCTTGCGGATGTACCCGAAGGCGGCACCCGGATCGTCGAACTGGAGGGGCGTTCACTACTGCTTTCCCGCTTCGGTGACACGGTGACCTGCTTCGAGAACGCCTGTGCGCACCTTGGGATGCCGATGGACGAGGCCGGAATCGAGGACGGGATCATCACCTGTCCCCACCACGGCTTTCGCTATGCACTCGAAAGCGGCGAATGCCTGACTGCGCCGGAAGTCCAGCTCCAGCCGCATGCGGTACGCGTAAGAGGCGACGTCATCGAACTGAGGCTCACGCGATGAAGGTCAGCCTTGTCCCGCCCTCGTTCCGGCCGGTAAAGCAGGAAGGCACCGTCCTGCCCGGCATGCCGTTGCTCGCGCTCGGGGGGCCGCGACTGGTGCTTGGCTGGAAGCCCGACGACCTGGCGGAACCGCTGGCGCCAGCAGCCACGAGCCTGTTCGGCCCGCGCGGCGCCTGCCTCCACCCCGACGGTTCCTTGTGGATAGCCGATACCGGGCACCACCGCTTGCTCGGCTGGCGCAAGATACCGGAAGTCGACAACGCGCCCGCTGATATCCTGATCGGGCAACCCTCTTTCGACCGTGAGGGACGCAACGCCAAGGGTGCGCCTGGCGCCGCCACGCTCAACGTACCCACCGGCATTTGCGCCTGGCGCGGCGGGCTTGCGGTGGCGGACGCCTGGAACCATCGCGTGCTCATCTGGAACACACCACCCACACGGCGCAATCAGCCGGCCGATATCATCCTGGGTCAGTCTTCGGCGGAGGCTGTATTGGCCAATCGCGGCGCCGATCATCCTGATGCCGTCAGTATGCACTGGCCCTATGGAATCGCGGAAATCGCTGGTCGTCTGGTGGTTTGCGACAGCGGCAACCGACGAGTGCTTGTCTGGAACGACCCGCGTGAGACGGGCCAGGCCGCCGATCTGGTGCTTGGCCAGCACGGTTTCGAAAGCCGTGACGAGAATGCCGGGGGCGAGGTCTCGGCGCTTTCCATGCGTTGGCCGCACGGCGCGGCCTGGTGGAACGGGCAGCTTGCGATTGCTGACAGCGGCAACAACCGGGTGATGGTGTGGAACGGCTTTCCAAGCCAGCATGGCGCGCCGTGCGATACGGTACTCGGTCAGGCGGACGCAACGCATTGCGATCACAACATGTCGTCCTATTATCCGAGCGCGCGCGCGGTGAACATGCCCTATGCCGTCGCGGCGGCGGGGCAGCGGCTCATCGTGGCGGACACCGCCAATTCCCGTCTGCTTGGCTGGGGCGACAATGCCACAGGCGGCCCGGCAAGCTGGCTGTCGTGCCAGCCCGATTTCGCTTCGAAGGGTGACAATCGCTGGGGCGTGGCCGAACGCGACAGCCTGTGCTGGCCTTACGGTCTTTCCGCGCGGGGCGACCTCCTGGCGATCGCAGACAGCGGCAACAACCGTGTGCTGCTGTGGGAATTGGCACCATGATCGGCGAGCGGTTGATCGTGCGCGGCCAGGTGCAGGGCGTTGGTTTCCGGCCGACCGTCTGGCGGCTCGCCAACGAACTGGGCCTTACCGGCGATGTGCGCAACACCAGCGAAGGTGTCGAGATCCGCATCTGGGGAGCCGGGGCCGGTCGGTTCGAGGGTGCATTGCGCGAAGCCCTGCCCGCGCTGGCGCGGATCGACCATCTCGAACGCGAGGCGATCGCCGCACAGGCCCCAGCACAGTTCAGCATTGCCGCCTCCGCTGGCGAAACCATGCATGGCGCCGTCACGCCGGATGCGGCGACCTGCGCCGAATGCCTGGACGAAATCCGCGATCCATTTGCCCGGCGCTATCGCTATCCCTTTGCCAACTGCACCAATTGCGGGCCGCGTTTTTCGATCATCGAGGGTGGACCCTATGATCGATCGCGCACCACGATGCGCGGCTTCGATCTGTGCGGGGATTGCCGCGCGGAATATGCCGATCCGGCTGACCGTCGGTTTCACGCCCAGCCGATCGCCTGCCATGTCTGCGGCCCGCGCGCCTGGATCGAGCGGCTGGGCGGCGGTGTCGTCCAGCATGAGGCGTTTTCGATGCTTGACGATGTCGATGCTGCGGGCGGGATGCTCAAGAACGGGCACATCGTTGCGATCAAGGGGCTTGGGGGGTTCCACCTCGCCTGCGATGCCACGCGAGCGGAAGTCGTAGAGGCGCTGCGCATGCGCAAGCGGCGGCGCGGCAAGGCCTTTGCGCTGATGGCGCGTGATATCGACGTGATCCGCCGATATGCGGACGTGTCGGATGAGGAAGCTGCGCTGCTCACATCACCGCAAGCGCCGATCGTGCTGCTGCAAGCGGCGGGAGAGGCGCTGCCCGGTGCCTTGGCGCCGGGGCTCAACCGGATCGGGTTCATGCTGCCCAACACGCCGCTCCATCACCTTGTGCTGCGCCGCATGGCGCGTCCGGTGGTGATGACGTCGGGCAATCTTTCCGGTCGACCCCAATGCATCGACAATGAACAGGCGCGTGTTGAACTGGCAGGCATTGCCGAGTTCGCGCTGATGCATGACCGGCCTATCGCCAACCGCGTCGACGACAGCGTGGCCCGCATCGATCTTGGCCGCGTGCGGCTGTTGCGCCGCGCTCGCGGTTATGCGCCGCGCGCAATTGACCTGCCGCCCGGGTTCGCGCGTGACATGGAATTGCTGGCGATGGGCGCTGAACTCAAGAACTGCTTCTGCATCGTGCGCGATGGCCAGGCGGTGCTGAGTCAGCACATGGGCGACCTTGAGGACGCTGCAACGGCGGACGAAGCGCGCCGCACCCAGGCGCTTTACACTCAACTCTATAACCATCGCCCCAATGCGATCGCCGTCGATGCACACCCGGATTATCTGTCGACGAAGCATGGCCATGAACTTGCCGGGGACCGACCGGTCATCGCGGTGCAGCATCACCACGCCCATATTGCCGCGTGCCTTGCCGAAAATGGCCGCCCGATCGATGCGCCGCCGGTGCTTGGCATCGCCATGGATGGGCTCGGCATGGGCGACGATGGCACCATCTGGGGCGGCGAGTTCCTGATATGTGATTATCACGGCTACCGACGCGCGGGCCTGCTCAAGCCGGTTGCCCTGCCCGGCGGCACGGCTGCGGTGCGCGAGCCGTGGCGCAACGCCTATGCCCATCTCATGGCGCAGATGGGCTGGGGCGAATTCGCCATGAACTTTGCCGATCTGCCGCTGTTCGACAGGTTGAGCATGATGCCCCGCGCCACGATCGACGCGATGATCGCCGGCAAGGTGAACAGCCCGCTCTCCTCATCCTGCGGCCGCTTGTTCGATGCCGCGGCGGCGATTGCTGGCCTTGCCTGGGACCGACAGGACTATGAGGGACAGGCGGCGATGCTGCTTGAGGCGGCGATCGATCCCGCCGCCATGTTCGAGCCGGAGGACCTTGCCTATCCCTTCGCGGTTCCGCTGCTGGGCGGCACGGGGCTGCCCTATATCGAACCGTTGGCGGTGTGGCGCGCGATGCTGGGCGATCTGTTGCTGGGCACATCCGTGGGCGTCATTGCCGCCCGCTTCCACCGGGGGCTGGCGCGCGCGATCGTTGCGATGGCCCTGCGGATGACGGGCGAAGAAGGGCCGGACACGGTGGCATTGACCGGCGGCTGCTTCCAGAACGAGACGTTGTTCACGCTGGTCCACAAGGGTTTGGAAGAGCAGGGCCTGAAAGTCCTGAGCCACGGCGCGGTCCCCGCCAATGACGGCGGCATCGCCCTTGGTCAGGCCGTGGTGGCGTTGGCGACCCTGCAACAACAGCAAAAACAAAAGCAACAACAAGAAAAACCATCGGGAGAGTATCATGTGCCTGGGAATTCCGGGGCGGATCGTTGAGATAAGCGATCCCGTCCGCAAGCTGGCCATTGCTGATGTTTCCGGCGTTCGCCGCCCGGTCAACCTTGCCTGCGTGATCGGCGAGGACGGGGTCAATGCGCTGCTTGGCACATGGGTTCTCATCCATGTCGGTTTTGCGATGAGCCGCATCGACGAGGAGCAGGCGGCCGAAACACTGCGCGTGCTGACCGAACTCGGCGAGGCACAGCTGGAACTCGACGCCATGCGCAATGGCGACGCTGCGCTCGGCACCGCGAGGTGGTAGCGCCATGACCGTCGCCCAATCCTCCCTGAACGCGCTCTATCCCCACATGCGCGGCGCGGACGCGGCGCGCCCGGAGCCGTTTGCTGACCTGCTGCGCGCGGTGTCGGCCAAGGCGCGTGACCATCAGGATGTGTTCGCTCGAGTGTTTGCCGAAGGGGCTGAAACGCTGGTGGCGATGGCGCGTGCGCTTGCCGCGTCCTATCGCGGGGGCGGGCGGCTGCTGACGATGGGCAATGGCGGATCGAGCTGCGATGCCGCGCATGTCGCGGTGGAATTTCTCCACCCCGTCACCGCTGGACGACCGGCATTGGGCGCGATCAACCTTGCCGCAGACGTGGCGATGATGACCGCGGTCGGCAACGATATCGGGCAGGATCATATCTTCGTGCGCCCGCTCATTGCCCATGGTCGGCGCGGTGATTGCCTGATCGGCTTTTCCACCAGCGGCAATTCGGCAAATCTGCTGCGCGCATTCACCAAGGCGCGCGAAATGGGGATCGCCACGCTGGGCTTTGCAGGCGGGGATGGTGGTGAGATGGCGGTGATTGGCCTTGATCACCTGCTCACGGTTCCGACCGGTTCGATCCACCGCGTTCAGGAGTGTCACGTCGCTGCCTATCACATGCTGTGGGATCTGACGCACACGCTGCTTGCCGGGGACCGGCACGCACCCGAGGAGCCGGGCCGATGAAATATGTCGACGAATTTCGTGATCCGGTGCGGGCGGGCTATCTGCTGCGCGAGATCGAGCAACTGGCCCAGACGATCATGCGCCGCCGCGACGGGCCGATCGTCATCATGGAGGTCTGCGGCGGCCATACCCATTCGATCTTCCGCTATGGCATCGAGAAGATGTTGCCGCGCAGCATCGAGTTCGCGCACGGCCCGGGTTGCCCCGTCTGCGTCCTGCCGATGGGCCGGGTCGACGATTGCATCCAGCTGGCAACGCGGCCGGAAGTGATCTTCACCACGTTCGGCGATGCCATGCGCGTGCCGGGATCGAAGCTCAGCCTGCTGGGTGCCAAGGCGGCGGGCGCTGACGTGCGGATGGTCTATTCACCACTCGATGCGCTGGCGCTCGCCCGTGCAAATCCCGACCGCGAAGTGGTATTCTTCGGCCTTGGCTTTGAAACCACCATGCCCTCGACCGCGCTGACCATCCTTCAGGCTGAGGCCGAGGATGTTCGCAATTTCTCGCTGTTTTGCAATCACATCACGATCATTCCCACGGTGAAGGCGATCCTCGATTCGCCCGACATGCGGATCGACGGGTTTCTCGGGCCCGGTCATGTCTCGATGGTCATCGGCACCAAACCCTATGACTTCATCGCCAGCGACTATCATCGACCGCTGGTGGTTGCGGGATTTGAACCGCTCGACGTGTTGCATTCGGTGTGGATGGTGTTGCGCCAGCTTGCCGAGGGGCGAGCGGAGATCGAGAACCAATATGCGCGGATCGTACCCGAAAATGGCAATGCCGCCTCGCTCGCGGCCGTCACGCGGGTCTTCGAACTGCGCGACTATTTCGAATGGCGAGGGCTGGGCTCGATCGACCATTCGGGCGTCCGCGTCCGCGAACGCTATGCAGCCTGGGACGCCGAACGCAAGTTCTCGGTCGCTTCGCCCAGCATTCCCGACCCCAAGGCCTGTCAGTGCGGCGAAGTTCTCAAAGGGGTCATCAAGCCCTGGCAATGCAAGCTCTTTGGCCGCGCCTGCACGCCAGAGACACCGATGGGGGCACTGATGGTCTCCTCAGAGGGCGCGTGCGCGGCATACCACCAATATGGCGGCATCGAACTGGAGCCGGTTCAATGAACGAGCAGAAGGCAATCGTCCGCTCCAGCCGCTTGCGCGCTGATCGCGTGACCCTGGCGCATGGCGGCGGCGGCAAGGCGATGCGCGACCTGATCGAGGACGTGTTCATTTCCGTCTTCGAACCTGACGGCATGGAGGATCAGGCGCGTCTGGAATCCGCGCTGCTGGCAAGGCCCGGCGCGAAACTCGCCTTCACTACCGACAGCTTCGTGGTCCAGCCGCTCGAATTCCCCGGCGGCGATATCGGTCGGATCGCGGTGTGCGGGACGGTCAACGATCTTGCGGTTGGCGGGGCAACGCCATTGTGGCTTTCGGCCGCTTTCATCATCGAGGAAGGCTGCGAGGTCGAGTTGCTGCGCCGCGTCGTCGCCTCGATGCGCGCGGCGGCCGACGAAGCCGGGGTGCGCATCGTCACCGGTGACACCAAAGTAGTCGAACGCGGCGCGGCCGACCGGCTTTTCGTCACGACTGCCGGGGTTGGGGTTATTCCGCCCGGACGCAATCTGCTGGCGGGGAATGTGCAGCCCGGCGACGTTGCGATCGTCAACGGCGTGCTCGGCGATCACGGTGCTGCCATCCTCGCGGCGCGGGGCGACATGGTGTTCGAGGCGGACATTGCCTCCGATTGCCGCCCGCTCGGCGCATTGATGGAGGCTGTCATCGCCGCCGCGCCCGACGTTCGCTGCGCCCGAGATGCGACGCGCGGAGGCCTGGCGTCAGTACTGAACGAAATCGCTCAAGCGGCGAACATCGGGATCGAGATCGACGAAACCACGCTGCCGTTGCGCGAAGAAGTAAAGGGTGTGTGCGAATTGCTGGGGCTCGATCCGCTCTATCTGGCGAACGAGGGCGCCCTGGTGCTGTTCGTGCCCGAAGCGCAGGCGCAGGCGGCGCTTGCTGCCATGCGCTCGCTCGAGGCGGGGCGCGACGCAGCGATCATCGGCAAGGCAGTCGACGCGCATCGGTCGCGCGTTGTCATGCATGGTCATTTCGGCGGCAGCCGGATCGTCGACATGCTTGTCGGCGAGCAATTGCCGCGCATCTGTTGAAGGAGGCCGGTCGATGCATTTTTCCCTGATTGCGCTCGGGCTTCTTGCCGGGATGGGCCATGCGCTCGAACCCGATCACCTCGCGGCCGTCGGCGCCATGGCCACGGGCAAGAGTTCGCGCAGCGCGCTGGTGCTCCGCGGCGCGGCATGGGGGTTGGGCCATACCATCACCCTGTTCCTGATCTGCACGGCAGTGATCATCTTCGGAATGGCGCTGACGCACCGCATGGCCGCGACGCTCGAAAGTGCGGTCGGCGTCATGCTGGTGCTGCTTGGCGGCGAAGTGCTTTATCGGATGCGCCGTGCACGGGTACACGTCCATGTCCATCAACACCTGGACGGGGAGCGGCATTTTCACGCCCATAGCCATCTTGGCGAAAATGCGCCGCACGACACCCGCCGACATGCTCACCCTCATCACAGCGCCCGGCCGGTGAAGGCGCTGCTGGTCGGTTTGGTTCACGGCGCGGCCGGTTCGGCGGGCTTGCTGGCGCTTGCGGTCGCTTCGGTGCCCAACCCGTATCAGGCGAGCTTCTATGTGCTGTTGTTCGGGGTTGGTTCAATGGTTGGAATGGCCTCGTTGAGCTTCGTCGCGTCCTGGCCGCTGGGCGCGGCCGAACGTTTTGCGACACGCCTTCACCGCGGTCTCAGTATGGCGGTTGCGATCTTCGGCATCGGGCTTGGTCTCCATTCGCTGATAGTGAACGTGCCCACCGCATGGGGAGCGGCCTGATGCACGAGCTTGGCCTTGCCCGCAACATCGTGAGCATCGTCGCGGAACACGCCCGCGGCCGCGCCGTGTCGAGCGTTCGGCTGGTGATGGGCCCCTATGCATGCGTCGAGGAACAGTCGCTTCGTTTTTGCCTGGAGGTTGTCGGCGAAGGCACTGAACTTGCGAAGGCGGCGATCGAATTCCTTCCCGGAGAAGGCGATCAGTTCATCATCAAGGATTTCGAAATGGAGGAGACGGTCTGATGTGCGGAACCTGCGGATGTTCGGACCCGGACAATGAAGTAAGCATGATCGATCCCGCAAGCGGCAAGCGTACCGTGCTGCGCGGCGACCATCACCACGGCCACGATCATATGCATGGCCATGCGCACGACCACGATCACGATCACGATCACGGCCATGGGCACGACCACGACCATGACCACGACCACGCGCACGAACATGCTCACCATAACCATGATCATCACGACCGCGTGACGCTGGAGACTGCGGTGCTTGCTCGCAACGACTTGCAGGCGGCACGCAACCGTGGCTGGTTCGAAGGACGCGGCGTGATTGCGCTCAACCTCGTCAGTTCACCTGGAGCGGGCAAGACAACGCTGCTCGAAGCGACGATCCGCGCGCTGGACGGCCGGATTTCAATCTCGGTGGTCGAGGGCGACCAGCAGACCGCCAATGACGCCGCGCGCATCCGTGATGCCGGCGCGCGCGCGATCCAGATCAACACCGGTGCCGGCTGCCATTTGGAAGCGGACATGGTCGCGCGCGCCGCCACCGAACTGGCGCCCGGACGCGGTTCGATCCTGATGATCGAGAATGTCGGCAACCTCGTCTGCCCGGCGATGTTCGATCTTGGCGAACGGATGAAAGTCGCAGTGATCTCCACCCCGGAAGGCGAGGACAAACCGCTCAAATACCCGCACATGTTCCGGGCGGCGCGACTTGTGCTGATCAACAAGATCGACCTTGCGCCTCATGTCGACTTTGATGAGGCGGCGTGCCGTGCGAATATCCACTCGATCAACCCGGATGCGCGCATCATCACCCTCTCGGCGCGAACCGGTGAGGGCATGAAGGCCTGGCTGGGTTTCCTGGATGAAGAAGTCGCCGGAGTGTCTGAAGCCATGGCCTGACCGAATGTTGACTTGTACCGGTTGCGCGCCGGTCCCGTGAGGGATTGGTGGAGGTTGCCATCGCCCGGCGCATCAACGGATTCCACCACGGCTGGCGGACAATCGATTGTTCAAATCCCGCGGGCTATCTCCATTTGAATATTCTAGCCGCGCCGCGTATTTTAGTGACTATTCCGTCATGGTCATGCACGCCTGTGCGATATCCATGGTGGAACAGGACGGCTGTCTGGCCTCCAATTCATATTATGGTACTTTGGGGTCGCATCATGGCGCGGTGGAAAAACTCACTTCGGACGAACGAAGAAATCAATCGGTTGAAGCGTGAGGCGGTGGTACGCGAATCCGGCCGTATCTTCAGTCGCCGCGGCTACCACAATGCATCACTCGATGATGTCGCAAAGGCGCTCAAAGTTTCTAAAGGAACTTTGTATAATTATGCCAAGGACAAGGAGGAAATCCTGTTCGAGTGCCATAAAATGGCGCTCGAAATTGGCGAGCAAGCCTTCGCCATGGGTGCTGACGGCGCCAATGGCGGTGAGAAACTCAGAATTACTTTGAGAAATTACATTGCCATGTTGCATGATGAATTGGGTGCGTGTGGCGTCATTACCGAAATTGATGCGCTTAAACCCGGGCATCGCAAGGAAATCGTTGCTCGCCGCGATAGCCATGAACAGTGGTTCATCAACATGCTGGAAGAAGGAGCAGCGGACGGCAGTTTGCGCGCGATAGATGCCAAATTGGCGGTTTTTACCTTCATGGGCGCGATTAATACCATTCCGCGCTGGTATTCGCCCAAGGGACGACTCACCAACGAGCAGATTGCCGATGGGATGGTGGACCTGCTGATGAACGGTATGCGCCCGTTGTTATCCAAGGATTGATGCGCTTTATCCCGTTGGGGCGCCCCGCCGGCCGCGCACGATATTGACTTAAAAGTCAATTTTACTGTACCAGATCGTCATTATCAACTTGTTTTCGTGCCGGAGAGAAAGGCGCGATGCTGAAACTCTATGAACTGGCAGGGGCAGACCCCGCATGTCGCTTCAGCCCGGCATGTTGGCGCACACGCATGGCGCTGGCTCACAAGGGGGTGGCGGTTGAAGCCATTCCGTGGCGCTTTACCGAAAAGGCGGCGATTGCGCCATCGGGCGGTGGCACCGTGCCGGTGCTGGTCGTCGGCGAGCGCTGGATCGCCGATAGCTGGGCGATCGCCAGATGGCTGGACGAAGAGTACCCCAATGCGCCGTCGCTGTTCGGCGGCGGGGCAGGACGGGCGGTTGCCCGGTTCCACAACCACTGGGCAGATATGGTGCAGATACCAGGTTTGTTCGGACTGATCGTACGCGACGTGTTCGAAAATCTCGCAGCCGAGGACCGGGATTATTTCCGCGCCACGCGTGAGGCGCGCATTGGCATGTCATTGGAGGCCTTCGTTGCAGACCGCGACGGCCGATTGCCAGCATTCCGCGCCAGCCTGGGCCCCATGCGCCGGACATTGGCGGAGTATGCGTGGCTGGGCGGCGATACGCCCAACTACGCCGACTATGCGATCTTCGGCGGATTCCAATGGGCGCGTTGCGTCAGCAATTATGCCGTGCTCGCCGAAGACGACCCGGTGCGCGACTGGCGCGAGCGGATGCTGGACCTTTTCGACGGATTGGCGCGCCACGGCAGCCTGAATTGCGACGGGCAGGGGAGCGAAACAGGGGCGCCCGAAAGCACGATCTGCCGACAAGAACCGGCCTGAGCGAACCGGGGCTATTCGCTCGTCGCCAGTCGATAACTCCTCCCATCGGTGACGACCCGCCCGGCGCTCGGTTCAGCGAAGTGGCTGCCCACCAGCAAGGTAGCGTCTGCTTCCATCCGTTGCAGCATGGCAGCGCGGGTTGCGTTGGCCTGTTGGGGGTCGGCGTCGTAGCGCGACGGCCATTCGGGATGAGCAAGTTGCGCGGGGTGATGAACCCAGTCGCCGCTGACCATCGCCGATTGCCCGTCGGATTCAATAAGCACGCTGACATGGCCTGGCGTGTGGCCGGGGCTGGCTACCAGGCGAACACTGTCGCAAAGCTGATGATCGGTTTCGACCAGGTCAACCAACCCCGCCTCGATCACCGGCAAGATCGATTCGATATAGACGGGCATCAACGTCGGCGATTCTCCGACTTCGCCCGGCATCGAAAAATCGGTCGAACCGAACTCCTGCCGCCCGAACAAATAGCGTGCGCCAGGAAAAGCGGGCAACCAATGGCCGTCGATCCGCATCGTGTTCCAGCCGATATGGTCGGCGTGGAGGTGAGTGCATACCACCATGTCGATACTGTCCGGCGCGAAGCCAGCCGCCTCCAGCCGGGCCAGGAAGTTCGTCTGCAATCGGCTCCACACCGGCATCAACGCGTCCAGGTCCTTGCCGTCGCCGATGCAACTGTCGACCAGAATGCGCTTTCCGTCCGCCTCAATGATAAACGCCTGCACCGCGCTGATCGGCTGTCCGGCATCATCTACATAATGTGGGTGAAGCCAGCCTATCTCCGCCAACGCGTCGGGCGTCAGCGACGGCACGACATCTACCATCACCTCTGGCTCGATCATCTTTTCCAATATGCAGGTGATGCGCGCGCGCCCTACCTGCCAGCTTTGTATCGTCATCTTGCCTCTCCTGGCGCGCGGGCGGTCTGTTTGCCGCCCGTCGCGCATCTATTCTGGCGCATCGGCCATGATTACACCGAAACCGAATAGCCGCCATTGACCGGATATGTTTGCCCGGTGATCCAGCTTGCCGCGTCGGACGCGAGGAAAAGGATCATGTTGGCGGCATCGCTCGGCTCACCCATGCGACGGATGATATAAGCGCGCAGAATCTTCTTCATCGTGTCGTCGTCGGGCATCAGCCCGGCGATTCCCGGCGTGTTTACTCCAGCGAGGGCGATGCAGTTGGCGGTGACGTTGGCACGACCCACGGCTTTGGCCAACCCGCGCATAAAGCCTGCCGCGCCAGCTTTGGCGCCTGAATAGACTGCCAGATGCGGTTCGCCGACCCGGCCCGCGTCCGAAATGACGGTGATGACACGACCCTGCTGGCGCGCGAGCATGCCGCCGATCGCCGCGCGGGTACAGTTGAGCACGCCGTAAAGGTTGGTGCCCAGCCAGTGCGCCCATTCCTCCGGCCCGGTTTCCCAGAATGGCTTGATGTCCGACAATCCCTGGGTCGGCCCGGCATTGCCTGCGTTGTTGACGAGGATGTCGATCTTGCCGAATTCCGCCTCGCCGGCCGCCACCATCGCGGCCACGGCGTCATAATCGGTTACGTCGCAGGCAATGGGTAGCGCTTTGCCTCCCATCGCGCGGATTTCCTCCGCCACGGCTTCGGCGCGCGCGAGGTGAAAGTCGTTGACCACGACACCCCCGGCATTGTGCGCGGCCATGTGGAGTGCGACCTGCCGCCCCACGCCCTGGCCCGCGCCGGTGACGAGCGCGACCCGCTCCTTCAGGTCCAACAAGGATTCCATTCGATATTCTCCCTTTCAATGGTGGCGCGCGGCGGTGCCCCATGCGACGAGTTCGTGGTCATGTTCTCCCAGCCGGGGGGCCGGGCGACGCAAGCTGCTGGTAAAGGCGGAAAAACCAACCGGCTGCATCACATGGCCTTCCGCCGATCCGTCGCCCCGGCTGGCGACGGCGAACATGCCGCGCGCGCGAAAATGCGCGTCCTGCAACACGGCCTCCAGATCGTGCAGTGGCGACCAGGCGATGTCGTGGGCGTCGAATACCTGCGCCCAATGGTCGAACGGCTGCATGGCGATGGCAGCGGCGATTCGCTGGCGCAGCGAGCGGCTGTCAGCCAGCCGGGCGACGTAATCCAGGCCTTCGGCACCAGGCAGGGGCAGCAAGGCGCACAAGGCGCGCCAGAAATAATCTTCATGCGTGATGCTGATCGTCAGCAGCCGCCCGCACGACGCGACAAAGCAACCATAGCTGGGTATGTCGCTGACGGGCAACGATGCCGCGCCGCCCAACGCTGGTGACAGATAACTGGTCATCCAGGATACCAGTGCGTCGGTCATCGACACGTCGATGCTGGTGCCGCGCCCGGAGCGCTCGCGTGCGTAAAGCGCCGTCGCCATGGCAAAGGCCGCAAACATGCCACCGGCGATATCGCCCAGGGAAACCAGCGGCGCGGGGCCGCCAGTGGTTGCACGGTCGAACATCATCCCGGCAATTGCCTGGTATGACAGGTCATGCCCCACGCGATCCCGATACGGTCCGGTTTGCCCGAAACCGGAAACCGAGGTGTAGATGATCGCCGGGTTGGCCTGGCAAAGGGCGGCATAACCGATCCCCAGCCGCGCGGCAGTGCCGGGGCGGAAACCCTCGATCACGATGTCCGCATCGTGGACGAGGGACAGGAAGCGTTCACGGCCTGCATCTTTTTTCAAATCGATGACGATGCTGCGCTTGTTACGGGCAAGCGACGCGAAAAAGGCGGGATAGGCGCGGGCGGGATCGCCGCCGTCCGGTCGCTCGACCAGCACCACATCGGCGCCCAGGTCCGCCATCAACAGCGTCGCGTAGGGCCCGGGATATTGCTCCGCCAACGATAGGATCCGCACGCCGTCGAACGCGCCCTGCGGCGCCTCCACCGGGCCGGTCGGGCGGCTTTGCCCAGCCATGGCCATCCATCTCCCCTGCCGTTCTATATTGACGTTGAGTGCAATATAATGAATTGAAAGTCAATTCAATGAGCAGGGGAGATCGTGATGGCGGAGGCATTGGCTGAAACGCAGGCAGAGACACCGAAAACGGAAACGGAAACGGAAACGGAAATCGTTTACGAAAAACGCGCTGGGGCAGCATGGATCCGACTCAACCGACCATCGGCGCTCAATACGTTGAGCCCGGAACTGGTGGCGCAGTTTGAGGTTGCGCTCGACGATGCGCTGACAAGCGGTGACGTAAACGCGGTTGTACTGGTTGGCACTGGCCGCGCCTTTTGCGCAGGCGCCGATCTGAAATTCCTGGGCAACCTGCCCGAATCGGAACGTGCGGCGGCAACGGCGGCGTTCCTGCAGCGCGTGCTGGAATTGATGCAGCGGATCGAGCGCTTTCCCAAGCCGGTGATCGGGGCCGTCAACGGGTTGGCGACGGGCGGCGGCATGGAATTGCTGTTGTGCTGTGACCTGGTGATTGCCGATGCGCGTGCGCGGCTGGGCGATGGCCATGCCAATTTCGGATTGCTGCCCGGCGGCGGGGCATCGGCGCGGCTGCCACGCAAGATCGGCCCTACGCGTGCCAAATATCTGTTCTTCACAGGCGAACTCGTGCCTG
This sequence comes from Sphingomonas sp., assembly GCA_041659385.1. Lineage (GTDB taxonomy): Bacteria > Pseudomonadota > Alphaproteobacteria > Sphingomonadales > Sphingomonadaceae > Sphingomonas. The sequence goes on from JBAZYJ010000026.1 coordinate 26,059, forward strand.
CGGCCGAATTGCACGCAGCGGGGCTGGTCAACGAAGTTGCGCCGGAAGGGGAATTGCAGGCGGCCGTGGAACGGCTGGTCGCTAAGCTGGCCAACAAAAGCCCCCTCGGGCTGAGGCGGATGAAGGAACTGGTCGACGATGGACTGGAACAGCCGCGCGATGTCGCGCTGCGGGCCGAACTGGTCGCAGGCGGACTGCACGCGCACAGTTTCGACATGCAGGAGGGGCTGGCTGCGTTCAACGCCAAGCGCACGCCGCGGTTCCGCGGCTGTTGAGCGCTGGACGCGGGCCGGCTGATGCCCGCCGGCCCGCTGCGCTGTCGCTATGCCTTGCGACGTGGCATCGCCCCGGCAGTAATGCCGCCGTCGAATACCAGTTCGGCCCCCGTCATATAGCTTGACGCATCGGACGCCAGGAAGACGACGCCAGCGGCAATTTCCTCCGGCGTTCCCGCGCGGCCCATTGGTGTGTCATTGTGTCCCATGCGGGCGGCATCGATTCGGCGCGGTGGCTGTCCTTCCTTGCCCTCCAGCGGAATCGTGCCCCAGAGCGGCGTGTCGATCACGCCGGGATGCACCGAATTGACGCGGATATTGTCGCCTGCGCCCGCGCATTCGAGAGCCAGCGCCTTGGCAAAGAATCGCGCACCGCCCTTTGACGCGCAATAGCCAGCAAAGCCCGCCGAACCGCGCAGGCCGGCGACCGACGACATGACGATGATGCTGCCCCCCCCGGCCCGGCGCATCGCCGGAATCGCGTGCTTGGCGCTCAGGAACACGCCGTCGAGATTGATGGTGTTCTGCCGTCGCCATTCGGCCAGCGACATGTCGGTGACCAACTGCATCACGGCGATGCCGGCGTTGGCGACCATGATGTCCAGGCGACCATAAGTGGCTTCTGCCAGCGCAACCGCGTCGACCCACCCGGCTTCGTCCGTCACATCCTGTGCCAGCGCGGTGGCGATGCCCCCTTGGGCGACGATCGCTTCTGCCAGTTGCTGCGCGCGCGCGCCATCGATGTCCGACACGATCACTGCGGCGCCTTCGCGCGCCAGCGCCTGACAGGACGCCGCCCCGATTCCTGATGCTCCCCCCGTTACAAATGCCACCTTGCCCGCGAGCGCTGCCATTTCGATTCTCCTCTTTCGTGCCGCTGCCGGGCGTTGATCGTCCGCACATAGCGGTGTTTCCCCGGTGCTGTCCGCTTCATTCACACTAAAATGACTTGAACGTAAATATAAATTGACTTTAAAGTCAGAAAATGAATTTAAGAAGGGGCAAACGGAAATCGGTTCGCCTGGGTTTCACCGAAACAGGTGGGGGCGAGCGGCAAGGAGATGCAAATGAACGCCAACAGTCATGTCACGCCGTCCAGCAGCGTACAGATGCGCAGCCGACCCGAGCACACCGGCCTGCCGGAAAAGGAATATGAGGAATTCAAGCGCCAGATTTTCGAAGCGATCTGGCGCGACCTCGATCCGCTGGAGGAGCAGATCGAAAATGACGAGCATGTACCCCACGACATCGTCGATCCGCTGCTGCGCAAGATGGGCGCGTTCGGCCTGATGATTCCGCGCCGTTTCGGCGGCATCGGGTTGTCGACGACACAATATATGCCGATCCTCGCCGAATTTTCGAAGATCCAGGGCGGCATCCGCGTGCTGGTGCATGTCCATAATTCGGTCAGCCACGGGCTGCTGGAAATCGCGTCCGAGGAACAGCTTCAAGCGATCATGCCGGGTGTGGCGCAAGGGACCAATTCGGTCGCGTTCGGGCTGACCGAACCCGATTTCGGCTCTGGCATGGACATCGGCACGCGCGCCGTCCGCGATGGCGACGATTATGTCATCAACGGCCGCAAGTGGCTGATCACCAATTCAGACGTCGCCACCCATTTCATGATTATCGCCAAGACCGATCCGGCCAGGGGCGCAGCGGGCATCAGCAGCATCCTGGTCGATCGCAACACGCCGGGGCTGACCGTCACGCCGCTGCCCGAAACGATGGGCTGCAAGGGCGGTGAACATGGCCAGATCGACCTTGTCGATGTCCGCGTGCCGGTGGCCAACATCCTGGGCAAGGAAGGCGAAGGGCTGACGCAGATGGAGGAGGTACTGGAAATCAGTCGCGTCTTCATCGCCGCTACGTCGCTTGGCACGGCCGAGCGCGCGCTGGAACTGTCGCTCGATTTCGCAAAGAAGCGCGTGACCTTTGGCAAGGCGATCGCCCAGCGCCAGGCAATTCAGCGCTATATCGCCGAAATGGGAACCGATATCTACGCGTTGCGCGGCATGATTGCCGATGCAACGGCAAAATGGGATGCCGGGCGCCGAATCCCGGCTGAAGCATCGATGTGCAAGCTGTTCGGGCTGGAGGCTGTGGGCCGCGTGACCGACCGTGCGCTGCTGACGCACGGTGGCATCGGCTATACGCGCAAATATCCGATCGAGCGGCTGTATCGCGACGCCCGGCTCAACTGGCTGGAGGAAGGCCCACCGACCATCCAGATGGCGGTCGCCGCGCATGCGCTGCTCAACGGCTATGACTGGGACGCCTGACGATGGCATCATGCACAGGTAAGATCGCGCTGATTGTCGGCGGCACGCGCGGCATCGGCCGGGCCAGCGTGCTGGCGCTTGCGCGCGAGGGCGCAACGGCGATTGTCGCTGGACGATCGCTCGACACGGCCGAGCAAGTGGCGGCGGAGGCACGGGCATTGGGCCTGCAGGCCGAGCCGCTGGCGCTCGACATCGCCGAGCCGCAGCGATCGCAGGACGCCGTGGCCGAAATCGTCGCGCGCCACGGCGGCCTCGACATCCTGGTCGCCAATGCCGGGATCAGCCCTTATTGGACGCGCGCCGAAAAAGTGACGCCCGAAATGTGGGACACGCTGATGGACGTCAACCTGCGCGGCCTGTTCTTCGCGGTGCAGGCCGCCGGCGCGCACATGCTGGAACATGGCGGGGGCAGCATCGTCTCTGTCTCGTCGGTCACGGCGGTGGTCGGCGTGACACGGGGCATGCCCTATGTCGCGTCGAAGGGCGGGATGGATTCGATGACGCGATCGCTGGCGATCGAGTGGGCCGATCGCGGCGTGCGCGTGAACGGCGTCGCGCCCGGCTATGTCGCTACCGACATGACGCACGGCATGCGCGAGAATGACGAGTTGACCCAATCGTTGCTAGACACTGTGCCGATGGGCCGGTTTGCCGCGCCGGAGGAAGTGGCGCAGATGATTGCCTTTCTCGCATCCGACGCTGCTTCCTACGTCACCGGGCAGACGATCATCGTCGATGGCGGCTTTGCGGCGGGGCGCGATTCGTCGCCCAAGCGCGCCAGAGCTAATCTAAAGCAAGGAATGGCGGCATGACCGATATCTATGTGGTCGGCGTCGGCATGACGCGGTTCGGCAAGTTCCTCGACACATCGGTCAAGCAGCTCGCTCATGCGGCGGTCAACGACGCGCTGGCCGATGCCGGTGCCAAAATTACCGATATCGGCGCTGCATTTTATGCCAATACGGTGCAGGGCGCGCTGGAAGGGCAATTGATGGTCGGCGGGCAGGTTGTGCTGCGGTCGATGGGTTTTTCGGGGATTCCGATCACCAATGTCGAAAATGCCTGCGCCAGCGGCAGCAGCGCGTTTCATCTGGCGCACACCTATCTGAAGGCGGGGGTGACCGACGTTGCGTTGGCCGTGGGCGTCGACAAGATGTTTCATCAGGACAAGGTCAAGGCGGCCTCGATCTTCGACGGAGCATGGGACGTGCACGACGTGCCCAACATCACCGCGGCGTTGCTGGCCCTGGGCGAAGGCGTAGAGCCGCCGCCGGGACGAGTCGAGCCTGGCGGGCCGCGCAGCGTGTTCATGGATGTCTACGCCTCGCTCGCCAAATCGCACATGCGACGCTTTGGCACGACCGAGCGGCATCTGGCGGCAGTGGCGGCCAAGAACCACCATCATTCGGTGGCCAACGAACGCGCGCAATATCGCATGGACATGAGCATCGACGAGGTGCTGGCCGCGCGGATGATTTCCTGGCCGCTGACGCTGCCGATGTGCGCGCCGATCAGCGATGGCGCGGCTGCCGCGATCTTGTGCACCAAGGAGGCGCTGTCGCGCTTCCCCGATGCGCACCCGATCCGCGTGCTCGCTACCGTGCTGACCAGTGGTAGCGACCGGCAGGCCGATGAGGGGGAACGGCATTTGTGCCGCGTCGGTGCTAATCGCGCCTATGAACTGGCGGGCGTCGCACCGGCGGACATCGATGTTGCTGAAGTGCACGACGCGTCGGCCTATGCCGAAATCGTCCAGACCGAAAACCTGGGATTTTGCGAAATCGGCCAGGGCGGCTGGATCGCCGAAAAGGGCGAAACGACGATTGGCGGTCGCATCCCGATCAATCCGTCAGGCGGGCTCGAATCGAAAGGCCATCCGATAGGCGCGACCGGGCTTGGCCAGATTTTCGAGCTGGTCGGCCAGTTGCGCGGACAGGCCGGGGTACGCCAGGTCGCGGATGCGCGGCTGGCCATCGCCGAAAACGGTGGCGGCTTCCATGGCTTTGAAGAAGCGGCGGCGACCATCACCATCCTGGGCGGGTGAGCGTGCCGGTGGCTGCGCCCGTCCGGGTGGAGCGGGCCGCGCCCGACATTGCGCGGATCGTGCTCGACCGGGCAGGCGCGCGCAACGCCATCGACCCGGCGCTGCGCGACGCGTTGTTGGCGGCGCTGTGCGACGTGATGGCTAGCAGCGATGTTCGAGCCGTTATTCTAACGGGGGCTGGGGGGCATTTTTCCGCCGGAGGCGACATCGGCTGGATGCAGACGATGACGGGGGAGGCGTTTCTCGCCTACCACCGCGAGACGCTGGCGATTGTACGGCTGCTTGCCGCAGCGCCCAAGCCGCTGGTCG
>JBAZYJ010000027.1:0-24626 GCA_041659385.1 Sphingomonas sp.
ACACTGGCCCGCCGCGCGGTGGGATGAGCTCATGCCTTGGAACTGGCGACCAGATAATCAGGTCATCGCCGAAGCCGCCTGATCCGCGGCCTGCACGCCTCGCTTACCCCGAGGACTGGAAACCGGCGAAAGTCCGGCAGAAGGATCGCGATGCGCGCTGGTCGATCAAATACAGCAAGGCCAAGGTCCGGGAGGGCGCCGATCCCAAGGCGGCCAAGCCGGTCGATCTCGCGATCCCGATGTTCGGCTACAAAAATCATATCGGCATCGACAAGGCCCACGGGCTGATCCGCACCTGGGATGCCAGCGCTGCCAACGCCCATGACGGCGCGCGGCTGCCCGTCCTGATCAGCAAGCACAACACCGGCTCAGGCGTCTGGGCGGGCACCGCCTACCGCTCCAGGAAGAACGAGGCGTTCCTCGCGGGTGGCATGTTCACCAGCCACATCCACCAGAAGCGCAAGCCCCAACACGGTTGTCATCGCGCCCAAGCATGGGCATCAATCGGGCCGCCGGCTCTACTAGGCCGGATCGACATTCAGGATTCCCAAAGTGAAAGATGTCTGATTCATGAGGCCCCGTGTTGAAGCGCGGAGCTGGCGATGGGGATCAAGCGATACGAGTTGAACGAAGCACAGTGGGCGAAGATCGCGCCTTTGCTGCCCGGCAAGGCGAACGATCCCGGGCGGACGGGATCGGATAACCGCCTGTTCGTGAACGGTTGTTTATGGGTGTTGCGCTCGGGCGCACACTGGTGTGACCTGCCGGAGCGCTATGGTCGCTGGAAGACAGTGCACCGCCGGTTCAGCCGGTGGTGCCATAGCGGTGTCTGGGAACGGGTGTTCGACACGCTCACAGCCGACCGGGACAACACCTACCTCATGCTCGACAGTACCATCGTTCGCGCCCACCAGCAGGCAGCGACCGGAAAAGGGGGGCCAGGGACCAGGCGCTGGGGCGTTCCCGAGGTGGATTGACGACCAAGGTCCATATGCTGGCCGACACGTTGGGAAGGCCGTTGCGCTTCCGGATCACGGCTGGCCAGGCGCACGACATCACCGCCGCTGCCGATCTCCTGAAAGGACAGAAGGCCAAGGCGGTACTCGCCGACAAAGCCTATGACAGCAACGACTTGCGCGAACTGATCGCTGGCATGAAGGCCGAGGCGGTGATCCCCTCCAAGCGAAACCGCAAGGTCTTCATCCCCCACGACAAAGCCGCCTACAAGCATCGCAATCAGATCGAACGATGCTTTGGCCGTATGAAGCATTTCAGGCGATTCGCTACCCGCTATGATCGCCGCACCATCCACTTCACCGGCTTCGTCCATCTCGCCGCAGCCATGATTTGGCTACGATGAATGTCGATCCAGCCTAGTCGCGCAGTTCGACGTCTATGCGCTTATCGACGGCGGCCTGGTCGTCGATTGCCAGGCCGATCATTTTTCCGACATCGCAAGCCGGGTCGTGGTGCCGCTTGAGCCCGTCGAGCAAAGCCACCGGCAGCAGCCACGACTCAATCCGATATTCGACATAAACGGCCGGCCGATGATGTTGCTGACTCAGTTCGCAACCGCCGTGCGCGCCACGGAATTACGCGAGCCAGCAGCATCCCTGGGCCATGCGCGGCTTGAGATCATCGCCGCGTTCGACATGCTGTTGACCGGGGTTTAGCCGCGTCAGACCGCCGTCCCGCCGACCGTCAGCCCATCGACCAGCAGCGTCGGCTGGCCAACGCCCGCGGGCACGCTTTGACCGCCCTTGCCGCACATGCCCACGCCTTCGTCGAGCGCCATGTCGTTGCCGATACCCGTCACGCGCGTCAGCACGCTGGGCCCGTCGCCAATCAGCGTCGCACCCTTGATCGGCGCACCCAGCCTGCCGTTTTCGATCAGATACGCCTCGGTACAGGAAAACACGAACTTGCCCGAGACGATATCGACTTGCCCGCCGCCGAAGCTCTTGGCGAAAATGCCCTTTTTCACGCGCGACAGCAGTTCGGCGGGATCATCATCGCCGCCGCGCATGAAGGTGTTGGTCATGCGCGGCATCGGCGCATGGGCAAAGCTTTCGCGGCGGCCATTGCCGGTGGCGGGCACGCCCATCAGCCGCGCGTTCAGCCGATCCTGCATATAGCCGACCAGAATGCCGTCCTCGATCAGGATATTTTCCTGCGTCGGCGTGCCTTCGTCGTCGATCGACAGCGATCCGCGCCGATCCTGCAACGAACCGTCATCGACCACCGTCACGCCGGGCGCCGCGACCCGTTCGCCGATCCGGCCCGAAAAGGCGCTGGTGCCCTTGCGATTGAAATCGCCTTCCAGGCCATGGCCGATCGCTTCGTGCAGCAGGACGCCGGGCCAGCCGGGGCCAAGCAGCACGGTCATTTCGCCCGCCGGAGCATCGATCGAATCGAGATTGACCAGTGCTTGTGCCAGCGCTTCGTCGATCGCACGGTTCCACGTCGCCGGTTCGAACAACTGGTCGTAGAGATAGCGCCCGCCCAGACCGAAGCTGCCGGTTTCGCGGCGGCCATTCTGTTCCGCGACGATCGACACGTTGAGCCGCACCAGCGGGCGGATATCGGTGGCGACGAAGCCGTCGGGGCGGACGATTTCCACCACGCCCCATGATCCCATCAGCGACACCGAAACCTGCGCCACGCGCGGATCACGCGCCCGCGCCGCAGCGTCGATTGCCTGGCACAGGTTCACCTTGTCGGCGAAAGGCACCAGGTCGATGGGATTGGCGTCGGTATAAAGATGCCGGTTGGTATGCGCGGGCGCCGCCGCGCGTGGCGTGGTCGACGGATCGATCAGCCGCATCGTCTGCGCGGCGCGGCGAATGGCGTCCGCCGAAATGTCGTTGGCATGGGCAAAGGCCGTCGTCTCGCCCGCCACCGCGCGCAGGCCGAAACCGGCGCTCGTGTCATAGCTGGCGGTTTTCAGCCGCCCATCGTCGAAACCGAATGCCTCCGCCTTGCGATATTGCAGGTAAAGTTCCCCATCATCGGCATGGCCAAGCGCTTCCGCAGTCAGCGAAAGCGCGGTTTCGGGGTCAAGCGCATTGGCGCGATACAGAAACGCGCGCGGATCAGCGGGATTGGTCATGGCCGCCAATATAGGCGTGTCAGGCGTTCGCGCCAGCCGGATGATCGGCCCCATCGGCCGAGCCGCCGATCAGCACGAAACGCCGGTCGCAATAGCCGCAATCGACATAGCCATGCTCGTCAATCTCAAGAAAGACGCGCGGATGGCCAAGCGCGGCGGGAATACCGTCATGCGCGCCGTCGCAAGACACGCGGTGGGACGAGACGCGAGTGATCTGGGGTGGCGGATTCATGGCCAACGCGGATAGCAAGGCGATACGGCGCGGGCAATGGCCGCAAAGGGCGCCACGCACCGATTTTGGGGGTCGACACCCGAATCTTATTGCGGGCGCGGCCCTTAGAGGATTGTGATTGCCCCGGCGCGAGCCTAAATCGCCCACACATGACCGATGCAGCAATCTCCATCCGGAATCTGGGCAAAACCTACAAGGGTGGCAAGCGCGCGCTCGACGACGTGAGCTTTGACGTGCCACGCGGGCAGATATTCGGCCTGCTTGGCCCCAATGGCGCCGGCAAATCGACATTGATCAACATCCTCGCCGGACTGGTCAACAAGACCAGCGGCGGCGCCTCGATCTGGGGCTTCGACATTGACGAGCATCCGCGCAATGCCAAGGCGTCGATCGGTATCGTCAATCAGGAAATCACCTTCGACCCGTTCTTCTCGCCGTTCGAGACCCTGGAAATCCAGGCCGGATTGTTCGGCGTGCCCAGGGCAAGGCGGCGGACGATGGAATTGCTGCGCGCCGTCCATCTGGAAGACAAGGCCCATGCCTATGCGCGCACCCTGTCGGGCGGGATGAAACGGCGGCTGATGGTCGCCAAGGCAATGGTCCACACGCCGCCCGTGCTGGTGCTCGACGAACCGACCGCGGGCGTCGATATCGAGCTTCGCCAGCAGCTTTGGGATTATGTGCGGCAATTGAACGCCGGCGGAGTCACCGTCGTGCTGACCACCCATTATCTTGAGGAAGCAGAAGAGCTTTGCGATCGCATCGCCATCATCAACCACGGCAAATTGATCACCAACCAGCCGACGCGCGCGCTGGTCGGCATGGCGCAGGAAAAGATCGTCGCCGTCACCGTTGACCGCGACGTGGCGACGCCGCCCGATCATGGCAGCTTCCAGAAGATCGAGCTGAAGGGCGAACGCGTGCTGGAGATCACCTATCGCAAGGATCAGGTGAATGCGGGCCAGGTCCTCGCTGCCGTTCAGGGCGACGGTTATGGCATCGTCGATGTGTCCACCAAGGAAGCCGACCTGGAGGATGTGTTCCTGAACCTGACGCGGGCGACCGCAAGCTGAAAAGCCGATAGCATTGCCGCACCAATCCGACATTCTCATCATCGGCTCCGGCGCGGCAGGCCTTACCGCCGCGCTCAACCTTGCCGACGACTTCAAGGTCACCGTGCTGGCCAAGGGCGGGCTGAACGAAGGATCGACCAACTGGGCGCAAGGCGGGATTGCCGCGGTGCTGGAACCCGGCGACACGTTTGAAAGCCATATCGAGGACACCGTGGTCGCAGGCGCAGGCCTGAACGACCCGGCCACGGTGGAATTCGTCGTCGAAAACGCCCCGCGCGCGATCGCCCGCCTCGCCGAGCTGGGCGTGCCGTTCAATACCGAGGGAAACGCCCTTCACCTGACGCGCGAGGGCGGGCATTCGCATCGCCGGATCGTCCATGTCGATGATGCGACGGGCCATGCGGTGCAGGTCGCGTTGCAAAGCGCGGCGGAGGCACACCCCAATATCCACCTGGTGCCCGACATGGCCGCCATCGACCTGGCCACCAGCCGGCACGAGGAACGTTATTCGGGCGCGGGCAATGTGTGGGGCGTCTATGCCGTCAACCGCGCGACCGGGCGGGTGGAATTGTTCACCGCGCGCGCGACGATGCTGGCAACGGGCGGCGCGGGCCGGACCTATCTGTTCTCCACCGCGCCACGCGGCGCGACGGGTGACGGCATTGCGATGGCGTGGCGCGCGGGGTGCCGCGTGTCGAACATGGAAATGATGCAGTTCCACCCCACCTGCCTTTACAATCTGGAGGTCAAGAACTTCCTGATTACCGAGGCGGTGCGCGGCGAAGGCGGGCATTTGCTGATCCCCGACACCGGTTATCGCTTCATGCCCGATTTCGACGAGCGCGCCGAACTGGCGCCGCGCGACATCGTGGCGCGCGCGATCGACCATGAAATCAAGCGGCTTGGCCTCGACTATGTCCATCTCGACATCAGCCACAAGGGCGAGGAATTCGTCCGCCACCATTTCCCGACCATCTACGAAAAGCTGCTCGCGCTGGGCATCGACATGACCAGGGAGCCGATCCCGGTGGTGCCCGCGCAGCATTATACCTGCGGCGGCATCGTCATCGATCTGGACGGCAAGACCGATCTGCCCGGCCTGTATGCGGCAGGCGAATGCACCGAAAGCGGCCTGCACGGCGCCAATCGCCTTGCGTCCAACTCACTGCTCGAATGTTTCGTGTTCGGCGAGGCGGCAGCCAGGCACATCGCCGCGCATTGGGACGATCTGCCGCCAGTGCCCAGGATCCGCCCCTGGGACGAAAGCCGCGTCACCGATTCGGATGAGGAAGTCGTCATCAAGCAGAACTGGACCGAGATCCGGCGCTTCATGTGGAACTATGTCGGGATCGTGCGCAGTACCAAGCGGCTGGAACGCGCGCAGCATCGCATCAAGATGCTGACCGACGAGGTGAGCGAATATTACACCCATTTCCGCGTGACGCCCGACCTGATCGAACTGCGCAACCTGCTCCAGACCGCCGAACTGATCGTCCGCAGCGCGTTGCAACGCCGCGAATCGCGCGGGCTGCACTATACGATCGATTATCCAGGGCTGCTGCCAGAGCCGCAGGACACCATTCTGGTCCCCTGAAACGCTGGCGCGCGCGCCGAAATATCATGCCCATGCCCCCGCCGGGGGTCATGGCCGCCAGGAGTCATGGCCGGGGAGGCGACGCATCGTCCCGCACGATCAACCCCAGCCAGTCGATAAGCCATGGCATGGTGATGCCCTGAACGAAGATCGAGAAAGCGACGACCGCGAACGACACGACGATGATCGTTTCGCGTTCGGGCACGGTCACCGGCAGGCCCAACGCCAGCGCCAGCGCCAGCGCGCCGCGCAATCCACCCCAGAACAGGACGTGCTGATACCCCATCGGCACCGCCAGCCGCGATCGGCTGAACAGGGCGGCGACGGGATAGACCGCCACGGCCCGCCCGACGAGGACCAGCAAGGTCGCAATGCCGGCAATCTTGACCACTTGCACGAACGGCACCGCCGCCACGCCGCCGCCTATCAGGATGAAGATCAGTGAATTGATGAAGAAGGCGACGAATTCCCAATGGTCGAGCACCGACTGGCGCGTGTCGCACGAAATAGACCCGAGAAACCCGAAATTGCCGACGATGACCCCCGCCGTCAACGTGGCGAGCACGCCCGAGGCATGGAAATGCTCCGCCAGCAGGAAACTGCCATAGGCAATGACCATCGTCAGCATGATTTCGACCAGCCGGTCCTTGGTTCGCCCCGCCAGCCAGATCAGCGGCAACGCCACCGCCGCCCCGGCAGCGACACCGCCCAGCACCGTCATCACCAGCCGCGTACCGATCGCCATGGGGCCGGCCGCCTCGCCCGCGCCGATGGCGACGAGGATGGCGAAACCCACCGCCGCGACACCGTCGTTGAGCAGGCTTTCGCTTTCGACGAGCAGGTGCAGGCGATGATCGACGCGCAACTGCTTGAACGCCGCGATCACCGCCACCGGATCGGTCGCGGCGATCAGCACGCCGAACAGCCCGGCGCCAATCCAGCTCCAGCCGATCAGGAAATGCATCCCGACCGCGACCGTCAGCGCGGCGAGCGCAACGCCCACCGTCACCAGCGCCAGCAGCAGCGACGCTTCACGCCGGAACGGGCGCCAGGGGATTTGTATCGCCGCTTCGAACACCAGCGGCGGCAGGAACACGAAGAAGATGAGTTCGGGCGTCAGCGGCAACGGGATGCGAAACGGCAGCAGCGCCAGGGCGATGCCCGCCGCGACCAGCCCGACGCTGTACGGCAGGTTGATCCGCCGGGTGACCAGCGCCACAAGCGACGCGACGAGCAGCAGCGCGCCCAAAGTCGTGAAATCAAACCCGGCCATCCGCTTGTGTCCCCTTTTCGTCGGCTGTCAGTGCCCGGTTATGGAGGCCGCGGCCACCGCCTGCCAAGCAAAAGCGGCTTCTGTTCGCGGGATATTCACCATTGATCGTGCAAAACAGGGCGTTGGGCGCACGCACCCCCAGTCACCGGATTGCGTTGAGGGCGCGTGCTACGCATTAATCGGCCGGGGATTTTACGGGGGCGTTACGACACGGATGCGGGACAGGATTTTGCAGCAATCGAAAGCTCCCGAGATATCGCGGCGGCTGGGCGCGGCGACCATCGTTGCCTTGTTGCTGGTCGGTTGTCAGTCGAGCGGCCCGCAGGCGATTGCACTGGTGCCGCCACCGCCCGTGGCGATCGCACCGCCCGTCCCCAAGCCGGTATTTGTTGCCCCCAAACCCGTTGCCCCCGCCGGGCTGGCCAGTTCGATCGATGCGCTTGTTCGTCAGTTCAACGGCAAGGTGGGCGTTGCCGTACAAAGCATCGACAGGGGATGGTCGGTCGACGTCAATGGCGGCACCCGCCTGCCGCAGCAAAGCGTCAGCAAATTATGGGTCGCGCTGACCGTGCTCGATTTCCGCGATTCCGGCCGACTGACGCTGGATGATCCCGTGACGGTGACGCGTGAGGATCTGACGCTTTTTCACCAGCCGATCGCCGCAATGGTGAAGGGCGACGGGTTCAAGACCACGGTTGGCGAATTGCTGGTTCGCGCCCTGACGATGAGCGACAATACCGCCAATGACCGGCTGTTGCGCTTTGTCGGCGGGCCCGGTGCGGTGCGCGACGTCATCAACCGCAAAAAACTGGGCGACATCCGCTTCGGCCCCGGTGAGCGTCTGCTGCAAAGCCAGACGGCCGGGCTGGCGTGGAAACCACAATATGCGTTCGGCAATGGCTTTATCCGCGCACGGGCCGAGCTGCCGGTGCTCGAACGGCGCAAGGCATATGAGGATTATGTCGCCAACCCGCCCGATGGCGCGGCGCCCGCGGCAATCGCAACCGCGCTGACCCGATTGAAAAAGGGCGAATTGCTGTCGGCCAACTCCACCCAATGGCTGATCGGCACCATGGAGGAATCGAAGACCGGCCGCCGTCGATTGCGCGGCGCGGTGCCGCCGGGCTGGGAATTCGGCCACAAGACCGGCACCGGACAGGATCTGGCCGGGCGCACCGCCGGGTTCAACGATGTCGGCATCCTGACCGCACCCGATGGCCAAAGCTACACGATTGCGGTGATGATCGGCGACACCGGACGCCCGATTATCGAGCGTCAGGCGTTGATGCAGTCGGTTTTGTCGACGGTTGTCGCGCACCACGCGGGTTAGGGACAGACAGGCACAGCTTTGGCTCGCGCTGAACGTGAAGCGCTGCTAGTGCCGGGCGCTATGGCAGCCAACCACCTCTACCTGGTCGACGGGTCGGGCTATATTTTCCGTGCCTATCACCGTCTGCCGCCGCTCACCAACCAGCACGGCGAACCGGTCGGCGCGGTCTATGGCTATACCACGATGTTGTGGAAACTCGCCGCGGAGCTGCACAAGGCCGATGGCCCGACGCACATGGCCGTCATCCTCGACAAGGGCAGCCACACCTTCCGCAACGACCTGTACGACAAATACAAGGCGCAGCGGCCGCCCGCCCCCGAAGACCTGGTGCCGCAATTCCCGATGATCCGCGACGCCACGCGCGCGTTCTCGCTGCCCTGCATCGAGGAAGCGGGGCTGGAGGCGGACGACATCATCGCCAGCTATGCCAAGGCGGCACTGGCGGCGGGATGGAGCGTGACGGTCGTCAGTTCCGACAAGGACCTGATGCAGTTGATCGAGCCCGGGCTCGACATGTACGACACGATGAACAACCGTCGGCTTGACGCTGGCCATGTCGTCGAGAAATTCGGCGTCGGCCCCGACAAACTGGGCGATGTGCTGGCGCTGATGGGTGACAGCGTCGACAATGTGCCCGGCGTCCCCGGCATCGGCCCCAAGACCGCGGCCAAGCTGATCCTGGAATATGGTGACCTGGAAAAGGTGCTGGCCGCCGCGCCGACGATGAAGGCGGGCAAGCTGCGCGACAATCTGATCGAACATGCCGAAATGGCCCGGCTGTCGCGCGTGCTGGTGACGCTGAAAGACGACGCGGCACTGCCCGAACCGCTTGACGACCTGATCCTCAAGGGCATTCCCCCCGCGCCGTTGCAGGCGTTTCTGGCCTATCACGGCTTCAAGTCGCTGCTCAACAAATTGTCGGCGAGCGCCGATCCCGCGCCAGTCGCCGCGACCAGCCCCGCGCCGGTCGCCGTCGAGGAGGAAGCGCCATTCGACCTTGACGCCTATGCAACCGTCGCCGACCTTGAAACGCTCGACCACTGGATCGCCGAGGCGCGGGCGCTTGGCCATGTCGCGGTCGATACCGAGACCACCGGGCTGGACGCGACGCGCGCCGAACTGGTCGGCATCAGCCTGGCGACCGCGCCGGGCAAGGCGTGTTACATCCCGCTTGGCCATGGCGGCACCGACATGTTCGCCGAAGTGCCGGTGCAGATCGAAAAGCAAGCCGCGCTCGCCCGGTTGAAGCCGCTGCTTGAGGACAAATCGGTCCTGAAGATCGGCCATAACCTGAAATACGACATGATCGTGCTTGGGCGGCAGGGCGTCGACGTTGCGCCGATCGACGACACCATCCTGATGAGTTTCGACCTTGATGCCGGGTTGCATGGGCACGGCATGGACGAACTGGCCGAGCTGCACCTTGGCCATAAGTGCATCGCGTTCAAGGACGTGGTCGGCACCGGCAAGAACCAGCGCGGTTTTGCCGAAATCGACCTGAAGACCGCGACGCGCTACGCCGCCGAGGACGCCGATGTGACGTTGCGGTTCTGGCAGCGGTTCAAGCCCCGCCTTGTCGCCGAAAGCGCGACGCGCATCTATGAAATGGTCGATCGGGTCCTGCCGCCGGTGCTGGCGCGGATGGAACGCCATGGCATCAAGGTCGACCGGGAGCGGCTGGCCAGCCTGTCGGGCGAATTCGCGCACCAGATGGCGGCGCTGGAAATCGAAATCCACGCGCTTGCCGGTGGCCCCTTCACCATCGGCAGCCCCAAACAGCTTGGTGACGTGCTGTTCGAGCGCATGGGCCTGAAAGGCGGGCGCAAGGGCAAGTCCGGCGTCTATTCAACCGACGTCAACGAACTGGAGCGGCTGGCCGCCGACAAGGAATCGCCCGGCGCGGCGCTGGCGCACAAGGTGCTCGACTGGCGGCAGCTCACCAAGCTGAAATCCACCTATACCGACGCGCTGCAGGAACAGATCAACCCCGCCACCGGCCGCGTCCATACCAGCTATTCGCTGACCGGCGCGCAGACCGGGCGGCTGTCGTCCACCGATCCCAATTTGCAGAATATCCCGATCCGCACCGAAATCGGCCGCCAGATCCGCGATGCCTTTGTCGCGGAGCCCGGCAATGTGCTGATGTCCGCCGATTATTCGCAGATCGAATTGCGGCTGGCCGCGCACATGGCCGATGTACCCGCGCTGAAACAGGCCTTTGCCGAAGGGGCCGACATTCACGCCCGCACCGCGCAGGAATTGTTCGGTGAGGTCAACCGCGATACGCGCGGCCGAGCCAAGACCATCAACTTCGCCATCCTGTACGGCATTTCGCGCTGGGGCCTGGCCGGGCGACTGGAAGTGACGCCCGATGAAGCGCAAGCGATGATCGACCGTTATTTCGAGCGTTTCCCCGGTATCAACCGCTACATCGCCGAAACCATCCAGTTTGCGCGCGACAATGGCTATACCGAGACGCTGTTCGGCCGGAAATGCCATTTCAGCCGGCTGAAATCATCCGTCCAGCACGAACGGCAAGGGGCGGAACGCGCGGCGATCAATGCCCCCATCCAGGGCACCAGCGCCGATATCATCAAACGCGCCATGGTCCGCATGGGCCCGGCGCTGGCCGATGCGGGGTTGCCGCAGGTCCGAATGCTGCTGCAGGTCCATGACGAACTGGTATTTGAACTGCCCGAATCCGATGTCGACGCGGCCCGGCCGGTGATCGCCCATGTCATGGCGACCGCAGCCGAACCCGCGATCAAATTATCGGTGCCGCTGGGCGTTGAAATCGGCGCCGGCCGAAGCTGGGGAGCAGCGCATTGAACGCGACTGTTGCGGCCGGTGGTTCGGAGGAAGACATCGCCGCGCTTGCCAAGGGCGGGCGAACCAACGTGCTGGGGTTTGGGCTCAGGCTCGGCGCGCGCATCCCGTTCCTGTTCGTTGCCGGTCGGCTTTACGGCGCGACCACGGTGGGCCGGTTCGCGCTGGCGGTGGTGGTAGTCGAACTCGCCGCACTCGCCGCGACGCTGGGCATGAAGCGGGGGCTGGCGCAGGCGCTGGCCACCACCGATCGGCCGCACACCCATGTCGCATGGGATGCGCTGGTCGTCGCACTGCTCGCCTCGCTGGGGGCAAGCGCGCTGCTGTTCGCCTTCCCCCAGCTCATGTACCCCGAAGGCTCACCGATCGGGTTTGAACGATGGTTGCCCGGCATCGTGTTTGCGATTGCATGGTCCGATCTATCACTGGCGGCGCTGGCGTATCGCCACAATGTCAAGGCGTCGGTAACGGCACGCGCGGTTATCGAGCCGTGGACGATCAGCATCACCGCGACGATCCTGTGGTTCTTCACCCCGGCCGACGGGCTGGAGATCGCCTATGCGCTGTCGATGCTGGCGGCGATGATCGCGTCGATGGTGCCGTTCCTGCGCGATTACGGCCTGCCGCACGGCTGGAGCCCCAATCTGGGCAAGATCATCTGGCTCACCCGGCAGAATATGCCGCTGGCGGGCGCCGACGCGATCGAATGGGCGACGCGCAATGTCGATCGCTTCATCCTCGGGCAGCTTTTCCCGCCTGCCGTCGTCGGCATCTACTATATGGCACAGCAAATCGCGTCGCTGCCCGGGCGCCTGAAAACCAGCTTCGATCCGATCCTGGGGCCAGTGATCGCGCAGGCGCTGAAGCGCAACGATTATGCCGGTGTCGCCAAGCAAGTCCGGCAAGTCGCTTTCTGGATCATGGTGCCACAGGGATGCCTGGCGCTGATGGGATCGATTCCGGGTGAGGCGGTCATGGGGGTCATCGGGCCGCAATTCGTGCCCGGCGCGATTGCCCTTGGTTTCCTGCTGACCGCCGAAGTGATCGCCACGATGGGCGCGGTCAGCGAAAGCGCGCTGGTCTATGTCGCACGCCACCTGAACCTGATGGTGTCGGTGGCGATGCTGGGCGTCCAGATCCTGGTCAGCATCGGATTGGTGATGACCGTGCGGATGCTGGGCTGGCCGATCAACTATCAGGCGGCAGGTCCGGCGGCGGCGCTGTGCCTGTCGGTCGCGGTCACCTCCATCGCCAAGAGCTTTCTGCTCGGCCATTTGCTCAAGGCGCGGATTTCCGGGTGGCGCTGGCCGCTGTTTGCCGCCGCGCTGATCTCGATCGCGCTGGGCAGCCTGTTCACTGCCCTGCCCCACCGGCTGGAATGGATGGAACTCGTCTTCGGCCTGCCAGTGATCGCGGGCAGCTATTTCCTGGTGCTGTGGAAATGGGGTTTCGAACCCGAGGACAAGGCGCTGTTCATGAAAGGCGCAGGCGGCGCGGCGGCAGTGGCCGACTAACCACACCGCCGCCGTTCCGTTTCCCCGCAAGCGGCCGATGCCGACCGATCAATGGCGGAAATGGCGCATCCCGGTGAAGACCATCGCCAGCCCCGCATCGTCTGCCGCCGCGATGACCTCGTCGTCGCGGATCGACCCGCCGGGCTGGATGATCGCCGTCGCCCCTGCCTCGACCGCGGCCAGCAGGCCATCGGCGAAGGGGAAGAACGCGTCGGATGCCACGGCGGAACCAATGGTGCGCGCCTCGCCCCACCCGGCCTTCTCTGCCGCATCCCGCGCTTTCCATGCCGCAATCCGCGCCGATTCAAGCCGGTTCATCTGCCCGGCGCCAATGCCCGCGGTCGATCCGCCGCGCGCGTAAACGATGGCGTTGGACTTGACGTGCTTGGCGACGGTCCACGCGAACAGGCAATCCGCCAGTTCATCAGCCGTCGGTGCCCGACGCGTGACGATCTTCAAATCGTCGGACGAAATCGCGCCATTGTCGCGGGTCTGGACCAGCCAGCCACCGGTTATCGTCCGCGCGGTCAGCCCGCCACGCTTGGGACCGGGCAGGTCGCCAGTCAGCAACAGGCGCAAATTCTTCTTGGCCGCGAACAGCGCAATGGCCGCTTCATCGGCGTCGGGTGCCACCACGACTTCGGTAAAGATGCCGGTGATCGCGCGCGCCGTCGCTTCATCGAGCGGGTGGTTGAGCGCGATGATGCCGCCGAACGCCGACACCGTGTCGCAGGCAAAGGCCGCCCGATAAGCCTCGACCAGCGTTGCGCCCGTCGCCACGCCGCAAGGGTTGGCGTGCTTGACGATCACGCAGGTCGGCCCGGCATCGCGGAACTCGCTGATCAATTCCAGCGCGGCATCGGCATCATTATAGTTGTTGTACGACAATTCCTTGCCCTGCACCTGCCGCGCCTGGCCGATTCCGCGCGCCGAAGGGCCGCGATGCTTGTAGAATGCCGCCTGCTGGTGCGGATTTTCGCCATAGCGCAGCACCTGGGGCTGTTCGAGGATGAAAGGCAGCGTTGCGGGGAAAAGCTGTTGCTGATCGCCAAAACCAAACCAGCTTGCGATCATCGAATCATACGTCGCGGTCGTCGCAAACGCCTTGGCGGCAAGCAGCTTGCGCTCGTCGAGCGTCGTTTCGCCCCGCGCGACCAGCGCATAATCGGCGGGATCGGTGACGATCGCCACGAACGCATGGTTCTTGGCGGCCGATCGCACCATCGACGGGCCGCCGATATCGATATTCTCGATCACGTCGTCACGCGCCGCGCCTTTCGCCACCGTCGCTTCAAACGGATAGAGGTTGACCACCACCAGATCGATCGGCCCGATGCCGTGCGCCTGCATCGCCGCGACATGCGCCGCGTCGTCGCGCACCGCGAGCAGGCCGCCATGCACCTTGGGGTGCAGCGTCTTTACCCGGCCGTCCATCATTTCGGGAAAGCCGGTCAGGTCGCTGATGTCCATAACCGTCAGGCCCGCATCGCGCAGCGCCTTTGCCGTGCCGCCGGTGGAGACAAGCTCGACACCATGGCTGGCGAGCGCCTGGCCAAGTTCGACGATCCCGGTCTTGTCGGAAACCGAAATGAGCGCGCGGGTAATCTTGATCGTGGTCATCGGGGAAAAAGCTCCTGGCTGGCGCATGCCCCTTTGCCGATCACATCGCCCGCTTCAAGGCCCAGCTTACATTCGTGCCGCCTGCGGGCGTTTCTCCCGACACCACAAGCTGCAGCGTCTGGTGGGGTCGGCCATCGGCGTCGACCCACAAACTGTCCTCCACGGCAAGCGCGCCGCCACGGCAGCGAAACTGCCACAAGGACCCGCCCTGCAGCCTCAGCAGCGCCGCCTGGCCATCGGCGGTCGGCGAAACCTGCACACCCGGCGCCAGGTGAAAGCGCACCGCAAACATCGCCTTGCCCTGCTTGCGACGACGCCCGACAGGCAGCAGCATGTCCTCCCCGCGCAAATCGCGCCCATCGGCGGTCAGGACCAGCAAGCGGCGGTGGAGAAAGCCGAAACGTTTGGCATAGCCGTCATGGCTGGCCTCGATCCGGCTCGACGCGTCGCTTTCCTGGCGGTTGAGTTCCACCTCGACGACGCCGCGACCCAGCATCCCGTCCGCATGGATCGCGGTGGAATTACTGTCCCCCAGGACCAGCGTCGAATGCGCCGCCGTCGTTCGCAATCCTTCGGTCAACGCGGGCGGGACATTGACCGACAAGGTGCGTGCGCCGCCGCAATTGACGATGATCCGCTGGGCCCCTTCGGACAGTTCGAACGCCAGCGTCGATCCGCAGCCCCCTTCAACCAGGCGAGCGATCGGCGGGGGTGCGGCATCGACGATGACGACCGTCTGGCCGCCATTCATCCGTTGATAGCCCCATTCGCGCGCCTGCCGCAGCGGCCGGGTCCGCACGCCCGTTGCCGCGACGATGGCGTCGACATCCTCGCCACGGACCGGGCCACCGCCCTGCCAGCTCGACAGCCCCCGATCGCCGTGACAGATGCCAAGCAACGGCGGCACCATCAGCGCAATCGTCGCCCCGAGTATCTCGGGCGGCTCGATCCGCCGCGCCTGATATGCGGCGCGCAGCATCGTCAACGTCATCAACGCATCAATCTGAGCCAGCGGCGCCCGCGCGACGATGCCGCCATCGCTGAACACCGACGCCTGGATTGCGCGGGCCAGCCCGGTCTCGCCGCCGCGCCGCCGGATTTCGCCAGCGGGTATCATCAACCCCGCCGTGACGACGCCGCACCATGCCGCGATCCGCCCGGTGCCCGGCCCGACCTTGTCGGCGCTGCCGTCCAGGTGCCGCGCACCGCGAGCCAGCGTGTTGAGCACTTTCGATCGATAGACGAGATCGGTGCTCGACAGGATCAGCGGGGCATGGGCGGTCCAGAACTGGATGCGCCGGCCCCAAAGATCGGGTCGCCACGCCGGTTCGCTGACCATATCGGCATGAGCCTCCAGCCAGCGGCGCATCAACGCCTCCGCCACCGGCGCGGTCTGCTGGCGCGGAGCGGTTGAGGCCAGATCGCGCAACCAGGCAAAGCTGTGCAGATAGTCGCCAAAACGCCGCGAAAAATCGGGCTTGGCAAGATTGATCGTCTTGATTTCCCGCGATTCGCCCGCGAACAGCAGCTTGCCGTCCAACAGGGCCGTGCCGCGCTGCACATTGCCGACATGGGGGCCGACAAAGGGATCATCGGGAACCGCGATCAGTTTCAGCGGGTGGCGCCCCTTCAACCGCACCGAATGGATCGGGGTGCGCCAGGTCAGGCGGTACAGGCGTTCGGCAAGGCGTTCGGCAAGCGACAGGCCCTTGTCGCCGCCCACCCGGATCAGCCGCTTGCCTTCGTCAATCCCGTCGGCGGCGGCTTCGTTGTCCTCGACCTCGATCACACCCCCCTCAACGCCTGGATATTGCTGGCATAGGCATCTGGCCCGCCCTTGAACGCCGCCGTTCCGGCAACCAACGCATCAGCGCCCGCATCGATGCACAACCGCGCGGTCCGGGCATCGACACCGCCATCGACTTCCAGGTCGATCGGCTTGCCGACCGCATCGATCATCGCGCGGATGGCGGCGATCTTGCGTAATTGCGAGGTGATGAAGCTCTGCCCGCCAAAGCCGGGATTGACGCTCATCACCAGCACCAGGTCGATATCTTCGAGCACATAATCAAGCACGTCGACGGGGGTTGCCGGGTTGAGCACCACGCCCGCGCGCTTGCCCAGCGCCTTGATCCGCTGGATCGTGCGATGCAGATGCGCGCCAGCCTCCGGATGGACCGAAATCGTATCGGCGCCCGCTTCGGCAAAGGCATCCAGATAAAGATCGACCGGCGATATCATCAGATGGACGTCAAACGGCTTCGCGCTGTGCGGCCGCAATGCCTTTACCACCGCAGGGCCAATGGTGATGTTGGGGACAAAATGCCCGTCCATCACGTCGATATGAATCCAGTCCGCGCCAGCAGCATCGATCGCGCGGACCTCTTCCCCCAATCGGGCGAAGTCGGCACTCAGAATGGACGGGGCGATACGGATCTGGTTTGGCATGACTAGGGCAATAGCACTCCTTTAGCCGCCCGCAAGCAACCCGTCAGCCAGTCCGAATCATTCTGGCGGCAAAAAATCCGTCGCAACCGCCTTCGCTTGCCAAAACGCCCGGCAAAGTCCGCAGCCATCCCTGGCGCGCGGCGGCAACGCCCGCGGGCAATTCGTCGGGCAGGATCGGATCGAGCACGAATTCAGGCCGCGCCGCCATGAAACGGCCGATCTGTTCTTCGCCCTCTTCGGGTTCCAGCGAACATGTTGCATAGACCAATATGCCGCCGACCCGCACCCAATCGGCCGCACGCGCCAGCATCCCCTGCTGAAGATCCGCCATTTCGGCGATAATCGATGGCCGCACCCGGTACAGCACATCGGGGTGGCGGCGAAAAATGCCGGTCGCGCTGCACGGGGCGTCGATCAGCACGGCATCGGCAGGCGCCGGCGGCGACCACGCCAGCGCATCGGCCACCACGATATCGGCATCAAGGCCGGTGCGTTCCAGATTGGCGGAAAGTCGCGCCAGACGACTTTCGGAAATGTCGAGCGCGGTCACTTTCCACCCCGCGGCGGCGAGTTGCATCGTCTTGCCGCCCGGCGCGGCGCAAACGTCGATCGCCACGCCTTCGCCGCCGCCGATCAATCGGGCGGGCAGTGATGCGGCAATGTCCTGCACCCACCATTCGCCTTCGCCAAACCCCTCGATCGCGGGGACGGCGGCATGATCGGCCAGGCGAACATGCCCCGGCATCAGGCTTTGCCCGCCCAGCCGTTCGGCAAGATCGTCGGCGCCCGCCGGATCGGCCAGCGTCAGGTCCAGCGGCGGCGGCGCGGCGATTGCCCGGCGTGCGGCCTGCACCATGTTTTCGCCCCAGGCCAGACGCCAGCGTTCGGCCGCCGCATATGGCAACTCGGGCAACTCGGGCAGCGCCACGCCCTGGCGCATCAACGCGCCGAACACGCCGTGGACCAGCTTGCGCGGACCGCCATCGACCAGCGGCAGCACGGTTGAGATTGCCGCATGGGGCGGCGTACCCAGCGCCAATGCCTGTACGAGCGCGATCCGCAACGCCATCCGCGCCTTGGCATCGTCCGGCAGGTTCTGGCGCGTGGCAGAGTCGATCAGATTGTCGAGATCGATCAACCGGCGCAGGGTTTCGGCCGCTATCGCGTGAACCAGCGCGCGGTCGTCGCTGCGTTCGATGCCGCGCGTCGCCGGGCCGAGCGAGGATTCCAGCGCCTCCCCCCGCCGCACCACCGCATCCAGCACCCGCAACGCAGCACGACGGACGGGCACGCCCGGCGGATCGGCGGGGCGGGGTTGCGATTGGGGAGGGACAGAGGACACTTGAACTCGCTTTCCGGGCAGCCCAATAGGGCATCAGTCGATTGTCAGAAGAGGCCAGCCATGGGCCAACGCCCCGACCATGTGAAGCCACCGGCGCATCTTTCCAAGAACCCGCCGGTGCCAAAGCCCGAACCGATGCAGGAAAAATCGGCGCAGGATGATCCGCTGGGCCTGAACCCGACGCGTTATGGCGACTGGGCGTTGAAGGGTATTGCCGTCGATTTCTAGCAGAAATCAGCCGCTCAACGCTTGCCTTCCGACCGAAGCGGGCGGGCAAGCAACTGTTCGACGACATTGCCGACCGCCACGCCGTCCAGCAGCGCACAAACCGCCTCCACCACAGGCATGTCGACACCGGCTTCACGTGCGGCTTCGCGCAGGACGGGCGCAGTAAACGCACCCTCCGCGACGCTGCGCCGATCCGCCAGCAGATCAGCCGCGCGCTTTCCCTGCCCCAGCCCGACACCCAGCGTATAGTTGCGCGAACTGACCGACGAGCAGGTCAACACCAGATCGCCCAACCCCGACAGGCCCGCCAGCGTTTCCGCCCGCGCACCACGCGCCAGGCCGAACCGCGTCATTTCGGCAAAGCCACGCGCGATAAGCGCGGCCCGGGCATTCTGGCCCAGCCCGGCCCCTTCCACCACGCCGCACGCGATGGCGAGGACATTCTTGACCGCGCCGCCAATCTCCGCCCCGGCCACGTCATCGCTGGCATAAAGCCGGAATGTCGGCTGGGCGAGGCGCGCAATCAACGCGTCGCGCAAGGGCGCATCAGCGCAGGCCAGCGTCACCGCGGTTGGCAGGCCCGCCGCCACTTCGTGCGCGAAGGTCGGGCCGGAGAGCACGGCGACTGGCGCATCCGGACATAATGCCGCCGCCACTTCGCCGACCAGCAGGCGCGTGCCCGCCTCAATGCCCTTGGCGCACAAAACCAGCGGCTTGTTGCCGATTGGCGCCTCGCTCAACACCGACCGGACATGCTGCGCCGGTGCGACCACCAGCAACGCATCGACATCGGCCAGATCGTCGAGGCTGGCCGTCGCGCGCACCAATGGCGACAGCATGACGTCAGGCAGGAACACCGGATTGCGGTGCCCGGCATTGATCGCCGTGACGACATCGCCTTCGCGCGCCCACAAGGTGACTTGTTCCCCGCTTGCGGCGGCAACCTGTGCCAGCGCGGTGCCCCAGGCGCCGCCACCGATAACGCCGATCTTCATGCCTTGACTCCTGCGCCACGCACCGCTTCCGCCGCCGGGTCCAGCGGCCAGCGCGGCCGGGCGGGCATGTCGAGCGGATCGGTCAACCCCAGCGCGAATCGTTCCGCCCCGGCCCAGCCAATCATCGCGGCATTGTCCGTACACAGCCACAAGGGCGGCGCGACGAAACGCAGATGATGATCGTCGGCCAATGATTGCAACGCCCCACGCACCGCCTGATTGGCCGCAACCCCGCCCGCCACCACCAGCGCGGTGGCTTGTGGTGCCTTGGCCAGCGCAATGCGGGTGCGGTCGATCAGGCAATCGACCACCGCTGCCTGGAACGACGCGGCAAGATCCTCCGCCGATGCCGTGCCTACCGCGCGGGCGACCGCACTTTTCAGCCCCGCGAAGGAGAAATGCGGCTCACCACTGCCAACCAGCGGGCGCGGCAGCGGTACGCCGCGCGGATTACCCAGCAACGCGGCCCGTTCGACCGCCGGGCCGCCCGGAAATCCCAGGGCCAGCAATTTCGCCACCTTGTCGAACGCCTCGCCCGCGGCATCATCGATGGTCGTTGCCAGCCGACGATATTGCCCGACGCCTTCGACCAGCAACAACTGGCAATGCCCGCCCGAAACCAGCAGCAGCAGATAGGGAAAGCCAAGGTCCGGGTCTGCCAGGCGCGGCGACAACGCATGTCCTTCCAGATGGTTGACCGCGACCAGCGGCTTGCCCGCCGCGTGCGCCAGCGCCTTGCCCGTCACCAGCCCGACCATGACGCCGCCGATCAACCCGGGACCCGCGGTCGCGGCAATCGCATCGACGTCTGCAAGCGTGACGCCCGCATCGCGCAACGCCGCCTCGACCAGCGGCGCCAAAATCTCGACATGCGCGCGCGCGGCGATTTCGGGCACGACACCGCCATAGGGGCGATGTTCGGCTTCCTGGCCGGCCAGCCGGTGCGCACGGACAACCCGATCGCTCGTCACGATCGCCGCCGCCGTTTCGTCGCAGCTCGATTCCAATCCCAGAATTAGGGCCATGGCTTGCTCTCTAACCCCTGCCAGCGCTAGCACAAGCCATGCCCAAAACGCTTCTTCGCCTCGGCACCCGGGGTTCCCCGCTTGCCCTTGTCCAGGCACATATGGTCCGTGACACACTGATTACCACGCATGGCTGGTCAAAGGACGCGATCGAAATCGTCGTCGTCAAGACCACCGGAGACCGGGTGCAGGACCGTGCGCTGGCCGAAATCGGCGGCAAGGCGCTGTGGACCAAGGAACTGGACGGCGCCTTGCTGACCGGCGAAATCGACCTGGCGGTCCATTCGATGAAGGACGTCGAAACGGTACGCCCCGCCGAAATCCGCATCGCGGCGATGCTGCCGCGGGCCGATGTGCGCGACCGGCTGATTGGTGCGCAGAGCATTGCCGCGCTGAAGCCTGCCGCACGGATCGGCACCAGTTCCCCCCGCCGCGCCGCGCAGTTGCAGCGGTTGCGGCCCGATCTGCAGATCACCCTGCTCAGGGGCAATGTCGATACCCGGCTGGGCAAGGTGGCAAGCGGCGAGGTGGATGCGACGCTGCTCGCCGCCGCCGGACTCGACCGGCTGGGCCGGGGCGATGTCGGCGTGCCCATTCCGCTTGACGTCATGCTGCCAGCCCCGGCGCAAGGCGCAGTCGGCATCGAAACCCGCGCCGACGATGCCCCTGTGCGCGATCTGGTTGCGGCGATCGGCGATGCGGCAACCTATCGATGCGTCATGGCCGAACGGGCGCTGCTGGCCCAATTGTCCGCCGATTGCCATTCACCGGTCGCCGCGCTCGCCCGCCTCGACGGGAACAGCCTGACCCTGCGCGCCGAACTCTACTCCGAAAATGGCCAAGACCATGTTGCGGGCGATATTCAATCGGATGGCGACGATCAGGCCGCCGCCGCCGCTCTGGCCCGCGATTTGGTGGCGCGCGCACCCGAAGCGGTTCGCGTGCTGTTCGGCGCGTGAGCCGTGCGATCGCCGTACTGCGCCCCGAACCGGGCAATAGCGCCACCGCCGCACACCTGGCCGAACGCGGTTTTGCCGTCATCTGCCTGCCGCTGTTCAATATCGTTCCGCTGGCCTGGGAAGTGCCCGATCCTGCCGATTTCGATGCGCTGATCCTGACCAGCGCCAACACATTGCGCCATGGCGGCGCGGAGCTTGGTTGGCTGAAGGAGCTGCCGGTTCATGCGGTGGGCGCCGCGACTGCCGATGTCGCACGCGCGCATGGTTTCAACGTCGCATCGACCGGCAGTGGCAATGCCGATGCCCTGCTGGCCGATTTGTCTTGCCACGGCGTATCCCGTGCCCTTCACCTTGGCGGGCGCGAAGCCATGGTGGCGGCCGGTGGGCGCGTCCGACAGTCAATCGCCGTCTATGCCAGCGACGCGGTTGATCTTCCCGACGACGCGATCGCCGCGATCGCCAACACCGTCGCCATGCTCCATTCCGCCCGTGCCGCCGCCCGGCTGGCTGCGCTCGTCGATCGCAGCGGCGTGCAACGCGCCAGCCTGCGCCTTGCCGCGATCAGCGCCGCCGCGGGAGACGTCGCCGGGCCGGGCTGGGCGGATATCGCCATCGCACCGGCGCCAACCGACGCGGCGCTCATCGACGTTACGACACGACTGGCCGATTGACCGGCGACCGGCGCGCGAGGATAAGAGCCGCGATGGCCACAAATCCGACGTCTCATTCCCAACCCTCGCGCCGGTCCGGCCTGCGTGGCACGATCGTGTTCGCCGCCATCGCGTTTGCCGCCGGTATCGCCATCGCGCTGATGCTGGTGCGTTATTATTCCGGGTGGGTCACGCCCACGCCGCAGACATCCTCCGGCCAGGCGTCGCAGACCGGCATTGGCGCGCCGATGTTCCAGCCGCCGCCCGAAGCCGATCTGTTGCCGCGCACCCCCGACGCCGCCGCGCTCGACGCCCGGTTGATCGCGCTGAGCGAGCGTTTGCAGCAGGTCGAAGCCCGCGAAGCCGCGGTCGACCTGGATTCGCGCGCCGCCGCCGGCAATGCGGGGCGCGCCGAATCGCTGCTCATCGCCTTCGCCGCGCGCCGCGCAATCGATCGCGGCCTGGCGCTTGGCTACCTCGAAAGCCAGTTGCGCGCCCGATTTGGCGCAACCCAGCCACGCGCGGTCCAGACGATCATCGACGCCGCCCACACGCCCGTGACGGTGGAGGATCTGCGCCTGAGCCTGGACACCATCGCGCCCGAACTCGCCACTGGCGGCGCGAAGGCAGGTTGGTGGGACAGCCTCCACCGCGAGATCACGGGGCTGATCGTCATCCACAAGGAAGGCACGCCTTCGCCCCATCCCGCCGACCGATTGCGCCGTATTCGGCGGATGCTCGATGCCCGGCAGGTGGAGGCCGCCCTTGCCGAAGTGTCGCATTTGCCCGGCGCCACGCAGGCAGGGGCGTGGATCGCCGCTGCCCAACGCTTCGTCGAAGCGCATCGTGCGCTCGACCTGATCGAAACGGTCGCGATTATCGGCCCGTCGACGCAGGACCCCGAAGCCGCGATGCCGCAGCGCGCCGACCAGCAACGCGCGCTGACCGCACCCGTTACCACCCGCGCGCCCGCATCAAAGGCACCGTAAGCGGCGCTTCAACGCCGTCAGAGCCGGTCGATCAGCGCCATTGCCCCGTGCGGTGCGCGTTGCTTGGCGCCATTGATGAAAAACACGAACACGTCGCGTGGCACCGTCGGCGCCGGATCGGCGATCAGCGGGGCGGGCGCGGG
Organism: Sphingomonas sp.; assembly: GCA_041659385.1. Lineage (GTDB taxonomy): Bacteria > Pseudomonadota > Alphaproteobacteria > Sphingomonadales > Sphingomonadaceae > Sphingomonas. Next base: position 23,351 of record JBAZYJ010000027.1, read on the forward strand.
CGACTGTCCCGCCGCCCAACTTCGCGCGGTCGCGGCCCAATCGTCGACCACCGACGAGGAATAACCCAACGGCTCATCCACCACGCCATTTTCCAGCCGGGCATAAGCGAAATTGCCCGATATGTCGGCCAGCGCCGGATAATCGGCCGAATCGGCAAAAACGATCGCAACCCCCGCCGCGCGCGCCATCTCGACAAATTCGGGAACGGCAAAGCTGGCGTGGCGCACCTGCACGGCATGGCGCAGTGGCACGCCGGCATGGCTGGGCGGCAGCAATTCAAGGAAGGCGCCGAAATCCTCCGCATCGAATTTCTTGGTCGCCATGAATTGCCACAGGATCGGTCCCAGCTTCGCCCCAAGCTCGACAATGCCCTGCCCGACGAAACGCGCCACCGAATCGCCCGCCTCGGCCAGCACCTTGCGATTGGTGCAGAACCGCGAAGCCTTGACCGCAAAGACGAAATCGTCCGGCACAGCCGCTGCCCAGGCAGCAAAGCTCGCCGGTTTGAAGCTGGAATAATAAGTGCCGTTGATCTCAATCGCGGTCAGCTTCGACGCCGCATAGTCAAGCTCGCGCTTGTGCGGCCATCTGTCGGGATAAAATGTCCCGCGCCACGGTTCATAGGTCCAGCCGCCAATGCCGACGCGAATCGAAGTCTTTGTCATCGAGCGAGCATAGCAGCGATGCGGCCAATGGCGGAAAGCACTTTGCAACCGTGCGCGACCGACGCTGACCGGGTCCCGCCCATGCTTGTTTGGGGTTATGTGGGAACTGGGCATGCTGACACCTTCGCCAACATATGCAAGTCATTGAAAAACTGGAGCGGGTGAAGGGATTCCAGCGTTAGCAGAGTGGCTTAAGGTGGCGGTCTAACGCAAACTTCGCCTACTTCGAAAGGCGAGTTAGCTGGGTCGGAATCGAAAGCGTCTGATCAAAGGCCCAGTCAAGCTGGACGCCACGAAAGCCGTCCAAGGATTGCGAGGACGGAAGAGAATATTCTTTTGGGGTGACTGATCTCAAACTCTTCGCCAGCGAAAGAGCTTTCTGTGCGGCATCGGAGAGGTGAGCGCTACGCTCATTGGCAAGGGTTCTGACGGCTTTTGCAAGCGGTGTTTCAGCCATGTTCAAACGCCTTCAGTCAGATGACTATGAACCGCGCCGGGTTTGCCGGAGGCGTTGGGTTGTGAGTCACGCTGCCATATCGATGTTGTTTGCGGCAGCATAATATTGTTCTTCGGCTTCGACGGGTGGGATATTGCCGATGGGCTCCAGCAG
>JBAZYJ010000028.1:0-18658 GCA_041659385.1 Sphingomonas sp.
CTCAAGCGCACCGAATGGATCGTCGCGCTCTTACGACGTCGGCTCTATGGCAGGTCGCCGCCGCCGCGCGCCGACCGCGTGCTGATCGCGCAATCCTGGCGCGAGCTCAACCGGATCGGCATCAACCTCAACCAGGCGGTGCATGCGCTCAACGCCGCGACGATGGCGGATTCCCGTCTCGACCTGGTGCGCGAGGCCGAGCGTGTCGCATCATTCCAACAGGAGATCGACGCTCAGTTGCGTGCGCTGGGTCGCGCTCTCGCCGGCGACGTCGCCTATTGGGATACACCGTTGTGAGTGACGACGACGACATCCTGCCGCTGCCCAGTCTGATAGAAGCCTGGCGACCGCCGACTGGCGGCAAGCGCACGCTGAAGGGGGCAACGCTGCGGGTTCGATCAGGCGGGCGGGGCAGGGGAGGGGGCGACACCGCGCCGACTTTGTCGCAGGCCGAAGCGCGCGCCAAGCTCGAACGGATCGTACGCAAGGCGCCCGAGGTCATGGTCAAGATCTCGGGCAAGCAGCGCGGGGCGGCGCATCTGGGCGAGCATTTTGGCTATATCTCGCGGCACGGAAAGCTCGAGGTGCGCAGCAGCGAGGGTGAGATCATCACCGATGAGAAGCGGTTGAAGACGATCGCTGCCGACTGGGACATGCTCGACCAGGCGATGAACCCGACCGGCCGGGATCGTCCGACCTCGATGTCGATGGTGCTTTCGATGCCGGGCGGCACGACCGACGCGGCGACCATCCATGACGCCGTGCAAGCGTTCGCACGGGTCGAGTTCGAGGGTCAGTTCGCCTATATGGTGGCACTCCACACAGACACCGACCATCCGCATGTCCACCTCACCGTCGCCACCCAAGGTGAGAACGGTTCGCGGTTCAATCCGCGAAAGGCCGATCTCCATCATTGGCGCGAGAGCTTCGCGCACGAACTGCGCCAGCGCGGGGTGGCGGCAGAGGCGACGCCGCGTCGCGCGCGCGGTCACGTCCAAAAGCGGGTGCGCTCGTCGGCCCTGCATCTCGAGGTGCGGACGGCGGGGCAGGGCAAGGGGCTCGATATCACCCGCCTGACCGAAGAGCGCGCGGCCGAGTTCGCGCGCTCGGCCGACCCGGAGCGCCGCCCGGAAGACGTGGCGGCGCTCGGACGCCAGAGGTTCATTCGCGGTGCCTATGCGCAGGCGGCCGCTGCGCTCGCGGCGACGGGCAAGGCAGACGATCTCGAACTCGCCAACGACGTTGCCAGTTTCGTAGCCGCCATGCCGCCCGCTGTGTCGCGACGGCTGGAGCGTGCACGCGAGATCATGATGGCGGAACGGGCATCTGGAAGCGGAGTCGAGCGCGCGCGCGAGGTTGAGGAGGGCGCTGCGACGCCCGACCGTCAGAAGTCCAAGCCGCGCGATCGCGATCGTTAACGAGGTCGGCTGATTTCCAACGGACCGTCAGTTCTTGTCGTGGCGAGCGCTCGCCAGTTCGTGCAGACCCAACACCCATTGCGCAATGACGGCGGCCTGTTCGGGATCGGTCTCATTGGTCGCAGCGCCATAGACACTAAGGGCGCCGGCAAGCTCGTCGATCGTCGCAATGTTCGCGCGCTCGAGAAACGCGCCGACAATGCCGAGCGTACCACCGATGGCCCCGATCACAGGATCGTTTTCAGACCGATCCATCAGTACCAGACACGATCGGCTGGGTATCGGGTGGTGGGAGACCCCACCATGTCGATGCATTGGCTCATACGTCAATCCGTTCGCTCAGTACGGCATCCGTCGATCTGCTGCAGACAGCCGGCGGCACGCCCAGGATTGTGAGGCGTGCCGGCGTTGGAACCGGGTGTTCGAAACCTGAAACGAGACAGGCGCGGCCGCCTTTGGGCCGGGTGGCCTTGGACATACGCGTCCGCCACCCGGTCTCCACAGCTGGGACCGGCTCTCGTTTCGAAGGTTTCGACGCCTCCGCCTACGTCTCCGCAGGCAGGGCCAGTTAGGCCAAATTTGGCCATCAACGCAATCGCGAAGGCGAGGCGACTGTCAGGCGCCGAGCAAACCCGTGTTCGTTGCCTTGCACCGCGACCAGCGTTCGGTCGTACGGTCCATTTTGTCGAGACCGGGTGGAAAGACCCGATCGCGAAATGTCATCACATCCTCGCGCTACCGCGTGACTCCACGGTCGGATTCGTACGCACGGTGGCGAGGATATTCGCTTGCTGTCGTTACAAGCAGATCAGCGCTGGCCTGCGGCTTATGGCGGCCTGGCCTCGTGCGGGTCTATCCTTCACCAAAAAGCTCGCGCTGTGCCTTTTCCAGTTCTTCGGCATAGCGCCGCCGCACATACTGCTCGGAGACAATTCCAAGAACGGAACGGTCTTGCGCCACCACAGCGAGTTCGTCGGTCCCCGCATGATCGAAGATTCGCATGACTTCGGTAATATCCATCTCCGGCGTCAGCGTGGCGTCGAGGCCGGTTGCAAGCGTTGCGATCGCCGCGTCCGGCTCGATGCCGTCGGCATAGGCGGTGGGCGTGACAACAATACCGGCATAGTGATCGTCCGCATCGACCAGCACGACCCGGCTCGTCGATCCGAGCGGGAACGTGCGGCGAAACTCGCCGATCGACATCGTCGCTAATGTCGCGCGAGTTTCGCGCCGCATCATCCGTCCCGCGGTCAATGTCTTGACCCAGCCGACATCGCGCGCGCTCTTGATCGTCTCGCCGCGCAAATGAAGCCGCCAGGTCGAGAAGGAATAGCCGAACAGCTCCCTTACGATCGTCGAGGACACCAGCGACGCGGCCAGCACCGCGCCGGTCAGTGAGAAATCGTGTGTCGACTGCAGGACGAGCATGGCCATGGTCATCGGCCCGCCGACCACAGCGACCGCTAACGCCGCCATGCCGACCAGCGCCGCGTCGCGCGGGTCGATCACCGCGAACCCGGTGGCCATCTGCAACGTTCCGGCGAACAGGTGACCGATCAAGGTGCCGATGAACAAGGACGCGAAGAACAGGCCACCGCGAAATCCGAAGCCGAGCGACACGATCGACGCCAGGCATTTGGCGAGCAGGACCAGCGCGATGAAACCGAGCGACGCGCCGACCGCCAGATCGACATGCAGTGCGCCGTGCCCCGCCGACAGCACTTGCGGCGAGACCAGCGCGATTGGAATGAGCAGCGCGCCGCCGATCGCTGGGCGACTCCAGTCGGGCAATTTCGCGCGCCGAACGCCGATATCAACGGCAGCAACCGCGCGCATAAGCGCGATCCCGATCAGCGCGCAGATCGCCCCTAGTCCAGCATATATCAGATAATGATGCGTCTCGATGCCAGCGCCTGATGTCGCATCGATCAGATAGGGGCGTATGCCGAATGTCTGCGCGACCAGTGCACCGGCCAGCGCGGCAGCGACGACCGGCGCGATCGCCGACGGCGTATAGGCACCGATGACGATCTCAAACGCGTAGAAGGCACCGGCGAGCGGCGCGCCGAACGCGGCGGCGATCGCCGCACCAGTGCCTGCGCCGACCAGAATGCGCTGGTCGGAGCGACGGACATTGAACCGGCGACCAGTAATCGAGGCGATCGCGCCGCCCATCTGCGCATACGCGGCTTCGAGCCCGACCGAGGCACCGAAGCCGTTCGACAGGATCGTCTGACCCGAGATAACCAGACTGTCGGACAGCGACATCCGCCCGCCATGCAGTGCATTTGCCTCGACCGCATCGACCAGCCGCCGTCGTCGCACCCGGGTCAGATAGCTGAACGCTGCTAGGATCGCGCCGCCCAGTGGCAGGACCAGGAGGCTGAGGACACCGAGCTGGGTCATGCCACTCAGACGGGTATCGGCCGGCAAGGCGAACAGCAGATGTTGCAGCGTGCGGGCAAGGCCGCCCTGTATGATGCTGAGCAGGCCGGCGACGCCGCCGACACTGATCGCCAGCACGATGAACCACGCCTCGCTCGCGCGAAAACGGCGCTGGAAATCGCGGAGCGTGATCCGCGCGCGCCGATAGGAGCGACGCGATGCGATGGGCTGCAAGCCGAACCGCGCAGCCATCACACCACCGTATCGGTGGCGGCGCGCGCAGCGTAGCGACGCGGCGCGGTGACGATCAGCGCGACCCCGCCAAGAATCATCGGCACGGTCAGCCATTGGCCCATATGGAGCCCGGTCGCTTGCGCGAACCCGACCAGTTGCGCGTCTGGTTCGCGGAAGAATTCGACCGTGAAGCGGGCGAGCCCAGAGCCGGTCAGGAACGCGCCGACGAGCAGGCCGGGCTTATGTCGCGCACGGGTACGCCAGAACAGCACGGCGAGCAGCAGCGCGAGCGCAAGCCCTTCGAGCGCGGCCTCATAAAGTTGGCTCGGGTGCCGTCCGAGCCCGTCATGGGCGCCGGGAAAGACGATCGCCCAAGGCAGATCGGTCGGCCGACCCCAAAGTTCGCCGTTCACGAAATTGGCGATCCGCCCGAAGAAAAGCCCGAACGGGACGCAGCAGGCGACATAATCATGGAGCCGCAACCAGTCGAGGCTATGGCGTCTGGCAAACAGGACAATGCCAAGCGAGACGCCCAGCGCGCCGCCGTGGAACGACATTCCGCCGTCCCACAGCTTGAACAAGCGGAGCGGCGCGAGAAACATTTCTGGGGCATAAAAGATCGCGTAGCCGAGACGCCCGCCCAGAATGATGCCGAGCGTTGCATAGAAGATCAGGTCGTCGGCCTGCCGCCGTGCCATCGGTGCGTCGCGCTGCGCCAGCAGCTTCAGCAGATACCACCAGCCGACGAGAATGCCGGTAATGTAGGCGAGCGAATACCAGCGAATATCGATCGGCCCGAGCGAAAAGGCGATCGGATGCAGATGCAGGTCGGTAAAATGGATCGGGTTGGCCGCAAGCGGCATGGCAAAGTCCAAAGATGTCTGGGGATGTCGGGGGGCTAAGCTTTCTGGCTGCAAAAACCAAGGTTGGTTGGCTAGAATTGGGTTCTGCGAAGTCAATCAACGTTTTTATTCACCTGTGCGTCACCATCGTTGGCGACAGGCGAGCAATTGTGGCTGCAACAGCCGATCAATCGATCACGACCTCCCGGAATGATGGGCCTTCCTTCGGCAAAGTGAGGCGAACGAGGATCGGCATCGCAAGCAGAACCAAAGGGTATTGCAGCATCAGTCCCGCAATGATCGCGATAGCGAGTGGTTGCTGAATGCCCGAGCCTTGCCCGATCGCCAGCGCGAGCGGCAATAGCGTGAAGATCGCGGCGAGCGTCGTCATCGTGATTGGACGCAGCCGATTGCGGCTCGCCTCACGCGTGGCCTCGGCGGCAGGCATGGTCCGCGCCAGTTCCTCGAACTCTGAGACATAGAAGATCGCCATTTCGGTGCCGATCCCGATGATCATCGTCATTCCCATCAGAGCCGTGATGTTGAGATCCACGCCGGCTGCCCACAGTGCCGTGAATACGGCAGTCGTCGACAGCAGGGAGCAACCGATGATAATGACCGGCAGCCAGAAGCGACGATAAAGGATCAGCAACAACGCGAGTTCCGCGACCAGGGCGGCACCGAACACCTTGATCAGCCCGGCAAAAGCGATCTGTTGTTGTTGGTACAAGCCACCCAGCTCATAGCGCACGCCAGCGCCGAGCACGCCGGGCTTATCGAGCGCCGCCTTCACGTCGCCAACAGCAGCACCGATGCCGCGCCCCTGGATGCGGCCGGTAACCGCGATCATCGGCTCGAGATTTTCGCGGCTGATCTGGGGCTGGCCCGTCACGGACTGGATCGTCGCGACGCGCGACAGCGGAAAGACGTGCCCATCGGTCGCGCGGATTGGCAGCTGCGCGAGCCCGGTCTCGCTGATCGTTCGCGCATCGGGGAGGCGCACGCGCACGTCGACCGCTTTACTCGCCTTGGCTAACGTGGTCGCGATGGTCCCGCTCAGGGCGGTGTTGAGCTGCGCCTCGACGTCGGCGGGGGCGACACCTTCGAGGCCCGCCCGAACCGGATCGACGTGGACGTCGAGCGCATCGCCAGCGAGTTGCACACCGTCCTTCACTTCGACGACCCCATTGATCTTGGTAATGAGCGCCGCGACTTTCCTCGCCTCTCCCTCGAGCACCGACGGGTCGGACGCGTAGAGTTTGACCTCGATCGGCTGCGGTACGGCTGTCAGATCGCCGATCAAATCCTCGATCAATTGCGCAACTTCGACCTGGACTCCGGGCACCTTGGCGGTGATCTGGTCTGCGACCGCTGCCGCAATTTCTTCGGTCGGCGCAGCGTGATTGTCCTTGAGCCTGACGAAATAGTCGCCGTGGTAGCTCTGTCCGAGGTCGCCGCCTAGCCCGGTGCCGAGGCGGCGCGAAAAGGTCAGGACTTCCGGATTTGCGCGGAGCATCGCATCGATCTGCCCGACCTGGCGGCTCGATTCATCGAGCGAGGTGCCGGGTGCTGTGTAATAGTCCATGACGAACCCACCTTCGTCGACCTTGGGCATAAAGCCGCTGGGTACGTTCGAATAGCTGACATAGCCAAGGATCAGCAGCGGAACCGCAATCACCGCAAGCAGCCACGGCCGCGCAGACAGCTTGTCGAGGCCGCGGTCATGCAGGCGCGCAACTACGCCTTCGCCCGGCTCACCGGGATCATGCCATTTGCTGAAATCGACGAGCCACCGCACGAGCACCGGCACGACGAACGCCGTCATGGCCCAGGAAATCGCCAGCGCAGCCGCCATCGTCAGCGACAGCGCCTTCGAAAATGCGCCGGTCACCCCGGTCAGGAAGGAAAGCGGCACGAACACGATCAGCGTGGCGAGGCTCGAGCCAGTGAGCGGCGCCATGAATTCGCGCGCGGCGGGGATCACAGCGGCGTCGCCCATTGGCTTGCCGTCCGCGCCCTTGGCGCCAGCGCGCCGTGCGATATGTTCGACCATCACGATCACATCATCGATCAGCAGCCCGACCGCTGCCGCGATCCCGCCGAGCGTCATGATGTTGAAGCTCATGCCCAGCATGCTGAGCACCAGCACGGTCGCCGCCAGCGTTGCGGGTACGACGATGACGGCGACCAACGTCACCCGCCAACTGCGCAGGAACCACAACAAGACGAGCGCGGCGAGCACGAGGCCGATCAGCACGGCATCGCGCACGCTTGCGACCGACTGGGTGACGAGAACACTCTGATCGTACCAGCAGACAAGTTTGACGCCTGGAGGCAATGTCAGTCCGGCAAGCTTCTGCTCCACTGCCTTTGCGATCTGGACGGCATTGCCGTCAGGCTGCTCATAGATGTTGAACAGGACGGCGGGCTTTCCGTCCTCAACAATGCGCTGCCAGACCGGGACGGCGCCCTCCTGGACTGTCGCGACGTCGCGCACCCGGACCACGCCCTGCGGGTCCGCATTGACGACGATCTCACCGATCTGGGCGGCGCTTGCCACACTTCGATCGGCGATGACGAGCGACAGCCGACCACGGTCTTGCACCTGGCCAACCGCGCTCAACACGTTGCCGTTCTTGATGGCGGTGGCGAGGTCGGTCATCGACAGATTGTGATCAGCGAGCCGGTGCGGATCGGCAAGCACCTGCACCTCGGCGGTGTCGCCGCCCTGGACACCGACGCGCGCCAGCCCGGTAACGGAGGAGAGCAGCGGCGTGATCTGGTATTTCGCGATATCTTGGAGCGCGACCGGATCAGCCGAGCTGGACACGAGCGCGTAGGAGATGATTGGGAAAACCGTCGGATCCATCCGCCGGACGGTGTACTGTGTGCCGGGCGGCAGCGAGGGGATCGTGCGTGCTACCGCCGAGTCGACCAGCAACGTGCTGGCGATCATGTCGCGCCCCCAGCCGAAATCGATCGATATCTGCGCCGAACCCCGGCTCGTTGCGGAGCGAACGTCCTGTACGCCCGGGATCGCGCGGATTGCTTCTTCGACGGGACGGGTGACGGTCAGCGCCGTCTGATCGGCCGGGCGGCTGCCCGCGTCCAGATCGACCACCACGCGGGGGAAGGAAACTTGTGGGAATAGTCCGATCGGCAGCGACATGGCGGCCACGACCCCTGCCAGCGCCACCGCGATGGCGATCAGGACAAACGCGCGCGATTGTTCGCGCAGCAGTCGTTCAAGCATCAGCGCGTCCACCGCACGGCATCGCCATCGCTGACCTGATACGCGCCGTCGACGATCAGGCGGCGGCGCGGATCAAGCGGGCCGGTGACGACATCGCCGGCGTCGGATGCCAGCAGCACCGCGACGGGTATGGATTTGGCCTTGGTGCCCTCGACCTGGAAGACATGCGCGGGACCACCAGCGGTGACGACGGCACGGTGCGGCACGACCCAGCCCGATATCTGCGCGGTGGCGATGGCGACCTGCATTCCTTCGCCCGGTAACAACGTTCCAGTTGGGAAACCCACATCGACATCGACCATGCGGGTCCTGGGATTTAGCGCACTGCTAACCCGAAGCATGCGTCCAGCTACAAGGGGACCGCCCGAAAGCCGAACAAGCGAAGCGGCTTGACCGACCGCGACCTTGCCGCGCTCGGATGGGTCGACCCCGGCGGTGACGACGATACCACCCGCTTTGGCAACGGTCAGAATTGTCGCGCCAGCTTGCGTGCGGTCACCCTGGGCCACCGCCACGCTGGTGACGACACCGTCGAACGGCGCGGTCAACGTTTGGAAAGCGCTGCCGGCGCCCTCGGCCTGCAGCGCTGCGAGTGTGTTCTGCGCATCGGACACGGCCTTGTCCGCCTGAACCAGCTGATCCTGCGTAGCGAGCTGTTGCGACAGGAGCTGCGCTGTCGTTGCGCGCTGCTTGCGCGCTGCGGTTAGCGCGCCCGTTGCCTGGGCGTAGCTGCTGCGCGACGCGGGCGCGGTGGCGAAAATGGCGAGCGCTTGCCCGCGACGGACCGCTGCCCCGGGCGCCACCATCAGTCGCATGACTTGGCCTGGCTGCGCTTCGCTGAAGGTCTGCGTGCCATTCAGTGCCGGCGCGACCGAGCCATAAGCGGTGACGGTTTGCGGTAACGACCCATGCGTCGGGGCCATCACGGAAACGAGAACGCTGGGTGCAGGCGTTTGCGAGCTATCGGGCGCAGCGCCACTGCAGCCAACCAGGGCCAGTGCAACCGCAGAACCAAGCACTGCCCTCATTTCGGCATTGCCTGCGTGTCACCGGCTGGCAGGTCGACGGTCGGAAGGCCATCGCCGACCAGCGTTTGAATCGCAATCTGTCGATCGATCAGCGCCAGTTCCAGCGTCATGATTTCCTGTTCCTTGGTGAAGCGGTTTGAGACGAGATCGACATAGCCGCGCTCGTCGATGTTCGAGGCGCCGAATGCAGCTTGGGCCCGGTCCGCGGCCAAGCGCGCTGCCGGAAGGTCGCGCCGGGCGACGGTGAGTTGCGCGCGTAATTGTTCCATTTCGCTCAGCATCGCCCCGACGGTGCCGAGCGCGGCGGCGTAGCGTGCGTCATAATCGGCATGGAGTTGCGCGCGCGTTGCGCGCGTGATGGCGACATTGCCCTGGTTGCGATCGAAGATCGGCAGGCCAAGCGTTGCATTGGGGCCGCCATTGATCACCATGGAATTATCGCTGCTGACGCTACCGCCGAGGACGAGATCGGGGAATTGCGACAGGATCGCCTGGCGGAACTGCTCGTCCGCAGCGGCATATCCCATTTGCAGTGCGATCAGGTCGGGGCGCCGGTCGGGCAGGGTGGTAAGCCCGGCACGGATCGCCGCCGGGTCGAAGGGCGGTAGATCGACGTGCACCGTGAGCGGAATGACGACGTCTGGTGAAAGGCCGAGCAGTGCATCGAGCTGATGCATCAACGCTAATTGCCGCTGATCAAGCACGTTCAGCGCGGTGCGCGCTGCCTGCAACGCAACCCGATCAGGCGCGACCGTTACGAGCGTGACGTTGCGCGCGGCAAGCGCCTGTTCGAGCTTCGCGTTGCGCGCGGCGAGAAGTTGATAGGCGGCGACATAGCTCGCGCGGCTGTTCGCGCCGATGATGAAATCGCTCGCGATCTGTCGCGCTTGCCCAGCGACCTGCCACTCCTGCCAGACGATATCGGCGGCAACCTGGCGTTCGCTGTCGATGGCGGCGCGACGGCGTGCGTGATAGGTGATGAGCGACTTGATATCCTGGCTAAGGCCGATGTTCCAGGCTGGCACCGAACCCACGCCCGAAAGGAGCGGCAGAAACGCACCGCTCAGCGATGGATTGGGCAGGATGCCGGCTTGTTTGGTCTGGCCTGCCGCGACCGCACGTTTAAACCTTGCCGCTTTGAGATCGGGATTGTTCGCCAAGGCAAGATCGACCACCTGCGACACCGACAACGGACTCGCCCCGACAATCGTCTCCGAATTCGTCAGCGCGCGCACGTCTCCGGCCAGTGGCGGTGCCTTTGCGAGCGGCAGCGCGGTGTAACTGGCACAGCCTGCCATGAGGCTGAAAGCAGAGATAGCGGCTGCGCGGAACGCCGAGCGCCGGGAGGGTCGTATTTTGCCGATCATGGAATTCCGAACGTAGCATAAAAAAGGAGCACCGGCGTTCATGCGCGCGCACGAACGCCGGTGCTCTTGGTCCGATCAGTCGGGATGCGGGCCGTCAGCGCTGTTTTCGAGGACCGCGCCGGTCTTGGCATCGACGCCGACTTCGTAACCCTTGCCGCCGCTCTTGATATCGAACGAGTAACGAAGGCCGCTGCCGCCCTTTTCCTTTTCGAGTTCCTGATCGGTGATCTTGCCGGGGCGGGTCTTGAGCGCCGTAGCGCGAGCAGCGGCAAGCGTGACGTGCGCCATCGACAGATATTTCGCACCCCGAATCGGTGCGGCGCTGCCAGCCATCGCGGGGGCTGCCACGACGAGGGCGGTGAGCATGGCGAGACTTGTAAGGCGGCGTTTCATGATACTGTACTCCGGGAGGCGGAATGCCTGTCACGCTGTTAGGCCGTATGACATGGGCGCGAGGTGATCCGGATGTTGTTTATTCCTAACTTGCGCGACACGCTCCGCACCCGGCTAGTCACAAGCTGTGCGAAGCTGTCTGAGGTGGTGCCGTGAAACTGTTGCTGCTCGAAGATGACGAGGCGACCAGAACGCATTTAGAGCGCACTCTAGTGGCGGCGGGATATGTCGTGGATGTCTGTAGCAACGGCCGTGACGCGATTTTCCTCGGATCAAGCAATGAATATGCCGTCCTGATTCTCGATCGCATGGTACCGGGTATCGACGGTCTCGGGGTCCTGAAGGCACTGCGCGCGGCTGACGTGCGATCGCCAGCGTTGTTCCTGACCGCGATCGACGGCGTCCATGACCGCGTCGAAGGGCTTGATGCCGGTGCCGACGATTATCTGATCAAGCCGTTCGCCTCGATCGAATTCATCGCGCGCGTGAACGCGCTGTCGCGTCGCCAGCCTGCCAATGACGTGGTGACGGTGCTCCGAGTCGCTGATCTAGAAGTCGATCTGATCAAGCGCAGCGTCCGGCGGGCCGGGCGGCAGATTCTGCTTCAGGCACAGGAGTTCAAGCTGCTCGAATATCTGATGCGTCACGCCGGCGAAATCGTGACGCGATCGATGCTTCTGGAACACGTCTGGTCGTTCCATTTCGACCCCCAGACCAACATCATCGAAAGCCATATGAGCCGACTGCGCTCGAAGGTCGATCGCGGGTTTGATGTAGAGCTGATCCACACCATCCGGGGATCGGGCTATAGTCTTGATGCCCTGGCTTAGCGGTTTTCGCAGCGGCGCCTTTCGCTTTGCATTCCTGCTTGCGCTCGCGTTTGCGGCCAGCGCCGCACTCCTACTTTCGGTCGTGGAGCGATCCATCTCGCAATACGCCGTTGCCGCCACCGACGGTGGATTGAGGAGTGAAGCTGCAATTCTGCAGGCGGAAGACCGTGAAGGCGGGCGATCCAAGTTGCTCGAGTCGATCGCCCTTCACCGGCGTGCCGGCGGGGACGAGGCCTTTCGCTATCAAGTCATGGACGGCACAGGGCGGTTGCTCGTCAACGATCTGGGGAGGAGAGCGGCCAAGCTTGGATGGGGCGATGTTTCGGTCCGAGACGACCCGCAAGAAACTGGCGCGGACGCCGAGGTCCTGAAGAGCCTGGGCGTGTCCCTGCCCGATGGGGGCGTGCTGGTGGTTGCTACAGACACATATGACATACAGGAGCTTCGCACCAGGCTGGATCGTTTTACGATCATGGCCGGCGTGGGGATCACCCTGTTTGCGCTGATCGGTGGATACTTCATCGGCGGCCTGTTCATGCGACGGCTCGACCGGGTCAACGACGCGATCGGCCGGGTTATGGCCGGCAATGTGGCAGAACGTCTGCCGACGATCGGGATCAGCCGCGAGTTCGACCTCCTGTCGTCAAACCTCAATGCCATGCTCGACCGGATCGGCGCGCTAATGGATGGCCTGCGCCAGGTCACGACCGACATCGCGCATGATCTGCGTACCCCGTTGAGTCGGCTTCGCCAGCAACTCGAGGCGACGCGCGAGGCGCACGATGCTGAGTGCTATGAAGCGAGCATCGACAGCGCGATCGAGCAAACCGACGAAATTCTTGCGATTTTCCGTGCACTTCTGCGAATCGGCACGCTCGAAGGGGGTGACGGTCGCCAATATTTCGCTACCCTCGACCTGAGCGAACTCATTGGTCGCGTGATTGCGGCGCATCAGCCGGTGGCAGAAGATGAAGGCAAGCTTCTGATCGCCGAGCATGAAGCTGGAGTCATGATCGTTGGCGATGGCGAGTTGCTCGCGCAGATGATGACCAATCTGGTCGACAATGCGATCCGCCACACCCCCACAGGCAGCCGGATTGTCAGCAAGCTCGAACGGGTTGATAGCGACATCGTCGTCACCATCAGCGACGATGGGCCAGGCATTCCGACGGAGGAACGCGCCAACGTTCTGACCCGCTTCTACCGGCTCGATCGCAGTCGCAATCTGCCTGGCTCCGGGTTGGGCATGTCGCTGGCTGCGGCGATCGCAGCGCTCCATTATGCCCGGCTCGAGCTGCTCGATAATTGTCCCGGGCTGCGGATTCGCTTGACCTTCCCCAGGCCGCCTAAAGCTTCGGATCTGCCTGTCGGCCAACTCGCGTCGGCAGCGGATTAGCAATCCCTAACGTGACCTGCGGCGCGGGCCGGGCCAGAGGGCAGAACTCACAATCGTGGAGACCGCAATGCGCCGCCAATCGCTTTTTGCCCTGCTTGCCGCTGCAGCCATGCCGCTCGCGGTCGCTGCCACTTCCGCACCGACCTACACGGTGGCTCAGTCGATCGCGGGACCTGATGGCTCCTGGGACTATGCCCGCGCCGACGACGACGGCACGCACGTCTATGTCGCGCGGAGCAATGCCGTCACCGTGATCGACGTGATGACAGGGACGGTTTCCTCGCTCGGCAACGTGCAGCGTGGACATGCGGTGGTGCCGCTGGCTGGTGGCAAGCTCCTCGTGACAAGCGGCACCGATGGTACGGTACGCCTGTTCGACCCAAGCTCGGGCACCGAGACGGCGAGTATTCCCGTTGGCAAGAAGCCGGATGCCGCAATCCTCGATGCGACCAAAACTCATGCCTACATCATGAATGCCGACAGCGGCACTGTGTCGGTCATCGACCTTGCCTCAGCCAAGGTAACCAAGACGATCACAGTAAAGCCAGCGCTCGAATATGCGGCGTTCGGGTCGGACGGCACGCTCTTCATTAACAACGAGGATGCGAACGAAATCGACACCGTCAACGTCGCCCGCGGGGTTGTTGGCAAGACGATTGCACTTCCCGGCTGCAAGGCTCCCACCGGCCTTGGGTTTGACAAGGCGCATAACCGGCTGATCGCATCGTGCGCCAACGGCAAGGCGGCCATTGTCGATACACGCAAGCGGCAACTGACGGCGTTGGTCGATATCGGGTCCGGGCCCGACGCGGTCATCATGGATGAGGCCCGTGGTCTTGCCTTCATTCCCTGCGGAAAGGACGGCGTTCTCGATATCCTGTCGCTGGCCGGTGGCACCGTGACGCATGTCGGAGTCGTCAAGACCGAGGTTGGTGCACGAACCGGGGCGCTCGATCCCAAGACGGGGTCGATCTATCTGCCGACAGCAAAATTCGGTCCGTCTGCGGCGGCCGGTGGCCGACCTGCCATGCTGCCCGGGTCGTTCCATGTCCTGGTCGTGAAACGGACGTGATCGCCAAGGCACGCGCGTTTGCTCACAGGCGGCCCGAACTGGTCGTCCTGTTGGCGTTCGCGCTGACCGCCCTAACCCTGCTGATCATCTTCAAGCTAGGGTCAGAGGTGATGGAGGGCGATACCAAGGCGTTCGACATTGCGGTCCTTACGCGCCTTCGTCACGCAACTGAGGGGGACGCTCCTTGGAAGGCGGCGCTGCGGGCGGTGATGCTCGACGTAACGGCGCTGGGCGACAATGCCACCCTCGTCATCGTCGTCGCGATGGCCGCAGGTTTTCTGATGTTGTCGCAGCAACATCGTCTCGGAATTTTGCTGGTCGCCGCGTCCGCAAGCGGTGGGCTTGTCACGACGGCGCTGAAGCTCACGTTCGATCGTCCTCGTCCGGACGTCGTCGCACATCTGACGAGCTTCGGCACTGCGAGCTTTCCGAGCGGCCATGCGATGAACTCGGCCGTCATTTATCTGACCCTTGCGGGGCTGGTCGCGCGCGCGGTTCCGACGCTGCGGCTGCGAGTCTATACGCTGTGCTGCGCCGTCGCGCTTACCCTGTCGATCGGGCTGTCCCGCCTCTATCTCGGCGTCCATTGGTCGACCGACGTCCTAGCAGGCTGGATTGCCGGGGCGGGGTGGGCCGTCCTCTGGTGGTCAATCGCCTGGTGGTTTGAGCGCTCACAGCTTGCGCTACATACTAGCGGCAAAACTCCGGCTTTGGACGGGCAAGGTCGCGACGGGTCAGAGCACCATTCTCTGTAACGGCTGAATGTTGATTCTTGCCAACCTAAGTAAAACACGCCGTAAAGTCCCAAGACTGTAACAATACATCGCCACCACAAGACAACCGGGAGCGTCGAAACAACGCGGGCGACATTAGTCACGCGTGCATAGATTAGGGTCAAGTATCATGAAGATTCGGACGTTGTCGCTTATGTCGACGGCGGTGGCTGCGCTTGCGCCGCTCGCCGCGCAAGCGCAGTCGGCGCCAGCCCCTGCGACGCAAACCGGAAGCAGCGATATTGTCGTCACAGGAAAGCGCGCCTCCAAAGACGCGCGCGCCGAGGAAAAGGCGGCTCCCAACCTGGTCAACGTTCAGGCCGCCGAAGACATCGTCAAATACCCCGATTTCAACGCCGCCGAAGCGCTTGGACGCGTTCCGGGCGTCAGTCTGGCGATCGACACCGGCGAGGGTCGCTTCGTCAACATTCGCGGCATCGACGGCAATCTCAACGGAACCACCTTCGGCGGCGTCACCTTGCTCAACACCCAGCCGGGCGGCACCTATTTCGGTGGTGGTGGTCGCGCGGTCGAGCTTGACACCGTGCCGATCGGCGCGGTCGATCGGCTCGTCGTGCGCAAGAGCGGAATGCCCGATCAGGAAGCCGAAGGCCTTGGCGGTTCGGTCGAACTCACGCCGCGCACGGCGGTAGGCCTGAGAAAGCCCTTCTTCGAAGGAACCATTGGCGGCGGCTATCAGAGCGCGCACAAGAACGGCGACGTCTTTATCGGCGAGGCAGCGGCGGGAACGGCATTCGGACCGGACAAACAGTTCGCGATCGTGCTGACCGGCTCGTTCCACACTGACAAGCGCGGGTTCGACGATGTCGAGCCAGGCTTGCTCGATGCCGTGCAGCCCGGAACGCCAGGTGACAGGGTGCTCGATGCGCTTGATCTGCGCCGCTACGATTATAATCGCCGCCGCTTTGGTTTCGGGGGCGAGCTCGACTGGAATCCTGACGCGCAGAGCCATTATTACATCCGCGCGAACAATGCCGGTTATACCGAGTCGGTGCATCGCTCGATCCTGCAATATCGCGGTCTGGGCGATACGATCACGACCAATGGGACCGTCATCACGGCGACTGGCGTGGATGCGCGCGTGACGCTGCGCGACGAGCAGGAATCCCATCTAAACTTCATCGCCGCTGCAGGCGGTCGCAACGATTTCGGGAAGGTGATTGTCGATTATCAGCTCTCTTATACGGCCTCGACCTATCACCGCGATTATGATCGCAATTCGACCTTCAAGCGGACCGGCCAGCCGGCCTTCACGGTCGCCTATGACAACACCAGCCGGCTGTATCCGACGCTGACGCCGACCGGCTTCAATCCCAGTGATCCGACGCAATTCGCGCTTAGCGGCGCGACCAACGCGACCGAACGCGCGCATGATCGCGAATATGCTGGCGTACTCAACTTCACCGTGCCGACCACGTTCCTTGGCGGCGACGGCAAGTTCCAGTTCGGCGGCAAGCTGCGCTTCCGCGACAAGATCGATCAGCCCAACAACCTGAGCTACGCCGGTGTGCCCGCGACATCATTGAACGCAGTGCTGGGCGGCGGCCCCTACACCGACTATTACAACGGCGCCTATAATGTCGGTTACGCCCCCAGCATTTCGGGCGTTCGCGCGGTGTTGGCACCGTTGACTCAGTTCACCAGTGCCTCGAACGCGCAGCGCAATGCCCAGGGCTTCTTCAACGATACCGAGAATGTCTATGCCGGCTATGCCCAATATTCGGGGACATTCGGCAAGCTCGGTGTCCTTGCTGGTGTGCGCATCGAAAATACCGATGGCACCTATCGCGGCACGAGCGTGACCAACGGCAACGTCTTCACGCCGTCGGCACGTAAGTCGAACTACACCAATGTCTTCCCCACGCTGCAATTGCGCTACGATCTCACGCCGAAGCTGGTGGCCCGCGCGACCTATTCGACCGGCATCGGCCGGCCCGGCTTCCTTCAGCTCCTATCGGGCGCGGTCATCGACACCGGCAACCTCGCCGTCTCGGTCGGCAACCCCAATCTTAAGCCCACCACCGTCAACGCGTTCGACGCCCAGCTCGAATATTATATGGGTAATTCCGGGATCCTGTCGGTCGGTGCGTTCGACAAGGAATTCAACAATTACATCGTCAATAACCTGCAGCAGAACACGACCTACGTCGATTCGAGCGGCGCCTCCTATCCGGGCTACGACGTCACCAGCTACACCAATGTCAAAACCTCTCATGCGCGCGGCGTCGAGGCGCAGTATAATCAGAAGCTTGGCTTTCTTCCGGCGCCATTCGACGGCTTCGGCGTGCTCGGCAACGTTACCTATGTCTGGTCGAGCTTTAAAATCCGCGATGTGCCCGCAGTCGCGGCAGCGGAATACAGTCGTCTGCCGGGAACATCGCCGCTTACCTATAACCTTGCTGCTTATTACGAAGCGCATGGCCTTCAGCTGCGCCTGTCGCTCAGCCACGTCGATGCTGCCATTTTCGGCGTAGGGGGTGGTGCCGGTTTCGACACATTCCAGGATCAGCGGACGCAACTTGATCTGACGTCATCCTTTCAAGTGACACGTAATATGGCAGTCTATTTTAACGCGAAAAACCTCAATAATTCGCCGTTGCGGTATTATGAGGGCTTCGCAAACCGCACGACACAGCGCGAGTTTTACGACCAAAGCTATGAGGCAGGATTCCGCTTCAAGTTCTGATTATATTCAACCAAAAACTGTGACGCCAGCGAAGCTTTCTCATGCGTCTCAACGGACACCCGTGCCGGTGATCGTCGCGGCGAAGGCAATCACCGGACACGCGCCGAAGGTGGCCACATTGACCGCCCGGTACGGCTTGCCGCCCGCTATATAGCCAGTCGCAGCGCCGCCACCGCGCAGCTCGCCGTCGCGGGCTACCCGCAGTGACCGCAAGCCCAGCGGTTTGGTGATCCGGTCAGCCACAAGCTGCGCGTAGGGCTTGCCTGTGACGCGCTCGAGGACTGCGCCGATGACGAGATAGTCGCAATTGTTATACGCGAACCCGGCAACAAGTGCTGCCTTCGGCGTGCCGCTGCAGAAGTCAGTTGCGCGCGGCGTGTCGGAGATCTTAGCGCCAGTCTCGGTGTAGAATGTCGGGACGTCGCCGCCGCCGGCCAGCGTGTCGTCAGGATTGGGCAGGCCCGACAACGCCTCGTCGAACCGGCCGAACCTGACATAGAGCAGTACGAAGATGATCGGCAGTGTCGCGGGCACCACCATCGTCAGCCGTTCACCGGCGCGTTGGCGGGGTTTGAACTATTGCACTAACTTACGGGTATGTTGAAATAAGAGAAATGGGATTTTCTGAAATTCCTCGTTTTGCACCCCGTCGCTTCCCGCACTTTCTTTATTATGATTTCAACGAGCGATTGACGGTTCTGAGATATAGCCGAGGCTAGCAAAGCATATGCGTCCCTCGAACCAAATCAAATGAGCGACGGCTGGATGTCGAAATCTACCGTCCACGGGGCGTCTACAAGCGCACCCGATTCAATCGCAGTGCATTCGCCACCACCGTAAACGACGAAAGCGCCATCGCCGCGCCTGCAAACATTGGCGACATCAGCAACCCGGTCACTGGATAAAGCACGCCGGCGGCGATGGGCACGCCGATACCGTTGAACAAGAACGAGAAGAACA
>JBAZYJ010000029.1:0-17689 GCA_041659385.1 Sphingomonas sp.
TGACCCGGCGCCGCGCTGCCCGTCTCTCGGACACGTTGGACCCATTTGATCGCCGAACTCGCCGCGACCCCAAAGCGCTTCGCCGCCGCGTGACGCGACATCCCCTCCTCAACTACCGCCGCCACAACCCGCTCGCGCAGGTCCATCGAATAGGGCTTTGCCATGCTTGCTGGCCTCCAATCCCAGCCAGCATCTTGAATCAGAAAATTACCCCAATGGGAATCCCTCTCGATTCAGCCGAATGTCATCCCGCTCTAGCAAGGGCAGGAACAGTCTCGAACTCAAGCCATGGGTTACTATCAGTCGCAAGGCACCGCCGACGCTGATCCTTCACGCCATGAATGACCCCACAGACCTAATCCGACAGCCGTTGGCCTATGCTCTAGCGCTCAATGATGCGGGCGTGCCGGTTGACATGCGGCTCTATGCCAAGGGGGGCCATGCCTTCGGGATGCGGCCAACGGCCGATCCGATTTCACGAGAATGGCCCGGACAGGTCAAACAGTGGCTGCGCGACATTGGTATGTTATGAGTCCAACCTCGCCATAGCGACCCGTACCATCCTCGATACGCTACCCCACCACTTCCGCCGGTAACCATCCCAACATCGCTTCGGTCACTGCATCCGGGGCTTCCCAGGGGACAAAGTGGCCCGCGTCCACCTTCACCAGTGTCAGGTCGGGGACATAGGCACCCAGCCCTTCGATCTGGCTGGGGCGCAGCGCGATGTCGCGGACGCCCCAGATGACCAGCACCGGCATCTGCATCGGCGGGAAGGGGCGGTCGAGGAATGCAGGGCGTTCGGGCAGCGGCGCGTCCTTGTCGGGCACCACCACCTGGCTGGCGCGATACCAGTTGAGCATCGCGGTCAGCGCGCCGGGCTGGCTCCACTGGTCCAGATAATAGGGTTTCTCGTCGGCCATCGCCGCCGGATCGGCATGGCGGACGAACGTCGTGTCGAAAAACGCCTCCACGCCGATTCGGGCGATATGGTCCTCGATGCCCGGATTGCGAAAGGCGCGAATATATTGGCTCGCCTCGCGCTGGTCGGCATCGTCGAACATCGTTTTCTGGAAGATGAAGGGGTGCGGCGCGTTGATGACGATCAGCCGCTCCACTCGTTCGGGCCGGGTGATCGCTGCCCCCCATGCCGCCGCGCCGCCCCAGTCATGCCCGACAAGCGTGAACCGCCCGGCGCCGAAATGATCGGCCAGCGCCATGACGTCTTCGATGATCCGGGCAGTGGCGTAATTGTCGACGCCCAGCGGCTTGGACGAGCGGGCATAGCCGCGCTGATCGGGAGCGAGCACGAAGAAATGCTCGGCCAGCGCTGGGATCTGGTTGCGCCAGGTACGATGCGATTCGGGAAAGCCGTGCAACAGGATCATCGGCGGGTTGGCGGGATCGCCCGCCACGACAACATCAAGTTCGACGCCAGTGGAAAGCGCCACGCGCTGCATTGGGAAATCAGCCATCCTGCCCTCCTGTTGTTCGATGCGCCTGTTGACGCTTTGGGCGCATCTTCAACCAAAACGTCACGCAAGGGGAGGGGGATTCGTGCGTCGCGCTTCAGCTTGTGGTACGCACCACTTCGGGGATGGGGATGAATTCCTTGTCGTCGCCCGGCACCTTGGGGAAGCGGCCCGCTTTCCATTCATCCCTGGCGTGGTTGATGCGTTCGCGGTCGGAACTGACGAAGTTCCACCAGACGTGGCGCGGCGTGGTGAAGGCCTCACCACCGCAAAGCATCACGCGCCCGCCCTTGGCCGAGCGCAGCGTCGCGGCATGGCCGGGGGCAAGGACATACAGCACCTGGGGTTCGAGGGGAAAACCGTCCAGGCTGGCTTCGCCCAGCGCCAGATACACAGCCCGCTCATCGGCGCTCGCGTCGATCGGGACGCTGCTTTCGCCATCAAGGATGATGTCGGCATAGATCGTCTGGGCATAGGTCGTGGTCGGCGCGGTCGCGCCCCACAAAGTGCCCATGATGATGCGCGCGCGGGCGCCGCCGGACGAAATAACCGGCAGGCTGTCGCGCCCGACATGTTCAAACGCGGGTGCCATTTCCTCATCCTTTTCAGGCAGCGCGATCCAGGTCTGGATGCCGGAAAGCTGGGCGCCCGCTGCGCGTTCGGTGGCGGGCGTCCGTTCGGAATGGACGATGCCGTGCCCCGCGGTCATCAGGTTGACCGCGCCGGGCTCGATAGTGGCGAAGGTGCCGATCGAATCGCGATGGTCGATCGCGCCGTTATACAGATACGTCACCGTCGCCAGGTTGATGTGCGGGTGCGGGCGTACGTCCATGCCGTCGCCCACCGGCAGACGCGCAGGCCCCATCTGGTCGAAGAACACGAATGGCCCGACCATCGTGTGCGGTTTTGACGGCAAGGTGCGCGCAACCTTGAAACCGCCCAGATCGTGCGTGGTCGGCAAAATGGTGTTGATGATCAGGTCGTTGGTCATCGGGCCTGCTCCTTCACGGTGTCGAGCATCTCGACAATGTCCTGGGGAAAGATTTTTTCGGGCCAGTCCGCCAGTTCGGCGCGAGTAAACCAGCGCCAGCCCTTGACGACGCGCCGTTCGAGTTCGGTGTGGCCATGCGTGGCGATGTCGGTGCTGGCGACGCGAACGACGAAATAGCGTTCGTCGGCGGAAACCGGCACTCCCTCCAGCGTGATGAACTCAACCTCGCGCCGTGCAACCTGCACGCCTGGATACTGGTCGAAGCCGGTTTCCTCAAGCAATTCGCGGCGGGCGGCGTCTTCATAGCTTTCACCCGGATCGCATGCGCCGCCCGTTGTCGCCCAGAAAGGTGAGCGGTCGTTGACGGCGAAACGGAACATCAGCAACCGATCTTGGGGATCGAGCACCAGCAGGCGCGCGGCCGGTCGTTTGGCGCGTTCGTTCATGCCTCGTCGGGGGCAATCGCGCGGATTGCCATGGCGTGGACGGTTCCCGCCATCAGGTCGCCCAGCGCCTTGTTGACCAGCCGCTGGCGATTGACCCGGCTTTGCCCGGCAAAGGCCGCGCTTTCGATGAAGACGGTGAAGTGCGATTCGCCCGATCCGTCATCGCCCATATGGCCGCGATGGCTGGCGCTGTCGTTGATAACCTCAAGCCGCAGCGGGTTGAGCGCGGCGGAAAGGCGGGCGGCGATTTCCTGGGCAACAGGGCCAGTGGCAGCATGTGTCATCGATCCTATATAGGGCGCTTTTTGGCTTTCGGGGAACCGCGTGTCGCGCGAACAGACGAGAAAAGATCGACCGGGTGCCCGTTTCCACGGGCGGGTTGAAGGGACGGGGCGTGGATGCAACTGGCCGGGATGCGAACTGGCTGGCGAATTTCGTGCGCCGCCAGCCGATGGCGGCCTGGCCAGCGATCGCCCGCCGCAATATCAATGGTTCTGCCTGGAACATGTCCGCGAATTCAACGCCCGCTACAATTTCTTCGCCGGGATGAGCCCCGATGAAATCAGCGATGCGCAGCGCCCCTATGCGGGTTGGGAACGCGAAACCCGCGCATTTGCCAGCGCAGGCGTCGATCGTCCGCCGCCTTGGGCCGATTTCAGCGATCCGCTCGATGCGATCGGTGCCCGCTTCCGCAGCCGCATGGCGGAAGAGGCGCAACGCCAGGATGGCAAGCCGTTGTCCACCGACGATCGCCGCGCGTTGAAGGTGCTGGGGCTGGGCACCGACGCGGATCGTCGCGCGCTCAGGACGCGCTATTCCGAACTGGTCCGGCAATATCACCCCGACCGGAATGGCGGCGACCGCGGCTTTGAAAAGAAGCTGCAGGATGTGATTGCGGCTTATCAGTCGCTTAGAAAATCACCGGTATTTGCCTGATGGCGCACCGAAATCGGCAGCGGTCGCTCGAGTGATTCCAGACCTTTAGCAGGGTTGTGGTGAAACCTCCCCAAGTCGATAATTTGTCGCGCGGGCTGCTTCTTTCGACAGGCAGAAACCGGCAAGCCTGATGCTGAACCACGCCAGGAGGATTCCCGCCGGCAGGTCGACCAAATAGTGCCATCGGCTGGCGACGGCGGTGATCAGAATGAAAAAGAACATGGGCACATAAAAGGGCAACAACGCCCTGGCGTAATGAAGCGCGTGCCAAAGGAACAGAAAGGCGCCGCCCGCGTGGAGTGACGGCATTGCCCCCAAACCCATCATCAGTTGTTCGGAACCATTGGCGGAGAGCCATGCTGGCCCCCCTTCCACCGAATGCCGATGCACCGTCAGCATGAAATGCTGGACTTCGGTGATTTGAGGATCCAGGCCGCGCTCAAAAATGAAGGGGCCAAGCGCCGGGAAGGCCAGATAACTGAGCGCCCCCAGGCCCTGGAACAAGATCGCCGCCAGGCACAACGTACGGAATCTCTGGCGTCCGCACCGCGTGGTAGCAGAAGCTGGCATAGAACAAGGCGATGAATCCGCCCATGTAGAGATTGGTGGTATAGGGAATAGTCGGCTCCAGCGCGTGCCGCAGTGCCATGCAGCTATCGACCAGCGGCCGCAAAGCTTGATCCGTCGCCCAATAGGCGTCGTCAAATGTCGCCGGATTGATGTGTGGCGCCCATAGCTTGATGTTGAAATGGGCGATGAGAACGATCGCATAGCAGGGCAAGGCAACCAGAATGGTCCCGGTGTTCGATGACTTTGAAAAGATCGCGGCGCCCGCAGAAAGGCCAAGTAGCGCGATCAACGGCAGCAGATAATGGATGCTGACCAACGCCGCTCCGCCCGAAGTCGGCAGGCGCACCGGCAAGCCAAAACTTAGGGAAAACCCGAACAACACCGCGACCATGAACGCCGTGAACCACAGTTCGACTGGTAGCTTCCAGAACACCCGCGCCCTCCGCCAAAAGGTCGGGGGTCGGCATAGGTGCTGAACCTGAATTAAATACTAACCACAAGAGATGTAATGGAATTTCATTTCCGATATTATCTCTGTTGGTATTTCTTTGCCCGACGACGGCCGGTTCAACTTGCCTCTGCCAGGGCGGCAAGCTGAGCCGCGGCGGCACGCCAGCCATCTTCGAAACCCATCGCCTTGTGCTGTTCATATTTCTCCGCGTCCCAGTGTCTGGCGCCCGCGCGGTAACGGGTGCCGTTGCCTTGCGGCGATAACTCGAAAAAGCCGACCATGAATGGCGCTTGCGGTTTCCATCCTGCGATAAAGGCGTCGGTGAAGACGAAGCGCGTGCCCGGCACCACTTCCAGAAATACGCCTTCGCCCGGAGACACTTCGCCATTGGGGCCATGCATCACCATCGCGCTGCGGCCGCCGGGACGCCAGTCCTGCTCGATCACTTCGGCGCGCCAGGGTTTGGGGCACCACCATTCCTCGATCCGGGTGGTCATCACTTGCCAGACGCGTTCGGGCGCAGCGTCGATATAGCGTTCGATCGCCAGTTCGAACGGCGGCGTCGGGACGGGATCGGGGGTCGGCATCGTGGAAGCTCCATGTCGATCAGAATGTCGTTCGTGCGGATCAGTCGCGGTCGGGTGCGCCGAGCGGGAAAAATGCTCGGTAAGGCCGGGCTTCGTCGACGGTGCGGGCAACCGATGGCCGCGCGAGCAGCCTGGCGCGATAATCGCGCAGACGCGGGAATTGCACCGGGATCGCCTCAACCCAGTCGGCATAGAATAATGCCGGCGCGGCCGCGCAATCGGCGATCGTGAAGCCGTTGCCCGCCCCCCATTGCCGGTCGGCCAATATGGCGTCGAGCCAGGCATAGATACGGCCAAGCGACGCGCGTGCCTTGTCAACGCCATAAGCGTCGCGCTGGTCGGCGGGGCGCAGCGCGTCTGCCACCGGCACCTGCATGGCGTTCATCACGTAATTGTCGAAAATCCGGTCCATCATCCGTGCCTGGACAGCAGCATGCGGATCCGCCGGGATCAGGCGCACTGGCCCTGGATGAACGGCGTCGAGATACTCGATGATCGCGCTGGCCTCCATCACCTGGGTATCGCCTTCGACCAGCAACGGGAATTTGGCGAGCGGCCAGCGCTGTGCAAGCTCGGCATTGTTGTCGGGATGGTCAGGGCCAAGACCGCGCAGCTCGAACGGCGTGTCGTTCTCCCGAAGCGCGATCAGGGCTTTCCAGCAATAGGAGGAAAACGGGTGGGCGAAGAGCTGGACCGTGGCCATCACGGCTGACCCGAGCACGACTGTCCGGCGTAAGCGGCGTCGAGCTTGGCGATATCGATCTTGTGCATCGTCATCATCGCCTGCATTCCGCGCCGCGCTGCCTCGGGATCGGTGCTTTTCATGATCTCGGTCAGGCGCCGCGGAATCACTTGCCACGACAGGCCGAACCGGTCCTTGCACCAGCCGCACATCGACTCCGCACCGCCATCGGCGATCAACGTCGCCCATAACCGGTCGGTTTCGGCCTGATCGTCAGTGAACACCTGAAACGAGATCGCTTCATCGAACCTGAAATTGGCGCCGCCGTTGAGGCCCAGGAAATCCTGCCCCATCAGCGTGAATTCGACCGTGATGACGTCTCCCGCCTTGCCC
Organism: Sphingomonas sp.; assembly: GCA_041659385.1. GTDB lineage: Bacteria > Pseudomonadota > Alphaproteobacteria > Sphingomonadales > Sphingomonadaceae > Sphingomonas. Next base: position 6,529 of record JBAZYJ010000029.1, read on the forward strand.
GCCGGATAGTCGCTGGGCGATCGCTGCACCGCGCCGACCGACGAATTGGGAAAGGTCGCGGCATAAAAGCGCGCAGCTTCCTCTGCGTTGCCGTCGAACCACAGGCAGGTGGTCATGCGTTCCTGCATTCCGGTTGCTCCTGAAAGTTGTTTAGTTGAGCGCGCCGACGACGCCGAACATCGCGCCATGCGGGTCGGCGGCGACGATGACGTGCTGACCGCCGGGTACTTCGGTGGGGCCGTGCACAACCATGCCCCCGCCAGAGGTGATCGCGGTGGCGGCCGCAGAGACGCTGGGGACGAGCCAATAGAAGCGCCACATCGCAGGCATGTCCTTCATCGTCATCGCCGCGCCGATGCGAACGCCGTGATGATCGATGAACGCGTAATCGCCCATCTCACCCATCGACATGATCTCGTTGTTTTCAAATCTGAACAATGCCGCGTAAAAAACCAGTGCGGCCTTGTGATCGGTTGAGCTCAATTCATTCCATGCGACATGACCCGGGCTTTCGGGCGCAAAAGCGTGGCTGGTCGCGTCCGGGTCATCTGCCGGGGGTATGGGCCGCATCAGGTAGAAGGGCGCGCCTTGCGGATCGGCAACCATGGCAAGTCGGCCGATACCGGGAATGTCCCATCCGGGCATCATCACCGATCCCCCGGCGGCCTTGGCCTTGGCAGCCGTCGCATCGACATCCTCGACGCCCAGATACCCCAGCCAAATCGGTCGTGCGCCGCCAGCCTGCATCTCCGGGGTCAGCCGCATGACGCCGCCGACATGGCCGTCAGGCGCGGCGATCATCCGGTAATCCATATCGCCCATCGGCTGCGCATCGATCGTCCAACCCATCACCGCACCGTAGAACGCCCGGGACGCATCCGGGTCGGGCGTCATCAATTCGTACCAGATGAAGCTGCCTTCGGGATTAGCCATCTCTGCTCTCCTTGCGCTGCGTCCAGCTATGTCGGCTCTTTGGTCCTTGCCGGTCGATGGGCCCGCAGTCCCCGCGCTGTCATTGGTTGGCGAGTCGCGGTTTGCATTTGATGTGGCGTATGGTTAACGAATGCAATGATGAAGTTAGATAAAGTGACTAACGGCACGACGGACGCGACCAAACGCTGGTATGACGATGCCTGCGGCACGGCGTTGGCGCTGGCGTTGACCGGCGAACGATGGGCGTTGCTGGTGATGCGTGAATTGTTGCTGGGGCCGCGCCGCTTCGGCGAATTGCGGTCATCGCTGCCCGGCATCAGCGCCAATGTGCTGACCCAGCGACTGGAGGGGCTGGAAGCGAACGGCATCCTTGTGCGCGAGCGGCTTGGCCCGCCCATCAATGCCCAGGTTTACAGGCTGACCGACTGGGGGCTGGAAAGCGAAACGATGGTCCTCGAGCTGGGTCGCTGGGCATTGCGGTCGCCGCAGCACGACCCTTCGCTGCCCTTTTCAGCAGCGGCCTTGGTGTTGTCGTTCAAGATGCTGCTGGTGCCCGAACGAGCCAACGGCATGGACGTGGCGATCGGCATCCGTTGCGGGGAGGATCGGTTTCATGTCCAGGTGGCGGGCAACCAGCTGTCACTGGCACGCGGTGAGCACAGGGATGAAGCGGCGGTGATCGCTGGTGCCCCCAACGACTTTCTGCCGGTGATGCATGGCGGCTTGTCGTTGGCGGGTTCCGCGTTGAAGGTGGAGGGAAGCGTGGCCGCGGCGATGCGTTTCCTGTCGCTGTTTGCATTGCCGCCAAAGCTGGGGGCGGACGAACCGCGCAGCTAAGCGCATCGAATGCGCCAAGGCATCTCGACTTTGCGCGCCCGGCGGGGTTAGGGGATGGGCTGAGAAAGGCCCTGACCATGACCAACATACCCAACACGCAGCCCAACAGCCGCGACACCACGATCCTCGATGCGCCTGACCGGACGATCGACGTGCGTGAAATGTTCGGTATCGACATCGACATGCAGGTTCCCGCCTTCAGCGAAGCGGATGAGCGCGTGCCCGATCTCGATCCCGCTTATGTGTTCGATCCCGATACGACGCTCGCGATTCTGGCGGGCTTTGCGCATAATCGCCGCGTGATGGTGCAGGGCTATCACGGCACCGGCAAGTCGTCGCATATCGAGCAGGTGGCGGCTCGGCTGAAATGGCCGTGCATCCGCATCAACCTCGACGCGCATATCAGCCGCATCGACCTGATCGGGCGTGACGCGATCGTGCTGAAAGAAGGCCAGCAAGTCACCGAATTCCGCGAAGGCCTGTTGCCATGGGCGTTGCAGACGCCGACCGCGCTGGTGTTCGACGAATATGATGCTGGCCGCCCCGATGTGATGTTCGTCATCCAGCGCGTGCTCGAGACGGAGGGCAAGCTGACCCTGCTTGACCAGAACCGCGTCATCCGCCCCAACCCGTGGTTCCGGCTGTTTTCGACCGCCAACACGGTTGGGCTGGGCGATACCAGCGGGCTTTATCATGGTACGCAACAGATCAACCAGGGCCAGATGGACCGGTGGAGCATCGTCGTCACGCTCAACTATCTGCCCGCCGCGACCGAGGCGCAGATCGTGCTCGCCAAATCGGGTGAATATGACCAGCCCGACGGCAAGCAGGTGGTGGACAACATGGTCCGCGTCGCCGATCTGACGCGCAAGGGCTTCATCAACGGCGATATTTCCACGGTGATGAGCCCGCGTACCGTCATCACCTGGGCGCAGAACGCGCTGATCTTCAAGGATGTCGGCTTCGCGTTCCGCCTGAGCTTCCTCAACAAGTGCGACGAGGCGGAACGGCCGCTGGTCGCGGAATATTACCAGCGCGTCTTCGGCAAGGACCTGCCGGAGAGCGTGGTGAGCAAGGCGTGAAGTAGCGGAAGGCAATGGCCACGGAAACGCCTCTCGATCGTTTCAAGGCAGTGCTCGGCGGGGCAGCGCGTGCGCTGGCGGACGAGCCGGAGATCGAGCTTGCCTATACCGCCGACGCGCCGACACAGTCGGGCAAGCATATCAAGGTGCCGATGCCCGCGCGGACTTTGCCCGCCGATCAGGTGGCGGAGGCGCGCGGCTTTGCCGATGGTTTCGCGCTCCGGCTGAAACTGCACAACAGCGCCATGCACCAGAAAGCGGCCCCGCACGAGGCGGTCGCGCGAGCGGTGTTCGACGCGACCGAAAACGCGCGTATCGAAGCATTGGGGTCGCGCGGGTACAAGGGGATCAGCGACAATCTGGCCCATGCGCTGGACCTGAAGCTGAAGGCCGACCCGATTGCCCGCGCGCGCAATCTTGACGAAGTGCCGTTGTCGACTGCCGTCGCGCTGATGGTCCGCGAACGATTGACCGGGCTGGCCGTGCCGGAGATCGCGCAGGCCGGGGTCGATCTGGTGCGTGGCTGGATCGAGGACAAGGCGGCAGCGGATCTCGACGCGCTGAGCATGGTGATCGACGATCAGCAGGCTTTTGCCCGGCTGTCGATGCGGCTGCTCGAAGACCTGGAACTGGTCGAAGGCGATGTGCTGCCCGAGGAAGCGGAAGAAGGCGGCAGCGAAGACGAAGGCACCGACGAACAGCAGCCCGAGGAAGGCGAGGACAGCGACGACGCGGGCGAACAAGGCCCCGGCGAAGTCGAGGCACGCGGTGAAACCCAGGAAAGCGACGAGTCCGAAGGCGAAGGTAGCGAACGCGGCGACGAGTCAATGGACGATGCCGATGGTGACCAGGGCGAAAACGCTGAAGACGGCATGATGCCTGTGCGGCCCAACCGGCCGTTCAGCGACCTTGGGCCGCAATTCGAATACAAGGCCTATACCAACAAGTTCGATGAAGTGATTGCCGCGACTGATCTGTGTGATGCGGAGGAATTGCAACGGCTGCGCGCTTATCTCGACCAGCAGTTGGTGCATTTGCAAGGCGTCGTCACCAAGCTCGCCAACCGGTTGCAACGCCGCCTGATGGCGCAGCAGAACCGCAGTTGGGATTTCGATCAGGACGAAGGGTTGCTCGATGCCGCCCGGTTGGCGCGCGTCGTCATCAACCCGATGCAGTCGCTGAGTTACAAGGTCGAGCGTGATACCGAGTTCAAGGATACGATCGTCACGCTGCTCATCGACAATTCGGGGTCGATGCGCGGGCGACCGATCTCGATCGCCGCGATCAGCGCCGATATTCTGGCCCGTACGCTGGAACGTTGCGGGGTAAAGACTGAAATTCTCGGCTTTACGACGCGTGCGTGGAAGGGCGGCCAATCGCGCGAAACGTGGCTGAACGCGGGGCGCCCGGCCCAACCGGGGCGGTTGAACGACATTCGCCATATCGTTTACAAGCAAGCCGATGAACCATGGCGCCGTGCCAAGGCCAGCCTGGGCCTGATGATGCGCGAAGGCCTGTTGAAGGAAAATATCGACGGCGAAGCGCTGCTTTGGGCGCATGGTCGGCTGCTGGCGCGCGGCGAGGATCGCAAGATCCTGATGGTGATTTCGGACGGCGCGCCGGTCGACGACTCCACCTTGTCGGTCAACAGCGGGTCGTATCTGGAACGGCATTTGCGCCAGGTGATCGGCTGGATCGAGGCGCGGTCGCCGGTCGAATTGATTGCAATCGGCATCGGCCACGACGTGACACGCTATTACAGCCGCGCGGTTACGATCATGGACGCCGATCAGCTTGGCGGCACGATCATCGAACAGCTCGCGGCGTTGTTTGACGCGGAGCCGTGAGCGTAGGCGTTGTTTTGCCGCCGGGCGGTTTCACAGGGCCGATCAAGCGGTCAGTGACGATTGCCGGGCACCCAACCTCCATCAGTCTGGAGCCGTTGTTCTGGGCAGCGCTGGAAAGCGCTGCACAAACCCGGTCGTTGCCGCTCAACGCGTTGATTGCCGAAATCGACGTGCTTCGCATCTCGGCGGACGATCCGCCCAATCTGGCCAGCGCGATCCGCAGTTGGGTGCTGGCGGAACAGTCACCGCGCTGATCTGCCGACGCCAGGCGATCGGCCTGGACCGGCGCCATTTGTTGATCGCGGTCAATGCCTGCGGAACGTGGATCGGGCAGTTGCAGCCTTGGCAGAGGGGGACGTTCTCCCCGGTTCAAGATTGCGACTTCCTCTGCCAACCTCCTCCCGGCGATTGACGGCTGCCCAATGGCGCGCGCGCGGCGGCATATGGGTCGATTTGCGGCAAAATTGATAATGTGTCGCAATAACGTTGACTCTGCGAACGAGTCGCAATAGCGATGCTGCCATATCGCAACTCAACTTTCCCCCGGGGGCCTGGCTTTGACTCTATTGCGTTCTTCGCGCGCACCGTTGCCGACTGGCACCGCGTTTCTGGCGCTGTCATGCGTTGGTTTTCTCGCATCAGCGCCGGCCTTTGCCGCGGAACCCGCCAATGATACCGGCGCCGCAGCCGATCCGGCCAACCCCGCTGACCAGATTACCGTCACCGGACGCCGCGACCGTGAACCCAAGCAAGTCGCCACCGCGCTCAACACGCCAAAGTCGATTGTCGAAGTGTCGTCGGACGTGATCCAGCAGACCGGGTCGACCACGCTTGCCGATGCGCTGCGCACCATTCCCGGCATTACCTTTGGTGCGGCGGAAGGTGGCAACCCGATCGGCGATCGCCCGTTCATTCGCGGTTTCGACAGCCAGGGCAGCATCTATGTCGATGGCGTGCGCGATCTGGCCTCGCAAACGCGAGAAGTTTTTGCGGTCGACAGCGTACAGGTGGTTCGCGGGTCGGATTCGACGCTGGGCGGGCGCGGCAGCTCGGGCGGCACGATCAACATCGTGTCGAAATTGCCAACGGCGGAAACCTTCGCCGCGGGCACCGCGAGCCTTGGCAATGCCGATTACAAGCGTGTTACCGGCGACGTGAATGTCCGGCTCAGCGACTTTGCCGCCTTCCGGGTGGAGGCGCTGTGGCACGATCAGGGCGTGGTTGGCCGCGACGCCATCCGGCAGAATCGCTGGGGTGTTGCCCCGTCGCTGACGCTGGGTCTCAATTCGCCGACGCGGTTGACAGTCGGTTTTTATCATCTGGAAAGCCACGAACTGCCCGACAGCGGCCTTCCATTCCTCTACACGATCGCCAATGCGCCCGGCACGGGCAACATCTACACCAGCCCGGCGCTGGGCAAGATCACGACGATTTCGGGCGCGACCGGCTATGTCGATCGATCGACCTTTTACGGCCTTGCCAATCGCGATTTCCGTGACGCAGTGACCAACCAGGCGACGATCCGTGCGGAGCATGATTTCGGCGGCATCACGCTGCGCAATACCGCACGCTATAACCGGTCGACCCAGGCGTATATTTTCCTGCTGCCTGACGACAGCCAGGGCAATGTCTTTGGCACCGATGCCAGTAATCCGGCGACGGCGGGTGGCCAGGTATGGCGCCGTGCCAACACGCGTTATGGCTATACCGAAAGCATAATCGACCAGACCGATCTGTTTGGCACGTTCAGCACCGGCAGCATCAGCCACAGCTTTGCAGCAGGCGCCGAGTTTTCCTGGGAAAAGGCGCGGCGGGGCGCGTTTGTGCTGGCGGACGGGCGGACGCTCAGCCCCCGTTGTACGTCCGCGGCAGTGGCGCGGTACAATTGCACCAGCCTTTTCACGCCCAACCCGAATGATCCATGGGTCAATTACGTCAGCGATACGTCGAGCATAACAACCCCGATCACGCGCCAGTTGCCGATCCAGGAAACGCAGAATGACGCCGAAACCCAATCGGTTTACGGGTTCGATTCGATCACATTGCTGCCCAGCCTGATATTGAACGTCGGGGCGCGGTTCGATCATTTCAAATCAACGGTACAGCCCGGCCAGGCGGTGACCGCCGTTGCGCCCTATCGCCTCGGCCGGTCGGATAATCTGTTCAACTGGCAAGCCGGTCTGGTGTTCAAGCCGACCAGGGAGACGAGCCTTTATGCGTCCTACGCCACCGCCGCGACGCCACCCAACAGCGTGCTTGGTGAAGGGCGTGACGACAATTCACTCGGCACCACCCAGAATCAGGCATTTGTCGACGCGCTGAAACCGCAAAAGACCCGGACGTGGGAAGTCGGCGCCAAAGGTAGTCTGTTCCGCGAGAAACTCGCGCTGGCTGCGGCGGTGTTCCAGACTGAAACCAGCAATGCCCGCGTGATTGATGCGGACAACAACGTGTCCTTCATCGGCAAGACGCGCATCCGTGGGGTGGAGTTGACCGCCAATGGCACGATTCTGCCCGGTTGGACGGTGTTTGGCGGCTATACCTTTCTTGATGCCAGGATTGTCGACGGCGGGTTCACCGCGCTTGCGGTGCCGGCATTCGGTGCGCGAGCAGCAACGACGGCGCTCGTGCCGTCGGTCAACACCGGCAAGCAGGTGCCGCAGACCGCGCGCAACAGCCTGACGCTGTGGACCAACGTCACGCCGGTAAAGCGTTTGTCGTTCGGGGCAGGTGCCTTCTTCATGGATCGTCAATTTGGCGGCTATGCCGACAATCGCGCCGCGACGCAGGATGCCGCGGGCACCATCACCGTCAACCCGGCGACCAAAACCCTGTATCGCTACGTCCCCAGCTATTGGCGGTTCGACCTGCGCGCCGCGTACCAGCTCGGCAAGCATCATGAATTGAGCGTCAACGTCCAGAACCTGACGGACAAGGCGTATTTCAACCAGGTCTATACCTCGCATTACGCATCGATTGCCGCCGGGCGGACGGTGTTCGCCACGCTGAGCGTCAAATATTGATGACCGCGCGGTTGTTGGCGTCGCTGCATGCGCTGTCGGCGGAAGAGGTGCGCGAACGGCTGTCGGCTCCAGCGGAGGAGCGTGCCGCGTTCATCCGGTCGGCTGCCGAAGCGGGCGTGGCCGAAGCACAGGCGATTTACGGCCAGATGCTGCTCGACGGTGATGGCGTTGCGGGCAATCCCCATGGCGGCTTTCTGTGGTTCAACCGCGCTGCATCGGCCGGGCATCTGATGGCGCTCAACATGGTCGGGCGTTGCTACGATCTGGGCTGGGGCGTGGCGGCGGACAAGACAAGGGCGGCGGAATGCTTCCGCATTGCCGCCGAACGCGGGCTGGCTTGGGCGATGTATAATTACGCGACGCTGCTAGCGCTGGGCGAGGGCATCGCGGAGGATAAGGCGGCGGCACTCGACTGGCTACGCAGGGCTGCATCGTCTGAAGAAGCGGGGCCGCGCGCCAAGGCGATGAACTTCATCGGCAGCTTTTACGAAGACGGCTGGGTTGTCGCGCGTGACATGGTCCGTGCCGCCAATTGCTATGCGCAGGCCGCCGAGGACGGGGATTTTCGCGGCCAGTTCAACCATGCGCGGATGCTGCTGGCCAATGGTGATGTCGATGGCGCTCGCATCTGGCTGGCCCGGGCCAACCAGAATTGCACGGCCGCCTTCCGCGACAAGGCGCGGGCCTGGCTGGCCGATGCGGGCTTTCCGGCACTGGCGACGGAGTGTTTTCCATGTTGATTACGATTCCCGACATCCTCTCACGCGAGGAAGTAGCGGCGGTGCGACGCATCATCGATGCCGCCGATTGGGTGGACGGCAATGTGACGTCGGGCGTGCAATCGGCGCTGGCCAAGACCAACGAACAAGTTCCCGAAGGCAGTGCCGCGCACCGCGACGCCGGGCGGATTGTGATGGATGCGCTCAGCCGGTCGCCGTTGTTCGTCGCCGCGGCACTTCCGCTCAAGCTGTTTCCCCCGCTGTTCAATCGCTATGGGCCGGGCCAGGCGTTCGGCGATCATGTCGACAACGCCATTCGCATCCAGCGCGGCAGCGACTTCCGGATCCGCAGCGACATGTCGGCGACGTTGTTTCTGGAAGACCCGGAAAGCTATGGCGGTGGCGAACTGGTGATCGACGGGCTGTTCGGTACACAAGGCGTGAAACTGCCCGCCGGGCATATGGTACTTTATCCGTCGTCCAGCCTGCACCGCGTCACGCCGGTGACGCATGGCCGCAGGATCGCGTCGTTCATGTGGATGCAGTCGATGATCCGCGATGACGGCGACCGGCGCATCCTGTTCGAACTCGATCAGACCGTTCAGCGGCTGGCCGGTCAATTGGGGCAGGGTGATCGATCGGTGATCGAACTGACTGCGGTTTATCATAACCTGTTGCGGCGATGGGCGGACGCATGACGAAGATCGGTTGGCGGAATTTCTGGTTCCAGTTTCACAAGTGGATCGGCCTGATCCTGGCGATCCTGATTATCCCCTTGTGCCTGACCGGATCGGCGCTGGTCTGGCATGACGGGCTCGACCGGGTGCTCAACGCCCAGCGCTATGCGGTGACGGGGGCACGGACATTGCCGGTGGCCACTTACGTGGCCACTGCACAAAAATCATTGCCCGCAGGGGAGGGCATCGCCTCGCTGAAGATGCCGGGCGAACCGGGCGATCCGGTGGTGGTCGCCACGGGGCCAGGCGCCAGTGCGCTGCGCGGTCCGGCGCTGCGCACCAACGTCTATCTCGATCCGCCGACCGCGCGCGTGCTGGAGGTGGCGGGCAGTCGTTCCGGCCCAGTTATGATCCTCCACATGATCCACGGCACCTTCATGATTCCCGGTGTCGGTCGCGCCATTGTCGGCTGGGTCGGGGTGGCGATGATGATTTCGGCCTTTACCGGCATATGGCTGTGGTGGCCGACGATCGGCCGCTGGACGCGCGGGCTGCGTTGGCGGCGGCGCCCGAACGTGGACAGTAATCTGCACCATCTGTTCGGCTTCTGGGTTGCGGTGCCGCTGTTCTTGCTGTCGCTGACGGGCGCGTGGATCAGCTTTCCCGGGTTTTTCGGGCCGCTGGCGGGCGAGAATGGTCGGCCGATGGGCTTCGGGGCGGACCGTGCCGCAATGGCGCGCGCCAAGCCTCTGCCGGAAACAGCGACATCATTGAGCACGGCGGTGGCCAAGGCCCAGGCGCTTGCGCCGGGCAGGCTGGTCCAGATCAACTGGCCGACCGATTACAAGGCGCAGTGGAGCGTCATCGTGAAACCTGCGCATGGCAAGCCAGTGACGGTGGCGGTCGATGATCGCAGCGGCAAGGCAATGCCGTCACCGGGCATTGATCGTGGGCAAGCGCCGGTTGCTCGCCTGATGCGCCAGATTCACGACGGCACGGGCATGGGCATTGCCTGGCAGGTGGTGATTTTCATTGGCGGGTTGTTGCCGGCGATCCTGGCCATTACCGGCATCATCATGTGGTGGCGCGCGCGTGGCTGGCGCGCCGCGCTGGCGGATCGACAAAGGGGATAATGCCCGCGCTACCCCCGCCCATGCCGATATATGCATGGGCAGGGGGCGTCAGGCGGTGCCGTGCTACCGGCCCAGCAGCACTCGCGCTTGTCCGGCAATTTGCGCCAGCATCGCGGCATTGGGTTGTGCCGCGTGCCGCGCGCGTTCGACAACCGCGCTGAACTGCCGCACCCGGCCCTCGTTCGCGGCCAACCATTGATCCACCAGTGCCTGCGGATCGCCGCTTTGCGTCCGGCTCAGGAATTCCAGGCGCAATTGCTGAAAATCGCGCGCCAACCCTGCGATGAGCAACCGTTCCCAGGGGTCGCTGGGCGAAATGCGCGCGGCATGGGCCTGAGCCCAGTCGAGCCCCAGTGCGGCACCCAATTGCGTGAATGCACGGGTCAGCACCACTTCGTCGATGCCAAGCCGCGCGCCAAGATCGGCAAGGCCAACCGCGCCGTCCAGTTCAAACAGGCGGACGACCTTGAGCGCGAGCTTGTGCGGCGCGCCTTCCGACTCCAGGCGGTCGGCAATGCGCGCGGATTGTGCGGCGGCTTCGGCGAAGAGCAGCGATTTGACCTGCTTGTCGAGCCGCGCGATGCCGCTGCCGATCCGCTCGATCACTGCGGCGGGGCCAGTGCCGGGGCGAGTGACGCGCAACAGATCGGCGATCTGCGAACGGGTGGCGACCGCGACTTCGTTGAACAGCGCGATGCGCGCGCGCTCCGGCAGGTCGGCGCTTTCGATTTCGGCCCATAAGGCGGGCAGGTCGAACAGTCGTTCGCACACCACGAACATCGCGGCGATATCGGCCATCGCCGCGCCTTCTTCCTCGGCCAGCTCGAACGGGTGGAGCACGCCCAGCCGGTTGACGATGCGGTTGGCAAGCTTGGTCGCCACGATTTCACCGCGCAGCCGGTGCTGTTCG
>JBAZYJ010000030.1:0-17327 GCA_041659385.1 Sphingomonas sp.
CAACGGCCATCCGGGCGCGGGTTTTGCCGTCAGCCTGGCACCGGGTGCCGACGCGCTGAAGACCGCTGAGCTGGTCAAGGCGAAGGTTACCGAGCTGTCCCAAAACATGCCCGACGGCTTTACCGTCGCCTACCCGCTCGATTCGACGCTGTTCATCAAGCTGTCGGTCGAGGAAGTGGTCTGGACGCTGATCGAGGCAATCGCCCTCGTCATCGTCGTCATGTTCGTCTTCCTGCAAAGCTGGCGGGCGACGCTGATCCCGACCATCGCCGTGCCCGTCGTCATGCTCGGCACCTTCGCCGTGCTCGCGGTGGCGGGTTTTTCGATCAACACGCTGACCTTGTTCGGGCTGGTGCTCGCCATCGGGTTGCTGGTCGATGACGCGATCGTCGTCGTCGAGAATGTCGAGCGGTTGATGCACGAAAATCCGGGCATGTCGCCGCGCGATGCGACGATCCAGTCGATGCAGGAAATCAACGTCGCGCTGATCGCCATCGCTCTCGTCCTGTCGGCGGTGTTCCTGCCCATGGCCTTTTTCGGCGGGTCGACCGGCGTCATCTATCGCCAGTTTTCGATCACCATCGTGTCGGCGATGGTCCTGTCGGTGGTCGTGGCGCTGATCCTCAGCCCGGCGCTGACCGCAACCTTGCTCAAACGGCCCGATGCCGAGGCGAAATCGACCGGCGCAATGGCCCGGCGCTTCGACCGGTTTGGAAGGGCGTTCAACGAACGTTTCGACCGGATGGTCAATGGCTATACGACGCGGGTCGAGCGCGTGGTCGAGCGCAAATACCTGTTCCTGCTGATCTATGCGGTGATTGTCGTTGTGCTGGCTGTCATGTTCATCCGGCTGCCCACCGGCTTCCTGCCGGTCGAAGACCAGGGCTATGCGCAGATCCAGTTCAACCTGCCGCCCGGTGCCACCGCGGGCCGGACCTTCGCCGCGCAGAAACAGATCGAAAACTATTTCCTGAAACAGGAAAAAAGCGATGTCGCGGCGCTGTTGACGGTCAGTGGCAGCGGCGGCGGCGGTTCGGCGGGCGGGCAGAATCAGGGGCGAGGTTTCGTTGCCTTTACCGACTGGTCGCAGCGCCACGGCGCCGCCAACAGCGCATCGGGCATAACCCAACGATCAACGGCGGCGCTGTCGGGCATTCGGGATGCGCGCATCAACGTCGTCCAGCCCGGCGCGATCCGCGGCCTTGGCCAGTCGAACGGTTTCACCATGGAGTTGCTGAACTCCGGTGGGCTGTCACGCGCGGATTTCGTCGCGGCCAAGGACAAACTGCTTGCCGAAGCGCTGACCGATCCGCGGCTGGCGCAGGTGCGACTGACCGAAATTGACGATCAACCGACGCTGAAAGTCGATATCGACCAGCAGAAGCTGCAGACCATGGGCCTGAACACCACGGACGTGAACACCACATTGTCCACCGCCTGGGGCGGGCGCTACGTCAACGACTTCATCGATCGGGGCCGCGTGAAGCGCGTCTATGTTCAGGGCGATGCGCAATATCGTGCGCGGCCGGAGGACCTTTCCCAATGGTATGTGCGTGGTTCGTCGGGCGCGATGGCCCCCTTTTCGTCCTTCGCGCAAATCGGCTGGTCGTCGGCGGCACCCAGCCTTTCGCGCTTTACCGGCCTGCCCTCGTTTGAATTTTCGGGGCAAGCGGCGCCAGGATACAGTTCAGGCGACGCGATGGACCGGATTGCCGAACTGGCCGGCCACTATCCCGGCACCAGCGTCGCGTGGAGCGGCTTGTCCTATCAGGAACGGCTGTCATCGGGTCAGGCGCCTTATCTCTACGCGCTGTCGCTTCTGGTCGTATTCCTGTGCCTGGCCGCGCTTTATGAAAGCTGGTCGATCCCGATTGCGGTGCTGATGATCGTCCCCCTCGGCCTGATCGGAGCAATCTCGTTCGTCACGCTGCGCGGCCTGCAGAATGACGTTTACCTGCAAATCGGCCTGTTGACGACGATGGGCCTTGCGGCAAAGAATGCGATTTTGATGATCGAATTCGCTGAACAGGCTGAAAAGCAGGGCAAGCGCGTCATCACCGCCGCGCTGGAAGCCGCGCGCATCCGGTTGCGACCGATCCTGATGACCAGCTTGGCGTTCATGGCCGGCGTGTTTCCGCTGGCGATTGCCAGCGGCGCCGGGGCAAACAGCCGCATCGCCATCGGTACGTCGGTCGTCGGGGGCATGTTGACCGCGACGGTGCTGGCGATCTTCTACATCCCGCTGTTTTTCGTGATCGTTCGCCGCAGTACGCGCGACGTGCTGAAGCATCTGCATCACGATACCGCCGAACCGAACAGTCCGCCGCAGCCGGAGGCACAGCCATGAAGCGACTGACTCTCGCCCCGGCGCTGATGCTTGGCGCATGTTCGGCGGTGCCGCATCTCGATCGCCCCGCGCCGCCGGTGCCCGAAAGCTGGCCGCAAGGCGATGCCTATCTGCAACAGAACGAAGCGGCGCTTGCCCATGTCGATTATCGTGACGTGTTCAGGGACGAACGGCTGCAACGCGTGATCGAAGCGGCACTTGCCAACAACCGCGATCTGCGCGTGGCGGCCGCGAATATAGCGGCCGCGCGCGCCCAGTTCCGCATCGACAGTTCGGCGCAATTGCCCAGGATCGGCGAAAGCGCGGGCGTGACGGAATCGGACAGCGGCACGGGCCGCACCAACAACAATGGCAGCCCGGTCGTCGGCGGCGCGCGGACCAACTATGCGATCAACACCAGTCTCAGCGCCTTCGAGATCGATTTGTTCGGCCGCGTTCGCGCATTGGGCGAGGCATCGCAGAACCGATATTTCGCCACCGAAGCGGGGGCGCGCGCCACGCGGCTGTCATTGGTCGCCAATGTCGCCAGCGCCTGGCTGACTTACGCTTCCGACCAGAGCCTGTTGCAATTGGCGCGCGACACCGCGGCCAATGCGCAGCAGCGGCTGGCGCTGACCAAGGCGCGGCTGGATGGCGGCATTGCCCCGCGCGGCGATTACACCAGCGCGCAGGCCATCCTGGCGACCGCCCAGGCCGATGTCGCCAACCAGACGACGCTGGTCGCGCAGGACATGAATGCCCTGCGCTTGCTGGTCGGCGCCCCGGTCGATGCTACCTTGCTGCCCGGTTCGATCGATGAGGTCGCGGGACGGCTTGCGGAATTGCCGGCGGGGCTCAGTTCGGACATCCTGTTGCGCCGCCCCGACGTGGTGCAGGCGGAATATCAGCTTCGCGCCGCCAATGCCCAGGTGGGGGCCGCGCGTGCGGCCTTGTTCCCCACCATCTCGTTGACGGCGGTCGGCGGCCTTGCCAGCAATGGCCTCAGCCGGTTGTTCACCGGCAACGCGTTCAACTATTCGGTAACGCCGCAGGTCAGCTATTCGATTTTCCAGGGCGGCGCGGCCAAGGCGACGCTTCGCCAGAGCAAGGCCAATCGAGACGTCGCCATCGCCACTTATGAAAAGGCGATCCAGACGGCGTTCCGCGAAGTGTCCGACGCGCTTGCCCGGCGCGGGACCATCGACGATCAGCTCAAGGCAAACCAGTTATCGGTCGACGCGTCGGCTGAAAGCGCCAGGCTTTCCGATGCGCGCTACAAGGGCGGCATCGACACGTTCCTGACCAGCCTCGATGCCCAGCGAACACTCTATGCCTCGCAGCGGACCCTGGTGACGAACCAGCTTGCCAAGGCGACCAATCTGGTAACGCTTTACCGCGTGCTTGGCGGCGATGCGCAGCTCGATGCCGCCAGGAAAGGCCCCGTGGCGGCCAGCCCGAATTAGGGGTAGCCCCGATCAGCCAATGTTTGGGTTTCGCGGCCGTGAAGCGCTGATGACCTTCGCGTAAAAGAGGGGTTGGCGAAGACGGCGATGGTCGAAGAAAGCGGCGCGAAATTGGCGCGGCGATGCGCCAATCCTGTCCTACAGCCCTGTCCTACAGCCATGCCGATCGCCATCCTGCGCGCCGCTCTTTCAAATCGTTGGTTCAGGTTGGAAATGTGCGGCGATTGAGGCCCCCTCAATCAAAGCAATGGCAACCCTCAACTTCCTCAACCAGTTTGCCCGCCGGGTGGAGGGAATGGCGATTAGCTGCCGCTGCTCCTTCTCCCTCAAGGGAGAAGGATACCGTAGCTTGCTGGCTAGGGGAGGTTGGATGAGGGTGACGCGCGCCATCGAGAGGGACGGTCCCCTCACCCAGCTCCGACTAGGGCCGCGCCGAAGAAGCGCGATCCAAGTCTGCGCAACCCTCTCCCAATGGGAGAGGGGAAAACCTACGTCTGCAACGTCGGCGATTGCCGACCATCGCCCCGCCTCCTCCAAGTCCGTCAGAAATCCATCCAGCCGCCTTCACCGCCGCCAATCGGATCGGCTGGTGGCACAGGGACGGTGCGTGGCAGGTCGGCGACCAATTTTGTCCGCTCGGTCGGGTCGAGCAGCTTGCGCGACAGGCTGCCTGCCCAGCCATCGTCATGGCCCCTTTTGCCAAGCTGCTCGCCAATGTCGTGCAGTTTCTGGTCGATCAGCGCGGCGACTTCGGGCGTGGTCGGCTTGGCCTGGGCGGTCGCGGCGAGAGTGACGATGGTGCGATAGGCGATCCGCTGCGACAAGGCGTCGGGATGGTCGATCAGCGTGGCGGCGACCAGGGTGTCGATGATCTCTCCCACCCCCAGCGCCTTGCCATCGACGGCATGTTGCGCCGACACCCGCGCGAGCCGCGCAGGGGCCAGCAATGACGCCAGCGTGATTTCGGTCGCCGCGTCAGCCGCGACCAGCGGATCGAAAACCGGGCCGCTCGCGGTACTCAGCACTTCGATATCGAACTGCCGGTTGCCGCTGCCGTTACGCGGCGCCGACAGCAGCGGCACCAGCCGCGGAGGCAGGCGCAGCACATCCGGCGACAAGGTGGCCAGCAACGCCGACAAAGCCGCGCGTTGCTGGTCGACGGGCACCGGCAAGGACCGTTCATGCCCGCCGCCATTGATGGCGTAAGTGAAGGTCACGCCGCCAATCGCCTTGGCGGTGGCAACGACTTCATAGCGGTGCAGCAGCCAGATGGGCACGAAGCGACGACGCAAATTCGCCACCGGCTCACCCGGCGCCAGCATCGCAAGCCCGAAATTGGCGATCGCGGCCTGACGCACTTTCATCAGCCGGTTCAGCTCGGCAGTCGGGTCCGCTCCATCGTCCCACAACCCGCCCCAGGGTTGGGCGGTGTCGGGCGCGCGTGCGTTGTCGTCCTCGACATAACGCAGTCCGGCAGCGATGGCGGCGCTGGCACTGGCGTCTGCGGCGGCTTGATCCTGCGCGCCGTACAGCCAGTCGACCGTCGCCAGATCCCATTTACCCGCACCGACGCCATAAGCATCCGAAAGATCGGGCTTGCCATCGACCAGAGCGATGCGCGGCGCGGGATAGTCCATCACCGACGCGCGGTCCTGCGTGCTGGCGGCAAAATTATGCGCAAAGCCCAATGTGTGGCCAACTTCATGCGCACCAAGCTGTCGCAGCCTGGCCAGCGCCACTTGCACGGGGTCGTTCAGCCCACCGGCATTGAGCTTGCCGGCGCCGACCAGCCCTTCAAAAATCTGGATGTCCTGACGTGCGCGCAAGGAACCCAGCACGACCATGCCCTTGATGATCTCTCCAGTGCGCGGATCGACGATTTCCTGGCCATAGGACCAGCCGCGCGTGGCGCGATCGTCCCAGTTGACGATGTTGTAGCGCACGTCGAGCGGATCGACATCGGCGGGCAGCGGCTCAACCTGGAAAGCATCGATGAAACCCGCGGCCTCAAACGCTTTTTTCCACCAGCCCACGCCCTCGATCAACGCACTGCGGATCGGTTCGGGCGCGCGGCTGTCGATATAATAGACGATCGGTTTCCTGACGCGCGACGGCGCCGGGCCGGGGTTGATCTTCTCCAGCCGGAAACGGTTGGCGTAATCACCGACCACGTCGCTGCCCAGCGGCGCGGCGAAATCCACCACCTGTGTGGCAAAGCCGCCCATCCGCTGATCGAAGACGCGGGGCACGAATCCGGGGCCAGGCAATTCGACAAAGCTGGAATGGACCGTGAAGCTGACCTGATGCGGATCGGGCACGATATTGCTGACTTCGGCCCCCGGATTGTCGGACGCAAAGGTCTGGATCGCGTCCAGTTCGATGTTCCGGGGAAACACCTTGACCGAACCGGGCAGCGCCGCGCTCAGCTTTGCATCGCGCTTGAAACCCTTGCCGCCGCCCTGCCCGTCACCAGTGCCAAAGGTATCGCCGCTCTGGTTCAGACCCTGGGCGATGCCCAGCGTGTCCGCGGTCAGGAAATCGGAAATGTCGACGACATAGCTGCCATCGGGCAGTGTCGTTGCGATATCCCCCATCCACACCGTCGATACCGCGAAATCGCCGCTGCCGCTTGGGTCTGACGGCGATTGGCCAGTGGCGCGGAAGCGGGGGTTTTCAAATTGGACGGCGACTTTCCTGCCGATCCGGCGAAAGGCAAGGATCCGCGTTCCACCAACCCGGCCGCGATCGAGAAAGGTCGGCGCCGAACCAAGCCCCGTCCGCAACGCGGTGGTATAGATATAGCGGGCCGAAACCCCGTCTGGCCCGGCAGGCGGCAAAGTGAACAGGATGCGGCCGCCTTGTTGGTCGACATGAACCGGGATGAGCCCGGAATGAGCGGTTGTCCCGTCGAACGGGGCCTGCCCGACAGTGCCTGCCGGTGCGCCCGGCACCGCCGCCAATCCTGGCGCTGCCAATATCAGGCCGATACTCGTCAACAACCAATGCCGCATACGTCCTCCGTCGTCGCCGACCATGGTCAAGAGACGACCGGCGCGCAAGCCCGACAGGTGGCGATTTTCGCCAGATATCAATTCGGTTTCCAAGCCGCCCCGGGCATTCCCGCGTGGAATGGGTGCTAGTCCGTCGCCGCGACTACTCGTTGGGGAAGGGGCCCGGCATCTTCTGGCCATCGACAAATTTCCAGGAGACCCGTCATGTCATTGCAAGCCAAGCTGGATGCCTTCAAAGCCGATTTCGAGGCTGGCAATCCACCTTATAACGCGCCGCAGAGCGTCATCGAAGTCATGCGCCGCGCGACCGCCGAACTGCGGGATAGCGGCCAGGCCGAACGTGCCCTGAAAGTCGGTGACAAGGCGCCCGCGTTCGCCCTCAACGACCCCGATGGCAATGAAGTTTCGTCAACGGACCTGCTGGGCAAGGGGCCGCTGATCGTCAGCTTCTACCGGGGTGTCTGGTGCCCATATTGCAACATGGACCTGCAGGCATTGCAGGCCGCGCTGCCCGAATTCCAGGCCCGCGGCGCCAATCTGGTCGCCATTTCGCCGCAGACGGCGGTCAACAGCCGCAAATCGGTGCGTCAGAACGAACTGACCTTCCCGATCCTGTCGGACCCGCACAACGACGTTGCCGACGCATTCGGGCTGCGCTTTGCCATGCCCGATTACCTGATCAATCTTTACAAGAACCTGAAAAACGATCTGCCCGGCTTCAACGGCGATGACAGCTGGACGCTGCCGATGCCCGCCCGTTATGTCATCGGGCAGGACGGCACGATCCTTTATGCCGAAGTGAACCCGGACTATACTCGCCGACCCGAACCGACCGACCTGCTTCCCGCGCTCGACACGGTGGCCGTCGCCGCGATTGCCTGATCTTCCCGGCCGCGCTCGTCGCTTTCCCCGCCGATGGGCGCGGCCGCCATTTTTGAACCGGGCGATCCGGCACGGCCATCAAATCGTCGCGGGTGCGTTCATCACTTCTTCGACGAACGACACGAATGTTCGCGCCTTGGTCGTCGCGGCGCGCCCGGCTGGAAAGACCGCCCACAAATCCACCGACGGCAATGCCCAGTCGGTCAACACCCTACGAACCGCGCCGCTTGCCAGTTCGGGCGCGAACATCCATTCCGACGCGATCGCGATCCCGCCATCGGCAAGCACTGCCGCGCGCACGCCTTCCGCTGCGGTAAGGTGCAGGCGGCCATGGACGGTCACTGACAATTCCGCGCCATCGCGCTGGAACGTCCAGACCGATCCACCGCCCCTTTGCGCATAGATAACCGCTTCATGCGCCAGCAGATCACCGGGAGTGACGGGCACACCATGTCGATCAAGATACGCTGCGGTTGCAATAACCCGGCGCGCACCGCTCGATATCTTGCGGGCAGTCAGCGTCGAATCGGCCAGCCGCCCCATGCGCAGCGAAACGTCGATGCCTTCCTGGACCAGGTCGATATTGCGATCATCCAGCACCACTTCCAGTTCCAGCCCAGGGTGCCGGGCGAGAAATTCCGGCAGGCGCGGCACCAGGTGGATGCGCGCGAAGGTCAATGCGGCGCAGATGCGCAATTTACCCGTCAGGCCCGATCCTGCCCCCCGCGCCGCCAGTTCCGCTTCATCCGCCTCCTCGATCGACCGGCGCGCGCGTTCGTAGAAATTGAGGCCAGCCTCAGTCGCGGAAAGGCCGCGCGTCGACCGCACCAGCAGCTTGACGCCCAGATAATCCTCCAACTGCGCGACCGATTTTGAAACCGCAGGCTGCCCGACATTCAGTCGGCGCGCCGCGGCTGAAAACGAGCCTGAATCAACCACCAGGACGAAGGCTTCCATCGCCGCCATTCGATCCACCGTCCATGCCCTCCAGGAATGATTGATATCGCCACAACCCCACTGCCACATGGATTTGGGAATAGCCATGACCTGTTCGACAGGGTGCAAACCCGACCCGTGGAGAGCGAAATGCGCGCAATGGCAGACGGAGTGCCCGAGCAGGACGATGTGTTCGATGCCGAACTGGAAAGTTCGCAACGGACCGGACGGGCGTGCTCGACATTGCGCGCAGGCGACACCGCGCCCGAATTCCACCTGACGGACAATGACGGCCTGATGGTGTCGTTGACGTCGACCCTGAATGCCGGCCCGGCAATGCTGTCGTTCCTGACCGAGGGCGTTGGTGACCTGCCTGCCAAGCTGGCGATGCTTGATGCCCATGTCGCCGATATTGCCGGCGCTGGCGCTTCGATCCTCATTTTCTCGCCGTTCAAGCTAAGCGCCCAGTATGCACCCAGACCGGTTCGGATGTTGCATGATGTCGGCTCCGCCGTCGCCAACAGCTATGGGCTTTGCGCAAGCGCGCCGCCATCGTCGGACATTGTACCCGCAACCTTCATCGTCGATCAGAATGCGCAGATCGTGATGTCATTGACTGATGCGTGCATCGACCATGAACTGGTACTGGCCAGCGCCGTCGGCACCTTGCGTGCCCTGCAGCACCGGCAACAGGGCGAACGACGGGATAATCATGCCGAAATGCGATGAGTGCAACTCACCGCACTTCGGCAAAGCCCGAGCGGCGCCTGGGCGTTTCAGGCTGCTGATGGAACAGCATCACTGCGGCCTGGTATCAGTCGTCGATCTGATCGTCATGCGCCAGGACATGGCGGCGGACGCGTCGCAGGCTTAGCCAGATAACGACAACCATCGCCGGCGTCAGCATCGCCACGGTCATCTTGCCGTCGAGCCGCGGAAAAAATGGCTCGATGCCCTCAATCATGTGCGCGATCAGCGAAATCGCATAATAGCTGATGGCGACGACCGACAATCCCTCGACCAGATGCTGCAGGCGAAGCTGCATTGCCGCGCTGCGTTCCAGCGAGGCGAGCAGCTTGGCATTCTGGTTTTCGATCCGCGTTTCAATCCGCGTCCGCAACAAGCCGGTGAATTGCGCCGCGCGGGTCGCCACCTGATGCTCGCGCTTGGTAAAGGCGGCGCATGTTCGCACGCCGGGCAGCAGCCGCCGTTGGGTGAAATCGAGCAGCGACGGAAAACCGGCGATCGCCACCGGGGTCAGATCGTGCAGCCGTTCGTCGGCCAGCCGGGCATAAGCGGCGGTTGCGCTCATCCGGTAATTGGCCGAACTGGCGATGGCGGCGATTTCGAGCGACA
Organism: Sphingomonas sp.; assembly: GCA_041659385.1. Classification (GTDB taxonomy): domain Bacteria; phylum Pseudomonadota; class Alphaproteobacteria; order Sphingomonadales; family Sphingomonadaceae; genus Sphingomonas. Next base: position 9,975 of record JBAZYJ010000030.1, read on the forward strand.
GCGTCGACAACTGATCCATCAACTGATCGTCGCGCACGTCGCTTTTGACCAGGTTTTCGCCAAGTCGCCGCAACTGCTCTTCGGCCTCGTCAAGCAATGGCCAGCACGCCTGCGCCACTGGAAGACCCATCAATGCGAGGTTGCGGTAATTCCCCAGTTCCTGCAACCGCTGGAGTGCGCGGGTAAGGTCACCCCCTTCCAGGCCATTGGCCGCGACCAGCGTGCGCCCGTAACCGTCACCGGCGATGCGAAAGTCCGACCACATCCGCAATCCGCCAGCGACATGGCACGACACCAGTTCGTCCAATTCAAAGCCGCATTCGGGCAGCAATGCCGCCGCGGTCGCTTCGTCCGACACGACGATGATCCGCGTTGCACGGATCGTCGCCCCGGGCAGGCTTTCAGCCCAGTCGATCGCCGCGGCCATCGCCGTTTCCGCCACGGCATGGATGAACAGGGTGAAACTGCTGGCCTCGCTATGCCGTTCCCAGGTGAAGGCGATATCACCGGCGAGCGTTCCTGCGACATGGCGCTTGCCTGCCTGATCGATCACGCCGCCAGGCGGTGGCGCCAATACCGAAGCCGCTTCCATTTCGCGCTGATCGTCGTCCACCACGCGCAGGATCTGGACAATCTGCAGCGGCGCGCTCAGTCGGGGCCAGCGCCGCAAATGCATTTCGCTGACGATGTGTCGCCGGAGTTCGTGCTCTCGCAACATGGCCCCTGTTCGCCTTTTCCCTTTGGTCGCTTGGGTCATGGGGAGGACCGGAACCGCCGCGGCGAGTATATCGCCCCGGTGCCCGGCGGCAAGCGCGCAGTGGGTCAGCCGAGTCCGATGCGCAGCGCCAGCGCAGCCAGCGTCACCAGCAGGATGGGGATGGTCAGCGTCACGCCTACCCGGAAATAATAGCCCCAGCCGATCCGCACGTCCTTTTGCCCAAGCACATGCAGCCACAGCAATGTCGCCAGGGATCCGATGGGCGTGATCTTGGGCCCGAGATCGCAACCGATGACGTTGGCGTAGATCATCGCTTCCTTCACCGCCCCCGTCGCGTGGGTTGCATCGATCGACAATGCGCCGACCAGCACGGTGGGCATGTTGTTCATCATCGACGACAGCAGCGCCGCGATCACACCCGTGCCGAATGTCGCGCCCCAGACGCCGCCTTGCGCACTCCGGTTCAGCGCGATCGCCAGAAAATCGGTCAATCCGGCGTTCTTCAGCCCATAGACCACCAGGTACATGCCCAGCGAAAAGATCACCACTTGCCACGGCGCGCCGCGAATGACCTTGCGGGTTTCGATCCGGTGGCCGCGCGCGGCAATCACGACCAGTACCAGCGCGCCAAGCGCCGCGGTCGCGCTGACCGGCACGCCAAGCGGTTCAAGCAGGAAAAATCCAGCAAGCAGCAGCGCCAGTACCACCCACCCGGCGCGGAACGTCGCGCGGTCACGGATCGCCTCGCCCGGCAGGCGAAGCTGCGCCACGTCATAGTCCGCCGGAATATCGCGCCCGAAGAACAACAACAACGCCGCCAGCGTCGCGGCGATCGCGGCAAGATCGACCGGCACCATCACCAGCGCATAATCGCCAAAGCCGAGCTTGAAAAAGTCCGCCGACACGATGTTGACCAGGTTGGACACGACCAACGGCAGGCTGGCCGTATCGGCAATGAATCCCGCCGCCATCACGAACGCCAGCGTCGCCTTGGTGCCATAGCCCAGCGCGCGCAGCATGGCGATGACGATCGGGGTCAGGATCAGCGCCGCGCCATCATTGGCGAACAGCGATGAAACCGCCGCACCCAGCAACACCACCAGCGCGAACAACCGCTTGCCGTTGCCGCCGCCCCAACGCGCGACATGCAACGCGGCCCATTCGAAAAAACCCGCCTCGTCCAGGATCAGGCTGATGAGAATGATCGCAACGAACGCACCGGTGGCGTTCCACACAATCCCCCAGACGACCGGCACATCGGCAAGCGTAATCGCGCCCGCAAGCAGTGCGACCACGGCGCCCGCCATCGCGCTCCAGCCGATGCCAAGCCCCCTGGGTTGCCAAATGACCAATGTGAGGGTGGCGATGAAAATCGATAGCGCGACGAGCATCAAACGATCCGCTCGCCCTGCGCATCGACCACCTGTTCGCCATCTTCCTTGGCGAACGCGCCAAGTTGCGGCGACGGCAACAGGTCGAGCACCAGTTCGGACGGTCGGCACAGCTTCACGCCCAGCGGCGACACCACCAGCGGACGATTGATGAGGATCGGGTGCGCGATCATCGCGTCGATCAGCGCATCGTCGCTCAGGCTCTCGTCGCCCAGGCCAAGCTCAGCATAAGGCGTGCCCTTTTCACGCAGCAGCCCGCGCGCGCCGATCCCGGCACGCTCGATCAATTGGGCAAGCAGCGCGCGCGACGGCGGGGTCTTGAGATATTCGACGACGTGCGGCTCAATCCCCGCGTTGCGGATCATCGCCAACGTGTTGCGCGACGTGCCGCAGGCGGGATTGTGATAGACGATGATGTCGATGGTCATGCCGGGATCGCTCCTGATAAAGTGATTTCATGTCCTGGAAGATGATGGTCGGTCACGTCTGACCGGTTTCATCGCAATGGCTGCGCCGGGCCGTGTCCGCCACGCGAGCGCAGATTTGCGGATTGCCGCCGCAACAATCTTCCATGAGATAGTCGAGCAGGTTGGCCATGCTCTCGAAGCGGGCGGAATAAATCACCGAACGGCCATCGCGGCGGCTCTCGATCAGGTCGGCGTGCGACAGGATATTCAGATTGGCCGACAGCGTGTTGGGCGCAATATTGAGCCGCCGCGCAATCTCCCCTGCGGCCACCCCCTCCGCACCGGCCTGCACCAGCATCCGAAAAACGGCGAGGCGCCCACCATGGGCAAGCGCCGAAAGCGCGGTGATAGCGTTTTTCGATTCCATATTTCACCGATATCAGAAATGATGTGGCGAACAATATGTAATCGGACCCTTTCTGTGCGGTCCAAAATCTCTGCTGTTTGGGTCAGGAAGGAGTTTGGAAATGGGCAAAACGCACAAGCCGGACGAAATCACCGGCAAACTGCGAGAAGGAGAGATCGCGCCGACGCAGAGCCAAGCCACGGCCGACGCGTGAAGACAAATCGCGGTAGCCGAACAGACCTGCCAAAACTCAGTTATCAGAGAAAAACGCGCTCACTCATGCAGGAGTGGCAGGACTATCTGATGCCCGCCCAGAAACGAAATGCCCATGCGAAGCGCAGTAATGCCAGGCTTTCTGAAGCTGATGGCGCCATGCTGGAGGCCGCCTGACGACGATCAATCTGCCCGAGAATCGCGAACGACGCCCGCGATCCACGCTTCGACCTCGCGCTCGCTCCATCGTGCAGCGGCGGCGGTGATCTTGTATGGTTTCGGAAAGCACCGATCGCCGATCATGGTGTAGATCATGGTCTTGCCCGGACCTGCACGGTGGCGAACTTCCGCCAGTCTGGGCAACCTCCCCGGCTGCGCCGCTTCGGTCGCGGCCGTCGCCGAGAAGGCCCAAGTCACCTCCGGACTGCCCAGGCGCACTTCCTTGATCGCGCCGGTCAGTTACGCCGCCATTTCCGGACAATCCCTATGCATCGCGGCCGCCCTCTTTTGTTCAGTTGCGACCCATCAGGCTCAGCAGCCGGTAGGCCGCTACGATACGATCGGTAGCCGCGCGCGCCGCGCCAGCCTCGGCGGCTATGGATTCGCGTTCGGCGTCGAGCAGGTCGAGCTGCGGCTTCATGCCGACCCGAACCTCTTGGGTAATGCTGTCGAGCGCCTGCGCAGCGGCGGCGGCCTGTTCAGTTGCCGCCTGTTCGACCAACTGCGCCGTACGAACATTCTGAAAGGCGGAGATGACCTGTTCCTCGACCTGCATCCGCATGGCCCTTGCCCGTGCGTCGGCTGCCCGGACACTACTATCCGTCTCGGCGACCTTGCCCGACACCCGGCCGCCACTGAATAGCTCCCAGCGCGCGCGGATGCCGACGGTCGCGCTGTCCGCGCGATAGTCGGGAAAGAACTGATCGCGTACCGTGGCGCCTTCCACGAAGGCACCAACCGTTGGCAGGCGCTCCGCGCGCGCACCGCGTGCCGCGGCCTGAGCGGCGCGCAGGCTGGCTTCGGACTGCGCCAGCGCGGGATTGTTGCGGGTTGCCGCATCCATCGCCTCGTCGAGCGTGGCGGGAAGCACGGGATTGGACGGAAGCGGCTGAAGATCTACCGGTTCAAGGCCGGTCAGGTTACGGAAATGCGCTACAGAAGAAACCCGCATGCCTTCGGCGCGGGCAAGCCCGGCGCGCGCCTCGGCAAGCCGGGCACTCGCCTGGGAGACGTCGGTGCTGGGGCGCTCGCCCGCGCGAAACTTGAGCCGCGCCTGGCGCTCGATCTCGGTCGTCTGGATGACAAGGCGGCCGTAGAGATCGACCATGTGCGCGGCGGTCAACACGTCGCCATAGGCTTGGGTCACCGCCATGACGAGCTGGCTGCGCATGCCGACCTGCCCCGCCTCGGCGCCGACGATACCGGCGCGGGCCTGATCGACCCCAGCGCTGACCCTGCCCCCGGTGAAGAGGGGCTGCTCGACCGTTAGCTGCGCGGCGCGCGGGGTCACGTTCGCGGCGCCAAGTCCGAAGAAGCCGCGCGGATCGAGGCGGCCATAGCCGATCGTGCCGCTGAGCGTCGCGGTCGGCAGGCGGCCCGCTTTCGCCTGTTCCAGCCGCGCCTTGGCCGCATCCGCATCCGCGTCAGCTGCGGCGATTTCGGGCGCATGCGCGATCGCCGCGGCAAGCGCCTCGTCAAGCGTAGTAGCTTGCGCCGCGCTGCACACCACCAGCGGGGCGGCAAGCCACAGCATCAGGTGTGCAAGGCGGCGCTTGCCGGTCATTTGAACGCGACGCCTGGTCGGAAGCCGAGCGCCTTGAAGACGATCGCCGCCGGACAAAAGCCCGTAAATCCGGTCTGGACCGCATTGAGCCCGGCGAAGATCGTCAGGCCGATCCAATAGGGATGGACGGTCAGCGACAGCGTCACGCCAAGCAGGACAACACAGCCGAGGAAGATGAAAACAGCACGATCGATCGTCATGGCAATTCTCCTTTGAAGCGGTCTCAGAAACGAAGTTTCTCGATGCCCATGACGTGAAGCGCGAGCTTCTCGTAGAAGGGCTCGCTTTCGCCCTTGCGCACCTTGCGGAGGAAATATTTCTCGAAGCCGATCTTCGCGAGATGGACCCATTTGCCGCTCGCCGCCCAGTTGACGTTGCGCGGCGGGATCTGCGGCTGCGCCACGAAGGCAACACCGCCATCGCCAAAGTCGGCGAGGCACACCGCATTCCAGGTCGCCTCGGCGGTGGGCTCCTTGCCGTCGAGGATCGCCTCCAGATTAGCCGCGATCGCGGTTACCATGCTTTCGATCATGAAGCCGGTCTTGGGAACGCCGACCGGCACGGGCGTCGGCCCGGTCGGCGGGATCGCCACGCAGACACCCAGCGCGAAGATTTCCGGGAAGGCCGGATTGCGCTGATGCTTGTCGATCAGGATGAAGCCGCGTGGATTGGTGAGGCCGGGGGTGTCACGAACGGCGGGGACGCCCCGGAAGGCGGGTAGCATCATCGAGAAGGCAAACGGCAGGTCATGAGTCCGGGCCACAGCGCCCCCTTCCGCGATTTCCTCGACATGCATCGTGCCCGCCTCGACCCTGGTGACGCGGGCATTGGTGACCCATTTGATGTGCCGCTCGCGCAGCGTGCTTTCGAGCAGGCCCTTGGTGTCGCCGACGCCGTCGAGTCCGAGATGGCCGATATAGGGTTCGGCGGTGACGAAGGTCATCGGCACCTTGTCGCGGATCTTGCGGCGACGAAGCTCGGTGTCGAGGATCAGCGCGAACTCATAGGCCGGGCCATAGCAGGATGCACCCTGCACCGCGCCAACCACGATTGGCCCGGGATTTTCAACGAAGCGATCGAAGGCGTCGGCGGCGGCCGCGGCATGGGTGGTCTGGCAGATCGAAACAGTGTGGCCGCCATGCGGTCCCAGCCCCTCGATTTCGTCGAACGCCAAATCAGGACCGGTAGCAATTACAAGATAATCGTAATTGATATTGCTCCCATCGTTGAGTTCGAGTCGTTTTTCGGAGGCGCGCAGCCGCTTCGCGCCGACTGCGGTAAAGCCGATTTTCTTCCTGGCAAAAATGGGCGGCAGATGCACCTGAATGGCCTCCGGCTCGCGCCAGCGGACAGCCACCCATGGGTTGGAAGGTATGAACGAATAGGTTTCCGAGTCGGACACCATCATCACCTCGGCTCGCCCCTTGGCAGCCGCCTGGATTTCATAAGCGGCGATAGTGCCACCCAAGCCCGCCCCCAGCACCACGATCTTCGGCTTGCTCATGATGCTCGTTCCTCTCGCCACGAATATCCCGCTTGACTGAATATAATAATTACACGATATATGCAACATACAAATTGATGATTCAATCAGGAGGCCCGGACATGTTCGGATTCGGCAAGGCCAAGGCGCACCGCGAGATCGACGCGCAGACCCTCAGGGCGATGCTGGCCGACGGTTCGGCGCTCCTCGTCGACGTGCGCGAACCCGACGAGTTTGCCGCCGAGCATATCAAGGGCGCAGTAAACGCCCCTCTCTCGACCTTCGCACCGCGTAATGTTCCGGATGCAGCGGGCAAGACGATCGTGCTCCAATGCGCTGGCGGCAAGCGCTCGGGCCTTGCACTCGATCGCTGCGCCAGTGCGCAGTCGAGCATCGATACGCATCTCGCGGGCGGGATCGGCGCCTGGAAGGCCGCTGGCTTGCCGGTCGAGCGCGGCTGAGGCCATGCAACAGGGGAGCCATCGGCAGTGACAAAATGGGCATGGATGGTCGCTGGCGCGGCCCTGACGCTGACGGCCTGCGGTGAGAGTGCGCCGAGCGAACAAAAAGTCGCCGCGTTGCCCACCGGCGAGCGGCTGGCCGTCGCGCTCGCAGAGACCCCCGACATGAAGGCGGTCGGCGCCGAGATAACGACGCGCGACCAGGCGCAGGCGCTGGCCCGCATTCCCGGCACGTTGGTCAGTCTCTCCGTTCGCGCTGGCGACATGGTGACCAAGGGCCAGCGCATCGGCTCGATCGTCGATTCGCGCCTTGGCTACGAAACCAGTGCGGCAGGCGCGCAGGTTGCCGCCGCGCAAGCCGAAGCAGCCCGCGCACAAGGCGACCTTGCGCGTGTCCAGGATCTCTACAATCACAATGTCTATGCAAAGGCTCGCCTCGAACAGTCGGTTGCAATAGCGCGCGCGGCCGATGCTCAGGTCGCAGCCGCTCG
>JBAZYJ010000031.1:0-11821 GCA_041659385.1 Sphingomonas sp.
GGGCCCCGTGTTGAAGCGCGGAGCTGGCGATGGGGATCAAGCGATACGAGTTGAACGAAGCACAGTGGGCGAAGATCGCGCCTTTGCTGCCCGGCAAGGCGAACGATCCCGGGCGGACGCGCCAAATGGGTCAAGGATCGACCGCATCAGATATATCCGATTTGGATTGATATTGAGGGCCGCTAACGATTTTCGTCGACCTACAGCCTGATCTGCCTCGTATCCGTCCGTTGCAACCATCACCGGGCTTGGGTCTGGAGGCGCGTGTGGCGCAGGCCCGCCGCCGTTCAACCCGCTCGCTTCCGCCCCCGAAACGAGTTCAGGCTTGTGCAGCTTCGCCCCTGCCGGGCGTGACACGGGGCGTGACCGGCGACTTGATGACCCGCGCCCCTTGCTCCTCATCCAAGCCGCTGGATAGTCCGGCGGCGGACACAAAAAGGAGCAGATCATGGCAACCCAACCCAAACTTACCGTCAAGCCGACCCACCGCATCTATGCCGTCATCGGCCAGGGCAAATCCGCCGCGTGGCGCGAGATCGGCGCGGCATGGCCCAACCGCGACGGTAAGGGCTTCTCGATCACCTGCGACGCAGTCCCGCTGCAAGGCCGCATCGTCATGCGCAAAATCACCGAGCGCGATCTTCAACGCGAGGATCGTCCGTGACCCGAAAAGGGGGCGGGCACCTGCCCGCCGCCGCCCGGCCTATTCGCGGCTGCGACGGCGCAGTGCGCGCAGCGCCTGCCGCCGCCAGCGATGCGCGGCGATCCGTGCTTGCAGCGCGTGCATCAGCCGTGCAGGCCATGTGCATACCGCCATCAACTGGCGATGGATTGGTGGAATAATGAAGTTCTGCATGATGTCCGGCTTGATGTTCTCCCATCTGCCCCCGCGCGGGAATTCGCGCGAAGGTGAGGAAGACACCGCCGATTGCCCAGCGCCCCGCACACAGGCCCAAAGTCGCGCCAGCGGGACGATGCTGCACACGCCCGCCTTCGACCGGGCACGGAAGCGAGATCGCCTTGTGCGGGGCGCGCGGTCGGCGACACGCCCCGAAACCCTTCGCCAATTCCACGCGCAATGGCTGGGTGGGCATCACTGCCCGACACAATTCTCGACAATTCCGGCCCAATATGGTAAGCATAAGTATGTAAAGTTACGCACGCAGGAGGTAACCATGAGCAACGTGGAACGAGTGACGGTGACGGTTTCCGCCGACCAGGCGGCCTTGCTGCGCCACACCGTCGAGGATGGCGAATACGCCTCGACCAGCGAAATCGTGCGCGAGGCCCTGCGGGAATGGACGCGCAAGCGCGACCAGGAACGGCGCGACGTGGAGGTGCTTCGGGCGTTGGTGCGCGAAGGGATGGAAAGTGGTCCCGGCATTCCCGCCGAGGAAGTTTTTGCTGAATTGCGGGCACGTTTCGCGCCGAAGGACTGAGCTTGCTTCCGCTTGTGATATCACCGGCGGCCCGGCGCGACCTCATCGAGATCGGCGATTATATCGCCCTCGATAATCGCCCGCGTGCCGCCTCCTTCGTGGCCGAGATCGAGGCGGAATTCTCCCGCATCGCCGAACAGCCCCAGCGTTTCCCGTCGCGTTCGGATTTAGCTGCGGGCCTACGCGCCGCGCGACACGGGCGTTACCTGATTTTCTTCCTCGAAACCAACCGCGAAATCCAGATCGTGCGCGTGCTGCACGGCGCGCGCGATGTGGCTGCGGCGCTGTCTTCGTTGGGCGGCATTGATCCGACCGCGACCGCTGCACCCCGCCGCCGCTCGGAAGGTAATGACGCCTGATCCTGGCCGATAGCTCCACCGGCACCGATCAACAGCGTGACAGATTGCCCCGGTCGCAAAACTGTACAAATAGGCAACCTTGTGATACTTTATGAAGAACTCACAAGGAGGCGCTTTATGGCGCAGGCCCAACCTGTCACTGTCAGTCTTCCCCCCGAAATGGCCGCGATGATGCGCCAGAAGGTGGAAGAAGGCGAATATTCCTCGGTCAGCGAAGTGGTCCGCGAGGCGCTGCGCGACTGGTCGCGCAAACAATCCGCCGAGCAGCGGGAATTGCAGGAACTGCGCGCGTTGTTGCAGGAAGCCGTTGATAGCGGTCCGGGCGAAGGGGGTGAAACGGTGTTCGCCCGCCTGCGGGCGCGCTATTCAGAATAGCGTGCGCCATGCGCTTTCGGATCACCGTACCGGCAGAACGCGACCTCGCAGAGATTGGCGATTATATTGCGCTCGACAATAAAGCGCGCGCCCGTTCGTTCATCGCGGAGATTGAGGCGCGCTTTGTCGAAATCGCCAAGCAGCCGACGCTCTATCGCTTGCGCGACGAAATCATGCCCGGTTTTCGTGCTGCGGCGCATGGGCGCTACCTTATCTATTTCCGTTGCGACGACAGTGAGGTGGTGTTCATGCGCGTGCTGCACGGCGCGCGGAACCAGAGCGACACACTTGCCGAGCCGTGATTGGGCAAGTGGGCATTGCTCGACGTCCATCCCACGCGGCACCGCTATTCGCGCTGCTTACGCCTGCGCCGAAACCTTTTCGGCAGCCACGTCACCAGCGCGGCGATGATGTATGCCGCGCGGCTGGCGATGAGCGCAAACCCGCCGAGCAGCAGCAGAATTTGTGGAACAATCGCGCCCCGGTATAACAGGCTCAGCGCAATACCCAGCATTGTCAGCCCTATCGCGCCCAGCATGGCGATGGTCGTCCACTTCACGGCTTTCATGGCGCTTTTTTCTCCAAATTGCTGGTGGGATTGGACTGGTGTGCCTGGTGCGCCGCAAACCGGAGCGGGCACCTTTAGCATTTCGTTAACCAAATTTTAGCGATTTCTGGTGTATTGTTGACGTAGAACACATCCCTCGCGCGAGGTATCTATAACCGCCAAAATCACAGTTGATCCGGGTCAGACGGCGCAGCCGGGTGACCCGCTGGCTAGCCAGCGCACCGAATTGCTGGGGCAGCTCGCCGCCAGCCAGTTCGCGGCCGAAGCGGCCCTGGCCGACCTGATCGCCGCAGGCGGTGACGTCGCCGTTGCGGGCGCACTGCGCAGCCAACTTGCCCAATTGTCCGAGCTGCGCCAGCAGATCGGCAGCGCCAGCGGCATTGCTCTCGCAGCGCTGCGCAACGAGGTGGCCACCGCCACCGGCAACGCGGCAAGCATCGCACAACAGGCCCGCACCGCCACGGCGAACGCGACCGAAGCCGCCTCGAACGCCAGCGGCAACATCGCTCAGGCCGCGTCTGCCGCACACAGCGCGGTGCATGCCGTCATCGACAATCTGCGCGATTTCGACGGCGATCTGCGCTTTGCCACAGGAGCCGATCAGGTGGCCTATCGCGAGCGCGAAGCCGAGCGCCTTGCCTATATTCAGACCGAAGAAGCGAAGCATACGCCTGGAGGCGACCTCAACGCCTCGGGTGCCGCGCTGGGCCAGTTGATCGACGCCAAGGCCTTTGGGGCCGATGCCAATCCCGCCTTTCAGAAACGCGCCGACGATCTTATCCGCGCCACCGAGAATCTGCGTCCCAACCTCGTGCGCGAGGGCCGGGATGTTTCGGAGTTCGACAACCGCCTGCGCGGCGATATCCGCCGCATCCTCAAATCCAAGGGCCTGTCGGATGCCGAAATCGATGCGCAGTTCGCCGCCCATCACGGCGACCCGCTGGAGGTGGCGAAGGCTTTTGTGAAGGGTGAGGACGACTTAAAAACCATACGGCATGCGATGACCTACGCCAGCGAGATTCAGCAATCCACCGTCCAAACCGACGACGCTGCCACCCACGATACTGTTGCCAGCGCCGCAGCCCTGCTCAAAGCCGCTGGCGTGGCGGCAAGCGACCCGCCCGCAATCGATAATGCCGCCGCGCCCGTACATGGCGTGACGGCACGCCCGACAGGGCAACGGACGGCAATTCAGCTAGGCTGAGCATCTCATGTGCCGAGATAGGCCGTGCCCGCATCCGTCTCAACACGCAGCGAAGATACATCACTGCAAAGGAAAAACGCCGTCTGATAGGATTCGCCAGGCGCCAGTGTCGTGCCGGGGTAGGCATTGCAATGAGGATCGCTATCCAGTCCATTGGCCGTGACACGGGTCAACGTAAGATTGCGTGTGTCCTTGTTGGTAATCGCCACCACCCGTTTCAGAATAGCCAGCGCTTCAAGCTTCGGCCCGCACCCTGCCAATAGCGATAGAGGCAACAACAACGCTAATGTTCGTCTCCGTGCGGTTTCGGTCGATGAGGAACGATGCCGCGTCATTGGACGACGACCGTTTCGCCGTTGTATGCGCGCGTGCCGAGCGCGTAGCCCGCCGCTGAGCACAAATCGGTGTTCAACTCTTGCTGTGCAAGGCAGCGCTCCGCCAACGGTTTGAGTGCGGCCATGCCCGGCAGATCGGGCGTCACCGCTTCCTTCTTGCGAAACGCCGTCACGAACCCTCGGTCGAAGGCAAGCGCGGGCGTCAACTTATCACTATGCGCGTCGCGCACGAACCCTAGTGTTCCGTCCCGCCCGAGTCGCGTCAGCGCTGCGACGCAATAATCAGCGGCGTCGGGTATCGACGCGCAGCGCGCCGTCGGGATTGACCATGATCTCGATCACCCGGGGATCGGCGAGCGCGGCGGCAATCGCCGGCCCCATCGCGGTGCGCAGCATGGCGCGACGGCGTTCCGCCGAGACGCTTGTCGCCTGGGCGGACATCATGATGCGCCTCCAGCGGGATCAACGGGGGCCAGCGTGCGGGTGCCACCGGCGATGTGGCGGCCGACCTGCGAGACGAAGGCCTCGAACCGGTCCCGACCGATCGCGCGGGCTGCGGCATCGGCTTACCTACACCTATGACGCCCTTGGTCGGCTGATCATCACTTCTGCAAGTGGCACCGCCAATGGCGGATTGCAGACCACCACCACATTTGATCCGGCAGGCAATCGGGCCGCCTATGCTGTCTCAGGGGCGACGAGTTCACCGAATGTCGTGGGCCTGTCGATCAGCAATGCAACCGTGAGCGAAGGCGGGTTGCTGACCTTCACCGTCACGAAATCGGGCACGGCAACGGCGCCAGTCAGCGTCGGCTTTGCGACCGCTAACGGCAGCGCGGTGGCCGGAAACGACTACAACGCTGCGTCGGGCACGCTGACCTTTGCGCCAAGCGATACGACCAAGACAATCACCGTTTCGACGATCGACGATACCATCAACGAACCCACTGAGAGCTTTTCGGTAGTGCTTTCGGCGGCAACCGGTGGTGCGACGATCAATGGCGCGACCGGCACTGGGACCATCAACGACAACGATCCGGCGCCGAGTTTCACGATCGGCAACGCCGGGCCAGTGACCGAAGGCGGGTCGTTGACGTTTACCATCACCAAGACCGGCGCCACCAGTGTTCCCGTCGATGTCTATTCCGCAACCGCCAACGGCAGTGCGATCGCCGGAAGCGACTATAATGCGGCTTCGGGGGCGCTGACCTTTGCGCCAAGCGACACGACCAAGACAATCACGATTTCCACCATCGACGATGCCGTCAATGAGCCGACAGAGACATTTACGGTGTCGTTGTCGGCAACAAGCGGTGGCGCGACCATCAGTGCCGGCACCGGCACGATCAACGACAACGACGCGGCGCCGAGCTTTGCGATCAACAACGCCGCCGCGGTTTCGGAAGGGGCTGCGCTTACCTTCACTGTCACTAAATCGGGCACGACGTCGCAGGGCTACGCCGTCAATTTTGCAACCGCGAACGGTAGCGCCGTCGCAGGCAGCGATTACAACACCGGGTCGGGCACGCTTTCCTTTGCGCCCGGCGACACCAGCAAGACGATCACCGTGTCGACGATCGACGACGGTATCAACGAACCGACAGAGAGCTTCACGGTATCGTTGTCTGCCCCATCTGGAGGCGCGACGATTGGAACGGCAAGCGGCGCGGGAACGATCAACGATAATGATCCACCGCCCAGCTTCTCGATCGGCAATGCCGGTCCCGTTACGGAGGGCGGTGCCGCCACCTTTACGGTGACCAAGTCCGGGACGACCGTCCAAACCTATGCGGTCAATTTCGCTACCGCAGACGGCGGTGCGGTGGCGGGCAGTGACTATAACGCAGTGTCTGGTATGCTGACCTTCGCGCCAGGCGATACGGCCAAGACGATCACGATTTCGGCGGTCGATGATGCCGTTAATGAGCCCACCGAGACATTCTCAGTGTCCCTGTCGGGGTCGTCGGGTGGTGCGACGATTGGCAATGCCACGGGTACGGCCACCATCAACGACAATGATGCCGCGCCGAGCTTCTCGATTGGTAATGCTGGGCCGGTGACCGAAGGCAGTGCGTTGGTCTTTATGGTGACCAAGTCCGGGGGGACTTCGCAAACCTATGCGGTCAATTTCGCTACCGCGAACGACAGTGCCGCGGCGGGAAGCGATTATAATGCGACTTCTGGTACGCTGACCTTTGCGCCCGGGGATACGGCCAAAACCATCACGGTCTCAACCATTGATGACAGTGCCTATGAGCCCCGAGAGACGTTAACCGCGTCGCTATCATCGCCAACCGGCGGCGCGACGGTCGGTACGATCACGGGTACGGGCACGATCGATGACAATGATGTCGCACCTCCCATGCCGATCACCAGGCCCGATACGATCTCGTTCAACTGTTCGCTGACCCGATCGCTGAACGTTGTGACCAATGACTATGACCCCGGAGGCTATACGCCGCTGTCGCTTGTGTCGGCGACCAGCTCTGATCCTGGGCAGATGTGGGTCAATATCGTAAATTCCACGACGATCAGCCTGGCTGCAAGTAATAGTGGAACATATTACGTAACTTACGTGATCAGAAACACTGCAGGAGGCACTGCCGCTGGCAACGTTACTGCGACCGTTACCGGGTCGGTGTGTCAGACCGGCCCCTGATCGCGCACGATAACATTGTGAAATGATCTACGGTTGAAATGATCTGATGAAGAGATGTTTATGAAGAGCAAAACCGTCGGCATCTATCTGACAACGTGCATGATCTCCATGCCCGTGTGCATGTCGGCGTTCGGGCAGGATATCGTTCCGCCAAAGACGTTTGTGATGACTCCCGGCGGCGTTAGTCTGGCGGATGGCTCTTTCACCATGAGCGATACGGATCTGGAGATAGGCCCCCTCACCCTGACGAGATTTACCCTTGGCGGGCAGCGAGATCCCAATACGCCGTTCTTTGGACCCCGCGTGAGTCATAATTTCGATATCTACATGGCCCCCAACCATAAAACTGTCTGCGGTGATCCAGTACCTGGGGTTTGCACCACGTTCAAAAAGCCGGTTGCCCATATAGGAGCGAGCGCCAGCGGGACGTATTATGAGACCATGCCACCGAATGTTGTTATCACAGTAACCAGTGACGACAGTTTTTCCGGCACCCTGTCATATGATCAAAACGGGGCATATGTTTACACCAATCAGAGCGGCGATGTTTATACCTTTAACACGTCGGTAGCTGCCGACGGGGTGCCGTACGGCTTGCGTGTTGCCCACATCGTTTTTGCCGACGGGCGCAGGCAGGATTTTTCATACAACGGCACGCAACTAAAATTGGTTACCGACAGTCTCGGGTATGCAATTGTATTCGATTACAACGGTAGTGGAGTAGTAACGTCCGCTTGTGGGTTTAACCTAGCAAATACCTATGTGACATCGACGAACACCTGCTCCGGTGCCGTTTTGCGTGTGATCTATACCTACTCCGCATCGTCGCCACCGTTGCTTACCGGCGTGACGGATGCACAGGGCGGCGTGACGCAATATGATCGCTCCAGCGGTTCTTCGAACGGTTTTACCTGTATCAAACCACCAGGTTATTCGAATTGTAAAATCAGTAATACCTATTCGACCGGCCAATACCCATGGCAAGTGACGCAACAGACACTTGCGGACGGGGCCGTGTGGAAGTTTTTCTATAACGGTGATTACTTGAAACCCAGGGACCCGGATAAATTTGTTGACCTTGAACCGTCAAATAGAGCTATCGTCACAGATCCATCTTCAAAAACAACCGTTTATGACTTCGTCAGCAGTTCACCATATACCGTTACATCACCTTCCGGCTTGGTCACCAATTATCGGTTCGAGGGCGGATGGGATTTCCAATCCGACCCAAATTTTGCCCAGAATTTCGGGTCGGCGCTGGTCCAGGCAACCTTTCCCGAAGGCGACCAATATCGGGCGTCATACGGCATCAGGCGCGCGCTTGCCGAACAAAGGCGCGTCGCCAAACCCGGTTCAGGCCTAGCTGACGTCGTGGTGCAATATGGTCAGGTCGCCGATTGCACCACGCCACCCAATACGCCGCAAAACTGCGCGAAACCGATCTGGAAGCGCGATGCGAAGGGCAACCAGACCGACTACACCTATAATGGCTTGGGGCAGGTCTTGAGCGAAATGGAACCTGCGCCATCGGCTGGTGGCGCGCGGCCGCTCAAGCTTTACAGCTATGCCCAGAAATCGGCTTATATCAGGAACTCCTCCGGCGGACTGGTACCAGCAAACTCGTCGATTTCGATGTTGATTTCCCAAGTGACATGCCAGACTATTGCGGGAAGCATTAGCGCATCATGCGATAGCGCAGCGCCGCAAGTCACGACGACCTTTGAATATGGCGCCGACGGCACGGCAAATAATCTGCGTATCTACGGTCAAGTGGTCAGTTCTGGCGGCGTGAGTCGGCGTACATGTTACGGCTATGACTGGCGAGGCAAGAAAATCAGCGAGACCAGCCCGCGTGCCGGCCTATCGGTGTGCCCATGAACGGGCGCGCGGGAATGCGCTGGGCGCAAAACAGTCTGAAGCGGCTGTTGCTTCCCTTGGCCTTGCTGGCGCCGATGGTGCTGCACGCGCAGTCATCGCCCTCCGATTTCACCTCAGCGACACGCTACGATCTGAGCGGCCGTGTTGTGGGTACGATCGCGCCCGATCCCGATGGTGCGGGGCCGCTGCATTATGCCGCCGCGCGGATGACCTATGATTTGGCAGGCCGGGTGATCCGCGTCGAAAAGGGCTCCCTCGCCTCGTGGCAGTCGGAAGCGGTGGCACCGGCAAGTTGGCCGGGCTTCACGATCTTCAGCCAGGTCGACACCAGTTATGACGGCCTGGACCGCAAGCTGACCGAACAGACGTCGTCGGGCGGAACAGCCTATGCGCTGACGCAATATAGCTACGACGCGGCGGGGCAACTCGAATGCGCCGCAGTCCGCATGAATCCGGCGGCCTATGGCTCGCTGCCTGTATCGGCATGCGCTCTTGGAGTGGAAGGCAGCCAGGGGCCGGACCGGGTTACCAAAAACATCTACAACGACGATGACCAACTAGTTCAGACCCGAAGAGCGGTCGGGACCGGCATCGAGCAGGCCTATGTCAGCTACACTTACACGCCCAATGGCAAGCAGGCGAGTGTCACCGATGCCAATGGCAACAAGGCGGCGCTCACCTATGACGGCTTTGATCGCCAGGTGGGTTGGTATTTTCCCGACAAGGCGAGTGTCGGCCAATCCTCGGCGACCGACTATGAAGCTTATGGCTATGACGCGCAGGGCAACCGCACGTCCCTGCGCAAGCGCGACGGGCGGACGCTGAGCTACAACTATGATGCGCTCAATCGGGTGACGTCGGAGGTCATCCCCGATGGCTGCGCGCCGATCCAGGTAGGCGCGTGTCCGGCCGCATCGGCAACACGCGATGCCTATTACAGCTATGACCTGGCAGGCCATCAGCTTTACGCGCGGTTCGACAGCACCTCGGGCGAAGGCATCACCAATGCCTATGACGGGTTCGGGGAACTATCCTCGTCGACGATCAACATGGGTGGGGTCAGCCGGACGATCGGCCAGCAATATGATGCCGAGGGAAACCGGACGCGGGTGACGCACCCCGATGGCACTTATTTCGGCTATAATTACGACGGCGGCAACCGGCTGGTGTCGATCCAGGAGAATGGCGGGACGCCGGTAGCCGCGATCGGCTACAATGCCCAGGGGCTGACCTCGTCACGGGCGCGCGGGAACACCTGGTCATCCTATGGCTATGACGCGATCGACCGGCTGACGAGTTGGGCGGACGATCTGGCGGGCACCCCTTATGACTTGGCGAGCACGTTCGGCTACAGTCCGGCGAGCCAGATTACCAGCGCGACACGCTCGAACGACCTTTACGCGTTCAAGGGCTATGTGAACGTCAACCGCCCTTATGCGGTGAATGGCCTCAACCAATATACCAGCGCAGGCCCGGCATCGTTCCAGTACGATGCCAATGGCAACCTGGTCTCGGATGGGACGAACAGCTACAGCTATGACGCCGAGAATCGGCTGGTCGCGGCCTCGAACGGCACCAGCCTGGTTTATGATCCGACGGGGCGGTTGTTCCAGGTCAGCAGCCCATCGACCGGCACGACGTGGTTCGTCTATGATGGCGATGAGCTGCTCGCGGAATATGACGGGTCGAACAGCCTGCAGCGGCGCTATGTCCATGGGCCAGCGGAGGATGATCCGCTGCTATGGTATGAGGGATCAGGCCTCACCGACCGCCGCGCGCTGCAGGGCGACTGGCATGGCTCGATCGTCTCAGTGGCGGATGCGAGCGGCAACCTGATCGCGATCGACAGCTATGACGAATATGGCATTCCGGGGGCGAACAATATCGGGCGGTTCCAATATACCGGCCAGGCCTGGCTGCCCGAACTCGGCATGTACTACTACAAGGCGCGTATCTACTCGCCCACCCTTGGCAGGTTCCTTCAGACCGACCCCATCGGGTATAAGGATCAGGTCAACCTCTATGCTTATGTCGCAAACGATCCGGTGAACAAACGCGACCCCACAGGGAAATGCCCCAATTGTCTCTCAGGCATCGTCGGCGGCGTCATTGGTGGCGTCGTCTCCGGAGGGTTCGAAATATATGATCAGGTCTCCAGTGGCGAAGATATAAATTTGGGAGATATTGGTAGGGAGACGGTCGCCGGCACGATTGGAGGCGCAGTAACGGGATTCACAGGTAGTCCCACCCTCGGAGGAGCAGCGCAGGCTGTCGCGGGTGACGTTCTAAATGGCAAAACTCCCAGCGTCACAAACGCCGTAGCAGGCGCTGCAAGCGGATATGTCGGCGGAAAGTTCGGAGACCGCGTGACACGCGGGTTGGTAGGCAACCAACGGTTTGGAGCAATGACAGCTGGCCGGGGCACCTCAGGTATTCTGAGTAATAATGGGAAGGTCGCCTTAAGAACTGCAGAAAACACTAGGGAAGGCACGATTCGCGTTGCGGGGCAGGTGGCCGGCGAGGCCACAGCGAATGGGGTGGTGCCGAGTGGCGACGAAATTGTAGTGACGGGTCGCCGGCTAGGTTTGTGGGGGCGTATTAAAAATGCTCTAGGTTTCTGATTGATTCGGCATGGAAATATATATCGATCCATTCAAGTGGCAAAGTATTGAAATATGTTGAATAAATCAGCCTGGATTTATAAGTGCCTTCGACAAATAGCATTCGGAGCTATTTTCGGCGCTGTATTCGGTGCCGTCAGCAGCATATTGGCTTCAGGTAGCATTACTACTTCCTATGTCGTGAAGGGGTCGGTCTCGTTTGCTCTTTGCGCTGTGTTCATATCTTTAGTCGTAACAATATTTAGCCCAAAAGAGGAATAGACTAGGCGGCGTGGACAAATTTGAGCCAGTATCTGGCGGTGGCGAGATGGACCATGCCGAGGAAGCTATTCGCCAGTTGATCGTACCGGGTTGCTATGGCGCGGTTGATCTTCAGCTGTCCG
>JBAZYJ010000032.1:0-11108 GCA_041659385.1 Sphingomonas sp.
CGCGACATCGATCCGCGCCGCGCCATCCGCCGCCGCCGTCCTGCTTTGGGCATAAAGCTCGGCCAGCGAGCCGCAATCCTTGCATGTAACGAACGGGGTGTATGGCAAGGGGCGGCCGTTGCGCGTCCATGAACCCGCAACCGTGCCGTGCTTGCGGTCGATACCCTGCCACAACCGATCGCTGGGCGAACCTGCGACCACGGCGTGAACCCGGCGATCGATGCTGGCGAGCAGCAAGGCCGCTTCCGCCCCCTTGGAAAGCCCGACCACCGCAATGCGCCGTGCATCGACGCTGGGGTCGCCATGCAGCCGGTCGATCGCTCGGATGAAATGTTCAACCGGAATGTCGATCAACTGGTCCGGCAGTCCGGGTTCGTTGAAATAGGCTTCTGCCAGCGTGACATAGCCCGATTGCGCCAACGCCCTTGCGGTATCGCTGGCCCAGGCCCGGCCGCCTTCCGCACCGCCGATCACCAATATGCCCGGCCGTTTCCGCACCGGCCCGGCCGGGTGGAAAATCGTCGCATGAAGCGCCTTGTCCTCCACCGCCACTACGCCCGGATTGGCCGCGACATCGGCGGCCCGCGCGCCGGTTGCCACGGCCAGGAAGCCCAGGACGAGCAATTTGATACCCAATGAGTTCCTCCGGTTCAGCGAAACTTCCTCCACCTCATACCAAATTACGATGAGCGCGACTCATCGCACTTTGGCAAAGCCCGCGCGGCGCCTGAGCGTTTCAAGCTGCTGGTGCGTCAGCATCACTGCAGCTTGGTATCAGCCGACCGATACACCAACCCGCCCAAAGAAAAAGGGCCGGAAGGTTTCCCCGCCGGCCCCGTTTCCATTTGATCGGCTGGCACCGGCAAGGCCGGCGCCGGACGCGTGGACTTAGAAGTCCATGCCACCCATGCCGCCCATGCCGCCGGGCATGCCGCCGCCAGCAGGAGCCTTGTCGTCGGGCAGCTCGCTCACCGCCGCTTCGGTGGTGATGAGCAGACCAGCGACCGAAGCTGCGTCCTGCAGCGCGGTACGAACGACCTTGGTCGGGTCGATCACGCCGGCAGTGACCAGGTTCTCATAGGTGTCGGTCTGGGCGTTGAAGCCCATGTTGACATCGTTGCCGTCGAGCAGCTTGCCCGAGATCACCGCACCGTCATGACCGGCATTCTGCGCGATCTGGCGAACCGGCGCGTACAGCGCCTTGCGGATGATATCGATGCCGCGGGTCTGGTCGTCATTGGCGCCCTTCAGGCCCTCAAGAGCCTTGGTGGCATAAAGGAGAGCCGTGCCGCCGCCGGCGACAATGCCTTCCTCAACCGCAGCGCGGGTTGCGTGGAGCGCGTCATCAACGCGATCCTTGCGCTCCTTCACTTCGACTTCCGAAGCGCCGCCGACCTTGATGACGGCCACGCCGCCAGCCAGCTTCGCCAGACGCTCCTGGAGCTTCTCACGATCATAGTCGCTGGTGGTCAGTTCCATCTGCTGACGGATCTGTTCGGTACGTGCCTTGATCGCTTCGCCGTCGCCCGCACCATCGACAATGGTCGTGTTGTCCTTGTCGATGGAAACGCGCTTGGCAGTGCCCAGCATCGCCAGCGTAACGGTCTCGAGCTTGATGCCCAGATCTTCGCTGATGACTTCGCCCTTGGTCAGGATGGCGATGTCTTCGAGCATCGCCTTGCGACGATCGCCGAAGCCCGGTGCCTTGACCGCAGCAACCTTCAGGCCGCCGCGCAGCTTGTTGACGACCAGAGTCGCCAGCGCTTCGCCTTCGATGTCTTCGGCGATGATGAGCAGCGGACGACCCGACTGCACGACCGCTTCCAGAATCGGCAGCATGGCCTGCAGGTTCGACAGCTTCTTCTCATGGATCAGGATGTACGGATCAGCGAGTTCGACCGACATCTTTTCCGGGTTGGTGATGAAGTAGGGCGACAGATAGCCACGGTCGAACTGCATACCTTCGACCACGTCGAGCTCGAATTCGAGACCCTTGGCTTCCTCGACGGTGATGACGCCTTCCTTGCCGACCTTTTCCATCGCTTCAGCGATCTTCTCGCCGACGACGGTGTCGCCATTGGCCGAGATGATGCCGACCTGGGCGATTTCCTTGGTGCCGGCGACCGGCTTGGAACGCAGCTTGATGTCCTCGACGACCTTGGTGACGGCGAGGTCGATGCCGCGCTTCAGGTCCATCGGGTTCATGCCGGCCGCAACCGATTTCATGCCTTCACGAACGATCGCCTGGGCGAGAACGGTCGCGGTGGTGGTGCCGTCACCGGCGAGGTCGTTCGTCTTCGACGCGACTTCGCGGATCATCTGCGCGCCCATGTTCTCGAACTTGTCCTTGAGTTCGATTTCCTTGGCGACGGTGACGCCGTCCTTGGTGATGCGGGGCGCACCGAACGACTTGTCGATAACGACGTTACGGCCCTTGGGGCCCAGCGTTACCTTCACTGCATCGGCGAGAATGTCGACACCGCGAAGAATGCGCTCGCGGGCGTCGCGCGAAAACTTGACGTCCTTAGCTGCCATTTGGATTCTCCTGGAACTGCTAGCTTATGGGATTGAAAGAAGCGTTTTCTCAGCCAAGAATGCCGAGAATGTCGCTTTCCTTCATGATCAACAGGTCTTCACCGTTAACCTTGACTTCAGTGCCCGACCACTTGCCGAACAGGATACGGTCACCGGCCTTGACGTCGAGCGGCGTGATCTTGCCGTCGTCTGCCTTGGCGCCAGTGCCCGCGGCGACAACTTCGCCTTCCTGCGGCTTTTCCTTGGCGGTATCGGGAATGATGATGCCGCCGGCCGTCTTTTCTTCGGCCTCGACGCGGCGGACGAGAACCCGATCGTGCAACGGACGAAAGTTCATACGTCTCCCTTTCTGCGTATATTGAATTGCGGACATGCGTTTAGCACTCACTGATGGCGAGTGCTAACACGTCGCATATGTGTCCGGTGGCACCCGTCGTCAATGGCGGCCGCCGCTATTTTTTACCGGCCCGGCCCGCTCCCGCTCCCGTTCCCGTTCAGTGCGCCGTTACGGGCACCAACCCCAGCCTTTCGCGCCAGGCCCAACGCAGCGTCATCGGCGCGGCAACGGCTGCCAGGCCGACCGCAAGGCCCACCCAGACGCCAACCCCGCCCCAATGCGCGCGGAAGCCAAGCAGGATCGCGGTGCCGAAACCGACCGCCCAATAACCGATACCGGCGATGACCATTGGCCAGCGCGTGTCCTGCAACCCGCGCAGCACGCCTGCGGCGACCACCTGGCAACCATCGAAAAGCTGGAAGGCGGCGGCGACCATCAGGAAACGCACCGCCAGCGCCACCACCGTCGCATTGGCGGGATCGGCAGTGTCGAGATAGGCGGAAATGATCGCGGTCGGCGCGACCCAGATCACCCCCGCCGTCAACGCCATGATCGCGGTGCCGGCGATAATCGCCACCCACCCCGCGCGCGCCATCCACGCCCGGTCGCCAGCACCAAAACCCAGCCCGACGCGGATCGTCGCTGCCTGCGCGACGCCAAGCGGGATCTGGAAAGCGATCGCCGCGATGTTCAGCGCAACCGCGTGCGCCGCCACGTCCGCAACCCCGATCAACCCCATCAGCACCGCCGCGCCACCGAACAACGCACCCTCGAATGTCCAACTCGCCGCGATGGGCGCGCCCAGCCGGACGATCTCGGCAAGCCGCGACCATTCGGGCCGCCAGAACCGGCCGAACAGCCGGTATCGGCGAAGCTTGGGATCAAACAGCAGGATCAGCACATAGGCCAGCGTGGTTGCCGCCGTACCGACCAGCGTCGCCAGAGCCGACCCGGCAAGGCCCATCGCCGGAAAGCCGCCATGGCCGAATATGAACAGCCAGTTGCACAGCACGCCGATGCCCAGCCCCATCAACGTCACCGCAAATGCCCAGTTGGCCCGGCCCAGCGCGGAACACACGATGCGCATCACCACCCCGGCCAATCCGGGGAACAGCGCGTAGCGGATGATCGACAGGAACTCGCCGGTCCGCCGCGACACTTCAGCGTCCTGCCCCGCGACCCGGAACAGCAAATCGCCAAAGCCCAGCAGGATGAACACCGGCAACGCGCCGCCCAGCGCTGCCCACATCGCCATGCGCGCGCTGCGCCGCACTTCGCGCACGGCATGGCTGCGCCGCCCCAGTTCGGCCGCGATGATCGGCGCACTCGCGCTCGCCAGGCCAATCAGCGCATACATCGTCAGGTTGAAGGCAAACACGCCCAGCGTCGCGGCGGCGAAATCCTTGGTCGTCAACCGCGCGGCGAAAAACACGTCGACAGCGCCAATCGCCATTTGCAGCAGATTCGCGCCGACCAGCGGCCAGGCCAGCCGCGACAGCGCCGACAGCTCCTCGCGCCAGTCCTTGGGTGCCGCGCTGTTGAGCGGCGTCGCCCGGGT
Source organism: Sphingomonas sp. (assembly GCA_041659385.1). GTDB lineage: Bacteria > Pseudomonadota > Alphaproteobacteria > Sphingomonadales > Sphingomonadaceae > Sphingomonas. Next base: position 4,431 of record JBAZYJ010000032.1, read on the forward strand.
TAAAATCGACTCCATCCGCGCGCCCTTAGCAGCACTGGCCAGCTTCGCACGTCCCATATTCGTGCCCGCCCCCTGCATCGGCGTCACGCAGCGTCTTGCTGGCTTAAGACTCCACGTTTACGCTGCCCCGCAACGGCCAGGCGTTGCCGCCCGGCGAATTGGAGAATTGACGTGAAAATCGTTCGTATCGGCTGGAAAGTGCTGGTCGGCATCAAGGACGCGCTGGTCCTGATTGCGATGCTTGTCTTCTTCGCGGCCCTTTTCGCGGCGCTGAACGCCAAACCATCGGCCCGGTCGATCAAGAACGGCGCGCTGGTACTCGATCTGTCGGGCAGCGTCGTCGAGCAGCCGGAAGGGGCAAGAACGTTCGCCTTTGCCGACGGTTCGCGGCCCCAGGAATTCCGGCTGCGCGATCTGGTGCGCACGATCAAGCTGGCCAAGACCGATTCGCGCGTCAAGGCGATCGTGCTTGATCTCAACGGTTTCCAGGGCGGCTACCCCAGCGCGCTCAGCGAAATCGGCAATGCGCTGGGCGAAGTGCGCGCCGCGGGCAAACCGGTCCTCGCCTACGCAACCGCCTATACCGATGGCGGCTATCGCCTGGCGGCCAATGCGTCGGAAATCTGGATGAACCCGATGGGCGGCACGCTGTTCACCGGGCCGGGCGGCAATCAGCTTTACTACAAGGGCCTGCTCGACAAGCTGGGCGTCAACGTCCACGTCTATCGCGTCGGCAAGTTCAAATCCTTCGTCGAACCCTATACCCGCGCCGATCAGTCGCCGGAGGCCAAGGAAGCATCCAGGGCGCTTTATGCCGCGCTGGAGGAAGACTGGCGCACCCAGATAACCAAGGCGCGACCCAAGGCGCAAATTGACGCCTTCCTCGCCAGGCCCGGCCAGCTTATCGCGGCTGAAGGCGGCGACATGGCCCGGGCCAATATGAAAGCTGGCCTTGTCGACAAGCTGGGCGACCATCTGGCGTTCGACAAACGCGTCGCGCAAATTGCGGGCCAGGTCTCCGGCAAGGCCGTCGGCACCTATAACAGCATCAAATATGCCGACTATGTCGCTGCCAACCCGTTGCCGACCAAGGGACCGGCGATCGGCGTGCTGACGGTGGCGGGCGATATCGTCGATGGGTCGGCGGGCCCCGGCACCGCGGCTGGCGACACGCTGTCCAAGGCGGTGCTCAACGGCCTTGCCAAGAAAGACCTGAAGGCGCTGGTCGTGCGCATCGATTCGCCCGGCGGATCGGCCCTTGCCTCGGAAACCATTCGCCAGGCGATCCTGCAGGCCAAGTCGCAAGGGCTGCCGGTCATCGTCTCGATGGGCTCGATCACCGCATCGGGCGGTTACTGGGTCGCAACCGCGGGCGACACGATTTTTGCCGAGCCCAACACCATCACCGGGTCGATCGGTATTTTCGGCATCATCCCGACCTTTGAAAACACCCTGAAGAAAATCGGCGTCACCACCGACGGCGTCAAGACGACGCCATTGTCAGGCCAGCCGGACGTCTTTGGCGGCACTTCGCCAGAGGTGGACGCCATCCTGCAATCGAGCATCGAAAACGGCTATCACCAGTTCATCAGCCATGTGGCCCAGGCACGCAAAATGTCCCTGGCGCGGGTCGATGAAATTGGCCAGGGCCGGGTATGGCCCGGCGGTGCCGCCCATCAGCTTGGTCTGGTCGACCGGTTCGGCACGATCGATGACGCGATTGCGGAAGCCGCGCGCCGCGCCAAGCTGGACCCGACCAAGGTCCATGCCGAATATCTGGAAAAGAAACCCAGCGCGCTGATGGCCCTGATCGCCAACGCGCTGCAAAAAGACGGTGACGACGAAGACAGCACCAGTGGTGACGCGTTTGCCCGCATCGCCGCCCAGCAGCGCGCAACCCTCGCCCAGGCGATTGGCGATGTGCGGCGCCTGTCGCGCGGCGGCTCGATCCAGGCGCGGTGCCTGGAATGCGCCGGGCTGGCGCCTGCCCATGCCAGCAATGCCGACATGACGCTGTTCGAGCTGATTGTCGCGCGGGTCGGCCTGTGATCGCCATTCGCCCCGCCACGCCCGATGACGCCGCCGCCATCGCCGCCATTTATGCACCTTATGTATTGAGCGGCACGGTGTCGTTTGAAACCGAGGCGCCCGGCGCTGACGTGATTTGCCAGCGCATGGCATCGTCTGGCGGGCTGTACCCGTGGATCGTCGCCACCAATGGCGATCCCGAAGGCGGCGGCGTGCTCGGTTATGCCTATGCGTCCAAGTTCCGCGAACGCCCGGCCTATCGCTATGTCGTCGAAACATCGATCTACATGTCGGGGCCGACCCAGGGGCAAGGCGCCGGGCGCCTGCTGTACGAAGCATTGATCGACACGCTGCGCGCGCAGGGCTTCACCCAGGCGATCAGCGTCTTGTCGATGCCCAACGACGCATCGATCCGCCTGCACGAATCGGTCGGCTTCCACCGCGCCGGCCTGTACCGCGAAATCGGCTATAAACAGGGCCGTTGGGTCGATGTCGGCTTCTGGCAATGCGAACTGAACGACAGCGCCGTCCCCCCCATCGAACCCCGCCGCTTCGCCGATACCGGCGTGGTGCGGGATTAGGTTTCGGGGAACCGGGAGGGACAGGTGGCGGATGGCCTAATTGCGGGCATTCTGTGCCGATCCGGCCGTCCTCAGAAGTGGCCATTTATCCTCCTGGATGAAGATTCCGAGAACAGTCGGTTACCTTTCGCGGTTCGACCGCAGCAGATCGATCACTCGTCGTTCGAACGCGTGAGGATTCTGGGCGGCTGCCCGAAGCAGGTCATCGTCCAACTCCATCGCCACCCGGCCATCGGCGAGCATAAGCCCGGTATCGCAGGCGGCGGTGAGCGTGCCGAGATCATGCAAAGCCGTTATCAGCGTCATGCCGTCATCGACCATCGCGCGCAGCGCCTGGCGCAGATCAAAACTGGCCACCGGATCAAGCCAGTTGAACGGTTCGTCCAATATCACAAGCGCGTGGTTGCCCACGAACGCTAAAATGATCGCGATCCGCTGGCGCGCCCCGGCCGAGCAGTCACCGATCCAGCGATCGAGGAGAGTATCCAGCCCGAGCGCCCCACGCAGCGGACCAAGGCGTGGCAAAATTTCGTCTATGCTTCCGCCGATCAGCTCGAGCGCCTCGCGCACTCGCAAAGCATCGGGCAGCTTGTCGGACGGAGGCGAGAACCCGAAACGTGTAGCGCGTGCGGCTCGATCCATGGCCATTTCATCGCCGTCGATGCGACATGATCCACCGGCAAATGGCAACCGGCCTGCGAGCGCTCGCAACAGGCTGGTTTTGCCCGATCCGTTGGCGCCAATCAGCCCGAACCACGTGCCCTGCCTGACCGTCAGGTCGACGCCGTGAACGACACGTTCGCCAGAGCGCTCGACGGACACGGCATCAAGGTGAACGATCCGGTTCATGCGAGCATCCATGCCTTTGCCGCTGCGCGTCGCTGTAACTGCCCGAACACGGCAATCGCGACGAGGGGCACAATGTGGGGCATGAAGAAAGCCGCCAGCAATAGAAGTGCCACCAGAATCGAGACAAGGAAATCGGCGGTGCGCTTGCCGTGGAGGCGATAGGCAAGGATGCGCATCGCCAATAGCAGCAAGGCCGCAGTCGAGACGGCGACGACGATCCCGGCAACGATAGCGCCGAAGGCAAATGCGCAGATTGGCCCAGCCACCCCCAGGAATAGCATAGCGCCGCGCGCCTGACGGACGATGATCCGCCGTGAACTATACCCGGCGATCGTCAGGAAGCGAACGATGCCGTCATCAACGACAGTCAGCGCCAGGACAAGCATGGCCGCTTCGATGCCGGCGACTGTTATAATGGCGTCGACTCCGAGAAAGTTAGTCAACAACAGCAGTGACAGGGTCAGGATTGCCGCGCTGATAACCCCGGCGTGCGGGCGTTGCACCCATGATCGAATCGTCCGCCCGTACATTGGATTCACCATGGCAAGCCCCGGCACGGCGAAACCGAACATCCCATGGCCGATGAGCGCGCCAGCCGTATAACCAGGCAGGCTAGCGATCACCAGTGATGGCCGGGCGACCAGCGTTACGACTGCCAGAATGGCAAACCCGATAGCATACCATGCGATCATGTAGCGCTGGCGTGTCGGCAAGCGCAGAGCATCGGCCGCCAGCGGACCGTCAAAGGCGTGGAAAGCCAAACGCGTTGCGATTAGGCGTCCAACAGTCAGGCCGACAATGCCACCGGCAACTAAACATGCCCATGCCGCAACCGTCCATGAGCGATCCGCGAACCAAGCCCGCACAGCCCCTATGACGAGGACCAGTCCGATCACCGCGGTGAGCCGGTCCCGCCAAGGTGCAAAAGTGGCTCGGATGCCGTTGACCACGATCCGACAGTCATAATGGAACAGACGGTTGTCCATACACTTGATTGTTTTACCGGACAAAATTGGGGCCACTGTTTGGGTTGATCGTGCGATCACTCTCTAACCAATACCAGCCACAAGCTGCCAGTTTCTTTTCACCACTCCCCGCCGCCCCGGCAGGCGTCGAATTTATCCACGCGGCCTGAATTGGGCGGGGCAAGGTACGGTTGCGGGGCGGGTTGGCGCCACTCAATGCCCTTCGCTGTCCTACGCATCGGTGCGGCGTTATGCTGGCCGTTGCTCTTTCAAACCGTTGGTACAACACCGAAAAACCGTGGCGGTTGAGTGGCCCTCAACAAAGTGAATGGCAACCCTCAACTTCCTCAACTTAACCCCTCAACCACCGGCGCGCTCAACGGCGGCGGCGATAGGCGGGCAGCGCCAGTTTCAGCCGTAATGCCATTGCGCGCAGGCCGAATCCCGCCGCGGCCGCCACCGCGGCGGCAATGGCGGGCGGGGTATGCAGCGCGGTGAGCGCGACGAAAAGCCCCGACGCCAGAGCCGCCGCGGTCACATAGATTTCCGGCCGCATGATGATCGACGGCTCCCCGGCGAGCACGTCGCGGATGATGCCGCCGACGCACGCGGTGATGACGCCCATCAACGCCGCCGGCACCACGGGAATGCCATAAGCCAGTGCCTTGGCCGCGCCGAACACCGCATAGGCGGCCAGCCCGACCGCATCGAGCCAGTCGAGCGCTGCCCCCCGCCACCAGCGTTCGGGCGTCATCCACACGAGGAACGCCATGGCCAGGCATACGCCCGCCGCTCGACTGTCATGCACCCAGAATACCGGCGCCCCGATCATCAGGTCGCGCACCGTGCCGCCGCCGACGCCGGTAACGAGCGCGAAAAACGTGGTCGTGACGATCGTCTGCCCGCGCCGCACCGCCGCCAGCGCGCCCGATGCGGCGAACACCGCAAGGCCCGCCAGATCAAGCCACGGGCCAATGGCATAAGGCAGGCTGGCAAGCGTGGGCGGCAACATCGCGCCGGAATAGCCCGACTGTCGCGCGCCGCCAAGCAGCAGCGGCCATGGGCCGGAATGGAACGGCCTGCGGGAGGAAAGGGAGCGCAAAATGAAAATGGGGGCCAGCATTGCTGCTGACCCCCGGTCGCCGTACCTGAGCGCGCCCGGCCTTCCTTTCGGTCCGCCCGCGCCGCCCGGTTTCGGCGGCGTGCTCGCCCCGCACCGCAAGCGGCACCTGGCTTCGCACTTTCGGTCACCGGGGCGGGTGGTGTAATTCTTGCGAACCCACACGTCCCGTCTCGGCGGCCAGCCCCTTCGACGCGGAAGCATCGCAGAGACCCTGGGCCCCGGCCCGGTCCTTCGCACACCCCGGCTTCCGCTTGCGCGTGCCCCGGGTGGCTCCGGTGGTCGGAACCCCGCCCTACTTACTCGGCGTAGCCTTGCGGTACGCTTTTCTCCAGGGCCTAAGCGATTGATCCTGTTCCAGTTTCCTGTCTTCGAACCCGTTCGCTTACAGTCATGATGCTGTCACTCATCGTGAGTCGGTGGAAGGGAAAATCAGGTCGGGCACCCCTGTGGATAACGTGGATATCGTTGACAGTTGCCGACAGGCCAGTCGCACCGCCACGACAGAGTCGTGCAAACCGATTATGAGCGGCCACCACGCGCCGCGATCCCCTTTCGCGGCCGATGCCAGGGAACGCCATGATGACGACACGCACTGCTTCCGCCCGCTATGATGGCCTCGGCCGCGACGGCAAGGGCCATGTCAGCACCCAGTCGACGGTGTTGAGCGATTCGCCCTATGCGTTCAACACGCGCTTCGGCGACGAGCCGGGCACCAACCCGGAAGAATTGATCGCCGCGGCCCATGCCAGTTGCTTCACCATGGCGCTCAGCTTCGCGCTGGCCCGCGCGGGCTTCACCGACGGGACATTGGAAACGACCGCCAAGGTCAAGCTGGAGCAGGACGGCGACGCCGGATTTTCGATCACCCGTTCGGACCTGGAACTGGTGGCGACCGTGCCGGGCATCAGCCCTGAACAATTTGAGGAAATCGCCGCAGGCGCCAAGGCGAATTGCCCGGTTTCCAAGTTGCTGAAGGCCGAAATTACGCTGACGCACACGCTGCTCTAAGGTCTGTTGAGATTCAGGATTCACATTGGGTGTGATTTCTGATTCAAGCTGCGGATGGACAGACTTGTTTTGACGGACGCCCAATGGGCGAAGATGGAGCCGCATTGCTTGGGCAAGCCGAGCG
>JBAZYJ010000033.1:0-8179 GCA_041659385.1 Sphingomonas sp.
CCGCCATCAACCGCTTCATCAAGGAGCACAATAAGGAACCGAGGCCGTTCGTCTGGAAGGCCGATCCTGATCAGATTATCGCCGCCGTCAGACGCGGGCACCAAACGTTGGAATCAATCCACTAGCTCCCGATCGCTCTCTTATCAGGTATGCAGAAGGTACGTTTGATAACCGCCTCCGTAACCTTGAGTTGTTCCAACGAGCAACGCCAAACTCTGGCGCGGTCAACGTTGATGTCGCTAAAATTCGTGAGCTCAACAAGATCCGTAATGACGTTGCTCATGGGCATTTTGATCAAAATCCGTTCGACGGCAGCTTTTCTCTCGTTGGAGATGGCAAAGGAACGAGCAAAAAGCCAAACCAGTACACAACTTGCCAGCTCGATGAGGCAACAAGGGCATTGTCGGACATTGCCTCGATCTTATTCGCGCACGAAGTATTCGGCGACTTCCGGCCGGAAGGCATTTTGCCGCCGGGAGAATCTGCATCGGGTGGCTACTGACCAAGTGCTCGTTGTCTCCAGAGACGCAAAATCCCGTTTTCGTTAAGCTTACCCGCCCTCCCGCGCCACTTCGCGCCAGCCGATGTCGCGGCGGCTGAAGCCGGTGGGGAAATCGATCGCGTCGACGGCGCGATACGCCGCGGCTTGCGCTGCCGCCACATTGGCGCCGCGCGCGGTGACCGCCAGGACGCGGCCGCCGCTGGCCACCAGCGTATCGCCGTCCAGCCGGGTTCCTGCCTGAAACACCACCGCGCCGGTCGCTTCCGCCGCGTCGATGCCGCCAATCGGGCCACCGGCGACGGGAGTGCCGGGATAGCCATTGGCAGCCATCACCACGGTCAGCGCAGGCTCGTCCGAGAATGCGGGCGGTGGCACCTGAGCGAGCGTGCCGTTGGCCACCGCCTGCAGGATGGGCAGCAAGTCATCCTCCAGCCGCATCATCAGCACCTGGCATTCTGGATCGCCGAAACGGGCGTTATATTCGATCAGCTTCGGCCCGTCCGTCGTCAGCATCAGCCCGGCATAGAGCACGCCTGAAAAGGGGGTGCCATCCGCCGCCATCGCCGCAACGGTGGGCTTGATGATCTGTTCGATCGCCTGTGCTTCCAGCGCGGGCGTCAATATGCGCGCCGGGCTGTATGCGCCCATGCCGCCGGTGTTGGGGCCGATATCCCCGTCACCAACGCGCTTATGGTCCTGCGCGGAGCCGAACGGCAGGATGGCGGCGCCATCGGTCAGCACGAACAGGCTGGCTTCCTCGCCATCCAGAAATGCCTCGATGACGGCCGATCCGCCATTGTCGAACAAGCCATCGATCGCGGTTTGGGCGTCTTGCGCGGTCATGGCGACGGTCACGCCCTTGCCCGCGGCCAGGCCATCGGCCTTGATGACCACGGGCAACCCGAACTGCGCCAGCGCGGTGCGCGCGCCTGCATCGTCCGACACCCGGACATAACCCGCGGTAGGGATGTTGGCGCGGGCGCACAAATCCTTGGTGAACCCCTTTGAACCTTCCAGTTGCGCCGCCCTGGCGCCGGGGCCGAACGCGGCGATGCCGGCGGCGCGCAGGCTGTCGGCCAGCCCATCGACCAGCGGCGCTTCGGGGCCGATCACCACCAGCGAAACGCCATGATCGGCACAAAACGCCGACACGCAGGCATGATCCGTCACATCAAGGCTGACGAGCCGGGCGTGGCGCGCTATGCCCGGATTTCCCGGGGCGGCGTACAGCATCCCCAGCCGGGGTGATTGCGCCAGCTTCCAGGCCAGCGCATGTTCGCGGCCACCCGACCCGATCAGAAGGACGTTTACAGCTTCGGACATGGCAAGCGACTTTCCCCCAAATGGTTCGCGGCTGGTAGCCGAGCAGACCCCCGGCGACAACGCCCCGCCGATGAGCGTCAGCGAAGTGGCGATGCGGCTGAAGCGCGTGGTGGAGACAGAGTTCGGCCATGTTCGCCTGCGCGGAGAGATTTCGGGGTATAAGCGCGCGGCATCGGGCCATGCCTATCTGGCGCTGAAGGATGATGGCGCGGTGATCGACGCGATCATCTGGAAGGGGGTTGCCAGCGCATTGCCGTTCGTGCCGCAGGACGGGCTGGAGGTAATCGCCACCGGCAAGCTGACGACTTATCCGGGCCGGTCCAAATATCAGATCGTCATCGAACGGCTGGAACTGGCGGGCGAAGGCGCGTTGATGGCGCTGTTTGAGCGGTTGAAGGCGCAACTGGCGGGCGAAGGGTTGTTCGCGCCCGAACGCAAGCGGCCCATTCCTTATCTGCCCGGCGTGATCGGCGTGGTGACATCGCCCACCGGCGCGGTGATCCGCGACATCCTCCACCGGCTGGGCGATCGCTTCCCGAGCCGGGTCATCGTGTGGCCAGTGCTGGTGCAGGGTAATGGCGCTGCCGAACAGATTGCGCGCGCGGTGCGCGGGTTTGACGCGATCGAGCATGGCAGCCCCGTGCCGCGCCCCGATCTGGTGATTGTCGCGCGCGGCGGCGGGTCGATCGAGGATTTGTGGGCATTCAACGAAGAACCCGTGGTTCGCGCGATCGCCGCGTGCCGTATCCCGGTGATTTCGGCGGTCGGGCATGAAACCGACACCAGCCTGGCGGATTATGCCGCCGATCGCCGCGCCCCGACGCCGACAGCCGCCGCGGAAATGGCGGTGCCGGTGCGCGCCGACCTGATTGCGACGGTGCAGGGCCTGGGCCAGCGGGCGGAACGGATCGCGCGGCGCTATGCCGAACGCGGGCGGGAACGGCTGGAAGCGCTGGCCCGGTTGTTACCCCGGCGCGATGCCTTGCTGGGGCCGCAGCGCCAGCGCGCGGATGACGCGGGCATCCGCCTCGATCGCGGGCTGGCCGACCGGATCGCCCGGTCGCGCGGGCAGCTTGATCGGATCGGCGGCGTGCTGCGCCCGGCGATGCTCGACCGCCAGCTTGCCGCGGCGCGCGCGCATCTGGAACGGACCGGGCGCTTGCTGGAGGCGGTCAATCCCGATGCGCTGCTCGACCGTGGCTATGTCCGGGTGTCGGCGCGGCCTGGCGGGGAAGTGTTGACCAGCGCGGCGGCAGCGCGCGCGACGGGCGCGTTGACGCTTCACTTCCGCGACGGCCCTGTCGACGCACGGGTTGAGCGGGCATCTCCAAAGGCCTATGACAAGCCGAAGCCCGACCAGCCGAGCTTGCTCTAGCTGCGTGGGCGTCCGACTGGAACCCTCAAGCCTGAAGATTGCGAGCCATACCGATGCTGATGTCCAACACCGATCGCCCTGCGCGCCTGCATTATATGGCGAACAGCTTTCGCGTGCTGGCGCCCGGCGGCCACGTCGTTTGCGCGGTAAGCGGCGAAGCGATTGCGCTGGAGGAGCTGCGCTATTGGAGCGTTGAACGGCAAGAGGCTTATGCCAGCCCTGAAATCGCGACGCGGGCGATGACCGGCAAGTGAGGCGAGTCCGGCGCTGGCTGGCGGGCGGGGCATTGCTGGTCGCACAGGGCAGTTGCCTGGCCGGCCAGGCGCTTCCGCCGTCCGCATCCGCGGCGTTCGCCGCCGGCCATGGCGCCAAGCCGCGGCCCGCGTTGCCGCCGATTGATCCGGCACCGGCGGCGCCTGCCGCTAATCCGGCACCGGCGGCGCGTGCCGCCAAAGCCCCCGTGGCAACGGCGCGGTCGCGGATATCATCCGTCACCACGCCCGGCGGTTTCGTGCTGAACGGCCCCTTGATCCAGGGGGGAGCGGTCATCGGTCGTGCGCCCCTCGGCACGGTGTCGCTGACACTGGACGGCGCACCGGTGCCGCTGACGCCGGATCGCCGGTTTCTGATTGCCTTTGATCGTGATGCCAGGCCGGTTGCGCGGCTGGCCGCTCATTCGCTCGTCGGTGGCGATATCGTCGAACAGCTTGCCGTTGCGCCGCGCGCCTGGGACATTTCCCGGCTGAACAGCTTGCCCAAATACCCCGTGCCGCAGCCTGAATTTGAACGAGTGCGCCCCGCCGAGCTGGCGCAGATCAACGCTGCGCGGGTGATGGTGACCGATGCCCAAGGGTGGGACCAGCCGTTTTTGTGGCCGACGACGGGCCGCATTTCCACCCTGTTTGGTTCACAGCGCATCTATGCCAATGGCGAAGCGGGCAGCTATCATTCGGGCATCGACGTTGCGGTGCCGCAGGGCACGGTGATCCGCGCGCCCGCCGACGGCGTGGTCATCCTCGTTGCCGACCATCCCTTCACGCTGGAAGGCAATCTGTTGATGGTCGATCACGGCATGGGGCTATCGAGCGCGTTTCTGCACCTGTCGCGCATCGACGTGCACGTCGGCGACCACATCCGCCGCGGCCAGCCGATCGCGCTTTCGGGCATGACCGGCCGGGCGACGGGACCGCATCTCCACTGGAGCCTCAGGTGGCGCGACGCGCGGATCGATCCGTTGCTGCTCGCGGGGTCGATGGGGAGTGGGCGGTGAAGCCCCGGTGCCAATTCAGTCGACAGACTTTTTGAAGGGTGGTTGGCAATCCGGATGCCTGGAGCGGGTGCCCGATGTAGCTTTCCGGCAACAGTGCGCCGCACAAAGCACTTCTCGGTCAATGACGGCTTTACAGATGCCATCGAACAGCTAGGTTTTTGTCATGTTTTCGCAATGCGTCGAATCTCGGCGCTGCGGAAGCTTATACTAAGTCCATCGATCAACCACACATGGCTGTGGTGGCGGGACGTAGAGAAGGGGCTTAAAGTGATCACGACTCTTACAAAGACCAAGGCATTCCTGCTAGGCGGGGCTGCGCTGATCGTGGCTTCTGCTACACCGGCGTTGGCGCAGAGCCAAGCGGCAGCCGACGAGCCTGCAAAGACCACCGCAGCAGATGATACACCAAGCGACATCGTCGTGACCGGCACCCTGTTCAAAGGTGGCAAGACGATTTCGCCTGTGACGATCGTCTCGGCTGAGGATCTCGACAAGCGCGGCATCTCGACGACCCAGGATGCGATTCAGCAACTTACGTCGAACAACGGTCCCGCGTTGACCAACAGCTTTACGGCAAACGGCGCGTTTGCGGCCGGTGCGTCCGCGGTTTCTTTGCGCGGCCTTTCGACGAACTCGACGCTGGTCCTGTTCGATGGCCTGCGTGCGGCATATTATCCGCTCGCGGATGACGGCTCGCGCAACTTCGTCGATCTGAACACGATTCCCGACGACATCGTCGATCGCATTGAAGTTGTGCGCGACGGCGCTTCTTCGCTGTACGGCGCAGACGCGATTGCGGGCGTGGTCAACATCATCACGAAGAAGAGCTTCAAGGGCCTGAGCGCACGTGCGGAATCGGGTATTGCCGAGGGTGGTTACGGTGCCCAGTATCGCTTGAGCGCAACGGCCGGGTTTGGCGATCTCGACGAAAAGGGCTTCAACGCCTATGTAAGTGGCTTCTGGTACAAGTCGAACCAGGTCAAGAATTCCCAGCTTCCGGCGCCATTCAACACCGATAACCATAACAATCTCGTTTATGGTGGTATTCCGGGTTCGAACGGTGTGGCCAATGGCGTCGACGCCGATGGCAATTTTCTGGGCCTGAGCACCGCAAGCAGTTTCACTGTTCGACCCTATGATGCGACCAACACCACGGCGCAGGGGCCGTGGCAGTTGCTCAATCCAAACTGCAATGTAGGCACGCCCTACACGTTGACGGCGGCGGATCGTGCTGCCAACCCGACGTCGCCGGGGACCGTCTGCCAGGCGGATTACACCAATCTCTATGGTGTTGTTCAGCCGAATATTGAACGCTTTGGTGTTTCTGGTCGCGCGACCGCGCGCATCAATGACGCGACCGAAGCGTTTGTGGAGTTCAACTTCGTCCAGAACACGGCGAACTATACCGGATTCCCTGCCTCGGTTTTCGGCAACGCGCCGACGGGGATCTTCTTCCCACAGTTCAGCACGTCGAGCAACGCGGCCAACCGCGCGCAGGGCTCGCTTATTCTTAACTTGCCGGTTTATGTCTGTCCGGAACGGGTTAATTGCTCGACCTCAGCCAATCGCACGTTGAACCCGAACAACCCGTTTGCTGCTCAGGGGCAGGTTGCGCGTCTGATCGGTCGAGATCTTGAGTCGGTAACCGAAAATCAAACCCGCAACCGGGTTTATCGTCTGGCAGCAGGCGTAAAGGGCAACGTCACCGACAATATTACGTATAATGTCGCCGGCACTGCATCGCATACGGACCTGGAACGTCGGTCGGACGGCTATGTTTACATTCAGCACCTGCTCGATTTGGTCGCAGACGGCACGTACAACTTCATCAATCCGTCGCAGAATTCTCAGACGGTTTTGAACTACCTGAAGCCAGAGAACATCGTGAACGCCACCTCTGATCTGTACCAGATCACTGGATCGTTGAACGGTTCGTTCCTCGAGCTGCCCGGTGGCAAAATCCAGGTGGGTATCGGTGGATCGATCCATTACGAAGCAGTCAATGCACCGAGCGGCAACAGCGACTTCAACGGTCCGACGCAGCGTTACTTTACGCTAAACGCTTTCGGTACCAAGGGCAGCCGCACGGTCTATTCGGCTTTCGGTGAAGTAAAGGCGCCGATTCTCGATAATCTCGAGGTTGATGCATCGGGCCGTTACGACAGCTACTCGTCGGGTCAGAGTGCCTTTTCGCCGAAGGTTGGCGCGGTCTACACGCCCATCCGTCAGCTGACGATCCATGGCAGTTGGTCGCGTGGTTTCCGTATCCCATCGTTCGGCGAAGCCAACGCACTGCCAACGACGGGCTATGTGACGAACAACGTGTCGTTGTTCAACGACGCGTATCTGGCACAATATGGTTGCTCGACGGCTACCTTCAACAGCTGTCCGACCTACATCCGGAGCGGTTCTTACGGTCAGACCACGTTGGCGAGCCCGAATCTGCAGCCGGAAAAGTCGCGCAGCTTCACTGTCGGCGCGGAATTCAGCCCGATCCGCAACATCCAGTTCACGGTGGACTATTATAACATCCGTAAGACCGGGGTCATCACGCAGCCGTCCAATGCGCCGGCGCTGCTCGCTTATTACAATGGTCAGCCAATTCCGGCAGGCTATAACGTGATCGCGGATGCGCCCGACACCAACAACCCGAACGCGACTCCGCGCGTTGCCTTTGTTGAGTCGCAGTTGATTAACGCCAACAGCTATCTCACCGACGGTATCGATTTCAGCGCGAGCGGGCAGTTTACGGTTCGTGGCGTGAAGTGGCGTTCGTCGGTTGACGCAACGGTTATCCTGCGCTTGAAGCAACAGTTCCCGGACGGTACTGTCGAACGCTATGACGGTACGCTCGGTAACTTCAACCTGACCGCCGGTTCGGGTACGCCGAAATGGCGTGGTACCTGGCTCAATAGCTTTGACTTCGGTAAGGTTGTTGTGACGGGCACGGCCAATCTGTTCGGTGGGTATGACCTGTCAGCGCAGGATCAGGGCACGGGCTATAAGGATTGCGGCCTCAGCCCATATGGTACGTCTTATTGCCGCGTTCCGACGTACATTACCTTTGATCTGAACACACAGTTCAAGGTCACCGACAAGTTCACCTTCTACGTCACGGCGTTGAACCTGTTCGATAACCTGCCCGGTATCGATCCGGTTACCTATGGCGCCAACTACTACAACCCGGTTCAGGGCGGTAACGGCATCTTGGGGCGCTACTGGAAGGCTGGAGTGACTGCGAAATTCTGATGTAGTACCAAGATCAAATAAAAAGGCGGCGTTTCGAATGAAACGCCGCCTTTTTTATTGCCTTCTGGAAACAGCAGCGCCGTCTCTTTTCGACTGGGATTTGCAGACGGTCAAAGAGGGTGGCGATTAGGAGACCTGTGCGCGGGTAGGCGTAGGGCGTTGGGAATGGGATATTTTTCCGCCCTTCGGCGGTGAGCTGTCCTGTGGCACCACCGTTCTGATCGAAGCGGCGACAGCTTTCATGCTTGGGCTGCGAGAATGTTCATGGTGCGCTTGAGATTGTAGGCGATGGCGTCGATATGTAAGCGGGGCCTGACGGCCGCCTTGCACGCCACCGGTCCGACGGGTTGATTGCCGCTCTTTGGGCGGGGTGACCGATGTCTGATGAGATCATTGATTCAGCGTACGATGGAGCGAGCACTCAGACGAGTAATCGTATGAGTGCTCGGATCGAGATCGT
>JBAZYJ010000034.1:0-7666 GCA_041659385.1 Sphingomonas sp.
AGGGCGACATAGCCGTTCCAGCTGTAGGCGTCGTTCGACTGCGTCTCGCTCGCAATCTGCGAGGCGGGGTTGCGGGTGTAGCTCCAGCTGACATCGCTGCTGGTATTGTTGAGGTCGAACCCGAGCGCGCTCAGCCGACCGATCGTGTCGTAGCCGAACGACCGCGTGTTCGCAGTTGCTGCCAGGTAGCTCCACGCAAGCTGCGAAGGCAGGCCGCGGGTGTTGTAACTGACATTGCCCAGCGCCGTAGCGGCCTGGCGCAGGGCGGTGACCCGGTCGGCCCCGTCGTAGTCGAACTGGAAATACCGCCCATCGGGATGCGTCACCCGCGTGCGGTTGCCGTCGAGGTCATACTGCGACGACACCGTCCGGCTCACCCCATCGGTATTCTGCGTCTCCGATACCAGCCTCCCGAACCCGTCATAGGCATAGGTCACGCCCAATCCCCCGGTGAGGAAGGTCGCGCTCAGCTGAAGCCCGCGCAAATCGTAGGTGTAATCGACATCGGCTACCGCCGGGCCGCCCTTGCGCACCACGCGGTTCAGACTGTCGTAGACGTAGGAGATCACCTGACCATCGCGCTTGCGCAGGCTCAGCCGGTTGCCGTTGGCATCGTAGGTGTATTGCTCGTAATCGCCGGTGTTGAGGCTCCCAGCGCTTGCCAGCGCAGTGGCCTGGGTCGAGGGATTGAACGCACCGGGACGCGTGGTCGAGGGGAATATCCACTTCACCTGCCGATCGAAGCCGTCGTATTCCAGCTTGGCCCTGTTGCCATTGGCATCGATCACATATTCGAGCTTGCCATTGGGCGTATAGCTGTTGGTTACATCCGCGATCTCGATCGACGTGCCCACAGCACGCCGCACCTGCACCACCTGGCCCGCCGCATCATACACGGTGCGGGTGATCCGGTCGGGGCCGTCAGTCCCGGCAGTGCCGAGCGTACACGCACTCGCGGGAAGCGAATCGTAGATGGCCGGGTTCATGCGCACGGCGGTGCATTCCAGGCGGCCTGCAAGATCGTAGCTGTATTGGGTGAGGCTGACCGTGACCAGGTCTGTCCCCCTCAAAATATCAGTCAGCTTGCGGTTCAGAGCATCATAGGTGGTCTCGGCGGTAGTCAGAATTGAGAAGCCGGTCCAGCTGGCGGGTGCAACCGCCTCGCTTTGCCAGGCCGCCAATTCGCCGGTCTCGACCTTGATGGCATTGCCGCGCACGTCATATGTGGTGCGCGTGGCGGCATATTTGAGCACGCCCGCGCCATCGGGATCGGGCGCGATCGTGCCCGTCACCCGCCCCATCGCGTCGTAACGCGTTGCCGAGGTGTACGCCGATGGCGATGCCTGCGCAGCCGCAGCAGACGGAAGAACTGCCGCCGCAACAGCAAGTGCTACACCAGCGATCGAGCAAAGCAGCTTCATCGTCCGATCCCCTCTCATGGACAGCTCGCAAGACCAGCCAAAGGCTGAGTCTCGCTGATCCGTCGGCCATAGGCATCGTAGCTAAAACACGTTCGAAGCGTCTGGCCGTCGGTAGTAACAGCAACACCGCGCAGCAAAAGGTTGTTGGGGCCGCTGTCAGGACCATATTCAAATGTCGTGACCACCTCGTCGGCAGTTCCACCAACGCAAGCGCCACTCACGGTCGGGGAGGTGCGGCAGCTGCGCTGCTCGCTCAGCAGCCAGACCGGGTAAGAAGATGCCGAATAACCGCCCGCGCTGTTCTTCAGCCGTGCCGTTCGCTGGACATAGCTCGACCGCGTCTCCGGACGAACGCCGTTCGCATCGACGGGTCCGATCGTTCTGAGGACCCCGCCATGGGCGGCATCGTAGATGTAATCGGTCATCTGGCCGCGCGCGTCGGTGGTCGAAGTCGGCTTGTTGCAGGTCATCACGTTGGAACAGGTCGGCGGGTAAATCGCGCCTTGGGTAAGATTTGCGAGGCCGGAACCGGCTTTCGCCACTGTGACACCTGAGGTCAGGTTCCCCCTGGCGTCCTTCAGAAAATAGGTCTTGTTCCCTTCGGGCAAGATCGTCTCGACCAAGTCACCCGATTCGTAATCATAGAGGCTCGATCCATCGTAGACGAATTGCGAGTTGCGCCCCAGCGGATCAGTCAGCGATGTGATCTGCGATGCCGTATCGGTAATCGCAACAATTGCTCCTGGGACGCCAGTCTCGCTCATCGTAGTCGACACGTAGTCGAACGATCTGTAGTCCGGGTCGGTATTGGATTGCCACTGCGGGCATCCATTCACGGAATAGGTGTAGTTATAAGTGCGGCCTGCGCCGTCAGTCTGACTGGTGACGTAGTCGCGCAGTCGCACACCTGGCTGCACCGGCGGAAAGTAGGGATCCTCGGGACAAGCGGTGTAGGTGTTCTGGATCCGGCAGGTCGACTGGCCTGGGTCTTTGATGCAATTGACGTGGTCGTTGGCGGCATATTGATAGCTGCGCGTGTTTCCGCCCTTGGTCGCGCTGGTCATCAATTTCCACGATGTCGAATAGGTCCCTGTCGCATAAGTGTAGGTGACAGCTTGAGCACCGCTTGGGCAAGGCGAGGTTGGGCTGACGTAGGTCTGCGCCAGATTGACCGCGCAGATCTTGGTCGCGCTTTCGAACAGGATCGCCCAGCCGCGATTGCTGAACACGCTCTTCAGCGCGCCACTAGTCCCGCCAGAATAGGTGAAGTCGAGCCGTGTACCGTCCGGCTTGGTCCAATTGAGGGCCTTACCCGCCACCCCCGGGGTGAAGTTGATGATGGATCCGTCTGCACCCGTATAGCGGAAGTAGTTCTGTGTTGCGGTGATCAGCTCCAGCTTGGATCCCGCCGGGGTGATGGGCTGGTAGGTACCTACTTGTGCGCCTCCACAGCTTGTGGTCCCCGGCGGATTGGATCCGGTGTATACAAAGCCGACAGCTCCTGCACCTCCTACGATGTTGTAGACGCACCGCCCATAATAGTTGGGTGGCAGCATCACATCGGGATGTTGCGGCAGGGGTTGGACAGTGATGTATATGTTGAACGATTGGGTCCAGCCCACCGCTGCAACATAGGGGTCGGAAAGCCCGTCGGCAGCGCTGTTGTAGCTGCGGACTAGGCGCAAGCCATTCGTTTCGTCGCCGATGGCCAGATCTTCTTCCTCGAAGGCAAATCCCCCACCGCGAAAGCTAACGCCTGTCGGCGACTTTGCATCGTGGCGCTGGGGAGGCGATACCTGTGCCGATACGAGCGATGTAGCTGATACGGTCACGCCTGCAATGACCAAAGAAAGGGTTCGTCCAAAAAACTGCACGACTATATCCCCCTGATCGAAACGTCGCTTTGGTTGTAGATATATTGGCCGGTGCGCAGGTCGACCGCGCCCGGTGCCTGGATGAAGCTTTCCGCGGGAATGGTCTTGAGGTCCTGAGCTGTGGCCCCCGTTGGCACCATGGCGAACAAGAGCATAAACAGCGAAGCCAGACCATTTCGGGCTGAGCCTAGAAAGCTTGTCAATCGAACGATGAAATTTTCGAATTGGCTGATCATGGTGTTCTTTCGAATGTCCGGAGCGATTGAAGACCTAAATTGGGTCGCCGCTGCACATGAATGTGTCCACTGACAACTGACCTGTTGCTGTTCCGCCCCGCCCATCACCCACGGTGTAAGTGAACTCGGTCGTCCCATCTTCCGAATCTCCGATCAGATTTACGGTGCTCGCAGAGACGATATTGGCGTCGGCGAAGCCGCCTGACGTTCGCGTGATTGCGATCAAAGTGAGGCTGTCTCCGTCTGGATCGCTATCGTTGGCTGTAAGATTGATCGACCCAGTGCTTAGACAGAACACACTAGCCCAGTCACTTTGCGTAACTGGGGGACTGTTACTCGGAGGTGGAGGCGGTGATCCGCCCGCGCAAGATGCTGGAGCGCCCAAAGAATCGGACACATACTGCGTCCGGTTGCCGGCGTCGTCGTAACAGATTGAATGCGTCTCGGCGTTGTTCTGCCCGCCGGTCGTCACGACGGAAATCAGCCTGCCCAGCGCATCGTAGGAATATGTCTCGGTGCTCGACTGGGCATTGGCGCCAACGGCTGCAAGAACAGCTGCAAGCGCCCCCAAACTCGTGCCAACCAGCACGCGGCCAAGTTTCATTATTATGCGCCCCCTGCAACCTCAAGCGCTGGCTCGCATGAAGCGCGCTCCGAATTCAAGGGGTTATTTGCGCATGCAATGGCAGCCGGACATCGGATTGACGCAATTGTGCGGGTTTCGCATCGCCGCCCTACAGAATTTCTTAAGGGGGTCAGCGTTCCAGACGGGCGTCTTTATCAAGCGAGAACTGAAAGATTGGCCGCCAATTATCACGCTTCCTCGCGAAACGCGGTTCGCGAGTCGCAGCCGATTCGTGAGCGATTCGCGAAACAAGCGACGGCCCATTTCTGGCGATTCGGCAGCAGAGTTTGGCTGTCAGCGATTGTTACTCAATTCGCGCTTCCGTCGGTCACAGTCTCGCTTGCAAACGCCCGCTTGCCCTTGCGCTTCCACAACGCGAGCGCCTGTTCGCGGTCCTCGCCGCGCAGCATGTCGGCGAGCGTGAGGAACGCGCCGTAAAGCGCGGCGCGATCATCATCCGTCAGTTCAACCAGCCCGGCTTTCATGACGAGGCCGCCGAGTTCGATCAGCTGCCGCGTGCGTTCGCGTCGCTTGACCTGCCATTCGCGCATATCGGTGCGGGCCTGTTGCGCTTCAAGCCGGCGGCGCGCTGCGGTCAGGCGCGCGAGTGCAGTTTGCGCTGCGCTGAGCTCGGCGCGCAGACTTGCGCGCCTTGCTCTGAAAGAACGCCGCGCCGCGTCCGCGCCAGCTCTCCTTTCGCGCAGGGTCGACGGTTTCAGCCATGACCAGCAATGCGCCCGCCAATGTTTCGGCATCGCTGGCATCGGCACCACATGCGATCACCAGTTCGCCGAGCTGCCGGACACGGCGATCTTTCAGCTGTCTGGCGCGGTCGGCGAGCACTTTCAGCTCGGCATCAAAACCTGCCCTGAGCGAAGTCGAAGGGTCTCTGGGTTTGCGCATCGATAATCTCCACTTGAGCGGTTGCGAGGCAGTCCAACTCGGGGTGGCCGGATCAACTCGGCCAACCGAAACACTGGAGCGGCTCATCCGGTTGTTGGACCCGCGAACCGCTCCACGGGCCGATGCGCCGATGATAGCGCGCGCCTTCGCCCGGTGCAGCAAGGTTGGTGGAACGCATTGGAACCGGGCAGTCCCGAGCAGGATTTTAATCTGTGAGGGCGCGCTTATACGTCGTGCCGACGTGCTGCTTGAAGGGTAACTGGTATGTCGCGATGGCGATTTACCACTTCACCGCCCAGATCATCGGCCGCTCGAGCGGACGCAGCGCGGTAGCGGCCTCGGCCTATCGCGCTGGCGAACGGTTTCATGACGAGCGTCTGAATCGTGATCACGACTTCACCAACAAGAGCGGCGTGGTTCATTCCGAAGTGCTGCTGCCCGAGCATGCGCCCGACGAATGGCGGAATCGCGAACGGCTGTGGAACGATGTCGAGGCCTTTGAGAAGCGCAAGGACGCGCAGCTCGCCCGCGAGGTCGAGTTCGCGATTCCGCGCGAGCTCAATCAGCAACAGGGCATCGAACTCGCGCGCGAGTTCGTCCGGGCCGAGTTCGTCGATCACGGCATGATCGCCGATCTCAATGTCCATTGGGACTACGGCGTCGATGGCCTCGCCAAGCCGCACGCGCACGTCATGCTCACCATGCGCGAAGTCGGGCATGAGACCGGGCACGAAGGCGCGGTCGGCAACGGCTTCGGCGAGCACCGCGAACCCAGCTTCGGCGCCAAAGTACGTGAGTGGAACCAGACAAGCCAAGTCGAACGCTGGCGCGAGCGCTGGGCCGAGCATGTCAACACCCGCCTCGCCGAGCTCGACATCGATGCGCGCGTCGACCACCGATCGCTTGAAGCGCAGGGCATTGCGCTCGAGCCGCAGCACAAGATCGGCCCCGCCGCAGCGCGCATGGAGGATCGCGGTCATGCCAGCGAACGGCTCGCCGAGCATCATGCGATCGCGCGCAGCAACGGCGAACGCATTCTTGCCGATCCAGCCATCGCGCTTGATGCGATCACGCATGGGCAGGCGACGTTCACGCATCGCGACCTTGCCATGTTCGCGCACCGCCACAGCGAGGGCAAGGAGCAGTTCGATAGCGTGATGGCGGCCATGCGCGCCTCTGCCGAACTGGTCAGACTGGGCCGGGACGGGCGCGGCTAGGAGCGCTTCACCTCGCGCGCCACGCTCAAGACCGAGGCGCGGCTCGTGCAGGCGAGCGTGCGGCTCGATGCGCGGCGTGGAAACAGCGTCGATGCGCGCCTTCAGGAACGCGCGCTGACCAATGCGCACAGCCGCGGGCTTGAACTGTCGGGCGAGCAGCGCGATGCCTTCGAACATGTCACCGGCAGCCGCGGCCTCGCCAGCGTGATCGGCTATGCCGGATCGGGCAAGAGCGCGATGCTCGGGGTAGCGCGCGCGGCCTGGGAGGCGGCGGGCTACGAGGTGCGCGGGCTGGCGCTCTCAGGCATCGCCGCCGAAGGCCTGGAGAACGGTTCGGGTATAGCCTCGCGCACCATTGCCGCGCAGGAACACCAGTGGAGCCAGGGCCGCGAGCATCTGACGCCGCGCGACGTGCTGGTGATCGACGAAGCCGGCATGGTCGGCACGCGCCAGATGGAGCGCGTGCTCACCCATGCCGCCCAGGCAGGCGCCAAGGTGGTGCTGGTCGGCGATCCGCAGCAGTTGCAGGCGATCGAGGCGGGCGCGGCGTTCCGTTCGATCGCCGAGCGCTATGGCAGCGTCGAGATCACCGAGGTCCGCCGCCAGCACGAAGACTGGCAGCGCGAGGCGACGCGCCAGCTCGCCACCGGGCGCACCGCCGAAGCGCTTCGCGCTTATGACGAGGCCGGTCATGTCCATGCCGCCGTGACCCGCGAGGCCGCGCGCGGCGCGCTGATCGAGCGCTGGGAGCGCGAGCGCCAGGCGCACCCGGGCGATACGCGGATCATCCTCGCGCATACCAACGATGATGTCCGCGCGCTCAACGCGGTGGCGCGTGAACGCATGCGCATGAGCATCGATCCTGCGGCGGGACCGGGACAAGCGCTGGGCGAAGACGTCACGGTCATGACCGAGCGCGGCGAACGCCGCTTTGCCAGCGGTGATCGGGTCATGTTCTTCCGCAACGAGCGCGGGCTCGGGGTCAAGAACGGCACGCTCGGCACCATCGAGCAGGTGAGCGCGCAGAGCATGATCGTTGCCACCGACCAGGGGCGCAGGCTCGCCTTCGACACCAGGGACTATGCGCATATCGATCATGGCTACGCCGCCACCGTCCACAAGGCGCAAGGCATGACCGTCGAGCGGGTCCATGTGCTTGCAACCCCGGGCATGGACAGCCACTCGGCCTATGTCGCACTCTCGCGCCACCGTGACAGTGTCGAGCTCCACTTTGGCCGCGACGACTTCGCCGATCACGCCAGGCTAGGGTCTGTTGAGATTCATCGGGCATTGATGACAGCCGAGCAGAGGTAGATCAAGGCTTCGAAGCTCTGGTCGGTTTTGCAGGCGCGCATGGCGATGCGCTTGAACTCTTTGAGTTTGCAGAAGA
>JBAZYJ010000035.1:0-7469 GCA_041659385.1 Sphingomonas sp.
CCGCTGTTGCGCGGCCTGGTATGTATCGACGCCGACCTGGCTCTCGCCCCGTCGTTCGATCGCTGGTCGAGCGACAAACACAACGGCGTCCTCCTGCCCCGCATGGGCATGGACGATCCGATGGCGATTTTGACGACCAGCGGCACAACCGGCCAACCCAAGGGTGCGGTGCACGCCAGCCGGTCATGGGAAGCGATGACGGCGAGCTTCTATGCCATGCTGCCGTTCGAGCAACGCCCGGTTCATCTCGTCGTCGCGCCGCTGACACACGCGGCGGGCGTCTACCACTGGACCATCCTGGGGTTGGGCGGCACCAACATCCTGGCGCCCAATGCCGACCCCGAGACGATATTGCAGATGATCGAGAAGCACCGCGTGTCGGTGTTGTTCCTCCCGCCCACGGTCATCTACATGCTGTTGGCCCACCCCAATTTGAAAAAATATGATTATTCGTCGCTGCGTTACTTCATCTACGGCGCGGCGCCGATGTCGGTCGACAAGCTGAAGGAAGCGGTCGAGGCGTTCGGACCGGTGATGATCCAGTGCTATGGCCAAAGCGAATGTTTGATGATGGGCGTTATCCTGACGCGTGAGGAACATGTCGAGATCCTCAACAATCCCGCTGTTGGCCACCGCATCGCCGCAGCGGGCCGGGAAGCGCCATTTTGCCGCGTCGAAATCATGGATGACGAAGGCAATCTTCTGCCCACCGGACAACGAGGGGAAATTGTCTTCGCCAGCCAGTATGTCATGCAGGGTTACTACAAGAACGAAGAAGCGACGGCGGAGACGCGCTGCGACGAATGGCACCGCACCGGCGATGTCGGCTTCAAGGATGCGGACGGTTATGTCTACCTCGTCGATCGCAAGCGCGACATGATCATCTCGGGCGGGTTCAACGTCTATCCCGGCGAAATCGAGCAGACCGTCCTTGGCCACCCGGCGGTGCAGGATTGCGCGGTCGTCGGCATCCCCCATGAAAAATGGGGCGAGGCCGTGCTGGCCGCCGTCGAGCTGAAACCGGGCCAGACGATCGAAGAAGGTGAGTTCTTCATGTTCTGCAAGGAACGGCTCGGTAGCGTGAAGACGCCCAAATATGTCGAAGTGTGGGACACGTTGCCGCGCAGCACGGTGGGCAAGACGCTGCGCCGCGAGGTGCGCGCCAAATATTGGCAAGGCCAGACCCGCGCCATCTGAGCGCTGGCTCCCCTTGATACGGATCGGAGGACTGAATGAGCGTTCGCCTCTATGCGATGACCTGCGGCCATCTGACACTGCCGTTCGACGCGCTGGTGGGCGGGGAAAGCGGCATGGTCGCGGTGCCGATCCCCAGCTATCTGATCCAGCATCCCAAGGGATGGGCGGTGTTCGACAGCGGGATGCAGGTGGCGTTGCAAACCGACGATCAGGCACAGCGCGATCGGGAGCTGGGGCCTCTTGCCGGGATCTGCACCGTCGATTATCTCGCGGGTGACGAAGTGTCGGGGCGGCTGCGCGCGTTTGGCGTCGACCCGGAGCGCATCGACTTCCTCATCAGTTCGCACCTCCATTTCGATCATATCGGCGGCAACGCGCTGATCCCCAATGCGCGCTGGGTGGTGCAAAAGCGCGAATGGGAGGCCGGCTGCACCCCCGAGTGCCAGGAGCATAACCATTATGTTCCTTCACAATATGACCTGGGGCACGACCGGATCGAAGCCGACGGTGAGCATGACGTATTCGGCGACGGCAGCGTCATGTGCATGCCCAGCTTCGGCCACACGCCGGGCCATCAGTCGTTGCGCATCAAACTGGACGGCGGTGAGATCGTGCTGACGGCGGACGCCTGTTACATGCGCAAGACGCTGGAGAATCTGCGACTTCCTCCCGGATTCGTCGATCAACCGGAAGCGATGTTGTCGACGCTGCGCGAATTCCGCGCGCTGCGTGATCGTGGCGCGCAGCTCATTTATGGCCACGATCCCGAGCTGTGGGCGCATCTGAACGAAGGGCCGGTCAGGGAAGTCACACCCGGGGGCCTTGCCGCAGCAACCGCCGCCGCCTGGCCTGGATGATCGCCGCCGATTGCGTGGGCCGAACTATTGGCCCGTTCAGCGCGGACATCGAAGCCGGGCAGCTCCGCCTGTTTGCCAAGGCAACGGGCCAAACCAACCCGCCGTTCCTCGACGAGGCAGCGGCGTTGGCGGCAGGCTATCGCGGTCTGGTCGCCCCACCGACTTTTCCGATCTGCGCCTATATGCTGGGACAGGCTGACCCGATGGACGTATTCCGCGCATTGGGCATCCATGTTGCGCATATGCTGCATGCCGGACAATGTTTCGACTACGCAGACCCCATCTGCGCGGGGGACCGCATCACCACACAGGGAGAGGTTGCCGCCATGGTATCGCGCAAGGGCGGCGCGCTGATGTTCCTGACGCTCGCGCTCGGCGCGGTCAATCAATTGGGCGAGGCGGTCGCTACGCAGCAATTGACGGTCGCGGTGCGCCGGGCGGCGGCATGAACGCGTTCAACCTTTCCTCCGCGCGGATTGGCGAGGCCCTGCCCACGCTGCAGATCCCGCCCCTTACCCGTCACACGCTCGCCCTCTATTGCGGCGGGTCGGGCGATCATGTCGATGTCCATACCGACAGCGATGCCGCGAGCGCCGCCGGGTTGGGCGATGTCATCGGCCATGGAATGCTGACGATGGCGTGGCTTGGCCGGTTGTTGACCGACATTGCCGATCCGCGCGCCGTCCGCCATTTCGAGGCGCGTTTTCTGGTGCCGACCCGCATTGGTGACGCGATCACGTGCTGCGGCACCGTCGGCGTGCGCGGCCTGGTGGATGGCGAGGATCAACTGACGCTGCACCTCGTTGCCCTGCGTGCCGATGGCGTGTCCGTGGCGGAAGGGTGCGCCATAATCGCGGTCAGGCAGGTTCGCTGACCATCGTCGCCATGCGGGTCAGCCGCCAGACCGCCGCATGATATTCGGCAACCAGGCTGCGGCACAGCGCGCCCACCGGCACCACCTGCGTCACCCCACCCACGCTCTGCCCCGCCGACCAGAAATCGCGCCACAGCCGCGGCGTGATTTCCTCGCCGACGTCGAATGTCTGCGGTGCCACCGGCGCGGCACCGGCGGGCGCGTCCAAAATGCCAAAGGGGGCCAGGCTCGGCGCAAGGAAACTGGCGGGCATCCCCGAAATCCGGTCGGTATAGACAATGTCCGACAGGGCCGCGTCACAGATCATTTGTTTATGCCCGTCGGCCGCCATGCTTTCCTCAGTCGCAATGAAGCAGGTGCCCAGCGCCGCCATGTCCGCCCCCGCCGCAATGGCCCCGGCGATCCCCGCGCCACTGCTGATCCCGCCCGACAGGATCAGCGCCGCGCCGCGCATCTGGGGCATCAGTTCGGCGGCAAAGGCAAAGGGATTGGCGGTGCCGGCATGCCCGCCGGCGCCCGCGCATACAGCGATGACGCCGTCCACGCCCGCGGCAATCGCCTTGACCGCGTGGCGCACCGAAATCGCATCGTGGAACACCAGTCCGCCATAGCCGTGCACGGCATCGACGAGCGCGCGATCGACGCCCAGGGTCGTGATGATCACCGGCACCTGATATCGGATGGCCAGCGCGATATCGGCCTGCGCGCGGGGATTGGTGCGGTGCGGCGTCAGGTTGACGCCAAAGGGCGCATCCCCATCATGCAACGCGCCCCGGATCTGTTTCAGCCAATCCTCGAACCCGTCGCTCGTCCGCTGGTTGAGCGCGGGAAACGTGCCCAGCAATCCCGCCCGGCTCGTAGCGATCACCAGATCGGGGCTCGACACGAGGAACATCGGCGCCGCCAGCGCCGGCGCGGCAAGCCGCGACAGCAGCGGCCCGATCATGCCGCCACCTCGCGGTATTTGGCGAGTTCAAGCTTGCCGATCTGGTTGCGGTGAACTTCGTCGGGCCCATCGGCCAGCCGCAGCATCCGTGCCTGCGCATAGGCATAGCCAAGCCCGAAATCGTCGCACAGTCCGGCGGCGCCATGCGCCTGGATCGCCCAGTCGATCACGCGCTGCGCCATGTTGGGGGCGACCACCTTGATCATCGCGATTTCGGCGCGCGCCGCGCGGTTGCCCGCCCGATCCATCATATGGGCCGCCTTCAGCGTCAGCAGGCGCGCCTGTTCGATCATCATCCGGCTTTCGGCGATGCGTTCCAGCGTAACCGTCTGCTCGGCGATCGGCTTGCCAAAGGCGACCCGGCCCAGCACGCGGCGACACATCGCCTCCAGCGCGCGCTCGGCCTGGCCGATCAGCCGCATGCAGTGGTGGATCCGCCCCGGCCCCAGCCGCGCCTGCGCGATCTCGAACCCGCGGCCCTCGCCCAGCAGGATGTTGTTGGCGGGCACCACCACATCGTCGAACGCGATTTCCATATGGCCGTGCGGCGCGTCGTCATATCCGATCACCGGCAGCGGCCGCAGCACCGAAACGCCGGGCGTGTCCGCCGGCACCAGGATCATCGATTGCTGTTGGTGGCGGGGCTGGTCCGGATCGGTCTTTCCCATCAGGATATAGATCGCGCAACGCGGATCGCCCGCGCCGCTAATCCACCATTTCCGCCCGTTGATGACATAGTTGTCGCCCTGCCGCTCGATCCGGCAGGCGATGTTGGTCGCATCGGACGACGCGACGGCCGGTTCGGTCATCGCAAAGGCGGAACGGATGCGCCCGTCCAGCAACGGGTCCAGCCACGCCGCCTTTTGCGCGTCGGTTCCAAACCGGTGCAGCACTTCCATATTGCCGGTGTCGGGCGCGGCGCAGTTGAACAATTCGGGCGCCCAATGCACGCGGCCCATAATTTCGCACAGCGGCGCATATTCGGCGTTGGTAAGGCCGCCGCCCGCCTCCGCATCGGGCAGAAACAGGTTCCACAGCCCTTCGGCGCGGGCACGAACCTTCAGTTCCTCGATCAAGGGAACGACCGCCCAGCGATCGCCCGATGCCACTTGCGCGTGGTACGCCGCTTCGCTGGGATAGACATGCGCATCCATGAACGCGCTCAACCGGTCACTCAGGGCAAGTGCACGCGGCGAAGGGGCAGCAAAATCCATCGGTTATCCTCGGTCGGGGGTATCGATCAGCGGCAGCGCCAGATTGGCGATCGGTTCGGCCAGCGCGCCGGTTTCGCGGGCTTCCGCGCTGGAAGCATTGCCCGCCCGTGCCCGCGCCGCCACGCCTTGCAGGATCGCGGCCAGCCGGAACAGATTATTGGCGATGTAGAACGGCCAGTCGCCGATCGCGTCGCGCCCGGTGCGGCGGCAATATGCGGCGACATAGGCATCGAGCGGGGGAATGCCGAGCGCGGCCAGATCGCACCCCGCGATCCCGCGAAACAGGTCGGGCGGAATATACCAGGCCAGGCAGTGATAGGCGAAATCGGCCAGCGGATCGCCCAGCGTGGACAATTCCCAATCGAGCACGGCCCGCACCTCCACACGGTCTGGCGCGAAGATCAGATTGTCGAGGCGGAAATCGCCATGGACGATGCGCGTCGGCTGTTCGGGCGGCAAATGGCGTGGCAACCATTCGATCAGCGCCTCCATTGCCGCGATGCGATGCGTCTCGCTTGCCCGATATTGCCGGGTCCATCGTGCGACTTGCCGGGCCAGATAGCCATCGGGCCGCCCGTAATCGCCAAGGCCCAGCGTGACAGGGTCATAGCCATGCAACCGAGCCAGCGTCTGGTTCGCCGCATCGTAGATCGCGCCGCGTTCATCCGGGGCGACGCCAGGCAGCGACTGTTCCCAGAAAATCCGCCCCTCGACATGATCCATCACGAAGAAGCTGCTGCCCGCGACATCGCGGTCGGTGCACAACAGATGCGGCATCGCGACGGGAAAACCCGCCTGCCCCAATGCACGCGTGACGCGATATTCGCGGTCCACAGCATGCGCGGACGGCAACAGATCGCCGAACGGTTGCCGGCGCAACACGAATTCGCGGCCATCCGCACGCAACCGGAACGTGGGGTTGGACTGGCCGCCGGGGAATTTCTCCAGCCGCTCGATTTCTCCTGCGATCAATCCCTCGCCGATCAGCCACGCCGCCAAGCGACCGGTCGGCAACGGGTTGTCCCCGGCATCCGGCTCCGACATTTCAACCTCGCCCACAGAGATAAACTTGATAGTCTTATAAAATGACTTTATCGTCACTTTTTGGCATGTAAAGCCCAAAGGGTGCGAACCGGCGCCGACGTGTATGGTTGCGGCGACGACAGACGCTGCCGCGACTCGGGGGAGGAAACAGGATGTTGAGTGGAAACCATGTGTTCCCCCGGCAGGAACGGCTGGTCTATGGTGTCGCGGCGGCACAGGTGCTGCCAGACGATGCAGCGCGCAACGGCTGGAAACGCGCCTTCGTCATCACCAGCCGATCGGTTGCCGTCGGCGATTATGCGTCTGCGACAATGGCGGCGCTGGGTTCGCGGATTGCGGGGATATACCATGGCGTGACCGCGCATTCGCCGATGGCATCCGTCATCGAGGCGGCAAATGGTGCGCGCGCGTGCGCGGCCGACGTCATCATCGCGCTGGGCGGCGGATCAGTGATCGACGCGGCCAAAATGGCGCAGGCCTGTTTATGGACCGGCATCGATGCGGTGGCCGACCTGCCCGATTTTGCCGCCCGCCACGCCCGCACTCACCACCAATCGCCGCACCCGCGCCTGATCGCGATTCCAACCACGCTGTCGGCGGCCGAATTCACGCACATCGCCGGAATCACGGACCCGCAGACCGGCGTCAAACATATCTTCGACGCGGCCGACCTGATTCCGCGTCTCGTGATCCTTGATCCCGCCGCGACGCGCGAAACGCCAATGCGCCTGATGCTGGGCACCGGCATTCGCGCCATCGATCATTGCGTCGAGACATTATGTTCGATCGCCCCCACCCCCTATGGTGACGCGACAGCGGCCGAAGGATTGCGGCGGCTGCCGGCGGCGCTGCGCGCGCTGCATGCAAATCCCGACGACCTGGCTGCGCGTCTTGAATGTCAGCTTGGCGCATGGATGGCGATTTCCGGCCCGGCATCGGGCGTGCCGGCAGGCGCCAGCCACGCTGTGGGGCGCGTGCTTGGCGGCGCCTTTGGCGTGGCCCATGGAGAAACTTCGTGCGTGATGCTGCCCGCCGCGCTGAACTGGAATCACGGATACGACGATGGCGCGCAGGCACGCGTCGCTGCACTAATGGGCCAAGACGGCCCAGCGGCAAACGCGGTCGCCGCGCTGGTCGCTGATCTGGGGTTGCCAGGCTCACTGCGCGCCGTGGGCGTGGCGCCCGACGCATTCGGCGAAATCGCCGACAAGACGCTGGTCATGATCAGCCACCACGCCACATCGGGCAATCGCCGCCCGATCCGCACCGCGCGCGACGTGCTGGAGATTCTGGCGCTGGCTGCGGGTTGATCCCGGCGGGTCAGAACCGCGGCGCGC
>JBAZYJ010000036.1:0-6152 GCA_041659385.1 Sphingomonas sp.
GCGGCGGGCAGGCAGATGTTCGAGGATTTCAACCACGACAACCTGCCGGGGCGTGGCGAGTGGCGCGTCAACGGCAAGTTGGTCGATCCGTTGCAGCTCGACTGCCCCACGATCGATTTCGTTTCCCGATCCGATCGCATCGTTCCCGCCGCCACGGCCAGCCGTATCGCCGATCAGCGCGACCTTTCCGCAGGCCATGTCGGTATGATTATGGGCAGCCAGGCACGCCCGCGGTTGTGGGAACCGCTTGCCGACTGGCTAAGCGCAATTCCCGGCACTAAATAGGCGCCAAGCCGGTAATCGCCGGGAATCGCAAGCGGGCCATTCGACCCGGCATCAGCAGGAGTGTTCCATGACCGACATCGTCATCACCGCCGCCAAGCGCACGCCCGTCGGCAGCTTTCTGGGCGCACTGGGCACGACGCCTGCGCACGAACTGGGGCGGATCGCCATTGAGGCGGCCATGGCGCAGGCAGGCATAACCGGTGCCGATGTGTCCGAAGTCATCATGGGCCAGGTGCTGACCGCCGCGCAGGGGCAGAACCCCGCCCGCCAGGCGTCGATGAACGCCGGCATCCCCAAGGAAGTACCAGCATGGGGCGTCAACCAGGTGTGCGGTTCGGGCCTGCGCGCCGTCGCACTCGGTTTCCAGTCGATCGCCAATGGCGATGCCAGCATCATCGTTGCAGGCGGCCAGGAATCGATGTCGCTTTCACCCCATGCGCAAACCCTGCGCGCAGGCCACAAGATGGGCGACTTCAGCCTGACCGACACGATGATAAAGGATGGTCTGACAGACGTGTTCTTCGGTTACCACATGGGCATCACCGCCGAGAATGTCGCAGAGCAATATCAGATCACGCGCGAAGAGCAGGATGTGTTCGCCGTCCGCTCGCAGAATCTGGCCGAAGCGGCACGAACGGCAGGCAAGTTCAAGGACGAGATCGCCCCCGTCACGGTCAAGGGGCGCAAGGGCGACACTATCGTCGCCGATGACGAATATATCCGCGCCGGGGCAACGTTGGAAGGAATCGCCGGTCTGCGCCCCGCGTTCAAGAAAGACGGCACCGTGACCGCGGCGAACGCATCGGGCATCAACGACGGCGCGGCGGCTCTGGTGTTGATGACGCGCGAAGAGGCCGAAAAGCGCGGCGCCCCGATCCTCGCCCGCGTCGCAAGCTGGGCATCGGCGGGCGTCGATCCGTCGATCATGGGCATCGGCCCCGTACCCGCCAGCCGCCGCGCACTGGAAAAGGCAGGATGGACGATCGCTGACCTCGACCTGATCGAAGCCAACGAAGCCTTTGCCGCGCAGGCGCTCGCCGTCGGCAAGGAAATGGGCTGGGACGCCGACAAGGTCAACGTCAATGGCGGCGCAATCGCCATCGGCCACCCCATCGGCGCCAGCGGCGCACGCGTCCTGACCACGCTGATCTACGAAATGGTGCGCCGCGATGCGAAAAAAGGTCTGGCGACTTTGTGCATCGGTGGCGGCATGGGCATTGCCGTTTGCATTGAACGGTGACGGGGGTGGCAATCGGTAAATAAGGTTATCTTTTGCTAGCCGCCCTATCCGATTGATAAAAAGAAGCCGCCCAGCGAAACGCTGAGCGGCTCCTTCCATAACATCTAAAGAATTTTACAGCTTCGCCCGGACGCTAATTGCAAACCTACGGCCAAGATCTGGAATCCCGCTATTGTAGCTCGCCGGCAAGATATAACCGTTGTAAGTCTGCCCCCGATAATTCGTGGCATTTGTCACCGAAAAATTGATTCTAAACTTCGGATTTACTTCAAAGGCGATGCTTGGATTAATAATCCAGTAAGCATTATACTTGTCGATCTCGCGGATATCCGGACCGCGCGAGACCCGTGAGATCAACTGTTCACCGACATAGTTGAATGATGAAAAGAAGCTGACTTTGCCAATGGCGTAGCGGACATTCACCTGTCCTTGCCATGTCGGATCGCCGACCGTGCCGTCCGTACGCGACGGCGCAACGCCAGTGATGTCAACCAGCCGCGAACGCGTAAAATCGAGCGTACCGCCAAGTCCCAACCGACCCGGCAACCCCAGGCCATTCAATGCGGTGGCGTAATCGAGCGTTGCCTGGATGCCGTCATAGCGGATGTTGTTGCCGTTTACGAAACCCGCCACCACTTGCGGATTCGTAGGATCGACCACGACTTGTCCGCCGCGATTTCCGCCATTGGCAGCAGTGCCTCCCTGACCTTGCGCATACCGTCCGATGCGCGAACAAAATGCGTTACCATTTGCTGGATCGGCAGTGTTGAAATCGGGATTGTCAAAGCATGCCGATGCAATCTGGGCGACCGAGAGATTGGCAATCGGATTGGCCAGATTGATATTAACATAATCGACACTGATCGAAAGTCCGCGCACCCACCTCGGTTGAATGATCACGCCATAGGTAAAGCTGCTTGCAACCTCGTTCTGCAACGATGGGTTACCACCGGTACGAATTGGCACTGTCGCGCTGGCGGCATCAAGTGGTGTGGCATTTGGGAACGCGGCGAGAAACGCTGTACAGTTGGCCCGACGCGTTGCCGGGGCCGCACCGGCGCCGATGTTCGCCGGCGAACACAGATCAGGCACAGCGGAGAACGCGTTCGACGTCGGCAGGAACAGCTCGGTTACCGCCGGCGCGCGGAACGATTTAGTATAGTTACCGCGGAAAGTAATATCGCGTACCGGGGAGAACGCTCCCCCTGCAGCCCACGAAAAAAATCCACCGTTGACAGTGTTATCGACATAGCGGAAGCGGCCATAAACCTGGAACCGATTGGCGAACCACAGATTGTTCTCCGGCGAAATAATCGGCACAATCGTTTCGCCATAGATTTCGTCGGTATTATACGCGCCGCTGACGGGCGCGATCGCCGCAGAGCGACCGAGGCCTTGCTGCTGGAAGGGGCTGGGTACGAATGATGCCCGCTCCTCACGATGCTCATATCCCAGACTGACGCCGACATTGTTGCCAAAGAGCGCAAACGGACTGCCGTTGACGTTCGCCTGGAAATCATATTGCTGAATGATGCTGCGGGTCACATTTTCCGCGATCACATAAGCGCGTGCCGCTGGATCAGCCAAACCCGAACCGAGGAGGTTCAGGGGAACGCAGCGCGGATCAGCCACAGGCGTGAACCCCGGTGTCGCATTGCGAGTCGGCGTCGTGGTGCAGACAATCTGACCCTGTGCATTGGTCGTCACGTTTACCGCATTTACGAAATTCTGCCTGTTCAGGTCCTGACTGGTGTCAAGGGTGTCGTTACGACCGAAGTTGCCCGTGACCGAGTAATGGAAGTCTCGACCTCTCAGGTTAAAGTCACCCCGCAGTCCGCCCACGATCCTGAACAAATCGATGTTCGAGAAACCGGTAACGTCGGCCAAATCGACGGATGCACGGGAAATCTGGAAGGAATTGACGCCCAGCGCCTGCAACTGCCCACGAGCTTGGGCGTTTAGGAACGGGCTATTTACGTCGTAAGTCAACGGCCCGCTCGCGCCGGCAAACAGGCTACTGTTAAACGTTGGCTGTTGGACCAGTTCATTACCAAATGCATGGTAATAAAGTCCTTCAACGAATAACTCTACGGCGGGAGACGCCTTGAAAGTTAAATATCCGTTGAAGATATCGCGAGTAAGATCGCTGGTGAGCTGAGAATAATCGTTAAACCGAAAACCGTCACCGCCGCTTGAGTTAATCCCCACAAAGGGAATACCACGATTGAAGGGAACGAGATTGCCGCTAGTATCGAACTGATAATTCCGCACGGCAGCACTGACCGATCCGTTCGCTGCGTTCCGCGCGTCGGTGATGAGTCCGCCCTGTGTAAGGAACGAAATAGTCAGATCTCGCACCTGAACCGTCCCCGGGAAACCATCACTGGCAGTATCGTTAAAACCAATCCCGGAATTCAAGCGACCATCATTGGCAAAGCCAATACCCGGAGCCCGCCCGAGAGTGCCCGCAGCCGCCGTCGAAGGGTTGGTAGCCCCGCCCACATTTTGTCGCAGGAAGTCACGCGAGTTATAAAGCGCGCCAGCCTGCGAATCTCGCGTGTAGGAGACTGTGATATTAGCGCGCCCATCAAGGAAGTCTCGGCCATAAGTAATGTTTCCGTTGTAGCGAAACCCATCTCCTTGTTCGCTGACGCCGGTCAACGCCGAAACCTGCAGACCCTTGTACTTGGTGTTGATGATATAGTTGACTGTACCGCCGATCGCATCGGACCCGTAAACGGGAGAGCCGCCAATAAGGACTACGTCGGTCCGTTCGGTGAGCGCAGAAGGGATGATATTGGCGTCCACCTGCGTGCCCGGTGCGCCCTGGCTGAACAGGCTGCTAACGTTCGAACTGACGACGCGCTGCCCGTTGATGAGGGTCAGCGTGCGGTTTGATCCCAAACCGAAGATGTTGATGAAATTCACCGCCTGACCAAAGGTCCCCTGTGCGCCGCCAGGCGTTACGCTACCGCGAATACCGGGCAACTCATTCAAGGCATCGGCGACGTTCGTCAGGCCACGATCGGTGAGATATTCCTGGTTGACCGTACTGATCGTCGGCTCGAACGCCTTCAAATTTGGTAACTGAATACGCGAACCCGTGACAACAATGTCTTTGTCTGAAACCTGTGCGTCCTTCGAGTCACTTGGCTCTTCTGCGCCCTGCAGAGTCGCGGGTGCCTCATTCGCCGGCGCCGCCTCATCCACCGGACCTGCCTTGGCAAACGCCGCTGGAGAGAACGCAACCATAGCAAAAGCAAGCGCCGACGCGCTCGTAGCCAACTGAATTTTCATCAACACCCCCGTGGTAAGTGGCCGAACGACCTGTGATGTTATTATGCACGCGAACTACGGTTGAGCAACCGGCGGAGGTGTGCCACTTCGCTCAATGCGTGCGTTCGCAACTTTTTTGTTACATTTCTGCAACCCGGCCAATCTGCTCGATTGACTCACTTGTTCCTTTCAAACCGCCCTCCCAGCCCGGTCAGCAATTCATATTGCGACAGGCCGCTTTGCCGGGCCGCTTCGGGCAACTCGTATTCCATCGCCACCCAGTCGCCCTCCGCCAGCGTCGGTGCGGCAGACACGTCGATTGCGGTCAGGTCCATCGACACGCGACCGATCACCGGCAAGATTGCGCCTTGGGCAAAGGCCATGCCGGTGCCTGAAAAGCCACGCAGGTAACCGTCGGCGTACCCCAGATGGAGGACGGCCACCTCGATGTCGCGCGGTGCCGTGAACGTCGCATTATACCCCACCGTATCCCCCGCGCGCACCCGGCGGCGCTGGATGATCTGCGCCTCTGGCGTTGCCACCTGGCGCATTCCGGCGAGTTCCGCACGCGGCAGGCCACCATAAAGCGCCAGTCCCGGCCGGGTCAGATCGAACAGATAGTCGCTGCCAAGCCCAATGCCCGCCGAATTGGCCAGGCTCATCCGGCGTGCCGGGGTCGCACCACGCAGCGCGGTGAAATCAACGCATTGCCGCGCATTCATCGCCACGTCTTCGTCGGCGCAGGCAAGGTGGCTGAGCAGCGTATCGAGTTGCAGCCCCTCGGTCATCGCCGCCGCCTCGGCTGGCGCGATGCCAAGCCGGTTGATGCCGGTATCCACCATCACATCGCACGCGCCACCGCCGACCGAACGCCAACGCGCAATTTGCCCGACGCTGTTCAGCACGGGGCGCGCTATCCCGGAAAGCGCCAACGGCAAGTCATCATCAAACACGCCGTGCAACACCGATACCGACAGCTTCAACGGCGCCAGTTCAGCAGCCTCCGCCCAGGTCGCCACGAAGAAATCGCGGCACCCTGCGCTCGCCAGGGTCTCGGCAACGCGGGCGGCACCCAGGCCATAGCCATTGGCCTTTACCGCTGCCCCGCAAGCCGCAGGCGCGCTCATCCGCGCCAAATCGTGCCAATTGGCGGCAAGGGCATCGCCATCGAACCGCAGTCGCAAATGTGCAGGCATCATCACACAGGCGTTAGCGGGGCCGGCACGGGCGCGCCAGCCCTGAGCAACACATCGTCATCAACGCCGTGGCGGGGCAGGTTCGCGCAACCAGAACAATGTCACGATCAACGCCATCGCCACCACGGCTTCGGTGTACCACAGCCCGGCATAGG
>JBAZYJ010000037.1:0-5950 GCA_041659385.1 Sphingomonas sp.
GGGCATTTTTCCGCCGGAGGCGACATCGGCTGGATGCAGACGATGACGGGGGAGGCGTTTCTCGCCTACCACCGCGAGACGCTGGCGATTGTACGGCTGCTTGCCGCAGCGCCCAAGCCGCTGGTCGCGGCAGTCGAGGGTGCTTGTGCCGGTGGTGGCGCCGGATTTGCCCTGGCGGCAGATCACGTTGTCATGGGGCATGGTGCGCGCTTTGCCGTGCCGTTCCTGCGCATCGGGCTGGTGCCGGACATGGGTGCTGCGTGGCTGCTCGCACGGCGCGCCGGTTGGCAGCGGGCACGACGGCTGGTGTATGAAGCGCGGGTTATCGGCGGGCTTGAGGCGGAACGGCTTGGCATCGCCGACGAGAGCGTTGCGGATGCCCAGGTTCAGGCCCAGGCATTGGCCCACGCATCCGCCCTGGCGCGCCTGCCGCCGCATGCCTTTGCGCGCAACAAATGGCTGTTCAACCGCACTGGCGGCGATTTCGACACGTTTCTTGAAGCGGAGCTTGCCGCGCAGGCGCCGTGCCTGACCGGCGCCGAATTCGCCGAAGGATGCGCCTCATTCCTGGCAAAGCGCGCGCCGCAGTTCTGATCCGCCGGCTCAACCCGCTGCGAGCGCTAAGATCTCCAGCACGTCGCGCGCGGCGCGAATTGGACGGCGATTGCCCGATGTGGCGTGGTGGCGGATCATAAGCAGCGTCTTGTCGGCGATTTCGCCGAACGCGTCGGGCGCCACGCCCACCGCGCGCAGTGAGCCTGGCAACCCCAGATCAGCGACCAGCGCGGCGACCGCGTTTGCCGCTGGGCCGTCGTGGCCCATTAGTGCAGCGACGCGTGCCTGCGCGCCATCGTCGTATCCGCGATTCCAGTTCAGCGCAGCGGGCAGCATCACGCATGAAGTTTCTCCATGGGCCACGCCAAATGCGCCGCCAAGCACGCGCCCCACGGCGTGGCTGGCGCCTGCCGGCACGCCCGATGCCGGGCCGGAAATCGCCATCCATGCGCCAAGCTGACACTCAAGACGCGCAGCCAGGTCATCTGGATTTGCATGCAGCGCGCGCAGCGCCGCCGGCAGCCGCCGCAATCCTTCGGCCGCTGTCGCGTCACCATAGGGGGTGGGGGCGATCGAACATAATGTCTCAACGCAATGATCGACGGCGCGAATGCCGGTGCCCAGCATCAGTCGCATTGGCGTTTCGCGCGTCGCGGCGGGGTCAAGGATCACAAGACGCGGTATTATGGCGGCCGCCTCGAAGATATGTTTGATGCCGGTCTGCGGGTCCGTGATTCCTGCGATGTGTGTAAATTCGGCGGCCGAAAGCGTAGTGGGAATTGCGATCAGGCGCGGGTTTGGCGATTGGTGGCGAGTGCGGGCGTGGCGGGCAGCAAAATCGGGCAGGTCAACCACTGCATCGATGCCGGTCCATAAACATGCCTGCGCCATTTTGGCCGCGTCGATCACCGATCCGCCGCCCAGCGCGATGATGACATCGGCCGCGCATGCGCGCGCACTATTTGCCGCCTCGATGACTGAGGCTATTGGCGAATGTGCGGTCACGCCAGGGTATATTCCCGCAATCCGCGAGCCCAGCGCCGCTATTATCGCTGCTGCATAATCGCTGACGGCAACCGATCTGCTGCTGATGACGAAGGCGCGTTTCCAGCCGTTGCGCGCTGCATCGTCTGGCAGCACCTGTGCCGCCGAGAAGCCATAGACCAGCCGTTCCTGCCGGGGGAACACATGGTTTCCACTCAACATCCTGTTTCCTCCCCTTGAGTCGCGGCAGCGTCTGTCGTCGCCGCAACTATACACGCCGGTGCCGGTTCGCACCCTTTGGGCTTTACATGCCATAAATTGACGATAAAGTCATTTTATCAGACTATCAAGTTTATCTCTGTAGGCGGGGTTAAAATGTCGGAGCCGGATGCCGGGGACAACCCGTTGCCGACCGGTCGATTGGCGGCGTGGCTGATCGGCGAAGGCTTGATCGCAGGAGAAATCGAACGGCTGGAGAAATTTCCCGGCGGCCAGTCCAACCCCACGTTCCGGCTGCGTGCGGATGGCCGCGAATTCGTGCTGCGGCGGCAACCGCTCGGCGATCTGTTGCCGTCTGCACATGCCGTGGACCGTGAATATCGCGTCACACGTGCTTTGGGGCAGGCGGGTTTTCCCGTCGCGATGCCGCATCTGTTGTGCACCGACCGCGATGTCGCGGGCAGCAGTTTCTTCGTGATGGATCATGTCGAGGGGCGAATTTTCTGGGAACAATCGCTGCCTGGCCTGGCCCCGAATGAACGCGGCGCGATTTATGATGCGGCCAACCAGACGCTGGCTCGGTTGCATGGCTATGACCCGGTCACGCTGGGCCTTGGCGATTACGGGCGGCCCGACGGCTATCTGGCCAGGCAGGTCGTACGATGGACCCGGCAATATCGGGCAAGCGAGACGCATCGCATCGCGGCAATGGAGGCGCTGATCGAATGGCTGCCACGGCATTTGCCGCCTGAACAGCCGACGCGCATCGTCCATGGCGATTTCCGCCTCGACAATCTGATCTTCGCGCCAGACCGTGCAGAGGTGCGGGCCGTGCTCGACTGGGAATTGTCCACGCTGGGCGATCCGCTGGCCGATTTCGCCTATCACTGCCTGGCCTGGTATATTCCGCCCGACCTGTTTCGCGGGATTGCGGGGTGCGATCTTGCTGCGCTCGGCATTCCCCCGCTTGACGTCTATGTCGCAGCATATTGCCGCCGCACCGGGCGCGATGCGATCGGTGACTGGCCGTTCTACATCGCCAATAATCTGTTCCGGCTGGCCGCGATTCTGCAAGGCGTGGCGGCGCGGGCACGGGCTGGCAATGCCTCCAGCGCGGAAGCTGGCAAAACTGGCGCTTTGGCCGAACCGATCGCCAATCTGGCGCTACCGCTGATCGATACTCCAAACTGAGGATAACCGATGGATTTTCCTGCCCCTTCGCCACGCGCTCTTGCCCTGAGTGACCGGTTGAGCGCGTTCATGGACGCGCATGTCTATCCCAGCGAAGCAGCGTACCACGCGCAAGTGGCATCGGGTGATCGCTGGGCGGTCGTTCCCTTGATCGAGGAACTGAAGGTTCGTGCCCGTGCCGAAGAGCTGTGGAACCTGTTTCTGCCCGATGCAGAGGCAGGCGGCGGCCTTACCAACGCCGAATATGCGCCGCTGTGCGAAATTATGGGCCGCGTGCATTGGGCGCCCGAATTGTTCAACTGCGCCGCGCCCGACACTGGTAATATGGAAGTGCTGCACCGGTTTGGAACCGACGCGCAAAAGGCGGCGTGGCTGGACCCGCTGCTGGACGGTCGCATCCGTTCCGCCTTTGCGATGACAGAACCGGCCGTTGCGTCGTCGGATGCGACCAACATCGCTTGCCGGATCGAGCGGCAGGGCAGTAATTATGTCATCAATGGGCGGAAATGGTGGATTAGCGGCGCGGGCGATCCGCGTTGCGCAATCTATATCCTGATGGGAAAGTCCGATCCGGACCAGCCCCGCCACCAACAGCAATCGATGATCCTGGTGCCGGCGGATACGCCTGGCGTTTCGGTGCTGCGGCCGCTGCCGGTGATCGGATATGACGACGCGCCGCACGGCCATATGGAAATCGCGTTTGACGATGTGGTGGTGCCTGCCAACAACATCCTGCTGGGCGAGGGTCGCGGGTTCGAGATCGCGCAGGCGCGGCTGGGGCCGGGGCGAATCCACCACTGTATGCGGCTGATCGGCCAGGCCGAGCGCGCGTTGGAGGCGATGTGTCGCCGTGTGCTGGGCCGGGTCGCCTTTGGCAAGCCGATTGCCGAACAATCGGTTACGCTGGAACGCATCGCCGAAAGCCGGATGATGATCGAACAGGCGCGCCTGCTGACACTTAAGGCAGCCCATATGATGGATCGGGCGGGCAACCGCGCGGCGCGCGCCGAAATCGCGATGATCAAGGTGGTTGCTCCCAATATGGCCCAACGCGTGATCGACTGGGCGATCCAGGCGCATGGCGCCGCTGGGCTGTGCGACGATTTCGGGCTTGGCTATGCCTATGCGCAGGCACGGATGCTGCGGCTGGCCGACGGGCCCGACGAGGTTCACCGCAATCAGATTGGCAAGCTTGAACTCGCCAAATACCGCGAGGCGGCGGAATGATCGGGCCGCTGCTGTCGCGGCTTGCCGCGCCAGCGCTGGCGGCGCCTATGTTCCTGGTGTCCGGCCCCGATCTGGTGATCGCTACGTGCCGGGCGGGGTAGCTGGGCACGTTTCCTGCGCTCAACCAGTGGACGAGCGACGGGTTTGAGGACTGGCTAAAACAGATCCGGGACGCGTTGCATGATGGGGATGCGCCCTTTGGTGTCAGCCTGACGCCGCACCGCACCGCACCAACCCGC
This sequence comes from Sphingomonas sp., assembly GCA_041659385.1. Classification (GTDB taxonomy): domain Bacteria; phylum Pseudomonadota; class Alphaproteobacteria; order Sphingomonadales; family Sphingomonadaceae; genus Sphingomonas. The sequence goes on from JBAZYJ010000037.1 coordinate 4,416, forward strand.
GCGCGCAGGCCGATATCGCGCTGGCCATCCGATATCAGGTGCCGGTGATCATCACGACCCTGGGCGTCGATCACGCGCTCGTCGATGCCGTGCACGGCTATGGCGGGCTGGTGTTTCACGATGCGGTTTCGGTGCGCCACGCGGTCAAGGCGATTGCCGCGGGTGTCGACGGCAATCGCTGTATGCGCGGGCGCTGGCGGGCATGCTGGCACTGCCAATCCGTTTGCCTTTGCCGCTGAACTGATGCCCCAGATGCGCAGCGCAGCGTTGATCTTGTCGGGCGGAATCAGCAGCGGCGCGGGGATTGCCGGCGCCATTGCGGCGGGGGCGGACATGGCGGCGCTGGGCACCTGCTTTATTGCAACCGAAGAAAGCATGGCGGCCGGCGGGCACAAACAGATGATCTGTAACGCAGCGTTGTCGGACATTGTCTATATTGACCGGGTTTCGGGGATGCCCGCCAGTTTCCTTGCGCCGAGCCTGGCGCCATTTGGCATTTTGGACGCGCGAGCCGGTGCCTCGTTGAGAAACAGCGGGTTGGTTTGGCTTGTTGCCTTGGCAAACAGGCGCAGCTGACCAGCTTTGATGTCCGCGCTGAAGTGGCTAATCGTTCGCCTTATGCAATCGGCAGCGACCATCCGGGCCGGGCGGCGGCGGTTGCTGCGGCAAGGCGCAGGGGTGTGGCTTCCTTGACCGGCTCGTCGTCCAGATGCGCCCACAGTTCGTGGCCATAAAAGAGCTGCGCCGCGCGATGATGCAGCGCGCGGACCTCGCGCAGTGTCGACATCATCGCTTCCGGTTGATCGACAAATCCGGGAGGAGGTTGCGGATTCTCCAGCGTCTTGCGCGTGTAACAAGCGCCCGCCATCAGTACAAATTCGCCGCCGTCGCCGAATATGTTATGCTCGCCTTCGGCTTCGGCCCGGTCGTGCCCCATGTGATATTGTGAAGGAACATAATGGTTATGCTCCTGGCACTCAGGGGTGCAGCCAGCCTCTTATTCGCGCTTTTGCGCCACCTGGCGCGCATCGGGGATCAGCGCGTTGCCACCTATATGAGCGAAATGGGGGTGGGAACGGAGGAGAAAGTCGATACGCTCCGGGTTGACGGCAAACGCGCGCAGCCGCCCCGGCACTTCATCACCCGCGAGATAATCGAGGGTGCAGATCCCGGCAAAAAGCCTCTATTCCCGATCGCGTTGTGCCCGATCATCGGTTTGCAACACCCCCTGCATCGCGCTGTCGAACACCGTCCATCCCTTGGCATGCTGGATCAGATCGCTGGGGGTCGGCACCGCGACCATGCTGTTTTTCAGCCCACCAGTGCGCCCAATGGCGTTGTCAGATGACCGCTGGCCAGCGCATGGAGGCGAACGCTCATTTCAGTCTTCCGATCTGTATCAAGGGGAATGGACTTGTACCGGTTTCGTGCCGGTGACTTGAGCGTAAAACACTCGATCAAGGAGACCGGAGAGATGATGAAGCATACGGATGATTTCAAACGCGAGGCTGTGCGGATCGCACTGAGCAGCGGAC
>JBAZYJ010000038.1:0-5949 GCA_041659385.1 Sphingomonas sp.
CAGTGGTAAAGCACTGTGTTGACATCGCAGGGGTCGCAAGTTCAATCCTTGCCACGCCCACCATAAAAAGCCTCGCCGCCCATTCCGGGTTGGCGGGGCTTTTTTGATTCTCCCCAATCCGGGCGGCGATCGGAAATGCGACGAGTCGATGAATTTTATCCTACCAATCGTGTAGGATTTACGACAGAAGGTGCGCCGGGCATTCTAGAGCGCATATGGTCGGGGCAATGGGGCGCCGGGCTGTTGCTCACAATTGATGGAGGTATGTCCCCATGAAGAAAGTTTTCGCTCTGTCGCTGGTCGCGGTTGCTGCACTCGGCCTTGGTGCTTGCACCCCCAAGACGGCGGATAACGCCATGTCGGTCAACGAAACCGAAGTCGCCAACGACATGATGATGACTGACGACAACGCGGTTGATGCCAATGCGGTTGATGCAAACACTGCCGACGCGATGATGACCAACGCTGGTTAATTGCGGTTTTTTTGAAAAAGGGGCGGTGCCGTCGACGCGCCGCCCCTTTTTTATTGCCTTGCGACCGGGCGACAAACCCGGCCTTTCGATGGCCCAATAATCGCTTTATTTCCCACTCAAAAGATGGGAATATGATCGAAGTCGCACCAGGTTGCTCCCTAGGTGCCCAGCCTTGGCCCGGCGGGTGTTCGCCGGGCCATTTTTGCCTGGCTTGCACCTCGCCCCCGGTCTGGTTAGACGATGCCAACATGCGGGGTTTCCGACGGCGGGATCAATAAGGAAACCTGGGTGAGGTGGGCGCATTTCACCGCGCCAACACTGCCTTGCGACTTTGGCCCCGGGAGGCAATGCCTGATGAAATGCTGGCTTGCCGTCGACCGGCTGTTCGAAGCGCGCACGCACGGCGCTTTGCTGCCGCGATCTGCAATTCCGCTGCTCGCTGCGTTGCTGGGCGGCTGCACGGCTGCTGCGGCTTCGGGCGGGGGAGGGATCGTGTCGACCAACCCTTGCGCCGACGCGATGCTGGTTGACCTGGTCGCCGCTGACCGCATCGCGGCAATCAGCCATTATTCGCAGGACCCCGGCGCGACCTCGATGGCGCTCGATGTCGCGCGCCGCTTTCGTGCGACGGCGGGCACCGCGGAGGAAGTGATCGCGCTGAAGCCTGACCTGGTGGTGACCGACAGCTTCACTCCCGCTGCCAGTCGCGCCGCCTACCGGCGAGCGGGCCTGAACGTGCTTGAACTCGGCTGGCCGACATCGATCGACGATAGCGAACAGCAGGTGATGACCGTCGCGCGTGCGGTTGGCGCCGAAGTGCGGGGCAAGGCGATGGTCGAACGTATCGAGGCTGAGCTTCGCCGTCCCATGCCATCGGGCCGGTCCCCACGCACGCTGCTTTATCTGAGCGGCGATCTGGTCAATGGACCGGGAACGATGCTGGATGAGATGATGACCCGAACCGGACTGGCGAACGCGGCGGCAGATTATGGCCTGGCGCACAGCGGCTCGATTGCGGTTGAGTCGTTGATTGGCACCCCGCCCGACGTGATCCTGACGCCGGACGTCAGCCGGCGCCACGCCGCCGCACTGGCGCGGATTTTGGCAGGGCGGACTCGTTTTGCGCATTTCCCGCGCTCGTTGGTCAATTGCGGCGGCCCGGTGATCGTGGCCGCACTCACTCGGTTACGCGCCATCAGGGCAGGCGGCGCATGACGCACGCGGTCAAGCTGGCAACGCTGGCCATGATCGTTGCGCTGCTGTTTGCGGTGTCGCTGGCGGCTGGCAAATTATGGGTGCCATTCGACGCTTGGTTTTCCGCCGATCCGCGTTGGACGATCATCCTGCAACTCCGTTTGCCACGGGCGGTGCTTGGCGCCGCGCTGGGCGCTTCGCTCGGCCTGTCGGGGGCGGTGCTGCAAGGGTATCTCAGGAATCCGCTGGCTGATCCCGCTGTGTTGGGAGTGTCATCGGCAGCGGCGCTGGGCGCCGTGGCGGCGATTGTGCTGGGGCTGGGCGGTGCCGGGACGATGTTTGCCGCAGCCATGCTGGGCGCGGGCGGTGCGATGCTGTTGCTGGTGCTACTGGCATGGCGCGCGGGCAACCTGGTGGGCCTGGTGCTTGCCGGATCGGTGATCGCCAGCCTGGGCGGGGCGCTGACGGCGTTCCTGATTTCGGTTGCGCCCAATCCCTATGCGGTTGCCGAAGTCATCGATTGGCTGATGGGGGCGTTGACCGACCGCGGGCCGGGCGATGTTGCCATGGCGCTGCCCTTCATGGGTGTCGGTGCGGTTTTGCTGCTGTTTACCGGGCGAGCGCTGGATGCGCTGGCGCTGGGGGAGGAGGCGGCGCGTTCGCTGGGCATCCGTATGGGGGGCGTGCAGGCGCTGGTGGTGCTTGGCACTGGCCTGTCGGTCGGCGCGGGCGTGGCGGCGACGGGTGTCGTTGGCTTTGTCGGCTTGATCATCCCGCACCTGCTTCGGCCGATATTCGGGCACAAGCCATCGGCATTGTTGCTGCCCAGCGCGTTGGGCGGTGCAGCGCTGGTGCTCGCCGCCGACAGCCTGTGCCGGATCGCCCCCGGCGCAGGCGAGGTGCGGCTGGGGGTGGCAATGGCGATGCTGGGCGGGCCGTTCTTCCTCGCGCTGCTGCTCCGCAAAGGGGCGACCGCATGGGCATGAACAACTCTGTGCTGACGGTCAGTCGGCTCGACATGGCGTTTGCCGGACGGCGAGCCGTACAGGATGTCTCGGCTAAGTTTCAGGCTGGGCAGGTGTCGGTCGTCCTTGGCCCCAACGGCGCTGGAAAATCGACGCTGATCAAGGCGCTGGCTGGTCTGCTGCGGCCGTTATCTGGAGCAGTGACGCTGGATGGCGCCGCGGTCGCCGCGCTTGATCCGCGCGATCGGGCGCGCAGGATCGGGTATTTGCCGCAGCAATCGGCGGTCCAATGGCGGCTGTCCGTGGCGGATATCGTCGCGCTCGGCCGGTTGCCGTATCGCGCACCCTTTGCAGCGCCATCGGCGCGGGACGGCGCGGCCATCGCCGATGCAATGGCGCAGGCCGATGTCGAAGAGCTTGCCGATCGCAGTATCGACACACTGTCGGGTGGAGAACGCGCGCGGGTTTTGTTCGCGCGCGTGCTGGCGGGTACGCCGCAATGGCTGATTGCGGATGAGCCGCTGGCGAGCCTGGACCCGGCGCATCAGCTCGACCTACTCGAAAGGGTGCGTGGTCTGGCGGCATCGGGCGTTGGCGTGGTGATGGTGCTGCACGACCTTGCCCATGCTGCGCGCGTTGCCGACCATGTGTTGTTGATGAAGAACGGCCGCCTGATCGCTCAGGGAGGCCCCCGCGAGGTGATGGTGCCCGATCGTCTTGCGGAGGCTTATGGCGTTGCTTTTGAGCTTGCCGAGACGAGCAGCGCCATTATCCCGGTGGCTCTGCCGCGCGCCTGACGCAGATGGCAGATCCTGGTTGGGGAAGCGCGGAATGGGCTATCGCCGGTGGACAATAGCGGGACACGCCGGGGCGAGGCATACCGGGCAGTGACCTGGCGCGCGCTGCTGCTGATCGTTGCGATTGTCGCGCTGGCGATACCGACCTGGATCGCGCCAGGCTGGATCGGCTCGCACCTCGTGCTTCGCACGGCCGAGCCGGATGCGAAGACGATCGCCTTCAGCTTTGACGATGTGCCGCGCGGACCGGGCGCGTTTTACACGCCGGAAGAACGCACCCGGTTGTTGATCGCAGCGTTGCGTGACGCGGGGGTTGAGCAGGCGGTGTTCTTCGTCAACCCGGGGCGGATCGGGCCATCGACGGGCGGGGCTGCTCGCGTGCAGGCTTATGTGGATGCGGGGCATGTTATTGGCGATCACAGTTTTTCGCATCGTGATCTGGTGACGATGCCCGCAGCGTCATTCCTCGCCGATATCGACAGGGCGGAGAATTGGCTGAAAGGGCGGCCCGGATATCGCCCCTGGTTTCGTTTCCCCGGATTGAATCAGGGCGGGCATGACACCGTGAAGCGGCAGGCGGTGCTCGACGGGCTGAAAACGCGGGGATTGACGATCGCCGCCGTCACGGTCGATGCGTCTGACTGGAATCTCGATGGTTTGGCCACCGCGGCAAAAAAGGCGGGCAAGCCGATCGATGAGGCCGCGCTCGCCAAGCTCTATGTCGACACCACGGTCCATGCCGCCGATTTTTCCGACGCGGTAATGCGCAAGGCGATTGGCCGATCGCCTGCCCATATGCTGTTGCTGCACGAAACGGATCTTGCCGCGCGCTACCTGACGTTGCTGGTCGCCGCGTTGAAGGCGGATGGCTGGCGGGTCGTCACGGCGGATGCGGCCTATGCAGATCCGGTTTATCAGACGCCATTGCCGGGACCAGCCAACGGCACGCTGACCGAAGCGCTCGGCTGGGAAAAACACATCAAAGGCCCGCTGAGCTATGAAGGCGCCGACCCCAGGGTAGGCAGCCACTTGTTCGCCGCGCTGGTTGCCCAGCCGACCGGCAACGCGGCATCGGCCGGCAATTGACCGGGGGGCCGCGTGGGATGGCTGAGCGGCGTCGCCAATGCCCGTCGACATCGGGTCGGCAGCTTCCGGTTGCCGCGGGGGTAAATCCCGCTAATCCTCTGCGGCAGGACCAGGGGGGAGTGAATGATGGCGACGGTTACGGCCGAAACCGATCCGGCAGATGAGGCGCGCGGGATTCCGCTGGTCATCACCGCGTCGTCGCTGGGCACCATCTTTGAATGGTATGATTTCTTCATCTACGGCACGTTGGCGGCGAGCGGAATCATTGGCCGCACTTTTTTCCCCACCGACAATGCCATGGTGCAGACCTTGCTTGCCTGGGCCGGGTTTGCGATCGGCTTTGGCTTCCGACCGCTGGGCGCGGTGCTGTTTGGTTATCTGGGCGACCGGCTGGGGCGAAAATACACGTTTCTGGTGACGATTACCCTGATGGGGCTGGCGACCGCTGGCGTCGGGCTGGTGCCTTCCGCAGGGTCGATCGGGGTCGCAGCACCAGTGATCGTCATTCTGTTGCGCGTTCTGCAAGGACTGGCGCTGGGCGGCGAATATGGTGGGGCGGCGATCTATGTCGCGGAACATTCTCCGCCCGGCAGGAGCGGATTTTACACCAGTTTCATCCAGGCGAGCGTGGCGGGCGGGTTCATCCTGTCGCTGGCGGTGGTCCTGGGCACCAAGGCGGTGGTCGGCCCCGTTGCATGGGATGGCTGGGCCTGGCGCCTGCCCTTCATCTTCTCGCTGGTGTTGCTGGCGGTGTCGTTGTGGATGCGGCTGAAACTCGCTGAAAGCCCGGTGTTCAAGGCGATGAAAGAGGGCGGCCATACTGCCGCCAATCCGTTTGTTGAGAGCTTTACTTATCCGGGCAATCTGAAGCGGCTGTTCGTCGCGTTGTTTGGCATTGCCGCGGGCCTGACCGTCATCTGGTACACCGCGATGTTCAGCGTGTTGTCGTTCCTGCAAGTGACGATGCGCGTGGAAGAGACGACCGCGCAGATCATCGTCGGCGTCGGCGCGGCAACGGGGTTGTTCTGGTTCGTGCTGTTCGGCTGGCTGTCGGACAAGGTCGGTCGCAAGCTGCCGATCGTGCTGGGTTATGCCACCACCATGATCATGCTGTTCCCGATTTTCTGGACGATCGGAACCGCCGCGAACCCGGCATTGGTGCGGGCTTCGTCGCGCGCGCCGGTGGTGGTATCCGGCCCGGACTGCGAATATGACGTGTTCGCCAAGGTGCAGCGGGACGAATGCGCACGCCTGCTCGACTATTTTTCGAAGAAGGGCGTGGCCTATACGACGATCCGCGCACCCGCGACGGTGGTGACGATCGGCGGATCGACGGTGTTGAATACCAATGCCGATGCGCTTGACCGGGAACTTGCGGCCAACGGATATAATCTGGGCAAGGTCGTGCCCGGCACCAGCCAGATACTGATCATT
>JBAZYJ010000039.1:0-5381 GCA_041659385.1 Sphingomonas sp.
CTAGAGCAAAATCCGACCGGATAGAATCGTTAGGCTATTCATGAGGCGGAAAATCTGATTCACCCTGTGTGCTGGACGAGGAGGCCAGCATGCATGGCGAAATCCTTATCGGAAGATTTGCGCGCTCGCGTAATAGCGGCGGTTGATGGAGGGCTGTCGCGACGGGCCGCGGCGGCGCGGTTCGGTGTGGCGGCTGCAAGCGCGGTCCGCTGGGTCCGGGAATGGCGCGAGACGGGCGCCCTGCGTGCCAAACGGCAAGGTGGCGACCGGCGGTCCCATCGCATTGAAGCCTATCGCGATATCATTCTGGCGGCGATCGAGGTCCAGGTGGACATGACGCTGGTCGAGTTGACGGACCTGCTACGCGAGAAGCATGGGGTCAGCTTCGCCGCGAGCACGATCTGGCGCTTTCTCGACCGTCATGCCGTTACCGTCAAAAAAAACGGCGCACGCCAGCGAGCAGGAGCGGCCCGACGTCGCCGCGCGGCGATGCGCCTGGTTCGACGCCCAGCCGGATCTTGATCCCGAGCATCTGGTTTTCATCGATGAGACGAGCGCCTCGACCAAGATGGCGCGACTGCGTGGTCGCGCCAAACGCGGCATGCGGTGCCGGTCCCCGATCCCGCATGGGCATTGGAAAACGACCACCTTCACCGGTGCGCTGCGCCTGACTGGCATGACCGCACCGATGGTGCTGGACGGCCCCATGACCGGAGAATGGTTCCTGGCCTATGTCGAGCAGGTCCTCGTGCCGACACTGCGACCGGGCGACGTGGTGATCCTTGACAATCTCCCGGCACATAAGGGTATCGCCGCACGCCTCGCCATCGAGGCGACCGGCGCGCGCATGCTCTTTCTTCCGCCCTATTCCCCCGACTTCAACCCGATCGAGAACGCCTTCTCGAAGCTCAAATCCATCCTGCGCAAAGCCGCCGCCCGCTCTGTCGCCGAGCTATGGGATGCAATCCGCGACGCCTTGCCACGCTTCACACCCAACGAATGTGCCAATTACTTCACCGCCGCCGGATATGAACCTGAATGATCGGATTCTGCTCTAATTTGCTGGATTTGTTCGCGTGTGCCGAATGCGCGAGCGACTTCCAAGGGGTTCGGGTTGGCGGAGGGTGCTGAATCGGCTGCGGCCGCAATCGACGACAACGCCATCGCCAGCGCGCTGCCAGCGATCAAAAATCGATTTAGTATCAACAGATTTGCCCCCTCGTTGTATAGGGGGCAGTCTATCGCCGCGTTGCCTGTTCGCAAGACGTTTGCCGCGTCGAACGCGACTAACTTGCCTTGCTCAACGGCAATATTCGTCAGTGGTGCCGGGCGGTGTGGATGCCAGATCACCGAGGCTTATCGGGGCTGCTTTATTGCGCCAACTCCATCGTCGTGCGCAGGAACGCGTCGGCCTTGGCCAGCATCTGGGCTCGGGTATCGCTATCGTCGAGTTGGTGGTCCAATTCCTTGAACTCGACCAGCTCGACCGTCTTTCCGGCGGCGCGTAGTCTGGATGCCATCAATCTCGATTCGCCGATGCCGACATTCTGATCCGCATCGCCGTGGAACATCAGCACCGGCGCCTTGAACGCATCGACGTTGCGAGCTGGGGAGCCTTCACGAATATGCGACATCAAGTATCGGATCGATGGCCCAGGGATCAAAACCTTCGCTGAAATTGCCATTGTTGACCAGCAGGCCCATCGGCTGCCAGTTCCGGCTGCCGCGTTGTCGGTAAACATACCGCGTGGTGCCTTTGAAATAACCGTCGCTATCTTCCAGGGCGATGCCCATGATGCGAACGCTGCCCAGGCCATCGGTTATATATTCGCGTGCCTGCGAATTGGGCGTTTCAACCACTGTCCGCTTCAGGGTTACGGGATCAACGCGCTCAACTGCCAGGCCGGGTCGGCTGGTTCCGGCGCTGACGCCGCCGAGTTCGGCGAACTGACGAGTCATCAACACAGCGCTGCCCTGCGCATCGCCATACCAATCGATCACCGAGCCGCCATTCTGGGTCAGTTCGATTGCATCATCACTCGTCCTGCCGCTGGCCAGCTTAAGGCCGCTGCCGTCCGAATTGATGGCAACCAGGCGAGTGAAACCGATCGCGCCGACGCCCTTGCCGGTGCGGGTATAGATTGAACAGATCAACCGCGTGTCGTTGGCCCAGTCGCATTTGGTCAGTTGTTCCGGCTCGCCAGTGGAGTGCAGGATGAACATCGATTTCGTCGGGTCTTCGGTTGAGACCACCGCGAGATTGACCGACTGGTGCGCGCCGACAACGAGTACGGCAAAATGCTGGCCATCGGGCGACAGGCTGATGTCATGAACGGCCGGGCGAGCGCCAAAGGCCCGGGCGGCCTCAAGCGCCGGGTTCGGCTTGTCCTCTGCGGAGGTCGCTGGCGCGGCGGCGCACAGCCAGACAATCGCCAGAAATGCGCGCCATTGCATTACACTGCCCCCGTTTTAAGCCCGTGATTGGCAGGCTTATCAATTCGTTATTTCTGCGCAAGGCAGTTGCCCATCTCATTGAACGGATGAAGGCTGCGAGGCCGCAGTCGGGCAATCACGGCTAATGGAATTCGGGCAGGCACCCAACCCGCGCGAAAAGAGAACCGGGCGATTTCCCGGTGCAAAGACCGCTCGTCTGTTATTCTCGGCACCAGCAGCGAGTCTTACTCCGGTAATTTCATTACGCTCCGCAAGAACGTGTCAGATTTCAGGAGCAATTCCGGCAGGGCGTCATTGTCGTCAAGATAGTGATCAAGCCCTTTGAACTCGACCAATTCGACTGACTTGCCAAGCGACCTGAGCCGCGATGCCATAAGCCGAGATTCGGCAACGCTGACATTCTCGTCCCGGTCTCCATGGAACATCAGCACCGGTACTTTGAACGCGCCTGCGTGCCGGGCGGGGGAACCGGCTTCGATATGGGCGCCGGTGCCAATAATGTTGTCCATGACCTTGAAATTGGTGTAGTTGCGAAATTCTTCCCGCCAGGAGTCGAGGTCGGTTACCGGCGCAATGGCGACCACTGCCTTGAACAAATCTGGATCGACGACCTGCGATTGCAGTGCGGCGTAGCCACCATATGACCAGCCTACGATCGCCAAATGGTCGGGTGCGGCGATCCCTTGTTTGACCAGCCAGCGCCCAGCGTCATCGACGTCTCCAACGGCGGTGCGCCAAGCCTTGAATCCGTTCGCGCCGAACCATTGGTCGCCATAGCCTGTGGAACCGCGATAATTGGGCTGCAACACGGCAAAGCCGCGCGCGGCAAAAAACTGAACGAGAGGATCAAAACCCCACTCGTCACGCGCGCCAGGTCCGCCGTGTGGCATAACAATGGCGGGCAGGTTCTTGCCATCGCTACCCGGCGGCAAAGTAAGGTAGGCCGGCACCTGGGTGCCGTCGCTGGCGGTGTAAGTAATGCTCTTGACCGCTGCGAGAGAATAGTCGTTCAGTTCAGGCCGAACATCTAACAGTTTATCCAGATGCTTAGTTTTTTTATCAAAAACCAGAAATATACCCGGCTGAGTATCGCTGCCGCCCCATAGGAGCAGTTTGCTTTCGTCGGCACTTGAATCGACGAAGGAAATGAGCGGCAGTTGCGGCACGGCCTTGACTAAGCTGATGGTCAGCTTATTCAAATCTGGATCGAAGAAAACGGTCTTACGGCGATCAGTTGCGTAGGATACCCCGACAACTCTTCTCTTACGACCGATGCGAATAAGTTCGTCTACGTCCACATCCGGGTTCGCATAGACCAGTTCGAGCTTATTGGTACCGTCGAGAGCGACTTTGAACAGCGCGTCGTGGCCATTCTGATCGTCAAAGCCGTAGGCGACGTTTAACGTCGGGTCCACCGCTATCGGAGCAAAATTTTGGCTGATCTTTCCGTCGTTAGCGGTTGCAAATAATGGTTCCCAATTGCGGCTGCCAGGGCGGCGATAAAGATAACTGGTTTTGCTGTTGGCATAGCCGTTGGAATCGCTGCCGCGCCTTGCCGTAATTCTCACATTTCCGCTGCCGTCGGTGATGTACGACTGAGCGGCCTTATTGGGCAGTTCCACCGTCGTTCTTTTGAGGGTTGTAGGGTCGACCCGTTCAACTCCCAGGCCGTCGCGGGAATTGGATAACAGCGTGCCTGTCGACTCTTCTTCCGCGAACGCGCGGGTCATCAAAATCGATGTGCCGCCAGCGTCGCCATACCAGTCTACGATATTACCAGCGAATTGTATGTTGTTAAGCGCCGTCCGGCTGTCGCGGCTGGATAGTAATTTGATACCTGAACCGTCTGCGTTGATGATGAGTTGCCGAGAATAACTCAAAATGTTGCTTACTTTGCCGACAGCAGAACGAACCGAACAGATGACCTGGGAGTTGTTGGCCCAACCGCATGTTTCAATGTGTTCAGGGTCGCTGTCCGCATTCAGGATGGCTTTCAGATTTGCGGGGTTATCGATCGAGGCTATCGCCAGCACCTGCGCACGCGCCTTGACCGACAGCAAAACCGCAAAACGGGTGCCGTCTGGCGACAAGCTGATCTGCTGCACCTGTTGCCGTACCCCGAATGCCTTTGCCGTTTCGGCAGCCCGATGTTGCGTTGGCATAGCATCGGGCGCGGCGGCAATCAGTCCGGCGGCGGCCATTAATGCGCAGCCTGGTTTTACCCAAAATTCCAACGACAACCGCCCCCCCAATTAGCTTGTGCGGTTAGATAGGGTACTGAGTTTTCATTCCGCCGCAAGGAAGTTTGTTACCGTTGCGGAAGTTCAATGTCCTCGTTGCGTCGCGCGCCGGTAGCTGTAACTAGAGCAGATTAGCCTGAAGGAGTTCGTTCGTGCAGAAGACGCCGCTTGCGCTAGGCCTAGTCGCCGCATTCGCCTTGTTGCCGATGGCCGTTACCCACGCAAACCCGCCTCCCGCGCCGGACATCTCGGTCGAAACGCTGAAGGATGTCGACAAGACGCTGTCGTCCGATGCGTTTGAGGGGCGCAAGCCGACGACACCGGCGGAGGACAAGACCGTCGCCTATCTCATCGAGCGGATGAAGGCTGCCGGGCTGAAACCGGGCAATCACGGCGAATGGACGCAGGCGGTGCCGATGGTCGAGCTGGGCGCCCAGAACGTGACGCCGTTGACCTTTTCGGGCGGCAAGGCACCGTTGTCGCTGGCCTATGGCGACGACATGGTCGTTGCCACGTATCGCGTAACGCCGAAGATCGATGTGAAGGATAGCCCGGTCGTCTTTGTCGGCTATGGCATCCACGCGCCCGAACGCGGCTGGGACGATTATGCCGGCGTCGATGTGAAGGGCAAGTCCGTGGTCATTCTGGTCAACGATCCCGACTGGCAAACACCGGCGCGCGAGGGCC
>JBAZYJ010000040.1:0-3830 GCA_041659385.1 Sphingomonas sp.
GTACATAAACGGGTTCTACAACGCCCGAAGACGACACTCATATCTGGGCGGCATCAGCCCGCTCGCATTCGAAGCCAAGGTGGCATAGTGAGATAGCTGACCGGCACGAAACCGGTACAAGTCCAGAATGAGCGCTCAGATGGTGCGGGTCTGGCCTTCCCAATATTTGGCGCGCACCTCGCGGCGCAGCGTCTTGCCCACCGTGCTGCGCGGTAACGTGTCCCACACTTCGACATATTTGGGCGTCTTCACGCTGCCGAGCCGTTCCTTGCAGAACATGAAGAACTCCCCTTCGTCGATCGTCTGGCCCGGTTTCAGCTCGACGGCGGCCAGCACAGCCTCGCCCCATTTTTCATGGGGGATGCCAACGACCGCGCAATCCTGCACCGCCGGGTGGCCAAGGATGGTCTGCTCGACTTCGCCGGGATAGACGTTGAACCCGCCCGAGATGATCATGTCGCGCTTGCGATCGACAAGATAGACATAGCCGTCTGCATCCTTGAAGCCGACATCGCCGGTGCGGTGCCATTCGTCGCAGCGCGTTTCGGCCGTCGCGTCTTCGTTCTTGTAGTAACCTTGCATAACGTACTGGCTGGCGAAGACAATTTCCCCGCGCTGTCCGGTGGGCAGAAGATTGCCCTCGTCATCCATAATTTCAACGCGGCAAAACGGCGCTTCCCGGCCCGCTGCGGCGATGCGGTGGCCAACAGCGGGATTGTTGAGAATCTCCACATGTTCCTCACGCGTCAGGATAACGCCCATCATCAAACATTCGCTTTGGCCATAGCACTGGATCATCACCGGCCCGAACGCCTCGACCGCTTCCTTCAGCTTGTCGACCGACATTGGCGCTGCGCCATAGATGAAGTAACGCAGCGACGAATAATCATATTTTTTCAAATTGGGGTGGGTCAACAGCATGTAGATGACCGTGGGCGGCAAAAACAACACCGACACGCGGTGCTTTTCGATCATCTGCAATATTGTCTCTGGGTCGGCATTGGGCGCCAGGATGTTGGTGCCACCCAGCCCCAAAATGGTCCAGTGGTAGACGCCCGCCGCATGTGTGAGCGGTGCGACGACGAGATGAACCGGGCGTTGCTCGAACGGCAGCATGGCGCAAAAGCTCGCCGTCATCGCTTCCCATGACCGGCTGGCATGCACTGCACCCTTGGGTTGGCCGGTTGTGCCGCTGGTCGTCAAAATCGCCATCGGATCGTCCATGCCCATGCGGGGCAGGGGGACGCTGTTGTATTTGTCGCTCGACCAGCGATCGAACGACGGGGCAAGAGCCAGGTCGGCGTCAATACATACCAGGCCGCGCAACAGCGGAAGTTCGGCGCGGATCACCTGGAGGTTCGCTGCCATGCTGCTGTGGAAGAATACCCAATTGACTTCCAGCGTCTGGAACTGCTGCGCGGTATCGGCAAAGGTGTTACGGTAATTGGACGGCACCCAAACGCCGCCTGCCTTGATGGTTGCATACTGGCAGGCAAGGACCATCGGATGGTTGGGCGACAGGATTGCGATACGATCGCCGGGTCGAATACCATCCGCCACCAGCATGCGTGCTGCGCGGTCGACGATTTCGCCCATTTCGGCATAGCTCACCGCTCGTTCGCCATCCGTCACGAGTATTTCATGCGGATAGCGCGCCACACCGCGTTCAAAGAAATCGATTGCCAGCATTGCTACCTCTCAGGGTTCCCTCCGGTGGAGAGGGGCAGGGCAGGCGAGCGGGCAGCGCGGTTGTCCCTATAGATAGACGGTACGCTGCCGGAGTGCCGGTCCCGATACCTCTCCTGTTTTGTCGCCGCCATCCCGAATTTGCCGAGTGGTGACTCTCTTTCTATCCGGCATCATCACACAGATGACGATAAAGTCAAATATTAAAAAGGTATGGTCAGAGTTCGGATATGTGCCGGCGGGGAGCCGGGCAAATCCAGTATCACCTAGCGGCATTGGGAAATTGGGAGGCCAGGCTGGCACGAATATGTCGCGGATACGCAAGCCTCGGACAATCAGCATATTTTTCACGAATTGACCGTAAAGTTCATTAATATTGACTATGTAGTCATATTGAGATATGCCGATGCAAGAATGACGCTGCTCACGTGCTTGGCACGCCGACTCCCCCGCGCAGACGGGGGCAGGCCGACAACCACAAGAAAAAACACGCGGCGCATTTGGGAGAGAGAGATGATCACCACTACCAAGCGGGCTATCCTGCTGGCCGGTTCGGCTTGCATGTTCGTGATGCCGGTAACGGCGCTGGCGCTGCCCGGCGAGACGCCGACCGATGCCGACACGCGCGCGGCAAAGGAGGAAGATGCTCCGGCGAGCGCCCAGCGAGGCATCGAGGAAATCGTCGTCACCGCTCAGAAGCGAGAGGAGTCGGTGCAAAAGGCGCCGCTTGCCATTACTGCCGTCAGTGGCGCCGCGCTACGCTCATCGGGTGTGTCGACGGTGGACGCCATCGCCGCCAACGTACCGAACCTGCAGCTTGGGCAGACCTATGGATCCGCCAATGTCTCGCTGCGTGGCATCAGCTTGAATGCCGTCAATTGGGGAGTGGAGGGCAGTATCGCTTTCCATCAGGACGGCGTTTTCATTCAGCGCCCGGCCGCGGTGCTGGCCGGTTTCTACGATGTCCAACGCGTGGAGGTGCTGCGCGGGCCGCAGGGAACGCTTTACGGTCGCAACGCAACGGGTGGCGCGATCAATCTGATCACGGCTGATCCGACGCCCCATACCGGTGGCTATTTCCAGGCGACGGCGGGCACTTACGAACATTTCGCGGGGGAAGGCGCGATTGGCGGCCCATTGCTTGGCGGATCGGACGTCCTGCAATATCGCCTGGCGTTCCGAGTCAACCACCATAGCGGCTATGGACGAAACGAGTTCACCGGGACGCGCATCGACGATGCCGACGATCAAGCCGTTCGATTCAAATTGGCGATCAAACCTGGCGGCCGTTTCAGCGCGTTGCTGTCCGCCGACTATTCGCATTCGGACGATCGGCAGACTCCACATTATGGCGGAACCCCGTTTGGTGCCGCGCCGTTCGGAGTCGCGCTGCCGCTGCCCGATGGCAGTTCGCTGCCGCTGGGCGGTCAATTGCCAACGCGCGTGCGGGACATTTCCAGCGACCTGGACCCGGAACACAGCGCCACTTTCTGGGGTGTTGCGGCGAAGCTGGATTATGATCTGGGCTTTGGCGACCTGAAATCGATCACGTCCTATCGGCGCGGCCGCAATCGTACCATCGGGGATCTGGACCAGACCAGCGTGTATATCGCCAGCCGGACCCTGCTTGCCGACAATTCGAAGCAATTCAGCCAGGAGTTCCAGCTTTCGGGGCGGACGCCGTCCTCGGACTGGCTGGCCGGGCTGTTCTATTATCACGAGACCGATCGGGGGAATAACAATATTCCCTGGAACAACATCATCCTCAACGTCTTTGGTGTCCCGGTTCCCGCGCCGGGGACGGTGGCGCAAGGGTATTTTGACGGTTCGGAAATCAAGACCGATGCCTATGCGGCGTTCGGCCAATATACTCGCCATATCGGCAGCAAGTTAAGCGTGACGTTGGGCGCCAGGTACAGCGTTGAGCGCAAGGCGGCGATCAATCAGGGCGCTTTTGATCTGGTCACCCCTTATGATCCTGCCGTTGGCATAATCACGCCCAGCGAAGCGGCCGGCACATTGCAGATCCAATGCGGCGCGGGATTGACGACGATCGGGTTCGCTGCTGGCGATTGCGTGCCATACCGGATTTTCCGTTCTTTCACGCCCAAATTCGGCCTGGAATATCAGGTCGATCCGCGCAC
>JBAZYJ010000041.1:0-3160 GCA_041659385.1 Sphingomonas sp.
AGCTGTCCTCGTCGAGATCGTTGATGACATTGAGGCGAACATTCTGACCCTCTCGCAGGCGGATCAGGGGCCCAGGCACAGTGCCGTTGATCCCTATTGCGCGGGATGGGCGACCGTCGATCATCATCGTCTGACGCGCGATCCTGAGTGTGATGTCCTCGCCCGACACCATCGGCAGCGGCGTGGTCAGCCCCGGCGAGAGCGGCTGCGCCCAGGCGGGCATCCATGCAGCGAGCGCAAAGGTACCGCCCGCAGCGGCGCCAGCACGAAGCAATTGGCGACGATCGATGGCGTGGTTCATGGTAATCCGTTCGAGCTTGGTTTCATGGGCGACATTGTTGAATACGCACGGAAATCGCGCAGCCCTCAAACATAATTCTCTATTTGCGATTGCTGCGTCTGACGCCGTATCGGGGTCAAGTAAGGCCTAAAACATCCTCGAAGCGAGTGAGTTCCGTCCCCTGTTGTCCCCCCACTTCGGGCGCCAAACTTGGTCCGGTAAGCCTTCGATGCTTTGGGTCGGTCGGACTGGTTAGCGAACCTTGAAAGTGAAGGTTCCGTCTTTACGCTCGCCGTCGCTGGTCGTTGCGTGCCAGGCGATCAGATAAGCCCCAGTTGTCAGCGGTTGCTTGAGCGGTGCGATGAGCGTTTGTCCATCAGGCCCGAGGGCTGCGGTGACGCTTACCGACATCGGCGCTGTGAGCTTGGCGCGTGGCTTAGCGGTGACGAACAACTGGATCGACGACCCGTTGGCGACGAGCTTTTCATCGAAACGGAGCTGAAGCTTGGTCGGCCCTGCGACAGTCGCGTTGGCCACAGGGTTTGATGCGACGAGTTTAGCGTGGGCATAGGCTGCGGTCGCGGACAACGATCCGCCCGAAATTGCCAGCACGATAAGCGGTGCTTTGAAAAGACGCATTTCGTAGGTCCTTTGAAGAGTTGCTCTATAACGGAATACGCAGCGCAACGACCTACCCCTCACTTGTTGCGCAATGCCAATCGCATTTTTACAAAAAAATATTGAGGGCTGGGTCGTTGCGCTGCGTAATCGTTTCAGACACGCGGAAGATCCTCCTCAATGCACCACACTGGCCCTCGGGCGGCTGCGATATTGGTTATGGCAGTAATGTCAGCACCCACGATGGCCGACGCTCAGGAAGCGGCGGCCCCGATTGCGGTGAGGACTTTGCACGATGCGGTTGACGTGGCTGTCGCGCAATCTTCCGAGACCGCGAGTTTCCCCGCCCTCCGCGCGCAGGCCGAAGCATTGCGCCGAAGCGGCCGTGGGCCGTTCGTTGGCCCGCCCGTCCTGTCCGCAGATCTGTTGACCCGGTCTCAAGGTATCATCGAGGAAGAGACGTCGGTCTCGGCCGGCATTCGCTGGCCCGGAGAAGGTAAAGCCATTCGCAGCTATGCCGGTCGCGCAGGCGACGCCGCGCAATCGGGCGTTGAGGCGGCTCGCGTGCGGATCGCGGGCGAGGTGCGCGAGGCATGGTGGTCGCTGGCGGCGGCACGCGCGGCGGTAGCGGTCGACCGCGATCAGGTCGGCATCGCCGCGACCACCGCCAGCCAGGTGGCACGCCTGGTCGGTGCCGGCGAGCAGGCGCGGCGCGACCTGTTGCTCGCCCAGGCCGAGACATCGGCTGCGGAGTCGCGATTGTCCCAGGCAGAGGCTGACCTTGCTCGCGCCGAAGCCGCCTATGCAGCACTTGCTGGACCTCCCCCTGAAAACTTGCCCCCCGAAGTTCAAGCCCAGGCGACGGACCCCGAAGACAGCCCGGCGCTTCGTGCAGCGCTGGATCGCGCAGCACTCGCCGACGCTCGGGCGACCAGCCTGTCCTATGGCGCGCGGGTGCGGCTTGAGGGAAGCATCGGGGTCCGACGCGAACGTGGCGGCGTCGGCGATCCGAACGTGCCTGCCGAGCCCTTTCGGAACGCACTGCTGGTTGGCATCAAATTGCCGCTGGGGCGCAATCAGACCGCCGTTGCAGATGCGGCAGGCGCCCGTTCCGACGCTCTCGGGGCAGGAGCAGAGGCAAATCGAACCCGTATCCGGCTCGTCGCCGAACGGCGCGCAGCGCAAGCCCGGCTCGACGCTGCGGTACGCTCGCTCGAACAGGCGCAGACGCGCCGGGACGCGCTCGCCGAGGCGCTGTCGCTCACCGAACGCGGCCGCGCCGAGGGTGAGATCGGGTTCATCGAGGTGCTGCGCGCGCGACAAGCGTTGTCCGAGGCCGAACGCGACCTTGCGGCCGCGAAGGTTGCGCGGTTCTCGGCAATCTCTTCCTTCAATCAAGCGATGGGCGTTCTGCCATGATCAAACGCATTTGGATGGCGCTGGCCGCGCTGGCGATGATCGCAAGTGCGTCATCGGCAATGGCCCATGGCGACGAGGATCACGGTGCGGCAACGACGCCGGTCGGCGTGTCGATCGCGCCGCGCATGGAAGCGGCAACCGACGCGCTCGAACTGGTCGCGGCCGCCAAGGCGGACGATCTGACGATCTGGATCGACGGCTTTGCCGACAATGTGCCGGTGACGGGCGCGACTGTCAGCGTCACCGTCGATGGTAAGACCGGGCAGGCGAAGGCCGCGAACGGCATTTATACCTATTCTGACGATGGCCTTCAAAAGCCGGGCGCGCATGAACTGTCGTTTCTAGTGAGCCATGACGGGGCGTTCGAATCACTCTCCGGCACTTTGACGGTTCCTCCATCCGCCGCCGACACGGCGGCGGGACCACCAATCTGGCAATGGCTGTTGATCGCAATATTGGTCGTGCTTGTGCTGGCCGGTGCATGGTATTGGCGTTCGCGCCGACTGGTCGCTACCGGGTTGGCCGTGCTTGTTGGTGCGCAGTTGCTGTTCGGCGTGCCCGTTGGGCCTGCCCCAGTTGCCGCGCATGGCGACGAAGATCATGGTGCGGCACCTGCTGCCCCTGCCGGATCGGGCGAAGCTGCTGTGAAAACCTCAGACGGCAAGCTGTTCGGCCCGAAATCGGTGCAGCGGATCATCGGCGTCCGAACCGTGCTGGCGGCGGCGGGCGAAGCGCAGCCGACGACGAGCCTGACCGGCAAGATCGTAGCCGATCCGCAGCGCGGCGGGCTCATTCAGAGCGCAACTGGCGGGCGAATCGGTGCGCCAGCATCGGGACTACCGA